>NZ_JBVYHY010000026.1:0-769149 GCF_056033865.1 Bacillus sp. FAU20
ATGTCTAAGAAATCGGCAACATACCATCCATATATCGATGAATATATGAGTATGGTAGAAAGTGGTCAAATCAAATCATGTAAAGAACAAAAATTATTAATGAAATATGTTCGGAAAATGTTAAGTCGAGACGACATCTACTTCAATGCTAAAGCAGCAGAAGATTCTATTAATGTTCCTGCTAAATATTTTCCGTTTGAATTATTCCCATGGCAAAAGTTTTTAAATGCATTGATGTATGGTGTGCGCTTCAAAAAAGATGATCGTATTGTATTTGATGAAGTTTTAATATTAATGGGTCGTGGTGGCGGTAAAACAGGTTATATGGCATATGATTCTTTTTATATGATGACCGGACATCATGGTATTAATAATTACGATATTGATGTAGTTGCAACCAGTGAAGATCAAGCGAAGAGAACATTTACTGATGTATATAATGTTATAAGTACGCCATCTTTTAAAGAGAAGTTTAAAAAAATCTTTAAATGGACATTAGAAGAAATTCAACATAAAAAAACAAATTCAGTGATGAATTATAACACTTCCAACTCTCGGACAAAAGACGGTAAACGTACTGGATGTGTAATTTTTGATGAGGCACATGAATACGAAAATTACGATAATATCAATGTCTATACAAGTGGTCAAGGTAAAGTAAGAGGTTCCCGAATCATTTACACCACCACAGATGGACACGTAAGAGGTGGGCCACTTGATGATTTAAAAGAAACAGCAAAATTAATTTTATCTGGCGAGATTGAGGACATTCATTTCTTACCATTCATTTGTAAGTTAGATAGTGAAGGCGAGGTTGATGATCCAGCAAATTGGGAGAAAGCTAATCCTTCTTTACCATACAATGATGAGCTAAAGATAAAAATGAAACGGGAATACCAAAAGATGCAACGTAATTCAAAATTGCGAGTCGAATTTATGACAAAGCGTATGAATATTCCAATTTCAAATATCTTAGAAACAGTTTGTACCTGGGATGAATTAGAGCGAACAAATCAACCAATACCAGATTTGTCTGGATTTGAATGTATTGGTGCTGTGGATTTTGCACAAGTACGAGATTTTTGTGGAATGGGTCTATTGTTTAAAAAAGATAATAAACGATATTGGTTACATCATTCTTTTATTAATCAAGTTGCACTAGATATTCAAGATATAAATATGGATGTTATCCGAGAAGCGGAAGCGAAAGAATTATGTACGATTATTCGAACTGAAAAATCTATTGATCCACATCGGGTTAAAAATTGGTTCTTAGAAATGGCTAAGAAATACAGAATTAAAAAGATTTGTATGGACTCGCATCGTGCAAGTGTATTAGGTCCTGTACTTGAAGAAGCAGGTTTTGAAGTCGAGATTGTAAGAAGGGGACATATTACGCATTCGAAATTATCGCCACTTGTTGATGATTTATTTATCAATGGGAAGTTAGTATTTGGTGATGACTTATTAATGCGTTGGTATGTATGGAATACTTTCAAGGATAATAAGAACAATGGGAATATTGAATATGCAAAGATTGATCCAGAGAAGCGGAAAACAGATGGTTTTCACGCTTTTTTACATGCTCTTAATTTAGATAGTGAATTGAAAGAATCTAATGCTTTAACAAAAGAGAATGTTAGAAAGATATTTAGATCATTTAATGTGTAAAAGGTGGTGAGAATATGGGATTAAGAGAATGGATAAGCGGATTTCTAGGAAGTAATAACACGATTACTTTAAAGGAATGTCTTTATGAATTGAGTGTTGATTATTATTATAAAAAATTAGCTGTAGAAAGTTGTATTGATTTAATAGCTAATGCTCTAACTAGGAGTGAATTTCAAACGTTTGAAAAAGGGAAAGAAAAACGTGGTGAGAATCATTATTTGCTTAATGTACAACCTAATCAAAATCAAAATGCATCAGAATTTATGCATAGCTTAGTTAATCACTTAATTATGGAAAATGAATGTGTAGTAATTATGCAAAATGAATGTGTAGTAATTATGCAAAATAAGCAATTATATATTGCAGATTCGTTTGATATTACTAAGTTTGCGTTAAAAGAAAACATTTATAACGATATAACAATTGGTGACTTCACCTTTGATAAATCATTTAATGAATCTGAAGTATTTCATTTTAAATTAAATGACCGCAATATTATGCAAGTCATAGATGGAATGTATAACAGTTTTGGGAAATTGCTTGCATCGTCCATTGACTATTATAAAAGAAAAAATAATAAGCGCTTGTTAATTAAAGGTGATTTTCTAAGAGCGCAAGATCCAGAAACGCAAGCCGCGATTGATGAAATGTTTGAAGGTCAGTTAAAAAATTGGTTTAACGCAGATAAAGTAGGTTCCGCTTTTCAATTACAAAATGGATATGAAATTGAAGATATGAGTGATAGTAAAAACGGCGTAGCAAACAATAGCACAAGCCGTGATATTAGCGATTTAGTCAGTGATATATTTGGTTATGTAGCAACGGCTTTTCATGTGCCTATCGGCATTTTAAAAGGTGATGTGGCTGATATTGAAAAGCAAATGGATTCATTTTTAGCATTTTGTATTAATCCGATTGCTGAATTGATACAAGATGAATTTAATCGAAAGATGTACAAAAAAGAAGAGTATTTAAAAAGAACATATTTAAAAATTGATACAACAAAAATTAAGATGGTTGATATTACGAAATTATCAACCGCAATGGATAAATTATTTGCTATTGGTGGTCTAACAATTAATGATGTGATAATGATGCTTGGAAAAGAGCCTATTGATGAAGAATGGGCAAACAGAAGACATGTAACAAAAAACTATCAAGAAACGGATTCACTGGAAGGAGGTGAAAAGGATGAAACGTTACAAGAATGAAAAATATAACCATCTAGCTAATGTTCAACATGCCTTTAAGGCAGAAGCGAAAGCTGATTCGCTGGACATAACGATTTATGGTGATATTGGTGAATCATGGTGGAGTGATTCTACATCCGCAGTTGATGTTGAGAGAACATTAAAAGCTACTTCAGCAAATATTATTAATATCAATTTGAATAGTCCTGGTGGGGATGTATTCGATGGAATTGCAATTTATAACCAACTAAAAAATCACCCGGCAAAAATTATCATTAACGTAGATGGACTGGCCGCAAGTGCCGCATCTATTATTGCAATGGCAGCAGACGAACTAATTATGAATACAGGTTCTATGTTAATGATTCATGAAGCCTCTACATGGACTTGGGGAACAAAATTAGATATTCGCAAGACATTGAATGCTCTTGAGGGAATTGATAAATCGCTTGCGGATATTTATATGACCCGTTATCAAGGGGAACGTTCAGAAATTGAGACAATGATTGCGAATGAAACATGGTTTACTGCCAATGAGGCAGTAGAGATTGGATTGGCTCATAAAGTAAATGAACATGTAGAAGATGACGATGTGGTAGATCCAGAGGAATTTAAAAATAATGTACTTCAGAAATTCCGAAATAAAAATAACCAACAGAATGAACCAGTAGCAGCAGGTTCAACTGAAAATATACTTAACAAATTTAAGCGCGCGTAAAGCAGTGCTTTTTTTATTGTCTTAAAAACAGGAGGGAATAAGATGACTATTAAAAATTTAGATCGTCCGATAATCGAAAATAAAGATCAACAAATTAATAATGTAAAAGAGGCGCTTGAAACAGGTGATGCACAAGCGGTAGCGGCACGAATTGTCGCAAATATGGAAAACAATATGCAACATTTTCAAGATATGATGAACGATGTAATTAATGAAGCACAACAAGCAAAAAATGAAAATTGGGATGCTCAAGTGTTGGCCTCTCGCGGTGTGCGTGTTTTAACAAATGAAGAAAAGAAATTTTATAATGCATCAATTGAAGTTAAATCATTTAGCGAAACACATCAATTGATGCCGCCCACTGTTTTCGAACGAGTTTTTGAAGATTTAGAAAAGGAACATCCGTTACTTTCTCTTGTTAATTTCCAAACCGTAGGAGCAAAGACACAATGGGTTGTTAGAAAAGAGGGCACTACGACAGCGTTTTGGGGTGATGTATGTGACTCAATTAGAGAGATGATTGACGAAGGTTTTGAAACAATTGAAGAAGGAATGTACAAACTTAGCGGATTTTTAGTTGTATGTAAAGCTATGTTTGAACTAGGTCCTGAGTGGTTAGATAAGTATGTGCGTGCATTTATGAAAGAAGTTGTAGCAGAAGAATTAGAAAAAGTTATTGTTATAGGGACAGGGAAAAAACAACCAATTGGTATGATCAAAGATTTAAAAGGATCAGTAACAGATGGTATTTATCCAGATAAAAAGAAAGTCGTTTTAGAAGACTTTACTCCTGTAACAATCGGTAAAAAAATCTTAGCTCCTACTACTAAAGGAGGAACGAAACGCTATACAGGGGTAACGCTTATTGTGAATCCTTTAGATTATGCAACAAAATTTTTCCCGATTGGTGCAAAACGTAAAGATGATGGTACTTGGACATATGATAATTTTGGAGTGCCAGGTTTAACGATGGTCCAGTCGCCAGCCGTCCCATTAAATACAATGATCTCTGGTAAACCGAAAGATTACTTTATGGGAGTTGCTTCAGAACAACGTTTAGAGTCAGACGATACAATCCGTTTAATTGAAGATCAACGTTTATATCTCGTTCGTCAACTCGCAAATGGTCGTCCGTTAGATCCTGATTCGTTCACTGTATTTGACATTACAGCGCTAGAAGCGAAAGAAGGCACTACAACGCCCTAATCCATCCTCTCCTGTTGAAGAGAGGAATTATTCAGCATTAACGAAGGTAGAGATTCAGTCTTTATTAGATCAAAGTGCTATTGAATACAAGTCCAATGCAACAAAGGCTGAACTTATCACTTTATTAGAAGGGGATGCGAATGGATGAGCTTTTGAATGAACTAAAAGATGTTCTTAAAATCACCTGGAATGAAGAGGATGCTAGTTTAATAAAACTTTTGGAAAAAGGAGAGGCGTATTTGTTGGGTTTAACAAATGCGTCTTTTGATTTTTCAAAGGAGCTAACCCCGAAAGATTTGTTGTTAGAACGTTGTCGTTATGTTTATAACAATGCAGGTGATGAGTTTGAAAAAAATTATAAAAATGAATTATCCAGGCTTATTTTAGATGTGGCTTTAGGAAAAGTTGGTGTAATCAATGGTTCTTAAATCGTATAGAGAAACCTTAAATGACGGATTTCTACAATACGGATATAAAAAAACAGAGCGTTCAGAAGAGGGTAAAAGAATAGGTGAGAAGTTTCATGAAGAAGGGAAGCTTGCCTATAAAGTGATGTCTTTACGGGACAGTGATTACAAAATGGTGGGCGTTTTAACAACGGGATTAGATGTAAAAGTTAAAACACTGTATCCACCTTCCTTTAGAAAAATAAATAAAAATAAACTTAAGGTATTAATGGATGGAATCGAATATGACGTGATTAAAGCGGATTATGATTCTAACAAACAATACCTTTTCTTTTATTTGCAGCAGGCGGTGAAATCTCGTGAATGAAAAATCTAAAAAGCTTATGAAGGAGCAGAGAAGTGGCATTAAAAAAGCCCTTGAAGACGGATTTAAGCTTTTAGTTGTTGAGGATGAACTAGCAGAAGATGAAGAATCGCAGTTAACAGAAGAGGGATACCACTGTTTTATTTTAGAATATGGTGAGTTTCAACCGTCTTCTAATGAGCGTACAATTTCTCAAAGTATATATGTCAGTTATTTATCGGAAAATCAATCGAATTTAGATGAGCAGGTCATTGATATTATTTCGTGGGTTGGCAAGGTGAAAATGGTATCCTTTGTAGTTTCTAAAAGCGATCGCCTTCAAGTGAAAGATACAGATCGTTTTATTGATCGTGTTGTTTTTACGTTTAAGAGGGTGATTCCAATTGAGTGCATTTGAGCTTGATTATGAAGCGATAGAAAAGCTTGAAGAAAAAATGCGGTTATTACCAAATAAGATGGAACCTACAATCAATACCATCCTCCACACGGACGGTATACGAATTGCAATAGAAGAGATTACAAAGCTTATTCCGGTATCTCGTTCTAAATGGAGTGTTCGAAATAAAACCCATGCCAAAGATAGCAACTGGTCAAAAAGCGAAAAGATGAATTTAGGTTTTAGGATATTAGCCCGTGGTGGGTCAGCTAATAAAAAAGGATCGTTTGGTTATCTAGTATTCCCGAACGAAGGAAGGGGTTCACATAATCCCTTAGAACAACGATTTGCGGAGCGTGGGATTGTAAACGCTAGGCCAAGAATTTTAGGAGAGCTACACCAAGGTGTAGATAAAGTATTGGAGGAGGAATTTTAAATGGTTAAAGTAATTGAAGAATTTGATTCCGTGTCGATTGCGAATGCAAGTATTCAATTTAAGAAGAAAGGAACGCAAGAGCCAGGAACAAAATTTGGATGTGTAGGATCAATTGAAGGTGAACCAGAAAACAAGGAAATGAAAAAAACATGTGGTGGCGTGACTTTGAAAAAGAAATCGAAAACCACGGAACTTAAAGTTACTGTTTCAGCGCATATTCCTGTTAAAGTAGCAAGAGATTATTTTGGTTTTAATACAACTGGATTAAAGCCGGGTGTATGGGCGTTCGGTAGTGATTCAAAGGGATATGATTTTGTGTTTACGGCTGATGTAGTAGATGAGTTTCAAGATGTTGTAAAACTTATTGCGTTTCCAAATTGCTCAAACTCTACTGGCTTTAAATTTGCTATTGCGAATGGTGAGGAAGAATTGGCAATGATGGAATTAGAATTCTCGGCCTTACCAGATGATTTAAATAAATTCTATTATGAAGCGTTCGTGGATGAATTAGCAGATGCAACAGTCGCTCAAAAATGGCATACACAATTTAATTCAGCTCTAGTGAAAGGAACAACTTCAGCTTAAAGCCCTAGTTTCATATAGGGCTTTTTCTTTTGGATTTAAATGAGAAGAAAATGAAAGTGAGGAAATCGCAGATGAAAGTTCAAAAAATAACATTAAAAGAAGTGGAATTTAAAAAAGTAGATGGTGAGTATGAAAAGAGTTTTGTTAACGAACAGGACTATCCAGCATTTTTAACAAATTATGCTTTGAAAAAAGGCCAAGAAGAAGGGCTTATTACTAGTTCGATTATTGCTGATATTGTGAAATTCCAAGCATTAGATGGATTAAGAAATGAGGATAATAAAGATTTATCAGCTTTAGAACAAATCGATCAAACAAGTATCCATAAGGTAATTTATATGGCGTTTAAAGGCGCAAACCCAAAAGAGAAGTTAACATTTGATGATTTCTTACAGAAGTATCATGATTCATTAGCAGAATCTATTGAACTATATACGAAACTTGTTGTGGATGTAATCAGTCAAGATCCAAATCAATTTGCGATAGCGTTCCAAAAAAGTACAAATAGCGGCGGTAATGGTGAAAAAAAGTAAAAAATCCAGACATAAAAATCGAATGTGTGGAGGATAAATACGTCTTGTATTGTCTAGTCTCTGGAATAGATCCAGAGACTTTTTGGCATGAGCCAATTTCGTCTGTTGAGCGTATTTACGCAGGGATTACAGCGTTTGAAGCATGGCGTAACAATCCCAAGTAAAGGTAGGTGAGAAAATGGCAAGAAATAATTCGGAAGTTGAAGTTATATTTAAAGCGCAAAATAAAGATTTTAATGATGCTATGAAGGGCATGAATCAGGAAACTAAAAAACTTCGTCAAGAAATGAAATTGCAAGAAGAGCAGATGAAGTTAAATGCTACTGATTCAGAAAAACTACAAGCAAAGCTTCAAAACCTTTCCCAACAGTATGCAGTTGCACAAAGGGCTACGCAAGCAACGGCTGAACATTTACAACGTGCTAAAGAATTGTACGGAGAAAATTCTACTGTTGTAGCAAAGTTGGAATCAAAGTTACGAAGCCAACAAATAACAGAACAACAGTTAGCGAATAGTATTAAACAAACTTCTGAAAGTTTAAAACAGGCGAGAGATGCTGAACAGGAAAGAACGAGCGAAACAGCTAAGGCAGCTCAAAAACTGAAAGAGATAAAAGGACAGGAAGAGCAGTTGCAATCTTCTCTTTCTAAGTTGAATGCTCAATACGAGTTACAAAAAGCAACGCTTGGTGAAAATGCTTCAGAAATAGAAAAGTTACGTTTGAAAATAGATAATCTTGGAGAGCAACATACTGTTGCAGCTAGTAAAGTACAAAATTATCAAAAACAGTTAGATCAAGCCAAACAGCAGTATGGCGAAAATGCTAGTGAAATCCAAAGGTATGAAACGCAGCTTATACAAGCTCGGACAGCAGAACAACAGTTGCAGAATCAATTAAGTGTGACGAATAGAAGTTTGCAGGAACAAGAAAATGCAACGAAACAATTAAAGACATTCTTTGATGCGACTGAAACGAGTGTAGACCATTTTGCAAATGCATTAGGGAATAACCTTACAAACGCAATACGAAACGGTACGGCGACAGCCAGGCAGTTAGAGCAAGCGATTCAAATCATCGGTCGTGAAGCATTAGGTTCAGAAGCAGATATTGAAAAATTACAGCGATCTCTTCGTTCTATAGATGATGGGAACTCATTACAACAAGTTCGAAATGATTTGAGGGACCTTTCACGAGAAGCGGAGAGAGCATCGCACAGTTTCAAAGAATTAGATATTGGTTTAGAAAATATTCTAGGTGGATTAATGGCTGGTGGTGGTATTTCAGGAGCCATTGAGCAAGCACTTGATACCTCTAAATTAAAAACAAAAATTGATGTTTCTTTTGAAGTTCCAGCATCCTCTAAAAAATCAGTAGAAGAAGCGGTTCGCGGTTTAGAAGCTTATGGTGTTGATGTGGAAGAAGCACTTGAGGGTACACGTAGACAATGGGCATTAAATCAAACTGTCAGTGATAAAGCTAATGCTTCCATTGTAAAAGGAGCAGGAGCCATTGCAAGTGCCTATGCAGGTATAGATTTTACTGAGTTAATTCAAGAAGCGAATGAAATCGGTAATGAATTAGGAATAACTAGTGATACGGCTTTAGGTCTAACAAATCGTCTGTTAAAAATCGGTTTCCCTCCTGAGCAATTGGACATTATCGCTGAATATGGTGGGCAGCTAACACGAGCAGGTTACAATGCTGAAGAAGTACAAGCGATTATGGAGGCTGGTGTTGATACAGGTACCTGGAATTAGAGTATAGTTCCCTTGTATGGCGACATACAATGAAAAACTCCTTTAATTCAGTGGAACTCTCAAATGAGACAATACTGAGCGAAGCCTTTTAATTAAGGAACGTGCAACGACTAGTCGAGAGACGTAGGGTGTAAGCAAATGACACTCGAAACGGGGAGCAACTCAAGTAGTTGAAGATATAGTCTAATCTATACGGTGACGTATAGCAGTTCATAAGAACGGGCGTGACGTTGCGAATCACGTTGAATATAAATGATTGATAATCTCTTAGATGGACTGAAAGAAGGCCGTATTAAAGCGGCTGAATTTGGTCAAGGTGTCGACAAGTCTATGAAAGAAGCTCTTGAAGGCACTAAAATTTCGGCTGATCAGTTAGAAAAGTGGGGGCAATCTGTGGCTAAAGGCGGTAAAGAAGGTTCGGCAGCTATGACAGAGATTGCTAAAGCATTGGCTAGTATTGAAGATGAAACAAAGCGAAATGAGATTGGTGTTAAGCTTTTCGGAACGATGTATGAAGATCAAGGCCAGAATATCACCAATACACTTATTAGCGCTCAAGATAAAGTTATAGATTTAAACAAGAATCAAGAACAACTAAATGAAATGATTAAGAAAATGGATGCCAGCCCAGCTGTAAAGTTTCAAAAAGCTATGAACGACTTGAAAATGGCACTTGAACCTGTTTTGGGAGTCATTGCTGATGTAATAAGTGCTTTTGCGGGCTTCGTTTCGGAACACCCAGCGTTATCAGCAGCTATAACAACAATTGTAACAGCGCTCGGGATTCTTGTTGGAGCATGTATGGCGTTAGCCCCAGTATTTGTCACCTTATCCAGTATAGCTGGTATATTGGGTGTGAGTATTGGGGCTGTTGCTGGTCCAGTTGCATTAGTAGCAGGTGGAGTGATAGCTGCATCGGCGGTTATTGCTGGATTGATTATTTGGATGCGAAATTTATGGCAAACCAATGAAGGGTTCAAAAATAGCATTACGAATGTAATTGAAAGCGTTCAAAACTTTGGACACGCATTATCTTCACTAGGTAAATATCTATTTTATACGGCTGTTGATGGAGATTATTTAAATGATTGGATTACTCATTTACCAAAAGGTTTTCAAAATGCGGCTGAAATAATAGGGTTGGCAGTCAGCAAGATACGTGAAGCTTGTCTTCATCTTTTTGATGCAGTAAAAGCTGTTTTTTCGGGTGATTTTAGTCAGTTAGGTGAAATTTTTAAAACCATTGGTCCTACTATAGCGGGAGCAATTATTGGTGGGCTTCCCGGTGTTCTTGTATCTGTATCTCGTTATTTGCCAGCTATTGCAGAATATTTGAATGCAAACTCAGGAATTATTATTGAAACTATTACGAATATCTTTACTAATATAGCCAATTTCGTAACAACAGCATTACCGCAATTTCTTGAAGCCGGATCACAAATGATTTCAAGCCTTGTGAATGGTTTGGTTGTAGCGGCTCCAATTATGCTTGAAGCCATTGTTGGTATTATAAATACAATTTCGCAGATGATTGCTACCTATCTCCCTATGATTGTTCAAACGGGAATACAAATCATTCAAACTTTAATTTCTGGGATTGTACAAGTCTTACCTACTCTGATAGAAACAGGACTTCAATTGATTCTAACTTTAATAAACGGAATTATGCAGATGCTTCCACAGTTAATCCAAATAGCTGTAACGATTATTCAAACTATTATTAATGGAATTATGTCATTTTTACCCCAGCTAATTGAAATGGGAATAAATTTATTAGTTTCATTAATCACAGGAATCACACAAGCTTTACCTATGATTGCTTTAGCGATTATTACAGTCATTACAACTTTAATTGAAGCCATTACAGCGAATTTACCTATGATAATTGAAGCTGGTGTTAAGGTTTTAACTAGCTTGATAGACGGAATTATTAAAATGCTACCGCAACTTATTGATTTAGCGATAAATCTTATAACCAAAATAGCAGATACTTTATTAACAAACTTACCTAAAATAATTGAATCCGGTGTAAAGATTTTAATGGCCATTATTGATGGAATTGTACAGGTGTTACCACAACTTATTAATGCAGCGTTAGATTTAATTGTCAAAATAGCATCCACATTAATTGTAAACTTGCCGAAGATACTGGAAGCTGGTGTGAAAATTTTACTTATGTTGATTGCTGGGATTGTAAAGGTGATACCGGAATTAATTGCCGCAGCATTAAAGCTAATTGTTACTTTGGCAGGAGAGTTAATTAAGAATCTACCTAAAATCCTTGAAGCTGGTGTTCAACTGATCTGGGCTTTAATAAAAGGTATTGTGAGTATGGTAGGAAAATTAGGTTCTACAATCGTGACAGATATTGTACCGAAGATTGTTGATACATTAAAGAAGATTGATTTATTCAAGATAGGTAAAGATATTATAAGTGGATTGATAGACGGTCTAGGTAGTATGGCTGGTAAAGTGTTAAGTAAGGTGAAATCTATTGGTAACGATATTCTTGACGGTTTTACTTCCTTCTTCGACATCCATAGCCCTTCTCGAAAAATGCGAGATCAGGTTGGTAAACAAGTTGGTGCTGGGCTTGCTGTTGGTATGGAACAATCAATGTCAACAGTTCTTGCGGCAGCTAAAAACTTAGCAAATTCAGTGTATACGGTATTAGAAACTACGTTAAATACTTTCAATAGCTCCACTTTAAACGACATGAATAATAACAATCCTCTTCGGAGCTATTTTGAGGCAATATTGGAAGATGGTGACTATCTTAATGATTGGATTACCCATTTACCCGTAGACATGAGGGATGCACTTAAACAAGTTGGTAAAGAGCTTGAAGGTTATGATGTTAATAGTGGTATGAGCGAAAATAATCCTGTTGCTCGTTATATTCGTAGTGTATTAGAGAGTGGAGATCCTTTTCAAAAAATATTAGAAGAGGAATTTGTAGAGTCTGGAAAGTGGTTGGAGATAGGTAAGAAAGTAGCTGGTTTTAGAGAGCAAATTTTTAGAGACTTTTATAATGCTCCAAACCAAAAGACAAACAAAAGTAATGGGTTACAATCCGCACTTAATAATATTTCAAACATGGTTGATGATACTTTTAAAAAGTTGAATTTATATGGGATAAACAAACAAGATAACATCGCTTCTAATCTGTCAGCATTAGCGACAGGAGCGGTTCAACCGATTGTTCAACAAATTGATAGTGGTCCTGTAGAAATTAATTTTTATAACACAATTAATAATGAACGTGATGTTGATCGTATGTTTGAAAAAGCAAATGATTGGTTTGCTGAGCGTGGTCGTAATGTAAAAATAGGAATAGGGAGGACTTAAATTGCTAGACATAGGTATCGATAATCAGTTAGCAAGTGACTATGGAATATGTATGGTAGAACGCCCTGTTATTCCTACAGCAGAACAGGAAGTAGAACATATTGAAGTGTCGGGTAGACATGGTTCACTTACAAAAAAAGGGGCGTTTAAAGACGTCCCTTTAAAAATAAAGTTCAATATGCTTGAAGATGAGAATATTAAGCCACTAGTTCGGCGCATGAAGGCTTGGTTGATGAATGGCAAGACACTATATTTTACAGATGATGATGTGTATCGAAAAATTAAACATGTTGTAGTAGGTGATATTGCAAATGAAATTGAAGAACACGGTGAGTTTGAAGTCGACTTTACGCTTGATCCGTTTGAGTATACGGAAGATGTAAACATAATGTTGAGTACTCCTGGATCTATTTATAATCCGGGTACAATGGAATCAACTCCAATGTTGTTCGTTGCAGGGAATGGTACATTTCGGATTTTTATTAATGATGTTTCTTTTCAGATTAAAGATGTAAATGGTTCTGTTGTAATAGATTCAGAATTATTAGAGGCATACAGTGGTACGGTATCAATGAATGATAAGATGATTGGTGGTTTTCCAGAACTCCAAATAGGAGAAAATAAAATAGAGTGGTCAGGTGCTATCCAATATATTTCAATTCAACCAAGATGGAGATATAAATAATGATTACTTTATATAAACCAAATGAAACAGATTTTACGCATAACGGAATTGGTGTTTTAGATAAACATATTTATAGTGCAACTGTTGAGGAAGAACTCAACGGTTTATTTGTTTTTAATTTTAATTATCCTTTATTTGCTCCATATGGAACGAAGATTGACGGAATGAGCATCATAAAAGTTCCTACTCCTGATGGGGATCAGTTATTTCGTTTGGTGACTCCTAAAGTGAGCATGGGGGAAATCAAAGCGGTTTGTTATCACATTTTTTATGATTTAACGGAAAACTTGATTGAAGATATATTTATACAGCCCACAAATGGTAGTGGGGCTATGGCTAGGTTATCATCAGGTTGTCAATATAAGCATCCTTTTACTTTTTATTCTGACGTAATGAATATATCCACCGCACGTATTGTTCGAAAGAATCCAGTGGAAGCAATGTTGGATACGAGTCAAGATAATTCATTCGTGAATCGATGGGGCGGGGAATTAAAAAGAGACAACTTCGATGTTAAGATGCTGAAAAGCCGAGGAGCTAATCGTGGAGTAGTAATAAGACATAAAAAAGATTTGTTAGGTTATGAAGGAAGTGTGGACTGGAAAAGCCCTACTACCAGAATTATGCCGCAAGGGTTTGACGGATTGTTATTACCAGAAAAATATGTAGATAGTCCACTGATTAATAAGTATCCACATCCGAGAATACGAGTGATTGAATTTAATCATATAAAAGCAGCTATTGGTAAAAATGCAAATGATGAAGACGCAGTACCTGTAGAAGAAGCATATAAAAGGTTACGTCAAGCCGCTAAAGCTATGTTTGATATCCAGATGGTAGATCAACCGAAAGCGACATATAAGGTTGAATTTCAAGAGTTGTCTCAAACAGAGGAGTATAAAGAATATAAAATTTTGCAGCGTGTCTGGATGGGCGATATTGTTACAGTTAAACATGAGGAAGACGGTATTGATATTCAAGCAAAAGTCATTGCGTATAAATATGATCCGATTAAAAAGGAATATATCAATGTAACCATTGGTAACTTTAAAGAATCTTTTACAGACATGGCGGGTAAAGTAGATCAAATTCAACAAGATTTATCAAATATGCCAGGGTCTTTACTTGATGCAGCGAAAGAAAATGCAACAAAGCTAATCAATTCAGGATTTGGTGGAAATGTTCGTGTATATCCAGACCGAATTCTAATCATGGATACAAAAAATGAAATGACAGCTTCAAAAGTGTGGCAGTGGAACATAAACGGGTTAGGTTATTCATCAAACGGGGTAAATGGTCCGTATGAAATAGCAATGACAAAAGATGGGCGTATTGTTGCGGATTTCATTACTACTGGAGTATTGAATGGAAATTTGATTCGAGGCGGAGAAATAACAGGAACCACTCTTAGAACTTCTGACGATTCCAATTATGTTTCTATTTCCAAGCAATTCATTAGATTAATGGAATCGTATATCACTCGGATTTTCATGGGCTATTATATAAATCAAAGTAATGTCATGCAACCCACTATTGTATTAGGTGGCAACAATGATATAACAGCAACGCAGGGTGCAGTGTTAGTTTATCAACTCGAAAGTTCTCCCAAGTCAGGAGGAATCGGAATATCGAATGGATACCTAAATGGTGATCCAACAAGAGTCTATTTTTCAGCGGCTCTTGCGTTTAATCAAAATGGACATGCGGAACTAAAAGCGGATCAAAGCCTAGAACTAGAGTCAAAAGCATCCTATGCTTCTTTGAGAAGTCAAAATAATCTTTTTCTGGAAAGTAGAACAGGTGGTGCTTATTTCACTGCAAAAGAAGGGTTTAATTTCCGCCAAAATGGAGATCGAGTTGTTGATTTGAAGTTGACACCTGGTGGAGATAGTGACATCGTATTTCAGAACATCTTATTACGGAACAACAGAAATTATGAAAGTACCTATGTGCAAGTGAAAAGTGCTGGGGGAACTTATTTCAACGGTGTTTTAGCAGCAGATTTTAAAGTATCTTCTAAAAAGAAATATAAAACAAATATACGTGATATTAAATTTGATGCGTTAGAGAAGGTAATGGGCTGGGAAATTAAACAGTACAACCTTAAGACAGAAGTAGCCGAGTTGTATGATATGCGTATGAAACGTAAAGAAGGAGATCCAATCCTTACAACAAATGATATTACAACTCATTATGGAGTTGTGCTTCCAGATGAATCAAAAGAAAATGGTGTTGGCTTATATGGGATGATTGCGCAGACTGTTAGAGCATTTCAGGAGTATGTAGCCAAAACAGATGCTAGAATCGAAGAATTAGAGCCAATAAAGCCTAAAGGAAATATAAAACACAGGAACAAAGTAAAACGTCAAAGAAGACCGCCTAGACGCGTGAAAAGGAATAGTTAGAGAGAGGTGTAGTCATGCGAAATGAGGAAATTATTATAGATTTAGCAGATCCTGTGTTTACCAAAACAATTCGTTCGAGACAAAATGATAAAAACGGCTTGAAGATTACTGTATATGTAAGAGAAAAGGGGCAAATTGTTGATTTAACAGGGTATGCAGTGAAGTACGAAGCGATTAATCAAATTGGACTATTCGTTCGAGATGATGCCCAAATAGTTGATGCAAAGAATGGTGTGTTTTCATATACGTTGTCCTCGCATGCTGTTTCCACATCGGATGATTGGACAGCCTATTTTGTGATGGAAAAAAGTACAGAACGAATGAGTACACCAGACATTCGGATTACATTAAGACGGGATGTAAAAGAAGGTAATATTAAAATCGAAAACTATATTTCTGAGTTTGAGATTATTAAGAAAACGTTAGACGAGTTACAACAGAAATTAAATGCTATGGATGTTGTTAGGAAAAGCGGAGACACCATGCCTGGCAACCTCTTGTTTGACAGGGCAGGTACAACCAATACTAACAAAATAGCATTCTCTACAGCGGGAGTTGAAGAGCTCAACTTCTACCAAACAGGGGATGGTTATTATGGGATTAGGGATGTTAAAGGAAATCAAGGCGTTTGGGATTATAATCGTAACAATAAAACGTTTAATGTTTCTGCTAATACAAACCTTGTTAAGAAAGCCGGCGACATCATAAATGGATTACTTGAATTTAAGATTGATAACGCAATTGTGCTAGGAAGTCGTTCTTTTAAATCAGTTATTCATAAGGGTTCACAGGGAGAGTTGATATTTGCACCTTCCACAAAAGAACAAGGTGACTCTTGGGATTGGTCCAAACGAGTAGAATTTCGAACTGATGGGACAATCAGACAAGGGTATGATACAGGATGGATTAAGCTTCCTACAACTGGGGTAGAGAATGTTGCTAACAGAGATATGAAATATAAGAGAAGTGGTGAAAACATTAGTGTAATTGGTTCAGTTCGAAATCCTCAAAATGAGGCAGTATTCGCTACACTACCAGTTGGATTTAGACCTGTACAGCACATTGCTTTTCCAGCACTGGCATATGGATATACACCCGCAGTTTGTGAAGTTACAATAAAACCTGATGGGGGGATTTTCGTGAATGGTGTTCCGAGCGGGAGTACTGTTCATATTGCAATGAACTTTTTAATTTAGATATTACAGATTAAGCGTGCATAAGCAGGCTTTTTTATTTTGTATAAAATAGGGCTTTTATTTGGAAAGGAGTTGAACCAATGCCAGAGCAAAAACATGATGATTTTAAAGAGCTATTAGTAGGATTAACAAGGGTAGAAACAAAGTTAGACACACTTGGTAACGTTAAAGATGTTGCGATTGAAGCGCAGCAGTCAGCGAAAAGTGCTCATTTACGAATTGATCGATTAGATAAGTTAGTATTTTGGATTGGTACTACAGTAGTTGGAGCTATTATCACTGGTGGGATAATGGCTCTTTTTAAATTCGCAGGAAAGTGATCGTATATACGGTCACTTTTTTTTGAAAGGAGGTGAGAATATGAAAAATCTTGATGTAGCATCAATTAGTCGCTATGTCGTATTGGTGATTGCTGTGATTAATAGTGTCTTAAATCTTGTCGGATACCAAACGATTGATGACAAAATCACAAACGATTTAGTAGCTGTAATTACAGGTGTATTCACTTTGTATATGGCGTGGAAGAACAATTATTTGAGCAATAAGGGACTACAACAAAAAGATGTATTAGAAAAAAATAACTTACACTAAAAGGAGATGTTCAATAATGGGACACGTTGTAGATATTTCAAAATGGAATGGTAATATTAACTGGCCTGTGGCAAAACAATACATTGATTTCATCATCGCTCGTGTACAAGATGGTTCGAATTATGTAGATCCATTATATAAGGGATATGTACAAGCTATGAAGCAACATGGTATTCCTTTTGGTAACTATGCATTCTGTCGTTTCGTTTCTGAGAATGACGCACGTGTAGAAGCTCGAGACTTCTGGAATCGTGGAGATAAGAGCGCAACAGTCTGGGTGGCTGATGTAGAAGTGAAAACAATGGATGATATGCGAGCAGGTACACAGGCTTTTATCGATGAATTACGTCGATTAGGTGCTAAGAAAGTTGGTTTATATGTTGGTCATCATATGTATGCTCCATTCGGAATGGTAAATGTAAAATCTGACTTTGTATGGATTCCTCGTTATGGTGGGAATAGACCAGCTTATCCATGTGATATCTGGCAATACACTGAAACAGGAAATGTACCTGGTATTGGAAAGTGTGATTTGAATGAATTAATAGGAAGCAAGTCGTTAGATTGGTTTACAAATAAATCGTATAAAGAAGAAGGAGTGGAGATTATCGTGAACAAACATAATAAGGTGGTTTCTTATGAATTTGGTGTAAATTTAATTCCCGAAATGATTCAAATGATGGATAAGCTTGGATACACTTCAAAAATTGTTTCCCGAGGAGATCGTCAGGGGCTTGTTTATTTCGAGTCGGATTATGGTCAAGGTAGCGAGCTAGATAAAGCAACAGCATGGTTAGATGCTAAAGGATTAAATTATTACTATACAAAAGAATAATTTGGTGAGAAATAAAGTGCATAATAATAGCAAAGGTAAAGCATACTATGTAACAGCAAATGAAGCCTGTGTGTATGTAAAGTAATTAAAAAGCTGACAATAATTAGTCAGCTTTTTAATTACTATAATCTAGTATTTATCAGTCCGAAAGGCATGTTCTTTGCCTTTAAGTTGGTACTGAAAATCTTACCAATGTTTCTTTTTACAATGGCAACAAATAAAGAAACAGTTACAACGACACTTATTTCGATTGAACTTCCAATCATCATCACAATGGTGCTTGTCTTTAGATTTCCACCAATCGTCATCACAATGGCGCTTATCTTTAGATTTCCACCAATCATCACAACAATGATTTTTCTTAGAACTCCAGCAATCATTATTCCAGGACATTCTTTTATACCTCCCTTCAATTAGGGTTAGTATTATTCTATGTTTTAGTAAAAAAACTGCTTGTTTATTAACCTATTATTATACTTTTATATGATAGAGAGCTTGCTACTAGATATAGAATTCATAAAAACTATGCTAATTTTCATGGGAGAATAGAAGAAATAAAAAAGTGCTAACAAGTTTGCAAACGAACTTGCTAACACTTATACGAAATAGACATAAATTATCGCTGATATATCATCTTCAATAATAGCCATAATCAATTAATACACACTAACAAGAAATAATCATAAAAACAGTCTTAATATCAAGAATATAATCATCCAGATATTCCTTTACTTTTAAGACGGAAACGAGGCATGATATTGATTTCTATCTCAGAGTTTGCGTCAAATAATAAAAAAATCCGGTTTGTAAAGCTAAAAATACAACAAGCTACAACCGGTATGAAATGGATTAAGATATTTAGAAATTTAAAAGATGATTTTCAAATAGGGGGAGAGGTGGATTTAGACCATATTCTCCAATATCCGAAAGATTATATTGTAGGAGAAAATAAAAGGGTGTTATTTCCATACAATGAGAGAATTTATAAAGTTCAAGGTACTAAAATAGAACCGGGTATAAAGGTAAAGGAAAGAGAGTATTTATTTAAAGAATTTCAGCGTAAATTCTCTTATTTCACAATACTTCCAGAATGTAAAAAGATAGCAACAAATAACAAAAATGAATTATTTCCTTTATTTGCACCAAAAGGATTAGAGACATTAACATTAGAAGTTTGGTCTGAAAATATAGCGCTGGAAATAGAACAAGCATTACTTGAGAGTGAAATTGTTTTGACTAAAGTTGGTGAAAATTCTTATGTATTGAATACAGATTTTCCAGTGTTATTAAAGATTGTGAGATATAATATTGAAAAGGTGTTACAAAATCCATATAAAATGCAATATTGCCAAAAATATAAAACAAATCTTGTAGATGATGTTAAGAAAGCTGTCTATGCTACCGCGGGTAAGCGCAGTGATGCGACATTAGCATTAATCGCAATGAAAAATTGTGATGGACGCGAAAAAATTGATCCAAAACAAATCATTAGAGAGGGATTTGCACGAACAAACCGTATTTCAACATTTATTAATTTATTTATAGGCCAAAGTGTATCTCGTAAAACAATTGTAAATAGTATTTTTAGTCTATTAGAACAAAAAGGATTTTTGAAGCGTAGTTGGAATAAGATAAATTTACCTTGTACATATGTTAGTTTATCAATTGAACGAATATCGAAATTTGATTTCTTACCTATTTTTTCAAAAATAAAAGGAAAAGAAATTTTATATAAATTATATGGGAATACAGAGTGGCAAACGATTGATTACGTAATATTAAATATAAATAAACATAATGCATTTTTACCACAACCATCAAAGAGAAATGATATGGGGGCTCTTTTTAAACAATATGTTTTCGAAACATTAATGGAAATTGTACAATATGCAAAAGAACAAAATGAACAAGTTTACTTCATTGTAGATGCAAATTTGAGAAAATATTGGATAAAAGAGTTACAAAATAAAGAAATTAATACAGATATTTTACCTGATATTGTTCCAGAGGTGTTAAAGGTTCCAAATTTAAATATTATTAGAATAAATACAGGTTTTGATGTACCAAGTTACGGTGTAATAGTACGCGATGATGCTCTAGATAGCATTGGCTTATATGCAGATCAAAAAGGGATGTATTATAGCACTGGTGAATATTCACTTAATTGTAGTGGGACTTTTCATCGATATATACTTGAAATTCTACCATTAGGTGTAAAACCTGTAGAAAGGGATTATATCGCTAAAATGATACATTACATGTGCTGTAATTCTAGTATGATTTCGAAAAAGAATGTACACTTGACATATTCCATGCATATGGAAAAGGTAATAAAGAGTTATATTACTGACATAGACGCAAGAGAGTTCAAAGAATTTGATGATGAATTGGATGTAGATGTAGTAAAAGTAGAAAAGTAAGATTCAATTACACTACTTTAAATACTAGTAAACAAATCCTGCTCGTTATATCGATTAGGATTTGTCATTTTTTTATGTAAATAAGGATATCCTTTGTCAAGTATCTTTTCGTTTACATATTTACTTTATGTGCAGACAGGATTAATATGTTTTTTAGAAATACAAAAACTATATCATATGGAAAAACGATTTTTATTAATTGAAAAAATTTGAAAGGAATGGGGAATTGTGAAGAAATTAGATGTGCTCTTAATGCTATTGAGCGTCCTCTTTCCAATTGCAGGACTTATAAAGCAAATCCCTCTAGAACAATCTATATATATTGGAGGACTTTTATTTTTTACTAGTTTCGGTAGTTATTTTGCTAAAAAGATGTATTCACGTATATGTAGCTGGATAGCGTATGCGCCATTTATAACATTACTGTTAGTTATTTGGCATCAGGATATTTCAACAAGCTCAATCATAGCAAATGCGAAAATTGCAGCATGTGTCGCGTTAATACCATGTTTATTCCGTTTTCGTACATATGGACTTACTTTGGGCTTATTCTCATTATGGGCCGCTTTACTATGGGATATAAAAGAAGTACAGTCGTTAGTCATACTTGAACGCATAACGAGTTTAATGACAAGCCATTATGTATATATATTACTATTAATTGGAGGACTTGTAATAGGAGGATTACTTGCGATGTTCATTCACCGCAAAGAGAAAGATAATAATAAAGAAAATATAAATCTACTTGGACCAAAAAAGAAACGCAAAAGATTATCATTTAAGATTCGTCTTCCAAGATTACCGAAATTAAAGATGAAACTATTTAAGTTTGGTGGGAAAGAATCCAAAAGTAAAATGCCAGAAAAGATAAATGAGCATAAGTACGAAGGACCAGTTGCAACATATGAAATGACAGAGCAAATAGATCCATACAAAGAAAATGCAGTTCAAGGTCAAACAAGGATGGAACGCCGAAGAAATAGGTATAATGCATAATGAAGTTTAATAACCCCGTAATGACTTATCTTAATATTGATAAATCATTACGGTTTTTTTATGTAATGAAATGAAAGTTGCTATTGCGGAGAGGAATAGCATATTTTATAGATAGGAACTAAAATAAGGGGAGGATAAAATGCTTATCATTACATATATATCTGCTTGTATATTATTCTTAGTTAGCTTTTTACATGTATATTGGGCTTTCGGAGGTAATTGGGGGACAAATAGTGTTATTCCAACTAAATCAGGGGAAAAGGCGTTTACACCTCGCGCCGGAATGACAATGTTCATTGCATTATTATTAAGTATGATAGCAATAATTTTGTTGCAACAAGCAAAAATTGTTCATTTTGCAGTTCCTAATTTTATTATTCAAGTCGGTTCCTAGATTTGTATGATCATCTTTTCTATTAGAGTAATTGGTGAGTTTAATTATTTTGGTATCTTTAAACGACAAAAAAATACGCACTTTGCTAGAATGGATACCTGTTTATATATTCCACTTTGTGCATTGTTATCTTTATCTTTCTTATTAGCAATAACTTTGTGAGTAAATAATAGTAGTTTCTTTTCTCAAAATACATGTAAACGTGAGAAATCTAAGAGTAAATAAAAGGATGTAAGCGCCTTCTTGTCGAAATGTAAATTATTATGAAAGGCGGTGACACTATGAAGTATGTAAAAGTTAGTATGAATGGTGGAAGTGAACACAAATTCTCAATGACTTTAGATCGGTTTGAAGAACTTATTACTACAGAGAATGGGATATTAGAAAATAAATTAGTATGTATTGAAAATGTAATGATTAATCCTACTAATATATCTTCTGTAGTTGAAAAAATTGGTGTACCGGCTAAGTTTATGGAAGCTTAAAATCGTTAGATAAAAAACATCCATTGAGGATGTTTTTTAATTTATAAATATGAAATTGTACAGTGAATATTTGAGTAGATTTTTTAGTAATGACTATGCATATATTAAGTACCTGAACATGGTGCTTAATACATGCACGAAATAATAAGTATAAGCATATATTATGTAGTAGGACAAGATCTTTGTGTCCTACTTAATACTCAGAAAAAACCTCTAATCACATAAGAGCATCCAATTGCAGGGTGCTCTTATTTTTTATAAAAATCTACTACGAGCCTTATTTTATAGTAGGATGCAATAATAAAAGGCTATTTTGAAATATTGTTCTTTAGCCTTTAATTTTAAATTTATCTTTAACGTTAATAAATATTAAAAATAATATGATAGCAGAAATTAAGTTAGATAAGTAGAAATTTTGATGAAACAATAGTTCAAAGATGACATCGAAAGTAACGAATAAAGCAATAGTAGGTAGTATGCAAATAAATATAAATCTCCAATTTTTTAAGTAATGTTTATAATTTGTAAGTACTTTATCCATAAATATAGCTCCTATATTTTTGTTTTTATATAATTATACATTTAGATACAAGGATTTTCAAAGTAAAAATATTTAGCAATTCAAAAATATAAGGAGAGCTTTTGTTGAAAATCCAGATTGCTGTAGCAATGTGAATTTGACTTTAAAGAACTATACTAAAATGATACACTATAATCTACGTTATTTTTGAAATGAATAGAGGGATTTGTGTGATAGATAAAATTAAAAATGCTGTAGGGGATATGTACGAAGATGAGGCTAAAGATTTACTTCAAAGTATTCTCATACAGTTAAACTTATTAGAAGAAAACTATAGTGAAGATACAATTAAAAATTTGATGGATATTCCGAAACAATTAACGAGTAATCCTACTTATAAAAGGAATGTAATAGAAAGTACGCACGTACATATTGCTTTTGATGATTCAACGGCTGGTTGCTTAAAATATATGTTAAGCCAAGAAGAGTTATATGAAGAGAGTGTTGTTGCTTTTTCTGAATTCTTTTCAATTGGACCGATATATAAGTTGCATACGAATGAGGGGCAACTAGCAAGACAGAAGTGGTTAATAAATAATTTAACTGCTTATGATAGTTATTTTGAAGAAGAATATTTATCAAGATTTATAGCAACTATAGAAGAACTACATACTATTCCTGTTGAAACGCCTATTACAATTTGGAAGGCTGATAATGCACATGAACATGTAGGCCTAAGTTTTGTAATAGCACAATTAAAGAATAAGAAAAACATTCGAGTTGTTAATACGTCTGAAGCAAGTAGAGAAATATTAAAACAAGAGTATGATATTCGTGGAACGGGAGAATTACCACCTGAAAGTTTAGCTTTATTCCAAAAAAGTTTTATAAAGTTACCTTATTTAACTGAAGAGAAGCGAATGAAGTTTGAACATGAGTGGGATAGATTATCGGAAAGCATAGAATGTTTAAGAGTGTGGAAAGAAAATGAAGTGCATTCTGTACAAGAAGATTATTTTGATCAATTTATAATTGAATGCGCGAAAAGTGTGGGTGCTGATCGAGAGTTCCTCAAAGCTCCTAGAGTAATTGGTGAAGCACTTGGTCTTGTTGAACAATTGGTTGGAGATACTTTCTTAGAATATCGCTTGAAACAATTAATTAAACAAGAAGTATTTGAATTTGAAGGTACGTTAGATGAAATGCGTTTTTATAGTGTGAAGTTAAGGAAATAATAAACACATTCTATTTTTGAAAGGCTCGTATTTTTAATAATACGAGCTTTTTAAGTTGAATTTGGGCTATACATAAGCTTCCCAGCGAGGGCATATCACATATGAATGGTAAAGGTAATGAATGAAAAGAAGGTGATTTGTTAATATGTATAATCAACAAAATTATCCATATGATCAAGCGATGTATTACAATACACAAAACTACGGGTATGAACCTACAAATGAAGTGAGAGATATTGAACAAGAAGATTACAGACCAGATGATGCGGAAGATGCTCCAACGTCACCACCACCGTCACAAGCGCCGTCGTTACCGTCTACATTTGCTTCTCCAGCACAACCAGGTAATATGAAATCATGGATGTGTAACTGTCTAGGAAGATGGGGCTATTTACGCTTACATCGTCCTGGTCCTTTCGGAAGGGATTTATGGTTCTTCCCGACTGAAGTGAGAAGAAATGGAGTGTCAGGTTACACGTGGCAAGGTGGTCGTCGTCGTAAAGTAAGTTATCGCTATCAACAAATTAGTAATTTTATGTGCTTCGCATAAAGAGAAGTGAGAGAGTGAAACGATTTTACTCTCTCACTTTTTTATTTTTCAATATACGAAGTAAGATTTTGATTAAAAATTTACAATTTTCACGTTTTTATTAGAGTATAATGCATATGTTGGGTTGGTTTTCAAAAACAAATGAGAGTGAGGGAATACAATGTCAATGAAAAACAAAGTTGGACTAAAAATAGAGGATGGCATTAATTTAGCTTCAGCTCAATTTAAAGAAGATGCGTATGAAATTTATAAAGAATCTAGAAAAATGCAACCTATCTTATTTGTGAATAAAACTGAACTAGGAGCGGAATGGCTTGTCACAAGATATGAAGATGCCTTGCCGCTTTTAAAAGACAGTCGCTTAAAAAAAGATCCAGCCAATATATTTCCTCAAGATGCATTGAATGTGTTTCTTACGGTTGACAATAGTGATTATTTAACTACTCATATGTTAAATTCAGATCCACCTAACCATAATCGTCTACGATCACTCGTACAAAAAGCTTTTACACCGAAGATGATCACGCAATTGGAAGGAAGAATACAGGATATTGCAGATGGTTTGTTAAATGAAGTCGAGCGAAAGGGTTCATTAAATCTTGTTGATGATTATTCGTTCCCTTTACCTATCATTGTAATAAGTGAAATGCTCGGTATTCCAAAAGAAGATCAAGCGAAATTTAGAATTTGGTCTCATGCTGTCATTGCTTACCCAGAAACACCAGAAGAAATAAGAGAAACTGAAAAGCAACTATCTGAGTTTATTACATATCTTCATTATTTAGTTGATATTAAAAGAAAAGAGCCAAAAGAAGACTTGGTGAGTGCTTTAATACTTGCAGAGAGTGAAGGGCATAAACTTAGCGCTCGGGAACTATATTCAATGATAATGCTATTAATTGTAGCAGGACACGAGACGACAGTGAATTTAATTACAAATACGGTATTAGCACTTCTTGAAAATCCAAATCAATTACAGTTATTAAAAGAAAACCCAAAATTAATTGATGCTGCTATTGAGGAAGGATTACGATATTATTCTCCAGTTGAGGTTACAACTTCAAGATGGGCAGCGGAGCCATTTCAAATTCACGACCGAACAATCGAAAAAGGAGATATGGTTGTCATTGCCTTAGCTTCTGCAAACCGTGATGAAACTGTATTTGAAAACCCAGAAGTATTCGAGATTACTCGGGAAAATAATCGTCATATTGCCTTTGGTCATGGTAGTCATTTCTGCTTAGGCGCCCCACTTGCTAGGTTGGAAGCAAAGATTGCTATTACTACTTTGTTTAATCGAATGCCTGAACTACAAATAAAAGGGAATCGTGAAGAAATTAAATGGCAAGGTAACTATTTAATGCGTTCTTTAGAGGAATTACCTTTAACTTTCTAGAATAGTTAAAAGGAGACATGCATACATCGAAAATGATTTACATAGAGTATGTATGTATTATTTAAATTCGAAACGGAAGGGTGAAGACATCCCGATGATCAACTAATTCTATTTATAAGAGATCTTCGTTAAAAAACGAAATATTCTTCTGAATAGGGTTAGTCTGTACATTTATAGAAAAGGGATGTATTTCGCTCTGCGAATATATAGTCTTTTTATATGATTTGTGCTGCCTCCTGTTCAGAACATGAAATAGGAGGCTTTTTTATGTCGACAAATGTAGTAACGAAACAAAACAATGGGGTATCACAAGTATTAAAAAATCGGTTTGTTCAAGGGATTTTAGCATCAGCATTATTTTTACAAATAGGAATATGGGTTCGAAACTTTGCGGTATTACTATATGTAATGGAAATGACAAAAGGTGATGCTTTTGCTATTTCGATGATTTCAGTTGCTGAATTCGCTCCAATTTTTATTTTTTCATTTATTGGCGGTACTTTTGCTGATAGGTGGAAGCCAAAGAAGACGATGATATGGTGTGAAACGTTAAGTTCCATTTCAGTATTCGCTGTATTAATTACGCTTATGTTTGGAACGTGGAAAATTGTGTTTTTTGTGACACTCATCTCTGCAATCCTTTCACAGTTTTCACAACCATCTGGAATGAAGTTGTTTAAACAACATTTATCAACGGAACAAATTCAATTAGCAATGTCTATATATCAAACGATATTTGCAATATTTATGGTATTAGGACCAATCCTAGGGACATTTATCTTTCATAGTTTTGGAATTTATATTTCAATCATCATAACAGGTATCTCGTTTTTACTTGCGGCAGTTGTATTGTTATTTCTTCCAAAAGATCTTGAAAACGACGTAGAAAAGAAAGATATCACTCTGTTGCAGGAGATGAAGGATGGTATTAAGTATGTCAAAAAGAAAAAAGCATTAACTTTGCTAGGGCTTTGTTTTATGGCTGCAGGACTAGGTATAGGATTAATTCAGCCATTAGGTATATTTATTGTGACTGAGCAGTTAGGGTTATCAAAAGAGAGTTTACAGTGGCTATTAACAGTAAATGGTGCAGGGATGATTGTTGGCGGAGCATTAGCGATGGTATTTGCGAAAAACGTTGCTCCGCAAAAGATGTTAATTATCGGTATGCTTGGTCAAGCAATTGGTATTGGCATTATAGGATATTCTACAAATTTATGGGTGACACTTACAGCGCAGCTTTTTAGTGGTTTAGCTCTTCCTTGTATCCAAATTGGTATTAATACGCTTATTATTCAAAATAGCGATACTGATTTTATAGGTCGTGTAAATGGTATTTTAAGTCCGCTTTTTACTGGTTCAATGGTGGTAACGATGAGTATTGCCGGTTCTTTAAAAGAGATGTTTTCATTAAGTATGATGTATGAAGGGACGGCTTTACTTTTTATAATTGGATTATTGTTTATTTTACCTATATACAATTTAAAGCCAGTAATAGTGGTGGAAAGTGAAATAAGTGGTAAAGGAAGTGCTGTACAAAATGAATCCTAATCCAAATGTTAAATACCCTATTGAAGGGAATCAAAACGTTCAATTTATAAAAAATACAATAACAAAACCTAATATACTTGTTGGTGACTATTCTTATTATGATACGAAAGATGGAGAAACATTTGAAGATCGAGTATTACATCATTATGAATTTCTAGGGGATTGCCTTACAATTGGAAAATTTTGTAGTGTTGCATCTGGAATTAACTTTATTATGAACGGAGCGAATCATCGAATGGATGGATTCAGCATATCCATTTAATATATTTGGAAATGGGTGGGAGAAGTATACACCTAGTTTGTCTGATTTACCTTATAAAGGTGATACAGTTATAGGAAATGACGTTTGGATTGGTATGGATACAACAATTATGCCCGGAATAAAAATAGGGGATGGTGCAATCATTGCAGCTAAATCTGTTGTGACTAGAGACGTTGCACCATATACAATTGTTGGTGGAAACCCTGCAAATAAAAGAGAGATTTTCAAATGAAATAATCCAAGAATTATTGCAAATTCAATGGTGGCATTTTGACATTGAAAAAATAACTGAAAATATTGATGCTATTGTCCGAGGAGATATTGAACCATTAAGAAAGCTAAAAAGGGAATAAAAAATGAATGACAAATAGTATCATACCTCCGAATTTTGTTAATGATAATAGAACAAGGAGGTGTGATACTATGGCACAAGACGTTTTATGTGAAGTAAACAACTGTAAATTTTGGGCAAACGGTAATAAATGTAGTGCAGAGGCAATTTACGTAGTAAGTCATAAAGGTAAACATGCATCTACAACGGAAGAAACAGATTGCAAAACATTTGATCCAGAAGTGTAATTTCTTTAAGGGTAGCCAAATCGTGGTTGCCCTTTTATTAATCATAGTATTGATAATAAATATCATTTTCATTCATTGTTTTTAACTTTTCTTGTTATTTTTTCATATTTTTTTCATAAGTGATGTAATCCAACTCAATTCATGTTCAATTCGTGATTTACTAAATTCAATGACTTCAGTAATAAAAGATGAGGTGACATCTAGAGTCTGAATAGCAGTAAGCTGATTATGTAGTACGTTTTGACGTACAGTCAAAATCTCTTTTCTATCCTCATAGTCAAGTTTTTCAAATAGCGCAATACGAACTAGAAATTCTGTATTGTTTGTCGCAAGTTTTTCAGGAAACTCTCGTAACATTTCAGAAAAAATTTCTTCTCCTGTTTCTGTTATATCGTACATATTTCGGTTTGGTTTTCCGGCTTGTTTATGTATTTTTTTCGTTATAGCACCCATATTTTCAAAGCGCCGAAGGGCAGGGTAAAGCATGTTGTGATTTAATTCAAAATTCTCACCTAAACGATTTTGAACATTTTTTTTGATTTCATATCCATGTTTTGGTCCTGTCGTTAATTCAGCTAGCAGTAAAATGTCAACGTACATAAAACTCCCCCTTATATATTTCTCAAGTTTTCTAATGAAAACTCTCCTTTTGTATATGTTAAAATAACATATGATAGTTTATACAACTTTGAACTGCCGACCTATCACTTTTATTGTAAAAGAAAAGGGAGGAAAGAACTATGGCTTCACCTGAAAATGTTATTTTAGTTCATGAAATTTCAAAGCTGAAAACAAAAGAAGAGTTATGGAATCCATATGAATGGTATCGTTTGATGAGGGATAATCACCCAGTTCATTATGATGAAGAGCAGGATGTATGGAATGTTTTTTTATACGATGATGTAAATCGTGTTTTATCAGATTATCGCTTATTTTCAAGTAGAAGGGAGCGCAGACAATTCTCAATTCCTCCTTTAGAAACTAGAATAAATATAAACTCTACAGATCCACCAGAACATCGCAATGTACGTTCCATTGTTTCTAAGGCATTTACTCCAAGAAGTCTAGGACAGTGGAAACCTCGAATACCGGCTATCGCAGATGAACTTGTACAACATATCGAAAAATGTAGTGAAGTTAATATCGTTGAACAGTTTGCTGCACCTTTACCTGTTACCGTTATTTCTGATTTATTAGGAGTCCCAACAACAGATCGTAAAAAAATTAAAGAATGGTCTGATATTTTATTTATGCCGTATAGTAAAGAAAAGTTTAATGATATGGATGCCGAGAAAGGGATAGCATTAAATGAATTCAAAGCATACCTTCTACCGATTGTTCAGGAAAAGAGATATCATTTAACCGATGATATCATATCTGATTTAATTCGAGCTGAATATGAAGGCGAAAGATTAACCGATGAGGAAATTGTAACCTTTTCATTAGGTTTACTAGCGGCTGGGAATGAAACCACTACAAATTTAATTATTAATAGCTTTTATTGCTTTTTAGTCAGACTTCACCTGGAATTTATGAAAAGTTAAGAAAAGAACCTAACTAATTTCAAAAGCGATTGAGGAAGTATTTACGCTCTCGCTTTCCTGTTCTCATTGGCCCGGAGGATTACAGAGGATACAAATATATTTGGTCCTTTAATGAAAAAGGATCAGATGATTATTGCGTGGGTTAGTGCAGCGAATTTAGATGAGAAAAAATTTTCACAAGCCTCTCAATTTAATGTACATCGAACAGGAAATGAAAAACATTTAACCTTTGGGAAAGGTCCTCACTTTTGCTTAGGAGCACCACTTGCACGTTTAGAAGCTGAGATTGCATTAACTACCTTTATAAATGCTTTTGAAAAAATAGAGCTATCTCCATCTTTCTGTTTAGAAACATGTATATTAGAAAATGAACAAACATTAAAATACTTACCTATTCGATTGAAAGCCAAATAAAAATCATAACAAGGTGCATACATTTGCATCTTGTTTTTTTGTTTCTCAATTGTGAGTTTTCGGAAATTACCTTAATATGGAATTATATAAAGCGTAGAGGAGGATTCTTATGTTGACTTGTAATGGAAGTAAATCATTTCAAAAGTTTATTAAAGGTGTTACAGATCTTATGGAAAACAGTTTATTTGAAGAAGAAATAGTGTGTGGCATTGAAAAATTATTAGAAGAACTTTTAGAAGAAAACATAGGGCTTCCGTTCGAATAAACAGAAGGCCAATTTGACTCAATATGCACGACATTTATTGTATGAAGATCCGCTCAAACGTTTTGAAGTACTAGCTCTCGTATGGAAAGATGGACAATCTACACCTTTACATGATCATGACGGCACATGGGGAGTAGAAGGCGTATTTTCAGAAAGGATAATGGTTGAAGAACTTTTATACAAACGAAACAACTTGGAAATTCACTTGTTTATTTAACACATACAGGAAATCTTTATTTGGGAGAAGGAGAAGCTCATAAAGTAATTCCACCAGCGGATTGTTCCATATTCTTGAAATCAGCAAAAAATGAAAGCGTTATTACGATTCATGTCTATGGAAAACGGTTACAAAAGTTTAAAGTATATATCCCAACTGAAGAAAAAAATGTGTACATGTGTGAGACAAAATACATTAGTTATAATTCATAGTTTAAAATCCGAAGCTTTTTTAAAAAGAAAAGCTTTGGATTTTTTTTTTTATTATTTCTTGACCTGAAACGCTTTTCATAAATTATAAATAAGAAGTACCTCACGAGGGTTGTATGAAAACGATACCTAATAATTAATTAAAACTCGTGTATTTATAGAAAGTGGTGAAGAAATAATGAAATTAATCGCAATTGATTTAGATGGAACTCTATCTTTCGGGGAATAAAATGATAAGATAAAGAAAATGCAGAAGCAATTCGAACATGTCAAGAAGCTGGTCATGTTGTAGCAATTTGTACAGGACGTTCTATTGTTGACATTGAGCGATTATTGTTAGAAGTTGATTTAGAGTGTCCAATCATTGCGGAAAATGGCGCCCTTATATATAAAGATAAAAAAATGATGAAGAGATATCCAATTCAAAATATGCAGGCACTTGAAATTGTAGAATATCTTGAAGAGAATGGTTTATATTATCAGCTTTATACTGATAAAGGTGTGTATGTGCCGGATTATGGAGTAGAGAGTGTACGTAATGAAATTGAGTATGTGAAGAATTCAAAAGAAAATTTCGACTTGAAAGAGTTAGAAACAATCGCAGCATTATATCTTGAGCATACAGCGTTTCATAGTGCGGAAAGTTGTAAACCAATTGTAGAAACAGATATATATGTGCATAAACTATTACCATTTTCTTATGATATTGAGAAATTAAAAAAACTAAAAGAAACATTTCTTCATAATACAGATTTAGCAATTACATCTTCATATTGGCACAATTTAGAGATTAATCATCGAGATGCTCAAAAAGGGAATGGATTATATACTTTAGCAGAACATCTTAATATTTCGGTTGAAAACACTGTAGCGATAGGTGATGGGCTAAACGATGTTTCTATGATGGAAAAAGCAAACATATCAATTGCAATGGGGAATGCAGTTGAAGAAATAAAAGCAATGTGCAAATACGAAACGTTATCAAATGAAGAACATGGTGTGGCACATGCTTTATATAAATATGTAATGTAATTAAAAAAGAAAAAAGAATCCAAATGGATTCTTTTTTCTTTTTATTAGGGGTAAGGTATTCTATGAGATTCATAGAAGCCTTATTACATTTTATTATATAGAATATATTGGAATAAATGTTTATATTTTTCATAAAAATTGTGAATATTTTATGAACTTTATATTTATTGCATGTTTATACCGCTATTAGTGACACGTATGACTCTCAAGTGAAAATTCAGTGAATGTAAGGAGGAATTCAAGTTACCTAGACAATAAGTGAGGAATCAACGAAATATATACTAATTAAAGGTATATTCAGTATATATATTCTTTTCTTATTTTAATTGAAAAATAAAATTTGTTCGAATAATTATTCTACAGCTATATACCTACACTAGCTTTCTTCGTATAATGGAGAAGTATGAATTTTACATATTGAGGTGAAAAAGGAATGAATTCGCGGCTAATGGAACTTATTGATGTGAGTACAATAGAAACCATGGCAGAACAATTTTATAAATTAACTAACATATCACATCAACTTCTTGATGCTGAAAAAGAGTGTGTTTTTTCATTCGGAATGAATGAGATAAAAAAGAGTAAACTTCCAAAGATTGAAATCCCCATTTTCTTATACAATCAACATTTAGGATCTTTTGTTGTATGGTCCAAAAAAAGTGAAATTTTCAGTTGTCAAAAATACTTTGAAATGCTCTCGAATTTAATTTTAGATGGTGCAATAAAAATATTTCAAAGTAAAAATACAACGTTGCTTTCTCGGAAAGAGGAGGAACTACATACGATTTTACAAAACATGCCTGTTATGGTCGATGCGCTTGATTATAATGGAGATTTTGTTTTGTGGAATCGAGAATGTGAAATTGTAACCGGTTATACCGCTGAAGAAATAATTGGAAATCCCAATGCACTGCAATTATTGTATCCTAATCATAATTATCGCCATCAAATACAAAAGAAATTTTTAACTTGTGGAAAAAATTTCAGAGATTGGGAAATGCACTTAACATGTAAAAATGGTGAAATCAAAACAATAATGTGGTCGAATATATCAGAACAGTTTCCTGTAACAGGATATAGTTATTGGGCTGTTGGTGTAAATATTACCCATTTAAAAGCGATAGAAGAGCAGTTAAAACAACAAACATCTGAACTGGAATTAATTTTTAAAGCTTTACCGGATTTATGTTTCTTAACAGAAGATGATGGTACAATCATAGATTACAAGGCAGGATCTCCTACAAAGTTTTACGTACCCGCAGAAGCTTTTATGGGAAAAAAGTTTTACGAAGTATTACCATCTTCAGTAGCACAGCAGTTTCAGGAAGCCATTAATCAAGTGAAGGAAAAAGGAACGAATGTAATTGTAGAATATCCACTCACACTTAATGGAAGTATTGATTTCTTTGAAGCGAGGTGCTTACCATTATTACATGATAAAATTATGATTATTGTACGCGACATTACAGAGCGAAAAAAGACAGAAGAATTGTTAAACAAATCAGATACACTTGCAGCAATTGGTCAATTAGCAGCTGGCGTGGCTCATGAAGTAAGAAATCCTTTAACTGTAATCAAAGGTTTTATACAGTTATTCCAAATTAATAAAGAAGATCAAGAAAGATATTTTGATCTTATGCTTTCTGAAATTGAAAGGATAGAAGCAATCCTACAAGAATTTCTATCAATTGCTAAAACAGATGAGATAAATACAGAAAAGAAAAATATTTATCAAATTTTTAAAAATGTCGTATCGTTAATGAATACAAAAGCAATTATGACAAATATTCAAGTTGAACTATTTACGGATGACAAAGATATAATTATTGAATGCTCAGAAAATCAATTGAAACAAGTATTTATTAATATTTTGCAAAATTCAATCGAAGCTATGCCAAATGGTGGGGAAATTTCAATTCACATAAAAGAAATAAATGATGATGGTGTCATCATTCATGTAATAGATGAAGGAATAGGAATACCTGAAGAAAGAATTAAGAGATTAGGTGAACCTTTTTATAGTACGAAAGAAAAAGGGACTGGTATTGGATTAATGTTAAGTTATAAAATTATTGAAAGTCATCAAGGGACAATTAGTATCATGAGCGAGGTTGGTGTCGGGACAACAGTAACTATTCACTTACCGAAAGTACTAAGTAAACAATCTCTTTCTAATTGTGACGACAAATGTATAACGATACCCACTAGTAGTAATTCTTAAATGAATTAATACCCAATAACAAAGCGATTAGTGAAAACTAAGCTTTTTGTTATTGGGTATTTTTTATATTTAATTTAGTAAACTTTACCTTTTCTTTACCTTTGTTTTAATTTCTATTAAGTTTTAAACATTATATTAATATTTGTACAAAGCAATGTATAGAAATTGTACATTACTTTTAATATAGAAATGTGATTATTATTTGGAATATTGTAAGGAGGAGATTATGACAAGGTGAAAAAGCAAGAGAAGAAAAGTGGGAGAGTAGTACCTCTCCGGTTAAATATTTTATTCCTTTGTGTATTTTTATTATTTTCTGGCATTATTATTCAGTTAGGGAAAGTACAAATTTTTGATGGAGAAACATATAAAAATGAAGTAGAGAAGAGAGAAAATACAACCGTGGGTCTTTCTGTACCACGTGGGAAAATATTTGATCGTGAAGGAAATCCAGTAGTTGATAATAAGTCTTTACGTACAATTACATATACAAAGGTGAAAGGTGTAAAACAAGAAGAAATATTAAAATCAGCAAGACAACTTGCAGATATTATTGAAATGCCACAAGAAGATATAGATAAGTTAACGGAGACTGATAAGAAAGACTTTTGGATGCAATTAAATCCAGAACTTACTCAAGACTTAGTATCAAAAAAAGAAATAGATAAGTTCCGAGATAAGGATATTACCGGAAAAGAGCTAGACAAAAAAATAGAAGATTTAAAAAGGAAGCGCGTTACAGATAAAAATCTTCAAGAATTAACGGCTAAAGATATAGAAGTGTTAGCTATTAAAAGCAAAATGAACTCAGGTTTTCAAATGGCACCTCAAATTATTAAAAAGAACGTTAGTGAACAGGAATATGCGGTGATTAGTGAAAATTTAGCGAACCTTCCAGGGGTAGATGCATCAGTTGATTGGGAGAGAATCTATGTAAATGATGGGTTATTCCGTTCTGTCCTTGGTAACGTTTCAAATGCTGATGAAGGATTGCCACGTGAAAGATTAGATTATTATTTAGTGCGTGATTATAGCCGAAATGATAGGGTCGGCAAAAGTTATATAGAACAGCAATACGAAGATGTACTTCATGGTACAAAAAAAGAAGTAAGAAGCATTGCTGATAAACAAGGAAATACTATTAGAACGGAAACTGTTACTGAAGGGAAAAGCGGTAAAAATTTAACTTTAACAATAGATATGGAATTGCAAAAAAAAGTAGAGGAGAGTATAGAAAAAATATTAAAACAATATAAAGGATCAGAATCAATGTTAGACCGTGCTTTCGTAGTGATGATGAATCCAAAAAATGGCCAAGTATTATCAATGGCTGGGAAAAAGCTTGTAGAAAAAGACGGGAAAATGGAAGTAGAAGATTATGCTTTAGGCACGCTGACTAGTTCTTATGAGCTTGGATCAACGGTTAAAGGTGCGACAGTGTTAACAGGGTTTGAAACAAATGCAATAACTCCTGGAACACATTTTTATGATGCACCTATGAAGTTTAAAGGAACTAAGGAGAAGAAGTCTTGGAAAAATTTTGGTGATATAGACGATCTAAGAGCGTTACAAGTTTCTTCAAACGTTTATATGTTTAATATAGCATTAAAAATTGCTGGCGTGGATTATGTGAAAAATAGTTCACTAGATATTAAACAAGAATATTTTGATAAAATGAGGTATTATTTCAGGCAATTTGGACTAGGCGTACAAACTGGTATTGATTTACCAAATGAAACTGCAGGACAAATTGGAAGAAAAGATAATCAGCCTGGTTTCTTATTAGATTATTCTATTGGACAATATGATACGTATACACCACTTCAGCTTGCACAATATATTTCCACTATCGCAAATGGAGGGTATCGAATGAAACCACAAATTGTTCAAGAGATTAGAGAACAAACCGTTCAAAAAGATGAGGTTGGTAAAGTAGTACAATCAATAGAACCCGTTGTTTTAAATAGAATTGATATGAAACAAGAATATATTAATCAAGTAAAAGAAGGATTTAGAAAAGTATTTCAAGAAGGAGATGGAACGGGAGTAAGAGCGTTCCAAAAAGCACCATATAAACCAGCTGGTAAAACAGGGACCGCACAAACTGTATATGGTGGAGAAAATGATATTGGGCGAAATGAGAAAGGCGACCGTAGAGAATGTTATAATTTAACATTAGCTGGATATGCGCCATATGATGATCCAGAAGTAGCATTTTCTGTTGTAGTACCGTGGGTTAAAAATGATAAATCAGGCATTAACTCCGATATTGGAAAAGAAGTTTTAGATGCTTATTTTGATTTGAAAAATAAGCGATTAACTGGTGAAGCGCCAAAAACAGATGACTCTAAAGAGAATTAAAATGGACGAAACGTCTCTAGCATTCATGTGAACTAGAGGCGTTTTTATCTGGGAATAGATTAGAAATGAGGTATATATGAAGCTGTTTATTCTAAAATATTGGAGGAACATAGGTAGCTACATCATAATAATAATTGAGATTATATTTATTAATAACTCTTTTTTTATTTTAATGAGCTAAAATAATTCTATTAACGATTCACGTTTTGTAAAATAAATCATATATTGATAGCATAGGACAAGCAGAAAAGCTTGTTCTAACCTCACAGAACACTCCTTATCACGGTTAGGCATCTACATAGGTAGATGCCTTTTTTTATGTTGATGACTGAAAATTATTTATCAACATAATGTTGCAAGCACATTAGGACTATTAGGGGACGATTACATGTACAAATAACAGTATGCTTAATTAAAATAGTGAAATGTAAGGAGTGAGGAATAAGTGCTAAATATTTTAGTAGTTAATTTTCCAGCAGAGGGACATGTAAACCCTACATTAAATTTAGTAAAAGCCTTTACTGAACGAGGGGATAATGTACATTATATTACAACGGCAAACTTTAAGGGTAGAATTGAAGATTTAGGAGCTACTGTACATACTCATCCGGATCTATTAAAGGGGATTTCTATTGATGCTGAAACCTCATCTGGGTTAAATGCTTTCTTTCATGTGCATGTTCAAACTTCTTTATATATATTAGAAATTACGAAACAATTAAGTGAAAGCATAAATTTTGATTTCGTAATTTATGATATATTTGGTGCGGGAGAGTTAGTAAAGGAGTATTTAAAAGTTCCAGGTGTAGTGTCCTCACCTATATTTTTAATTCCTTCAGAGTTTTTGAAGACATTACCTTTTCATCCAAATGCAGATATACCATTCCAACCAGAGAAGATCTCTGAAAAATTATTAAACCAGATGGAACATGAATTTGGAGTAAAACCAAACAATAATCTTCAATTTATGAATAATAAGGGTGATGTTTGTCTCGTATACACAAGTCGTTATTTCCAACCTAATAGCGAATCATTCGAAGAAAATAACATTTTTATTGGACCGAGTATTTCAAAGCGTAAAACAAATATAAAGTTTCCATTGGAATCACTTAAAGAAAAGAAAGTTATTTATATTTCAATGGGAACACTGCTTGAAGGACTCGAACCATTCTTTAATACTTGTATTGATACTTTTTCAGATTTTGATGGGATAGTTGTAATGGCAATTGGTGATAGAAATGATATTTCTAAAATTAAGAAAGCACCAGATAATTTTATAATTGCTCCATACGTACCTCAATCAGAAATATTAAATGAAGCAGATGTTTTTATTACACATGGTGGTATGAATAGCGTACACGATGCCATTCATTATAATGTCCCATTTGTAATAATACCGCATGATAAAGACCAGCCAATGATAGCGCAAAGATTAACTGAGCTTGAAGCGGCACATAGACTATTGAAAGAACATGTTAATGTGCACACTTTAAAAGAGGCCGTAACAGATGTTCTTTCAAATGAAAAGTATAAACATGGTATAAGAAAACTTAATGATAGCTTTTTAGAATGTGGTGGTTCAAAAGAAGCAATTGCAGTTATTGAATCTCTTTTAAATAAAGTAAAACTTTAATCGATAGGGATTTTACTACCCATAAATAGCGGGATAAATAGTCGTAACTGTATACAAGCATAGAGGTTCTCACCTTTATGCTTGTATATTCTTATCCAGCAAATTGTACAGCAGTATTTGCATGTAAAAAAGCAGTATCAAAAACGGGAACAGTGAGATCATTTTGGGAGATGAGTAAAGGTATTTCAGTACAGCCTAATAATATACCTTCAGCGCCGTTTTGAATTAATGATTTTGTAATTTGTAATAGCTTTTCTTTAGATGTTTCTGAAATGATCCCTCTACTTAATTCATCTAATATGACATGGTGGATAAAAGTTCTTTCCTCGTCATTTGGGATAATTGTCTCAATGTTATATTTCGCTAATCGTGATTTATAGAAATCTTGCTCCATCGTTTGTTTTGTTCCTAATAGTCCGATACGTTTTATATTCTGTTCTACCATTTCTTTAGCACTTACATCACCAATGTGAAGAAGCGGGATAGATATTGCTTGTTCTACTTCCTCGGCAAATAGATGTACGGTATTTGAACACATTAATAAACATTCAGCCCCAGATTTTTCAACTTTCTTTGCAACTGTAACTAGTTCATTTTTCACTTCTTCATATTGATGGTTTTGTAATAAAGTAGTTACTTCACCAAAGTCCATACTATATAAAACTAACTTTGCATTTTGATCGTATTGAGAGAGTGTAAGTGTATTAATATGTTTATAGTATAAAGATGTAGATTCCCAACTTAATCCTCCAATCAAACCAATAACTTTCATAATGCATTCCTCCCGAAACGATTTTGAATTTATTATTTCATAATTCCGATAAGAATACAATGATTTAAATGATCTATTTAACAAAAAATAAAAATAGTAAGAAAAGTGTTGAAATTTACATTCTTTAGTGCCATAATACGAATTACAAATTAATACTTATCCAGAGAGGTGGAGGGAACGGCCCTAAGAAACCTCAGCAACCCCTATGCAATTTTATAGGAAGGTGCTAATTCCGCAGAGGACACGATGTGTTTTTTGAAAGATAAGAGGATTCTTGAACGTGACAGAAAATGACCTCTTATGTAAGAGGTCATTTTTTTGTTGTATAGAAAGAGAGTGTCGATGCATAATTCATTTTTAAATTAAATATAGAGTAATAAAAGTTGACTAATATGAGAGGGGAATTGTCATGAACAAATTATCAACAAAGTTAGTAGTAGCAATCGGTATTGGAGCAGCATTATACGGGATATTAGGGCTTTGGGGATTTTCTATTGCACCGAATACATTTATTAAACCAGCATTAGCTATATTAACTGTTTTTGGAGCATTATTTGGTCCAGTGGCAGGACTGTTAATCGGACTTATCGGTCATACCGTAACAGATACGATTGCTGGATGGGGGATTTGGTGGGGCTGGGTTATTAGTTCAGGAATTATTGGTTTTTCAATGGGGCTTATTCAAAGAAGAGTTGGTTTTAGTGTGAAAAACGGGTCGTTTAACAAGGGGGATATTTCTTATTTAGCAATTACTGGGCTAGTTGGTATTGTCATTGCTATTATATTTGCTGGGGCATTCGATATTATTGTGATGGGAGAACCATTTGACAAAATTGTTATACAAGTATTAGGCGCAACAATTTCCGATGTCATCGTTTTCTTAGTACTTGGATTGCCACTTACAATTGGTTTGGCGAAATCCAATAAGAAACATACACATTTAAAAATTGAAAAGTAGGGATGTTAACATGCAACCAATTATTTCGTTTGAACAATTCACCTTTCAATATTGGCATGCTGCGCAGCCTACTTTAAGTGATATTACCTTTCATATATACCCTGGGGAAAAAGTGCTAATTGCTGGACGAAGTGGTTCAGGCAAGTCGACATTAGCTCATTGTATAAATGGGCTAATCCCATTTTCTTACGAAGGGACTAGTACAGGTAACGTTTTAATTGCCGGTAAAGACCCGAGGGAAGGAAGTATTTTTGAACAAAGTAAACAGGTAGGAACAATTTTGCAAGATCAAGATGCTCAATTTATTGGTCTGACAGTAGAAGAAGATGTAGCTTTTTATTTAGAAAATGAATGTGTAAAGCAAGATGATATGAAAAAGATTGTTTCGGACTCATTAAGAAAGGTGAAGATGCATACGTTTCATAAACAAAGTCCACATGAATTATCAGGAGGTCAAAAGCAAACAGTTTCCCTTGCTGGTTTATTAACAACAAATGCGGATATATTATTGTTCGATGAACCGTTAGCAAACTTAGATCCACTAAGCGCCATACATACGATAGAACTTATGAAAGATATACATGAACAATATAATAAAACGATTGTTATTATCGAACATAGGATAGAAGAAATTTTAAAACTGGATTTAGACAAAGTTATATTAATTGATGAAGGTAAAGTCATTGCGATAGGAACACCAAAAGAAATCTTAGCGTCAAATATATTACCACGTATCGGCTTAAGAGAGCCTATTTACATCGAAGCATTAAAGAGATTACATTTTGATAGTAATAATGACGTAATATATCCAATGGAAAACCTTCAAAAAGAAAAGGTAAGCAACGTTATAAAAGAGTGGATGGAGAAACAAGTCATATTAAAAGGGAATACTAAAAACAAGGAATTACTTAAAGTGGAGAATTTATCATTTTCATACTCTAATAAACAAAAAGTATTAGAAAATGTAAACCTTTCAATATATGAAGGAGAAATTGTGGCACTGTTAGGACATAATGGAGCAGGGAAATCAACATTAGCTCATAGTCTTATAGGCATAAACAAAATGAAAAATGGGAAAATCTTGTTAAAAGGTGAAGATATTAGTTCTTGGTCTATTCGTAAACGTGGGGAAATCATATCTTACGTGATGCAAAATCCAAATCATATGATTACACAGCCTACTGTTTTTGAAGAAGTTTCATTTACATTAACATTACATAATTTTTCTAAGGAAGAAATTAAGAATAGAGTAGAAGGAACTTTAAAAATTTGTGGTTTATATCCATTTCGTAATTGGCCAATTCAAGCACTAAGCTATGGGCAAAAAAAGAGATTAACAATCGCATCTGTATTAACAACAAATCCTAAACTTATCATATTAGATGAACCGACAGCGGGACAAGATTATTATCACTATAAACAATTTATGTCTTTTATTAAAAACCTAGCTAAAAAGGGTATTTCATTTGTTTTTATCACTCATGATATGAATCTCGTACTAGAATATGCAGACCGTGCAGTAGTTCTACATGAAGGGAAAATTATTGCGGATAATACAGTGTTTGATGTATTAGGCGATCAAGAAACGTTACAAAGAGCCAACTTAAGAGAGAGTTCTTTAACCAAGCTTGTTAAATTTAGTGGGATTGCATGTCCAGAAAAATTTATGGAGCTTTATTTAGACAGTAATAGGAGGGAGGAAGGTGCATAGTACATATTTTCATCGTATGGATGGGGTAGTGAAATTGTTTTTATTTATTTTTTGTATGACGCTTACTTTTTTGTTTTTTGATTTTCGGGTGTTACTAATATTATTTATTATTGGGTGTATCGGGCTCAGCATTGCTAAAATTCCATTTCGTAAAATTTTAATTGTTTTTAGTGTCATATTTACATTTAGTTTATTAAACTCTGTCATGATTTTATTGATTACACCAACTCATGGATCTGAATTAACTGAATCATATACCGTGTTTTTACATGTTGGATATGCAACGATTACATATGAAACATTATTTTATGCAGCTACACTTTCATTAAAGTATTTTACGTTATTACCATTTACACTTCTTTTTATTTACACGACAGATCCAAGTGAATTTGTAAGTAACTTAAGTAAACTGGGTATTCATTATAAGATTACTTATGCAATAAATATTGCACTACGTTATATTCCTGACATCCAGTCTGAGTATAAAATTATTAAACACGCGCAAGAAGCGAGAGGAGTGGCTTTTGAAAAAGGAGAAGCAAGTTTATGGGTTCGTATGAAGAACCGTGTTTTAATTTTCTGGCCACTAATCATTCATTCTCTAGAAAGAATAGATACGGTTTCAAATGCAATGGATTTAAGAGGATTTGGAAAGAAGGATAAACGTACATGGTTTTATACAAGTAAGGCGAAACGTGAAGATTTCATCGCTTTATTTGCCGGTATTTTCATATTTATTGTTGCGGTATATTTAAAATTAAACGTATTTCAAAACTTTTGGTATCCATTTTAAAGCACTCTTTAAACGAGTGCTTTTACTTATTTTTATGTAGACATGCTCAAAAAAGGGATATACACATAATGTATAATACGAACCAGTTAAAATGATCAACTACCTATTAGTTTTCAAACCAAAAGGAGGAGAAAATATGAGTTACGGTGGTTCTTGTGGTTTTGGTGGAGGTTTCGCTTTATTAGTTGTGTTATTCATTCTATTAATAATTGTAGGATGCAGCTGCTGGGGCGGAGGATACTAATTTTTAATTAGTCTTCACAAATGTAAACTAAAAAAACATTGAAGATACTTATGTATCGAAACAAATAAAAAAGGAGCGACTATGCTCCTTTTTTATTTGTTTTAATGTGTATTCTTACTATATTTCGGGAACGTAATCGTTAAAGTCGTTCCTTTACTAACGATACTTCTGATTTTTAAACTTCCATGCATCGTCTCAATAATCTTAACAGCAACCATTGTACCTAAACCAGTTCCTTTTGTTTTTGTACTAAAATACGGTTCACCGAATCGATGTATTTGCTCCTGTGACATTCCAACTCCGCTATCTTCAATTCGTATTTCAACTTTACTATTATTGATGGATGAGGAAATATTTAAGGTACCACCATTAGGCATTGCTTCAATACTATTTTTTATTAAGTTTAAAAAACATTGTTGAAAGTGCTGTTTATTACCAACAATGGTTGCCTCAGAAAAATCCTGTGTAATATGTATCGTATTCATATTACACAATGGCAATATCATATTAATAACTCGATTTAACTCTTGTTTTACTGAAATTTGATCTAATTTTTCTGGAGCAGGTTTGGCAAACGTTAAGTAATCATCGATAATTTCTTGGGCACGATTTAACTCTTCAAGTATATGTTTAATATATTCGTCTCTTGATTCGGGAGTTAAATTTGGTGTTTTTAAAAGCTGTGTAAATCCTTTTACAACCGTTAAGGGATTCCTTACTTCGTGCGATATACTTGCAGCGAGTTGGCTAACAATCTCCATTTTTTCCATTTTAATTAATTTTGAGCGCATTAATACAGCATCTTTAATAACTTCATTTATATAAACAATAAATAACATTAAAGTAGTCGGTAATACCATGAAATAAATAATATACAAATTATTCACTTCAAAACCTGATAAGGTTATTACAATTAAAGTTGTAAATATTGCTAGGAAAAAGGTTAAAAGCATGGAAAAAACTACTTTAAGTTTTCTATTATATGTATTAAATTTTGAAGATGCGAGTGCTGTAACGATGAACATTATTCCGTAAACAACAACTGTCAACATGTTAAAGCCATAAAATAAAAATCTCGTAATTAATAAAATTGCAAACAATATGATACCGACAGGGAATCCACCATAAAGCGTACCTATTATGACCGGAATTTGTCTTAAATCATGAATACAACTTTCATCCATATAGATAGGGTATCGCATACATAAAATAAGCGGGATACTAGAACAAAGGGTGATCAGTAGTATTTTATATTTCTTTAAATAGTGCCGGCTATCATATATGAAATAAAAAACAAATATACTACATAAAATGTATAGAAGATTATTTAACACGTTTTGATTAATATAAACAAAGTCCATAATATTTGCCTCGTTATTCTGAATTTCCTTTTCATATGTATTATACATGATAACATGTGTTAAGGTGAATAAACCTTGTTAATAGAAGATTTATTTGGATTTTGGTTATAAAATGCAAACATTAGCTAGCCAAAGCTACTTTTACCAAAAATTTTTTACTGGTTCTTCCTCCGTCCAAGTCTGGATGGAGCTTTTTTCTTTTTTGGTAACTCAACAAAATTAGCAGGATTTCTAGAAATAATATTTTGTTTAACTGCTAGATTTAAAGCTGTTTTTAGTATTCGATGCAATTATTTGAAATACCATTATCTAGTGTTAATTTATAGCATTTTTGAATGTGCATAACATTTAATTTATGAAGTGCAATTATTCCTATACTAGGTATAACATGGTGGTTTATATTGCTATTATAAGAAACTTTTCTATACTCACCCTTTTAATTTCTAACCACTGAACCATATAGTCTTTTAAACTAAGCTTAGTCGGCTCCACAAAAGCCCCTTCATTTAACTCCTTAATCTTTTTCGGCTTCTTTTTCCTATCTCTGGATCACGACCAATATTAATAAAGATACGGTACTTATTTCCTCTTTTTCGAATATGTCCTTCCGCTTAAAACACTCCTTCATTTTATTTTGAGCCATGGTGTATAAGTCTTGTTTTAATTTTACTGCTATGAAAATTACATAGTTGGACATATGAGAGATGGATATATTTTACCATATTTAGATTATTATTAAGGAATAAAAAAAGAGCCATAAGGCCTCTTTTTTGCTGTGTTCATGGAAAAAATTGAAAACGTTTGATAAATAGCTGCAAAAGTACAACATGTGGTTGCTAAAACACTAGCTAACCATCTTGAAGCATGAGTTTTTAACAGTAAGATATAAACTAATCCAAAAGTAACCAAGCGGAGGTTTGTTGATTCTTATTAGGATTAATTTGTTTTTTTGAGATTGATTGTTGTGGTGTTAAATTTGGGACACTCCCCATTTTAAAACCTCCATTACTTATGTATAGAATTTAAATTGTTTAAAAGTATTATATATGCTAAATAGATAATTTTAAACCTATCTGGATAAAGAGAGGTTTTATAAAATTTAAATAAAATTCTTATTTGAACAGAAAAAAAGCGTCCGGGAAAGCGCTCTTTGACTAAGACTCAGATCAAGTGAAAATGTAGCAGTAATTTATTTTATATATGTTTCTAGGATATGCGCAAATTTCAAATGATATAGTTATTTTACTATAGAAAAATAAGTGACTCAGTAATTGTGTCAGCCGAGTCACCCAGTACTATCGATCCAGATAATATTCTTTTTTATATGTAGTTATAGCGAGTTCTTAGAGGCTAACTCAAAACCGCAGTTAAAGAACAAAGAAATTTATTTTAGAGAGTTTTAGAATTTGTTATGTTAATGCTACAACAGCAAGAGTTAAGCCCAACGTATTTAATGTATTAGAATATGGTCCTACATTAACAGTAAGAGTACTTGTTATACCTAAAGGTGTAGTGAAAATAGCGGGTGCTGATACAGAAGTGAATCCTGCAGTATATCCCAGAGAAGTACCAGAGCCAATAATTGGGTTATTATTAAGATACATAGTGATACCTGCCGAATTACCTCCTGGTTGAATGATAACTTGCACTTCATAGATTGCCAAATAGGTTCTTCCACCTTCAAGTAAAACAGTTGTTGGTGGTGTGAATGAGATTGCCGTACCATTAGAATTTACCACGGTATCTAATGGAATCGCAGAATTTACAGAGACTATTGATGGGGTAGTCTGAACAACATTTAAACTGTTAGCCGTGGGGGATGGACAAGTGCAAGATTTGTGAATGTTTGAGTTATTATCATTTTGGTAATTCACAAATAATCAAGCTCCTTTGCGTAAGATAATTTTTTATCCTATATAAAACGTAGCTTTTTTGTATCTAAGTTATTTTTAATAAGTCTTTAAAGATAAGTCAAATATTGGTGGTCAGTCAACTCTTAAAAGTATTTGATATTCTGGGATTTCAAAGTGTATCTGATAAATATATATGAAATTTTTTTAAGGACATTACCTTAAGTTCGGAAACATAATAAAATAGTTATTTTGTTAAATAAAAAAACATGCACAAAAATTGTGCATGTTTAAAAAAAGTTATGTCTTGTCTATGTAAATATATGCTTAACTAATATATACCGTATGTATGTTTGAGCAAAATGGTTATTTATTAACAAATATAAAGAGCGCTTTTTAAGGTGCTCCATGAACAAGCCTAATATTGAAAAAGAATCTCACATGATATTTTATGTATGTTCTTAATACATGTGCAGATTTTTCTTTTGTGCAACGAAGCAGCCAGTTAATAAAACTAACTGCTTGTTGTACAAAAGAAACGTTGCGCTTACAGAAATAGTTTGTAACATTAAGTTACAAAAATAGTATGAACAGAGTTAAAAATGTTATTCAGAAGTGAAAGAAAAAAATAAAAAAGAGCACCATGCATTGAAGTGCTCTATAAGATAGGCGGTAACACTTTGAGCTGGATGTTTAGGTTAAAATTATATGTCGTAGAAATAAGACCTAAAATTTATTTTCAACTCAATAGAAAAGAGCAGCTAGCAAAGGCTAACTGCATTGAGAACATTATAACCATTAATTTAAGGAGTACATATAGTGTGGACAAAAACATCAAGTTTATGTAACAAAAATTAAAATCGAACAGTTAATGCAAATAACTGTTTGATTTGATACAACCTGGGTAAGAAGCAGATTGTATTTTGATTAGTATTAGGGAAAGTATTAAATTTTATTTAGTTCGTTAACAAAATCCTTATTTAAAAATTAAAGAGCGCCTTGGGAGAAAGGCGCTCCATGACCAAGATGTTTAAATGATTAATAATAAGATGATCATGATTATTGTATGTACATTTCTAATGAATGTGAAGTCTTTAAATGCATTCAAAAAGAGCACGTATATACATGCTCTTTGACAAGAAAGGTAGATTTTTTATGAGTGGATTCCCCCATCCAATAACATATGCTTGTCCAGTTAAAAGATGAAAGGGTTTAATGAAATCTTTAATTGGTAGAAAGGGATTAGTTTAGTTTTGATTCTGCTAATCCCCAACTAATTATAAAAAGTAAGCCGAATATGAGAGCGTAAATAATACAGGAAATTATTAAACTAGCTATAGCGACTTTTTTGTGATGAGCCTTTTGGAGCAAAAACAGCTAAAACAATTGAGACAGGTATTAAAAAGAGTATATAAATGTTTGAAAGCATTGATAATAAACCAAAAAATACGATTAAAGTTAATAAAAATGAAGTGATTCCAAAGTATTTCCTCATTACTTTAGCCTTTCTTGGAAAAAATAAATAATACAGATTATACCATAAATGAATAAGATTGAAGTGAAATTTTAACAAAAACGCTATTTTAATATGAGTTGGTTCTCACTCAAAAGCAAGGGTTGCATAGGGAGTTCCAAAATGTTCTTTTTAGATGTATTAATGGTTAGGGAAACATAAATCTGGGAATAAAACTTGATATTCTGGGATTAATCGAAGGTCAACAGTTGTACTTGCAAAGAATTTATATTTTGTTTCTAATTCAGCTAGTGTAACTAGGTGATGCGTACCTAAGCCCTTCTGTATGCTATGTTTAGAAAGGGTTGGGCCAATTTGTAATTTTCGATTTTTCATAGCTGTGTTCCATGGACTGTAAAAGAATTTTAAAACGAAAGCAGGGTACATGTAAACGATAAATGAATGATTTGACCAATGCCTTCCGGCTATATAGTTACCATGCGAATAATTGTGGATTAGTCTACCTCCGTAGTAAGGGGCAGGTGGAGTAGGATCGAGTATTCTCCCATGATAACGCTGTTTGACAAGGGGAATTCCGTATCTCGGATTGGAATAACCATGAGTAGGGTCATCTACCATCAGAATAGTCCTAATAGCATACATGTTTTTCCTTAAAGTGACGAGAGATGAGAAAAAGGCTTCCTTATCAAAACAGCAAAGAAATTCAGTAGTATTTAAAACCATTTTCCACCCCTTAATTTCTTTTTCTATTTCCATTATCTCTTTATCAACTAATATAGCATCAAACTCTAATACTTTTGAATCTCGGATTTCCCAATGAGGCGCAAATAATTTACATATTTCTACTGAACGATCAGTAGAGCCTCGATTAATAAGAATACCGTGATCAAATAGTTTTGTGTGGTGCATTAGCCACCATGGGAGTAGATACTCTTCATTGTAAAAATGGGAAATTAAAGTTGTCTTAATAAAAACCCCTCCTTATAAACATGGATAAAATAATTCTTGCTCTAGTATAATGCTTATCCTAGTAAATACATATGTCTTGAGTATATTTGAGCAAAATGTTTATTTACAAATAAAAAGAGCGCTTTGGGAGGAAGGTGCTTTATAACCAAGTCTTTTTTTTGAAAAAAGGTTCACATCATATTGTATGTATGTTTCTTAGATAGGTGTAGTTTTATACAAAAATCTTTATTTTATAACAAGAAAAAAGAGTACATGTTTATATGTGCTCTAAGATAATCTTTTTAATATCTGTACAAGTGTTTCATTAGCGCAACAATATTAGTAAAGCTACGGTCAAAAAAGATGGATTTAAATGAAAACGTTATTTTGGGGAAGTTGAGCAATGGAGTTAAAGGAGTATGCCATTTATAAGGGAAATCTAAATGGCTAATATGTACTAAAACAATACAGGAGTGCGCTCAACATTTGAGCGTACTTCCTAAGAAAATCCTCTTTTATAAAATAACGGATAATAGAAAGAAAGTGACTAGTAGAAAGCAAGCTCATAATTATTTAACTGTTATGCTGTTAGGCGAGGTCTAATATGAAAATTTTATTTGCATCTAATTTGTTTCCCGGCTCATAAGATATTAATGGGCAAAAAACGAAATAAAGGATGAAAGGGGAAATAACAGTAAATGAGTTTACAAGAGCTGCTAATATCAAGAACAAATACAGCGGTGGTCATGAAATCAGGAAATGATTCAACAGCATTTATTGGAGGGAACCCTTTTAAAACAATTAATGGTGCGATTACAGCGATTAATACTACAGGAGCTACAGGGATTACAATTTTTGTGTTTCCTGGAATTTATGACGAAAAGGTAGTTATCCCTAATGGAAATTCATTACGAGGAATTAGTCTATGGACAGTAATAATTCGTCAACAGAATGCAACATCAAATACTACTGTACTCACAATGGGAGAAAATACAAGAGTAGAAGATATTACGGTATTAGGAACCTCTTCTATCCATGTGGATTTAACAGGGATTGCTTTTCCTGGAACAACATCACAAACTTCTAGATTAAGAACAGCAGTTATAACTGTGGATAATTCTACAGCATCAACAAGTGGGACTTCAAATGTTTATGGAATTCATTCTTTTGGAACAGGAATTCCAGATGAAAGTATAAGTACTGTAAGAGCAACAACGATAACAGTAAAATCAGCCGGTTTAGGGAATAAAAGAGCCATATTGGTTAATACAAATTCACATAATTTTCATTGCCGTGATGTTAATTTAACCACTACTAGTTCAGTTGGAGCAGGATCTTATATTGGGGCAGAAGTAAATCGAATAGGAGCACAATTAAGTTTGCGTTTAGCGTCGATTCAAGGCACTACAGCGGATATATCACAATCAGCTGGAACATTGATTTTAAGTTCAGCGAATCTTATAAATTCTAACGCTAATAATTTGGGCTTTTCTACAGTTTTACAGCCTACTACAATTATTTGGGCAGATCCGTCGGGTCTACCAACTGGAGGGACTCGTTTTTATAGACCAGGAACAGCGGCTGTTTCAAATACAGAAGTATTTATCCGATTAAGTCAAAAATCTGTTATAAAATCACTATCGGTACGTGCTCGAGTTGGCCCTGGAGGGACAAATATTGATACTTGGACTATTCGAAAAAATGGTGTGGATACACCTCTTGTAGTTTCATTAACTGGTGCCCAGACTTCTAATATAACTAATAATATTTCAACAACATTCCAAGCGGGGGATAGTATCTCGTTAAAAGTAACAGTTTCTACGCTAAGCGCGATAGCAGATACTGTAATACAAGTTGATATTTTCTGAAAGTTAACAAATGAATTGTTGTGTTAATGCAAGGGTAAGTAATGAAACTTATTTCTTTTAAAAATATATCTAAATAAGTGAAGCGTTTAAGAGGAATTCTATAAGTTGATAATCTTTGTATCACAATGTAAAAGAAATTTATTTAAACATGAAAAATTAATAAAAATTTCATTTTGTAGAGAAATGGGGTGATTAAGGATGGGCATTGAATACGGAATGTTTGTATTAAAAAAGAGTAGACTTTAACCTACATATAAAAGTACTGGAATTTTTCTAAAGGAAGGAATATCTGAAATATAAATATAATTGAGGGGAGTGAAATAATAATGGAAACTAGTACTTTTTTAGGGCTGTTCTGGGGATGGATGACGGTTATCGTATCAGGAATACTTTTCGTCCGTCCATCGGTGCTACGTGATTTGAAAAAATTAGTGGTTGAAGACAGAGGGTTTGGTATTATGTATGGTTTTCTATCAATTTTCCTAGGATTAGGTACTGTAATTCTACATAATGTATGGGTATTCAACTGGAAGGGATTCCTAACGGTTATTGCATGGCTTGCATTATTAAAGGGAATTTATATAATTGCATATCCTGAACCTTCCAAGAAAACAGACTTTGAAGTAAGGATACTTTCAACACGTATAGTACTCGCTATCATTGGTGCTTTGGCTTTATGGATGCTTATAGTAATCTATATAAAATAATCTTTTTTTAATAAATAAAAGAGCCTGATGTGAGAGAAAAGGCCTTTTCAAAAAATGTATATGAGGAAAATCAATGTCAATAGTTTAACACCAATAAATTAGAATTAATTCCAGGTATTAAGTATTGAGAAATAAAATTGAACGCAACAAATTGGTTAACTTTATGAGCTAACCAATTGTTACACAAAAGAAAATTAGGCCCTATAAGTAATAGATGTGTAACTTAAAGTTACAGTTATAGTGTAAGCGAGATTGAAAATGTTATACGAAAGTAATTCTGTTTAAAAGTTTTATTTTGTCATAAATAAAAGAGCAGTTAGCCCAGCCTAACTGCTCGATACAGAGGTAATAGTCTAGCTACATAGATATTATATGCTGAGTTATTGATTTTATTTGTGTAAAACACAAAAAAGAGCAGCTAGCAAAACCTAGCCGCTCTAAACAGTGATGTGTCTCTAGATGTAGTTGTAGTATAAACAGAACGTTGAGTTTTATTCATGGGGAGATAGAAATTGGCTTGAAAATAGAATATAGTCCGGCTAGGAAACTAGAGGACACAAATAAAAACCTTTAACTTCCGCTAAAGATAATTATGTTAATGATCTAGTGATTGCGGTTCTGGTAAGGGCAAGAAGAGGACCGTGTAAAAATAGAGTTGTAGAAATAGAAAGAGTGGATTCCTTGTGAGAGAGTAAGGATCCACTTTTTTCTTGCAACTGATAAAGAGACACTATATCTGACTTATATAAATATCCTATTTGTTCAAATTTGTACTTGCTAATGGTACAATTATATTCATGGAGGGATATTATGGTAAGTTTTTATGTAACACTGTTTCTTATATTTGGTACTGCGATATTTTTATTTTTCTTGTCTGGTTCATCAAAAATTAAGGCTAAAAATCTATCATTGATAATGATCTGTTTAAGGATAAATCTACTCACAAGTCCAATGGCTTTATTTATAGGTGTGATGGCAACAGACTCTCCATATAGCACTACGCTTGATTTTTTTGGAGGATGTCTCTTTATTCAGGGAATACCGCTCCTCCTCCTACTTGCAGCTTTTTTGAAGTTTGCAATAGCAAAGAAAACAAAACAAGTATAGTATAAACTCTATATTTCTTTTAATAATTTAAGGTTATATATTTTCTGTATTAGCCGCTTTTAACCACGCTTCGTAGAATTCTATAACTGATGCATACCGTTCTGCCCGATTGTCACTTACAGCACGATACGCTACCTCATATAATTCCTTACTTGCTTCCCATTTTATAAAGGAACGATCTTTTTCACCGCCTAAAAGTGAGAAAGCCATTGCTCCCATATTAAATACATTTGTTCTTTCATCAATTATAGCGTTTAGTTCAAATTCCTCTGGTGACATAAAACGGGAGGAACCCCATAGCCGGCCCATTTTATTTATGTAAGGTTTCTTACTGTATAAATCTATATCACAAATTTTTGTCTCGTTTGTATTAAAATTATATAGAATACTACCGTCATAAAAATCTATTGCTACATAGTTTTTCTTTTCTACATAAGTATGGAAAGAAAAAATGGAATGTAAGGAATGAATTCGTTCTATAGCAGATAAATGTCTAAATTTATAAAATGGAGAGTTTGGATTTTTATATTTCTCAGGAGGTGGGAAACTCCAATGCGAATGAAGACATTCACCATCAAACCAATCGAAAATTAATAGATATCCAGATTGAACTGGAAAATGATCAATTAGTCTTATGAGCGATTCATGCTTTAAATCTTCATAGATAGTAACTGAATTTTTTAGCCTTTTTTTAATAGCGTGACCCGTTGTTCCTTCAAATGCAATTGTTTGTGCTCCTGCGTATTTAATAAATTTCTTATGCCCATCTTTTTCTACACCAAAACTTATATTACCTGAGTCTTGCTGGTCAAAAACTGCAAATACGGTCCCTAATTTAATAAGCCAATCAAAATTATGATATTCTTTTAATTGGAATGTTACGTTATTTAACTGAATTTCCACGGAATTTTCTTTCATATATTACCTCACATTTAATATAATTAAGTTGTACATTCCACTATTCGACATATTTTATGGAAATCCTATGCTAATAATATAAAATTTTATAAATATAATGATAAACACTTATAAAGAGGTGAATACAATGGATCAACAAATTGTTATTAAAGCATATCAAAAAGACTGGGTTGAAGAGTATATAAAAGAAAAAGAGAAATTCTGTTCCTTGTTAGGACAAGAAATAATTGCCGTTGAACATATAGGAAGCTCAGCAGTAGAAGGATTAGGAGCTAAACCTCTTATTGATATGATGATTGGCGTAACAGACTTACAAATTACTGAAAACTGGATTGAAGTTCTATCGGAAATTGGATATGAGTATGTTCCAAAAGATGCAACGAATTGGCGTTTTTTTAGAAAGGGAAAATGGAGAGCGGGTACTCATCATTTGCATATTTATATTTATAATAGTGATGAGTGGAGAAACAATATTTTATTTCGTGACTTTCTAATAAGCCATGAATGGGCACGTAAAGAATATAGAGAATTAAAAGAGAGGCTTGCTATTACATATGCTTTTGATCGTGTTTCATATACAAAGGCAAAAGCGCCGTTTATTCGAAAAATATTAGAATTGGCTAGAACTCAATGAATTTATAGATTCCTATCTAACTAGTTTTGAAACCCCTTCCTATACTTTTTATAGGGAGGGGGATTTTTTCATGTCAAAATATATAATTTCTAATTATTGGAGGCAAACTATTTTATTTATTTTGATATTTCTAGTACATTGGAAATATTAAGGGGGAATTAAGCAATGAAAGCTATTGTACATCAATATGAAAAAGGATTAGAGGGATTAGAATATAAATTTCTACCTGAGATAAGTCCTAATGCAGGTGAAGTAAAAGTCAAGTTAAAAGCTGCAGGATTAAATCATAGGGATTTATTTATTATAAATAATAGAAAAGAAATGGATCTACCATTAGTAATAGGGTCAGATGGATCAGGAATTGTTACAGAAATAGGAGAAGGAGTTTCAAATATTACACTACATACAGAAGTTATTATTAATCCTAGTATTGGATGGGAACATGCTACTAAAGTACCAGAGTTACCGGAAGTGCTAGGTGGACCGAAAGGTGGAACGTTTGCTGAATATGTAATTGTACCGGTTGAAAATGTAGTAGAAAAGCCGGCATATCTTACTTGGGAAGAATCAGGTGTTTTATCTTTATCCGCACTAACTGCATATAGAGCACTTTTTACAAAGGGTAGATTGAAGTGCGGTGAACATGTTTTAATTCCGGGAATAGGCGGTGGTGTTGCTACATTTGCCATGTTATTCGCGAAAGCAATTGGTGCTAAAGTGAGTGTTACCTCAAGGGTAGAGAATAAAAGGGAACATGCTGAAAAATATGGTGCAGATATTTCTTTTAATAGTACCGGAAATTGGGAAGAGAGCTTACAAGGTGAAAAAGTAGATTTAATAATAGATAGTATAGGCCCGGCAACTTTCTTGAAATATTTTGATGTATTAAAACCAAATGGAAGAATCGTGAATTTTGGTGCAAGCTCAGGAGATACAATTGAATTACCATTACGCGCATTATTTTATAATCAAATTGATATTATGGGAACATCCATGGGTAGCCGTGAGGAATTTAATGAGATGATAAAGTTTATTGAAAAATATCAAATTAAACCAATTATTGATAAGGTTTACTCGTTAGAAGAAGCAATTCGAGCACTAAGCCGTATGGAACATGGGGAACAATTCGGAAATATTGTACTTCAAATGAATTAAAAAATATGATTTTACAATTAGTATATTTAAATGAATATGTTATGTATTTCAAACATGAAAAAAATACGAACCGCCTTATTATAAAGGCTTACCGGTTTTATACATAAATAGCGTATAAAATTTGTTTTATAATTGTCATATGAGTAATAGTAAAATGAGAATTAGATGAAAAAAGTTTAAGTCCATTTTCATAATGGTATTGTATACTGTGTAAATCAAGAACACTTGTATGTAAGGAGAGAGTTTAATGAATTACACAGTATTTCAGTGGTTTAATAATTTTGCTGATTCATCCAAACTATTAGATACGTTAATGGTTTCTATTACAAATAGCGCTGCATACGTAGCCGTTCTATTTATGTTTATCTTATGGTTTAATAATGGAAAGAAAGAGAAGGCAATTAGAAAACAATATACAGTTTTATATACGACGCTTTCGGTTATTATTGCATTAGTAGTAAATGTTCTTATACACGCGGTATATTACCATCCGCGCCCGTTCGTATCACATGATGTACACCAATTAGTACCACACGCAGCAGATTCATCATTCGTTAGTGATCATTCTGTACTTGTATTTTCAATCGCCTTCGTATTTATTCTTAGAGGAGAAAAACTGAAATATATCGCGCTATTATGGGCAGTACTAGTCGGTATATCACGTATGTACGTAGGTGTTCATTATCCTTTAGATATACTTGGTGCAGCATTCTTAACACTTATTACGAGCGCTTTAGTAATGCAAAGTACACGTATGTTTGAACCAATAGCGAAACTTGTATTCAAAATGTATGCATTAGTAGCGAGACGAATTCCTTTCTTAGCGAAATATAACCATATCGCATAATTTTCCTATAAAAAGTTCCCCTTTGGACATCCAGAGGGGTACTTTTTATAGGAAATACGAAAAGAGTTTAGAGTGCTCTGTAATCAAGTTGTACTAATTAATATTCTGAAATTTCACGCACCATATTTACAATATATAAAATAATGACGCAAAATAACAACAGTTAGTTTTGCATTGTTTTAAAGGAATTAAAAAGAAAACTTCGAAACATATAGTATCGCAAACAAAAACTACAAATTTTAAAACGGATCTTCGTACGAATCCATTCCAAAAGAGAGGAGATAAGTATGCAAAAACTCCAAACGAATAAAGGCGCTCGATATATGATGATTGCTTTTATTGTTTTGTTTCTTATTATGATTTTGCGTATATTCTATATTCAGGCAGTAGGAGTCGTGCATAATGTGAATGTAAAGGATCTCGCGAATGAACAACATAATAAAAAAGGTGTTTTAGAAGCGAATCGTGGCACTATCTATGATCAAACCGGAAAGGTGTTAGTACAAGATTCTACAACGTATCGAGTTGTTGTGAATTTAAAAGGAAAAGATAAAGTGAAAAATAAAGATGAAACCGCACAACAATTAGCCAATGCGCTTGAAATTGATAAAGAAGAAGTATTAAAAAACTTTCATGAAGGGCGTACGCAAGTTGAAATTGGGAAAATTGGTCGGAACTTATCTAGGGAAAAGAAGGAAAAAATTAATGATTTAAAAATACCAGGTGTATCTTTTATGTCGGAAAAAGCAAGAGTGTATCCGAATGAAGACTTTGCATCCTATATACTTGGTTTTGCTAGACCAGATGATAAAGGGAATACGGAAGGGAAGTTTGGGCTTGAAAAGAGTTTGGATAAATATTTGCGCTCTACAAACGGGAATATAGAATATGTGGGTACACGAAGGGGAATTCCGCTTACAAATGATATAGGTAAAGTAGAACCAGCTAAAAATGGGAATAACGTATATTTAACGCTTGATAAACAAATTAATAGTTTTTTAGAAGAAGCGATGAACAAAGCGCAAGAACATTATGATCCTTCTATGTTAATTGGCATTATTGCTGATCCAAAAACAGGAAAGGTTTTAGCGATGTCTAGTAAACCTAGTTACAATCCTAATGTAGGTGATATCGAATACTTTTTAAATGACCCGATTGCAAATGCATATGAACCAGGTTCAACAATGAAAGTTTTTACGTTAGCAGCTGCCATTAATGAAGGTGTATATAACGGAAAAGAATATTTTCAATCTGGAAAATATTCCGTTGGTTCCTCTGATATAAAAGACCATAATGGTGGATTTGGATGGGGATCAATTACATTTGATGAAGGTTTTGAAAGGTCATCAAACGTAGCTTTTTCTATTTTAGAAGATCAGTTACTGAAACCAAATAAATTTAAGCAATATATGAATAAATTTGGTTTCAATCAAAAAACAGGGATAGATTTACCTGGAGAAAGTAAAAATACTTTATTATTAAATACACAAATTCAACAGGTTACAACTTCTTTCGGTCAAGGTTCTACAGTAACTCCGATTCAATTAATCCAAGCGGCTACTGCTATAGCAAATGACGGGAAAATAATGCAACCATATATCGTTGATAAAGTTGTAAATCCAACAAACAAAGAAGTTATTATGGAAAATCAACCGAAAGAAATTGGGAATCCGATAAAAAAAGAAACAGCGGACAAGGTTAGAAGCTTAATGGAGCGTGTTATAACATCTTCAAAAGGAACTGGTACAATGTATAAAGTGGATGGTTATCCAATTGGAGGTAAGACAGGAACAGCACAAATCCCGAATCCTGAAAACGGCCGATATATGGAAGGGAAAGAGAATTACATTTTCTCCTTTTTAGGAATGGCTCCAATTGATGATCCGGAGTTAATCGTATACTTAGCTATTAAGCAGCCAAAGTTAAAAGGAGATGAGTATGGAGCTCAGCCTCTTGCTGAAATATTTAAACCTGTTATAAAAAACAGCCTTGAATATTTAAAGGTGAAACCGTATACCGAAAAACAAATAGCTGATGCAGCGAAACAATCTCAATTAAAAGTACAAAATTATGTAAATCAATCGATGGGTACAGCAGAGAAAAGTGTAGAAAAAGAGAAGCTACAGCCGGTAATTTTAGGAGAAGGAAAAATAATAAAACAATATCCACAGTCTGGCGAGGTAATGAGTGAAGGTGATCGTATATTTTTATTAGGGAATAACGCACAAATGCCAAATGTAAAAGGTTGGTCCATGCGTGATGTTATGTATTTCTCTAAGCTTTTGAAATTAGATTTGAAAACTTCTGGTACAGGTTATGTAACGAGCCAAAGTATTGAAAAAGGACAAGATTTACAAGAAGGAGATACACTAGAACTAGAATTAGAACCGCCGTTACAACCGTTAACAGAGGCGAATACGAATTAATTCAAACTTGTTGAAGAACCTATATCCAATAGGTTCTTTTTTAAAAATTTATGAGTAATTTCACGCACCGTATTTTTTAAGAAAATAATAAATAAGATTTTTAACAGTTACTAAAACAAAAAAACTTACATATATTGAAATTAGAACGATTGTTCAATTTTTTTATATTAAACGACAGAAGGAGTCTACATTGAATAAAAGACGATACGATAGCGATTTAGCCAAAGAAATAATAGCAGAGAAAGCGATAGAGTTATTTTCCTTAAAAGGGTATACAAGGACCTCAATTGATAACATTGCGAAATCCTCTGGTTATAGTAAAGGACATATATATTATCATTATAAAAATAAAGAAGAATTATTTGTTTATTTAGCTAAAGACAGTATGAGAAACTGGCACGATAAATGGAAAATAGTAGAAAAACAGTATGCAAATGCTACTGGGAAATTATATGGAATGGCTAAATTTGTACTTTATAATTACAAAACGCCGTTATTAAGGGCAGGGCAAGAGCTTGCCTCTGATCCGAGCACGAATCCTTCTACAGTAAGACAGCTTTATGGTTTAGCTGCTATCCCTTTAAAGGCATATCATAAAATTTTGGATGAAGGTATACAAAGTGGCGAATTTTATATAGAAAATGTTGAGGACTCCAGTCTTTTATTAGCTTCATGGCTTGGTGGTTTATGTCAATTCATTCATTCAATTGAAACAGAGAAATTAGAAGCTTTATTTGATAAAAGCATTACAATTTTTTTACTCTCTATTACAAACAAACATGTGTAGCGTTACAAGCGAATTAGAACGATTGTTCAAATTCTTACACTCGTCCGTTTTCATTATATGTATAAACAACAGGAGGTTATTTATATGGATGAGCAAAGAGTCGCAATTATAACTGGCGGCGCTTCTGGTATTGGTAAAGCTTTAGCCATTCAATTAGCAAATAAAGATATATTTGTAATTATCGCTGATATTAATGAAGTCTGTGGCCAGAACCTTGTGAATAATATAAAAAATAATAATCAACTAGCTAGGTTCGAATATTTAGATGTTACTAACGCTGAATCCGTAGAAAAACTTATTATAAAAATAGTTAATGAGTTTGGTAGAATTGATTATATGTTTAATAATGCAGGAATTGCTATGTATGGAGAAGTATACGATATGTCTTTGGGTGATTGGAAACATATTATTGAAATAAATTTATTAGGAGTAATTTACGGAACACAATTGGCTTACCAATTCATGAAAAAACAAGGATTTGGTCATATCATTAATACTGCTTCTGCAACTGGTTTAGGACCAGCTCCCCTTTGTACCGCGTATGCAACAACCAAACATGCTATCGTAGGTTTAACAACTTCATTACATTATGAGGCGGAAGAATACGGTGTAAATGTAAGTGTGCTTTGTCCAACTTTTGTAGATACACCCATATTTGAAAAATCAATTGCAATTAATATGAATAAGAATCAAATTATAAAACAACTAAAAACAAATAAGCCAATTTCAGCTGACAAGTTTGCTGAAATTGCACTGAAAGCTATTCATAAAAATAAATTAGTAATTTGTCCAATGCCATTAAAAAAAACGATGGACGTATTCTTTACTTTATTTCCTTATCTTCATAAAAAGCTAATGCGTTTCGTATGTCGAATTGGTCGTAAAGCAAAAATGACGAAAATGTAAATATCTGATTATTTTTTATTTACAGTTAAAAACAATTGTGATAATATGGGAAAAATCAAATGCAGTGAAGAGAAGAGTAAATAAAATGAATTTTTCACAGAGAGCTCCATTTAGCTGAAAAGGAGTAAAAATTCTTTATTGAACCAAGCCTCTGAGCAGCGCATCGGAACCTATTATTAGGGGATGGTGTGACGGGAGCTCCCGTTATAGAGCTATGGTATAAGCATGAGTTAGAATGCAGTACCTGATAAGGTTAATATGGTGACATATTAACAAACTAGGGTGGCACCGCGATGATAAATCTCGTCCCTAAGATTAAAAGTCTTGGGGGTGGGATTTTTTTATTGTTGTAAAACAATTTGGAAAGCGGGGGCCAAAAAATGAAAAACTTACTTAAAGATTGGAAATATCCTTTATTACTATTGTCCGGAGTTGGTATTGCGAATTTAGGGGCATGGATTTACTTAATAGCACTGAATGTACTTGTCTATCATATGGGCGGCTCAGCCTTAGCTGTTGCTGCTTTATATGTAATAAAACCATTAGCCACTTTATTTACAAACGCTTGGTCTGGGAGTATGATTGATCGTTTAAATAAACGGAAATTAATGATTCACCTCGATATATATCGTGCGTTATTTATCGCTATTTTACCTTTACTTCCGTCACTTTGGATTGTTTATGTATTTGTATTCTTTATAAGTATGGCCAGTGCAATTTATGAGCCAACTGCTATGACGTATATGACGAAATTAATTCCGGTAGAACAAAGACAACGTTTCAACTCATTACGTAGTTTAATAGGATCTGGTGCATTTTTAATTGGTCCGGCGATAGCAGGGATTTTATTAATTGCGAGTACACCAGAGTTTGCTATATATATAAATGCTATAGCATTTCTCTTATCAGGATTCATTACATTACTTTTACCTAATCTTGATAAGAAAAAAGATTCGGATACAACTAGTAATACATTATCCCTTACAGTATTAATAAAAGATTGGAACACTGTTATAAATTTTAGTAGAAAACATGTGTATGTCGTATGTGTGTATTTCTTATTTCAAAGTATGTTCGTATTAGCGACTGCTACTGATTCACTTGAACTATCGTTTGCGAAAGAGGTATTACTACTAACAGATAGTGAATACGGTTTTCTAGTTAGTATAGCTGGTGCAGGATTTATTTTAGGTGCTATAACAAATACAATTTTATCAAAGAAATTAGCACCTTCATTTCTAATTGGAATAGGATCATTATTTATTGCAATTGGTTATTTAATTTATGCTTTTTCAAATGTATTTTTAATAGCTGCTATTGGATTCTTTATTTTATCTTTTTCAATGGCATATGCAAATACAGGATTTTATACATTTTACCAAAATAATATCCCTGTTCATATGATGGGACGGATTGGGAGTATATATGGACTTGTTATTGCGATAGTAACAATCTTTATTACAATATTATCTGGTGTTGCGACTCAGTTCATTTCTATACAACTTGTAATTATTGTAGGTTCATTGATTATGTTATTTATTACTGTCGTCTTGTGTGTGTTTACTTTATTCCCATCACAATCTAAGTTGTATTCTACTGAATCAATAAAGTGAAACTTTAATCAGGGGGGCATCCCCCACTGATTATCAGCCCTCACCAATCGGGCTTTTACGGGCAGCAGGGTCCCCACTTAACTTCTTTGCTTTCGCTGAATTTTGAGATGGGGGTCTTACTGCCCACAAATAGCGGGATAAATTCGAAATGAACTTTGTGTTCTCATTAACAATTTATCGTATTTAATAAAAGGGTTCTTTCCCCTTTATATGGAAAAATCAATAAGGGGAAAGAACAATACCGAAAGATAAGGGTGGTTGTCGTGATAAAAACAAAAGATGAAATTGATAAAATTGTAAAAGAAATACAAAAGAAAATAAATTTCTCAGGGGTAGTTTTAGTGCAAAAAGAAAAAGACTTAGTCTATGAAAAAGCTTTGGGTTACGCAAACCAAAGTGAATGTATAAACAATACGATACAAACAAGATTTGGCATTGCCTCAGGATGTAAAATTTTCACTGCAATTGGCATCTGTCAACTTGTTGAAAAAGGTTTTATTTCTTTTCATACAAAATTAAAAGATTGTCTAGAGATAAAATTTTCAAACTTCGATGAAGATATTACAATACATCAACTACTAACGCATAGCGCTGGTATACCAGATTATTTTGATGAAAGTATTATGGATAACTTCGAAGATCTTTGGAAACAAACACCTATGTATCTATTAAAGAGCTTAAAAGACTTTTTACCATTATTCCAAAAAAGTAATATGATGTTTGCACCTGGAACTAAGTTTCACTACAACAATGCAGGTTTTATCATACTTGGATTAATAATAGAAGAACAGACGGGACTTAAATTTACGGAGTATATAGAAAAGAACATTTTTAATTCGATTGGCATGAATGATTCTGGCTATTTTTCGTTAGATAGATTACCAAGACATACAGCTCTAGGATATATAAAGGACGAAACCAACCAAAATTGGAGAACAAACGCCTACTCTATACCGATAAAAGGAGGAGCTGATGGAGGTGCATATGTTACTGCACCAGACATGCTGAAATTTTGGGCGGCCCTATTTAATAATGAAATTTTAGGAAAGGAATATACAAAATTACTTTTAACTCCCCACATTCAAGTAAATGATAAACAGTCGTACGGATATGGAATATGGATTGAAACACAAGAAAAGAACATTTTTAAATACCATGTTATGGGTTATGACCCAGGCGTGAGTTTTCGCTCGGCTGTATATCCAGACTTAGGCATTACATTGGTTATTGTTTCAAATAAATGTTCAGGGCCTGAAAAATTATTGACAGAAATCGAAAGAGCTTTTTAATTATATGGATATAAAAGAAGAGATACGAAAACAATTTAAACGGGTTTATGACTGTTTCTGTTTTGAAAAGTATTTTAGTTAATGAGTAACCCTTTATTTAGTAAATAAAGGGTTTTTGTAATTCTGCACAATTACATATGATTATATGGATTTTTAAATTAAAAAACATTACTATATAGTTGTAAATTATAACTATTAATTTATATGAAAGGATGTGTTAGTAATTTGTATATGATCAACGGTAGTTTGTTTATTATTTTAGGGGTTATTTGTTATTTAATTGTACGTGGAATATTAATTGTTACCAAAAATAAAAAACATGTGATTTGGTGGAAAGAAATAATAAGTTTTTTATTCGTGGTCTACATTTGCATGGTTGTTGCAGTAACTTTATTCCCTTTACCAATCGGTTTTCCTTCTAATCTTGAAAATTTGAATCGCTCGGTCAATATAATACCATTTGCATCAATTATTAAAGACATCAATCAAATTGGTAGTGCTTATGATGGAGATGCCCTATTTATGATTGGTCTAATTGTAAGAAATGTAGGCGGAAATATTTTATTATTAATGCCTTTAGGATTTTTAGCACCAATCCTATGGGATAAATATAAGAAATTCAAAAATACAATTTTATTAGGATTTTCTATATCAGCTAGTATTGAATTGTTACAATTAATTCAGTCTTTATTTAGTGGAGTGGGACGTATTACTGATATTGATGATGTGATCTGTAATGTTCTAGGTTCTATTTTTGGATATTGTATTTATAAAATACTTTTAAAACTATCTACTAAATTCAATATTCGAAAGTCAGAAAAAAATGATGGTAGTAATCTGGAATTTATTAATAAATGACATTGAAAATAAATTCATCCTGTGTTTAACGACACTGTGAACGGTAATACTAATTAACATTGAACTTTTACAACAAGGGATGATAATATGATATACATTTACACAGATTTTGGTGGAACACATACTACCTCACTAGCTGCAGCGTATCATTTAAATAAACTACCAACGGATCGCAAATTAACGAAAGAAGAAATTTTGAATGTAGATTACTTTAATAAATTGAAAACAGAAGATATGGGAAAAATTATTTTTCATGGGATCGATGAACATGGTCATCCTGTATATACGATTGGATGCGGCGCATCAAAAGTTGTTGTACCTGCGATGAAGCATTTAGGAGAAATCTTGCAAAAACATTATCAAAGTCATGAAAAAATTATTTTTTCTAATACATCACCAACCGTACCTTTACCAATGACTTTCGGTGGGCTGTTTTCTAGAAGGTTCCATATCGACTTTATTGGTGTACCGTTACTCGTATGGGGAGCAAAAATTTGCTGTGATAATATACAAAGGCTTGTTAGTTATACTAAAGAAGCTGGCCGATTAACGAATGATTATGTTGTAATTTTAGATAATGAAACCTTTAAATAGTATATGATAAGAAGAAAATCGAGCAAATTCCTTGATTTTCTTTTTTATTTGTGAAATAGACAAGAAATAGTCACAATTAATATGCATCTACTATAGCCAAAACAATAAAGTCCTGTTACTATTACAGGGATATTCTCTTTTCGTAACATAAATATATAGAAAAATCAGAAAAGAGGAATTGAATTAAGGGAGGAACAACATGAATCGTGTTGCTTGGATTACTGATAGTACAACTGCGAGTTTTAAAACAGAAGGAGATAACTTTGTTATCCCAATTGAAGTTATTATTGATGGTGTGTCGTACAAAGATTGTGAAGAAGGTGTGCGTGAGCGCGTTTATAATGCTTTGAACGAAGGTAAAACTGTCACTACATCACAGCCTAATATAGGGGAAATGGTAGAGTTATTTTCGAAATGCAAAGAAGAATATGAAGAGGGATTTGCAGTTGCTATTAGCGGAAAAGTAAGTGGAACCTATCAAAATATGAAGTTAGCTGCAGAAATGGCAGGTTTTCCGTTGAAGGTATTAGACAGTGAAACAACAAGTTATCCAATGGATGAACTAATTAGAAAAGCGAAATCGTTATACAATGATGGTATGACGTTACAAGATATACACAAAACATTAGTAGATGAAAAAAGAAGACCTTTCCACGTATTCCCGAAAAGTTTAAAAGGCCTTTACGCAAGTGGGCGTGTAAAAGGAGTTCAATTTTTACTTGGAAGTTTATTAAGTGTGAACTTAATATTAGAAGTAAAAGGTGGAGAGCTTTTACTTGAAAAAAAAGTTCGTAAAATCCAAAAATGTCGAGAATATATTAAAAATGAACTTGAAAAAGAATTACCAAAAGTACTTCACATGTTCCATGCTAACGATAAAACTGGAGCTGAAGAATGGATTGCAGATATTAGACAAGCATTTCCTGAAATGGATTTCAAATTATATCCATTACCAATTTCATTTGCGGTTCATGCAGGTGAAGGTACAATTGCAATTAGTTATTAAAGTAAAACCCGTGAATAATTCACGGGTTTTTTCATAGTGTCGGGAAAGACCTTATTATACTATAAGGTCTTTTGTACCTCTTAAAATGGCTTGAATAGCATTTATTTGAGATCATTAGGTAGTTAGAGATTGATGACTATCTTTAACGAAAAAAGTTGAAGTCATATTTTTTAATGTCAATAAATCAGAATCTTCTTTCTTTTATTTCTACAGTTACAATCTATTTACATATAATATTATTAGGATTATATTGACACTGAAAGAGAAAACAATAGATGGAAGGGGATGTTTTTTATGTTTAAAAAAGCAGCACTAGGGATTTCATCGTTAGCAATCACAGCGTTCGTCGGATTAGGAATGGCAACAGAAGCTTCAGCTGGACCAGCAGCACCACTTACTTCACTAAACGTCGTACAAGTAGAGTCTGAGCTAGGCGGGGTAGAAACAATTAATCAGAACAGCTTCAGCACATCGCGTAACCACGGGGGAAAATATTTATATATTACAACGAAAGAAATGGGCTATGGCCAAAACCCATTTGCTAAAATGAATGGTTCTAATGTAAAAAGCATTGATTCCACTATAATTGGGGGAAGACCAATCGTTGGCTGGTATTATAAATGGGATGCTTCTGGACACCAACAAGGAACCTTTGAGTACCAAAAGACATCTATAAATGCACCATTTAATACAATGCGTACGTCAATTTATATCCAATAATTTTGAAAGCGTTCGCACATATAGAATAGTAAAAAAGGTACTTTTAGGAGTACCTTTTTTTGATTTGAATCACGTTCATCTATATTTATAATCCCGATTCCACAGCAAGAATGCTTCCCATAAAACAAAATCCTAAACGTCTATAAAATTGATATGAACGCGTAGTACAAGTCCTCTACAATAAAAGTACGTAACCTTAAATATTTTCAACTCAATGAAAAAGGAGTAGCTAAACTTATATAAGTTTAGCTTAATGGGTATGTGGCGGAACCCTAAAATTAATTACAACTTTTTCATAGTATAAATAATTTTGCATAGGGCGATGAAAGGATTTCTTAAAATAATAAAGAAGTATGTATAAACAAATATATAAATGGTTGTGATTAGGATGAAAATCAGTAAGTTTGCAGAAGTAAATAATGTAAGTATAGATACGATTAGACATTATATGGACCTTGGACTTGTTATTCCTGAGAAAAAAGGAAGTCACTATTTTTTTGACGAGTATTGTCAAAAGGATATAGAACTTATATTAGAGTACAAATGGCTAGGGTTTAGCTTGAATGAAATTAAAGAACTGTTTCTTTATAAAAATTTAGGGAAATCTTTAGACTATGAAAAGGATATTTTTTATCAGTCTTTATTTAAAGTAAAATATGAAAAGATTGAACAAGAAATAAAGACCTTAGAGGAACGAAAAGATAAATTAAAGGAAGCGTTACATAATTTATCTATAGAAACTGAAATTTCGAGTTCAATTTTAGGGGTAGATTTAAAAGTACTCCATTTATTTAAATGTGTTAAGTGTAACGGAAATTTAATTCTTGAAGATGGCTTTATCAATAAAAATCAAATTATTGAGGGAAAGTTAATTTGTAATTGTGGTGAAGAATACGCGATTATTTCAGGGGTTTTAACAGCTGACAACTCATTGAAAGCGTATGAAAAGACATCACTTGAATATTCTATTTCGGATTATATCCATGAAACTGATACTGCTTTTTTGGAAAATGTTCAAAGAGGAGGAGAATGGGCGAAAAAGAAACTAATGCAACTAGATTTAAATGAAAAAATACTACTTGATTTAGGATCTGGTATTGGGTTCTTTTTACGAAATATTTATGAAGAACTACCAGAAGAGTGTTTATATATTGCTGTTGATCGAGATTTGAATAAACTTTTACTTTTAAAAGATTTAATTGAGAGAAGAAATGCGAAAAGAAATATTGTATTTATTTGTGCCGATTTTCTAAACATACCTATTCAGAGTAATTCTGTTGATATTGTAATCGATCAATCAGGTACAAGTAATTATAGTTTTGAACATGAGGAGTTTTTATTGCACGAATTAAATTCCCTTTTTAAACACAATTGTTATTTATTAAGTTCATTTATTTTATTTAATAAATTTAGTATAAATAGCCAAATTGTACCTAGACTCCGAGGGAATTTTACATCTGCAAAAGTAACGAAAGAAATCCAAAATTTACAGTTTCAATCGATTGATGAAAGTACTTCAAATTATTTAAAACGAGGCGGAAAGTACGAGGATTTCTTTGTTCAAGGAGAAGAAATTTATACATATTCATTTTTCGGAAAAAGATGGGGCTAACTCCATCTTTTATTTATTTTTCCTTAAAACTTTTCAAATCGTACATATTGCTATTGGGTTGACCCAAGAACTTACAATGTACGTAATACAAAGTTATGCAGGGGGAAAAGTGATGGGAAGTTTACGATTACATATAGAAAATAAAAATAGAAACCAAGAACTAAGAAATATTTGTTTATATTCAATTGCAAAAACAGTATCACTATTCGGTAGCTCTATTTATAGTTTTGCATTAGGATTGTATGTTTTACAAATAACCGGATCTGCGTTGAATTTTGCGATTACGCTCATATTAGGAACGATTCCAATGATTGTTATGAATCCATTTGCTGGTGTCATTGCTGATAAGGTTGATAAAAAAGAAACTCGTCGTTTGCATGGATGTACTAAGCGGGTGCTTATTAATAACTGTTTATATATTAAGCAACTATTATGGATTAAACTTATTCATTATTTATACTACTACCTTTCTTATGACAGTATTTACAACGTTTTTTGGAATAGGATTAGAGGCCGTAAAACCGAATATGGTTACTAAAGAACGGTTAATGAGTATTAATTCTATAAGTAAAATTATCGATTCTATATCTTTAATTTTAGGGCCTATGTTAGGGGGCATTGTTTTTGCAGTCTTTGATATGAAAACTTTTATAATTATTAACGGTATTTCATTTATCCTTTCGGCTATATCCATATTGTTTATAAACTTTAAATTGTGCGAGCAAAACATACATGAGGAATGTTCAATTAGAGAAATTAATTTTATTGAAGATATAAAGGAGGGATACTCTTACTTAATGGAGCGGAAAAGCTTAAAAAATACTTTTAGTATTTTAATTTCCCTTAATTTCTTTTTAGGCTTTGCTGTAACTGTTCCGTTGCCATACATTATTAACACAGTTCTCAATCTTAGTTCTAAGCAATTTGGTATGATTCAAGGGACATTTCCGATAGGTATGATAGTTGGTGCAATATTAGTAAAAAAGATAATTGATTGTTTTTCTTATTCTTATCTATTGAAAAAAATAAGTTTTATGTTGGCAATTTTTATGATAGTTTCAGGAATACCTGTTTTATTTAAATCTATTGTAGTAAATAATTTGGTATATGTTACTACGTATTGCATGATTATGTTCTTTTTAGGATTTATGATAGCACAAATTGATATTCCTTTAATGTATTTCATGCAAAATGAGATTCCTGAAGAATATAGAGGAAGAGTTCTTAGTATTGGATTAAGCATAGGTAAAATAATGCAGCCAATAGCACTTGCAATATCAGGACTATTATTAAATTACATGCCAGCCTATATGCTTCCCATTGCAGGGGGGATTGTATTTTTTATTTTGAATAAAATTTTAGCAAATAAGTTAAATTTAGAAATTCATTCAAAAGGGTATAGTGTTGAACATAATTAAATAATATCGAAATAGCGCAGGATGATGATCCTGCGCTTATCTATCGTAATTCAGCTGTTTTTCTAATGACAATTTTATCAATTTCATCTTCTTCATCACCGATAAATAACCCGCGTTCTTTTAAATATGCCTCAAAATATAAATCTGCTTCAGCGCGTTCGTCATATGGCTTTACAGAGAGAACGAAACCTAATTTGTTTTGTTCTTCTAAATGAGAAGTGGAGATGTAAGCCGGTACATTATGGCGTAAAAACAGTTCTTTAACCGGAATAATCATATCTTTCATTAATTTCGTTAGCATACCCATTTCAAACTCGAAATTAAAGCGATCTATACTAGATAAATCAGCGAATACTACACCGATAAAACCTGTATTAAATACTTCTTGATATTCTACATCTTTGTCATGGCCGCCGTAAAAATTCTTTTCGATCAAATAATTTACAAAATAAGCAACGCCATCACTTTGTTCAAATGGTTTCGTTGAAAGAACAAAGCCAATTTTCTTTTGTTTATGTAAATACACACATGACATGTATGCTGAAATGTTATGTTCTTTAAACAAAGCGCTTGTTGCTCCAGAGAGACCATCTAATACGTGATGAACAATTTGAAGTTTTTTACGAGCGAAATAATAGGATTTCTTTTGTAACTCCAATGTATCAATAAAGACAGAGCCGATAAAGCCTGTATTTGAAATAATAGGTGCTTGCTTTTTTCTTCCTCTGCGCTTTAATGAAGCCATTGTTAAAATCATCCCTTCATGTACGTTTAAAATAAAAAAGAACGTTTGTTCGTATATTTATATTTTACTATTAAAACGCTATAAAGTAAAGGGTTTTTAATGAAAATATAACAAAAAAGACACCTTATAAAAGGTGTCTTAAACACTGTAGGGAATAGGATTTACCCTAACTATTTATATTATGATACAGAAACAATCTCTTCTGTATCTTCTACATCTAAATGACAGTCCATAGTACGAACATCTTGATCTTCATGACTTCCGAAATAAATAGTAATTTTCATATGTATCGCTCCTTTATTCTAGGAATACCTAAAATAATTACTAGTAATGTTAATATTTATTATATACCACTTTTTTCATTCCGACAACGTTATATCATTTTTAATTATTTTAAACTATAGAGCACAATTTAAAGAGGTACTTTTTATAGAAAAAGGTAAATTTCTAATATGTTATATTTAATATAGAAGAATTCGAGTATTACTTTTTATGAAAAGGAGAACTATTGATGAATTATAAACAACTACTAATAGATAACTTTGCATATAAAACTTCATATGTTGCGCAATTTGTGACCGGAACGAGTATAAAAGAAACGAAAGATTATATTGCTGTTGATTGCGGATTACCTGCCGATACATTTAATATCATCACTCTACTAAACAATAATTTAACGGTAGGGATAGAGAAATTATATAAGGAGGTAGACTACTATAATCAAAAGAAATTTCCAATGAGTGTTTGGTTATGGGATGAGGAGCAAGAGCGGGATATAAAAAGCGAGTTAATTAAAATCGGTTTAAAAGAAGCGGAGCAAAATATCGCGATGGTAGCAGATTTAAAAACAATTTCTCCAACAATAAACATGCCAGTAAGTTTTACAATTCAACAAGCATCATCACCTGGACTAATAAAAAAATTTGGAAAAACGTTAGCTAATCTATTTGGCACATCAGAGGAAGGTATACATGTACAAGCATTCTATAATCAAATTTCTACTCTTGATTTATGGAACAGTGAGAATATGAAACTATTTTTAGGATTTTATGAAGGCGAAGTCGTAACTGTTGGTTCATTGATATGTTCAAAAGATAGTATTGGTATTTATGACATAGCAACGAAAGAAGAAATGAGAGGACGAGGATTCGGATCTATTATGTTCAATTTCCTTCTGCAAGAAGCACAAAAATTTAAAAATACGTATTGTGTATTACAAGCTTCACCCGATGGAATCAATATTTATAAAAAATCGGGATTTCAAGCTATCGGCAAAATGACTGTATTCGAAAATCGACATTTAATTAAGTAAATCATTCAAGTTAAATCGTCTTTATATAGGAGCTTATAAATCGTTATGAAAAAGATATATCTCGTTACAATAATTTGTGCCTTTATAGTAATAAGTATCTTTGTTTTTCAGAAAACAAATGAATATAAGTATAATAAGGCTATTAACCAATCAAATCATATAAAAAATATCGCACATAGAGGCGCTTCTGCGTATGCACCTGAACATACAATAGCAGCATATCAATTAGGACAACAAATGAATGGAGATTATATAGAAATTGATCTCCAAATGACAAAAGATGGACATTTAGTGGCTATGCATGATGAAACATTAAACCGTACAACGAATGGTACTGGGCTGGTGAAAGAGCATACATTAGAAGAAATAAAGCAACTGAATGCTGGCTCTTTTTTCAATGGAAAATATCCGAACTTAGCAAAGAAAGAATTTGAAAATGTTAAAGTCCCAACATTAACAGAAATTCTTGAAACGTTTGGGCATAACGCGAACTATTATATCGAAACAAAATCACCTGATGAATATCCAGGAATGGAAGGAAAATTATTAGAAATTATTAATCACTACGAAATACATGATAAAGTTATTATTCAATCGTTTAGTGAAGAAAGTCTACAAAAGATTCATAGCTTAAATAGTAATATATCCATAGTACAATTATTACCTTATAAAAAAGTAGTTCAATTAACAAAATTAGAGATAGAAAAGTATAAAATGTACTGCATAGGTCTTGGTATGAATTACAAATATATTGATTCAGATTATGTAAAGAAAATAAAGAAAAGCGGATTAGAAGTTCATCCATTTACAGTAGATAATGAAAATGATATGAAAAAGTTGCTTGCATGGGGAGTCGATGGAATGTTTACTAATTATCCAGATCATTTACATTCAATATTGGATTTGAAAAATCATGAATAAGTAGTGTTATTCATAAAGGGAAAATTTACACAACCTGTATACTAGGATTATCAATGCAAGAAGGCAGGTAGCATATAAAAAGAAAATACCAAAAACCGCAACTGGAAGACTTAGGTTGTGGTTTTTTTATTGCTTCCATTTCAGTTTACAAAGTTTGAAGCTAGAAGTGAAAACCTTTTTAGATGAATTGGCTTCTTATGTATTTGTACTTCGTGTCGTTCTAGGTATATGTACAACCCATGAGATGAATTTTGCATAGGATAATAGAAAAGGAGATGTTGCATATTGAAATACCACAATAGAAATGTAAGTAATCTGAATAAATTAGCGGATAATACGAAAGCTGCAGCTTTTAAGTGGTATCAGTACTGCATTAACAATGGTATTGAAGTGTTAATTTATGAAACAATCCGTACGGTCGAGCAACAACGTGAATATGTTCGTAAAGGAGCATCACAAACGATGCGCTCATATCACTTAGTAGGACAGGCATTAGATTTTGTTCCAATTCAGTCGAATGGTACAGAAGATTGGAATGGCTATAATAAAGAACCGTGGGCATCAGCAATTCGTTATGCTAAACAAATTGGCTTTGAATGGGGCGGTGACTGGAAAGGATTCGTGGATAGCCCGCATTTGCAATATAACTACAAAGGATATGGAACGGATACTTTTGGGAAAGGTGCTCAAAACGTAGTGACTTCTCCTCCATCGAATGATAGTGTAGGGGTTGCGTATATTAACGGTAGTAATGTAAATTTACGAAAAGGACCTGGTACTGGATACGGCGTTATTCGTCAATTAGGGAAAGGAGAGTCCTACAAAGTATTTGGAAAATCAAATGGCTGGTTAAATTTAGGTGGCGATCAGTGGATTTATAACGATCCATCATATATTCGTTATACGGGAGGAAATGTACCAACATCTTCACAATCATCAAACGATGGTGTAGGTGTAGTTACTATAATCGCTGATGTATTGCGTGTTCGTACCGGCCCAGGAACAAATTACGGCATTGTGAAAAACGTGTATCAAGGTGAAAAATATCAATCGTTTGGATATAAAGATGGTTGGTATAATGTTGGTGGAAATCAATGGGTTTCTGGTGAATATGTTACGTTTATAAAGTAAATATAAGAGCCGTCCTGTTGGGCGGCATTTTATTTTAAATATTCATAGGGCGAGCACTCATAATATTATTCGTGATACATAGAGTATAATTTTTCATTCTAATAATCAGAAAGTAATCAAAATGTAATTAATTTCAACTACGCTTTTTATATTTTTTTGATACACTGGCTACGAGGGGAATACCAATTAAGGTGGGTAAAAACCAAAACCATATTGGCGGAAGTAAATTTATAATAGGAATATGGATGCCGACATTTACTAAAAGTGCGGTGACTGCACCTATATAAGAACCTAACATACCTCTGATGTGGTGATGGAGCCAATTTTTCCAACGTTTTTTTCGTGCAAGGTATCCATAAATCGCAAATGAATAAGAGAAGATTGCTACATAAAATAAATATGCGACTTTATCCCAGTTGATAATGGATAATATTATTGCCGTAAGGGTAATGACAACATAGGATGCATGATATATTTCGCCCCATTCGGTATGTTTTCCTTTCTTCTTTTGGGTAACCATCGCTACAATACCAGTGATTAAGCATATTGTTCCAAATAGGATGTGTATGGTTAAAAGAATGTTAAAAATGCTCATAATAATTCCTCCTTTTTTATTTTTATAGTATTGCAGTATAGGAGAAAAGTTGAAAAATATAGTTAGTTCGGCTTAATATATTGAAATAAAGGTACTCCTAGAACAAAATCCAATGATTGAAATGTTTTCTTAAATTTAGTGAGATGATTATTACGTTAAGTGAAGGAGAGACTTCTATGTTTACATCTATTACATATTTACAATCGGGCAATGACAAGCAACAAAAAATATATGATGTTTTGAATAACCTAAACATCATGGAGGATTTAGCTTTATATAACCCCGTTCTTTGTGGGACAATCCCGATAAGAATTGATACTCCTCAATCTGACTTAGATATTGTAATGGAAGTATATAACTTTGATGTTTTTGAGCAGGAAATGAGATCTTTATATGGTTCTTATGGAGGGTTCAACATTAAAAAGAAAAAAATTAAAGGTACTGAATCGATAAAGGTGAATTTTGAATTCGAAGGTTTTGAATTTGAATTATTTGCTCAACCTAAGCCAGTGCGTAATCAAAATGCATATAGACATATGATAGTGGAGCACATGTTATTAATGCAGCATCCCCATATAAGGGAAGAAGTTATTCGCTTAAAGGAACAAGGTTTAAAAACAGAACCTGCATTTGCTCAAGTATTAAATATTGACGGAGATCCTTATGAAAAACTTATTTTATTAGGGCAGGAAATGAAATTGTGGTAAATAAGATACGTAAAAAAATCCTCCAAAAACAAAAGAGGATTTTTTTATGCCGTTAACTTTCGAATTAATTCACTGAGCAATTTAACCCCGTAAGTCATTTGTTCTGGAGAAGCATATCCATATGATAAACGAATGTACTGATCTGATTCTTCTTCATAAATACGTCCCGGGTTTAAAAGAATTCCTTTTGATAGTGCCTCTGAAAATAGTTTTTTCATCGGAATGTTATGCACAACCTTTAGCCATATAAAAAATCCACCACTAGGAATATCCCACGATGCAACATCTGCACAATACTTATTTAAAGCTCGTATCATTATTTGTCTTCGTTCTTTCAGGTGAATTCTTACGTTTGCTACATGGTCTTCATAAAAACCTTTATTTATCCATTCAGCAGCTACTCTTTGAGATAAAGAGCTGGATCCATAGTCTGTTTGCATTTTTATATCTGACAATCTATCAATAACAGGTTCTGGTCCGATTATCCATCCAATTCTAAGTCCTGGGGTAAGTGTTTTAGAGAGACTACCAATATATAATACATGTCCATGTTTATCCATTGACTTTAAAGGAGCTGGTGGTGATTTATCAAGCCATAACTCTCGGTAAATATCATCCTCGATGATAGGCAATTGCTCTTTTTCACATATTTTTAATATTTCTTTTCTTCGCTCTTTGGACATCAATATCCCCGTTGGATTTTGAAAACAAGGGATTGAATATAAAATATTATTTTTTTGACTATACTTAATTCGTTTTAATAAGTCGTTAGGTAAAATACCTTGATTATCCATTGATATACCGGATAAATTTATATTTGCTGATTGAAAAACATGAAGTGAATATAAGTAAGAAGGTTGTTCAAGTAAAACAGTTGATTTTCTATGTAAAAGACCAATTGATATTAATTGTAATGCTTGGAGTGCACCAGAGACTATTAATATAGAACCCGGTGATGCATGTATTCCAAATGATTTTACGTATTTGCTTATTGCTTCACGTAACGGATAAAAACCTTTTTGTTCTTCGTATCCGAAATAATCTAATTCCTCACTGACGTTTTTTATTATAGACTGCATAGTTTCAAGCGGGAAAAGATGAGGTGCAAGTTCACCTTTACTAAGATGAATAAGCGTTTTATTTGCTTCCACTTCATTTATTTCTCGCACCATTAACTTACTTGGTTTATGAATACCGGCCTTTACATATTCACTCCAATCGGGCGGGGGATTAGTTGCTAATAATGACCATGTATTATTTGTTACAATTGTTCCTGCTCCGATTTGTCCTTGAATTAAACCATCTGCCATAAGTTCATCTAGCGCAGTTATTACAGTACTTCGATTTACATGAAATAATTTTGCTAACTGCCGCTGACTAGGGATTTTACTTCCAATTGGCCATTCTCGGTTTTCAATTTTTTCTTTTATATAGTCTATTATCTGCCAATATTTAGGCACTTTTTTATCGGTTGTCATATAAAAAACTCCCTCGTTTATTTAAAAGATTCAAAGTGGTTGGTTTTTCCGATAAATAACTGGTTGAAGACATTGTATCAACTATTAAATATGATGAAAAGAAATAATTGGTAATTTAAAAATGGTTGGTTTTTTAGGGAAGGAGAGAAAACATGCATAATAAAAAATGGGATTTACGCATTATATGTGCTCACGCTTTTACAATTCTTATATGGGGAACTGCTTTTCCAGCAATTCGTATGGGGCTTGAATCTTATACGCCTGAACACCTTACTTTACTACGTTTATTAATCGCCTCATTTATACTTTTGTTATTTTCATTTATATACAAACTACGACTACCGGATTTAAAGGATATCCCAGCATTTTTTATATTTGGTGCTTTAGGGTTTACTATTTATCACATCGCATTAAACTACGGCGAAAAAACAGTAAATGCTGGATCTGCAAGTTTAATTATTTCAGTCACTCCAATAGTGACGGCAATTCTTGCTTCTGTTTTTTTGAATGAAAAAATGAAATTAAATGGCTGGATCGGTGGTGTAATGAGTTTTGCAGGAATTGTCTTAATTTCACTTAGCCAAGGCGACGCTATTCAATTAAATAGCGGGGGATTATTTATATTATTAGCGGCGATTTCAGAAAGTCTATTTTTCGTTTTCCAAACATCTTACTTAAAAAAATATGGCTTCTTACCATTTACCATATATACAATTTTGTCTAGTACTGTATGTATGCTTATTTTCTTACCCGGAGTTTATCAAGAAATACTAGCAGCCCCTCTTGAAGTTAACTTGAGCGTTATATATTTAGGTGTCTTTCCAACAGTACTCCCGTATATTACATTGGCCTATATTATATCTCGTACTGGTGCTTCTGAAGCAACAAGTTCTCTATATTTAACGCCAATAACTGCGTGTTTCATTGCTTGGATATGGTTAGGAGAAGTGCCAACTTTAGTTTCAATAATTGGCGGAGGAATTACTATACTTGGAATTGTGATTGCTCATATACCAGTATTAAGAAAAGAAAAACATAGGAATTTAGCAAATAATCAATCCGTATAATGTAATTCAATAATGATTTTATAATACTTTTTTATATAGTTTCTTTCTTATGTTGATAAATATAATATTTTGTATTTCAGTTAAATATTGTATGTTACATTTTATGTAGTAAGCATTTTAAAAGGAGATGACAACATAATGAATGGAAAAAGAAAAATTTTCACATGTATTTCTATTATAGGAATCGGACTAGCTAGTTTTTCTAATTCTAGTTTCGCAGCAAATGTAACGGACAATTCAGTACAAAATTTTATTCCCATAGTTAATCAACAAGTAGCTGCTGCAAAGGAAATGAAACCATTTCCCCAGCAAGTTAATTATGCAGGCGTTATAAAACCGAATCATATTACACAAGAAAGCTTAAATGCTTCTGTAAGAAGCTACTACGATAATTGGAAAAAGAAATATTTGAAAAATGATTTATCTTCTTTACCTGGTGGTTATTATGTAAAAGGAGAGATTACAGGTGATGCGGATGGATTTAAGCCACTTGGAACTTCAGAAGGTCAAGGGTATGGGATGATAATTACAGTATTAATGGCTGGTTATGATTCGAATGCTCAAAAAATCTATGACGGTTTATTTAAAACAGCAATAACTTTTAAAAGTTCTCAAAATCCTAATTTAATGGGATGGGTTGTCGCAGATAGTAAAAAAGCACAAGGTCATTTTGATTCTGCTACTGATGGGGATTTAGATATTGCGTATTCTCTTCTTCTTGCTCATAAGCAGTGGGGATCTAATGGAACAGTTAATTATTTGAAAGAAGCACAAGACATGATTACAAAAGGTATTAAAGCTAGTAATGTTACAAATAATAACCGACTAAATTTAGGAGATTGGGATTCTAAAAGTTCACTTGATACGAGACCATCTGATTGGATGATGTCACACCTTAGAGCATTTTATGAATTTACAGGTGATAAAACTTGGCTTACTGTTATTAATAATTTGTACGATGTTTATACGCAATTTAGTAATAAGTACTCTCCAAATACAGGACTTATTTCAGATTTCGTTGTAAAAAACCCACCACAACCCGCACCTAAAGACTTCTTAGATGAGTCAGAATATACAAATGCATATTATTACAATGCTAGTCGGGTACCATTGAGAATTGTAATGGACTATGCTATGTACGGCGAGAAAAGAAGTAAAGTCATTTCTGATAAAGTTTCTTCGTGGATTCAAAATAAAACGAATGGAAATCCTTCTAAAATTGTGGATGGTTATCAATTAAATGGATCTAATATTGGTAGTTATTCAACTGCGGTATTTGTTTCACCGTTTATTGCTGCAAGTATAACGAGTAGCAATAATCAAAAGTGGGTAAATAGTGGATGGGATTGGATGAAGAATAAGAGAGAAAGCTATTTTAGTGATAGTTACAATCTATTAACTATGCTTTTTATTACGGGAAATTGGTGGAAGCCTGTACCCGATGATAAAAAAACACAAAATCTAATAAATGATGAAATCTATGAAGGATACGATAAATAATCAAATTTGAGAATATTTACCTAAGAAAAGGAATTAGCATACGCTAGTTCCTTTTTATATCTTGTAAAACATTATCCATTTTAAACTTTGCATATGTATACTTGCTTTTATACAATTTTGGCAGTATTGCTGCGATTCTTATAAAGTACGGAAAAGATCTAACGATTGTTGATGTAGGAAGATTTATCTCGTTAGCAATTCCTTTTAATTTATGGAATGATTTAATGCTAAATGTAAAAGCAATATATTTCATGGGTGGTGTTTTTTTAGAAGTAGGAAACGTTACGCCGTTAGCAGAGGCAAATGTGTATGGAGATCCTATAGCAAGTAAAATTGTTTTCCATCAAGCAAAGAATTTATTAATATTCCCTTTAAATGTAACAAACAAAGCTGTGTTAACACCAAATGTATTTAGCTATATTCAAGCTAATACAAAGAATCCATTTCATATGATAATGAAACCAATGTATGATTACTATTTATCTGCATACCAAAAACTTAATCCATCTATCGAAGGACCTTTGCTACATGATGTGGTTGCAATAAGTGGATTAGTAAATCCAAGTTTTTTTGAATTTGTGCATCGTACAGTAAATGTAGATACATACGGAGATACGAAAGGACAAACATTTGCTGATTTCCGCCCTAGCTCTATATCTGAAGGGGCCCATATAGCATTAGAAATAGATGAACAAAAATTCATTCAAGATTTTATAAAAATCATGTTATAAGTTGTTGTCGAAAAAGGGAATTATTTCAATGCGTTGAATATAAAAATACATCCCTCTAGATAAAGGAGCTTACAATATTGAATGTCCAGTTAAAGGTTGTTACGAGAGAAAATTGGGAAGAAGCATTAAAGCTACAAGTTAAAGAAAATCAGTTGAAATTTGTTCCATCCGTAGCAGTTTCGCTTGCTAAAGTATATATAAAACCAGATGGTGACAATGTAGAGTACATACCATTCGCTATATACGATGGTGACCTTATGGTTGGTTTTGTAATACATGCAGTTGTAAGAGAGACATCGGATATGTATTGGATTAACGGATTTATTATTGATCAATCGCAGCAAGGTAATGGTTATGGAAAAGCAGCCTTACAAGAAAGTATTAATATAATAAAAAATACGTTTAAGGCGTGTAAAGAAATTAGATTAACCGTACATAAAGATAATATCTCTGCAAAGAAACTATATGAACGATACAGTTTCAAATCATTAGAACAGGAGTATGATGGCGAGCAAGTATATCGTTTATTCGTTTAACTATTAGGAAGTAAAGGCGTGAAATGAAATATGCAATTTACTGAAGTGAAAATTGAAGTGTTCATTCCTGAAGAATATATTGAAACATTAAGGGATGAATTAAATAAAATTGGAGCATGTAAAACGGGCGAATATGACCATTGTTTTTCCTATAGTTCAGTGAAAGGATATTGGAGACCTTTAGACGAGGCATCTCCTTTTAATGGAGAAATTGGTCGAATATGCGAAGGGCAAGAATGTAAAGTTGAAATAAAGTGTAAACGAGAACTTGTAAAAGATGCTCTTGAAGTTATTAATGATATTCATCCGTATGAAACACCTATGATTTATATTATACCAATACTAAATGACTATTTTGAGCAACTATACATTGAATAATTAGGAGGAATATCAATTGAAAAGTAAATTTCATCATATTGTACGAGCAGTCATGATAAAAGATGAAAAATTATTAGTTGCTGAATATATTGGCCATCATTATTTTTTACCTGGTGGCCATGTTGAGATTGGAGAATCAGCAGAGAATGCATTAATAAGAGAGTTAAGAGAAGAACTTGGAGTAAACTGTAGTATACAACAATTTTTAGGAGTCATAGAAAATCAATGGCAAGATAAAGAAGTGCTTCATCATGAAATTAACCACATTTTTGAAGTAGAGTCACAAGATTTACATACGGACTTACCACCGAAATCTAGCGAGTCTCATTTAGCATTTCACTGGATAGATTATAATAAAGAATCCTTAAATGATTATGAAATCATGCCAATGCCTTTAGTGAAGGAATTACTTGAAAGAAAGTTAAGTGATGAACTACTAAATTGTTGGATTAGTAATTTTTAAATCACTTTATTTATAGTAAATACGTCCATCGAATGAATATAAAGAAAATAGGCTCAAAAACAAGGTACATCACCTAGTGTAAGTTCATATTTTGTTGATGTACGTATTTAGTCTATAGCCTTGTTTCAATCTTGTTTACAAAAATATATAAACTTTAACGTTTGGGCGGAATTTAAATTTATAAATGGAGGGGTTCGTAATGAATCAATTTCAACATGAACTACAAACATTAAACCTTAATGATTATCAAACTGGTAATGTTGTGTATTGGGATCAACAACAAAGTCAATATCCATACTATTACATTCAAGACGATGCACGTCGTTGCGGAGGATGCGGAGGTTGTGGTGGACGCTGTGGCGGTTGTGGCGGCGGTAGATGTGGTGGCTGTGGTGGACGTTGCGTAGGTTGCGCTGGTTGTTTTGGTTGCTTTAATTGCTGGAACTGGTGGATTATTTAAATATATTACATCATTAATATTTTATATGAAAGAAAGGTGTAAACATTGTTTATACTTTTCTTTCATGCTGTAATTTTCGAACGTATTAAGGGGGATTTATTTGTATATATACGATAAGTTGATTTCTTGGGTAGAAAATATTAAAGAAAAAAATCATAGTTCTGCTACAGCACTTTGTATTATAAAAAATAATAAAATCGTACTAGAGCATTATAGTGGTTACCACTCAAATATCTCTACAAGTAAAAAAGTAACCGCGTCATCACAATTCAACGTTGCTTCTGCGAGAAAAAGTTATTTAGGTTTAATGGTAGCATACGCACTTTACGAGGGGAAAATAAACTCTATTGATGATGAAGCGACAAAGTATTTTAAAGACTTTGATTCTGCATTGCTTGGTAAAACAACGATAAGACATTTAGTAACACATTCGCACGGATTAGAAGAAACGAATGACGGGACAATTTTTCGTGAATTTGAACCGGGACAATCATGGGCATATAGAGATATTAATGTAAGAATGATGACACGTCTTATTTACCAGCTATATAACAAAAGTGTTCCTGAATTGTTAAAGGAGCGTGTGTTTAAACCTGCTAATTTTCAAGAAACAGGTTGGAGAGTTCAGCGAGATGAAAATTTAGTTGACGTTGTTAATAATCCAAATGAAGACGCAATTAGTGAAATTGGTACAGTAGATGACGGTACTGAAAAAAATCTGTTTGTCTCAGCTAGAGAATTTGCTTATTGGGGTAATCTTCATTTAAATCAAGGTGTGATAAACGGTAAACAAATTGTTCCAAAAGAAGTTATAAAAATCGCTACGAGTTTGCAGAGTCCAACATTTATAAACAAAGAGCTACCACAAAATGGGGTGTTTTGGTTCGTCCAAAATGAACCTGCACAATTAAGTGAGCTTGGTGAACGTATTCCAAAAGGGTCGTATCAAATATTAGGGATTACTGGACCGACTATTTTAGTAATACCTGAATATAATGTAGTTGTTGCAAAAATGTATAACAAAAGATATAACTACGGCGGTGATAATTACTTATATTATTTACGTGAATTTAGCAATTTAGTCACTGATACATTTAGTAGCGGTAATAGGGCATAATTAATCCTATAACAAAAAGGAGTGATTGAAAGTGAAAGATAAAGTGAGCAAAAATAAAAAACAAAATATAAAAGATGTAAATACAGAGCAAAATGCAATTTACAGCGATCCTAAAGATGCAGCAAATATGCAAACTGTACCGCAGCCGAAGGATTTTGATGAAATCGAATATTAATTTTTCATCCGACTATATGATGAATGAAAAATACGTCTTAAGTCCCATCACATATAATAAATTATTTGATAACATATATACATAAGCATTTGAAAATGTCTTATCTTAACAAAGCTTTCTTTAGAAACATTCGGTATAACCTGCAAAAAGGCACTTCTTTATGAAGTGTCTTTTTGTGTATATGAACTTAATTACCATTTTCCGTACAGTATCTTACAATTTATGATGGATATACTAACTGTGAAAATTCATGTCAAGATAAAAGAAGGGGACAGTTAGTATGAAACAAACTTCTATAAATCCGTTACTAATTGTTCTAGGTACAATCATTGTTCAAATTGGCCTTGGAACAATTTATACATGGAGTTTATTTAATCAACCCCTTGTAAGTAAGTTTGGATGGAATCTTAATTCAGTAGCGATAACTTTCTCCATAACAAGTTTTTCTTTATCATTCTCAACTTTATTTGCAGCAAAATTGCAGAAAAAATTAGGACTTCGGAAACTTATTGCTACTGCAGGAATTGTTTTAGGACTCGGCTTAATACTTAGTTCACAAGTTTCTTCCTTACCACTATTATATTTATTAGCTGGTGTCGTTGTTGGTTATGCGGATGGAACGGCTTATATTACATCACTATCTAATTTAATTAAATGGTTTCCAAATCGGAAAGGGCTTATTTCAGGTATATCTGTATCAGCATATGGAATGGGCAGCTTAATCTTTAGGTATATAAACGGAAATCTTATCGATAACCTTGGTGTATCACAAGCATTCTTATATTGGGGTATTATCGTGTTACTTTTAGTATTAATCGGATCGTTCTTCTTACGTGAGGCAATTGTAAGTAATGCTGTAACTGAAACATTACAAAATGACTATACTCCGCGTGAAATGATGCGAACGAAACAAGTATATCTCCTATTTTTTATGTTATTCACCTCGTGTATGGGTGGTTTGTATTTAATAAGTATGGTAAAAGATATCGGCGTACAACTCGTTGGACTTAGCGCAGCAACCGCTGCAAACGCCGTTGCTATGATTGCAATCTTTAATACAGTAGGTAGAATCATTCTTGGGACGTTATCAGATAAAATCGGCCGCATGAAAATTGTCTCTGCAACGTTTATTATTATAGGTTTGTCAGTCTTTACTTTAAGTTTTATTCCGCTAAATTACGGAATCTATTTTGCTTGTGTAGCAAGTGTCGCCTTTTGCTTCGGCGGTAATATAACTATATTCCCAGCTATTGTCGGAGATTTCTTTGGATTAAAAAACCATAGTACAAATTATGGGATTGTCTACCAAGGTTTCGGATTTGGTGCGCTTGCAGGATCATTTATTGGAGCGATACTCGGGGGATTTCAACCAACTTTCATTATAATCGGTGTTTTAAGTGTTATTTCCTTTATTATTTCAATATTAATTCGTCCACCAAATGCAGAAAAGAAAAAGGAACTAAAACATTTACATCGGAAAGTAGCTTAATACTAAAAAGAGTCCTAATATAGGTCTCTTTTTTTGTGTAGAGAGAATAGAGTTATTTAATTTAAAATGATTTGAGAAGCAATAAAGTTGTTTATTTCTTAATGAACTAAGTAGCAGATACGTAGAATATTCATATTGTTTTATAAAGGAACTAACATGTTGTTAAAAAACATTTAGAAAATTACAGTTAACCAACTTTGTGATGGAACGTGCACTTCATTCATAGACCATTATTTTCTTATAAGTTTACAATGAAAGTAGTTGGCTTATATTGATTACAACCATAATTTCTTCTGTTGTGGCATTCGCTACAACAAATATTGATGACATTTTTATACTGCTTGTTTTATTTTCACAAGTAAGAACAGAAGTAATTAGGAAAGAAGGTAGAGCTGTCCGCGAAAAAGTTATGAGAAAAAAACTTTATATTGTTATTGGACAATATTTTGGGTTTAGTATGATTGTTTTTCTAAGTATCGTTGGGTCTTTAAGCTCTTTTTTCATTCCTGTTTCGTGGATTGGGTTATTAGGATTCGTGCCAATTTATATGGGGGTTAAAGGACTGTTGTCACTTCGTTCTTATAAAAGTAATGAAGTTATCGATAACGTTACTGGTTCATTATTTAAAGTAGCTTCAATTACATTAGCTAATGGAGCTGACAATATTTCGATTTATATACCAATGTTTGCTAGTCAAACTCTTGAAACAAATATCGTTACATTAGTTATCTTTTTTTTCATGATAGCGATATGGTGTTTTATTAGCTACAAATTGCTAAAAGCTCCTATACTAGCTAAAGTACTTGAGAAAAACTGTTATATTATTGTTCCAATTGTTCTAATTGGTTTAGGAATGTTCATTCTTTTTCGCAGTGATACAATTGGACTATTCTCCTAAGGTGTTGAAATAACGGAAGTTTTCATAAAAAAGAATTGAACAATTTTAATATTTTTTTGAGCAATTACATTCATTGAGATTAATTGGATTCTACACAACGTATATAAGTCTTATTACAGATGAAATGTAGTAGGGCTTTTTTATTTTAGTGAAATGAAACAATTGTATTAGTCATCTACGACTATTATTTAGACAGGACATTAGAATTATGAAGTTGAATAGCTATCGTAAAAGGAGTGTGACACTTAAAATGAAAATAGTACAGCAGTGGGTACAAGAAGATAGTGATTACATAAGAGAGAAAGTGATTGAATACAATCAAAAATGTCTTGCAGATGAAGAAAAAACCCCTTCAGAGAAGGTTAGTTTCATAGTAAGAAATGAAAAAGAAGAAATCGTAGGTGGGGTAACAGCAATAATTTTTTGGCACCATGTACACGTTGACTTTCTATGGGTTTCTGAAGAATATAGGCATGAAGGCTACGGAAGCAAGTTAATAAAACTTATTGAAGAATTTGCAATTGAAAAAGGGTGTAGGTTAATTAATTTAGATACTTTTAGTTTCCAAGCTCCTGATTTTTATAAGAAACATGGATATAAAGTAATTGGAGTAAGTGAAGATCATCCGAAAGGACATAATCATTATTATTTAGAAAAACGGTTAAAAAGTATATAGAATTTGTTAACGTTAGTATTTGAAATACAAATGCAATAAGGGCGAGGTTAATATTAATTTCAGTATTAATTGAATCAATTTTTATACTAAAACTGCAAGAACGTACTTTGGATAATCTTCCTAAGGTACGTTCTTTTTTTATATCAGTAGCCTATTCTTATTAACTCCAACAATAGTGGTAAAGGCAAGACTTAACTAACTTATATATATTAAAAGGAGTTAATGGTAGAATGAATAGAAGACAGAAAATTCCTTTTATTTAAAATAGAGGAGGTACATATGAAAAAAGTTAATGTTACATACGCGATTTTGTACGATAAAACTAATGAAAAGATCTTAATGGTAAAAAACAAAGGGGAAAATGGTTCTTATTATACATTACCAGGTGGCGCAGTTAAACTAGGAGAAACATTAGAAGAAGCAGTAATTCGAGAAGTAAAAGAAGAAACAGGGTTACATATAAATGTAAACGGGATTTGTTCTATCAGCGAAGCCTTTTTTGAGGAAAGAGATCATCATGCAATTTTCTAGGCGAAATAATCGGCGGAGAGACATATATATCAAGGCCAAAAGAAATCGAAGAGATTACTTGGATGGAATTACATATAGCAGCTCCATATTTACGCATACCAGAACATTTACTAGATTTATTACAAAAGAAAGAAACAGTACCTTATTTTTTTAACGGAACAATCGTTCATCAATCTTCATAAAAATATTATCTTATGTAAGGCGGGGAAAACATGGAGTTTATCGTTAATCACAAACAATTCACTCAATCACTTTCAGAAGTCAACAAAGCAATATCAACAAAATCTTTAATTCCTATATTATCTGGTATAAAAATAACTGCAGATCAATCTGGAATTACTTTAATTGCAAGTAACTCGAATATTTTTATTAAAAAATTCATTCCTGTTTCAATTGAAGACGAAAAAATTGCAACTATTTTAAAGGCAGGAACTATTGTTGTACCTGCAAAGTATTTCATTGAAATAATAAAGAAAATGCCAAGTGATATAGCAATAAAAAGTAAGAATGAGCAAATTATTAAGATACAATCAGAAGAAATCACATTAAGTTTAAATGGATTTCCTGCAGATGAGTTTCCGAATGTACCGCTTATAGATAATCATGCAGAAATCAAAGTAGAGACAGAGCAATTGATTGAAGTATTTAAACAAACAGTCTTTGCAGTAGCAAAAAATGAATCTAGACCTGTTCTTACTGGGGTGCATATAGAGTTATCTAATAATAAGTTCATTTGTGCTGCAACTGACTCACATAGACTAGCTATACGCGAAACATTGCTTTCCTCAGATGTAAAAGCAAATTGTATTGTACCAAGCTCAACCATTAGTGAACTTCTAAAATTAATAAACGGCAATTCGGAATTCGTATATATCTACCTTTCAGAGAGTCATATTATATTTACGCTCGGAACAACTACATTATATTCAAGACTAATTGAAGGGAAATATCCTAATATTTCTAACCTTATTCCAAATGACTTTAAAACGATTATTAACATAGATAGAAAAAAGATATTACAAGGTGTAGATCGATCAAGTTTATTAGCAAGTGAATGGGCCAATAACAATGTTAACTTAGAAATCATAAACGAATCTACAATTAAAATTTCTTCAAACGCTTCTCAAATTGGGCAAATATCCGAAACGCAACAGATAGATGCGATTCAAGGTGAAAAACAATTAAATATATCTTTCGATGGGCGTTTTATGGTTGATGCTTTAAGAGCAATAAAAGAAGAAACGATTACTTTAAGCTTTGGCGGTTCTATGAGACCGATATTGATTGAAGCAGGAGAGCAATCTGCAGCAGTACATCTTATATCACCAGTAAGAGCTTATTAGGGATAGAGGAAGTGATTACATTATGTACAAGCAGACTTTTGTTTTATGAAATCATAAATTAATACATTATAAGAATGATGTATTAGTATAGCAAACAGTTTACTAAATCCTACATAATATAATTCAATCATAGACAAAGCAGCAATGGTAATCTGAAATACAAAGCAAAATAATAATAACCTAAATATAAAAGCCATAGATTAATCGATATGGGGTGAGTACGATGAAGAAAATAATTGTTTTACTCATTGGTATAGTTTTAATTATTTTTGCTTTTTATCAATACAACAAAAAAGATTATGCAGCTAAAAGTACTAACTTGTATGTAGAAAACTTTAAAGGGGAAAATGATTCAATAAAAATACAATCTGCTATTAATAAAGCAGAGTCTAGTAAAATTAAAACTGTATTGCTTGATGATAAAAAGTATAAAATCACGTCACCAATCATTGTTAAAAAAGGTGTGAAATTATTATTTGGTTATGGATCCCAATTTGTAGTTGAGGGAAACTTTAGAGTTTTAGAACTAGAGAAAAACGCATCCATTGAAGGAGCGTATATAGCTATTGACGATCCTAAATTTAACTCTGAAGTTATTTATTTAGACGGTAAAAATAAATATTATAACACTTGGAACAAAACACAAATAAAAGATATAAATATTATCAATTGGACGGAAACGAATAAAGGTACCGGAATTTCTTTATACTCTGCTGGAAAAGAAAATGAAATTTCGTTTGTTAACTTCGAAAATATTAAAGTTGTAGGAATGGAAACTGGACTGAAATTAGTAGCGAAAAAACCGAGCACCGGACAAGCTTGGATAAATGCCAATCGTTTTATGAACTTTTCTTTAGAAGACTGTGTAAATATGATTTATATGGATAGTCAAGTAACTACGCCAAATGAAATTAGTGGGAATCAATTTACAAACCTTCAAATACAGCCTTCAAATAAAACAAAAAGCGTTATACAGGTAAGTGGTCAACATAATGAATTTCATGGGATGGTGTGGGATTTAAATAAAATAAAACATGAAAACGAACTCATTGAACTGACTGATAAGAGTATGAATACAGTGGTTGAAATGTCCAGTGTACCAGCAAATAGAGTATTAGATAGTGGGAGATCCAATATAGTAAAATAAGTTTAAATACAGAAAAAAGAGCGAATTCTTTATAAGAGGATTCGCTCTTTTTATGTTTTAAAATTAAATTTCCTTCCACCAAGCTGATAAAGGATAGTCTGTAGATTTTAACGTAATAGATTCGCCAATTTGTGGTGTTGTAATTTTCACTCCTAAACGGTTGGCTTCTTGTGTAACACGTTCTATCGGGTCACTCCATTCGTGTAATGCTAACGTAAAAGCACCCCAATGAATCGGAAGAAGTAATTCTCCTTTAACATCAATATGGGCTTGTACCGTTTCTTCAGGCAACATATGAATAGCAGACCACCTCGGATCATATTGTCCGCATTCCATTAATGTAAGATCGAATGGACCGTATTTATCACCAATTTCCTTAAAGTGAGGGGCATAACCGCTATCACCACTAAAGAAAATTTTAGTCTTTTGACCAAGAATAAGCCATGAACACCATAATGAACAATCTCTATCTGTCATACCACGTCCAGAGAAATGCCTTGCAGGCGCACATACTAACTTAATATTATCAAACGTAATTTCGTCCCACCAATTATGCTCACTAATTTTACTAGGTGAAACACCCCATTTAATAAGATATTGTGCAACTCCAGTTGGAACATAAAAGTGCTTTGCGCGATCTTTTAACTGCATAATACTTTTGTAATTCAAATGATCATAGTGATTATGAGAAATGATAATCGCATCAATTTCTTGAAGGTCATCACGTTCTAAAGAAAAAGCACCACTATAGCGTTTACTATTAAACAAAGGAAATGGGGAAGAGGCATCTCCAAACATAGGGTCTAATAATAGTTTTTTACCTTCTATTTTCAAAAGAGAAGCAGAATGGCCAAACCATGTAACACTCTCAAACGATTCATTATCTTTATTTGATAAAACGATAGGCAAATCCTTTATAGGACGCAGCTTTGATTTCATTTTAAAGTAATCCGTCATTAAACTTATAATATCTTTCGGTTTAAAACTCATATCAGTATGAATTTGATTTGTATATTTCTTATTCATCAGTTCTCCTTTTTACGATTAACAATTTACGTATGTGGTTATTGTAGCTATTTGTAGTTTAAACTATATCATTTTACCTTTCATCATAAATTCGTCAAATTCATTATTCGTATCTATAAAGTACAAATCGCAAAGTGGCAGCTAAAACAAATATTAAGTACATGTTGTAAATTGTTTTTATTTAGTAAATTCCTTCTTATACGCAACAAAGAACATACGTTTCGTTGTGTGTTATAGAAGAAAATATGTCTCTAATAAAAGAAAGGAAGGAGAGGATGTAAGTGCACATAGAGCGAAAAAAGAAATCAAAATGTAAACTATCAAAAGCTGAAATCATTCATATGTATGCAGAAGGGGAAAGTACTTCAGAAATCGCGATGCTTGCTAATGTTTCTGCAAGGTATATTCGTATGGTTCTAACAGACAACAACGTTCCAAGGCGCGCTATAGGGAGCTGGAAGAGAAAGTATGACATAAAAGAAGATTATTTTAAAACTTGGTCAAATAATATGGCTTATATTTTAGGATTTATAGCAGCAGATGGTGTTATACAGAAAGAAAATCAATACAACTATTTTCAAATTGGATTTATAAAGACAAAGATATTTATTTGCATAGAAAATATGAAGTGTTTCAGAAAGAAAGTCTGAGTTTAGATCAATTACAAGATTGAAAATTAAAACAAACTCAAACTGCCGTTAAACAAAGAAAACAAAATTTCCTTGAAGAATATATGAAAAATAAATGTAATGCTACAACTTGTTCAAATTTAGAAATAAGCGAATCGGCTTTCAAACGTTGGCTAAAAAATGATAATTAATTTAAAAGAGATTATGAAAAGATTAAGTTAATTAAAGATAACTTATTAATTGAAATTGAAGCAATTGCTGTAGCAAACTAATTTTAAGAACTTATTCGTAATCATATCAATGCAATTCGTTTAATGCGTTCAGTTAAAACGAATTGCATTTTTTATTGTCTTAAATATAATTTATATCTGGAGACATTATCATCAACAACTCATAAAACAACAACAAATAAGCACACAATCGATTACACAGAATGAATCCGATGAAAAGGGAAGCGTAACAATCTAAACTAACATATAATAAGTTTATTACTTTTATCCAGTTAACATAATATATATTATAGGAAGTTATAGAAACAAATCGATTACAGGTATCAAAAACCAAGTAAACTATACTTAATGAGACGTAACAGAGATTTTTAGTGAGATTTACATGAAATCTTATCTAAACAAATTTCTTCAGTTTTTATCGTTTTTATTTGTTATAAATTCATCACAGCAAATCTTAATCAATAATCGCTTGAGATTTAACGAATCCAAATCATTTTTGATCGGCAAGAAATTTTTATACAGAAAAATTATTTCTATACAAAATATAAATTAGTGATTTTATTTTATGTTTTACTTAATGAATTGATTGCTATTTGCACACATTTTACAACTTTACATTATTTGTTGTTATTTCTGTTATTTAGGCTTGACTTTCATTACACTCATTGTTTTTTATTCTAGTTAACATAACGTTTATTTTTAATATAAAAAAATCTTCCCTTACCTTCAGGAAGATTTTTTGTTTGCTATTATTTTATTTATATCTTCTAGTAACAATCCCAATTGTAAATGACATTGGAAAAATCTAGATTTAACAGCTCTTCCTTACGTATAAAGAAATTAGCAACACCAGAATCTCCCCACATAATATTTAATGAATCGTCTGTATCGATTTGCAGCAATAATATGTCATGCTGTTGGTATTTTTCTTCCCATTCTCTCGGATCTGTCTGTGTGAAAAATGGATATCCGCCAATTTTATGTCCTTGATCTTTACATAAATCATCATACAGTTCGCCTAATTCTATATTATTTTCTTCATCAACAATTTCTTCCCAATCAATGTTATCACTAAAAATCATTTCAAATCGATAATCTCTTGGTGTTACTGGTTGATATGCCAACTCAAACTTTAGTTTTGCTGCTTCGGGTATGATAAAATTCTCTAAATCTAAAGTGTTTAAATAACTAAAATCAGTAATCACCTTAGTTAAATCCGCTGTGATTGTAGAATGATAAACAATTCGAAAGTCTTTTTGGCTTGTGGGATGATCAAAATCTGCTCCAAAAAGATCTTCTTCAGCACTTATGAAAAACTGTAACATTCCATGTTGAGGCATATGTTCAATGTTTGGTATTTCTTCAAGGTTTAACTGCGCAAGTAGCATCATAGGTTGTCCGTTTGAGTCTTTAGGATGCTCTTGATCTATAGGTAAATACGGATAACCACCAAACTTACTTTCAAAAAGGGTTGTCTCTGCTAATGTTCCAGACACTTTAACATACGGTTTCACACTTTCTTCTAAAATACTACGATACTGTTCTAGTTCTTTCGGAATTTGAAGTTGATACGTATTCTTCACTACATTTGCCTCCCTTTAGTAATGAATTGAAAATACCTAACTTAATTATATAGCAAGCGATAGCTTAATTGAAAATCGTTAAAAATCCATTTTCACCCTCATTCTAGGTAATACATGATTATTTTTCAAAGTTCTATACAGTTGCTTTTCAGGATTGTACGAAAGATCTTTATCTAGATTTAGAAGTTTCTCCTTACCAGGTAAATTATCAAAAGACCCTTTCTTTTTTGCTTCTTTTACGATAGAACTAATATGGTCCTCATACGTAAATGTCCAAACTTTCTCATCTTTTACTAAAATCTCTTGCTTTTTTAGTTTTTTATCTAGTTCTTCTTGATTCATAGAATCTCTCCTCTTTACATTTTATAGTAGCGTTTTTGTACGTTTCAATGCTTTCAATCCATCAAATAACTTTTCTCGCCACCAAATACCGTCATATCCGCCTTGAAACTCTTCATAAGTAATCTCTGGATACTCTTTTTCTTTTAAAGCTTTATACAGGCGTCTATTAGCCGTTAAAAGAGGTTTGTTTTCGAGTTCTCCTGCTGCAATATAAAAATGAGGTTGAGTCGCATTTAAATCTATAGATGAAATTTGATTTTCATAACCATCCTTTTTCCAATGCACGGATCCAGACATTGACAACACGTTTCCGAAAACATGTGGATTTTAAAGCGCTGCATAAAAAGCTGCTAGGTCACCAAGACTGAAACCAGCAATTGTTGTATGATTCCTTTCTTGATAAACGTGATACTTAGATTGAATCCACGGAAGTAATTCCTTCGTTAAAAATGCATTCATTTTATCGTTATAAGTTAGCTCTTCTAATCGATCGACAGGATCTATAGCAACAGCAATACACGATGGGATTTCTTTTTCGTAAATTAAATAATTAAGTGTTTTTGTGATTGAAAGGTCATTAATGAATGAATTCCCATCAAATACAATGAGAAGTTCTTGAAGATGTGAAGTGTGAGAATAATCATGAGGCGTATAAATATGAATTTTGCGTGTGTTATTTAAAATCGAACTATAAAAAGAATATGTTTCAATCTTTCCGGATGGATAATCATTTGAAGGAAAACGACTGCTATATTGCACCTCCATTCCTATGTTTAACACAGACGCTTTATTGGTACCTTCTCCAAATGTATTTCGATTAAATTGGTCTATTTCGTACTGTTCACTACGCTTTATCCAATCATTTTCGAAAACATCGTTTACTGAAAAATAGTACGTTGAAATAAAACTCTTATCCGTCCTAAACGTTACATACCAAATATCTGTCTGTAACAATCGTTGTAATTGATTTACAGACAAATCCCAACCAGGAAAACTACCGAATACATAAACGTTTTCAGTGTTTTGATCCCCTAACCATATATACGTTATAAGCTTATACTGATTATCTGCAGGGCATTGTTCTATTAGTGGCGTGTGATTTGACTTTATTTCATGCAAAAAAGTATAAAGAGCTTTTTCGTTTCCATTCTTTAATTGATTTTTAAGCTTCTCTAACTTAGGACTGATTATTGTAGTCACCTCTCTTCCTCCTTTGTAGTATTCTATATGTAGTTTTTTTCATTAGAATCCCTATATAAAAGTAGTCGTAAGTTATTTGTTTAGCGAAGTTATTTATTAGAAAAGTAATCAATTGCCTGAATAGAAAGTTCTAATGATTTTATTCTTCTTTCTAAAAGCGTTCTTTGAGGACTCCCAAGCTTTGACTTAACGTAAATCTTTTCAATTGATGGAAGCAAACCAATTAGAACATTACGAGCTTCTGCTAAATCTTCCTGAGTATAATGATGAGTTTCTTGCTTCCAAACACTTTCTAACATAGCTAAGCCGATACTAGCTGCTTTGAGTCTTTTTTTCACTAAAGTAGTATTTGATCCTTTTTGAGTCATCTGTGATAAGGCATTTTCAAGTTTACTAATTGTTGACTGTAAAGATTTTATTGATTCTACTTTATCTATATTTGATACGTTTTTCATGTTAATGTTATCCCTTCTATGTTGCTAACTTGTTTTGTTTAATGTTTAATGAAATCCTTAAAAGCTTGATTTCACTCGAAATATTTTAACATAAATAACTAACTGTATTCGAGTTGGACAATAACTTAAAGTAAAACAGCTATTCCTCTCTCCTCCCCTGCATCATTCTATTATATGTACTTCTTTCTTCTCATTAGAATTCCTATATAAACTAGTTGTTAATATTGAATGTTTTATGAACAAAAAAACGTACAAGTAATGTAACCTGTACGTTTTCGCTTTTATTCAGTAAGGTAATAAAGTAATAGCTTTCTGGTCTTCTCATAACTTATGAAATCTCTATACAAAATGGGATAATTCACAATTTCTGTTTCTAGAAAACGATATTGCGGAAACCACTCGAAAAACGATTTTCTTAACCACTTTATTTGTTGAAACGTAATGTTCTGTTCGTTTCCATTTAGTACAGAATTTAAAGTAGCTGCTGTATGCATCCAATAATGATTAAAATCAGCGTTTATACAGTCATCTTCGGTAAATTTACTTTTTAAATCTCGCTGCAATTTTGCTGTAGCACGATAAGGAAACGGTTTATGAAGTGGACTATGCATTTTCTGCAATTCCTTAAAAATAATTCGTTTTCCTAACTTCAACTTTCCACCCCTTTATTTCTCTATCCAATTTAATAAGTTTTCATAATGATATTGAGCATCGATATACCCAAGATTATATAGATTAACGAGCTTTTCCTTATTTCTTTCTATTCCGCTTATGGGAAGCTGTACACTTGGTTGAATTACATAAAAATTATCTTTTTGTTCTTCTCGATTCATATAAGATATCGTCTCATTATAAAAACGATAATGGTCTACTAAATTCTCTGCGATTTTCGGATATTTTCTATATAAAATTTTAGCCAGGCCTGAAAATTTATTTCGCTGCTTCTCATATCCTTCTGGCTTTGTCATAATGACAACGTTCTTTTCATAACCATCCTTTTGGGCTTTCAAAACTGGTATAGGGTCTATAATCCCTCCATCTAATAATTTTCGATTATTATATTCTACAGCAGGTGCTATAAACGGCACAGAGCTTGAGGCGCGAATGATTTTTAAAATATCATTTCCGTGTTCTGCTTTATTATAATAAATGGCTTGTCCTGATTCGCAATCAGTCGTCCCTATGACAAACTGTTCATTACAGTTTAAGAAAGTTTGAAAATCAAATGGTACAATTTTATTAGGTACTTCATCAAATAAAAAATCCATTCCGAATAATTCGCGTTTTCGAATCAAATTTCGATAAGATATATAACGGTGATCTGCTACTAGCTCTGTATTTACTTTCTTATTTCTCCCTTTTTGACGTGATAAATAAGTTGCTCCCATACAGGCTCCTGCTGATACGCCGACTACATACGGAAAGAATAAGTTCTTTTCCATGAAATATTCGAGTACACCTGCAGTATATAAACCTTTCATTCCTCCGCCTTCTAATACTAAACCTATATTCTTCATGCTATATCCCTCTGCTTCTTTTTTCTTAATTCCATATTAGCATAAGATTTTAAGATGAGGTTATATAAACTAATTACAACAATAACCAGAAACTACTAAAGTAAAGTCATAATATCTTTGAGAGTAACATGTTACAATATAAGTAATTCATTCCACATATATTAAAGGAGGAATTTAATATGGGGTTATTTAGCGGTATTTTAGGAAATGCATCAAATACGAGTTCTGAAAGTGTAGAACGTGATTTAGAGAAGATTATGCTAGACGATGAAAAAGTAGAGCATGCTTATAAATTAATTCGTGATCTAATCGTATTTACAAATCGTCGTCTTATTTTAGTAGATAAACAAGGAGTAACTGGCAAAAAAACAGAATACCATTCTATTCCTTATAAAAGTATTACACAATATAGCATCGAAACGGCTGGGCATTTTGATTTAGATGCAGAACTTAAAATTTGGGTGTCTAGTATGGAGGATCCAATTACGAAAGAATTTAAAGGTGACGATAGTATTTTAAGCATTCAAAAAGCGTTAGTAACCTTTACGACAAAGTAGTGGTTTTTGTATTTTTATTCATTTCAAAAATTAATAACCCGAGTATTTTGGAAGAATATACATTATTTTTGTATATTTAATCTTAAATAATGTAGAAAGGTAAAGCGTATTTTGTATGCTTTACCTTTCTTTTTTGTAATAAACAAGTGTAGTTTTATCATTTAATTCCTTTTTAGCTTCTGTTCTTTTATACTCCATCTTTTCATACAAAAAACAATTTTTCTCTTCTTCTAAAATAGTAGCAAGTTCCCAGCTCGTTGCTTCAGGAAACATTTCCTCAATTAATGTAAGTACCTTTTGGGCAATTCCTTTTCCTTGATAACTCGGGTGAATAAACATTGGACTGATCCAAAATTTAGAGGGTGTTTCTTTTTGTGAAATGCATATCGCTCCAACAAGATTCATAGCCACTATTATTTTATAGAAGCCACCGTCTACATGATTTATTCTACAAATAGTTTTTTCGATAGTTTCATTTGCTGGATTTGTTTCATAGTCTTTATATTTATGTAATAAAGAGCTAAATGAGTCTATTTGCATTTGAAATATAACTTCTGCATCAGTTTCTGTCGCCTTCTCTAATATAATCTCCATGTTACCAATTTAGACGCTTTCTTAAAGAAGTAATATGAGCGGTATGGTGACGACCATGCCATGCGTATAGTCCTATTGCAACAGCAAGTTTTGTTTCACCAGTTTCAGGATGGTTAAATGTCTTTTCTAAATCTTCAATTTTTAGAGAATATAACAGGTTAACCCATCTTTTATGTAATGAATCTAGCATTACTAGTGAAACATCTACCGGTAATTTTGAATCGGGTAACTCTGCCCACTTCTCTTCTTTATACGGCTTAATAGTTGGATTCTTTTCTGTCAGTGCTAATTTAAAGCGTATGTAGCTATTCATATGGCTATCAACGACGTGATGAACTACTTGACGTACAGTCCAACCTCCAATGCGATATGGTGTATCTAACTGCTTCTGATCTAAATCTTTAATTGCCTTTGTTAGTTCATTAGGTAAATCTTCAATTTCTTGAATCCATGTATCAATCATTTCTGCAGTTATAGGACGTTTGTATGTAAATTGGCCAATTGGATAACGTAAATCATTCATGAATAAGTCCTCCTTATTATAAGCGCGAAGTATTTCTCCAAATATAGTGTACAAACTTCACATGTTCTCCATGTAATTCTACAGATGTTACATCTGATTCGTTTTGATAAGAAGAAAATCCGCTTTTTTCTAGTACAATTTGTGATGCGAGATTATTAGTCGTTGTTTTAGCATGAACTTCAGTAATTTCATTATTTTTCGCTACATCTAAAATTAATTTTACGGCTGCTGTTGCAACTCCTTTTTTAGTAAATTTTTCTCCGACCCGATACCCTAGCGAACTAATTCGAGTTTCTGTATCTATATCTACTAAATTGATTCGTCCTACAATTTCTTTTTCTTCATTACGAATTAAATAAAAATAAGAATTTCCATCCACCTGTTCTATTAATAAATCGTCTAGTAGTTTTTGGAAATATTCAAATTCAAAATATTTTGAGCCACGATTTGGTACCATTGTTTCAAAAAAAGATTTATTCGTAAGTTCAAACGTATATAAATCCTTAGCATCTTGTTTCTTTAGTTGCTCTATGTATATTTCCATCCCGTATTCTCCTTCTTGATTTACTAAATGTTATACATTCTTTTTTAATCAATTATATTCCTGCTATTTCTTTCGATTAAGTAATACAGCTAGTAGCACTTTCGGATGAAAAAGATGAAATGGACTACGAATTAAATTCATCACTCGTACTAACCGAATATAAACATCAGAATTACTTGCAGATAGTCGATATATTTGTTTCGTATACCATAGCTGAAATTTTTGTTTTGTAGTTAATTCTCTCTTTAGTTGCGGGTGACGTGAAATTTCTGTTGTTGTCATATCCCAAGCGGTTTCTATTATAGTAGCTGCCTTTTTATAAAATTGTTGTGTAAATGTTTTATCAAGTTGTTTTCTATCTTGCAAAAGTAATTGCAATTGGTGAGCCTCCATAGCAGCAACTGAAATACCTTGGCCGAAAACGGGATCAAAACGACATTGCGCATCTCCAACAACTAATAATCCTTCTGGTACATTATTCACTAAATCAAATCGCCGGCGTACTTGATAAGGAATTTTGTATGTCTTTATATCAGTAATTCCCTCAGCCTTATTTAGGAAATCTGTAACATTAGAAATTGATAGGTTTTCAGCAAAATCATAAAACTCATCATCTGTTTGTGGTGCTTTCTCATTTGCGTATCCACTAAAAGTAACAAAATAACGATTATCTTCTATCGTTTGAATAAGAACACCATAAGGGTTATCAGGGAAACTCGGAGACATTAGCATGTTACAACAGTCTAACTCCTCATTTTCTTTAAGTTTGAACATTTTCGTTGCGTAAAATAAATCAATACGAACTTTCTCTTCTTTTACTTCAATTTCGTATTCTCGTAGCCACTCTATACTTTTCGAGCCAAATCCACTCGCATCAACTACAAGATCCGCATGAACTTCTTCTTGTGTGTCTGTCTCTAAATATTTAACTTTTACTCCACACACTTTGTTAAGCTTTGCATCTACCAATAACCCTTTAACCAATGTTCCATATTTAATAGTAATATTTGAAATTTGATGTATTCGTTTTTGAATATGCCATTCTAGCAAAGGACGACTTTGTTGAATCATATGTATTTCCCCTATGAACGGTTGTTTCCATAGACCGAATTGATTCCATTTCAAATCACGCGTAAAGTTGTTTATAATACTACCCGCTTCTATTAATTCATTCGTAATATTAGGAAACAATTCCTCAATTGCGATTTCTCCACCTTTTAATAACACATGAGGATGATTACTTTGTGGAACTCTTTTTATCGAAGACTTTCCATCCCATCTTTCACCAGCTTCTATAATGATTACTTCTTTAAAAGAAGTTGATAATGCTTTTGCTGCAAACTTTCCTGCCATGCTTCCACCAATAACGATAGCCTTATTAAACATATTTTCCCCCTTAATAAAAAGAGATCCTGCCTTGTATGAATGAAACAGGATCTTAAACTAATTAACTTCTTTATCATTATACTTAAAATACATCAGTAAATTGCAACATTAAAATTAAAATACCTAATCCCCATACGTAATACGCGAATACTTTTAAGGAGTGACGTTTTAAATATTGAATCATCCATGAAACAGCTATATATCCAAAAAACGCTGCTGATAACGTTCCGACAATTAAAGATGTACTAGAAATAGATTCTGCTTTCCCTTGAAAAACGTCTACAAATTGCAAAATGATAGCTCCGACAATCGCTGGCGTTGATAATAAGAAAGAAAAGTAAGCAGCAGTTTCGCGGTCCAACTTCCTCCATAATGCAGCGACGATTGTCATTCCAGAACGAGAAATTGCCGGAAAAATAGCAGCCGCTTGAAATGAACCGATAATAAATGCATCTTTATATGTAATGTCGTCCATTTTTTTACGACCATTCTTTTGTTTATCCGCCAAGTAGAGAAAGAATCCTGTCACTAAAAACTCCCAACCAATTGTAATACCTGTTTTTGAAATATCCTCAAAAAAATCTTTAAACAACAATCCGATTACAACTGCGGGTATCGTTCCGACAATAAGTAGCAGCATTAATTTTGAAAATGGATTTTTAATTAAATATATAAATTCTTTTTTGTAATAAATAAACACCGCAAGTAAAGTCCCAATATGCAGCATCGTATCTAAAAATAAGCCAGCCTCATCTAATCGGAACAAATGCCTTCCTAAATAAAGATGTCCGGTACTACTGATTGGTAAAAATTCTGTTAAACCTTGAATTATACCTAGTATGAAAGCTTCTAACCAATTCATGATGGTCTCCTTTCTCTTTTGCTTGTACCAATATATGAGGGTTAAATTTTCGATATGAAAAAAACTATATTTCTCTATGAATTTACTTTTCATTTATGGATATATATGTAAAGAGGATTAAGGAGGGTTATTATGTGGAAGCACAAAAAATTCGGTAATGTATTACTTTGGGTGGGCCCTATCCTTGTATTTTTAGGATTATGTATGACAAATGTTATTTTAGATATTCCTTTCTTTGAGGGAAAACATAAAACGGTTGGTATTGTACTTATATTTATAGGTGTAATCTGTTTTGTTGCTGCTAATCATTTGAAAAAAGGAGAAAGATATGAAGAATAAATCTAAATAAAAAACAATCCTGGCATATTAACTAGGATTGCTTTTTATTAATGTTGATTATTTGTAGAATACTTTATCAACGTTATATTTCGCTTTGTATTCATTAATGATATATGTTTCGTAAATTTCTCTTTCTGTTGGATCTTCTACGATACATGCATCAATGCGGTATACTTCATCACGGTGGTTTTTAATTGGTGAAACATTATCTTCAAAATGCTTCTTAATACGTTGTCTAATTTTACGAGCTTTACCTACGAAAAGAAGTTCGTCATTAATATTGTAAAACATAAAAATGCCGCCTTTATCTCTAGGGAACAAGTGGAAATCGATAAATCCATTAATTGGAGTAATGATTGGCTCGTCTCCTTTAATAACTTGTTTACGTTCAGTAATTGAAACATCAGCTTCAGGAATATTAATTTTAATCAAGTTCATTCACGTCCTCTTTTATTATAAAGATAAATAATAGCATACATAAGTAAGAAAAGCTATGCTCAAAGGCATATTTCATTTTATAATTCAAATATTATAGGTGTATCATGTAAACTTTTCTTCCAAATCATATGATCACTGGATTCTCCCCAGTAATCTTTCAATACATAGCTAGGTTTTCCAAACTTTTTTATCCATATACTTTGCGCATTTTTATATCCACTATCTAAACAATATTCTGTTATCCCTCTGCTAAGTAATGTAAGAAACATTGTATGTAGTAATAAACTCCCTATTCCCTTTCTTTGATACTCCGGAAGTATGAATACAGTTCCTATTTCATACAAATTTTTAAGTACACCACCTGTACAACTATTAATCAATGTACTTGCTGGACCGATTTCGATTGTTCCAATGATTTTATCGTTACTTGTATCAATTGCTAATAAAAAGTAACGACTTTCTCCGTTACTATCAAAATCACTTTTCAAATACTGCTTTTTTGAGTTAATTTCATTTTCTATGTCATCCAATAATTGTGACAATCCTTCATTTTTGTATGTATTCGTAATAACTATACGGAAAAATAAATATAGTTCATCTACATCATTCAAATTCGGTCTTCTAACTGCAACGTTAGTCATAAATTCAATCTCCAATCCTCATTATGCCATTATCAATACAACACTTTATATAATCTATTCATCATTATTCTGCAAAAACCTGCATAAATCCAACAGTATAGAAAGCTCATTATAAATATTGATAAAATAATTTTTATATCCATAGTTGTATGAACAGCAGGACCAAGTACCGGAAAGTGGAAAACATCGAGAACGATCATAATACCTATAAGTAGACAAGTTGCTGAAAAAGAAACAATCCAAATTCTCCTCTTTAATATTAAAAAAGATACTCCTAAGGCTAGACCTAATAAGCCTGTAGTAAAAGGAAAGACAATTAGTTCACTGGGCTCAATAATAAATAATAGAAAAATAGTAAGAACATAAGAAAGTATTCCCTCACGAATAGAATAGAAAATAGCAAAAAAAATCGGTAATGTCGAAAATGGACTAATGAGCAAACCTATACCAGGAACTAAGTTCCCAGCTGCTTGAAACATGGTGGCCAATGCACTCATCAAAGCTGTAAGTACTAACTTATTCGCAAGGGACAATTTTCTTTTATGAACAAAGCTCGTATCATGTTCTATCATCAGTTGATACCAATAACGTACAAACCAATTCATTAAAATACCCCCTAAAGATACCACATTCATTACTTTCTATATTATTCATACACTTATGGTTTATGAGTTGCTTTCTACTAGTTATAAATCACTATATAATAGATACTTATAGATTGAAGATTTTTAGGGGGACAAGTCAAGTTGTGCGTTTTGGAAGCAGAATAAACTCTTTATGTTTTTAAACTGAGAATTTATATCGTATCAAGGAATAATTTCAAAAATGGTACCTTTGTTAAAATCAGTTACTTTCATAGAACTGTAAACTCCTAAATATAATTTAGTTTGATCCGAATTTGTTCCTAAACTCATATAATAAGCTGGTTGCGTACCAAAATCATAATTGGTTTCAATAGCATGAAAGTCAGCATGTTTACCATCTGTACCTGCTCTAGTATAAGCTAAAACACCCTTAACTGGTGGTCGAAAATCTTCTTTCTTAGCAAGGTCAGTAAAAACAACGCTACCTGTTAAATTTGGAATTGCATTTCCCATATATGGCTGAACTCCTGTAAGTGAAGTTCCTCCAAACTTATCTGTTCTAGAATCTTTATGAAAATAACTAAGTAGAGGCAGAATACGCTTCACTGAAGTTTGTATTGTTTCATCATAATAAACCATTGTTCTCTCATCCAAAGCCTGATTTTCGGAACAATGTCGTATAAAAGAAGTAGGTAAATCCCCTTCCCATCCTCGCCACCCAAAATTGATAAAACCATCTTGATTGGGAGTTAACCTCATAAAATGCATTTGAACAAGTTCTGTAACTGGTATAGGTTTATATTGAACAAATGAAAAAACAGACTCTACAATATCCTGTCCGACATTTCCGGCGTATTTGATATATTGATTATAAAACCTTTGAAATGAAATGCCGGTTATATTACGTACTCCTTTTGCAACTACTGTAAGTGTTTCTTGTATAGATAAAGGAAGTTCATTAAAACGTGTAACTACAGGAGGGTTATTTATAAATGTATTTTTATTTACATCGATTTCAATTATTTTTCCTGCTATTTCCAAATCATCTTGACTTAAATTAAATGGATCATAACCTGATCCGCCATCTCCATTTGTAAAAACAAGTTTTCCAGTCTCAGGTGAAAAGTTTAAGCTATTGACTCCGTTATGATTAAAAAACGGGCGTTTTATATTAAGTAATGTTCTACGTTTTTGAGGTTGACCGTTTGATTGAAAAATCCATTCTTCAATTGTATCAATATGATCATATTGAGTATCTCTATTTACCCACTTTAAATTTAAAGTTTTAGGGTCACAAGGATTCGGTTTAAATTGTTTAGAAAGTGCACCTGGACCTTGAGTTCCAGCTACTGAATAATGAAGATAAAATAACCCATTTTGAAAAAAGTGTGGATGGAACGCAAGTCCAAGCAATCCGCGTTCATCATAACCGCTACTAGAAACACCTTCTTCAAATGTACCTAATTTAATAATTAGGTGACGAATATCTAAAAATGTCTTTATAACTCCGTCCCCTATGTAAAAAATCTCTCCTAATTGAGTTGCGATAAATAGTCTTTCGGTCGATTCACCTGAAAGTATCGTTGTTTTCAATACAGTTGGTAAATTTACGTTATGAACAATGGGTCGTAAACTAACTTTAACTTTTGTCAATTAACTGTACACCCCTTTTTACTCTTTTTTATAGAAGAATATGATTAGAGTAGTTCTGTTAGTATCAAATAAGTCGCATTCCTTTTTATTACAATTTTGTATATAATATAATTATCGATATATTAGGGGGATTAATTATGACACTCTTATTACAAATCATCGTACCACTTATATGTGCATTATACTTATTTACCCTCTATCATAACGGGAAGTATGGATCAGCTTCATTCATTTTAGCAGTCATGATAGGAATTTTCGGCTTAGAGAATTTCTTTCAATATGCTAGTCTAACAGATCATGCTATTTATCCATATTGGGGCAGTTTGAAGGCCGTTGTTATCGTTTTATCAGTCGTATTTCTATTTAAAAAAGGTGGTTTAACAGGAAAATATTGATTTTTAATGCGGTACCTATTTTCTTGTTAAATTGCTTTTATTTTATAAAAGAAGAAATATTTATGTAAAAACAAGAAGGGATGTGTTACATATGTCTATAAATATTATTTCAATAGTCTCTATCATAATATGGATTGTGTTAATTACAGAACTTATAAAACCTTCAAAAGAACAGAATGGACGAAAGATAGTAACTTTAGTAACTGCTGGTTCCGCATCAACACTTATTTTGACGGTTTCATTTATTCAAAATGTCCCATTTTGGAATTGATAGTGATATAACTAACAAAAATATGTATAAATAAAAAGATTAGGATTCATTCCTAATCTTTTTATATTTTGAGGTAGCACCATATCCCTAGCAAGCTAAGGTCTTGAAGTATCCCCTAAACAAAATTTAAAGTTTTTCTAAAGTTATTTATGTGAATTCAAATCGTTTTCAGGAACATATGTGGTTCTTTTATAATTTAAATTTCTTTTTAAACTTCTTATATTTTCTGTACGAACGTCTAACAATGTTTAACATAAAATACGGTATTTTAACAGTGAAAGGCAATTTATAAATGAAAGGAAAATAAAAAGTGAAATATGCCTTTTCTAGATCCCTCCACTTACTATCTTCTTTTGTTTTTAAGAAATCAGATACATCTACTACATATCCCCTTCCTTTTTCCATCATCACATTTTTCCCGTGAACATCACAAGGAGTTAATCCTTGTTCCCTCGCATACTCTAAAGCCTCATTGATATCAAGTATTACCTGCTTAGGAATTTTAATCCCCTTATGAATAGCATCGTATAAGGTAATTTCTTTTAAACGTTTCAATACTATGAAATTTTCTCCTTTATATATAAGCTTTGAATAAGAAGGATGATCTCCAATTCTTCGGTATACTTCTGACTCTTTTTCAATTCCTTCTCCTTCTCGCACGTAAACTTTCACTACCCAATCTTTGTATTCTCTGTGCATGAATACTGCGGCATAATTACCTGTTCCTAAACACTTCCAAAGTCTAGGAATATCTTTAACTACTACAGGCTCGAATTCATCCACACTTCTTATTCTTACCTCTTTTAATAATTCGTCCTTTATCAATCCCACAAAACTATTTATACTCATCATTCCCACTCCGGTTTTGCTAAAAGGGGCCCACCCACATTTTAACGAAAATATTACACTAAGCGAATTTTAGCATAAAACGATTCATCTTTCTTCTTAAAATAAAAAGCTGAATCGTTCTATTTGAACTGTTGAATACTTAATATTTATTCTGTTATTCATAGCCAAAAACCGTACGACATAAAAATGTTTTTAACTATTTTCATTTTATCAAAGTCAACTGTATAGGTTTTTTCTTAGTGCAAGTTCTCTTAGTTCATTAACCATGCCAAATCTATATTACTCTATTTTATAATCTAAAACATTGTTTAGAAGTGTAGCAAGGTTTTTTTAATTGTTCAATTCTTGTTCCACTAATATCTTTGTTAGCAAAAACTTTTATTGTTTTAATAGTCTTTTGTTTAATTCCCACAATGCTGTTTTGTTGCTATCCCATTTCAAAAGCGTTACTGCTTCCTCGAAGCATAACCATTTATAATTGAAGTGTTCTTTAGATAATGATATGTTTTTTGTAGGGACTTTAACTGCAAAAGAAAATTCTTTTATTACATAAACCTCTTCGCCCCAAAGGAATCCTCCAACTACATCCTCTACTGGTAGTGAAGACACAGAATCTAATTGTATATATGGACATTCTCTTGTAATACCAGCCTCTTCAAACGCTTCCCGTTTTGCTGATTCAATAGGAATCTCACCGTCTTCTCCGCCACCAGCTATTCCTTGCCAATAACCATAATCACTTCGTTTGAAAATAGCATATTGAATGGAATCGGCAGTTTTTATATAAGGAAATATCAATACTTGATATGGTGCTCTCATTGCTTAAGCTCCTCTCGAAAATAAGTTTTAAATAAATATAAATAAAGAGCCGACATCACAATTCTACATTATTAATGCAGGTTTATAATGTCAGCCCTCTATTTTTAAAGAATTTTATTTTTCATAAACAGGCTTACTCTTAACAGAGGAAAAACTGCTTATTCCCTGTCGAATATGTTTGGCATGGTTTTTTCTAAATGTTAGCAGTACCCTATATTATTCAATTGCGCCAGCAACATCATAATCATTTAAATCTAATTCAATCGTTTGTCCGAGCGCTAGTTTAGCAAGTTCCGCTCCTAGGTATGGACCAGCTGTTAAACCCGAAGCGCCTAATCCATTCGCAACGAGAATTCCTTCAAAGTTAGGTAGTGGTCCGATAACAGGTAAGAATCCTGGTGTGAATGGTCTGAATCCAACTCTCGTTTCAAGCATTGTAGCATTTTCTAAGCCAGGTGCAACTGCTAATGCCTTATGGAATACTTCATGTAAACCACCTGCTGTTACACGATGATCGAAACCAGTATCATTCTCATGTGTTGCACCAATTACGACATGCCCATTGTCAAACGTTAAAATATATTGATCGTTCGGTGGCATAACAACTGGCATATTTTCTGTTGCTGTATTTTCGATTTGCAGATGAACAATTTGTCCTTTTTGGAATGTAACTAAGAAATTAATTCCTAATGGGTTCAAGATTTCGTTCGCCCATGCGCCTGCAGTTACAATAACCTTTTCTGCTAAAAGTGTTTCATCGTTTACTGTAACTCCAGTAATATGATTTCCTTCACGGACTAATACTGCATCGCCTTTTATAAAAGTTGCACCATGTTTTTTCGCAGCACTTATTAATGCATTGCGTAATAATCTTCCATTTACTCGTGCAGCACCACTAATATGAACAGAACTATATTCTTCTGATAATGCCGGGAATAATTTTTTTGTTTCTTCAGCTGATAAGCGAGTGATTTCACCAATCTCTGGGGCATCTTCACGTCGTTTATAAGCTCGCTCTTCCATTTGATCTAACTTTTTCTCGTCAGTATGTAAACTAATTGCACCTACACGATTATATCCTGTGTCAGTTTCACCGTCTTCTTCTAATTGCTGAATTAACGAAGAATAGTAACGTGCACCGCCTTTAACAATTTTATACCATGCTTTATTACGACGCTGTGATAGCCATGGACATACAATACCTGCTCCTGCATCAGTTGCTTGCCCTAATTGTTGGCGATCCACGATAGTAACATTCGCACCTGCCTTAGCAAGATGATAAGCAGTAGACGCTCCTAAAATTCCAGATCCAACTACAATATACGATTTCATTTCAAACACCTTTTCTCTTTTTGCTAATTATATAAATATAAGAACATTCCTTAGTATAATGGAAGGAATACTTTTTTCAATGTACTCATCACAATTAATTGTTGCAGCATTGTGACTTTCTTAGTCATTATTTTTTCTTTTTACGGAATAATTCAATTGTTTTATAGCCTTGTGAAAGGATTTCTATCATTTTCTCTAGACGTTTTTCACGTGTTTTTTCTTGTTTCACAGAAAAAAGATTACGTGCCCAATCTTTTTGGTATCCAGGCGTTAAACTTTGATAAAACTTAAGTTCATTCGGATGATTAGCTAATAATGCTTCAACATCTTTAATTCGATCTGCATAATCGACAACACATTGACTCATAGCAGATGTTTTCGTTGTTTTTTTCTTCTCGCGTTTTAAACCTACAACAGTAAAGACTTCATCCATACTTACCATTCGTGCAAATTTAATATCGCTTTCTCCCACATAACCATCTTCTCCAACGTTTAATGCCGGAAACATCTCATCACGGTGAATAAACGTACTATAACGAGCATTACCTTTTTTCGGATATGCGAAGAACACGTAACCTTTTTCAATTAGTAATTCTTCATTACTAATAATAAAATTCGTTTGTTTCACCATTTCATCAAGCGTTTCTACAAATATAAAGATAGCATCGTGTTTTTTTGAGAATGCAGTTTCTTTACCTGTAAAAATGTCATAATTACTTGGTTCGTTAATAACGACCATATTTGTATACTTATTAAGTTTCAATTTATCAATAACTGACATATTAATCTTCCTTTACATTCAAAATTCATTGTACATACTTTTTCGTACTGTTCTAGTGTATTATATGTATTAAGAAAATCAAACTTTAAATCATATTATCCTGCTGCAAAAAAGCCAGTTTTTCATACATATGAAGAAGCTACGGAAATATTAAAAACATTAACTATACCGCAGTTTCCGAAACATATTAGACGAAAACCATTTACACCAAAAATAATAAAGATAGCCACTTCTGAATAAGTACCGGCTATCTTTATTATTCATAACTTAATAGCAAATAAAGTATATAAAAACTCTCTATATTGATCTTCTGTAATTTCACGCTTAGTTTTTTCCCCATGAATCATTTCAGTTAAACTTGTATTCGTTAATGAAATATGGCCGGAGTTCGTCAACTTAACTGCAATTGGTCCTTTATTAAAAATAGACTTCTCATCTTCTATCACTCTTCTTTGAACATCGTTTACTACTATCTCATCAATAATATGTTTATAAAAAGCATGACAAACTTTCCATTCTCCATCAGTATCTATTCTTTCTAAAACATAATTTCCTTTACTCGTATCTTTCCGTCTCACCCGGTACGAACCATTTTTTGAAGAAACAGACTCGCCAGTAAAAGGTACAGGAACTAGAGGTACTAACGAAGCTATACCTACATCAATTAAATACTGTACATTTTCATAAGTTAAAATAATTGTTATATGGCCATCCTCAAGTGCCCATGCACTTATATCATTTTTATAAACCGTACCCAATGCCAGTTGTACATCATAGCCACAGTCTTTTAAGAAATAGTAAAAAAGAGTATTTAATTCGTAGCAAAGTCCACCACGGGAACTAGTTAAAATTTTCTCCCGTAAGTTTTCCAGAGAGATTTGATTCGTATTTCGTGCTATAACATCTAAATTCTCAAATGGTATAGTGTGCGCAAACGAAAAGAGTATAGTAGGTAATTCTTCAAACTTTACTTCATTACGTTTTTTTAGATTTAATCTTGTGAAAATCTGATCTTGTAAACTTGTCATAATTAGCACCCCTTAAAAATTTATAAGTTTAAATAATATATGCTGATTGTAAATTTTAAGGGGCACTGTAACAATGTACATTTCATTTAACTGTACCGGTACAAAAATTACGATTCACGAGTTAAATTAATAGAAGGCGTCATTACAAATATCTTTTCTGTAATTACTTCTTTTCGGGGCAAACCAAAAGCTACGAATATAAATTTAATAGTTTATCTATAGGCAAATTATTACTATCACTTAAATCAACAAAATATTGACGTTGCCACGTTTGGCTCTTTTTAGCTTGATTGCTAACGGTGGTATCCCAAACAGGATAAATTCTCATTGCCATTTTCCCTGTTTGATTTTGTGTTCTCAATATTTTTTCTTTAAGAAGAATCTCTTTAGGAAAAATAAATTGTCCTACTTTATTATCAGCAATACAAGTGATTACTAATAAATCAGGAGCAGCTTCATAAGAGAAAGCTCTATTTCGCATATTTTCATCTTTCTCCCAAAAAGAAACAAATTGCCCAATTTTATTAGGAGTCAATTTTGATTTTCTAAAACGAATGGTTTTGTTATTTAAGTGGAATAAACATCCTGCATATTCTGCGTTTTGCTTTTCTTCTTTTAGATTCGTAATCATTAAATTGTTAGGTTTGTAAACTATATTGTTTAAATTTCGGATCGTATCATTAAAATTGTTCAAAAAAACTCCCCCTTTATTCATCTCTTAGTTTACCACAAACATCAGTTCTTCTATATTGTATATAATCATTAACTAAGTGAAATGGGGGAATTTAGCAGGATATAATTATTACTTTAATGTACTTAGTTTTTCAATTGCTTGTTGTTCAGTTGCTAAGTAAAAAATGTCATTCCCTTTATTACATTCATAAATAAAATCCTTTAAGCTTTTACTAGTATATATAGAGAAATCTCCAACAATAGCAATCTTTACCTTGTAGTTTATAAACTGTTGAAGGATATCGCCCGCAAGCCGTGTTTTTAGATCAAAGAAATCTTCACTTATTAAAGATTTATGGATAATAATATGTTTCGCATCTACCTCATATTGAACTGTTGCCATAGTATCTAATGCAGACTGAACATTCGATATTAATACCAATAACCGCAATATTGATTCCATCGATTACTACTTTCTTTATTTCCATAGTCTCACCCCTTTATAATTTACACAGTATGAGTAAAATTGTTTTACAAAACTTCGTATTAATCATAGATTAAATTAGCCTCAGCTATTAAAATGGCCTCTATTTTTTGTTGTAAATATATATTTTTTTATTACTAATACGGTCAATGAAATTAATGATAGTTCCTTTTTTTTTTATATTTTTGAATATATATATGGAATTACTTTTACTTGTTATAAAAATATTGTGGAGTAACATAACTTAACAAACTATCCAAAGTGTTAATCTCGGCATATGGTTGTATTTTGGTAGTATTCTTGATTTTCTGAGGGTTAAACCACACACCTTTTATATTTGCATTTTGAGGACCAGCAATATCCTTTTCTAAGTCATCTCCAACAAATAAAGTATTTTCCGGTTGTAAATTTAGCTTATTTAATGCTAGTTCGAATATACGTTTATCAGGTTTACTAAATCCCACTTCTTCAGAAATAATGATTGTTTCAAAATACCTATTTAAATTCGTGTTAAATATTTTAGCTTTTTGCCTCTGAGTTGAGCCATTTGTTATAATTCCAACTTTAAAGTGCTTCTTTATTTGATTTAAGAAATGAACAGTATTTTGGTCTATTGAAAAACATCTAGGGAAATTATTATTCCAAAAATCTTGGATGTAATTGCGTGGCAATCTATACTTCGGCGGGAATTCATCAAACAACGATTCTAAAACTATTGTTTTATCACACATGCCGTATTCCCTTTTATCGTATTCTTTGAAATTCTGTAACATGTTGCTTTTAGCCGCACCATCTACATTTTCATAACACTTTTCTAAAACAATTAAAAATAATGCCTCTACTGCTTTATCCCTATCAAGTAATGTATCATCTAAATCAAACAGCATCGCTTTATAACCCATCAAATAATTTCACAACCTTTCTCGCATGATTTAAATAATCCTTAGTTCACACCTTAAGCGTTTACTAAATTAGCAAAAAAACTCTAAAGTTTGTGACGTACACTCTATAATTTCGCTAACTTTTTTTATATTGAAATTCATTTCCGTTTCCCCTTCTAGTAAGTAGCGAAAGTATATGTTCACACAGTTTAAGAAATCACATACAGTTCCCAATATTATACATTAGTTTTTTAGAAATATAAATCGTTCAGCTTTTCATACGATAAGTTTTTTCAAGCATACAATTATTTTTTCATAAAAAGGAATATGGCTAATAATATTTTTTTGGAGAATACACATTCTTGAAAATGAAGCTAATACGTTAAACGTCCTATGAGGTTCCTATTGTATCTCCACATAAACTCCAGATAGTGCGGCTATAATGACTACCAGAGGTGATATTATGAAAAACTATCATATTCTCGTGGTAGAGGACGATCAAGAAATTCAGGAATTAATTAAACAATTTTTAATGACACAGCATTATACAGTGGTAGTCGCATCAGATGGACTAGAGGGTATGACACAATTTAATAAGCAATCGTTTGATTTAATTCTTCTAGATGTCATGATGCCCAATCTTAATGGGTTTGAAGTTTCTAAAATGATTCGAAGTCAGTCAAACGTACCAATTATTATGCTAACTGCGTTGGAAGAAGAGGAAGATCAAATGAAAGGATTCGACCTTGGGATCGATGATTATATAACAAAGCCCTTTTCATTTCATGTTTTGATTAGACGAGTCGAAGCGGTACTTAGAAGAAGTTATGATAAAAATGTAAATAATCATTTGATATTTAAAGAAGTGCGTATTGATGTGGATGCATATAGAGTATATGTAAATGACGTTGAAATTATATTAACGACAAAAGAGTTTGAAATTCTACAACTACTATTTCAAAATGAGAGAAAAGTACTCACAAGAGAAAATATCGTTGAAAAGGTTTGGGGTTACGATTATTTTGGAGAAACACGAATAATTGATACACATATTAAAAACCTACGCAAAAAATTAGCTATCCCTTATATTAAAACAATAAAGGGTATTGGATATAAAATTGATGAATAGTATTGTGAAACTCATGAAAATGAAGCAAATTACTTATAAACTCTTTATGACTACATCTCTCATTTTATTATCCTTTGCAGTATTGATTTATTTAACTTTATACTTCTTTCTCCCTACATTTTATGAGCAATATAAAACAGATCAACTTCAAACAGGGATAAACGAAATCATTGATAAGTCTAAAAATCTTACGTTTCAAGATGCGATACCACTTTTTGATGAATACGCCAAAAAAAATAATGCGATGCTTTATCTTCAAAATAAAGAAGGAGTAATTATTTACTCTCCTTCATTTTCTTTTATTCAAAGTGGTACGCAAAAAACAGTAGTTACTAAAGCAACACGATTCGAGAATACAAGTACCCTTAGCAATTCATATAACGTTACGAAACCAATTCAATTCCAAGATGGTAGTTTAACGCTTATAGTCTTTGCTACATTTCAACCGATTGATGAAGCTTCACAAGTTTTAGTACGCTTTCTCCCCTATATTAGTATCATTGTGCTCGTTATTGGTATAGGAAGTGCTTATTTTTATTCCAGGTTTATTACAAAGCCACTTATTTATATTAATGAAGGTGCACAAAAGATGGCAAATTTAGATTTCTCCGAAAAAATTGAGGTTCGCTCTACAGATGAGTTAGGAGAATTATCTAATAGTTTGAATGACATGTCTATTAACTTGCAACAAGCTATGTTTGATTTAAAAAAAGCAAATGAACAATTAAAAAATGATATTGAAAAAGAAAGAGAAATAGAAACAAAACGAAGAGAGTTTTTTGCGATTGTAGCACATGAATTAAAGTCTCCTCTTACTGTAATGAAAGGATACTTAGAAGGAATGATATACAATATTGGCCCTTATCAAAATCGCGATCAATATTTAAAGAAAAATCATCAAATTATTGAAAGTATGGAACAATTAGTTCGTGAAATTTTAAGCGTATCGAAATTAGAACAACACACCTTCAAACTAAAAGTAGAGGAAGTTAATCCTTCAAAGTTAATAGGTACAATCACAAAAGATCTCGAATTTTTTGCTTCTCAAAAAAGCATCGAAATAATAAAAGAAATTGATTCTGACCTTTCTATTTATACCGATTGTGCTCTTTTAGAAAAAGCATGTAAAAATATTATTCACAATGCGGTTATGTATTCACCACATAATGAAAAAGTCTATATAAAGTTAATTGAGGATTCTAAACAAGGTCAAATCGAAATGAAAATTATAAATACAGGTGTCAATATTAAAGATGAAGAGATACAACAAATTTTCAAACCATTTTATCGAATTGAAAAATCAAGGAATCGAAATACTGGAGGAAATGGTTTAGGGCTATATATTGTTAAACAAATTCTTGAAACGCTAGATATAAAGTATTCAATAAAAAATATGGAACATAGTGTACAATTTTGCATGAGTATTCCATTATCTAAACATAAAAACAAACAAACTCTCCTTTAAATAGGACGAGTTTGTTTGTTTTTGTAGTAAGTATAAATTTATTAACAGGTTTTTCACGTAATGGACAAATGCTGCTTCTTAAATGGCGATTATCATAAGTAGTGACAAACCGTATTCAATTTACATATTTATCTTCTACTATAGCAGCAAAAAAACGACATTCCGCTTAGCAGCAAATTAGATTCTCTTATTTGAGATGCATTTCATCTATGAAACTGAAAAGGAAGATGAAAAATGTATATTTGCCTCCATTTTTCAGATTAATTTGGAATTCTTTTATGGTAAGCTATATGTAAAGATTAAATATAAAACATAAAGGATGATTCGTATGCAAATAAGACCACAAGTAAGTGAATATAACTCCTATTATGCAACGTATACCAACTTGGTATCAGACGGAAATATCATACATATTCTAGAACAACAAATGAAGGAAACGAATCTTTTATTAAAGGGAATTTCTGATAGTGAGGGACTTTTCCGGTATGCTCCTACTAAATGGAGTATAAAAGAAGTAATGGGTCATATAGCAGATACAGAACGGATTATGGCGTATCGATTACTATCAATCGCTCGAGGCGAGACAGCAGAACTTCCAGGCTATAATGATGATATGTATGTTCTTAGAGCTGCTTTTGATAAGCAATCTATGCAAGATCTTCTTGAGAATTTAATAGTTGTTCGCCAATCTACCCTGCATTTACTTAGAAGCTTAGATAAAGAAGCTTGGTCACAAAGAGGAAATGCGAATAATTCTGAAGTTACAGTTCGTGCATTAGCATACATCATTGCTGGTCATGAGCTTCATCATCTTCAAATTATAAAAGAACGTTACCTTGGTTCTAATTTATATCCAGCAACTTAATATATTTCAAGAAAAAGAGTCCTATTTATGTAGGGCTCTTTTTCAGTATTTATAACGGATTAGCGCTTAGAACCATGGCAATATTATTAAAACGGGAACGACAAACTATTTTAACATTCAGTACAGGGAGACCATTTTGATTATGGCTTGATTTTATTATAAATCAAATATAAGCTTTTGAAAGGTCTGAATCTTGAAAATTATGTCAATTAAAAAGCTACGATGTTTATATTAGATTTCATTTACGACCAACTTCTTCTTACTTAAATACACTGCACGATCTGATTTTTTAGCAACCTCCTGTGAGTGCGTCACAACAATAATGCATTTATTCTCTTTATGTGCAAGTTCTTGAAATAGTTCTATTATATCCATTGCGGTGTCCTCGTCGAGGTTTCCTGTCGGTTCATCTGCAATCAGTAAATCAACATTACAAGATAGTGCTCGAGCAATTGCTACACGCTGTTGTTGACCACCACTTAGTTGCAGGACGTTTCGTTTCGCTTCAACTTCTGTGAGTCCTACCCTCTCTAATAATTGTAATGCTCTTGATGTTTTATTTTGCACTTTAACACCTGTAATTTCCATTGCTGTTAAGACATTTTGAAGAGCTGTCATATAGGTTATCAAATTATAAGATTGGAAAATTACAGATACATTTTGATTACGGTATCGATCCAAACCAATTTTTCTAATATCTTTGCCATTATACAGTACATAACCATTTTTAGGGACATCCAGTCCACAACCTAAGCTCAGGGTTGTGGTTTTGCCAGATCCGGATGGTCCTAAAATCGTGTAGAAATGACCTTTTTGAAAAGAAAAGTTAACATTATCTAGTATCGCTACATTTTTTCCATTACTTTCATAATAATAATCCAAATTTTTAAACTGTAAAATCGTCTCCATATCGAGCCTCCTCATTCATCTTTTAAAAGAATTTGTTTTGGGTTTAAACGTAGAATAGATAATGCTGGAAGAAGTGTTGCTATTATAGCAATAGCTAGTCCAATTCCACCCATTTTCCCTACATCTTCTCCTGTTACACTTACATCAATTTTATCAATTGGATCTTCTTTTTGATTTTGTAGAGTACCACCAGGTCCAGCCATCATTACAGTACCATTTTGCGAGGTATTTGTTTCTTCGCCTGCAGTAGCAATTTCATTCGACAGTAAATTATCCCCGATATATTGAGAAACTTTAGCTCCTGTTGTTATGGATAATCCAAATGCTAAAATAGCGACACACACTACTTCTACTACGAATTGCGCCATTAGTTTCCACTTTTTCTCTCCAATAGACAATAGAATTCCCATTTCTTTACGACGTCCTTTAATTGATAGCATAATGATTAATCCTAAAATAATTGCACCTGCAATCGATACAATATAAATAATCATTTGAGAAGTCGAAGAGATATTTTCGATAGGACCAATCATTTGCTTGTACAATGAATCATGCGCATCTAATTTATAATAATTAAAATCAATATTAGATTTTTTTGCTTCTTTTTTAAATGCATCAATATATTGTGGATCATTCAAGAAATACACGACTTGAACACTACTTATACCTGGGTCTACTTCTAATTTTTTTATAGTTGAATGAGGCATATATAGTTTATTAGCTGGATCCATAATAGGAGGAGCCTGTTGCCCCATTGCTTGCTCATTTGTTTCGTAAATACCGATAATTTCAACCTCAAGGGTTTCCTTCTTATCCCCTGATTGCACTTTAACTTTGTCTCCTGCTTTCAAATTGTTTAATTCCGCTAATCGTTTTTCCATTAAAGCTACATTCTTATCCTTCATTTGCTCTGTAATTGGTTTTCCATCAATGATTTTACTTTTTCCGTTTTTAAAGCTTTCTTGTAATGCAGTCTTGCGAACTCCCTCAATCATAAAAGAAGCATTCATATCTATTTCTGTACCAGAGCTTGAACCGCCTCGCGCAGCCGCCATTCCCACTTTACCTTTTCCTTCTTCTTCTCCTTCTGAAGCTCCTACTAGTTTAAGCCCATCAGAAATACCGAAAGTGTTAGCTATGTAATTATAATCTTTTACATACTTGGACTTCGCTAATTGATCTGTTTCTTTTGCATCGAGCTGCGGCGGATTTGGCATTTCTCCAGTTTCCTTAGCTTTTTGACCTAATTTGTCGAAATCAAGACCTAAAGTAACATCTACACCAAGTTTTTTTCTTGCAGCATCCGCTGCTTTTTTTGATGCATTTTGAATTGTGAAACCTGAAAGAACCAAATTTGTAACAATTAGAAAAACTGCCATCAAAATTAATGATGTTCCTATCCTTTTTTTCATACTGAGAATTGCTCGTTTCATAAAATTCATTTTTTCTTACCTCCTTGATATCTTGTATTCTACATAGGTTATCTAGAGTTTATATGGAGCTAATCGGTAGTTTAACGAGAGATATAAGGAGTTTATGTGTAGTTATTCATTTACCTGTTCAAGAAAAACTAGAACACAAATTCAAAAACGCAGTCGTTGTTGAACATTGGTAAGAAGTAGTCAATTTAAGAGAATTATAGAAAAAGAGGCTAAGGCTTGATTTAATGTATGTAACATGAAAGATATATTTATTATATAATTTCTATACAATAAATATATAGAAGCTGATTGTGAATATCTATATGGGAATTGTAAGGTTCCTCATAGAAATTACATCTTTTAATAAGAAAAGAAGCAAGTAAACATTCTTTTATATGGATAAGAATATTAACTTGCTTCTTACATTTTAGTATAAATTATCTATTGTAAGCTTTATAATATAATATACAAATTCATCACCTATTTTTATAATTCAAGCACCTACTAGTAGGAAAAGAAAATATTTCCTACTTAATTTAAAACATAAATTTTGTTTATGTTTTAAACAATATGTATTTTGGAGGAGGTTAATTTGATTTTTTCAAAACTCATTGATCGGTACGCCTTATATGATTTACACAAAAAAAGAAGTGTAGCATTTCAGTTTACTTCCCTTTCTAACACTTCATTAAATATAAAGAACATAGAATCTTTTTATAAAGTAAAACCATCACATTTTCATTTTGACATTAAGCATTCAAAGCAGGAAAATGAATACATGGTTGGGCAATTCAACTATAAAAGTTCGGTTCAATCCGGTGATTCACGCAACGACTCTGTAACTGGGGAATTATTCTTACATAAAAATGAAAATGCACCTCATGTTATCTTTGTTCACGGTTGGAGAATGGATTCTAACGAACGTGTGAAAAACATATTCCACGATCATATGACCAGCCTGAAGTGGAATATGTATTATTTCACTCTACCCTATCATTTTGAAAGAAAACCCGATCAATCCTTATTCAGTGGAGAGTATATGGTAAGTGCAAATATTGAACGAACAGTACAAGCAACTAGACAAGCGGTAGCTGATTTACGAGCTTTGATTAAATGGATTAAAGCAAATAAAAAGGGGCCCCTGATTCTAATAGGAATTAGTTTAGGCGGATTTATTACTAACTTAACCTCTCTTGTTGAAGAAGAAATTGATATGTTAGCATCCATTTTCTATGCAAATCGACTTTCTTATTCTATTTGGAATACAACTCCAGGTAAATTTATTAGAGAAGACTTGGAACATCATGGTGTTACGTATGATGATTTAATAGATTATTGGAAAATCACTGAACCGAGTCAAGCATTGCCAAAAGTAAAAAAAGAAAATATTTTATTAATTTCAGGTAAGCATGATCTATATGTGCATTCTGAGGATACAGACTACTTGTGGGAATCTTGGGAAAGACCTCCACGATATATTTATAAATGTGGGCATGCCGGGATCGTTCTTAAACGTAAAAAAATTGCAACTGATACTATTGATTTTATTCAAAATCGATTGAACTCCCCGCCCTTATCCAATGTCATGCCTTAAATCGCGAGATTACTAAGTACAAAATCTTATACTTATATTGTTATATTTTTTACTAGTCACCTTTGTAAATCTTCGTCCCCTAGCCTTACACGATTGAAAATGAAATAAAATAAATAACTAAGGAACTAATTTACCATATAGAAAAACAATGCTCAGCATTTTCACCAGTGATCGCTGTATATGCAATATTACATACAAAAATCTTTATTTGTTACGTTATTAATTTAAAAATAAATTATTCATCCATTAATCTATACCCTCCGTATTTACAGTTATGGATACCCTAATTACATATGAAAAGAGAGAAGAAACATTGGTTAGTTCTTCTCTCTTTGTTTATTTTTAAGATAACTATCTATAAAATTTTTCTAATGTACATAATTACAACGACATTAAAACACTTTGCTCTTAAATCCACTACTTGTATTACTGATTGCATGAAACTCCTTCTTGAGAAAGATTTTAATTTCTGAATGTTCTGTTGACTGTTATAACATATCCAATTTACAATTTAATTGTGGTGTTCTTTCACAATTAAACTACTTAGAATACACTTCATTTATTTGAAAACAATTACAAATAGAGGTGCTAAAATGAAAACTAGAGTAAATCCAGAATTATTACAAGGGTTAGAGATGTTTCCGGATCTCGATTTACGCCCAGAAAATTTGCAATCAATCAGAGAAGGAATAGCTCAAATGAGACCACCTACCGTTGTTGATGACTCTCTTTCTTTAACAGATAAAGTCATTGTTGGGCCTGATGATAATCCGTTACCATTACGAATTTATCGTCCAAAATCAAATCATGAATCTTTACCTGTCTTATTATGGATACATGGTGGAGGTTATATCTTAGGGTCTATAGATGATAACGATGATACTTGTATGAGGTTTGCAAAAGAAGCTAGCTGTGTGGTCGTGTCTGTAGACTACCGCTTAGCGCCTGAATACCCTTACCCAGCACCAATTGAGGATTGTTATTCAGCTTTAAAATGGATTGCTGATAATGCAAAGTCATTAAACATTGATTCGAATCGAATTGGGGTTGCAGGAGTAAGCGCTGGCGGTGGACTAACAGCAGCATTATCATTATTAGCCCGAGATCGAAAATATCCTTCAATTTGTTTACAAATGCCACTATATCCAATGATTGATGACAGAAATGATACACCTTCAGCGAATGAAATTAAAGAGGGATTTGTTTGGAACCAAAAGGCAAATGAAGCTGGCTGGAAAATGTATTTAGGAGAAATGTATGGAACGGATCAAATCCCTGCCTATGCAGCACCTTCTCGAGCTGAGGATTATAGTGACTTACCGTATACTTACACATTTGTTGGTCAATTAGATCCATTCCGCAGCGAAACATTAACCTATGTAAGCAAACTAGCACAAGCTGGTGTTGATGTGGAGTTTCATTTATATCCAAATGCCTATCACTGGTTTGAAGGGTTAAATCCAAATGCCGATGTATCTATTTATGCTGTGAACGAAATAGTACAAGCAATAAAAACTGGTTTCAAACGAGTATCCAAGGTTGAGGCTTAATCCCATTACAAGAGAAACACTTATAAATAGTATATATGTATTTATCATTTAAATATAATAGCCGATTCTAAATAAGAATCGGCTATTATATTTAAAATCCGCCTAATATATCAAGGTTGAGAAACAGATATAAGATGTTTAGGCGATGTGTTTATTTCCTCTGCTAATGCTTTTATGTTCATCATGATTTGAAGTATTTCTTCTTTTGTTGTCCTTGGGTTGATAGAGCAAAGTCGAATTACTACTTTTTCTTTTAATTTAGTCGTACTTAGCATAGCAAATCCTCTTTGATTAATTTCTTCCACCAATTTTTTGTTTATTTCATGAATTGTATCTGTAGATGTTAGCTCACATGGAATATAACGAAAAGTAACAATTCCTAATTGGGCAGGTGTTACTACTTCCCAATCTTTTTCTTTCCTTAAAAACTCTTCAACTTGTTCAGCTAGCATAATGCCATGATCAATTGCCTCACGAAAAGCTGTAACTCCGAATGCTTTAAAAGAAAGCCATACCTTTAATGCTCTAAATCTACGGGAAAGTTCAATTCCACGCTCTCCAAAATTCACTTTTTCTTCTATATTAGTTTCCGTATCCCTAATATACTCTGGGATCATACGAAACGTTTCGCTTAAATATTGACTATTTCGAATGAGTACACAACCAACATCATAAGGCTGAAAAAGCCATTTGTGCGGGTCTAACGTTAAAGAATCGGCACGATGAATTCCACTTAATAACTCCCTTCCTTTTTCACTGAGAATTGCTGCAGCCCCATAAGCCCCATCCACGTGTAGCCATATATCTTCATCACCACATAGATCAGCCAATTCATCGAGGGAGTCCACCGCTCCGCAATTCGTTGTCCCTGCATTAGCAATAACACAGAATGGTTTTTTCCCTTTTAATCGATCTTCTTTTATTTGTTTTCTTAAAGTACTAACTGAAATTTTTAAATCTTCATCTGTCTCAATTCGGCAAATTTGGTGCTGTTTAAAACCTAATACTTTAAGTGCTCGATCTACAGAAAAATGAGTTTGGTTAGAAAAATAAACAATCGCATTTTCTATGTCATTATTCAGCTTGACCTGTCTCGCTACAGTAAGTGCAGTCAAATTAGCCATGGAACCGCCACTGACAAATAGTCCTTCAGCTGAATCAGGGAATCCTAGCATTGATTTTAACCAGTTAATTGTCGTTAATTCAATTTGTTCGGCACCTGCACCTACTATCCAAGCTGTAGGAAATACATTAAACCCACTTGCTAAAAAATCTGCTAATACACCAACATAATTATTAGGACCTGGCACAAAAGCCATAAAATGAGGATGATCCACATGAGTAATTTGATTAAACACATTGTTATTAAGAAAATGAAGTAATTCTTTTGGATTAGATCCGTTTTCCGGAATCGTTTCAATTAGCTTGTCTCTAAAAATATTACTATCAATCGTTTCTGAAACTGGTTTACTTTTTAAATGATTCATATGATCAACAATCAAGTCAACCGCTTGATATCCTAACTGACGCATCTCTTCGGCTGATAACTGCAAGTTTTTTGTCATTTGGTTTACTCCTATTCTATTTAAAAAGGCGAGTTCTTGCTCGCCTTTTCATTTTTTATAATTTGTAATCACCAATTGCTTGTATTGGATTTTGAAGAATCATGTTGATTAATCCATGGATGTGATTTAATATTCCCTGTATTTTCTCTGCTTCATATACGGTTTGATCAAATCCAAACTTTATTGTAAGCTTTTCTTCAGGGAAGCACATAATTCCATACTTTACATGTGGCTCATCAACAACTGCGTAATCCGTGATAGCAAAATTTCTGTTTTCATTTGAAGAAAAGATTGCTGGATTAGTTGGATAGTTTTCAAAAACCCAAAGATGGTCAGTCAACTCAGTTTTTAATTCACTTTGCTTTTGTATATCAACAAATGAATAGTATGCATACTCATTACATTTCAATGTCTCTAGTTGTACCTTTTGCAGGAAGTCCACAAAAGATTGCGTTTCTGTCCATGCTAATCGGATAGGCAAAACATTTGTGAACAGACCGAACATATTTTCAATTCCTTCTACTTCGGGAGGTCTGACTGATACTAGATTAGGCAATACTACTTCTCTCGTTCCGTTGAATTTGCCAAGCAATATTCCCCATACAGCTAGTAATGCCGTATTCATAGTTATATTATTTTTAGTTACAAATGTCTGTAACTGATCAGTCAAATCCTTGTCTAATGTTAAATCCATAAAAGTGAAGTTTAACCCTTCACTTTTAGATGGGACTTTCTTTTTAGGAATACTAATTTTCTGATTGTATCCTGATAAATAATCTTGCCAAAAATGACGTGCTTTCTCATGATCTTGTGCCAAAGTCCAGTCTATGAATGTTTCAAAAGGTTTTACCATAGGTAACTCCGCCATAGTTCCCGCATTTGTAGTTTCGTAGAGCTGGAATAATTCGTCTATCAAAATGCTGACGCTCCACCCATCACATAATAGATGATGGGAACTCCAAATTACCTTATGCTCATTATTACCTAGTTGGAATATACAGAGACGTGTCATAGGTTCATCATTTTTGAATCCTCGACTTAAATTTTCATTCATCCACTGTTTTAGGAATTCTTGCTGTTCTTGTTTCGTCATCTCAATCAAGTTTTTTATTTCTGAATTTATTTGAACATCATATAGAACAGCTTGCCAAGGTTTTGCTTGTTCATCTTGCACAATTATTGTTCTTAAAGAATCATGACGATCAACTAATTGTTTGAAACACTGAATAAAGAGTTTAATATCCAACTCCCCCTCAAGTGCCCAAATTGTTTGTTCAAAATATGCATTTGTATCAGGTTCATTCGTAGCATGTTCATAAATAACTTCTTGGAAAGGTGCTAACGGGTAAATACGTTCTATTTTTATATCCGGCATTTTTTCTTGTATTTTGGTAAGTGTTTGTTGATTAAGTTGTTTATCTTTAATATTTAGTAATGTAGCTTTATTATCGTTCATTATGTTTACATCATTTGTTTGTGAACTTGAAAAATGGTCTAGCTTTTTAACAAATTGAACCATGTCCCTTAATATAGGAAATGAAAATAGATTTTTTGGTTCAAGCTCAAATCCTTGTCGATACAGTCTGACGGACACTTGAATCGCTTTTATCGAATCTCCACCTAAGGCGAAGAAATGATCATTTACTCCAACTTGATCTATTTTGAGTACTTCTTGCCAAATACTAGTTAATATTTTTTCCATTTCAGTTTTTGGAGCAATAAATACTTCATTTGTTTGTTTCTCGGGAGCAGGGAGCGCTTTCCTATCTAATTTACCGTTTGGAGTCAAGGGTAATTGGTCCAAATAAACAAAATAAGAAGGAATCATGTAATCTGGCAAGTGATCTCGCAAATGCTTTCGTAGTTCTGTTGTACTAATATTTTGCTCAGTTACCACATATGCAACTAAAAATTTTATTCCGTTCTCATCTGTTTGATCAATTACGACAGCATGTTCGACTTGTTTATAAGTTAGAAGACAATGAGCGATTTCTTCTAACTCTACTCGATACCCTTGAATTTTTACTTGGTAATCTTGGCGGCCTAAAAATTCAATATATCCCTCAGAATGCATTTTTCCACAATCTCCTGTTTTGTATATAAGACCAAAATCAGGATGTGACACAAACGCTTCATTTGTTTTCTTTTCATCATTTAAATATCCTTTAGCAAGGCCCACTCCCCCGATATATAAATCTCCAATTACACCAACAGGGCACATTTTCTTTTCATAGTTCAACACATAATACGTTTGGTTTGCCAAGGGCATCCCGTATGGAATACTATTCCAATGTGATTCCACCTGTTTGACCGGATAATAAATTGACCAAATCGATGCTTCTGTTGCCCCTCCTAGTGAAACTACTTCTGCAATCGGAAAATGTCGTTTTATTTTTTCTGGTAAAGAAAGCGGAATCCAATCTCCACTATGTAAAACTAAACGTAAAGAAGAATGTTCAAAATGAGAACCTACTTGATCCAATGCCAAATCCATGATTGCAGGCACTGTATTCCAAATTGTAATCCCTCTACGTTCGACAGTGCGGATTAATTCTTGCATGTCTCTCGGATCACGAATCATTACTAACATTGCACCTGTGCTTAAAGCTCCGAAAATATCGTATACAGATAGGTCAAAACACATGGAAGAGATACCAATAATACGATCATCTTCATTTACCTCATATTTTTGATTTATGTCTTGAATAGTATTTGTAACCGCTTGGTGAGTAATAATTACTCCTTTTGGTTTTCCTGTACTTCCTGAAGTGTATATAATATAGGCAATATCTTCTGGACCAGCAATAGAGGGCATATCTTCTGTTGTATAAAATGACAAATCATTTTCTTCATAAAGACTAGGTTCTAATAAAAGCTTGCATGAGCTATTTTTTAAAATATATGTTTGGCGATCTAAAGGATGATCGGGATCAATCGGAACATAAGCAGCACCTGCTTTTAAAATACCTAGCATATTAACAATTGTGTCAACTCGTCTTTTGGCTAAAAGACCCACTTTGTCACCAAGACCAATCCCCTGCTCTTTTAAGAATTGGGCAATTTGATTGGAGCGTTTATGAAGTTCCGAGTATGTTAACCATTTTTGCTCAAATACCACCGCTACTTCATTCGGTGTACGTTTTACTTGGTCTGTAAATAATTGATACAGAGTAGTTGAAGGTATTTTTTCTGTTGTTTCATTGTATTGTTCAATTAAAGTTTGATCCGATTCTTTCATCTGCAAAGATGTTATATCGCTTTGTTTCACCAATTGTTCCAATAAGTTAACAAATTGGGAAAACATTGCTTCTATCACATCAATATCAAACAACTCTTCAACATAATTCCAGCTAATTAATAACTCTCCATTTTTTTCAATTACTACATTATCCAAATACACTTGTGGAGTCCGAGCATGAATATAGCGAAGAGAACCAAGTTGTTCCCAAGAGAAAGCACCTGCACCTGCTAACATCGAGGTGAAAACGATTGGCATAACTGCTTTTGGCGTCATTTGATGATATCGAGTAAAATCTCGAATAAAGTTAACTCCATCGTAATGACGATGTTCAAGGCCATCTAATAAAGTAGCTTGCGTTTCTTTTACTCTAGTAAAGAAAGTTTGCTCTGGTTTTACATCAACATCCAACAAAATAAGCGATGTGAAATCTCCTACAATCTGTTCTACTTCATCATGAACAGGATAACGGTTAAATACAGTCAAATTAATTGCTAATCGACGTTGATTACTCCAATATGCCAACACATCACCATATATTGTACAAAGTAGAGCGGAAGGCGTTACCTCTTTCTCTTGTGCTAACTTTCGTAGCTTTGTCCATTTTTCATTGTCCAGGATTTTTGTAAGTGATTGGAATTTAGGAGTAGCAATCTCTGCTGGATCCTTTTTTAACAGCAAAGAAGGTGCAAACGGAAAGTCAGGCAGCTTACTTGTCCAATAATCTTTTGCTGTTTTATATTCTTCGCTTTGTTCCATTTCATCATAGATAAACATATAATCTTGAAAATCAAAAGATAAAGATTCTAATTTTTGATTTGGTTTATAATAATAATGCAACAAATCCTGTCCAACAATGTTCATGCTTGCTCCGTCCATTAATAAAGCATCGTATCGAAAACATAATAAATACGTGTCTTCTTTTAAAAGAAAAGCTTTCAATTCAAACAAAGGCCATTGTCCCAAAGGGAATACATGGTTAGTCATTCGAGAACGCTCTTCTTGCAAGCGAGCATTTTGATTCCTATCATCTAAATCTATGAGACTCACTATTTCAATCTCGTAATCAGGAACGCTTTGTAATATTTGCTGTTTTCCCTCTGGTAAAATTACAGCTCGCAACATTGGATGACGATGGATTACCTTTTGAAAACTTTTTGAAAGACGATTGATATCCAATGTTGTTTCATATTCAAAATATGTTTGAGGTGAAATACCACTTAATTCAAACTGTGAATTCCTTCCTAACATATACGCTGTCTGAACTTCTGTTAAGGAAAATGGATTAGATAAATCTTTAACATGAGTTGGTCTACTTTCAAAGTTTTCCTCTTTATGCTCTAACTTTACACAAGAACTCAGTTGAGCGATTGTGGGGTGTTTAAAAAAATCTGTTGTACTTATTTTTAAGCAGTCTTTTCTTAGTAAATTAATTACTTGAAGTGCTTTAATAGATTCTCCTTTTAATGCAAAAAAATTATCATGAATACCGATTCCCTCAATCTCCATAACTTTTTCCCATGCACACACTAATTTTTGTTCAATTTCATTGCGCGGGGCAACGTATGGGATTGATACATAATCCGTTTGTGTTATATCCAATAACCTTTTTCTATCCACTTTTCCATTTGGATTCAATGGAATCTCTTCTACCTGAATCATTTTTTCAGGAATCATAAACTCAGGTAGTTTATCACTTAAATATTTTCTGATTTCACCAAAAGACACCTTGTTATCCGATACATAGTAGGCAGCTAATAATTTCCTATTTCCATACACTTGATCAACAACGATAGCCTGGTTTATTTCTGGATATTCCCTTAATTGAGTTTCGATTTCTCTTAATTCAATCCGATACCCCCGAATTTTCACTTGATGATCCATTCGACCTAAATACTCAAGTTCTCCATTAGGCAACCAACGAACGAGATCACCTGTATGATACATCATTTCTCCTGCCGTAAAAGGACTCGGTACAAATTTTTCATCTGTCAGTTTACTTTTACCAAGATACCCTCGTGCTACCGCTACGCCAGCAATGCAGAGTTCACCAGGAATTCCAAATGGTTTTAATTGGCCATACTTATTCAATATATAGGAATGATAATTCGGATTTGGTTTGCCAATCGTAACTTCTTTGGAAGTGCTCAAGTCTTTTACTGTTGCGCAAATGGTTGTTTCTGTGGGACCATAGATATTTAAAATTATTGCTTCACTGATACAACGAATTTTTTCAACCAAACCAATGGAAAATGATTCTCCTGCTAATAAAATAGATTTTAAATCTTTTAGAAAATTTGCCCCTTCTGGATCACTCAAAATCACTTCCATTCGCGATGGCGTTGATTCCCATAAATCCACTTTATGTTTTTTGACCAAATGAGCCAATTCTTTTGTTGCAAACTGGTCCTCTGTAGCAATTACTACTTTTGAACCTTGCGTTAAAGGAAGACATATTTCTAACAAGGAAATATCAAAAGATACACTAGCAAGAAACAAGAATGATTGATTAGCTTTTACTTTTTCTCTCATTACATTTAAAAAATGAACTAGCGATTTTTGTTCTATCATTACCCCTTTTGGATTTCCTGTCGATCCTGATGTGTAAATAACATAAGCTAAATCATTAGGATTATGTTCTCGTACTAAATTACTTTCTTCACCTTGAAAAAGATGTTCTTTATCAAGATACAGTACTTCACCTGCAAATTTCGGCAATACTTCCTCTGTTCGCTTACTAAGTAAATATTTTGCTTGACTATCTTGTAACATATATTCAATTCGTTCAGTTGGGTAGTTAGGGTCTATTGGTAAATAGGCTGCTCCTGCTTTTAAAATCCCCATCATACCAATAATCATTTCTAATGACCGATCTACCATAACGCCAATAATACTTTCTTTTGAAACACCTTTACTTTGAAGAATAGAAGCCAATTGATTCGCTTTCTTATTCAATTCTCTATATGTCAAAGATTGATCATTACAAACAACAGCAATTTGATCTGGAGTTTTTAATACTTGCGCTTCAAACAAATCTTGAAATGATTGAAACAAGTCTATGCCTGTTTGAAAAGTATTCAATCCTTCTAACAACTCTTTTTCTCCTTCTGCAATAATACAAATATCTTTCAATGCCAAATTCGGATTTTGTGAAACTTGCTTTAAAACATAACAATACGAATTGGCAAACTGTTGCAAAGAAGAGAATGAACGGGACTTGCAAGAAATTTGAAATTCAAATTCATTATGTATTTCATTCCATTTTCTTCGTATCCATAGGACTAAATTATTCTCTGCGTATTCTTCTAGTGAATTTTCATTATGTAATCCTTCCATCCCGATTACAATTTGAAAAGGAGTTAAATTGTGTTTAACTAATAATTCAGAGAGCGGATACTCCTGATTTTCATACCCGAATAAAGTCGTTTGTTCAATCTCATTTACTAACTGTTTAAAGGTGTGATGCGGATGGATTTCACTTCCTAAAGGAATCAACTTATTAAGATTCTCACTTTGTTCAAGATTCTTTTCAATTATAGGAATACCAATAGTAATTCTTTCTTGATCTGTATAATGTGCCAAACAAACTCTTAAAGCGGCTTGAAACCAGCTAAATAATAATAAATCTTGAGACTTACTTATTTTTTGTATATTTTTACTAATTTCTACATTCACTATGACTTGAACGTACTCACAAGGTGTTTCTTTATTTAGTTGGTAATCGCTATTAAATACAGAAAAATCGAGAATCTCGGAAGATAATTGCTCCTTCCAAAACGCTTCTACTTCTTTATTTTCATGAATCGAACTTCGATCTTTAATGTGCATTTTTATCTTTATCCCCCTAATATTCATTTCTTCTACTCGTTAATTTTCAAGCCAACTTCAAGCCCATGGAGAAACACTTGATGGTTATCCAAACATAAAAATTGCTGAATCTCTTCAAATTTCATATGACCAACTGAACAAACCCCTAAATTTAATGTCTCAGCAACCATATTTAAGGTAGCAGTGATAATGCCTGACTCAATACAAGCAAATAAATATCCATCTGAACCGTATTTCGGAATGGAAGCGTTCGCATTATAAACCAAATAAACTGAGAATGCAGATTGAGTAAATAAATCTTGATTAATTAACTCATGATCACTTTTGATCACTTGATCAATGTTGTTTACAATCACAAGACTATTTTTTGATGGGTTATAATAATAAAATCCAGCTTTCATACCCTCTATACGTTTTGGTTTTATATAAACAAAGATATCAATGGGATAGAGCCCGCCTGCACTTGCGTAATGATAGTATATTTTTTCTTCCTTAACCTGTTTTAGAGTTGATAAGAATTGGGAAAATTCCGAAACAACCAATGTGTTCTTCCATTTCAAATTGATGATAAGACCTATGTTCCTTGATTATAGTGGGTAGCTCATCTGTTGTTTCAAGTTGAATTTCGGTTGACCGTGCAGCAACGTGCGTGCGATTTAATTGTTCACTCATATACTTATCTAACTCTTCTTTAGAAAAGCGAATCTGGTTGCTATATGGATTTGGAAAAATCTTTTCTTGTGAAGAAAATACTTCTCTTGGGTGTAATATGTTACTTACTAACACACGATTTTTTATCATGAGTTCTATGTTTTTTTGTGTCTCTTCTACATTTCCTAACGAAAAGCGCTCTACTAGTTCACTAATTTTCACACCTTTTTGAGCCATAAAATAAAAATCAGGAAACCACTCAGACAGAATACCTGTAAATCTCATTTCCCCTATCAAAACTTCATTATGCAACTTCTCCCAATGCTTAATCGGAGACCAGTAATAAATTTGTTCGCTCATATACTCCTCCATAAATGTTTAACTTATTTTTACAATGCACTTTTCCAAGCTACAAAAAATCATCATTTCTCTCATGAAGGTTATAACACGTAATTCAAGAGAATTTTGGGATAATAAAATAACATTTTTCTCATTATTTTTTTTTATTTCATCACAAAAAATGATTTTTTATTAGACATTTCACATCCTTTCCCATAGTAATCCAATAAGGTATAAACCATTTATAACATTGAGAATATTCATTTATTTTCAATGTGAAATTATTGTAATGGATTGGAGAGCAGTTGAATATAGTTATTAAATCAAATAATGTTGAGAAAGTTTTATTTATTATATCGATAAAATTTTATGATTCATTTTATTACAAATAGATTAAGAAAAGAGCTTTAAATTTTTCTTAAAAAGTTAGTGTAAAAATACAACATATTATTACATACAAAGAAGTTACTTACATATCATCTTCAAAATAGAGAAAAGACACCCTTCAAGGTGTCTTTTCTCTATTTTGATTCCATATACTTTTGGCGCCTTCGTTATTTTTAAACGGTTTATAGGAATTAATACAATTCGAACATCTAGCTCGTTATATGTTCGAGTATGTAATAAAAATTATATAAATTACGAATGGATTTCAGATAATTTTATCGATAAACGCAAAGATATATTCTACTCCTACGGTTACAATAGCAATAACCTATTGTTTATTTTTTATTAAATTGTAATATAATTACAGTATGTGAAATTATATTACATTAACTTTAAAAGCGAAGTGAGAATAATCTTCACTTCGCTTTTAAAGTTTGCAATCCTTATTAAATTTGCTCAATTCAGTATTTATTTCCACACTCTTCGCTTTTATTTAATCGGTTTTTCTGATTTTAAAACAATGGAACTTAGTGCAGGAATTTTAATTTTATTGTCATGTACAACATAAAGTGGTTTACTTCCCGCCTGCTTCCCGTCTACTAGTACTTTCCAAGGACCTTTAAATGGAAGTGTTATTTCAACAGCTTCTCTATTTGCATTGTGAGCCACTGTAAAGTATTCATGTTTATTCCCCTCTATTGTATAAGTTACAGTATTTTTCGGAGCATCAATAAATGATACGTGTGTTTTTATTTGATCTGCAGATGTCATTCGAAAAGCTGAGTACTTTTTGCGTAATTCTATTAAACCCTTCATATAATCTACTTCATTATTAAACGTTGCACGGCGCAACCAATCCATCTGGTTAATTGAATCTGGAGATTTGTAACTATTATGATCACCGTATTTCGTCCGCATAAACTCTTGCCCTGCATGTAAGAATGGAATTCCTTGTGATGTTAATAAAATCGAAGAAGACAATTTGTGCATTTGTTTTCGCACTTCATCGCTATCATCTGAATTAGTTAACTCAAGTTTATCCCATAATGTATGATTGTCATGTGCTTCCACATAAGTTAATACCTGTTCCGAATCTTGATAGGTAGATGAATTTTTATCGTAGTCAATACCTGCCGTAATCCCTTTTTTAATACGATCTTCCATGTTTTCCTTCCCATTTATAAAACCATTTTCCTTCTCCTCAAATACACTACCCTTCAATCCATCACGTATATTATCATTAAAATGAGCAATCCCTTTCATTTTCCCTGCATTTTTTTGATTTGCTTTCAGCTCAGCTGCAAGAGGTGTATTTAAATCCCATCCTTCTCCATGTAGTATAATAGAAGGGTCAATTTGATTAACAGCTTTACGTATTTCATTCATCGTTTCATAATCATGAATACCCATTAAATCAAAACGGAATCCATCTAAATTGTATTCTTTTGCCCAATATGTGACGGAATCTATCATAAATTTCCTCATCATTTTTCTTTCTGAAGCAGTATCATTTCCTACTCCAGTTCCATTTGCAAATGTTCCATCTTCATTGTAACGATAATAATAACCTGGAACTAACTTATGAAAATTAGATTCAGCAGCGTTATACATATGGTTATATACGACATCCATCACTACTCGAAGATTATTATCATGTAGTGTTTGAACCATTTGCTTTAATTCAGTTATTCGAACAATTGGCTCATAAGGATTTGTAGAATAGGAGCCTTCTGGAACGTTGAAATTTTTAGGATCATATCCCCAGTTATATTGCGGTTCATTTAAAGTCTCTTCATTTACAGAAGCATAATCAAATATCGGTAAAAACTGAACGTGAGTAACACCAAGATCCTTTATATGATCAACTCCTGTTTTTACACCTTCTGGCCCTTTTGTTCCTTTTTCTGTTACACCTAAATACTTCCCTTTCTGTTTAATACCACTTTCAGGTTGAATGGAAAGATCGCGTACATGTAACTCATAAATAATAGCATCTTCCGGATTTTTAAATTTTGGCTTTTTGTTTGCTTTCCATTTTTTCGGATTTGTTTCTTCTAAATCAACAACTGCACCTTTATCTCCATTTACAGAAGCAGCACGTGCATATGGATCAACTGCTTCAGTCCACTTATCACCAATTTTGACTTTATACGTATAAAAGAGCCCTTTTTGATTCCCCTTTAGTTCTGCAGTCCAAGTTCCTTTTTCACCTTTTTGCATGTTTATTTCAGTACCTATTTTATCACTCCATTTTTTATATGTAACCAACTTCGCTTCACTTGCAGTAGGAGCCCATACACGGAACTTTGTATATTGCGGAGTATATATATTTCCCAAATCATTACCACCATAATAAAATAAATTGTCGAATTCCTCGCTACGAATGACTTTACCGATTTCAGTATTTGTATCATCTAAGTTTTCAATTTTAACTTTGTATGTTTGTTTTAAATCAATTTTCTGTTCCGTAATTATTTTAACCTTATTAGTAACATCTCCACTGTTTATATCATAAGGAGTAATATTCTTAATTTTAATGCCTTCAATTTCAATTTTCTTTTCCTTAATATTAAACGGGACATTAGTCGTTACAGTAATTTCATGGAAACTATCAATAGTTGCTTTTTGAATTGAGAGATCCGATGAAGGCTTAGAGTTATATACTTTTTCATCACCCGAAAGAATCCATACTTCAGCACGACCGTCCTTTATATTTTCAATCCAACGATCTCCACCATCTTTTTCCCATTCATTTGTTCGAACTATAAATCCTACACGATTATAGTCACCTTCTATTTTTATCTTAGCGTATTTTCCAAATTCATCTTCACCAGTAAATTCATAAGATGTACCATTCGCATTTTCTCCCCATAACCAAAGATTCCAGTCTTTTGTATTTCCAAGCTTTTCTTTGTAATGAATGATAATTTCAGTTGTTTTTGAATTTGAAATTGCCTTCACACTCTGAAAGGAGAAAACAGATGATAACATAACGATTAAAGTAAGTAATAAAACTGTTTTGTTAATTAATCTTTTTATAATTTGCACCACATACACCCTTTCTTCAAATATTACTCTCGATTTAATATGTTTACACTACATAACACTGCTTAAATTAATCTAGAAATCTCTTTTACTTCACCTCCATATTGGCTATTTTCACGTATGTATTTCAATGACCTTTTAATACGAAAGCGTTTGCATTAATGGTTAAAAAAATAGATTTGTTTATACCTTCATATATTTGTAAATACTAAAAGATCAGGGAAATCATTTTAAAGCAATCGTTTGTTATCGCTTTCATTTTATAGACTTTCTATCAAGAGGTCAATATATTATTAATTTTCTGTTTTTATACACTTTAAACCTTATTTATATGTCGCTACTTCTTAAAGGTAAAGCGCCTCATTATTGCTTAGTCAGTTTATTTTCAACAATACATTGCTACGTAAAAAACAGCTAATATCCTTAAAATGATATTAGCTGTTTTTTCATAATGTTTTAATATACGAATGAGAACTATACTTCTAAATTATTTAATTTTTGCTGCATCAAATGCTTTTTGAACTGCTTGAACTTCAGCTGTATTTGCACCATATTTATAAGTTGCCACTCGAATACATGCTGATATTCAATTGTTTGAAATTAGAAGTCATGTTTAACTCATCTGTATTTGCATAAATAGAAAATATCAAACATTTTATCTTCACCAATTCCTTTAACAGTTACTCCGTTATGAGTTCCGCCTTTTGCAATGAGATACGCAACTTTATTAATAATACTTGAATTAAAATGAACACCGCCTTGATCCCATCCATTAAAATCGTTAAATTCACTGTAATCATCTGGAGAAGGTATCTCTTAGTGAAGATGGAACAGAAGCTGGGTTTTCCATATCACGGAAAATAGATCCCGTTTGTTCTCCCATTGTCCAGTTAAAGTTTCCATTATTTACGTATTTCTCAATAGATGTTCCCATAATATCAGATAGCGCCTCATTAATCGCACCAGATTCCCCGAAATATTCAAGATTAGATTCGCTAGAAGTAACAGCATGTGTAAATTCATGTCCAGCTACGTCATATGCTTTAACAATAGGATCGCCATATACAAGCATACTTCCATTATTAGCACTTAATGCATTCTGCCAATTTTTCGGATCATTCGTCTCTTCAGAATCCCAAGCGTGTACAACTGAAACTAATTTTTGTCCTTTATTATCAAAGCTATTACGCTTGTATTTATCTTTATAAAAATCAAATACTTTTGTTGCTAAGTAATGAGCACTTACTGCTTTTGGATCGTTAAATGTTGCCGAAGTACTAGTCGCTAATGTACCAGGATAATAGCTTTCTTCTTTAGTAATATCTCTGTAATTCACATCATATGTTTCAATGCCTTGCCCTCTTGTATAATCAGCAAGAGCATATTTGCCATTACTTTGTTTAGAGATACCAAATGAACGAGAAATACCTAAATCATCTTTTCCTGTTCCAATTAATGATGTAAGACTGCTTTGTTTACTTTTCTTTAAAGCGCCAACTAGTTTATCACTGGCTTTTAAGTTAGATTCTTGTACCATATTTTTTAACATATCACCATTTTGTGCATTTACTAAATAAGTACCAGAAATATAGTTTGGTGTTGCAGCTTCAAACGTAACTTGGTATGCATTTTTAGCTTGTCCATTATTTTCATCAACAAAAATAACCTCTTTAACTTCTGGCTCAGAAATAAACTTGATATCGTTCCCGTACTTCGTATAAATAAATTGTTTTGCTTCATCTTTTGATAGATTAATAGGTTTTTTCAATTCTTCTTGTTTTAGATTTTGCGCGCTATCACCTGAAACACTTTTAATAACACCCTTATTATCTACGTGCGCAGTTAATTGATGGCCATATACTTCTTTTCCTTCGTATGTTTGCTGCATACGCACAAGTGTAGTTCCATCATAACGAACCACGTTTTGTAAAGGACTTTATAATCTACTCCAGTTTCTCCATTGACTTGTTTTTGGGACAGAGCTTGTTCTGTTTTCTCCTTAAGTGCATCCTTTACTACATTTTCTGGTGCCTTTTGTGACGGCTGTGTAAGTTCACCCGAACGGAACGATTCCTCCTGAATTTGAACTTGTAGTTGATCTGTTTCCTCTGCATGACCTACCCCATATGGTGCCACAGCTGTTAAAGCCAATCCTGTTGTTAATGCTACCTTAGTTAATGTCTTTTTGTTTTTCATTATTTCACCTCGTATAATTTTTGAAATAGAAAGCTTGTACAAAGTATACTGTCTATTTCTGTCGGAAAAAAGAGAAAATACACAATTTATGTAACATTATGCAAAATTACATAAATTGTGGTCAATATTATAAATAATGAATGGAACACATATGAACATTAATTTGAATAAAAGAGAGTCCTTATAGGCGCTCATCCAATTGGTTAGTTATTAATTATCTATATTCATTCTAATAAAAGTATACTTAAATCTAAATAACAACATAAAAACCCACTCTTTACTACTGTAAGAGTGGGTTTCATGCTATTAAAATAACAATTACTATAAGAAACCTTTTAATTTATATTTTTTTAGTAATCCTACTAAGTTTTTTGTAAAATTCACCTTTTGTCTTTGCATGAATAAACTCATTTGGACTAATATTTACTTTTTGTGAGAGTGCTACAATCTCTTCTTTTGAAATTGAGTCTTTCGTATTTATAGATGCTATATTTGTGTATTTTCCGTCTTCTGTTTTTGGAATTTCTAAAATCCCTTTATTCACGAGATCAACTACAGCCTTATGCTCTGAAGAATGTAAATCTACACCAGTAATTTTCCAATTACGCATAACTTCTGGCGTGTATACACCATTCTTTACCTCTTTTAAATATGTAATAGCAAGGTTACGAATGGTTCCACCTGTTTCTCCAAATGCATTCTCTTGTTTAGATGACCAAATTTGTTCAAACTTACGCCCCTCTAAAGCTCCTCCTTTTGCCTGAAGAGCCTCCATTCTATATGCATTCATTCCCAGCGTCATAACATCGCTCATTTTGATTGGTTTGTTTGTACGAATAGAGCGTAAATTTGTAATTCTGCTTCCGTATGGTTTTGTTAAGTCAATTTCGTATTTTACTCCTCCAAAGAAATCGTTCGTACTGTATTTAGATGCACGGCGGGTTTTATCAAAACTAACGGTTACATCTCCGACACGAGATGAGTTAAAATATCCTGCTGCCCATTCCATATAGTCTTTTAAATCTTTTCCAGAAATCTTATATACTGTAATTTCTCCCAAGGCATATTGGTAATTGTACGCAATATCCTTTTTCTTAATAGGACCTGTATCTAAACGGGCATAATCATTATCAATTTGATGGGCTACTACATCTGCTTTACTGTAGTAGAGCATGACTTCATGAAAGAAATCTGATAAAGGTGTTTCTTGAATCTGAACACTTGGAATACCCTTTATTTCATTTTCAGGAACAAGATTTCTACCCTTTAATTGAGCGACTACAACATTTGCATCTCCTCTCGCATATTCGTGAAAAGGTGTTAATGTTTCTTCAAGTGTAGGATCAGATAATATCGTTGTTCCATCAGCATTTTTTACAGGTATAGCGGTAGCGGTTTTATCTTTTAAAACCAATTTCCCATCTTGCTTTGTAAAAGTAAGGTCAATACGTGAAATATGTGTTCCATATTTATCTGGTTCCGTAATAATTACGCCATTTACAACTTCTTTTTTTACAAGTTTATGCATATGAGCTGCAAAAATAGCGCTTAATTCCGGACAAGCATTTGCAATATCTTGAACACCAGTACCAGGGATACCATTCTCATTTTCTAATCCCATATGCATAACTCCTACCATTACATCTACTTTACCTTCTAATTCCTTAATTGCCTTTTTCGTCTCTTCTACCGGATTTTTCACCACTAAACCATCTAAGTGATCTGTCCCTTTTTCAAAATCACTAATCATTGGTGTATTCATACCAATAATCCCAACTTTAATTCCACCTTTTTCTACAATTGTATATGCAGGAAGAAAGCGCTCTCCATTTTCCTTATAAATATTTCCCGCTAACGTTTTTCCCTTATATTGCTCACTAACTTTTTTCAATGTATCTAATCCAAAATTGAATTCATGATTTCCAAATGCCCAGGCGTCATATCCCATTGTATTCATCGCTACCATCATTGGCGATTGTGGTTTATCGTTGAATAATTCTACTGAGTTTCCTTGAATTGTATCCCCAGCATCTACTAATATGGTATTTGGATTTTCTTGACGGACCTTCTTTATAACCGTATAAAGCTGCGTCAAACTTCCACTCATATTTGCTCCATCAAGCGCATAATCCCAAGGCATAAATCTACCATGAATATCTGCAGTACCTAACAATGTAATATTAACTTCAGATTCCTCAGCCTTAGAGATAGGTGGTTTGACTATTACTGCTGTTCCAAGCAGTAATAGAATTACAAAGTAACATACATAGTTCTTCCATTTCATTTTTTGCATAATAATAATATTTCTCCCCTTTTTGTACTTTCATAAAGTTGCTTGAACTTTAAAAATGTAACTTATTATTCAGGAAACTTCAACTACAAAAGATAATTTTGAAGGGGGTTCTGTTGCAAAAATAAAGAGAATAAATTGCATACATCCCCTGACAGAATACCCCTTCCTTAAGCGTGTGAAGAGTACTTTCAAAATAAGGACATATCATTCATCATCATAAAATCATTATTTCAATTTACTAAAATTCGCATATAAAATATGTTATGATGATTATTTTTTGAATTTCATTGTCGAAGTATTTCCTTCTCAATGAAAATACTTCCAAAAAAATAACCCCGCTCTTCATTTAAGACAGGGTTACACTTATACAGAAAATCGGATAGTTTCATATTTTCTTAAGCTTATTGGTTACTTTCAACTAATTTCATTCTATTTTTGTTTTCTTCTGAATCAATATGAATCAACCGTTTTCCCTGTTTATAATACGCATCAATAAATAGGGAATGATTTTTACTTTTCAATTTCACAAAGCAATTTTATCTCTTTTATTTGTGAAATATGACGCTGTTCATGTAAATAAATCAGTTCTATCCACTGATCAAGGGATAATTCTCCAAGAGCTGGATGCATCACTGCTTTTTTTGCTAATATAGACTCATCTTCTATTGTACTCAGGAAACGCATCAATTCTTTTCTCGATTCGTTTAGCATATTGAGCATTTGCTCCACTTCAAATGGTTCTATACTTGGTTCAATCATTTCTGGAGCTATAAACTTTTTCGTTCTATCTAATAAAATAGTGTGAATTTCTTTACGCTCATTTTGGGTACTATCTAACTTTTTTAATCCTGATGAAATAACTGTTATAACTCTCTCATCTAATAAAACTAAATGATGACAAACTTGTGCAATACTCCATTTATCCTTATCTGGTTTCCTATTAAATTGAGCATCACTCAACAAATTAATTTCCTCAACTAATTGATCTCTCGTTTCATAAAACTTGTCATTTACAAATGTATCCATGTGGATTCTCCTTCATTGCAACCTACATACTTAAATTCCTACGCTAGAAATATTATCTTCAAAAAAAGTTTTTCTTTCACTACTATTCCAATTTCATTTTAAAGCTACAAATGAAATTATTTGTTTTTTATATCTTTTTAATTGGCACAAATAAATTAACCTTTAACTTTCCGTCTAGATCTTCAGCAACATTATTTAAGCAAAACTCTAAATTATCTCTATCATAATCTGCATCATACTCACTATTTGGTAGCCACTCTGCATACATGTATTGATACGCTTCACTTAATTTATGAGGTTCATCATAGAACTGGTATAGACCATATGTACCTCCATCTAATCTTTTAAATTGCACATCATGATGCTTTTCTTTATCGAAGTTTTCAGGAATCGTAACACATGCATCATGCCGGCACTTATGACTTGCAACAAGTTCAGGATTATCCAATGATATTCCGATAAATGATTGCTCTGGTGGATACAGTTTATTTTCAATTGACCAATTCAGTAACTTTCCCCAGTGATCTTGCGGTTCAAAGTAGCTACCAGTTCGTCTTATATACGCTACTTCTAATGGTGGTAATTTTTTTATAACAACTTTCATTTATATCTTCTCCCCTATAAATATGTACACTGTTTAATTAGCTTTCTTTAACATTTATTCCTTCTTAAATAAAAAGAATTCTCTAATCATATAAAGTGAAACTTTAATCAGCGGGAGATGAATTTGAATTGAAATATAATTGATTACTATTACTACTAAAGTAGTATGTACTTTCATACTTTTATTTGATTTTACATTCTTTTTAAATCGATATATTAATTGTAAGAAAATAAAAAGGTGGAGGATTTTAATTGATTAAAGGAATATACGAAGCGCATTTACCAGTGAGTAATTTACAACAATCTATCGAATTTTATGAAAAACTAGGGTTGAAGTTAGCCTGGAGCGATGAATCAACAGCATTCTTTTGGATTGAGGATGGGAAAAGTTGGCTAGGATTATGGGCGGGCTCTGAATACGAAACAAAATATCATCCTTCTTTACGTCATATTGCATTTAGAGTTTCCTATGAGGATTTAAAAGAATCATTACATTGGTTACACTCACTTCAAATTAAAGCTGTTCCGTTTGGGAGTAATGAATCTATTGAACCATTTGTCCGTCCACATCAAGGTAATGCATCTGTTTATTTTATTGATCCAGATGGTAATAGCTTAGAACTTATTTGTCATATTTTTGTACCTAACGCACTAAAACATATAAATGATAAATTATCCTTGAAAGATTGGGAGACACTATTAGCTGACACATTTGAATGAATATTAGTTATAAATCATAATGGCTCACCTTTATTTTTATAACATGTATAACAATCTTGAATAATAATGTCCTATCAATTTATCATTAAATAAATGTAAAAAATGACCCTATTTATTCATTTTTAATGCGTATGTATGTACATTTGTTAATTTATTCGATATATTATGGGTATTGAATGATTACGTGAAGTGTATAGGTCGCTTATATAACACCTTATATTTTTATATCCGTGAAAACTACAAAGTGTATGAAAATCCATTTGTCAAATGAATTTAGTGCGGAAGGAGGTTTGTGGTTACTTCATAGGGTATAATAATCAGTTTTTTACTGATAAAAATATAGGAGGCGACATAATGTTTCGTACGATTTCAAATTTCATGAGAGTAGCTGAGATAAGAAGGAAAATCCTTTTTACACTAGCGATGTTAATCGTTTTTCGAATTGGCACGTTTATTCCAGTTCCTCATACTAACGCAGAGGTATTAAAAGTACAAGATCAAGCTAACGTTCTAGGTATGTTAAACGTATTTGGCGGAGGAGCATTGCAACACTTCTCAATCTTTGCTGTAGGTATTACACCATATATTACAGCTTCCATCATAGTACAGTTACTACAAATGGATGTTATACCTAAATTTTCGGAATGGGCAAAGCAAGGAGAAATGGGCCGTAAGAAATCAGCTCAATTCACTCGATACTTTACAATCATTCTCGCATTCATACAGGCCATCGGAATGTCTTATGGCTTTAATAATATAGCAGGTGGACAATTAATAACAGATCAAAGCTGGACTACATACTTATTTATTGCGACAGTTTTAACTGCAGGTACTGCATTTTTACTTTGGTTAGGCGAACAAATTACCGCTAACGGAGTTGGTAATGGTATTTCGATGATTATCTTCGCAGGTCTCGTTGCCGCCATTCCAAATGTTGCAAATCAAATTTATTTACAACAATTCCAAAATGCTGGCGATCAGCTATTTATGCACATAATAAAAATTGTTTTAATTGGACTCGTAATTTTAGCGATAGTTGTTGGTGTTATTTACATTCAACAAGCTGTACGTAAAATACCGATCCAATATGCAAAAGCTGTTTCAGGAAACAATCAATATCAAGGAGCAAAAAACACTCATTTACCGCTTAAAGTAAATAGTGCTGGTGTTATACCAGTTATCTTTGCTTCTGCATTTTTAATGACGCCGCGTACAATTGCGCAGCTCTTCCCTGATTCAAGCGTATCAAAATGGTTAGTTGCAAATCTTGATTTCGCACATCCAATTGGAATGACACTTTATGTCGGTCTTATTGTTGCTTTCACATACTTCTACGCATTTATTCAAGTAAATCCTGAACAAATGGCTGAGAATTTGAAAAAGCAAAATGGATATGTTCCTGGTATTCGTCCTGGTAAAGCAACTGAACAATATGTAACTAAAATTCTATACCGTTTAACATTTATCGGTGCAATTTTCTTAGGTGCTATTTCTATATTACCGCTCGTATTTACGAAAATTGCTACGTTACCACCTTCTGCTCAAATTGGTGGTACAAGCTTACTTATCATTGTCGGTGTAGCACTAGAAACTATGAAGACGTTAGAAAGCCAGCTTGTAAAACGTCATTATAAAGGCTTTATTAAAAAAGTGAATTAATTATAAAAAACACAGTTGGTTATTTTTCCAACTGTGTTTTTTATTTTATCAGTTCTGTAATTAATATACAGGGCTGTTGCTTTATTAAACTACATCTCCTTCTCTAATAACCGCCCTTTTTTGAAATAAGTCCGTAGTGTTGAACGATTGGCCAAAAATACACCAATCAATATAAGACAAGCCCCCATTCCCATTGTAGGATTTAAAGGTTCTCCTAAAATGATATATCCCACAATTATTGCAATCAATGGTGATACATATAACCACGTCGATGGAAATACTGGATTTGTTTTTGATAAGAGCCAGTAATATAATCCGTGGCCACCAATCGATCCGATAAATATGAGATATAAAATAGGCCATTGCACACTCCATGAAGTTAATACGGTTACATTGGGTTGTTCTACAATAATAGATGCGATTAGTAGTAAAATCCCTCCATAAAACATTTGAATACCGTTAATAAGAAATGGTGATACATTTGATAAATCTGAAAGTATTTCTTTCGAACGAATAGAGCCTATTCCGTAAAATAACTCCCCTATAACTAAAACAATACAAGCAATACTCCATATGAAACTTACTTGTTGATGCATTCCTGGTAAAGAAACAAATATAACACCTATTAGTGCAATAACTAAAGCAACGAGTTGTTCCTTTTGTAGCTTCTCCCTATTCCTCTTTGCTTGTATTAACAAGATCATCATTGGTCCCGTAGCAGAAAGAACAGCAGCTAATCCTGAAGAAATATACTGTTCTGACCAATATAAACTTGCGAATGTCATGAATGTTAAACAAAATCCAGCATACATAATGCGTTTTGAAAATATATGTGGCATAATTTCTTTTCGCTTGAATTTAAAAATAATCATAAGGATTATGCCTGCTAAAAAGAAGCGAATTCCTGCTGAAAACAACGGTGGCGCCCCTGCTTCAATTCCAATTTTTATCGTTAAAAATGTTGTCCCGAAAATAATACATACTAAAATGTAATTAAAAATGACCATTTTGCTTCCTCCTTTTTACTCTTAAAATGAGTATAGAGGGTATGGTGTATAACAGTGTATCGGTACATATAACAGTTACTTCAAGTTGTAGTTGATTCCCTATATATTTTTCGCTTTAATTAAGTTAAAAAGAAAAATAGGTGAACCTATGAAAATTGTATTGCGTAAAGAAACAAACATACCGTATTACAAGCAAATATATATGCAAATTGTTGACAGAATACAAAGTGGTATGCTTTCACATGGTGAATCTCTTCCTTCTTTACGTTGTATGGCCACAGATTTACAAATCAATGTATTAACAGTTCGCAAAGCGTATAAACAATTAGAAACCAAAGGGTATATACGCATCGAACAAGGAAAAGGTGCTTACATATATAAACGGGTAAAGAAAGATTTCAAACCAATTCCGTATAAATGGCAACAAACGAAAACGATTAATGTTATGCGTTCTCAATATGCAATGAATAAACACCGTAAATATTATGATTTTTCACAAGCAATTCTGTATCCTCGTCTATTACCAAATCCATTTTTGGCAGACGAAATGCATAAATTGCTGGATAAAAATCCAATGTTGTTAGCAACTTACGGGCCAGTTCAAGGCGATTATGAACTGCGAGTTGAAATAGCAAATTACTTACATGAACACCAGAAATTAGTGACAGACCCATCCCAATTATTAATTACAAGCGGAGCACAACAAGGAATTGATTTAATTGCTCAAACATTATTAAAACCTGGAGATATTGTATTAGTAGAAAGTCCGTGTTACAGTGCTGCGCTTGATGTTTTCATCAATAAAAGTGTTCAAATCATTCCCGTTTCTCTTGATAATCATGGAGTTCGCGCCGACTTAATTGATGATATTTGTCAAAGTAAAAATCCCGTTTTATTGTATACGAATCCAACCTTCCAAAACCCGACAGGTACAGTAATGAGTAAAGAACGAAGAGTGGAACTTATTGAACTAGCGGAGTTATATCAATTTTTTATCATTGAAGATGATTCTTTCGGGGAAATATATTTTGAGGATGCTATAGTCCCGCCTCCAATCAAAAGTTTTGATAAAGATGGCCACGTAATATATATAAAAGGATTTAGTAAAACGTTAGCACCAGGACTGCGTATCGCAGCACTTATTGCCGATGGTCCTATTTTTGAATGGCTATATGCAGTGAAAGGTTCAATGGATATCGGTAGTCCCTTATTAACACAAAAGGCACTTCTGCCGTTTTTACGTGCGGAACGTATGAAAAACCATTTAGAAAAATTACGTACAGCTTTACAAATGAGACGTGATTTAACAATTAATATATTATCGCCATTAAAAGAACTAAACTTTGAAATACCAAATGGAGGTTTTAATTTATGGGTGACACTGCCTGATTCGATAGATCCCTTTACCTTATTACAAAAAGCAAATGAAGTAGATGTCTCTTTTTTACCAGGAACAGCTTGTCTATTAAATTACGAAACAAATGATAACCAATTAAGAATTAGCTATTCAATGTTAAACGAGAAAGATATGGAAATTGGATTAGAGAAATTACATGATACAATACGAAAAAGTATTTGTTAGAAGCAATCTCACATTAGCCAACAATAAATAATACCCGAAAATGAAATTGTATAGTATGGGATATTATTTATTGTTGAGCTTTTTCGTTATTCTTAACAATCGGTTTTAAAACTTGTCTTTCTTTTAATTCTTCAACACTGCCATATTGATCAATAACAATTGCTTTCATTTCCTCTCCTCTCCTCCTTGCTGTTTATTTTAATAACATACAATTATTTCTCAAAATTTTTTGTCTTGAATTAACATATAATTATTTTTGGGGGTAATTATGTAAGAAGCATTATAAAGTGAAACTTTAATCAACCCTCGTCAATCGGTCTTTTTCAGGAAGTTGGTCCCCTCCCAACTTCTTTACTTTCCCTGAATTTTGAGATGAGACTCTTACCGCCCGGCAAATGGCAAATAGCGGGATGAATTACAATACGAATCTTACACACATCTTAGAATCATCCAAAACTGTTTTATTAATTAAATTCAAAAGAAATGGGGCTAACTATATGAGTGAAAAGATATTTAAAATAAATGGAATTGATATATGTACAGAAAGCTTTGGAAACCCTAAGAACCCTGCTATTTTATTAATTATGGGCGCTACATGTTCCATGGTTTATTGGGACGAAGAGTTTTGTGAGCTGTTGGCTAGTACGGGGAAGTTTGTTATTCGCTTTGATAACCGTGATGTTGGACGCTCTGTTGCCTATGAACCTAGAACTTCCAATTATACAGTAACAGATATGGCTGAAGATGCAATTGGAGTACTAGATGCTTATCATATTGATAAAGCTCACCTATTTGGTATGTCATTAGGTGGTATGATTGCTCAAATTGCCGCTGTAAAACATCCCGAAAGAATTTTGACGCTAACTTTACTAGCGACTAGTGTAATAGGATCTGATGACAATACTCGCGATTTACCTCCAATGGATGAAAGAATTTTAACACATCATGTAAATGGCACAAGTATAGATTGGGCAAATAAAAATGATGTGGCAGAGTATTTAGTTTCAGGATCTCGTCTATTATGTGGATCAGAACGAATATTTGATGAAAATAGAGTTTATAAACAAGTAAAACAAGAAATAGAACGCGCAAACAATTTATTAAGTATGTTTAATCACGCTTTACTTCAAGGTGATGATGCATATGAAGGTGTACTTCAATCCATACAAGCACCTACATTAGTTATTCACGGAACAGACGATACAGCACTCCCATTTGAACATGGCCTCGCACTAATTGGTGAAATTCCAAACTCAGTACTATTAACTCTTAAAGGAGCAGGCCATGAAAACCATCCAGATGACTGGGAAAGCATAATTAATGCTGTTTCTAAACATACATCTAAAATTTAGATAAATAACTAATGGAAGGGGCACAAATTGTATTGTGCCTCCTTCTAGTTACAAACAAAAACCCATCACTGTATTCGTATGTATAGTGATGGGGACTTTTTATACTTTTCTATGTTTAAAAAAATGGACAATCTAATTGATCAACAGATTCCCATAATTTTTTTTTTGCATTTTCGGTGGATGTATTTGTGTCTAGTGTCATGTTTTTAAAAGGGTTTACTTCGACTTTTAATAAGGATGAAGGCTCCACATATAATGAGAAAACATGGCTGCTTGGTAAAGCTTTTGAAACGTCAATATCTCCTACTTGTTTAAATAGTTGCTGTGCAGCAAAAAAGAAGAAATTAGTTGGATTTGATTGTTTATTCAGCCACGCAAGCATTTCAGGTGATACCGATTTATGAATATTGATTTTTACTCGATCACCACGTTTATATCGCCTAGATCGCATACTTCCACCAACTAACTTATCGTTAAGTTTGTAAATCCTAACTCTTTTTGCTTATGCTCTCTATATTTTGGTGAACAAGTATATACTAATAATCCTCGTGCATTTGTAAATAACGGATTATCTACAAAGATTACATTTTTGAGTCGTCCTTTTTGCTTTAAAATCATTTTTAAACTGTTTTTAATAATTACTGCACCCCCGCCATAAATAAACACGTATGGATCGTCTTTCATATCATCAATTTTGTTTATAATATCCGTTGCAACGCGCGCTGCTAAACCTAATAATGCTGGTTGTGATTCCTCAACTAATAATGCATTTCTAGGGTGTTTATCATTTAAATAAATTTGATTGAACTCTGTAATACTATCAATTGTCTTTGTTGGATACTTCCGGTTCCATCTCGTAATAATTTGTAGTAACGTTTCTTTCACACCATACGATAAACCCTTACTTAGTTGTGGTCTAAAGTTTACGCCTAGTGATACTACTTCTTCTGTCGTCCCTGCGCCAATATCAAAAGATAATAGTGTTTTATCAACAAAATCAATTTCTGACACTTTATTTTGTTCACATTCTATTTTATGTTTCACAACATTTCCTTCTTCATCGTATACAATGCCCCACGTCCCAGAAGCACCCTCAGGCAGGCATTTACAATACTCAATTGAAACATTAATTGTCACATCACGTCCGTTCGGATAATGGAAAATAACCTTATGATTTCCCATATAACGTTTTGCATTTTCAGCAGCTATTTCTTGTGTAATAAGCTGCATAGGAAGAGCGACAGATAAATCATAACGAATATTAATATGACTAGAAGTTGGACTTTGACGCATAGCGCTTACAGCTAAACCTGATAGAATTGTAATAACCATTAACTCATCAGTCGACTTATTCGATTTCTTCTCAACCTCAGTACCTTTTAATTGATCTTGGATGACTTTTTCTCCAACGATGTATCGTACATTATTTAACATTAACGATGGCGAACTTATAGTCACATCAATGTGGTTTTCTAATTCAGATAATGAGACATCTACCTCATCTAAGAGTCCTGTAGGCTCACCTATATATAAAGAATAAATACTCGGAATAAAAATAGGGTCTTGCCCTTTCACCATTAACTTCAAACCGTTGTTTCCTGCATCTGCACCAGCCTTTAAAAGTATAGACATAACTACCCCCTAAATTAATCTGACATCCCTTCCAAATATATGCGAGCCCATTCTTTTACATTCAAATGTATTGTAATTTTTTACTCATTACAAAAACAAGATATTACATAATTACGCATTGCGTGTAAAAAACATTTGACACAAAACTTTCCAAATTTTATACTATAGTTGTAAATAGTTTTTTACAATAGTGGAGGTGTTGTTCTAATATGAATCGTCATAAATTCATTTTAATAACAATCGTTTTATCATTAGTCGCAGTCCTTATACATGGTACCTATAAATACATCAATGAAGGTGTAATTTTAGGTGGAACCATTTTCTCAAGCGCTTTAATACTTAGCTACCTCCTTAATCATATTACATGGGGAGATCCCCGCGGTGTGTCAGAAGAAAGTCAAGATGAGATGGGACAACAAATTACATATAAAAGCTTTAAAATCGCATATTTTGTGCTTGTAGTTGTAATGTTCCTTTTATTAATCTTCTCCGAAGGATTTTCTATGGGAGCTAATTTAGATGGAGTAAAAAACCTCCCTCTGTTCATCGCAATTTGCTCTTCATTCTTTATTTATCCTATTGTCGAACTCATAGTTGCAAAACAATATAAATAAAAAGATGAGGTTTTCTACATGTAGAAAACCTCATCTTTTTATATTTACATACTCTCTACAATTGCTTTTAATTTATTCACAGTCCGCCAATTCCTAACTGTAGCTGGTGTATGTAACTTCTGAAACTGGTTCATTAATTTAGAATTACGAATGCTATTTTTGAAAAATAAATAAACGACCTTCTCATCTATATAGCAATCTTCAAGTTCACTTTTAAAAGTAAGCAATTGACGACTCTCCTCTTCAGAAAGTACATTAGCTAAAAAAGCAACATGAACACTTTCTCCTTCTAACAATAAATGAACTTCATACGGACATTGTTTAATAATATTTATAAATTCATCATATGTTCTTAACATGACTGGAACACCGAAATCAAATTCATTTTTTATTTCCGATTGTATTCGGTCTTTTAGAAAGTTTATATCTTCCTCAGATTCGAATACGATATTACCACTTTGTATATATGTTTTCACTTGTTTTAACCCTATTGATTCAAACACTCGTTTTAAATCAGCCATTTTGATTACTTTATGTCCACCGACATTGATTCCTCTTAGTAATGCAATATAAATTGTCATATTATTCCCCCCACAATAAAATGAACTTATCAATTGAATCGATTTCCCCACTCATATTTCTCGGATATTTGTTTTAATTCTTCTAACATATCATGAATAGATAATACCTCAAATAAAATAATAGATTCACTTGAAAAATGGTGATGATAATGATTTGGTTTATAATCTTTTAAATCATTTTTATAACTCCAAGTTGGGATGTTAAAAAAATCACAAACTAACACTGTAAGAAAAACTGCAATCCCAGTTTTAATCACTCTTCCCCCAACAATATACCATTTTCTATCTTGATTCATTTTTTATATCCTTCATTTCTGTTTCATTTTATATACATATATTATATATTGTTAAAATAAAAAAACCTACTACATGAATATTCAAGAGTAAGTTTTTTATCTCGTTATTCCATTATAGGTAAATGCATTATTATTTGTTGGCCAATTGGCCCCATTCTCCTAAAACCTTTATCTTGGAAGCCGACTTTTGCATATAAATTTTGTGCAGGAATATTTCTTTCATTCACAGCCAGTACAACTTCATTTTTTATTGGAAAATAACGTTTTACAAACTCTTCTAATAATAACAATGAATTTTTAGCGTATCCTTTTCTTTGTCTATTGTGATTAATAGAAAATGATGTTAAAAGTAAAGCATCCTCATTATCAGTGAACTTCTTTACTCTATCTCCTGTTTGCAATGCGAAAAGACCAACAGGTAACCCGTTGTAATCTAAAATAACAATCACGTTTTTTGTACGATCACTTTTTGCTTTCTCCAGTAATGCGCTTGGATCTGATGTAAACTGGACTTGTTCACTTGGTAAAGTAAATGTTTGTATAACTTCTTTATATTTCTCCTTATACGGAACTAATTGAATTTCCCCTGTGTGTATGTTCATGCTAAACTCTCCCATTTTTTAGCTTATTAACTTATACCTTGCTGTGCTTTTGAATGCACTCTTCCATCTAAAAAGGTAATTTCAACAAATGAATTTGGATCGTTCCCTTTCCAAGCAAAAATTTGTTTAATTTGTGTAGAATGCTCTACCCCTTCTTCTATAAGTAAATCTCCTTCAAAACCAATTAAATCTTTCACTTCTGTATAAGTCATTCCTTCATTTATACTCGAGAAATGATTTATATTGATAGACTCTTTCTGTTGCCTTTCCATCACAGTAGAAGAAGTTGCTGTTTGGTTTTTCACTTCTTTTCTCTGTTCACACGCTGTCATACTGAAACCTAAGCATAAACTAAACAATATACATGCGCTTTTTTTCATCATAACAGTTGTCCCTCCCATGATAATTAAACCATATATTCCCTTAAAAATAAACTGAATATTTAATATTATATTTAAAAACCTCGTACAATTAAGTACGAGGCTAATTTCATTTATTCAAATGATTATTTGATTGATCATCCTGTTCTTTTCTTAACTCTTGTTCTTCATCTTTTGGTAATTGTTTATCATTATCTTTAATTGGATTCGTTTCTCTATTTTCTATCATATCATTTGGAACTTGTGGCATTACTCGGCCCACAATAGCGGCTAATTCATCTAGTATACCTTCACCTGTTTTTCCTTTTTTAATTTGCTTTCCGATTTGTTTGAGGCGTTCATACGTATCAACATCTGCTACAACGACTGCATTAGCACCGTCAGGGTCATTTTTTAAACTTTCTGCAACAGAGTATTTAATTGATTCAACTCGAGTTCGATCAAGTTTTGCTTTTACATCAATACCTACAATAGCATATTTTCCAACAACGACCGCTGTTGCATCATTCACACCTGGCACACTTGCTGCTAAAGATGCTAAATGATCTGCTGCTTTTTCATTTGGCTTATTTGATTTATTCGTATAATTAACATTTTTCATTGAAACATTTTTTTGTTCCGGCTTTTCGTTTGGATTGTCTTTTTTTCCAATACTGCATCCAGTTATAACGAAGCAAAGCATCAATATATATATTAGAGTTTTCATTATTTTCACCACTTCACTATTAAGGTTTAATCATAAATTTTTTCAACAGCTTGCATTTTCTTTACCTTTTCCTCGGCCCCGTTATTAGCATTAATGAATATTTGGTACGTATCTTTTCCTAAAGTGCCTACAAATTCATAGCAAAGTACTTCATTATGCAAATCATTGACTACTAAAGCTTTACGTTCTTCCATAACTTTTACATCCGGATTGATTTTCTTTCTTGCTTCTGCTGCAGTTAGCTTTGCCGATGGAACTGTTCGCTTTTGATGTGACGCTAAGTATTCTTTTGCGGAGAACCCAACGATAGAACCATCATCTAAAGCAATTTTCATTTGGATTGCTTCTGGATAAATTCGTACTCCATTTTCATTTACTACATACGTAAATACACCAACATTATCATATTGAGAGCTATCATAAGGCTCCATATTATTAAACTTATGGTCCTTTAAAAATTTCAAACCTTTACTACCTGCATCGTTTAAACTAACTTTCTGTTCTTTAATTTCGCGGTTATTCATAACCCAAATTGGATATCCGCCTTTTCCGGTAATATCCATATAGAACTCATTGTTCGTTGCTTCATCTTTAATTTTCACACTATAGAAGGATTCTTTCGCACCTTTTCCGCTTTTCTCAACATCTACTTTTTCATTTCCTTTTAAATTCAAAAACGATTTGGCAATTTTCGCCGCTTCATCTTTAGAAATTGCCTTTCCTTCCGCTTCAAATCCACCTTTTTTATTTTTTTGCGCACTTGTAAAGGTCGGTCCGAAGTTTGTAGAAGAATATGATGTTACGTTTTTCTCTACAGTTTTCAATCCATCAATAATTGTGTTATCTGCTGGATCGCGATTTGATGCAAGTGCCATTTCTACATCCATCCAGCGTAAATTATTTTTCAAAACAAGATGTTGTACTTTTCTTAGTTCATCTTGTATATTTCCTGCATTTGAATATAAAGTTTGCAACGTTTTATATTCTTGCTCATTTAACGGTTCTTTTTCTAAATCACGAATGGCTGCACGGTAACTAAAATCACCGATATTCGCTAAAAATTCTTCCGTTTTATTAAATGGCATTAATGTTAAAGGAAGTTGCCCTACATCCGAGCGAGCTTCAGATGTTAAACGCCATACATCCGCTAATGCAGGTGATAAAGATGATCGTGAATTCATCGCAAGTGTTGTGCCAATTTTATCGTGTAATAAATCGACTTCGTATGCTAAATCATGGAATGCACGTTGATAGCTATTTTCCGCTCGAATTAAAACTGCATTTTTCTCTTGGTGCTCTTTATAGCCCCAATAGCCTGTTCCTACTACACCGACTGTTAATAATACAATGATAATACCTCGTAACATTGTCCCACCTCCACTCTATTTACAGAAAATATGTTTACCGATTTTTTTAATTTGTGGACGAGTCCAAATCCATTTACTAGTCGCAGTATCTGGATTGAAATAATATAAAGCATTTCCTGTTGGATCCCATCCGTTAATCGCATCTAAAACTGCTTTTTTTGCTGTTTCATTTGGCGTTAAATATATTTGTCCATCGGCTACCGCTGTAAATGCTCTAGGTTCAAAGATTACACCTGAAACAGTATTTGGGAATGACGCACTTGTAACACGATTCAAAATAACAGCAGCTACTGCAACTTGTCCTAAATACGGTTCACCACGTGATTCCCCGTATACTGCGTTTGCCATGAGTTGAATATCATTTTGAGAATAACCGTTCGGAACATTTGTCCCTTTATTTTGAGGTGGTTTATTCTCTTGTGCAGTGCCACCACTATTTCCTTTATTCGTTGTCGTCCCTTTATTAGCAGTTGACTTGTCATACTTCGTTGCTTTCACGAGCATTTGCTTCGTTTTAGCTCCAGCTAAACCATCAACGGGCAATCCGAATTTCTCTTGAAAATTCCGAAGTGCCCAGTATGTACCCCATCCGAAAACACCATCCACTTTTCCCGTATAAAATCCGTTATATTTCAAACGAGATTGCAGTTCAATGACATCTTCGCCAGATGCCCCTCTTTGAATGACTTGATTAGAAAAAGCTTCTACATTCTTTAGTTGTATACTACTGACCATTAAAGACAGTCCTATGAACGCAAGTAAAACTGCTATTTTAAAAATAGCCTTTTGGCGCATAATTTTTCCTCCTTAATTACGGAAATGATTTCTTGGTTATGTTTTGTAAAAGCCTCGCTTTTATGTAAAGAAGACAAAAAAATCCAAACTAATATCGTTGAAAAAATATGTAAACAATATACAAAAAAGATAAAAGGAGTTCATCATGAAGAAATTGTTAAAGCGTGTCGCACTTGTCATTCTGTTCCTAACAACATGTTCAAATATATATACAGGCTCATCAATTGTTCATGCGCAGCCGCCGTATGCCAAATGGGGTAAGCTGGCCGTAGAAAAGACGAAAGAAGAATACCCAAAAGCAGAAATTATTGACTATCTTCATATAGGTAGAAAACCAAAAACAGTTCAAATAACTGTTGAAAAATTTAAATTGTGGTTACGTGAAGATGGAAAAGAATATGGTGTTTTTGTTGATGTAGAATTTGAAACAAAGACGGAGAAATTTATAAAGATGTCGTTTCAGAAGACGAGTAGATAAAGTGAAACCCCCACTGTTAAAAACAGACACAGTGGGGGTTCTTGCATTTCTAAAATTCTTTTCTAAAGTTTCGATTCCCTAAAAATCTTACCAATATACAAATAGCGCCAATTACAACTGCTATCCCTATACTGTATAAAAGTACTTTACCATACCCACCTATTCTTGGATCAAAAAACGGATATGGATACCAATTCACGATTGGACCACGTACTAAGCTATATACCACATAAAAAAACGGGAATAAGAGCCAACTTGCAGATTGTTTCCAAGTGATTTTCTTAATAGGTGGATTTAAAATCCAATCTAAAAGCATTGTAATCGGCATGATATAATGTAGCACAGTATTTACCCATGGTATTGCCGTTTGAAGTGATTCTTCTAACCCTCTTAATAATAAAAAATAAATGAGTCCAGTCGTAAGTATGTATACCGTTGCTGCACCACGAAGTATACCAAACTGCTCTGAGCGACCAAATGTAGCTGTTCCGATACTACTTAAAAGGAGAATACATGCAACTAAAATGTTACTTTCGATAGTGAAGAAACTAAAAAAGTTAACTGGGTTGAACGGTTTCACTTGTGCCCGTATTATAAATTGCGTAATGATTGTACTAAATGCTAGAAGGCTTAAACATAGTCTAAATAAAGATAAAATTTTTTCATCTTTCATACATTCCCTCCTTTTCTTATATATAATTAGAATTTCCCTGTACATGCTCAATAAATAATTTTAACGGAACGAGCCCACGTTTTGGCATATGACTACTTATAATAGATACTACTTCTAATTGAGGAATGATAACGATGTATTGTCCGCCGTATCCCATAGCGAAATATATACAATACGGTATGTGAAATCTTTCGTTATGTAATACCCACCAGTGATAGCCATATGCGCCGACATGTTCATATGTTTCAAATTGCGCCCTGCTTGACTCTTCTAACCATTGCGCTGATACAATTTCTTTCCCATTCCAATATCCATTTTGTAAACATAATTTTCCTAATTTTAATAAATCGGTAGATTTCATTTTCATACCGAAGCCACCTACATATATACCCTGCGGATCTTGTTGCCACTCGTATTCGTTAATTTTTAATGGATCAAATAAATATTTCTTTGCAAACCGCTCTGTCGAAATTCCAGTAGCTTCTTGAATAATATAGCTCAGTAAATGAGAAGAACCTGAATTATAATTCATTTTTGTAGCAGGTTCTTCAATTATTGGCTTTTCTAATATGTACTGTACCCAGTTCTCTGATTCTACAAAGTCATTTGGGAATACTACTCCATTCCCAAACTCTTTCCAGTCCTCACCAGTAGTCATTGTTAATAAGTGATATAGCGTTAAATCATGTTTTTCCCCAGGTACATTTTCAATCCACTCTGTAATTGATGTATGTATATCATTTATATAGCCCTTATCAATTGCAATACCAATTAATAAAGATACGATACTTTTTGTAATCGAATTTATTTTATATAAGTTATTTGCACATTCGGGTGTTTTATAATACTCAGTTGTTAATTCCCCTTTTTGATAAACAAGAAATGTATTCACTTTTTTCTTTTCGAATTTATTTTCTAGTTGCTTGAAATCCAAAAACTTTACCTCCATTTAAATAGTTACTCCATTTATTATATCTTGTTCCTTCATTTTAAACATAATTGTGCTCAAATAAAAATAAACCTGTCAGCCATAATGAACTGACAGGTTTATTTTTATAATTTCGTACGAACATTCCAAAGCTCTGGGAAGAATTGTTGATCAAGTACTCGCTTTAAATAAGAAACACCGGAGGATCCACCTGTACCCATTTTATGCCCAATAATTCTTTCTACTGTTTTCATATGACGGAAACGCCATTGTTGTAGCCAGTCTTCAATATCAATCAATTTTTCAGCAAGCTGATATAAATTCCAATATTTTTTCACATCCGCATACACTTCCAACCATGCTGCTTCTACTGTTGCATCTTCTTCATAAGGCTGCGTAATATCACGGTTTAACACATCTTTATGAATAGGGAATCCTTCTTTTACTAATGCTTGAATCGCGACATCATATAGACTTGGTGCATGTAGCGCTTTATGAAGTCGTGCATGTAATTCTGGATCCTTTTCATAAATTTTTAATGCGTGTGGCGTTTTATAGCCAAGTGCATACTCAATCATACGATATTGATACGATTGAAAACCTGAAGCTTGACCGAGTGAATCACGAAACTCAATATATTCTGATGGTGTTAATGTCGCAAGAATATCCCAAGATTGAATAATTTGAGACTGAATTTTTGATACACGTGCTAACATTTTAAAAGCTGGTTGTAATTTATCTTGTTTAATAGATTCAACCGCCGCATTTAGCTCATGTAAAATGAGCTTCATCCAAAGCTCACTTGCTTGGTGAATAACGATAAATAACATTTCATCATGATGGTCCGATAATCTTTTTTGAGAAGATAGTAAACTATCTAATTGTAAATACTCCCCATACGTCATATTCTCTTTAAAATCCGTATGAATCCCTTTTTCCATAATTACTTTTTCATTTTCTTTCATATTAGCCAAACGCCCCTTTTATATGATTCTACTTATATTGGTCTAATAACGGCTCGAACTGGACTTCCATCTGCATCAGTTAATGCAAGTGGTAATGCAATAAGTTCATAATCACCGTCTGCTACATGATCTAGTACGACATTTTCTAAAATATGAATTCCATGTTTAAATAATTGATGATGCGCTGCTAATTCTTTATCATCTAGCGGATCAACTGATGGTACATCTACTCCGATTAAACGAATACCTTTCTCTGAAAGAAACGACGCTATGTCTGCACGTAAATGAGGGATCACCTCTGGAAATTCTTCAGCTTTTCCATGTGAAGATGTACGTAATAATAATCGTTCTACACCTTCTAAATGAAAGCTTTCTAATTCCTTTTTCCCGATGCTTTCAAGATTAGAAACGTCAATAATCCGTGCTGGGCCAACATAAACTTGAACATCTAAATCCAATACTTTCTTTCCATCATTATCAAAATGAAATGGTGCATCAATATGAGTGCCTGTATGAATACTCATCGTTAACTTTCCGACATTTACTGAGCCACTTTCTTCTTTTGACCATGAAACTTCATACGAGAACGGTGTGTCTCCTGGCCACGTTGCAATATTATTATTTAGCGGTTGTGAAATATCAATCCACTCTGATGTTTTCATATTTATGCCACAACCTCTCGCTTATTTTCAAACTGCTTATACTCTTCATTTTTCATAATTTTCTTTAATATTTGTACAGATTTCCACACTTCTTCGTATGTGTTATATAAAGCGACCGGCGCAAGTCTCACCCCATTTGGCGCTCTAAAATCTGGAATTACTCCATTTGCTTTTAGTGCTTTACATATACGTGCTGCTTCTGCATGCTCTAAATAAATGTGCCCGCCTCGTTTTTCATCCTCTAATGGATTTCCAATTGTAAATTCGAAATCTTTTAATTCATGTCCAATTAAATTCAGCATGTATCTCGTAATATGTAAAGATTTCTCACGTAAACGTTCAATACCAGCATCTTTGAAAATTTCAAGTGAACCAATTAATGGTGCTGTACTTAATACGTGCGGTGTACCAATTTGATAAGCACCTGCATGATCAGCAGCTGTTAATGTATGCTCCATATCAAACTGTTTATCTTTTCTAGAACTAAACCATCCAGACAATCCTGGCAGTCTATTAAAATGTTTACTATTTACATAAAGGCCTGCAACACTACCCGGTCCTGCATTTAAATATTTATAATTGCACCAAACAGCAAAATCGACATCCCAATCTTTGAAATGATGCGGAATAGATCCTATTGAATGGCATAAATCAAATCCAATGTGAATGCCGCATTTATGAGCTTCCGTTGTTAAACGTTTCATATCAAGAATTTGACCACTTCTATATAAAACAGAAGGTAATAAAATTAAAGCGATATCATCTTCCATCGCATGGATAATATCTTCTTCAGAAAGTGTTCTACCATCTCTGCTTTTCACTCTTACTAAATGCTCATCTGGATCTAATCCTTTTAAACGAATTTGACTTTGAAGTGCATATATATCTGATGGGAATGTTAATTCATCCGCAAGAATTTTTGTACGTATTCCTTTCGGCTCATAAAATGTGGCAATCACTTGGTGTATATTCGTCGTCGTGGAACCGGTTACAATGGTTTCTTCTGGTAAAGCTCCAATAAGAGGTGCAGTCAACTCACCTAATTTCTCCGAGAGAAAAAACCACGGATGCTCACCCTCTGTCCAGCCGTCAATGCCATACTCTTTCCATGAATCTAGCAAAATAAGTAACGATTTCTCTGCTCTTTTTGAAAGTAGTCCTAATGAGTTTCCATCTAAATATATCGTTCCTTCTTTTTTATAGAATTCAGTTTGAAAATCTTTCAGTTCATCATGTTTATCACATTCAAGCGCATATTCATAATTCGGTTGAAATAGTTCTTTATACATGGTGTCACCTTCTCTTAATTTTCTTTTTATTCTAACTAATTGAAATATATCACCTCAATTGATACGACGTCAATGATATTATGTCAGTTGACTTTATATATGAATTTCTTTTACAATACAGTTATATTTTCAGATATTTCAGTATAAAGAGGTGATTCTTTGAAAAACAGTACCCTTTCATCAAGAAAACACCGCTCCTTAGAAACGAAGAAGAAACTATTACACTCTGGTTACACTATTTTTATACGTAACGGATTTCAAAAAACGACAATTACACAAATTATTAAACATGCAGAAACCGGATATGGTACAGCATATGTATACTTCAAAAACAAAGATGATTTCCTAATTAGTTTAATGGAAGATGTTATGAATCGTTTTTATAATATCGCTGAACGCTCTTTTTCTCCACAAACAAAAGAAGAAGCACGTATAATGATCCAAAATCAAGTTAGAGCATTCCTGCAATTAGCAAATGAAGAACGCGCTATTTTGCAAGTTGTAGAGGAAGCGATAGGATTATCAAGAGAAATACGGCAAAAATGGGATGAGATTCGGGAACGTTTTATAAAAAGCATTAAACAGGATATTACATACTCTCTAGAAAGTGGATTGGCACAACCTAATTTAAATAAAGAGATTGTAGCACGCGGTTGGTTCGCGATGAATGAATCGTTTCTTTGGACTATTATGCAAAACGACAAAAAGATTAACTTAGAGGAAATTGTGTATTCGTTGACGGAGATGTATACGACGGGGTTATATAAATAGCACACCTGCAATAAATACGGTGTGCTATTTTACAACTATAAAAATATTTTATCTGGGTAAGGCAATGCTAAAAGGGGCTTTTCAGATAAAGAGAAATATTTTAGTTTTAACGATTCACCATCTATCGATTTCAACTCGCCACTAGTAAATTCACACTCAAACACAACAACAATATATTCTACTTCATCACCATTCGGATATATATGGCGGTACTTTTCTCCTCCAAATACTCCTTTTTGTTTTTTTACTTGTACTTCCAATCCTGTTTCTTCCCAAACTTCCCGAATTACTGCTTCTTCTGGAGTTTCCCCAAGTTCAATTGCTCCAGCTGGCAAACTCCAGTATTCTCCGCCAGGATATTGAAATAAGATTTCTCCCTGCTCGTTTTTAATAACTGCAGCTACACTTGGCATGAATATTAGTTCATGTCCTAATTGCTCCCGGATTTTTTTATAATATAGCGACATCGACATATAATTCTCTCCTAATCTATTAATAACTATATTTTCTGATATTTATTGCATAATATTCTTAATACAAACTTCTATATAGAAAGGATAAGAACATGTCGCAAGAAAAACTTGCAAACAAATTTCTATCATTTTTAAATACTATAAAACAACCGCTTAGCTTACATTTTTCAAATAAACTTATTAAAGCTCATCAAGAAAGAATAAAGTGGGAGACTTTAACTAAAATTATTGACTGGGAAAATGGAACATATCCTTAGCCCTTCTGAACTTACTTATTGGATAACAAAAAAATTTTGTATTGATAAAGAAATATATGAAAGAGCTATTGAGATTTCCACTAAAAAATCTTCAAATACTGAAAGTGGTACTCAATAGATTGAGTACCACTTTTACTTTACATGTTTTTAATTAGCGCACTTTTTCTTCAGCCATCCTACTCACAATTCCAACAATAAATTTATATTCAACCCTTCTCTTCTTATCTTTCTTAAAACCCTCTTTCGTATCAAAAATAAAACAAGTTTTCCGAAACCAAATACGTACGTATAAAGACTCAAAATAAATAGGTTTTATAATACCTCGTTCTTCAAATTCAGTTCCATCTTTATTTTCGGTTTCTGTTCGAACAAACCACCTATTCCCGATGCCAATTTCAATATACTTCACATAAGTCCCCCTTCCGGAAATTAATTTCTAACAATTCTATTATTTCCCCGGTAAGCGCACATTCCGACAGAACATGAGCCCACAAAGAAAAAGTAGATTACAAAAATCTATTTTATAACTTATATTTTTGCATTCGTTTATAAAATGTACTACGGGGTACATTTAATAGCTTTGCAGCTAACGAAACATTTCCATTTGTCTTTTGTAATGCTTCAATCATGCTATCACGCTGTATTTTTTCGCGAAAATGTAATGTCTGTTCTGTTTTAGTTTCAACTTGTAACTCAAGTTGTTGTTGATTTCCCATCATTGTTTGCAGCAAAAAAGCGACTTGCTTTTCGCATATTTCCCGTCCTTGCGACAAAATGTAAATACGTTCTAATACATTTACTAGTTCCCGAATATTTCCGGGCCATGTATGTTGTAAAAATTGATTGTATATACTCTTTGGAAATACAACATTCCAATTCTTCCGTTCGCAAAAGTGTTGTATAAAATATGGGATATCCTCTTTTCTTTCTATTAACGATGGAACATATAACGGATAAACGTGCAAACGATAATATAAATCTTGACGGAATTTCCCTTCTTCTACTAACCGTAGTAAATCTTTATGTGTGGCAGTAATAATACGAATATTTACTGGTACCTCTTTTGAACTTCCTATTGGAGTTATTGTACGTTCTTGTAAAACACGCAATAATGCTACTTGCATCTCTGGTGGTACTTCACCAATTTCATCTAAAAATAATGTTCCTCCGTTTGCTTGTTCAAATTTCCCTTTATATCCTTGACGTCGCGCACCTGTAAATGCACCTTCAGCATAACCGAACAATTCACTTTCCATTAATTCTTTAGGCAAAGAACCGCAGTTTACAGCTATAAAGGGCCCGTCTTTTCTTGGACTATTTTCATGAATCGCTCTCGCGACATATTCCTTTCCTACTCCTGTCTCACCACATACATACACACTAGCATCAGTCGGTGAAACAAGCTTAATTTCTTCTAGTGTGTGTTGAAATGCTTTACTTGTCCCGGTAACTCCTGGAAAAGTAATTCCTTTTATAAATGTGAGAGTAGAATATGTATTCATTTGTTTGTTTTCCTTTAAATACATACATTTCCCGATCATTCTTTCATTACTATATACCGGTATCTCTAATTTAGTTTCCAATCCATGGTGCACTAACTCTTCAAGTTTCATTCTTGACCAATTAGTTACTCGTTCCCGAACGCTCTTACTCGCAGAAACGATAACATCACGATGATTACAAATAACTACTTGTTCATCACTATCAATGACATCTAAAAAACGATGGATTAAGTGTAATTCATTTTGATGAACTCTTATGCTACATTCACGTTCAATCGCATGTGCAATTGAAGTTACCATACCGAGCATATATGGATGTGAAAATTCAATTGGACAGGAGAAATCTAGAATACCAATTAATTTCCCGTCATCGTTATGAATGGGAGCAGCCGCACAACTCCAGCTATGAGATACCACGGAGTAATGTTCAGTACCACTTATCATAATAGCTTCTTCAATTTCTAGCGCTGTTCCTATTGCGTTTGTCCCCACAGCTGCTTCCGTCCATTTTACACCTTCAATAAAATTAATATGTTTCGCTCGCTTTAACGTTTGTTTATTTCCACTTAACGATAGAACATAACCATCTGGATCGATTAATAATGCCATCATTTGTAGTTCATCAATGGTTTTTCTCATATTTTGTATTTGAGGTAATGCTATATCAAGGAAAATTTCACTCTTTTTCTTTTGTTCTTGAAAAAAAACAGAAGACAAAATTTTCTGACCTTTACTCATATGAGGATTCACATTTGCTTGTTTACATCGGTACCATGATTCTGAAATTCTTTCGTTTATACGGTTCGAATCAAGGACTCCTTCATCAATAAACTTTTTCCATGTATGTAAGTAAAACGGTGAAGCTAACATTGTATCATCTCCCTTTTAATTGTTTTGGAGATTTATAAAACATACTTTTATTATAAAACTGAATAAAAGCGTTTTCAATAAAACTAGAAAGACGACACAAATATGTTAATAATTTGAATATCCTAATGCATTTCTTTATTCTTTTTTAGTAGCACTATATTTTGTATAATGGACGCAAAGAAAATACATAACCAAAACCACTTTTGTGGATTACCATTTATAAAGAAAACAATCACGGCTATTGCAAATAAAATAGTGGATGCTAAACTAAAATATAATTTTGTTCTAATTTCTATTATCCCTCACCCCTCTGTTACTTTACAGTACATACTAACTCTTCATTTTTCATCTCTACTATGTACTCCTGTAAAACGTATTCTTTCCCGCCATGGTTTTCATACCATTCATGTATTCCTTTAATATGCCTCTCATCACTTCTAATTTTCGATTCTATTTCATTATACTGTTCATAACTATCATATTCCCATATGGCAAATACTTCAGACGTACCATTCTTATTATCTTTCATCCAGCGTCCTATTAGCCTAGAACCATGCTTTAATTGATTAGGTACGTTCGTATTATTGAAATGATCATTAAATACTTCTATGAATTCATTTTTCACTACATAGTACTTCCTTCTGTAAAACATACTTCTTCACCTCTTTCATGAAAAGTATTAGTAAATCTTCCCATCACTACCGTATTATAATACTTTCCATCCGATAGTCTTTTGTCATTTTTCAAAATGCCTTCTACTTCAAAACCTAATTTTTTATAAAGATGAATAGCTTTCTCGTTTGTCTCTAATACTTGTAAAGATATTTTATTCACTGCATTTTCGTCAGCCCATTTAATAGATTGTTGTAATAGGCTCTTCCCCATTCTATATCCCCAAAACTCTTTTAAAATGCAAACGCCAAACTCCACTTTATGAGATAATCTCTTAAAATTTGATCCTTCACATCTTGAAAATCCAACGATTCGATTGTGCACTTCTGCAACTAAAAAGAGATTCTTAGTCTCTTCACTATCTGTTTTTATTATTTTTTGAAATCCTAGATTATCTATAAATCCCTCTCCAGCATCTCTATCCATATTTTCAGTTTCTCCATCAATCTGAACTCTAATTTTCGATAACTGCTCAGCATCTTTCTCAGCTGCAGAACGAATTGTATAAGTTAATCCATTTATATAAAACTCTTGCTCTTTTACAATCATGTCAAACTCCTTTCAAATGAATATAATGGCGCTATTACAACTTGTTTACCTTGTTTCTCAAAGTCCTGAACAGTTTCTTTACTAGCCTCTTCGTCAGTTATAATAATGTCAATTTCTTTTAGAGACTCTCCTCTTATAAAACAATCTATTCCAAGTTTATTATGTGGAACTAAACAAATATTTCTTCTAGCAATTTCACTTACTCTTTTACTAAAATAAGCAACTTCAGGTGTTGCAGTACTAATACCTTGTAATGAAATGCCTCCACCTGTAGAGAAATAAAGATCAATAGAAAATCTACTTATCAATTCAGAGGCAAGTGTATCAGTAATATTCCCTGAAGGTTTTACTTTTCCGCCAATTAAATACGTATCAATATTCTTATATTCTCGTAGATAACCAGCTATTTCTATAGAATTCGTAATAACCGTAAATGATACTTCTGGTAAATATTTCAGCATCGCATTATGAACGGAAGCCCCACCAATAAAAATTGAATCACCTTCTTGTATATAAGATACCGCAACTCTTGCAATTGTGTCCTCATACATTGAGCTATCACTATAACGTTTAGCTGGTTCCGCAGCTAAGTTTCTCACTCGCGTAAGTTCAATTGCACCTCCGTGCGTTCTTTTTAATAAACCATCCTTTTCCATAATAGACAAATCTCTTCTTATAGAATCAATAGACATATCAAATCTTTCCGCAAGATCCTTTGCGATTACTCTTCCATCTGTATTAAGTAGCTCTAAAATTTTCTCTCGACGCTCTTCAGTAAACATGTTATCACCACCGTTATTGAAGATTCAGAAACTTAAACTTTATTTTAATTATATGCATGTCTCTTCTGTTTTACAATATTTTCAATTCTTATTTATTCCGTTTTATACAGTCTTCTTCCTCTTTCTATCCTGTTAACTTGACAACCAAATAAATATATATCTGTATATTACGCAAAAATACTTCCATTCACCTTTCTATTGATGTAAAATTATTCCTATGTTTTACTTTTTAATACAGAAAGGGATTACTATGAAATCATTAATCAAAACGACATGTACAGCATTATTATTTACTGGAATATTGACAGGATGTAATAGCAATACTACATCAAAACAAGAAAAGAGTGCTCTCGAAAAGAATGCAATGCACTATGGAGAAATAGTTAAAAACGAATACTATAGAGCGACAGTTGAAAATGCAAAGTTTGAAAAAATAGACAAAGAGCGGCGCCTTACTACTCGTGTTATGATTAATAATGTTCGGGACGATGGACAAACTATTGATCTTTCGGAAATAAAATATTTCATACAAGATGAAAAAACTGGTCAGAAATATGAAGGTGAAGCTCATCCGGTAGATGACGAGCACTATAAAAATGTTCCACACGAATTCTCTTTAACTACTGACGTTGTGTTTGAACTGAAAACTTCACCAAAAGATTTAAATAATATGTATTTATACATAGATAGCAAAGCTGCGCCGTTAACAAATACATATTGGAAGCTTGATAATTTAGTATCTAAATAGAAAGACCAGTCTTACATGACTGGTCTTTTACATTCATACATTTAACTTTCATTAACACTTATAATAATTTTCTAATAACAACTTGAATAACATCAGCTAAACCAGTGTGCCCTTTCCCTTCAATTCGCTCTTGTTCGCCATTAAAGAAATGAATTACCTTATGTTCTTCACACCAAGTAAGGATATCAATTGGATCATACAGCATATCAACATCTTTTGGTCCACCAGTACTATAGTTTATTTGTTTTTTTGAGTAAACTTCAAACATAATTAAACCACCAGGCTTTATCGTTTGTATCATTTTACCTAATATCATTTTTTTATAATCATCATGAAAATGTCCAAATACCATAATTGCTGCATCATATTCATTTTCTGGCAAACTATCAGCTAATAAATCTACTTTTTTTGTATGCACGTTTACGTTATGCTTCTCTGCCAATTTTTTTGTCTTCTCTAATCCATCTTCCGAATAATCAATAGCTGTTACTTCGTTCCCTTGTCTTGCTAGAAATACAGCATTTCTACCTTCTCCCTCCGCGAAAGCTATTACTTTATTGTGATTTGCTAAACGAAATGCTTGTTCTTTAATAAATGTATTAGGTTCTTCCCCGTAAAAATATTCATCTGATTTATATCGATCATTCCAAAATTTAGTCATCATCTTCTCTCCTTCTTCATATCATTTTCTAACTACAATTAAAGATATCAAAGAGTCTTTTTATCCTTAATTAATTTAAAAATAAAAGCAGATTAAAAATCCACTTTTATTTTTTTCGCAAGATCTACGATTTTTTGATTTCGTAACTCTTCTTCCATTTTCTCTTCTGCTGCAAGCATTACTTCATTAATTAAACATCCAGGTTTGTCATGTAAACAACATTCAAACAATGATGTTTTACCTTCAATTGCATGTATAATATCTAAAAATGAAATATCTTCCCAATTCTTACTAAGCGAGTAACCGCCCTTTGGACCAGATGATGAATGTATCATCCCTTCCTTCGTCAACTTAGTTAGTATTTTAGACAAGTACGTTGGTGACACATGTTGCATTTCTGCTAATTGGTGAACACTAACTAACTTATTTGGTGTAGCCTTTGCCAGAAAAAGCATTGTATGAAGAGCATAATTTGTAGCTTTAGAATATTTCATAATACAGCTCCTATTGTAGACTTCATGTATCTACAATAACTTTATTTTTTTATTATGTCAAACGTTTGTAATACTCCATACAACATTATTTCTTCACAAGTAATACATCTGCCGCGCAAATCGTCACTTCTCTAAATGGAGAGTCAAATCAAACACCTAGTTCAAAACCATCTTCAGTAAGAGCTATTTCATGATATAACCACCAAGCATTTTCAAAGTTTTCCGGCATAGAACACTTTGTTACTCCTATAAAGTGAAACTTTAATCAGTGGGGGTTTTGTTCATTTCCCACTGATTATTAGCTCTAACCAATCGGGCTTTTACGGGCAGTTAATTCCCACCTAACTTCTTTGCTTTCGCTGCATTTTGAGGTGGGTGTCTTACTGCCCGTTAATGCGGGATAAAAGTTATTTCAAGTTTATCAAATTCACTAAAAGTACCAATGCAATCTAATATGATAGACAAAATATCTTCTGACTTTCTCTTTACTACTTTAATTACACTATCTTGTAGTGATGTCTTGTGTAACTGAGCAACATTTGACGGAAGTTTTTTCTCAATGGAATTAAAATATTCTACGTATGATTGATCTAATTATTCCACTCTTTTCTCATAATCTGTTGACCACTCTCGCATACGTTTTTTCAATTCACCTGATGGGTACTCTGAATTAATTGTGATGTTTTGTATAATTGAGTATATCGATTCAGGAAGGAATTTTAATAAATCTATTTTCCTTTCCTCTATTTCTTCCTTTAAACTTTGTATATCCATTTCCGACCATTCTTTTATAGACTCTATAAAACTTAAAAATTCTAAAAATTTATTTTTTTATACCAATCTCTTGTAAAATATTTCAATGACACCTCTCCTAAAACATCTTTACATCCAGTAAAAACAATATATCCACTTATTATATCATTCCAATAACTATTTTTTCTAAAGAAAAAATGTAAAACTGTAAATATTCCGCCTATTATTTCTAAAACTTCAGAATATTTACAAAAGTATAAAATTATAATACATTTTAGCTGTACAAGATTCACCTGTACAAAAATCCAAACAAAAAGGGATGGTTATATGTTGAAGAAATTAGTAGCAGGTACATTAGTAGCGGGATTTGCATTAACTGGAGGACTAGGAGTAGCAAGTGCTGAAGAAAAAAGTAACACAATTAAGTCTTTTGATTATTTAAAAGTGGATGAACAGAACGTTAATTCACTTACAAAATTAAGTGATCAAGATAAAAAAGACATCCAAATTACTATGGTATTACCAGAGCAAAATGAAAATGGAGATTGGTTAGCTTACGGTTTTACTAGTAGAGAAACATTGGATGCTTATATTGAAAAGGATAAAAAAGCACTTAAAAATAAAATTAATCCTTTAGGTAGCGGCGCTGGTAGTACTGATTTTTATGAACATATAAATAAAGGTGGACAATACATTTACTGGAGCAGTGGCTTTAAAAACTTACCTTCTAGCTGGAACGACAGAATTTCTTCTGTAAGTACGGCTTCACCTTCTGCAAGTTATTCAACGACACTTTGGGAGCATACTTCTACACAAGGATATGGAAAAGGTGTTGTATTTAAACACGCTGATTGGTATGGTAAAACTGCTAATTTAGCTCCTGAATGGAACGATAAAACTTCAGCTATTGACGTAAAAAAATAATAGGATATTCAATTTCTTCCGTAAAAACTCAAACCACTATTCTCTTATTCATTTAGAGAATAGTGGTTTATTATAATTCCATTTAAGCATGTACAGCATGCCCTACTGCTTGCGATAGCGCTTCATGAATCGCTTCAGATAAAGTCGGATGCGCTGCAATATAATCTCTCATAATATCGGCAGTAACTTCCGTATGAATCATTACAGTTCCTTGACCAATTAGTTCGGTTGCACGTGGACCGATAATAGAAATCCCAACAATTTCTTGATATTTAGGTTCCACAATAACTTTTATTTTCCCCGTTTGTTCTCCAATAATAAGCGCTTTTCCGTTCGCTGTAAAAGGAAATTCTCCAATTTGTATGTCACCGTACTGCTCTTTTGCATCTTTTTCTGTTAGACCAACGCTAGCAATTTCTGGAGCGGTATACATACAACGAGGTACAGCATGATAGTTAACTTTTACATCTTCTCCGCTCGCGTGTAATGCTGCCGTCGTTCCTTCATGGAAGGCAACGTGAGCAAGCTGGATGCCACCAATTACATCACCAGCTGCGTAAATATGTGATACATTGGTTTGCATATGTTCATTTACAGAAATTCCTTTATTTGAATATTGAATGCCTGCTTTTTCTAAATCTAATTGTTGTATACGTGGTTTTCGGCCGACTGAAACGAGAACAAATTCTGGATTAACTTCTTGGATACTTCCTTCATATTCAAATAAAGCCTGCTTCTTATAACTATTTAATCCTTTTAAAGCTGCCCCTGTACATATTTTTACGCCATCAGTTTCTAGTTTTCCTCTTAAAATATGTGCGATATCTTCATCTTCACCAGGTAATAATTGTGGTGCCATTTCAATAATTGTAACTTTTGTTCCAAGACGACTATAAATACTTGCAAACTCGCACCCTATTACACCACCGCCAACGATTAATAATGATTTCGGTATATGATCTATGGACATTGCATGGCTACTATTTAAAACCCACTTTCCATCAAATGGAGCAAAGGGTAATTCAGTCGGTTCTGAACCTGCCGCTATAATGAACTGTTCTCCATCTACTACATCTTCTTTATCACCGTATGTAACTCGCACACGATGATCCGTTTCGAATTTCGCTTTTCCTTTTACAACTTTAATTTTATTTTTCTTCATTAAATATTGTATTCCTTGGACGAGTTGCATTACGATTTGTGATTTCCTTGCCTGTATTTGATCCCAATCAATTGATATACTTCCTGTATTAAGCGTAACCCCATAATCATTCGCTTTTCTCACAATGTCATGCACTTCTGCACTTTCTAACAATGATTTCGTCGGCATACACCCAACATTCAAACACGTTCCGCCAAGGTCAGCTTCATCAATAAGAGTGACCTCTTTTCCATTTTGAGCCGCGGTAATTGCCGCTACATATCCAGCTGGTCCGCCTCCAATTACAACTAATTTACTCATTCTCTCACCTTCTCTTTATAAAAGAATTGTTATAGGTTCTTCTAAATAATATTTAATTGTGCGTAAAAATGCAGCTGCTGGTGCACCGTCTAGTACACGATGATCGAATGTTAAACTTAAAGGTAACATACTACCTTTTTTTAATTTTTTCCCTTTATATACAGGAACATGTTCAATTGCGCCAATACCTAAAATACCAGTCTCAGGTGTATTTAATACAGGTGTGAAATATTCAATACCAAAGCTACCTAAATTACTAATTGTAAATGTCGTTCGGTGCATATCATCACTACTTAAGCTACCTGCTCGCGCCTTTTGTGCCATATCCTTAATCTCTTTAGACAACTCTACTAAAGATAAATTATTTGCAAAGCGAATAGCTGGAACGACTAATCCTTTTTCTAATGCGACTGCCATACCTAAATGAACATGTTCAAATTGATGAATTGCATCATCTATATAAGCGCTGTTCATTTCTTTATGATCCCCAAGCGCTAATATAACAGCTCGAGAAACGAAATCCGTAATGGTTAATTTGTTATCGTATCGTTTTTGTACAACTTCCGCTATTTCTTTATGTAAAGCAACTAAATCTGTAACATCTACTTTCATCGTTAAGGTTAATTGCGCACTATTTTGTAAGCTTGCTTGCATACGGTTTGCGATTGCTTTCCGCATACCAGTAACAGGAATTACTTTACTTTCTTCTTGTTCAAGTACTTCTGGGATTGCTACTCTTTCTTCAAGCGCCTTTAATACATCTACCTTTGTAATTCTTCCGCCGGGGCCTGTACCAACTAATGCCTTGAAATCCAGATTTTCAGACTTTGCAATTTTCTTCGCTACAGGTGAAATTTTAATTCTTTGCTTCGATACTTCTTTCCCATTTGGTTCTTGATTTTGTACATTTTGTACTTCTATATTAGATGTTTTTTCTTCTACAACATGTGTGCTTTCCTGCATTTCTACTTTTTCATTCGGTTTACCGATGTAGCAAATTACAGTACCAGGCGGCACTCCTTCATCTTCACTTACAGCTATATCAAGTACCGTACCATCAACTGGCGCTTCAATTTCCGTTTCAATTTTTTCTGAATTAATACTAGCAATCAGTTCTCCTTTTGCTACATTATCGCCTGCTTTAATATTCCAGCTCGTAATAATACCTTCTTTCATCGCCATACCTAACTTCGGCATTACAACTTCTACAGCCATGTTTCTCTCTCCCTTCACATCGTTTTATTACACATGTAATAAAGATTGGTCTCCAATCATTTCTGATACAGTTTCAATTACTTTTTCTGGCGTTGGCAAATACAATTTTTCAAGTGGTGGTGAAAACGGAACCGGCGTATGTGGTGCTGTAATTCGTTTAATAGGTGCATCTAACAAATCAAAACCTTTATCCGCTACAATTGCCGCAATATCTGTTGCCATACTACATCTTGGATTCGCTTCGTCAATGACGATAAGACAATTTGTTTTTTCAACAGATGATAAAATCGTATCTTCATCAAGCGGTGATAAAGATCGTGGATCGATTACTTCTACTTCAAGCCCCTTTTTCGATAATTGCTTTGCAGCTGCAAGCGCTGTATGAACTTGCTTTCCGATTGCGACAATTGTTACATCAGAACCTTCCCGTTTAATATCTGCTTTTCCTAATGGAATTGTATAATATCCTTCTGGCACTTCACCTTTCATATTGTAAAGTGTTTTATCCTCAAAGAAGATTACTGGATCATCATCTTCAATTGCTGCTAATAATAAGCCTTTTGCATCATACGGTGTGGAAGGAACAACAACTTTAATACCTGGTATGCTCGTAAATAATGCGTACAAACTTTGTGAATGCTGAGCTGCTGCACTAAAACCAGCGCCATGCATCGTACGTACTGTAACGGGTACTTTTGCTTTACCTCCAAACATATAACGGAATTTCGCACCTTGGTTTAATACTTGATCAAGACAACTACCAATAAAATCATTAAACATTAACTCAGCTATCGGACGTAATCCAGTTGCAGCAGCGGCCATCGCAGCTCCCATATAACCCGCTTCAGAAATTGGTGTATCCAATATACGATTTCGACCAAACTCTTGTACAAGTCCTTTCGTAACACCAAGAACACCACCCCAAGCTTCATCATCTTGCAGATGATCAACTTGTGCACCGCCTGCAACGTCCTCTCCTATTAAAATTACATTTTCATCACGGCGCATTGAGATTTTCATCGCTTCATTAATTGCAGTTGACATACTTACTGTTCTAGTCATAATTTTTCACCCTCCTCTTATTTGTAAGAAACGTATACATCTTTTAATAATTCTTCATCCTCTGGATATGGACTATTTTCACTAAATTCAATCGATTTTTGCACCGCTTCATCTACTGCCTTTTCCATATCTACAAGCTCAGATTCAGTTAATAAAGCTTCATGAATTAAATGCTTACGGAAATTCACAATTGCATCTTTTTCATTTAAATGTTCTTCTTTTTCTTCTGAAGTTTTATACGTTTGTGCTTCACCTTCGAAATGACCGTAATTACGATATGTCATACATTCAATTATTGTTGGACCACCGCCTTTACGCGCACGTTCTACTGCTTCTTCAGCAGCTTTATATACAGCTAGAAGATTTTTTCCATCCACTTGAACACCTGGAATGTTATAAGCTTTTGCACGATCCGCAATAGAATCACAACTTGAAGCATATTCAAATGTCGTTGCTTCACCGTAACCGTTATTTTCTGCGATAAAAATAACTGGTAACTTCCAAATCGCCGCTAAATTAACCCCTTCATGGAATGTTCCTTCATTATTTGCTCCGTCACCGAAGAAGCAAACACTTACATCTTTCGTTCCTTTATATTTAGCTGTTAATGCTGAGCCACAAGCAAGTGGGAAACCCCCGCCTACAATGCCATTTGCACCAAGCATTCCTTTATCTAAATCAGCAATATGCATGGAACCGCCTTTACCTTTACATAATCCTGTTGCTTTCCCGAAAAGTTCAGCCATCATACCATTTAAATCACAACCTTTTGCGATACAATGTCCATGACCTCTATGTGTACTTGTAATACTGTCACTATCCGTTAAGTGGGCACATACACCAACTGCTACCGCTTCTTCACCTGCGTATAAATGGACGAAACCTGGCAGCACGCCTTGCGCGAACAATTCATGTACCTTATCTTCAAACTTACGAATCTCTAACATTTTTTTATACATCCAACGAGCTTGTTCTTTCGTAATTTCATTCCCTTTACTTTCAGTTGTTTTTAACATGTCCAGCCCTCCTATTTTCTTGTTCGTCTGTTATATTGCAAGTACCGTGCCAAATTCTAATCCTTGATTTAATAGGTTTTCTCTTTTCTTTCATAATAAAAAAGTGGACAAAACGAGACATCTGTCTCGTTTTGTCCACTTTTGTTCACCTAATTTGAGAACTATTATCTTATTCATTATCAAAGCTCTGCTGTAATTTTCGGATGTAAATAATTTGCCCAATATGATATGCATTATGAGTTGTTACATTCGCTAACACTTCCCACCACTTTGCAGAAACAGGAAGTCCTACTACATCACTTTCAACCTTTTCTTCATTTATAAGATTTTGCCATTGTAACAGTTTTTCTAGTAGTTTTTCCCGTAATTCATCGAAAGTTTGATTATTTGAAAGCATAAAACTTTTGTTATTATCACCAATAGCGGGCACAGCATTCACATTCGATTCTTTATATCTAGTTTGCCACGTAGAATTCCAATACAATAAATGTTGTACAATTTCAGCTATACTGTTACTCTCTTCATTCGGTTTCCAGAAAGCTTCCCTCTCAGATAAATCTTTCACTGCATCTGAAAATGGGATATACCAACTAGGATCGTTTGCATTCGCCAACAATTGATCTGCTAATACATCCTTCACATGGACCATTTTTCTTCCCTCATTTCATTATCATATTAATATACACTACTCTATATACGCTCATTCCCTATAATCCCCTTTTTTACATACAAATTGATTTCATACTGAATGTAAGAATAATAGATTTTCTTATCATAACTCGTTATGATAAAAGAAAAAGAAAGCTGGCGGAAAATGAATAAAAAAATCGCAATAATTACAGGAGCCTCAAGTGGATTTGGACTATTAACTACACTCGAACTCGCAAAAAAAGATTATTTAGTTATCGCTACAATGCGGAACCTTGAAAAACAAGTGAACTTACTATCTCAAGCTACTCAACTCAACTTACAACAAAACATAAAAATTCAACAATTAGATGTAACCGATCAAAACTCTATACATAACTTCCAATTATTTTTAAAAGAAATACAAAAAGTAGACCTTCTTGTTAATAATGCAGGATATGCAAATGGGGGCTTTGTAGAAGAAATTCCAGTAGAGGAATACCGTAAACAATTTGAAACGAACCTATTTGGAGCTATATCAATTACCCGACTTGTCTTACCGTATATGAGAAAACAAAGAAGTGGAAAAATCATCAATATAAGCAGCATTAGCGGCCAAGTTGGATTCCCTGGTTTATCTCCTTATGTATCTTCAAAATATGCATTAGAAGGCTGGAGTGAATCGCTTCGCTTAGAAGTAAAACCTTTCGGAATAGATGTTGCTTTAATTGAACCAGGTTCTTATAACACAAACATATGGGAGGTTGGGAAACAACTCGCTGAAAACCAATCTGATACACCATCTCCTTACAAAGAGTATATGGATAAAATACAAAAACATATTAATAGCGGCAGTGATACATTTGGTAATCCGATAGATGTTGCTAATAAAATTGTAGAAATTGCTGAATCTAAGCGTACAAATTTACGATATCCAATCGGTAAAGGTGTGAAATTTATGATCTTTGCGAAGAAGATTCTTCCTTGGAGATTGTGGGAATATCTTGTTTTGAGGAGTTTTAGGAAGTTGTAAATAAAAAGAGTAACTATCAAGATAAATAATGGTAGCTACTCTTTTTAAATATTCATCATAAAAAAACAAAACGATATTAATATGTAGAAAGAGGATCAAAATAAAGTAACATTGAAACCATAAAAGCAAATGCAAAGAATCCAATTATAGAAAGAATATATTCCTTTGTTTCTCTGTTATACTTCCATTCCATCCATACGCGTAATAAGGAAATTGCTCCAAAATAAGTAAGTACAGCAATTCCTATATTAGCATTTTCTACTTTGAACAGATAAATAAAACTTACTATAAGATATATGATAAAAAGACCTATTGCTAATTTTACATGTAAACCATTTACATGTTTATATATCCAAACATTTCCCTTTGTCATATTTAATTTTTTCCTTAAAAACTTTTCTAAAAAATATCCTCCAATTATCATACTAATAACTATAATCCAAATAGTAGAGTTACCCATTGCATTCCCTCCTATTAAATTAATTATGTTTTCGTAACAAAGTGGACTATATAATTTTTAATGTTACGATAATATCTTCATTTTCTTTATGCTTACTTCTTTAGTAGTAGTTTTATCAAGACATGTTTTATGTATTGTACAACAACAATCTATTTCCCATCCTTTTCTTCGGGATGTATAACCTTTTTCTTGCTATTTTTTCAAAATGAATGTAGATAGTACTCATAAAATTAATAGAGTTATTTTTCTAATTGACAAAAAAACCTATCCTTTTATTTTCTTACTTTCATTTTCTCCGGCTGATCACTCGGATACGTAACATTCTCTTTATTTTCAACGTCCCAACTAATTATAGTCGCACTATCACGTCCCAACTGATGATGCACGTGTTCTAAAACATTGTGAATATTTTCTTTAAGTGTTTTATCATTTCTGTTAATAGTATTATACAAATTTACAGGTATTTCATATCGGCGTTCCCCGCATTCTAATACTCCATCTGTCACCATTACAATTCGGTTCTTTCCAGTACGTAATTCACGAATACCTGATGAATAGCAAGGAACAGGTAAATCAAATGTGTTTACATTTCCAATCCATTCGTAAAAATGACGTTGATTTAATGCATATTGTCCTAACTTATGTAACTCTTCATGAAATACATACACTAAACAATCACCGATAGAAAGCCACCATATATAATTTTCTTTCCTTACACATAGTAAGCAAGCTGTTTCACCTTTAATTTTTTTGCACTTTTCCTTAAATGAAGATGCCTGAAAAATTGTCAGTATATGATTTTCAACAGATTGAAACACTGTATTAATTGGTTCATTCAAAATTACTTTTATATTTTCATATTCTTTTTCGATTGTATTTACTACTAAATCAACACTTTCCGCACTATTATGTCCATCTAATATAGCTGCAAATTCCCAATCACCATTTGACCAAACTAACGCGCCATCTTCGTTCTTTTTTGCTCCGGCGCTTATATTCCCGCCGTATTTACCAAGTACAATATCACCATATTGCTTAACTGAAATTTCTCCTAAGCACATGTCTGTATTTCCAACCCATGAATATTGTCTATTATTTGTTATATGCATATTCACTCACCATATACTTTCGTATTCTTTCGCATAGTTTTTGGATTTTCTCTGCGTCACCATATGGCGCACCATTCCATTTCGCTACTTCAGTCGGTGACCAAAACTCTTTGGGTGTATTTGGATAACGCGGTATGATGTGCATATGCATATGTGGTACACCATTCCCTGAAACAAAAGCATAAATATGTTCTGCTCCCTCACTTTCTTTTAACGCTTTACTTACCCTACTTGTTATAAGTCCGAACGTTTTTGCTTCTTCATCCGTTAATTCAGCAAGGCCAAGTACATGTCTTTTTATATCTATCATGACATAACCAAGGTATGTTTCTTCATTATTCCAATGGACATGTCCAACATAAACGAGTTCATCTTCGTAAATAGCTCCACCTGGAACTATAATATTTCCTTTATGTTTTTTGCAAATGAAGCAGTTTTGTTCTACTTGATTATTTGTTGACATATCCATCACCTTCCTTTTCATATATAATATCACAAAAAAAGGAAAAACAGGTTTCGCATTCCGAATTTTCATTCTTTTTATACAATAATTTTTGAAATGAATTTACATCTCATTATTTCTTCAAAAACGCAATCCCAATTATAATCCCAATCACAATTCCGATTACTAAATTATTTGTAAAGTGCCCTTGAAATACACCAATTACAACCCCTATACCGACACCTATTGCCAAAGCATCATTTCTTTTTTTATTTTTAGCCAAAATTACATCTCCTCCCATCATTTCTCCCTAAATAACATACATTTACTTGAATGTATTAATATACGCACTATCTCGCTTAAATATTTCCCAAAAATGTACTGTAACGTCACATATAATATTTTCCATTTTCTGTACATACTCCTTTTATATTGGAAAATTTTCAAGTAACTATTAATTATACATAGGCATTTACTATAAGAAAGCTTCGTAATTTATTGAAGGAGGAACGATTCAAATGTATCCTCATTGGAATCCAAATATAAATCAACAGTATGTTTATTCCCCTCATCCCGCAAGGAATACATTGCATCATGATTCACAATATATGATGCAGCGTATTGCAAGTCTTGAAAATCAATTAACTAAATTAATCTCATTAATCGAGGAAAATAATCAATTAATTAAATCAATGGAACAACAAAAAAACCAAGTTTGTGCACCAGCTGGAGGTTCTGTTATCGTTCGTATGTGATCTGGATGCAATAAAAAACACACTTTGTATTATAAAAGTGTGTTTTTTATTCATTATTTTCTTTTCGTATGGAACCCTTGTGTAATTCGATCTAATATAATTGCGATTACTACGATAGCTAATCCAGCTTCAAATCCCATTCCGATATTAACTTGTGTTACAGAGCGATATACATCAACTCCAAGTCCTGGAGCTCCTACAAGTGATGCTGTTACAACCATCGATAACGAAAGCATAATGCTTTGGTTCACACCAGCCATAATCGTTCCGGTTGCAAGTGGTAATTGTACTTTAAATAGTTTTTGTGATGCCGTGGATCCAAACGCATTCGCTGCTTCAATTAAATCTTCTGGAACTTGTCTAATTCCTAAGTCAGTAAAACGAATTGTCGGTGGCATTGCAAAGATTACTGATGCAATAATTCCAGGTACTACACCTACTCCGAAAAATGTAATCGCTGGAATAAGGTATACGAATGCAGGCATTGTTTGCATAAAATCTAATGTTGGTTTTAAAAATTTTGAGAAACGTTCATTTTGAGATGCTAATATACCAATTGGAATTCCGACAATAATTGAAATAATAACAGACGTAAGTACGAGTGCTAATGTTTGCATCGTCTGTGCCCAGTAGTTAATATTTAAAATAAATAATAAACCGATCAGTGTAAAAATAATTAAAGATACCTTTCTCGTTGTGTACCAAATGAGGAAACAAAGGATGATAATCATCAATATGGCCGGTATTATTGTTAAAAAATTAGTGAGTAAATCAACGAATCCGCCGATAATATAAGAGAATCCTCGGAATAAGCCTTCAAGGTGCTCATATAAACTTGCAACAAATGAGTCGACCCATTCCCCTAATGGAATCCGCGGTATACTATTCATCGTCTTTCACCTCTTCCTCAATGTTTCCTGCAAGAGCTTGAATGACACTTTCACGTTTAATAATTCCTCTTAGCCTTTTCTTCTCATCGATTACTGGTAACGGATATTTCATCTCTGCCATTTTTGCATATGTCTCTTCCAGTAAAGTATCCAAATACACATGCGGAATATCATTAAGTAATAAATCAGCAATCGGCCACTGTTTTTGTACTGCTTTACTCGCATCATCCGCAGTTAATATACCTAAAAACTCATACTTTTTGTTTACAACATATACAGTTGAGACACCTGCATTCCTCATAATTTGAAGGGCTACACGAGGTCCACGATCAATTAATAAAGTTTCTGGTCGTTTTAAAATAGACTCAGCCGTAATTACTTTTCCTAAATTCACGTCCGCAACAAACTTTTCTACAAATTCATTAGCGGGGCTCATCATAATTTCTTCTGGTGTTCCAATTTGGACAATTTCTCCATCTTTCATTAATGCGATACGATCTCCAATTCGAAGCGCTTCATCTAAATCATGCGTAATAAATATAATCGTTTTTTCCATTTTATCTTGTAACTCTAACAATTCATCTTGCATTTCTTTTCGAATAAGTGGATCTAATGCACTGAATGACTCGTCCATTAGTAATACATCTGGATTATTCGTTAGTGCCCTTGCGATTCCAACGCGCTGCTGCATACCACCACTAAGTTGACTTGGGTAATTATCTTTATGATGATCGAGTCCTACTAACTGTAGCGATTCTAACGCTTTTTTCTCTCGCTCTTCAACCGGAACTCCTTGAATTTCTAAACCATATGCAACATTTTGTATAACTGTACGATGCGGAAATAGAGCGAATTTCTGAAATACCATACTCATTTTCGTTCTTCTTACTCTCCGTAACTCTTCTTTTCCCATCGTTGCGATGTCTTCACCATCTATGTATATATGACCTGCAGTTGGTTTAATCAATTGATTTAACATACGAACTAGCGTAGATTTCCCGCTACCAGACAAACCCATAATAACGAAAATCTCTCCAGAGTAAACTTCAAACGTTGCTTTTTTCACCCCAACGTTCATTCCTGTCTCTTTTAAAATTTCCGATTTACTTTTTCCTTCTTTTAATAAGGAAAGGGCTCTTTGCGGATGTTTCCCGAATACTTTTGTTACGTTTTCAACACGCACCTTTGTATTATCCATGTCACTACTCCTTTTCTACCCATCTATTCACATAGTGTTGCGATTTTACAAAGAAATATTACATAAAAATGACATTCATAAGATTTCTTTAAAATTCTCGTTTCCGTTCATAATAAGAATGCTTACTTATACATTTATTTTATAAGGCAAACGTTACTTAGGAGGTTTTCGATGCGAAAGAAAATTTGGTTTATATGCCTTGCATTATTTATTACTATGATTTTCACTTCATGTAATGCAACAAATGCAAATTCGAAAGGAAAAATTAAACTTGGTGTAACAAGTTGGAAAGAAAATATTGCAACCGCAAACATGTGGAAAGTTTTATTAGAAGAAAAAGGCTACAAAGTTGAACTTATGTATTTAGAAAAAGCCGCAATTTGGACTGGTGTCGCTCGCGGTGATGTTGATGCTAATTTAGAAGTGTGGCTACCCGTTACGGATAAACCGCTAAACGATCGTTATAAAGATGATATTGTTTTAAAATCAAAATGGTATGAAGGTACTGGTCTTGGCCTAGTCGTCCCTTCTTATATGAAAAACATTAACAGTATCGAAGATTTAAATGCACATAAAGGTGAGCTAGATAACAAAATTGTCGGAATCGAACCCGGTAGTAGTCTTATGAATTTAACGAACAAAGCAATGAAGGAATATGATATTAAACTAAAACTTGTCCAATCTTCTGAGGCTGCGATGATGAGTGAATTAAAGAAAGCATATACGAAAAAGAAACCAATCGCTGTTACGCTTTGGAATCCACATTGGGGCTTTTCGGAATTTGACTTGAAATATTTAAAAGACCCTAAGAAAGTATATGGTGAAAAAGATGACATTTATTACTCTGTTCGTAAAGGTTTCGAAAAAGACCATCCGGATATCATAAAATACTTTGACAAATGGAAGATGAACGATGAACAGCTTGGTACGTTAATGGTCCAGTTAAATAAAACGAAAGATCCCGAAGAAGCGGCGCGAAAATGGATTAAGAAGAATCAAGCGCTAGTTGATGAATGGGTAAAAGATTAATAAAAATAGGCTAGAGGGTTAGCATATCCTCTAGCCTATTTTTAACTTATTTTTTCGTAACAACGTCATCTACAATCCCATATGCCTTCGCTTCTTCTGCAGTCATAAAATAATCTCTTTCTGTATCATGTGCTACTCTTTCAATCGGTTGGCCTGTTTTTTCTGCAATCATTTTATTAATATCATGCTTTAACTTTAATATTCTTTTTGCTGTGATTTCAATTTCTGTTGCCTGACCTTGTGCACCACCAAGCGGTTGATGAATCATAATTTCACTGTTAGGGAGTGCAAACCGTTTTCCTTTTGCACCTGATAATAATAACAATGCACCAAATGATGCTGCAAATCCCATGCATAACGTTTGCACATCTGGTTTAATGAGATTCATCGTATCTAATATGGCAAAACCTGCTGTCGTTGAGCCGCCTGGGCTATTGATGTATAAAAATATATCTTTCTCGGCATCTTCCGCTTCTAAAAATAATAATTGCGCTACGACACTACTCGCTACTTGATCATTTATTTCTGAACCGATAATAATAATGCGGTCTTTCAATAACCTTGAATATATATCATAAGAACGTTCTCCTAATTTCGTTTGTTCCACTACATATGGAATTGCATTCATTTTATATCCCTCCAATAATTATTATGCTGCGTAAAGCATATAACTGTAGGAAGAAGGTTTTTTCACATTAAATAATAAGACTGGCTGTTTAGATGGTAACTTAGTAAAATCTATTGTCGGAAGAAGCTTCGTTAATAATTCCGGTCTTTCCTCACGAATAGATGTTACAACAACTTCAATATCCTCTGTGAATTCGACTATCTCAATCCCTTCTTCACTTACAGTTTTCAGCCTATTTCTACTCCGAAATAAAGAAGCTTTCACTGCACCTTCTGATACAGAACACACTTTAGCAATATCAGCGATACTATATTGAAAAACATTTTTTAATAATAAAATTGCGGATTGCTGTACATTTAATGAAGACAATACTTTCCCTACCATTTCATGCAAATCTGCAATGTTCTCATGTGGTTCTTCAAATGTGATTTGTTCTCTTATTTTTTCATAAACAGACTTAGACTTCATCTGATCTAACCAACGATTTCTTGCTATTTTATAGACGAGTGTCATACAAATATCTTTATTTCTATATTTTTGAAGCACTTTACACACTGTTTCTTGGGCGAGATCTTCCCCATCCCATTTGTTTTTCGTTAAAAAAGTACAGTATCTTTTTAACTCTCCATATTGTTCAATTAAAAAGTTTATATTTGAATGATTCATATCGATATGATTCTTTAAAACATGAGTTACTTTTGTGCACAAAATAACCACTCCTTTTCAGCGCTTACTTAATAAACGATTCAACATTAAAAAAAGTTACGGGGATATAAAAAATAATGTTTATGTTCAATAATTCGCGGTCATAAATATGTTATGTACAATTTTACGTGAGGAGGAACAAATTTGCCAAAATTAACAATTGAAGGTGCGGGAACTTTTGATGTGAAAGAAGGAACAAAGTTAGTATTAGCAATTGAAGATAGCGGTGTCAACATTCTTCATCGTTGCGGCGGGAATGCACGTTGCACAACTTGTAGAGTAGAAATACTAGCAGGTGATTTCTGTGAAGCAAGTGCGAATGAGAAACATGCAATGACGGAAAAAGGGATTGAAGATCATTTACGATTATCTTGTCAAATGCGCGTACATAAAGATATAGTCGTTCGTCCGGTACTTACAGTTGAAAATTCAGGTCTTGATGCCGGGCCGCGTCCGGCGGAATAAAGAGATGAATTTAAAACAGCTCGCTGGCGAATATGCCGCTAACTTTGTAAATGATGGCATGAAGATTGGGCTTGGTACAGGTTCTACTGTATATTGGACAATACAAAAATTAGGTGAGCGTGTAAAAGAAGGATTATCATTTCAAGCTGTACCAACATCAAAGGAAACTGAAGCATTAGCACATCAACTAAATATCCCCCTACTTTCGTTAAACGACGTACAAAGTCTTGATCTTACAATTGATGGAGCGGATGAAATTGATTCAAATTTACAGCTTATAAAAGGCGGTGGCGGTGCATTACTTCGTGAAAAAATCGTTGCCTCTTCCTCTAAAGAACTAATTATCATTGCTGATGAATCGAAACTTGTAACACATTTAGGTAATTTTCCATTACCTGTTGAAATCATCCCTTTTTCATGGAAACAAACCGAAAATAAAATTCAGTCTTTAGGGTGTCAAACAACGTTACGTTTAAAAAATAATGAAACCTATATAACCGATAACAATAACATGATTATCGATTGTATATTCCCTAATCATATTTCTAATCCTGCCCATTTACACACCCAATTAAAAATGATTACTGGTGTAGTTGAAACAGGGTTGTTTATAAGTATGACGAGTACAGCAATTATTGGCACTAAAAATGGGATAAAGAAATTGTAATAAAAGCTAACTTTTTAAAGTTGGCTTTTTAGTATGTTCTTCTTCTCTTAATAGTGCTTTATTATGATATACTAGGAAAACGCAAACTGATTACATAAGAAAGGACTGAACATTTTGCAATCCAAACTTATAACAGAACTTACTGATTTAGAAACTGCCTTTCATATTCGAAAAGAAGTATTTGTAAAAGAACAAGGTGTTCCTCTTACAGATGAATTCGATACATTCGATGAAATCGGAGAGCAATGTAAACATATTTTAGTTTATTATCATGATCTTCCTGTAGGCACAGGGCGTATACGATTTGTTGATGGTGTCGGAAAATTAGAACGTATTTGTATTTTAAAAGATTATCGTACATACGGATTAGGTAAAGTCATCATTCAAACGTTAGAAGAAATTGCTCGTAACGAACAAGCTACAAAAGTGAAGCTACACGGTCAAACACAAGCTGAAGGATTTTATAAAAAATTAGACTATCAAACTTCTTCTGATATATTTATGGAAGATGGCATTCCGCACATACTTATGACGAAAGTGTTATCATAATAAAAAGGGTAGTATATGAATCTTATGTATTCATACACTACCCTTTTTTATTAATAGAAAAGCGAATTCTCAAGATTCCCTTTTGCGGCACTTCAATTATGGATGGCTTTTGTTATGTTACGTGTGTAAAGTTATTTGAAAATAACGATAGGATAATAGGTGAGATTGTAACAATATTTGTGTAAGAGAATAAAAATGTAGATAATTTTGATTTTCAAAAAAATCAATTTGAAAATATGTTTTTATTTTGCAACTAAATATGTTACTATATGTGTGATAAAAACAAAGAGGTCTGACAACTATACTCCACGTAATAACACTCTAATGATTTAAAAATTCAAAAAAATCAAAATTCAAAACAGCAATTGTAATAATGATTAGAGTAAAAATAAGGGGAATGGAGAAATTATGGAGAAAGACACTGCTTTGTAAGGGGCATATTTTATCATCTTGAGCAGAGAGGAGGATGCATAGCATATTGTAAAATATAGAGATAAACAATGAAAAAGTGCTATGCAAATAAAGAGCATGAAGGGACGTTTAAGGCCAGGTGATACGGTAGCAATTGGTTTAATGCTATTTGCATTATTTTTAGGAGCAGGAAATTTAATTTTTCCGCCAGTTTTAGGTCAACAAGCAGGAGAGAATGTTTGGATTGCTACAATAGGATTCCTTGTAACGGGAGTCGGATTACCCCTACTAGCTGTAACAGCTGTCGCGTTTGTAGAGGGGGACTTGAAAGCGCTATCTTCTAGAGTCCACCCTATATTTGCGTTTATTTTCCCATTGATTAGTTATTTAGCAATTGGACCATTTTTCGCGATTCCTCGTACTGGAGCTGTTTCGTTTGAAATGGGTATGAAGCCGTTTTTATCAGAGGCAATGGTTTCAGAGTGGTACATGCTATTTCTTTTCACGATAGTTTTCTTCGGAATAACGTGGTATTTATCATTAAATCCATCTAAATTAGTGGATTGGTTTGGAAAGTTTCTTACACCATTATTAGTATTAATTGTCGCTGTTATTGTCGGAAAGGCAATCATTGATCCAATTGGAGAGCCAGCTACGCCGTTAGCTGCTTACAAAGAAAATGCTTTCTTTGGTGGATTTATTCAAGGATATTTAACGATGGATGCAATTAGCGCGCTCGTATTCGGAATTGTCGTCGTCCAAGTTATCCGCTCTAAAGGGATAAAAGAGAGTAGTCAAATTGCAAAAATAACAGTAGTATCAGGTATTATCGCTGTACTTGGTTTAACGTTAATTTATTTATCACTTGCTTATCTTGGTTCAACAAGCACATCACTTGGTATCTCAGAAAACGGTGGTCTTATTTTAACGAATGTTGTAAATGAGCTATATGGGACGAGTGGTAAAATTTTATTAGGGCTTGTTATTATACTCGCTTGTTTAACAACTTCTGTTGGGTTAACATCTGCGTGTGCGGGTTTCTTTACAAACTTATTCCCAAAACTTTCGCATAAAACGATTGTAACAATGGTATGTGTATTTAGTTTAATTGTATCTAACCTAGGTTTAACACAATTAATCGCAGTAACATTACCTGTGTTAATGATTATTTATCCAGTTGCAATTGTATTAATCGTACTTTCGTATTTCCATAAGTGGATTGGGAAGCGTAATACAATTTATATTGGAGCTATTTTAGGTGCATTGTTAATTAGTTTCTTTAACGGTTTAGAAAGTGCGAAAATTAAAATTGACGCGATTTCTAATGTACTACAAATGTTACCGTTATATAACGAAGGAATCGGATGGTTAATTCCATCATGTATTGGCGGGATTCTCGGTTTCTTCTTCTATAAATCAAATGAATCAAGTGAATTACAAAAGAAAGGTGCTTAGGCACCTTTCTTTTTTTAAAGGGGATTTTTGTATTTTGTCTAAGTAATAATTGGGGGGAATGATAAATGGCTAATTTTGAAGATTTTTTAAATTTGGATTTGAGAATTGGAACTGTAATACATGCAGAGGAATTTAAAGAAGCGAGAGTACCAGCGATTAAACTAGCAATAGATTTTGGAGAAATCGGGATAAAGCAGTCAAGTGCTCAAATTACGAAAAGGTATAGTCCAGAAGAGTTAATCGGTCAACAAATCGTTGCTGTTGTAAACTTTCCACCAAAGCGTGTAGCTGGATTCAAATCAGAAGTGCTTGTGCTTGGCGGCGTTCCTGAAGCTGATGATGTAGTGTTGCTTCAGCCTAATATGGAATTGCCAAATGGAACAAAAATTAGCTAGGGTGAAGGTAGGGGCTAATATGGATATCGGACGAGAATATTTACAATGTGCGATTTCGAACTTTAAAGCAATAAAGAAACAAGGAGAACGGGCACTTTCTCAATTATCATATGAACAAATACAATGGTCTTCTCATGAAGAAACAAATAGTATAGCGATTATTATTAAGCATCTGCACGGTAATATGCGTTCTAGATGGACGGATTTTTTTACGTCTGATGGTGAAAAAACAGATCGTAATCGAGATGGTGAATTTGAGGGATGCTATCATTCAAAAGAAGAAGCCATTATAGCTTGGCAAGAAGGATGGAAATATGTTTTTAATACGATAAATACTTTAACGCCGGAACACTTATTGAAGACGGTATACATTCGCGGTGAAGAACATACTGTCATGCAAGCAATTGAAAGGCAAATTTCTCATTATGCATTGCATATTGGTCAGATTATTTACATTGGGAAGATGTTAAAAGAAAATGAGTGGGAATGTTTAAGTATTCCGAGAGATCAGTCTGCGCATTATGTAGAGAAAAAACGTTCAACATAATAATAAGAAAGAAACCGATAAAAAATGGGGAAAAAGAAAGTCAGCCAAATAATAGATGGTTCTGTAATCATAAGAATACTGCCAAAAATAAGTCCATATACAATAAGAAAGAAATTGAAAAGTGTATTCAAAGGGAGAAATCGTGAGATGAACACTTGCTGTCCTTTATAACAATCACTGTGAAATAAATAAAAGCGGAAGTACCATGTGGCTGTAATAAGATCTTTCTTTCTCACAATTCTTTTTTTGCATGTATGACAGATAAATGGTGGTTGCATTTCATTACGCTCCATTTTTTATTTTCATAATAATGTGAGACAAAAGTAGGTACAAAGTGTATGTTCCTATATACGCTCCTGCAATAAGGAAAAATGGATTCAGTAAAATTCCATGAATGCTCGTCATGAAAACTAAATCTTGTATTAAAACATCGTATATATTAATGGAAATAATTATACCGAGTACATAAAGTGCCAAGTACGCAGAAATATGTAGCACAATAGAGATTTTTGGATGCTTAGCGGACAAATAAAAAATGAATGATAGAGCGATTGGTAATATTCCTATTAATAGCTTCAATTCATTTCACCTCATTAACAATATAGCCGAAATTTTAACGGTCTATTCTCTAGGGCTTGTACATAACTTGAAATAGAGAGGTGATAGTATGAATCGGGGCTTTTTTTTTATGAAGTTTACAAGTATGCGTAAGTTAGTTTTATTTGTTATTACTACAGTGCTAGCGACTTTTTTTCTTATTAGTCTGATGGTAACCTCTATGAAAGAGACGAAGTCAACGTATTTATATAATTGGTTAAATGAGTTATCGATGAATGGTTACATGTATGTACTTGGAAAAGAGAATCATTATTTTACACAGGAGTATCGAAATTTGAATCAAGATTTTTCAATTTCTTCTTTTCTCTTTTCTATGGCTACAAATATTCGCTTTAATGATATACGCAGTTTTGTCGGGAAAGAGCTCCCCGGGTTCGGTAAGTACGATACTGAAATTGTTATTGCGGGTGAGGGTACAAATTATTCTAACTTACCGATAGAGTCGAGTGTTCCTCTTGAAGAAGTAGTGAAGGAACGGACTAGTGGAACTGGACAAGCACCTAAACAAGATACGAATAAAGAGAAAAAACAGCCGTCCCAAACGACTGGAAAGAGACAAGTTGCGTTTATTTATCATACACATAGCTGGGAATCTTATTTACCTTTACTTAACTTAACGAATGACCCGAATCCGAATAAAGCAACGAGTTCTGTATCGAATATTTCTATGTTAGGAGACCGTTTCCGTGAACAACTAGAAGGTGAAGGGATTGGAGCTACTAACGATAAGAGTGATGTTGGTCAAAAGTTAATAAGTAAAGGTTTAAATAGTAATAGTTCGTATAAAATGTCACGAGAAATTGTGCAACAAGCTATGGCTGGAAATAAAGATCTTCAATACTTTTTTGATTTGCATCGTGATAGTGCCCGAAAGAATGTAACGACAAAAACAATTGGAGATAAATCATATGCAAAGCTTGCATTTGTAGTAGGGAAAGGAAATAAAAACTATGAAAAAAACTTACAATTAGCGACAGCTTTACATGAGGCGATTAATAAGAAATATCCAGGAGTGAGTCGTGGGGTCATTCAAAAAGGGTTCCAGACAGGAAATGGAATCTATAATCAAGACCTATCAGGACAAGCGATATTAATAGAAGTTGGCGGTGTAGATAATACGGAGGAAGAATTGAATCGATCAATTGATGCACTTGCTAAAGCATTTGGTGAATATTTTTGGCAGGCAGAAAAAGTGAATGGATAAAGTGAAACGTGAATTAGCCAGGACATCTATCGATAATTATTAGCTCACTTCAATTTTGGAAAAACGTAAGTGTAATGCTTGCGTTTTTTCTTTGTAATGGTGAGACGTCACAGAATAGACATAATTTGTCGGTGTTATAGTAATATCGAAATTTGTCAATTTATAGTAGGAGATTTACAAAGGGATTTTCGAGAAAGTAGAGAAAATCTTTTTATAAGGAAAACTTTTTATTATGAAACTGGTAGGGTGATTGAAGTGATTAGGGAGATCGAAATAGAAGATGCAGCATCATTTTTACAATTAAGTAAGCAATTAGATGAAGAAACGAAGTTTATGTTATATGAACCAGGAGAAAGAAAAACTACAGCTGAGCAACAAGAAAAAATAATCCATCGCTTTATAGAAAATGAATATGCAACAATATTTGTAGCAGTTGAAGATGAGAGGATAGTAGGTTTTATATTAGTGAATGGAAATAACATTCAAAGAAAGAGACATGTGGCAACCATTGTAATTGGTATTTTGCAAGAGTATAACGGGCGAGGTATTGGGACGAGATTGTTTAAAGAGGTTGAGAAGTGGGCAAAATTACATGATGTATGGCGTTTAGAATTAACAGTAATGGCCCACAATACAAGAGCTCAGACACTATATAAAAAAGCTGGATTTGAGAAAGAAGGTGTCAAAAAAGCTGCTCTTATTATCGATGGAAAGGAAATCGATGAGTATGAAATGGCCAAATTATTAAAATAAGAGGTCGTTATATGAAAAAAAGATGGGCACTACTCGGTATCGTAGCTGCAATAATTATTGTTGGAGTAGCAGGAATCAATTATAAAATGTATAAGGATAAGCAAGCGCGGGAAGTAAGTGTAAATAGCATATTTCCGAAAGCGAAAGAAACGATTGCTAATATGGATGGGGATATTGCGGTAATTAATAATCCGAATTCAATGCTTGTACTTGTGAATAAAAGTAGGCGTTTACCAGATGGTTATAGACCGCCAGATTTAGTTATTCCGAAAGTGCGCTACTCTAGTGAAGGTGATCAAGAAAAGAAAAAGATGAGAAAAGAGGCAGCGAGGGCGCTTGAGGAAATGTTCCAGCAAGCTAACAACGAGCGTATTTTTCTTTTTGCAGTTTCTGGATTTAGATCCTTTGATCGACAAAAAGCATTAAATACGATGTATAAAAAACAAGATGGGGAAGCAAAAACAGCAATGTCTAGCGCGGTTCCTGGCACAAGTGAGCATCAAACTGGATTAGCTATGGATATTACGTCTCAATCTGCTAAATTTCAGTTAGAGACGGTTTTTGGGGAAACGAAAGAAGGTCAGTGGCTTTCTGAAAATGCCCATAAATTTGGTTTTGTGATTCGATACACAAAAGCGAAAGAAACGATTACGGGCTATCGGTATGAACCATGGCACGTAAGGTATGTGGGAAATCCACAAGCTACATATTTGTATGATAATCAACTGACGCTTGAAGAAGTAACAGAGTAAATGATTGAGGGGAGAGACGTATAATGACGATGTTATATAAGAAAAAAGTACATGCATATATTACAAGAGAAAAAGAGGGGGTTATGCAATTACTTGTTTTTAAACATCGTGATATACATGAAGCTGGTATTCAAGTGCCAGGAGGAACGGTTGATGAAGGTGAAACGTTAGAAGCGGCTATATTGCGTGAAGTACAGGAAGAATCCGGATTGCGTCATTTATGCATAGAACGTTTTTTAGCAGATTACATCATACATATGAAAGAAAAACAGGAATATGAAAAACGCCACTTTTTCCATGTTACTTTACTAACAGATGTAAAGGATACTTGGGAACATATTGTAAGTGCTGATGAGGAAGATAAAGGATTAGTATTTTGCTACGAATGGGTTGATATTGCAAAATGCCCTGAATTAGCTGGGAAACAAGGTGAGTTTTTACATTTATTAGATGAAATATACACACAGTAACGTTAGAGTCTGAAACGAAGGTTAATCCGTTTCAGACTTTTTTTATTTTTCGGGAAATTAAAGGTGTTTAAATAAGGAAATTGAATTTCTTTAAAGGAATATTAATTTAGGATGTGTTGAGGTGAAAAAAATGAAAAAGTAAGGGGTATACGCTAAAAAATTTCATATAAGGGAGAATATAAATGGAAATTCAGTTTAATCCAATCTTAAAAAAGGAATTAACAATTCAAGATATTCAAAATGAAATGGAATCAGGAAAGTTAACTTCAAAAGAGCTAGTGATGTATTATCTTTATAGAATCGCAAAGTATGATCAAGACGGACCGAAAATCAATTCAATTTTAGAAATCAATCCAGATGCAATTTTTATTGCAGAAGCGTTAGATTATGAAAGAAAGACAAAAGGTATAAGGGGTCCATTACATGGAATACCTGTTTTGCTTAAGGATAATATTGAAACGAATGACTCCATGCATACAAGTGCAGGTACAATAGCTCTAGAACAAAATATAAGCAGTGAAGATGCATTTCTCGTTACTCAACTGCGAGAAGCAGGAGCGGTGATAATAGGAAAAACAAATATGACAGAATTAGCAAATGCAATGTCTTTTGAAATGTGGGCTGGATATAGTGCAAGAGGTGGTCAAACAATCAATCCATACGGAACGGGCAAGGACCCTATGTTTGTTGGCGGATCTAGTACAGGATCTGCGATAGCAGTTGCTGCTAACTTTACAGTAGTATCTGTTGGGACAGAAACCGATGCTTCTATTTTGAGCCCCGCTGTTCAAAATTCTGTAGTAGGTATTAAACCGACTGTCGGTTTAATTAGTCGTAGAGGAATTATTCCATTTACTTATTCGCAAGATACAGCTGGACCATTTGCTAGAACGGTAACCGATGCTTCTATTTTGCTAGGGAGTTTAATTGGGGTAGATGAGAAAGATGTTGCTACTCATAGAAGTGAAGGTAGGGGAGAGCATGATTATACAAAATATCTTGATGTTAATGGCTTAAATGGAGCGAAGATTGGTGTGTTTAACGCTGCATCAAAAGATTATTACGAAAATGGTGAGTATGATGAAAACTTGTTTAAGGAAACGATCCAAGTATTACGTAATGAAGGAGCGACAGTAGTAGAAAATATTGATATTCCTTCTTTTCATAGAAAATGGAGTTGGGGAGTTCCGCTTTATGAACTGAAGCATAGTTTAGATAACTATCTTTCTAAATTACCTTCTACTATTCCGATACATTCTATTTCGGAGTTAATGGAGTTTAATAAAAACATAGCAGAAAGAGCTTTAAAATATGGACAAACTAAGTTAGAGGGAAGAAAAGACTTTCCAAATACGTTACGAAATCCAGAATATTTAAATGCGAGATTAGAAGATATATATTTTTCTCAAGAACAAGGCATTGATTTTGCATTGGAAAAATATAATCTTGATGCGATACTGTTTCCTTCCTATATAGGTTCTACTATATGTGCGAAAGCGGGTTATCCGTCTATAGCAATACCAGCTGGGTATATGGAAAGCGGGAGACCTTTTGGAATTACGATTGCAAGTACTGCCTTTAGTGAAGGGATATTAATTAAGCTAGGTTATGCTTTTGAACAAGCGACAAAGCATAGAAAAATCCCCAACTTATCATGAATAGAATAAACAAAGAGGACAGGAATCCCTGTCCTCTTTGTTTTAGTGATTAAAGTGAAATATCGTTCTGCTCTGTCTTATGATATTTTAATAAACTAAAAGATAAACAAGCGGAACATAAAATAAGAATAGAAGCGATGATATAAATTGTACGAACACCGAACATATCAGTAATAATGCCAATGCTAAGCATAGATAGTCCAGAGGCTGTTGAAAGAAGTGCACCATGTGCTGTATACATTTTGGATAATAAAGCAGGGGCGACACTTGATTGTAAAACAGTCGTTTGGGAAATATCTCTAATTTGATAACATGGTCCCATTAGAACACATAGAAAAAGCGCAATAAATCCGCTGCTCGTCATACCGTATAAAAATGTAAGAATGCTAAATATAAGAGAGCCAATCGACATAGATCGTATTAAATTGTTTTGAATATAGGAACTCATTTTCCATGCTAATAGACCACCGATTAACGTGCCAACATAATAACTTGTATTAATATATCCCCACCATTCTTCGCCTTTATGAAGGATAGTCGTAACGTATGCCATCGTAATAGCACCAATCCATATTGTCCCTGCGAAAGTTTCGATTAAGTCCATATATGTAACGGTACGGAGAGAAGGATTTTGAAATAGGAGTTTCCAACCTTCCAATAAAATAGTACTTTTGGAAGAGGGAGAATCTGCTATTCTTTCAGTATGTATGGAACGTAATGAAAAATGTAATGCAATACATCCGAAAATCATTAAAATGTTATTAATCATGAGTGTAGAAGTAGCACCAATGAGAAGAACGACAATACTCGTAAATGAATAAGCAACGGCTTGCACAATTTGTGTTGAAAAGGAAAAGATACTATTTACTTTTACTAATTTTTCTTTCGGTGTAAGGCGCGGAAGAATACCATATAATAATGGAGCACTCCACCCACTACATAATGAAATGACAAAAATAAAAGTTAATAGAGCTATAATGTTTGTGGATAAGACCGGGAACAAAATCATTAATAATAGTAAAAAGACTGTTTTCAGCCATTGGAGCGTATATAACAACGTATAAGATGGAAAACGTTTTATTATAAGTGGTGCAGAGATGTTAGCAATTAGATTTGTGATAACTTGTAATAATGGAAAAAGAGCAGTAATAGTAGCTGATTTAGTTGCTATATAAATATGAGTTGTAATAATCATTACATATACGATGTCAGCGAGAGTAATGCATATTTTTGAACCTAAATAGTAGATTAGTGACAGGTTTCTCAATAAGAATATCACCTCTATAAAAAATAGTATTTAGTAATTAGAATAATTGTAATTTAAAAATTAAAATTTTTAAAGAATTTAATTTTTTGTCACTTTTTGAAAGGGATTTTCATGTATAATGAAGAATATATTGATATAGTATTATATTAATGATCATTGTAACAGTGAATATGTACAATAGCTTGTAGCGAACGCCCGAGTGTAAGAAAGGGCGGATAAACCATTCTTTTCTTCATATACATATAGAAAATGAGAAAGAAAGCGAGGGTTGCATATGGCTGCTTGGGTAATTTGGTTTATAATAGCTGGTATTTTATTTATCGCAGAAATGTTGTCGATTACATTTTACATGCTTTGGCTTGGAATTGGAGCTGTTGTCGGAGGTCTTATTGCTTTGTTTGCTCCTGATGCACTACTGTTACAAGTTACTGTTGGTGCAATTGTAAGTTTAACTTTGACATTCTTTACGAAAAGAATTTCAAAAAACTTTCGAGAAGCAAAAGGATTTACTGATACAGTAGATATGCTTGTTGGTAAAAAAGGGATCGTTATGCAAGCGATTACAAATGAAGCGAATGGTATTGTGAAAGTGGATGGAGATACTTGGACAGCTATTGCAGATTCTTCAATTGATGCTGGAGAAAAAGTCGTTGTTATAAAGAGACATAGTACTATATTACAAGTGAAAAAGGAGAGTGAATAAATATGGTAGCATTAACGTTAACGATTATATTCGCACTAATTGTAGTTACATTTATCGCATTAACAATTAAAATTATTCCTCAGCAAAAAGTTGGGGTTGTTGAAAGATTTGGTAAGTTTCAACGTATCATGCACCCAGGGTTAAATATTTTAATACCAATTGTAGATCGTGTTCGTGTATATCATGACTTACGCATTCAACAAACGAATGTACCACCGCAAAAGGTAATTACGAAAGATAATGTTCAAGTAGAAATTGATACAATTATTTTCTATCAAATTGTTGAACCAGAACTTGCGACATATGGTATTTCAAACTATGAATATGGTGTTCGTAATATTACTTCAGCAACGATGCGTCAAATCATCGGTAAAATGGAACTAGATGAAACGTTATCTGGTCGTGAAAAAATTTCAACAGAAATCCGCTTAGCGCTTGATGAAGCAACAGAAAAATGGGGCGTACGTATTGAACGTGTCGAAGTTGTTGATATTAACCCGCCAAAAGATGTGCAAGCATCAATGGAAAAACAAATGAAGGCTGAGCGTAATAAACGTGCGATTATTTTAGAAGCTGAAGCAGCAAAACAAGATAAAGTCCTTCGCGCTGAAGGGGAAAAGCAAAGTAAAATCTTGATGGCTGAAGGGGATAAAGAAGCGCGTATTCGCGAAGCTGAAGGTATAAAAGAAGCAAAAGAATTAGAAGCACAAGGGGAAGCACGAGCAATTGAAGAAATCGCAAAAGCAGAACAAAATCGTATTGAATTGCTTCGTGAAGCGAATTTGGATGAGCGTATACTTGCTTACAAATCATTTGAATCATTAGCTGAAGTTGCAAAAGGACCAGCAAATAAAGTCTTTATTCCGTCTAATGCAATTGAAACACTTGGTACTCTTGGGGCAATTGGAGAAATATTTAAAGAAAAACAAGCGAAGAAACTACCTTCAAATGATACAGGAAAAGAACAATAAAAGTGAGGAAGAGAAATGGGATACCATTTCTCTTTTTTTTGCGTATATTCCGAAAAGCTTGTACATATCCATGTATAAAGAAGGTGATGCAGTGAAAAAGTATGCAACTCGAATACATGGGAAGAAACTGATTTCGTTACTCCTTTTATATGCGCTAATAGTAATTATGATAGCGTCGATTTTGACGTCATTTTTACATACAATGAAATCGAATTATGCAAATCAATGGTTTGGAAAAGTATCGATGCAAGGTTTTGTTCAAATGATAGAAAGTGAGAATCGCTATTACGGATTTGATTATTTTAAGAAGAATAAAAGAGAGTCAGTTGGGAATTTAATGTTCTCTATCGCGACAGATTTGAAAATTAAAGATTTAAGAACATTCGTCGGTAAAGAAGTACCAGGTATGTCAAAGTATTATTCTAATATTATCGTAGCTGGGGAAGGGACAAACTTGACGAATATCCCAAATGAATCTAGTGTACCGATTGAAGAAGTAACGAAAGAACGTGAAATAGCAAAAGATAAAGTTACAGAAGCGGAAAAGAATAATCCGGTTCAGAAAAAGAACGGAGCGAAAAAAGGTGAAAGTGCAGTATATATTTATCATACACATAGCTGGGAATCCTTCTTTCCATTATTACCAGGGGCAACTGATCCATCTAGCCCAGATGTAAATGTGTCTTTACTAGGGAAACGTATGAAAGAGCAACTTGAAGGACAAGGAATTCCGGTAGTTCATGATAAAACGAATATGGGTGATTTATTAGCGAGTAAAAAGTGGGTATGGTATCAGTCATATAAAGCGTCTCATGAATATGTAAAAGAGGCATTAGCACAAAATAATAAAATTGCGTTTCCGATTGATATACACCGTGACGATCAGCGTAAGAAAGTAACAACAAAAGTAATTAACGGAAAATCGTATGCAAGATTATATTTTATAATTGGGATGGAAAATGAAGGCCGTGCTGAAAATGAAAAAATTGCAAGAGCGATCAATAGTTATTTAGATGAAAACTATTACGGATTAAGTAGAGGGATTTTTCCAAAGTATAAAAAAGATGGAAATGGCGTTTATAATCAAGATTTATCGAAAAATGCGATGTTAATTGAAGTTGGTGGTGTTGATAATACGTTAGATGAATTATATAACACAATTGATGTGTTAACAGAAGCGTTTAGTAAATATTATTGGAATGATGCGGAAAAAGTGAATGGATGAGGGACGGGAGACCGTTCCTTTTTTATTTTGGAATCTTAAAATGTGATATAATGGAATTTTATGAATGTTAAATAAAGGGGGAGAGAAACATGCAAATACTACTAATACGCCACGGAGAATCAGAAGCTGATATTTTACATGTGCATGAAGGACGAGCTGATTTTGAGTTAACTGAAAAAGGGAGACAACAAGTACAAAAACTTGTACAGAAAGTGAAAAAAGATTTTGCACCAGATTTCATTTGGGCAAGCACATTAAAACGCGCTCGTGAAACGGGTGAAACATTAGCAGAAGCAATTGGTTGTCCAATTCAATTAGAAGAGGAATTAATGGAGTTTAATAATGGAGTGCAAGCAGGCTTATCATTTGAAGAAGCAAAGAAATATCCAGAACCAAAGTTTCTTCATGATCGTTTTGAAAACGGGGAATCGTTTATTGAGTTTCGAATGAGAATAGAAGGAATCTTTTCTAAAATCGTGACAGAGAATACATATGACCGAATTGCAATTGTTGCCCATGGAGGCGTAATTAATAGTCTATTACGTGCATTTTTCAAAATGCCAATTTCAATGGACTACTATTTCAAAATGGGAGATACGGGAATAAGTTTAATTGAAATTGAGGGTGAACAAAAAACGGTGCATTTCATTAATGATACGAATCATTTGGACGGGATGTAAAGACTTATGTACAAAGTTGTATTTTTAAATCGTTTTCACTATATTGGTTAAGCATATAAATAGAAGTATCAATAGCAACTTTTAGTTGATGCAATGCAGATTGAACAAACATTGTAATTCTCCTCGTCTCCGTATATAATAGTTTCTTGAGGATATTATATCATACTCAAAATTCCGAAAATTCTAGTAGTTTGACTAGCATAATGAAAAGTATTATATTGTAAAAGGTCATATGAAACGTGAAATAGAATGGAATGCAATTATTGAGTTAGGAGTTAGACCAATGAGTTTGAAATATGGAAGAGATACAATTGTAGAAATTGACTTAAATGCTGTAAAACATAATGTAAAAGAATTTAAAAAACATGTAAATGATGAAGAAATTAAGATGATGGCTGCTGTAAAAGCGAATGGGTATGGCCATGGGGCAGTTGAAGTTGCCAAAGCTGCAATTGAAGCGGGAATACATCAACTTGCAGTTGCATTTGTAGATGAAGCAATAGAATTAAGAGAAGCAGGAATTACTGTACCAATTTTAATTTTAGGATACACACCAGTAGCGGCTGTAGAAGATGTAATTCAATATGACGTTATGATGACTGTTTATAGAGTGGAAGATTTACATGGTATAAATGAAATTGCAAACCGTCTTCAAAAGAAAGTACAAATTCAAGTGAAAATTGATACAGGAATGAGTCGTATCGGTTTACAAGAAGAAGAAGTTAAACCATTTTTAGAAGAATTAAACCGTATGGAGTATGTAGAGGTAGTAGGGATATTTACGCATTACTCTACAGCAGATGAAATCGATAAATCATATACGAATATGCAAACAAGTTTATTTGAAAAGGCTGTTAATACAGCGAAAGAATTAGGAATTCAAATACCATATATTCATAGTTCAAATAGTGCGGGATCAATGGAATTAAGTAACACATTTCAAAATATGGTACGCGTTGGAATAGGAGTGTACGGTATGTATCCATCAAAAGAAGTGGATCATTCAGTCGTTTCTTTACAGCCTGCGTTGTCGTTAAAATCAAAAGTAGCTCATATTAAACATGCGAAGAAGAATCGTGGTGTAAGTTATGGGAATACGTATGTAACAACTGGTGAAGAATGGATTGCGACTGTACCAATTGGTTATGCTGATGGTTATAATCGTCAATTATCTAATAAAGGCTATGCGTTAATTAATGGGGTTCGAGTACCTGTTATTGGCCGTGTTTGTATGGATCAGTTAATGTTGGATGTTTCAAAAGCGATGCCAGTACAAGTAGGAGACGAAGTAGTATTCTACGGTAAACAAGGTGAAGAAAATATCGCAGTAGAAGAAATAGCGGATATGTTAGGTACAATAAACTATGAAGTTACATGTATGCTAGATAGAAGAATTCCGCGTGTCTATAAAGAAAATGACGAAACAACTGCAGTTGTAAATATATTAAGAAAAAACTGAATCATTTCGATTCAGTTTTTTTATTTTTTTATTCATATCAAATGCGAATATACCCTCGTTATGTAATACGGAGTAAACTTTGTGAAACACACTTTTTAGTTCAACTAAATTAAACTATCACCGGCAGAGATGACCAGTCCCGCAACAAAGATCTAATATACGAGAGTAGGGAAGAGCATCTTGTAAAACGAGGCTGGATAGGAGTATTCAACAAAATGTCCCCAATGTTTATTATAGATGTCTGCTAAAATATCATAATTAGAATAAATTGTTTTTTTAACATATGTATTCACCTAAAAATTAATTAAATTATAATAGTCATGCCTCGTGTTAATTTCAAAACCACATTGTGTATATAGTTTTAAAGCGTGGATATTTTTCGTTTCGACGTCTAACTCAATTGTTGAAACTCCTTCTGTAATAAGAGTATGTACTATATTACAAAGAATATCTTTTCCGTATCCTTTACCTTGATAAGAAGGATGAACGGCGAATCCTGATAGTGTAGTAGATTGCTCTTGTTTAGAAACTGTAATTGTTCCTATCACTTTTCCAGCAATAAGGGCACTGTAAACTTGATGGGAAGATGAATTCATCATTTTTTGTAACCATGTAGCCGTATTTTCTACTGAATCACCAAAAGCTTTACTAGAAATTTCAATAAGATCAAGAAGTGATTCTGAAGGTGTAAGAGTAAGCTGTATATTATTATCTGTTGTTTTTTGAATTTCGTTTGTTTTGAACTCCATACTATATTCACTATATAAATATGGTAACTTCATATGTTTTACAAATTCATTCCCAGAAATAGAATCCCCATTAATAATAAGAAGAGCTTCATCTGTCTCTCTATTTTGTATTTCTTTCATTGCAGTTTGTAAAAGGATAGTTCCGAAACGTTGTTTTCTAAAATGAGGATGTACAAAGCCTATTAGTTCAAGCTTTGTTGGTCTTTCGAAATCATACATATTTAAAGCACCAATTAATTGAGTACCGTTATAAAGAAGAAAATCGTTTATATAATCTTCATTTCGATTTTTTAAAAAGTTGATATGTAAATCTGAAGAGTAATCAAGATTGTCTTGTTGCCCACAAATATAAGCCAAATCCTTCATTTGCTGTATTTCACTTTCTGTTACAGAACGCTTTTTCTGAATATCCATTGTATACTCCCTCTCATTTGTATTTAAAAATAGGATGGGTGACTTAACCATTTCTTTAATTCCACATTACCTTGCACAGATAACAGTCGGTATAAATAACGATAAGGCTGTCTATATTCTTCTAAGTGAGGAATAGACATAATTGTTTCGTAACCACTTTTAAAGGCATGCGCTTCTTTTTCTGTAAATTCTATAAATTCATTATATAGCAGATGATGAGTTATGAGGATAAAGATAAAAAGATTGAAAGCATACTTACATTTATAGTGAAAACTCATTAAAAATATTATATTTCTCTATTTTTGTATGAATTGTCTAAAAATAATGGTGGTAATACTTGAATGTAAGACTCGTATCTTTAAATCTATGAAGAGTAAAAGTAAAATTAAGCATTCATTTATAAGATTGTGAATCACAATAATGTAGACTATAGAAAATATTTCTCAATAATAAAATGAAGAGAAAAGCATGAAGAAGTAGAATGCATTCATTTATAATAGACTTAAATTAATTAATATAATTAATTGTTAATTTTATTATATTAATTGGATAGGAGAGAATGTTATGGCAAATGTACTCGTAATAAATTTTCCTGGGGAAGGTCATATTAATCCGACTTTAGCTATTGTAAGTGAGTTAATTCAGCGAGGGGAAACAGTTGTTTCTTATTGTATTGAAGATTATAGAAAGAAGGTTGAAGCAACAGGTGTGGAATTCCGAGTGTTTGAGAATTTTCTCTCTCAAATTAATATTATGGAACGAGTAAATGAAGGTGGGAGCCCTTTGACGATGCTATCTCATATGATTGAAGCATCAGAGCGTATTGTTACTCAAATTGTAGAAGAAACAAAAGAGGAAAAATACGATTATTTAATATATGATAATCATTTTCCAGTAGGACGTATTATAGCGAATATTTTACAATTACCAAGCGTTTCATCCTGTACAACGTTTGCTGTTAATCAGTACATTAATTTTCATGATGAGCAAGAATCGAGACAAGTAGATGAAATGGATCCATTATATCAATCTTGTTTAGCGGGAATGGAAAGATGGAATAAGCAGTATGGAATGAAATGTAATAGTATGTATGATATTATGAACCATCCTGGTGATATTACGATTGTATATACTTCAAAAGAATATCAGCCACGTTCAGATGTATTTGATGAATCGTATAAATTTGTAGGTCCATCAATTGCTACTCGAAAAGAAGTGGGGAATTTTCCTACCGAAGATTTAAAAAATGAAAAAGTGATTTTCATTTCTATGGGAACAGTTTTTAATGAACAACCTGGTCTATATGAAAAATGTTTTGAAGCGCTTAAAGATGTTGATGCGACAGTCGTATTAGTCGTTGGTAAGAAGATAAATATAAGTCAATTTGAAAATATCCCGAAAAACTTTAAATTGTATAATTATGTCTCCCAATTAGAAGTTTTACAGCATGCTGATGTATTCGTGACACATGGTGGTATGAATAGTTCGAGTGAAGCGTTATATTATGGTGTTCCATTAGTTGTAATTCCGGTAACAGGGGATCAGCCATTCGTTGCAAAACGATTGGCTGAAGTAGGGGCAGGCATAACACTTAATCGTAACGAGTTAACTTCTGAATTGTTACGTGAGACTGTAAAGAAAGTAATGGATGATGTGACGTTTAAGGAAAATAGTCGTAAAGTGGGAGAGTCGCTTAGAAATGCTGGTGGATACCAAAGGGCAGTTGAGGAAATATTCAAATTAAAAATGAAGCCGTACGTAAAGATTAAATAGATGTTAAAAACACACTTACTTTTAATTGGTAAGTGTGTTTTTAGTATTACGCGTTACATGTAGTACATAAAAATAGCGATAAAGGTGAAACTTTTCTGTATATAAATCGATACCTTTGAATTAGTAGTAAATTTACGTTAAAATAATACTAAGAAAATATATAAGTTTTGGGGGTAATGAATGAAGAAAGTATTTGAATACGTATTATTAACAATTGGCTCAATTATAGTAGCAGGTTCATTAGAGCTTATTTTAGCACCTAATGGATTAGTAGATGGCGGGGTAACGGCTATTGCTATTATGGCAAATAAAGTCGCAGGATTACCGCTTTATGGTGTGTTCTTAGGAATTAATATCCCAATTTTATTATTTACTGCAAAAGTAATGGGAAAGAAATTTTTTATCCGTACATCTTATGCGAATGTAGTTACAACACTCGGATTAATTTATTTAAAACCATTTCCAGCAATTACGACTTCTGAGTTATTAATTGTACTTTATGGTGGAGTACTGTTTGGAATTGGTGTTGGGATTGTTGTTAAAATGGGTGGAGCAATTGACGGTTCAGAAATGTTAGCAGTTTGGATGAATAAACACTTTAATGTACCGATTAGTACATTTTTACTTGCAGTAAATGCAGTTATTTTCATCTTTGTTGCCATTTTATTTTCAATCGAACAAGCGATGTTCTCGTTAGCAATTTTCTATATTGTTACGAAGATGATTGATTTTATACTAGATGGTATTAATCAAGGTAAGAGCGTTATGATTATTTCTGGTAAGAATAAAGAAATAGGCGATTTACTTATGAAAGAATTGCAACTATCTGTTACGTATCTACATGGAGAAGGTGGTTTTTTAGGGGAGCATAAGAGAATCATTTATTGCATTACAAACCGATTCATTTATCCGAAAATGAAAGATCTCGTTCTCTCTGTAGATCCAACCGCTATAATTGAAGCTTCCTATTCAACAGAAACGACTGGTGTGAAACGTCCGGGAAGGAAAGCTAGGTCAGGTGAATAACTAGAAGAAGGCTGTCCAAAAAGTTATTTTGGAACAGCCTTCTTTTTTATTTTGTTGAGTTGTTAACATGTTACAAGTTAAACCCACTGTTAACAAGTTTCCTTGCAACTAGGGAACCAAGCGTCTTTCAATAATATAGCCAACGTTTCAATTTTATTTTCCGGAATACTACCAAAGCCGAGTAATACGTATGATTCCTCACGTAAATCATTCACGAAATCATATGGAGAAAGTGGGTATAATTTAACGCTTTGTTTTTTAGCGGATTCAATCAGTTCATTTTCATTCATACTGTTATTTACACATAAGACAATATGAAGTCCGGACTGTTCGCCAAGAATTTGAACATTAGCCCCCATTTCTTTCGTAATGGATTTTACTAACGTATGATGTTTTCTTTTATATAGTGTACGACTCCGATTAAGGTGACGTTCCCAATTCCTGTTTTGTATAAAGTTAGCAAAAGCAAGTTGTTGTATTGTAGCGACTGTTTGTTTGAAAATTCCATGCAGTTCTTGATATATCTTTAAAAGGTGTGGTGGTAAAACAACATATCCCATTCGTAAAGAAGGTAAAAAAGATTTTGAGAAAGTCCCCATATAAATAACGCGTTCATTTGAATCAAGACTTTGTAAAGAAGGAATTGGCTTACCAGCGTAGCGAAACTCTCCGTCATAGTCATCTTCAATAATGTATCCATTGCAATCATTAGCCCACTTTAACAATTCTAATCTTCTAGATAAAGGCATAATAATCCCGAGTGGAAATTGGTGTGATGGTGTAACGTATGCGACATTGGAATTTGTATTGTATAAACTAGAAATATCAATCCCTTTTTCATCCAATGGTATGGGATGAATTTGTCTATCACAGCTTTTAATAATTGCGTGTATACGATGAAATCCAGGGTTTTCAATGCCGTATTCTTTTGTAGGGCCAAGCAGTTGAAGTAGTAGCCAGAGAAGTGGCTGTGTACCGGCGCCGATCACAATTTGATCAGGTGAAGAATGTACACCGCGAGAATGATATAAATATGTTGATATATGCTCTCGAAGAGCGAATTCACCTTGAGGATCTTCTTTGGCAAATAGTGCATTTTCGTATGTAAGTATGGATTCTTGTAATGCTCGTTTCCAATTTGTAATCGGAAATGTATTTTGATCAATAAGCCCTTGGCTACAATCATATTCAAATTTTTCTTCTATCAAATTGTTCGTCTTCTTTGCTGCATTTCGTTTGTTATTTGGGATAACGTCAATATCGAAATTTGCTACAAAAATACCACGTTTCGGTTTACTTTCTGCATAACCTTCAGCTAATAACTGTTGATAAGCTGATTCAACAGTAATGCGGCTAATATTAAGTTGTGATGCTAAATTTCTGTGTGAGGGTAGACGTGTGCCAACAGAAATAGTCCCTTGTATAATTTCAGCTTTTATATATTCGTAAATTTGCAAGTAAATAGGTGTGTTACTTTGTAATTGCAATGGGATAGTAAAATCCATATAAAACTCTCCTTTAAAACTGGCCTTATAAAAAACACTTAAACTGTCACTTAAGTGAAGGGCAGTTACTTTCTATAATAATGATATAACATTTAGAAAATTAAATAAATAGTTAGAGGAGAGTTAAAAATGAATGTTAAAGAAGTAGTAACAGAAGAGCAATTACATGAAGTATTACCTGTTTTACAGCAATTACGAATGAAACTTTCAAAAGAGGAAACAAGCTCTTTATTTCGAAATATGAAAGAAGAAAATTATAAACTATTTTCGCTGCGTAATGAGAATGATGAAGTTGTTAGCCTTGCAGGTGTAGCGATTTGTACGAACTTTTATAATAAGAAACACGTTTTCGTATATGACCTTGTAACAGCAGAAGCACATCGTTCAAAAGGACATGGGAAAGTATTACTTTCGTATATAGAGAACTGGGGAAAGGAAAACGGATGTGAGTCTATCGTCCTCACGTCAGCATTTTCAAGAATTGATGCTCATCGTTTTTATGAAAGAGAAGGGTATGATAAGGTGAGTTATTCTTTTTATAAAGAATTATAAAAAAATAAGAAGAAGCTGTCCTGCAAAAGTTGGGAACAGCTTCTTCTTATTTTTTAAGTTATTATTGAACCGTAAATAGGTTGTAAGTTATGGTATATGTATTTGAAAAGGTTATATAGTGTATTTTGTCGAATTGTTTTAATTTAATAAAGAGGATGATTGGAGCGCTTATACTTGAAAAAAATAAAGAAACTATCAATCCCTAATGATGCTAGAGTTATCGTCATATCTGATATTCATGGAGAATTAAATCTTTTAAAAGAAGCACTACATAAAGTTAACTTTAAAGATGAAGATTATTTAATTATTAATGGAGATCTTTGCGAGAAAGGACGAGATAGCGTAGGCGTAGTAAACTACGTTATGAATCTTGTAAAGAACAATTCAAAGGTTCACGTTGTTGAAGGGAATTGTGAAGTTTTAGTTGATGCTCTTCTAAATGAAAATCCTGGTCTTATTAATTATTTATGTACGAGGAAGCATTCAATTTTTAATGAATGGCTAGAGCAATTGGGTTTTTCAGTTCATGAGGGCACTTCAATTCGTGAAGTGAAAGAAGCATTGTTAAGTGAATTTTCACAAGAACTATATTGGCTAACAGAGTTGCCAACAGCGATTGAAACAGAAGATTATATTTTTGTGCATGCCGGTCTAGAAGATAGAGTAGATTGGAAAGAAACTGAGCGCAAAAATGCGATAGCAATGCCGGAGTTTTTCAATCAATCACATAAAGCAAATAAGTATGTAATAGTCGGTCATTGGCCTGTCGTGAACTATTCTGAAGAAGCACCGTCTAATAATCCAGTTATTGATAAGGAGAAAAAAATTATTGCAATTGATGGAGGAAATGCAATTAAAGAAGCAGGGCAATTAAACGTATTTATTATTCAGAGGAAACAAACGGGCGATACGTTTTCTTATACATATGTAGACTATTTTCCAGAGTACGAAGTAATAGCGGATTTTAATGCGAATTCAGAAATGCAGGGCGGAGTGACATATCCGTATTATTACATAGAGCCTATCGAGAAGATGCAAGATTACACCGTATGTAAACAAAAGGAAACGAATAATGTGCTCACTGTAAAAAATGAATATATGAAACAACTTAAGTCAGGTGAATATACAGTGAAAACCGATATTTCTTGTGCGCAAATAAGCGTTAGGAAGGGAGATATCGTTTCTCTCATTGATGATAGCTGTTCAGGATATGATTTAATTAAAAAGATGGCGTAGAGGGTTGGATAGAGAAAGGGATTTTAGTTGAGATAGAAAAAGTGAAAAATAAAACATTAAGCTGAAATAGGAGGGATATAACCTCCTATTTTTTTAAAGGAGTAGATTGCTTGCTGTCTTTAATAAGTAAATAAATCGTACTCGGCAGAATGATAAGCTTCATTCCTAAAAGAATTGCTAGTATAGCATAACCTCTATAGGGAGCAGAAACGATAAAAGGAAGTATCGCTAAAAAAATACCTGCTATCATCATTGAAATACTACTAATATTTGAAGCTCTTTTTTCAAGGTGCTTATCATTCCATTCTAATGAAACGGTTGATTTAGTCGTATCAATTTTGGAACTGAAATAACCTATTAATATAAATAAAAGCCCTAATGCTAAAAATATGAAATGATCAAGAGGAAGTGAAAAGCCAAGAGCGATGAGGGCGATGACAATATCGACAAAAAATAAGAATAGTAACATTGTGTTGCCGATCCAATGGAGAAATTTCTGGTTACTCGCTGCTTTAGATAAAGCTAAAAATACAAAGAATAAGAAGGAACATATAATTATATTTACGATTACAAAAGTGCTTTTATCCATTGTTGATGTAGGCGTTCCATTAAAGTCCCATTTCGTAACAATATTTGATGGTAAGAAGAAATATAGAATAATATTTGTCGTAACAATAGTGAGAAATAAAGCAATACTAAATCGATTCTTCACTGAATCACCAGCTTTCTAAATCAATAATTGGTATCTAATAACAAAATTATACAATATAATAAATGATATTAGTTTTGATTTTTCTGAAAAAATATTATAATTATATATGAAATAAAGAGGAATGCAGGAGGGAATTATGCAAAACGTTGTATTAAAGGGGAAGAAAGTTACAATTCGTACAATAGAAGAATCGGATATAAAAACATTATGGAATATCATATTTAAAGAAGAAAGCCCAGAATGGAAGAAATGGGATGCGCCATATTTCCCGTTCTCAATGCAAGAATACTCTTCCTATAAAGAGAAGATGCAAACTCGTTTGCAAGAAGAACCACTGTCAAATTTAATTATAGAAAATAACGGTCAAATTATAGGGACGGTCGGATTTTATTGGGAGCATAAACCGACGCGTTGGTTGGAGATGGGAATTGTTATTTATAATCCAACTTACTGGAATGGTGGCTACGGTACAGAAGCGTTAACGTTATATCGAGATTTATTATTTGAAAAGATGGAAATTGGTAGAGTAGGGCTCACGACTTGGTCTGGTAATGAACGAATGATGAAAGTAGCGGAGAAAATAGGAATGAGCTTAGAAGGTAGAATGCGAAAGTGTCGTTATTATAACGGAACATACTATGATTCTATTCGAATGGGCATGATTCGTGAAGAATGGGAAGCGCTATGTGTAACGAAGGGGTGAGAAAGATTGTACGCTATTATTGCTACATTTGATCGTGTGTTTACTAATAAAATTACAGAATTGCAAAATGAATTAACAAATGTAATTGGAACAAATCAATTAGCTGGAGTAGAACCTCATATAACGATTGCGGATTATAATGAGTTAGATGTTAATTTATATATTGAAAAATTAAAGGGATTTGTAGCTATTCAAGAAAACATGTCTACAGTCACTTTTCCTTCTGTTGGAATTTTTCCTACTAATGGAACGGTCTTTCTAGCGCCGACCGTTACCGATGAATTGTTAAAACTTTATTATTCTTATCATGATTATTTTAAAACTTTTCATGACAACCCAAATTCATATTACGTACCGGGAAAATGGGTTCCGCATTGTACAATTGCAAATAAATTACATACAAAGCAGTTTTTAAGTGTAATGGAATATATTTATGGAAAGTTTGATTTTGCAACAGCTTCAATTGAGAAATTAAAATTAATTAAGGTGAATTATGAAAATGGTTTTGCCGTTTCTTCTAGTATATTAGCAGAATATAATTTAAAGAGAATGGAGACATCGAGATGACATATATAATTAGAGAAATGAAGCAAGAAGATATTCATGCTGTACAATCAGTAGCAAAAATAGCTTGGCATGATACATATGAAGGCATTATTCCAAGAGAAATTCAAGACAGTTTTTTAGACGAGGCATATTCTGATGAAAAAATGAAATATCGTCTTAAAAATACGCATTTATTCGTTGCGGAAGAAGAAGGAGAAGTAATAGGGTTTGCGAACTTTTCACCTGTTAGACTACAAAATGAAGCGGAATTAGGTGCGATTTATTTGTTACCAGATCAGCAAGGAAAAGGGATCGGAAGTGCTTTATTACAAAAAGGAATTAAAGCATTAAATGGGATACGGAAATTGTACATACATGTAGAAGCAGCAAATGAAAAAGGAAAACGCTTTTATGAAGCGAAAGGTTTTGCTGAATTAGAGCAATTTGAAGAAGACTTTGAAGGACATATGATGCAGACAGTAAGGATGGTTTTATACGTATAAGGAGGACTAGTAATGAAAATTTTTGATTTTAGTGAAAAAGTAGGAAAGCACCTATCAGTATTTCAATCTAATTTCATCATGTCGAAAATATTAAACCATCGAGGAAATATACATATCGGTGCTATGCATTTACACGAGAATGGAATCATCGGTTATCCCGCATTAACGGGCAGTAAGAACCCTGCCTCAAAATTCAGCGAAAGCAAACAAGTTAGGTGGGGGATCAACTGCCCGTAAAAGCCCGATTGGTTTAACTAATAATCAGTGGGGGATGAATAAAACCCCCACTGATTAAAGTTTCACTTTATCACGAAGCAGTTGTATCTCAACTGCTTCTTATTGTGGATGGAGCAGGATATGTATGTGGGGTAAATAAAGAAAAGATAAAGATAGAGGCGGGACAAGCTGTGTTTTGGGAAAAGGGAGAGCTCCATGAAACAAGTACAGAACACGGATTAACAGCAATTGTTATGGAAGCGGAGAATCTTGAACAAGCGATAGTAATGCCTATTATTCAAGGGGAGTTGTGAAAAATGATTGTTAAGGCGAATCAAGAAGATACCAATGAAATATTAAAATATTCGGCTCAATCGCTTTTTGAAGGGACGAGAGGGAATTGTCAATTAAGTACCGAGAAAGCAATTGAGATTACAAAGCCGATTGTAGAAAAAGGAGCATACTATTTAATCGTTAAAGAAAAAAATAAAGTAATGGGATGGATATTAATAGGGGAAAATACAGACTATTTTTCTCGTGAAAAACTTGGATTTATATATGAATTGTACGTTTTCCCAGAATATCGCGGGAGAGGATTATCGCGAGAACTGATGGAAGCTGGTATTAAGGAATTAAAGGAGAAGTATTCAGAAATTCGGTTGAATGTATTTGCTGGGAATTTTGCAAAAGAGATGTACGAAGAGTTTGGGTTTGTTGAAAGGCAGGTAATTATGACTTTGAAGTGAGTAGAATAGTCTGAATGAGAGAAGAGAAAATAATGATTTAGTGGCTACTTTATCGCTGGAATTTAAAGCGAATAAGTATAAAATAGATGGTTTGCCTTTATTTTATAGTAGATTTATAGAGTGTGCTTAAAAAACAAATAAATTAGTATTATATAATATATCGTTATTATAGTAAAAGAGAAATTTTGGAAAAATATCATTTTTTTGTTTAGAAATTTTTAAATTATTGATATAATCAATTTGTAGAATTGATTATTGGTTAATTTTACTATTTTTTAATTTTAAGGGGGATTTAATAATGGCAGGACAAATTCGTATGTCACCAGAGGAGCTTAAATCGAAAGCGACTCGATATGGACAAGGTGCAAATCAAATTGAGGACATTTTACGTCAACTACAAAACTTACAAAATGAATTAAGAGGAGAATGGGAAGGTCGTGCTTTCGAAGGTTTTGACCAACAGTTCAATCAATTAAAGCCAAAAGTACAAAACTTCGCACAGCTATTACAAGAAATTAATATGCAGCTTAATAAAACTGCAGAAGCTGTTGCTAGACATGACGAAGATCTTTCTCGTAATTTCGGTCTACAATAAGACAGATAAAAAGAAATATATAATTTAGCCATGCAACCATACGTTGTATGGCTAAATTACTTTAAAACTAGAGTAAGATACGAAGTCTTTCATCAGATAGACTCGCAGTCGCAGGAGTGATAAGTAGTGAAAAAGTTCAAATGGAGCATCTTGTTGTTTATTATTTTAGCTCTTGTACTATCAACAGGGGTCTCCTATTTAGCATTAAATCAAAATGTTAAGAAAGCTAATGAGAATACTACACCAAAAATGACAGTTGCGTTGGTAAATGAAGATCAGGGCACTGTATTTGAGGGCAATAAAATAGCGTTTGGAGATCAATTTGTTAAAAATGTAAATAAAAATACGAAACAAGAATGGTACGTAGTTAGTCGCGGGGTAGCAGAAAATGGATTGAAAAATAATAATTACAATATGATGATTGTTATTCCAAATGATTTTTCTAGGAAAGCAGTTGCGATTGATTCAGAGATTCCGGAGAAATTAACTTTAAACTACAAAGTAAATGCAACTGGGAATAAGGATTTGAAAGCTGAGGCAGAAAATACAGCTTCTGTTATTTTAGAAGATTTCAATAAGCAAATAATCGACGTTTATTTTGCGAGTATTATCGGTAAGCTACAAGGTGCACAAGATAATATAGGTAAAATAATTGAAAAAGGAAACGTTCAAACAACTATGTATAAAAAAGATATACATAGTCCGTTAGCAAATTACACAAATCAATTTAAAACAGTACAAGATTATACAGGTGTTTCTGTTAATAGTTTCAAAGGATTTCAGGATGTTTTAAAAGGTTTCGGTCAAGCGTTAGATGAAGGGAATAAATCTAACAGTACGTACTTAGATGGTTTTAATAACTTTCAAAAAATGCAAACTGATAACAATTTATTAGCGAATAATTTCACAAATCAATTTAATCAATATATGAATGATATGAATACAGGCGATGCTTTAAAGCAATTAAGTGCATTGGAATCCGCTAATAAAATTATTTCAAATCAATTTACGTTTTCAGAGAAAGAACCGAATATTTTAACTGATGCTTCAGCGATTCAAAAATATTTAGCAGATGTAAAAAAACAAGTGTCTGAATATGATACAGAACTTGCAGGAAAGTTAGAAAGTGATATTCAAGATACGGTAATTAAGAAATTAAAGCAATCAATGTCGAATGATGGAAAGCAAGAAATCTTCATAAATACATTAATGAAACAACCAGATGTTCGAATAAAGAAACAAATCGAGAATTTAATTGCGAAATTACCTAGTTTAAACATGGAAGAAATCGGTCAAAGTGATTTACCAGATACAACGAAATTACAACTGCAAAATGTAATTCAATTTACAAAAAAATATAATAAAGAAAATAATTTTTATTATGATCCTGTAAATAAAATATCTTTAGGAAACGCCATTAAAGAAGTGAAGGATAGACTTTATACAGAGGGAATTACATTTAGTGATACTGCGAAAGTAATTAAAATGGAATCTCCGCAAATTTTGAAGATAAGTATTCCAGAAGAGTTTAAACTAGATGGAAGTACAGAAGCTTTATATATTGATGATGTGGATCGTACAAGTGACTTTCTACAAAGCGAAGCAGGAGAAATTACAATAGCTCCTCGTAATGAAGGGGATATAAAGATTAGCTTGCATGTGAAGCTAAAAGATCCAAACATCAATATAGATGTTTTCTCTCCTGTAACATGGCAGTGGGAATTGAGCGGGACTCATAAAAAAGAAACTAGTCCTGAAAAAGAAGAACCTAATAAAGAGGATAAAGGAACACAAACTGAAAATAGCAAGGTGGAAAATGTGGTTCATAAATCACAGTATGGCATAATGCCGTTAGTACACAATGCTAAAACGCCTATTATCAAAAAAATGGAAAACACAACAGGCAATAATGAAGGAAGCCAAGGAGGCGGAACAGGGAAAGACAACGGAACCGGAGGAAACCCAGGAGGCGGAACGGGAACAGATAACGGAACTGGAGGAAACCCAGGAGGCGGAACGGGAACAGATAACGGAACTGGAGGAAACCCAGGAGGCGGAACGGGAACAGACAACGGAACCGGAGGAAACCCAGGAGGCGGAACGGGAACAGATAACGGAACTGGAGGAAACCCAGGAGGCGGAACGGGAACAGACAACGGAACTGGAGGAAACCCAGGAGGCGGAACGGGAACAGACAACGGAACCGGAGGAAACCCAGGAGGCGAAACGGGAACAGATAACGGAACTGGAGGAAACCCAGGAGGCGGAACGGGAACAGACAACGGAACTGGAGGAAACCCAGGAGGCGGAACGGGAACAGACAACGGAACCGGAGGAAATCCAGGAGGCGGAACGGGGACAGACAACGGAACCGGAGGAAATCCAGGAGGCGAAACGGGGACAGACAACGGAACCGGAGGAAATCCAGGAGGCGAAACGGGAACAGATAACGGTAAAGTTATTGAAAGTACAACGAATCAAGTTGTACATCAAAAAGCAGAAGTATTAACAAAAAATATATCTAGTGCATTAATAAAAGAAGCAGTAGATACAGTCGAAAGTTATCAAGGTTTAATGAGCCTTTACGAAATGTATTATGGGATTGATTTAAGAACGAAAGATGTAGGTCCTAAGTTAGAAGAGGGAAGTTTAGATGCAATTGCGACGAATCAATCTTTGTACTACGTATTAAATAAACAAAGCTTAATTGATTTAATTTCAAATCTTGTTTCATCAAGTATTACTACAGAAATAAAGCAAGATATGTCAGGTTTAAAACAAAAAATAAACTCTTATCAACAATCTATTACTAGTGCGGATCAAAATTCTATGCTACTAGCGGAGAAATTAAATGGAACGACGCAACAAGCAACTAGTATGAATGAAAATTTAGGAGAGTATTTAAAAGGTTTAGCGAAATGGCGTGAGAATAGCTTAAAGCTAGTTGAAGAGCAGCAAGTATTAACAACAAATCATGCTGGTGAGCAAACAGCTATTTTATCGTTAGATTCTGGTATTAAATCATTAATGATGCAAAGTCAGTCATTGGTCGAAAGTTCGAAGCATAGTTTAGCAACTTCAGACGATGTATATAAAACATTTGATCAAATTAATGGACAAGCAAAAGAAATTCAAGACAGCGGAACGACAATTGTTTCAAAAGCTGATTTATTATTAAATGACTTTACGAAGAAAATGGAAGATGATAAATCATTCTCCAAAAACTTTACGAAAATTTTAGCCAATAGCCGTATTGGAGATCGTCAAAATGAGATGCTATATGACTTTTTAGCTAGTCCAGTTCAAAAGCAAAATGATGGAGTAATTGTAGCAGGAAATGCTTTTACACCATACTTAATTGTATTAACTTGTTTCATTGTTGCATTATTTACAGCATACGCAATTGCGAATCAAGAAAAGAAAAGAATGCAATCAGATCATTTTGAAGAGAAATTCTCATTAATTGATATGAATGTACCAACTACAGTAGTAGCTTTCGGTATATCAATTGTGGAAGGGATTAGTATAGGTATCATTTCTGGGCGTCTTTTAAAGTTTGGTCAGGATCAAAGTTTACTATGGATTGCGTTCATCACATTTATTATGATGGCGTTTGTATTAGTCTCAACCTACTTATTACGACAAATAAAAATGGTAGGAATGTTTATACTATTAGTATTTTTAAGCATGTACCTGTTTTTAACTGAGGCAGTTGGAAGTAAAGTAGATCAAATGTCGTCTGTCGGAAAGATACGTCAATTCTCACCGCTTCAGTATATAGAAAGTTTTCTAAATGATTTTATTAGTGGTAAAGATACTGGGAAAGTTATTTTTGTCGTATTGTTTGTAATTGCCATTATTGGATTGGTTAGTAATCTATTTGTATGGCATAAGAAATGGGAGGAAAAAGAAGTAAATGATCAAACAATGGAGCATAGTGGCTAAGTTATCATTTCTCTCTATCCTTTTACTGTTTGTCGCGCTACCGATAAGGAGCGCGGCTGACAGTTATCTTGGTGATGATGGGAAGATTAAGTTTAAAGTGGATCGACTTGAAGAAAGCGACCAAGAAAAAAATAAAAAGGAACATAAGGAAACAGAATTAGATAAAGCATCGATTGAGTTATTTAACAAAGATATAGAAGAAGAAATTGAGAAAAAGAAAAAGAAAGAACAAAAAGATATGGAAGCTTTGCGAGATTCTCTTTTTACAAAACCAAAAGAGAATAATAGTGTTAAAGATACGAAAAATAGTTTGTTTAGCAGTGAATACATTGTCAGAAAAAGTGCAGATGAAGTAGCGAGTAATGAAACAATGAATGAAGAGCCAATTAGTATAACAATAATATTATTATTTGGCGGCGGCATTCTACTTATTTGCATCGGTATTTATACGGTTCTTCGTAAAAGTTGGAGGTAAAGCGATGGCAATACAAACACATATCAATGTGACAGTAGATTTTAGTAAATGGAATGGAAATACATATGATTTGCGTATTCCGAATCATCAATCTATTAAATATTTATTAAAAAACTTATTAGATACGCTAAAGATTGATAATCATGAAGGTTCACATTTTGTAATTAAAGTGAAAAATAAGTCAATTGTTTTAACAGATAATGATCGTTTAATTGATCACCAAATAACAGATGGAGATATTTTGCAAGTTTTATAAAGAATATTTTTTACTTTTAGTTATTTGAAAATAAGTTATTACGGGTTATAAAGAAAAGGAGAAGAGGATAAACATGACGGAAAAAATAATTCAAATTGATGCAATGAACTATCAATTTCAAATAGAAAAAGAAAATTGGAAATTGGAGATGACCAAATCTCAAACACGTATAAAAGACTTCCGTCAATTCGATATAATTACGGGCGAATCATCTGAATTTGTACCATTAACAATAGAAGAAACGGATGATATGTTTACGTTTCTATATCAAGTAGATAAAAAATTACATAAGTGGGACGATCTTAGCCGTTTTGGAAGAAATGAGAAATTAAGACTACTTCGGAATGTTGCGCAGTTTCGTAAATATTTAAATAAACGAATCACGTTCTTTTTACATCCAGACAATATAGTTTTTAATGCTAATTTAATACCAAGTATTATACATAGAGGAATTCGAGATATTGTTCCGCCAACCCCGTTATTAGAAGAGCAATTTTTAACACAATATAAGTGTCTAATTATTGCTTTATTCTCCCAAAAACATAACTTTGATGATTTGTATGCTGGGTTACTAAAAGATGCAAAAGAAACAACATTTGAACAGACCGTTGCTCAAATGGAAAGCTTAGATGCATTACTGCAGTTTCTTGATGACAGCTTTGAGAAGGAACAAACAAAAACAGAAAAAAATATGCAGTTAGTACCTAAAAAAAGCTACAAATCATTTAAATACTTAGCTTTTTCCTTCATAGCGGCGACAGTTATTTTAGCTGCTCCTTTAATATATTTCACTTTTATAAAATTTCCTTATCAAAATAAATTGTTAGAAGCAAATGCAAGTTTCATAGCAACTGATTATGACAAAGTCATTACGCAATTGAATGAAGAGGAGTTTGAATCATTGCCGATTGCATCTAAATATGAGTTAGCATTTGCATACATTACAGCTGAAAAACTAGGTGAAGCTCAAAAGAAATCGATTATGAAAAACATTAGTTTGAAAAGTGATGAAAAGTATTTGCTGTATTGGATGTATAACGGAAAAGGTAATTTTGATAAATCATTAGATTTAGCTAAGACACTTGATGATCCTCAGCTTATTATGTACGGCCTTGTTAAACAAATTGAATCACTGAAAAATAATCCTGATTTATCAGGGGAAGAACGTGATCAAAAGTTAAAAACATATGAGCAACAATTAGATGAATATAAAAAGAAATATGGCAATTCATCAAGCGATAAAAATTTGTCGGACACAGAGAAAAAAGAGTAAGCAGTTGAAAAGGAGCAGTGAACACGGATGGAGCAACTATTAGTATTGACTTATGGAGACAAAATATATAAGTGCACATTACATCCAAATGAGCAATCAATAGTGTCGATTGGAAAAGAGTGGACAAATGATATTACGAATCCAAGTTTAGAACAAGAAATAGAGTTAAAGTGGAATAATGAAGTAAATGCTTGGATGGTACAGGATCAATTAATAGAATTTAATAAGGAAATTGAGATTGGGAAAACAAGAGATGTGAGCTTGAAAATCTTTATATCTATTGTTGGCACAACTAAAGTGTTTGATATCGGAACGAAACATTCTCTTACAGTGAGTCAAAACGATTACGATGATATTTCTATTACCGGGACTATTGTAGATTTAATGCTATCTCGCGAAACGTTGTACGATTCTTTTAAAGTGAACGTGTATGGCGGGGATGTATTTCATAATTATACGAAGTTAAAAGATAGCGTTATGTTGGAATCAGGAGACGTATTATATTTTGATGGTATTTTATTGGAGATTGGTAGTGAAGACATTCAAGTACTTTCTTCAGAAGATAAAGTGAAATCTGCGTTACCTATTTTAGTAGAATCAGAAACAAATTATCAAAGTGGTTATCCAGACTATCATCGTTCACCACGTATTATTTACCGTGAACCAGAAGAGAAAATGACAATTGCAAAGCCTTCAAGTATGCCATCAAAACCAACGGAGCATTTAGCAAGAATCATTGCACCTTCACTTGTCATGATTGTCGTAACTGTATTACTTGCTATTTTCATGAAATATGGAATGTTTATTATCGCATCGATTGCGATGACATTAGTAACAATCATTGTTTCTGTCACATCGTATATTAAAAATTTGAAGCAATATAAAGTCGACATTGTTGAACGAGATAAAAGCTATAGAGAGTATATAAAACAAAAAACGAAAGATTTACATGCAGAAAGTGAAAAACAGCGTCACGCATTACATTATCACAATCCAAATGTAGAAGTAATACGTAATATGGCAGTTCAAGTAAATCCTAGAATTTATGAAAAAACAATGTTACATCATGATTTCTTAACATTTAGCGTTGGAACAGGACAAGCTAATACGAGTTTTGAAATTCAATTTAATGAAGAAGAATTTAGTCAAACGAAAGATGAATTAATCGATATAGCACGTGAACTAAGACAGCGTTATCTATCATTGGAAGATGTACCAGTTGTAACAGATTTAATGAATGGACCAGTCGGTTATATTGGCCAACGCTCTTTAGTGTTAGAGCAATTACAATTATTAGTTGCACAAACGGCTTTATTCCATAGTTATTATGACTTGCAGTTTATTACTATTTTTCCGGAAGAAGAAAAAGAAAAATGGGATTGGATGCGCTGGTTACCTCATGGAAGTGTTCGCGATATAAATGTACGTGGATTTGTATACCATGATCGTAGCCGTGATCAAGTGTTAAATAGTTTGTATCAAATATTGAAAGAACGAAAATTAAAACTAGATGAAAAAAGTTCTACTAATGAAAAAATGTACTTTGCACCGCACTATGTCGTTCTCATTACAGATGAAAAACTAATATTAGACCATGTTGTTATGGAATTCTTTAATGATGATCCGAGTCAATTAGGTGTATCACTTGTATTTGTACAAGATGTTATGCAAAGTTTACCGGAGCATGTGAAAACGGTAATAGATATAAGAGATGCAAAACAAGGGAACATCATCTTAGAGCAAGGAGAGCTTGTTAACCGTCAATTTAAACTAAATCACGTACCGAAAGGGTTTAATTTAGAAGATATTTCACGGGCATTAGCACCATTAAATCATTTGCAAAACTTAAAAAATAGTATTCCAGAAAGCGTAACATTTTTAGAAATGTACGGCGTTGAAAAAGTAAAAGAACTGAATATCACAAGTCGTTGGGAGAAAAATGCAGCGCATAAATCTTTAGCTGTACCACTTGGATTACGTGGTAAAGAAGATATCGTAAACTTAAATTTACACGAAAAAGCACACGGACCACACGGATTAATAGCAGGTACAACAGGTTCAGGTAAATCGGAAATTATACAATCGTACATTTTATCTCTAGCAGTTAATTTCCATCCGTACGAAGTAGCCTTTTTACTAATTGACTATAAAGGCGGCGGTATGGCGAATTTATTCAAAAACTTACCGCATTTATTAGGAACAATTACGAACTTAGATGGAGCACAAAGTATGAGAGCGCTCGCATCAATTAAAGCTGAGTTACAAAAAAGACAACGATTATTTGGGGAAAATGATGTAAACCATATTAATCAGTATCAAAAACTGTATAAAGAAGGCTTAGTAAGTGAACCGATGCCACATCTATTTTTAATTAGTGATGAATTCGCGGAACTGAAGTCAGAACAACCAGAGTTTATGAAAGAGTTAGTTTCAACAGCGCGTATCGGTCGTTCGCTCGGAATCCATTTAATATTAGCTACGCAAAAACCGAGTGGTGTTGTAGATGATCAAATTTGGAGTAACTCGAAATTCAAACTAGCATTAAAAGTTCAAAATACGTCAGATAGTAATGAAATTTTAAAAACACCGGATGCTGCTGAAATTACATTACCAGGACGTGCTTACTTACAAGTTGGGAATAATGAAATTTATGAACTATTCCAATCAGCTTGGAGCGGAGCAGACTATGTAGAAAATAAAGAGGATAAAGAACATTTAGATGCAACAATCTATGCAATAAATGATCTAGGACAATATGAAATATTAAGTGAAGACTTAAGTGGACTTGGTAGCAGTAAAGAAGTAATAAGCGTACCATCTGAACTGGATGCTGTTATTGACTACATTCACGATTACGCAGAAATAAATGAAATTGAAGCATTAGCAAGACCGTGGTTACCACCACTTCCAGAAAGCGTATATTTACAAGACTTACATGCTATTCAGTTCAAAGAAGCATGGACGAAAGAAAAGAAACCATTACAAGCAACAATTGGTCTACTAGATCAGCCTGAATTACAATCACAAACACCATTAACACTAGATATTAGTAAAGACGGACACGTAGCGGTCTTCTCAAGTCCAGGCTACGGAAAATCAACATTCTTACAATCAGTCATTATGGATGTAGCTCGTCAGCATAGTCCGGAGCATTTGCATGTGTATTTATTAGACTTCGGAACAAATGGTTTAATGCCATTAAAATCTTTACCGCATGTGGCAGACATCATTACATTAGACCAAGTTGAAAAATGCGAGAAGTTTCTTCGTCGCATAGAAGACCTATTAAAAGATAGAAAGCAATTGCTAAGTAAATATGGCGTTGCGAGTCTTGAAATGTATGAGAGAGCTAGTAAAGAAGTATTACCAACAATATTAATTACGTTAGATAACTATGATGCTGTTAGAGAAGCTGGATTTGTCGAAGATTTTGAACGCATTATTGCACAAATTGTACGTGAAGGGGCAGCGGTAGGAATTCATTTAATGCTTACAGCTACACGTCAAAATGCATTGAGAGTACAAGTAAATACAAATATTAAACTACAAATTGCTCTATATATGATAGATGAGGCAGAATCTAGAGCGATTGTAGGAAGAACAGAGTTGAAAATTGAAGAATTAGCAGGACGTGGTTTAGTTAAAATTGACGAACCAACAATCTTCCAAACAGCTTTACCGACAGATGGAGAAGATGTCCTTACTCGAATTGAAAATATACAAGCTGAAGGAAAAGAGATGGATTCCTTCTGGGATGGAGAAAGACCGAAAGCAATTCCTATGGTACCTGAAGTTCTAGAATACAAAGAATTTATTGCATGGCCAGAAACAAGAAAAATTATTGAAGCAGGCAAACTAACATTTGGTGTAGAGACAGAAAACGTTACGCCTCTCGAATTAGATTTAACGGAAGCGTCTAATATTGTTGTAGGGGGAATTAAGAAAGATGAAGTTGAAAATGTAGTTCATCAATTCCTTCAACAGTTAGCAGACAGTGGACACTTTGACCTAGGTTTAATTGATACAAGAACACGAAATTTCTCAAACTATAGAGAGAGCGCTGCTTTATATGTAGCTGAAAAAACAGGAATTGAGAAAACGATTAAACAAGTTACAAACGCTTATAAATCGAGAGAAGCGGCGTTTAAAGAGGAGCAGGAAGCATCAAGTGAAACAGTGAACCCGGCAGAATTTATTAAGAAATTTAAGCCGATTGTAATCGTAATTGCAGATGTAAATGATATTTTAAGTAATTTAGAGGATAGCGATATATATAGTTTAGCGGAATTAATAACAAATGGTGCATTTATGGGCATCCACTTCGTAATTGGCTGTGATGTTGATTCAATTGACAGTCGATACGACTTAGTTTCAAAAACAATAAAAACGCAATCTCATGTTATTTTACTTAGAAAATCATCAGGCCAAATGGTCTTCGATGTATCTAATAAAGATTTAAGTAGTACAAAATTAAATCCATTTGAAGGGTATTTTGTTGAAAATCGTTTTGCTACTAGAATTAAAGTGCCAACTATTTAAGGGGGGATTTGCATGGGGATAGAGGAATTAAATAGTCAAAAATCTGGTTTATTAAGTAGTATAAGTCATCAACAAGGGCAATTGGCTGAACTACAAATGAAACTAAGAAGGCTAATAACTGCTAAAGGGAAATTTGTAAATAATCTTGAAGCAATTAAACAAAATCAAGAGCAGTTTAAGTCCTTAGAAATAAACGAGAGTAGTTGGAAAGGGCAAAGAGCAACTACTTTTAAAGAAACATATGAACAACAAGTCATTTCGAATTTAGGGAAGTTTATCGGAGAACTAGGGAGAGTGCAAGAAGACATCGATCAAGCTATACGGCGGCTTGAAAGAGAAATCGCTACATGTGAGTCTAGTATTCTTTCTCTAAGTAGAAGTGTTTCAATGGTTGACGCTAGTATTCAAGTAGAAGTACAGAAGGCGGGGAAATGATAAATGGGGGAAATTAAATTAAATAAAGGGGTATTTGATGCGAAAGTAAGTGATTTGAAAAGTGGTGCTAGTGATTTAGGTAAGACTAAATTTAATGGTATGCAGTTACATCGTACGAATTTAAGTAAACTGAAAAAATATTGTGAAGCGATTGAAAAGTTATCGGAAAAAGTGCAGCAATATGAACAAATACTACAAAAGGATATTAGTAGAATTCAGCAAACAGGACAAGAAATGGTTCAGCAAGATGAAAAGCTTGGAAAAGATTTGAAAGACAGTTCAGCTCACCGTGCTATGTAAAGGGATAGGAGGGGGAAAATATGAGCAAAATCATAGAGTTACAAGAAGTAAAAGAACTGCAAGAGCGGTTTAATTCAAGTGCTGAAGAGTTAAATCAACATTTGGAAACATTGCAGCAAAAAATAGAGGACTTTACACAAATTAACTCTTTTCAAGGGAAAGCTGCTGATACTATTAAGAATCATTTATCTACAGTTCATGGAGCTGTTATCACTGGATTTACAGTTACAACGGAAATGTTAAAAAGTCAATTTCAAAAAGCAATAGAGGAGTTTAACAGTGAGGTTGACAGTGATGCAGATGCAAAAATTCATGGAAGTTATTTGGATGATGTAAAGAAAAAAGTTAATGGATATAGTGAGGGATTTAGCCACTCTAATGAAGAGGCGAAAAAAACAGTAGGTACGATTAGTGACATCGTCGCAATTCAATATCCATCATCATCAAGCATCACTGAAGGCGCTGTAAAAAGCCAAAAAGAAATCAGTGAGACATTAGAAAAATTAGAGACTTATAACAGTAAGCAAAGTGACCTGCAAGAGTTTGATGAATTAATGCGTAAGATAGATGAGGGAATGCAACAAATAAAAGTGAATAATGGAAATTTGTCTATCGCTGCAATAGGGAAGCTTATATCTAGCGTGGCAATTGGAAATATCATTAAGGTAATGGCAGATACAATGACCAAATTCGACATTAGTGTTAAGGGAACTAAGGCTCTTTTAGCTTCCTATATACGCATGCATTATGTTAAAAAGAATTATGCTTTAGACGTCCTTTTTGATCCTAAAGGTCGAAAAGGGAAAGGAGTATATGAACTATCGACATTAAAGAAAGAAGATTTGGTTAAAGTAGCAAAAATCCTTACAATGGATAATAATGATGATGTTTTAGTTCGATTTATCAAGAATAAATTAGAATTTGAATTTGGTGATTTAAAAACAACAAATGCACAAATAAAAAAAGCAAGAAAAACCATTTTAAAATTACCAGAGTTTCAAAGTTATCAAGATTTCCACGTTGATTGGGAGAAGAAAGGATTGCCTACTGCAATTGGGGAGAGAGGATTGAGTGCATTTAAGACTGCTTATGCAGACGGTTTAAAGGATTTACATCCTGGAAAATGGAAAGAAATGTTTAAAGGTATGGGGAAACCGGCCACAGTATTGAAAGGAGCAGGTATTTTTGGGGCTGTTGTGTCAGTCGGAGGGAATGTTGTAGACGCTACTAAAGATGATGGTTGGCAGTTACATGATGTAGCTGATATAGCAACAGATTCAGCTGTAGATATTGGAGCAAATGCTGGAGCGATGGCCGCTGGTGCTGTAGCAGGGTCGTTTTTCCTTCCGCCGCTTGGAACTGTGGTTGGAGCTGGTGTTGCCGTAGGACTTACATGGGCAATTAATAAAAAATGGTCTTTTTTAGGAGGAGAAGACAATGCAATTGATCTTGCTAAAAAAGGAGTTAAAAAAGTAACACACAAACTTGGATCTATATTTTGGTAATAAGACTACAAGAAAGGTGCATATAGGTAATGTGGAATATAAAAGAAGAAGATTTAGATAAATTTCGGATGACATGTAAACGTCGATTAAGTCCTGAAGGTGCTTTTGGATTTATGATAGGAACAATAGTGTTTGTTTCAGTAATGATGTTTTTTCTTATTGGTACTTTAGTAACGTTTGGTTGGGACTATTATACTACTTTCTTTGAGAAAACAATCGTTAGAATGGAACTTGTGTTATATAGCTTACAAATAATTTTTTTAATTCTATATTCATTTCCAAAAGCTCGATTTAAATTTCAAAAGTTACAAACATTTGTTGTATTATTATATGCATTTCAATTAGGTACGATATTATTCACGGCTCTAATTCTTCCTGGAATGTCTGATTATACAATTGATCGAATTACATTAGTATATGTAGGTTTCTTATTTTTTGGAGCAGTGATTGTTCATATTGTGACAACGATTGATACGTTTAAACAGGCAAGTGAAGGTGCGTTTAGTATGAATGAAAGATCCGCTTCCTTTTTTAGTAAAACAAAAGGAACTATGATGAAAGTTGCTTCAATATACGCATTAATCCTACTTATTTTGATTTATTTTCATAATGATTATGCGTTTGATACTTTTATTGGGTATGTAATAGGTACTGTTTTAATGTATACGATAGCCATTGGTGCAGCTGAATTTCAGCTATTAGCGTATTGTAGATTTAAATTCCCTTCATTTAACATATCGTGGGAGCAACATAAAAGAGAGACTCCAAGATATCAAAAGAAAAATAAAAAAGGTAAATCAAAACGTAAGGCGTAAAGGAAATGAGTATAGTAGGTTTAAATGTTCGCCATTTACTATAATGTGGAAGGAATATGAAAGAGAGCGTAAGTGACATTTGAAGAAACAAAAGAATATATAGCCAAGAGAAAGAATAGTAAAAGGAGTAGGTATTATGAAAATTCAATATAAAGCATTATCACTTTTAAATTTAATTAGTATTACTCAAATTGTAAAAAAAGAAGATTGGTTATTACCTGCTATCGCACTGAGAAATCAAGTTGTTCATAATGGAATATATGCTGTAGGTCCTGTTCTTTTTAAATATCAGCCATTGGAAAATGAACCAGAGTACGGTGAATATACGTATTCTGTTCCAGTAAATGAGCGTGTTAAATTGGGAGAGAATTCTGCATATGAATACGTTGATGGATTAATTATTGAAGAGGCATTAAGTGTTCGATTTACTGATGAAGATGGTGATATTGAGGAGGCTTATAATTTAATACATGAGTTTGCAGAACAGCATCATATCAAGTTAGATAATGGTTTTTATCACGTATGTTTAGACGTATACGGTGACATGTGGCTAGATATTTATGCTCCTATTAGAGAAGTAGGTGAAACAATAAAATGATAATTGAAGGACAAAGTATTGCATATACAAATGTTGTTTCGAAAGAGTACTATTTTCATTACGAAGATATGGAAGAAGCAATTGAACATTTTATGTCAGAAATTGCAACAGAGAATTTAACAGTAAAAGGTCCGATGTTTTATGCTTTGAAAAATATACCATCTGATGAAAATATGTACGTTGAATTATTCATGCCAGTGAATGAAGATAAAATTCCAGCATCAGAAACACTTCAATTTAGGAGCTATTATTATGTTGATGAGATGCTCATGAAACGATATACGGGAGATTATGAAAAATTAACAGAGCAGGTATATGGTGAAATGCTTCTGTATATGGAGGATAATAATCTGAATTTAGCCTCGCCAATTTATCATGTGTTTAGCGGTGATGAGTCTTTACAGTATGTTGAAGTGAAGATTGCTGTATTTAATGAAGAATAATATTTTAAGCTTGTGGCTTTTAACATATGGAAACATCATGAAATATCATAAAAGAGATAGTTTTGAATAGGGTTTGGGGAAATATCATAAATAAAACCTTCTCTTCTCGTTAGAATGAGGAGGTTTTTCGTTCTCAAATTTATATGTAATTAACTTAATATTTCGACATGCGATTTTCAACGGGCTCATTCTGTATTGGTAGTAGTTACGTGCTATAGTTCGCTTTGTTGCTAGTTTGAAGGGGAAAGTTTATTCAAAAGTCAATTTGTAAAGAGGGGAAGGTGTTATTTTGATTAAGGATCGGAATGTTTCAGAAACAGAGCAAAGTTTTTTTCAAAGGACAATAGTATCTATCTATCAAGCGTTAGAATTTATAATGAAATATACAATGATTCTAATAATAATAATGTCAATATTTGTGATAATTGCTGCTGTTTATTTTAAAATATATGAGGGTATAGGGGCGGGTGTATTCCTCTTAATTTCGTCATTATTTGCATATTTGGTGTTTTTTAAGAAAAGTAAAAATGCCTAAATTAATAGCAAAAATAAAATTCCAAAGATTAACAACTATAATACGTTATTTGAAGAGGGAAAGTTTTGAATATGGCATGAATGTATAACAGTAAGAAAACCTTCTCTTTTCGTTAAAATGAGAAGGTTTTTATTTTTAATCTATATGATTTAAGTAAAGGTAGTTAAAGGTGGAAAACTTGGATATGGAATATAAAAAAAGAAGATTTAGATAAATTTCGGATGATATGTAAACATCGTTGGAGTCCTGAGGATGCTTTAGGATTTATGATAGGAACAATAAGGGAACGTAATGAAACTAAAAATGCCTAGAGTAACTGGTGACAGTATGAAGTTAAAGAGGAAAGCGAAGCAAGATTATGTGAATTATGAAAAGTCTTTTCATAATAATAAATCATTCTAAGGGAGCTGATTTGTTTTGAAGAATGGAAGATCAATTTGCAGCTAAGTTTAAAATGTGGCGGAGTAAGTTGGGGGAATCATAGACGCAAGAAAAAGAAACCGAAACAAATAAGAAAAGAAGCTGTTCAGATAAAACCGATAGTAGAAGAAAAACCACTAAAGAAGAGTAGCAACAAGTTGGTTGATATTCTCCTAGGTATTCTTCTTTTCCCAATTTTTATATGGGCTGTCTTGGAAGGTTCTACAACACAAGTAAGCAAAGGGAAGACTTTCCTTATTATCGTTTTCTTTCTCTTAATTACAATAGGGTTATCTATGATAGGAAACAAATAAGGGGGAGTTCAGATGTTTAAGAAGAAGGAGAAAAAAACATTTACGTTAGATTGGTAAACACACAAGGGGAAATCATTCGAGAGTTTAATTGTACAGAAAAAGACTTGCGAAAAGTAAAAGAAAATCGTACTGAAATTCGTTTGGTTGGAGATAACTCATATGAGATGGTAGCAACCGATGAACAACTAGAAAAATTAGCAAGAGCTGAAGCAGAAATTGAAGCGGAAATTAAGGCATGGGAAGACGCTTTAAATGAGAGTTTGGATGAACGCGAAGAAAGAGAAGCGAGACAGAAGGAATTGAAAGAAAAGAATAAATGGAGTACAAAGAAGAAAGTCATCGTATTTGGACTCATATTCTTTGTATTTATTGGATTACCTATTATCGAAGGGTATCAAAATAGTAAATTAGTTGAAGAAGGTACATCATTAAATGCAGAAATTGTAGGTAGGCATGTAGAGAAGGAATTCATGTTTACACACCCCACATTAGTAGTTGAGGTAGATGGTAAAAAGCATAATGTATGGGTAAGTGAAGAGACATATAACGGAGCAGAGTGGTTAGGTAGACTAAAAGTCATCAAAACAAAAGATGGTAAAGTTGAGAAAGACCCTAGATATGAGGGGGAAGACTTAATTACGAGTTATTAAGCAGTATGTTTTTAATATTCGCTTCTCTCAAATTAAATAACATTATTATTTGCAAAAATCGAATCCATTAAAATAAAAACAAATTTAAAATAACTGTAATAACCTCCTAGCATATTGTTGATGGGAGGTTATCACCTTTTCTGAAGATAAAATTAAAGAGCTTTATTATCTCGATATAATTGTGATGACAGTAATGTTTTTACTAAGTGAGTGCAGTTTCGGGGGAAACAAAAATAGAGTATGAGGGATATGCTTAAGTGAAAGAGAGAGAAGAATATTTAGAGCTTTTGAGGAGAAAGAAGGCTATTTGAACTATCAAAAGTATTCTGATTATGTACGGTAATTAATATAGAGATAATATTATCTGAATATAGTTACACAAAGATGAATGTACTTAAAAAGTTAGGAATGTAATGGGATTTTAGTGAATGAAAATTATTTAAACTGTATAGAAGGTGAAAAGTCAGGATGTGGAATATAAAAGAGGAAGATTTAGAAGCATTTCGGATGACATGCAGAAGGCGTTTAAGTCTTGAAGGTGCGACGGGATTTATGCTCGGAACGATATTTTATACTTCATTATTTATGGTTATTATTTTTATAGGAGGAATAGATTATTATACTACCTTGTTTGATAAGGTAATTGTTAGGATTGAATTAGTGTTATATGGTTTGCAAGTAATGTTTTTAATTCTATATTTATTCCCTAAAGCTCGTTATAAATTTCAAAAATTACAAACGCTCGTTATATTATTATATGCATTTCAACTTGGAACTATCGGATGCACGTTATTTGTTCTTTCTGGAATGATTGAGCATTCAATTGATCTCAATACACGTGTTTATGTAGGTCTATTAGTATTAGGTGGAATTATTGTTCATATTGTGACAACAGTTGATACATTTAAACAAGCAAGCGAAGGTGCATTTAGTAGTGGGGACAAATCAGATTCGTTTTTTAGTAAAACAAAGGGACATGTTATACAAGGTGCTGTAATTTATGTGTTAATTCTTCTTGTTTTGATTTATATAAATAATAATTACTCATTAAACACAATGTTTGGTTATGTTATGTGTAATGTTGTTATGTATGCAGTAGCCATTGGAGCGGCAGAATTCCAACTATTGGCGTACTGTAGATTTAAATTCAAGTCATTTAATATGTCATGGGAAGAGAATGAGAGAATGCGAAAGCGAAATACAAAATCTAAAACGAAAAGTAAATAAGGGTGAAATGTATTACTTTCCAAAAAGGAACATAATGAACTTAAAAATGCCTAGAGAAATCAACGGGGTGTCAGTATGAAGTTAAAGAAGAAAGCCAAGATGATGATAGTTCTGTCAATAGTATCAAGTTTATTAAGTGGATGTGGTTTTGGGGAGACGAAGATAGAGTATGAGAGATTAGTAAAGGCATTGGATGAAGGTGATATGAAGACGGTTATGTCTGCGAGTGATGATGGATATGCATATGTGAAAGAAGAGGTTAGGGATAGCACGTTTGGGGCGGAAAATGATAATCGCATTAGCGTTGTATATCAAACAACAGGAGGAGTATACAATATTAAAGAAAAAAAGTTCTATGGAACAACTTTGCAAGAAATTGCTAGTTCATTAAATAGTGAGCAAAAAAAAGAAGAGATTGTATATAGAACTAGTATTAAATATGAAGATAATCAATCAAAAAGTCCAGATCAAAATTTGGATGTTTCGAATGTTCGATTTATATTTAATAGATTAAAGGGAATAGATAGTTTAAGACCAAAAAAAGATAAAAAAAGATTTAGTGAGTCATCCAAGGTAACATATTACTTAACTGAATCGGAATTTCAAGAAATAATTAATAATAAGTTAAAGGTGGACTACGATAAATTTGATGAAGCAATATTATTAATGGAATTTAGTTCGGCGAAAGATTCAAAAGAAAATCCAATGGAATTCACTACAATAAGCATCACAATGGGATATGAAAAAAAGAATAAAGAAGGCCGATTAATAAGGCATGATCAAAAAATAGCAATCTATTTAAATACTAAAGAAGATAACGATAAAGCTTCTAAAACCCGATATGAGGAGTATAAAAAACAATATTTGAATAATAAGTAATGTATAAAATAAGGGGAAAGGTGTAGTTATGACATGAGTAAAAGGTTAGTTAAAAAAATAGTTATTGTAATGACAGTAACGTTTTTACTAAGCGCGTGCAGTTTCGGGGAAAAAATAGAGTATGAGAGATTAGTAAAGGCATTGGATGAAGGTGATATGAAAACGGTTATGTCTGCGAGTGATGATGGATATGCATATGTGAAAGAAGAGACTAGCGACAGTACTTATGAAGAAAAAGAAGATGGTGAACATAGCAGGATAATATATCAAACAACCCATGGAGTATATAATGTGAAAGAAGACGACTTATATGGGAAAACAACTCAAAAGGTTGTTACTGATATAAAAAATGATAAAAACGTTGGTAGTAATCAAAATTACAAAAAAGAAACGGTCTATAGTACAAATTTAAAAAATGAAAAATCCCGTTCAGTAGCCCAGGATCAAGCTATGAATGTTTCATATGTAAAATTAATGTTTAGAGGATTAAATGAACTTAGTAAATTGAAACCGAGTGAAGATACAAAAAGATCTAGTGAACCGAGCATAATAAGCTATGATTTAACTGAATTGCAGTTTAAAAACATCATGAATGATAAGTTAAATTTAAAATATGATAAATTTGATTCTGCAATATTGATGATTGAATTTAATACGCCTAATAATACAAAAGAAAATCAAATGAGAATAACACAAATAACAATATCGGTAAATTATGAAGAAAAAAAAGAAGATAAGCTTATAAAACGCAATCAAGAGATTTCAACATATTATCATACCAGGGAAGATAATAATCAAAGTTCCAAAAAAGAATATGTAAATTATGAAAAAGAGTATATAAATCAAAAATAATATATTTTAATTGAATTTTGAGAACGATAAATGTTGTGAAGATATGAGTAAAGGGGTAGTAAAAAATAGTTATTGTGATAACAGTTATGTTTTACTGAGCGCGTATAGTTTTGGTAAATCAAAATAGAGTATGAGAGTCTAATAAAGGCATTGGATGAAGGTGACAAGAAGACGGTTATACTTAATTGAAAGAAGAATATTTGGAACTTTTGAGGAAAAAGAACACTACTTGAACCATCAAAAGGCATTCTGATTAGATGATTATGGTAAGAAATATGGTAATAATATACCTAAAAGATTATGTGAATTTAGTTGTACAAAGATTTATGTACTTAAAAATGTTAAGAATGTAATGGGATTTTAGTGAATGAAAATTATTTAAACTGTATAGAAGGTGAAAAACTGAATGTGGAACATAAAAGAAGAAGATTTAGACAAGTTTCGAATGACATGTCAAGGTCGTTTAAGTTCTGAAGGTGCTGCGGGTTTTATGTTTGGAACAATATTTTATATTTCAATATTTATGTTTATTATTTTTGTAGGGGATTTGAATTACTACAATATTTTTTTGACAGAACTATTGTTAAAACTGAAATTGTGTTATTTAGTATTCAAATTATATTTTTAATTATATATCTATTTCCGAAAGCATGTTTTAAATTTCAAAAGTTACAAACGCTCGTTATATTATTATATGCGTTTCAGCTTGGAACGATATTATTTGTAGTTTCGATTGTCTCTGAAATGGCTGACAATTCAACTGGTAGGATGTATACTGGGCTACTATTTGTAGGGGCAGTTATTATTCATATTGTAGCAACGCTAGATACATTTAAACAAGCAAGTGAAGGTGCGTTTAGTAGTGGTGAAAGATCCACCTCTTTTTTTAGTAAGACAAAAGGAGCTATGATTAAGGGGGCTATAATATATGTATTAATACTACTTATTTTGATGTATTTTCAAAATGATTATTCAATTGATTTTTTTGTTATGTATGGAGTAGGAACTGTTTTAATGTATGCGGTTGCAATTGGAGCGGCAGAATTCCAACTATTGGCGTACTGTAGATTTAAATTCAAGTCATTTAATATGTCATGGGCAGAGAATGAGAGAATGCGTGGGAGAATTTGAAAACAAAATAAGAAATTCAAAATGAAAAATAAATAATATATTAATAGAATTTTAGTGTTTGAAAAATAATTGAAACGTATAGAAGGTGAAGAGCCAGGATGTGGAATATAAAAGAAGAAGATTTAGATAAGTTTAGGATGACATGTAATGATCGTTTAAGTCCTGAGGGTGCTATGGTTTTCTTTATTGGAGGGATAGTTTATACTTCAGTATTTATGTTTTTTATTTTTATGGGGGGGTGGATTATTATCATACTTATTTTGATAAAACAATTGTTAAAACTGAAATTGTTTTATATAGCTTACAATTCATCTTTTTAATTCTATATTCATTTCCAAAAGCACGTTATAAATTTCAAAAGTTCCAAACGCTCGTTGTATTATTATATGCATTTCAATTAGGTACAATAACATTTACAGCGTTAGTTCTTCCTGGGATATCTGATTATTCAATTGACCGAATGACTTTAATTTGTGTAGGGTTATTATTTGTAGGAGCAGCTATCGTTCATATTGTGACAACAATTGATACATTTAAACAAGCGAGTGAAGGTGCGTTTAGTAAGGATGAAAGATCCATCTCATTTTTTAGTAAAAGAAAAGGAGATGTGATGAAGTGGGCTACAATATATGCGCTAATCCTGTTTATTTTGATATATTTTCATAATGGTTATGGAATTGATGTTTTAGTTCTTTATGCGGTAGGTATTGTTTTACTGTATACAGTAGCCATTGGAGCGGCAGAATTCCAACTATTGGTGTACTGTAGATTTAAATTCAAGTCATTTAATATGTCATGGGAAGAGAATGAGAGAATGCGAGGGAGAATTCGAAAGCGAAATACAAAATCCAAATCGAAAAGTAAATAAGAGTGAAATAGAATTGAAGTAAATGGAAATTATTTAAACTGTATAGAAGGTGAAATGTCAAGGTGTGGAATATAAAAGAAGAAGATTTAGATAAGTTTCGAATGACATGTAATGATCGTTTAAGTCCTGAAGGGGCTACGGGTTTTATGTTTGGAGGAATACTTTATAGTTCAATAGCCGTTTTTTCTATTATTGTATCAGGTGGTTGGGAGTACTGTATGGTTCTCCTTAACATAGGGGTTGTTAAGCTAGAGGTGTTGGCATATGCTCTGCAAGTAATTTTTTTCGTGCTATATTTATTTCCAAAAGCACAATTTAAATTTCAAAAGCTACAAACAATTGTTGTAATATTAAATGCATTTCAAATGGCACTATATTACTTACAGTTTTAGTTGTTTCTGAAATAGCTAATAATTCAATGGATCGTATTACGTTGAATTATGTATGTTTGCTATATTTAGGAGCGGTAATTTTCCATATTGTAACAACAATAGATACATTTAAATTGGCAAGTGAAGGTGCGTTTAGTATGGATGAGAGGTCTGCTTCTTTCTTTAGTAAAACAAAAGGAAAGATGATGAAGTGGGCTACACTATACGCATTAATCCTTCTTATTTTGATTTATTTTCATAATGATTATGCGTTTGATACTTTTATTGGATATGTAATAGGTACTGTTTTAATGTATACGATAGCAATCGGAGCAGCTGAATTTCAGCTATTAGCATATTGCAGGTTTAAATTTCCGTCATTTAATAAAACGTGGGAGCAACATAAAAGAGAAACTCCAAGATATCAAAAGAAAAATAAAAAAAGTAAATCGAAACGTAAGGCATAAAGAAAGTGTGTATTGTAAGTTTTGATGATAGAAAAGTAATTATTTACAGGAGAGTATTTTAACTTTTAAAAGAAAATTTAATTATGTAAGGTGATTAAAGTGATTAGAAGGTTATCTGATCGAAAGTGTAGAGAGAGTAGTGTGATGATGAAATGAACAAAAAAAGGGTTTTTAAAATGATTAGTATCATAATAACAATCAGCTTACTACAAGCATGTAGTTTTTTTGAAAAAAAGATAGAGTATGAGCCATTTGTCAAAGCTTTGGATGAAGGTGACATGAAAAAGGTTATGTCCGCTAGTGATGATGGATATGCGTATGTGAAACAAAGAGGTATATATAGTACATATGAGCAAAAGGAAGATGGAGAGCACAGTAAAACAATTTATCAAACTTCGAAAGGTATATATAATACGAAAGATAAAAGTTTATATGGAAATACAACACAAGAAATTACCTCGAAAGTAGATAATAAAAATTATAGAGAAGAAGTTAATTATAGTACAAATATTAGTTATGAGAATGGACAGGTACAAAGTACGGATTCAAGTCTGGATGTTTCATACGTGAACTTAATTGTAGATCGTTTAAAAGGGATTGGGAAACTAAAGATGAAGCCAGGAGATGATATAAAAAAGTTTGGTCAGCCTAGTACTGTTGGATATAAACTAACTGAATCAGAGTTTCAAAGTATTATTAATGATAAGTTGAAAATACAATATGATGAATATGGTGGTGGATCGATCGCACTGCATATTGAGTTTACAAAGGGTTCAGAGCAGATATTGGAAGTAAGTATTGTAATAAATTATAAGAAAAGAAATGATGAAGGCAAGTTAGTAAAATACATATCACAAATACATACATCTTTTGATAGTCACCAAGGTAATAACCAAGATGCGAAACAGGAATATATTGATTTTAAAGCAAAGTATAATAAGACGCAGTAATATTTAGAAGGGCATTTGTACGGAAAGATAATAGCGACATAATTGTGATAAATGTTTCATAAATATAGTGGAAAGAATTTGAGGATAAACGCCCCAATTGCTGGAGTAGATGCAACAATTGGGGCGTTTATCCCGCTTTAATGGGCAGTAAGACCCCCACCTCAAAATGCAGCGAAAGCAAAGAAGTTAGGTGGGGGATCAACTGCCCATAAAAGTCCGATTGGTTCAACTAATAATCAGTGGGGGATGGAGAAAACCCCCCACTGATTAAAGTTTCACTTTATCTGTCTAAATTTAGTTTGAATGCATACCATTTTTTAGTTAGAGTCCTCGCTCCTCAAGTAGTTTCTTCATAATAACGGTGTGAAGTTTTTGTGTAATCGGCTTTTATTGCTAAGTTACAACTATTTTCGTTTATAGAGTATCTCTTATTATCGATACATCGTCCACATACCAATATCTTTAAACCCTAGTCGTTTATAAATTCGTCCAGCAGCTGGATTGTTATAAAATAAACAAAGTGTTCGGCCTTCTTTCGTAAAGTCTTGGATCATTTTTTGTAATATGAGTGAAGCGTAGCCATTTCCGCGATAATTCGGGTGTGTACATACACCAACTACCATAGCGGATAATGAATTTTCAGCGGAAGTAGAGGCGGATGCGATGATCACGCCATCTTTTTCAATATAGTATGTGCGTCCTGTATTTGTTTCGATAGCCTGCCTTAATATTTTCTCTGATTCATTAGTAGTCGGAAATTCAGCGATGTCACTTCGTAATTTCATAATTCGTTCTATATCATCGAGTGAGGCAAGTTTAATTGTTTCATAAATTGGTGTGTTAGGTAAGTTGTTGTCATTTAGACATTCGCAAAAATACATTTCATTTTTGGCGCCTAGTTGTACACTTGGAGCAGTTTCAAATCTTTCTACAATAGTTGACTTGCCAGAGAGTTTAAGTGGCTTATATGCGGAAAGAAGTGCCTCATAATCAGTGGTAACAAAGTCTTCTTTACTATATGGTATAAATGAATCGTGGAATCGGAGTAAAATTGATTTTAATGTTCCATTCTCTTTAAATACTCCCCATAGTTCTTGAAAATCTGTGTCATAACCGAAAGCTTCAATATCTCCAATAATAAACAAGTTAAGGGCTGCTTCTTCTTTTAGGTAAGCGAATACTTGTTCATGATCTTTCTTTGTTAATTTTCGCATCATAATGAATCGACCTCTTTTTTATTTTTCTAAATATTACAACTTAAGTTTTTTGAAATCAATATAAAATTTTATGTTTAGTTCACAAACTTTCGGAAAAACTAGGAAAGATATGACAAAGGAGGTTATGAACGGTGGATCATCCAATTCAAGGGTTAATGAAAGCAGCAATGGAAAATTTAAAAGAAATGGTTGATGTAAATACGATTGTTGGAGAGCCTGTTCAAACGGCTGACGGTGGTGTGGTGTTAACGGTTTCTAAAGTAGCGTTCGGTTTTGGAGCAGGAGGTTCTGATTTCCAAACGAATGATGGACAAAGAGCGAACGGTAACGCTGCATTTGGTGGCGGTAGCGCGGGTGGTGTTTCTATTACACCAGTAGCATTTCTTGTGGTGAATAAAGATGGAGTAAATATTCTTCATCTACAAAATGCGACACATTTAGCAGAAAAAATGATTGAATTAGCTCCACAAACAATTGATAAAATTCAATCGATGTTCCAAAAAGAAGAAAAGAAAGAGGGAAATCATCATCCTCAAAACCCTGATGAAATCCTTTAAAAACGCCTGCTTATGAGCAGGCGTTTTTTCTTGTAATCACTATGTAATAAAACACATGAAATTGTAAATAGTTTTTGAAGTTTTTTCTATGTTTCTAAAATTTTTCATGTTAAAATATGCTATAGAATTGAAACATATAAAACGAAGGTGGCTAGGTGCTTTGTCTGGAGGATCTGACCAAGTAAAGAATATGATATATATTAATGGTAATCGTCGAGGTCATTGTTTTATTACATCAGGAATTACGTTTAAAGAGTTTGCGAGTAACATCCCTTCACCGCTTCATCAAGTGTTGCTTTTGAAGCACAACTTCGAATGGACGGATTTTCATTATCATACTTTATTTGAATATGTTGAGGAAGAAAATATACATAAGTTAATTCAAGCAGAGATTGATGAATTTGATGAATTTTGTTGGGTAGATTTTGATGATGCAAGCGATTTAGATGAATTAGAGCCGAAAGAAATTGCAGAATTATTATATTTGGCTCACAAAAAAGAACCACTTGCAAGAACATTCTTTCCGCTGTTGAAAAATAGATTTGTTTATTTTTCACATGATGACGGATGGTACAACAAAGTGTATTATCGTAGAATTGCTGATTTTGTAGGAATGTTAAGTAAAGTCATTCCGTATAAACTCGGTGCTTTCGGTAAGAAACGTTTTTCTTTCTTCCAAAAATCAAAAATTTTCCCAGCGATTTCAAAAGAATTGATTATGGGACTTATTCCACTAATGGAAGATGGTCTTTACATAGATCTAGCAGGGAAGATTGAGTCAAGAAGAGGTCTTGAAATTCCGGTATATGTAGTTGGTTCGTATGAAAGTACGGATGAGGTGTTAGATAATATCGATGAATTGAAAGAGGAAGCAACAGAAACAGGTTGGCTCATTTTTGATAAGAAAGAACAAGAGTGGCAATGGGTTGTTGACTAAGAAAACTTGGCGTATGAAGTCAAGTTTTCTTGTCATTTGAAAGGAGTACAAATGAAGAAATATTATACAATTGTGGGTATTATAAGTATTATTCTCGTGGCAATATTACTTATAACTTGTCCGAAAGAATCAGATTTTAAAGTGTATGTACAGGATAAGTATGCATTGAATTGTAACGAGAGTAGTTTTGAATGCACGCAAAATGTAGATGGTAAAAAAGAAAAACTACAATTTGAAAGTACAGATGCACGAAATGGTGTATTCTTTATGACTGTAAAGCAAACATTTAAAACAGAAGCTGGTGTTTCAAAAGAATATAGCGGAGTAGGAATGTTTGGTACATTTCTTTTTGTTTCAGAGAAGACTTTCTAGTAATAGAAGGTCTTTTTTTTATGCTTATGTTCATATAGATGAAGTAAGACAAGCATAGGAGGGATAGCGATGAAGAATACATGTATCGTTTGCGGTGGTGAGGAGTTTTTTTCCTCAACGTTATATGCACGTACGAAACAAGATTGGGCATATGCGCCAAACATGTACCGTTTTGAAAAGGTTTTTATTGAGCATAGGGATGAAGAAAATTATCCAGTGTTTCAAGAAATTACAGCGAAACATTGCTGTGGATGCGGTCATATTATGTTGTATCACGAATGAACACACCAAGTATAACTTGGTGTGTTTTTTAAAACGCTGACAAAGCAAGGGGATAAAGTAAAGTAAATAAAACAGAAAAACTACCAAAACCAATTGCTGTATATCCAAGTGTTCTTGCTCCGAAATTGACAGCTAATAGGCCAACTAAAATTGCTAGGGAGCCGAGCGTAACTGGATAAAAAGCAATGGAGAATAACGAAAGAAATAAAGCGACATAGCCTACCATTGCGCCGGTATTTGTACCTTCTATTTCATTTGCAATTTCTTTACGCTTATGTCTAATTGGAATGCCAGCTGGTGATATTTCAGCAGCATACTCTTCGTTTTTTTCACCACTTTTAAAATGATGATTTCTCTTTCTTCGCATGTACATCCCTCTCTTTCAATTGGGTGTATCTATAGTATCTTTCAAAATGAGAAGAGCATGAGTATGAGTTAAACCCAAGTAAAGCAAAAAATGGAGAATACGTATTCCATCGTTAACATATCCATCTCCTATTGAAGATAGAGTGTGGGATTTTTTTCACTAGGACTGATTATCAGCCAGCAACAATTGGATTTTTATTAGCAGTTCTCTCCCATTAACTGGTCCGCATCCATTGAATTTTGAGGTAGGTGTCTTACTACAAGCGGGATAAAACAGGAATTTTGGAAAATGATGTAGAATGAAATGAGTGATAAAGCGTGAAGGTAGGGGAATGTATGACGAAATTTAATTGGCATGAATCAGCAGAAAAGAAATGGGATAGTAGTGCAGAGTTTTGGAATCAAAATAGTCAAGAGATGTGGGACAGCGGGAGTAGGAGCACAATTATTCCGTTTTTTGAACAATACGTGAAGAAAGAAGCACTAGTGCTCGATGTTGGTTGTGGTGATGGGTACGGTACATATAAATTAAGTCGCGCAGGCTATAAAGCAGTGGGAGTAGATTTATCGGAAGTGATGATTCAAAAAGGTAAGGAGCGCGGGGAAGGACCAAATTTATCTTTTATAAAAGGAGATCTTTCTGCATTACCATTTGAAAATGAGCAATTTGAATCAATTATGGCAATTAATTCTTTAGAATGGACGGAAGAGCCATTACGAGCGTTAAATGAAATAAAGCGTGTGTTAAAGAAAGATGGATATGCATGTATTGCAATTTTAGGACCGACAGCAAAGCCACGAGAGAATAGTTATCCTCGCTTGTACGGAAAAGACGTTGTTTGTAATACAATGATGCCTTGGGAATTTGAACAGTTAGCGAAAGAACAAGGTTTTAAAGTTGTAGATGGCATCGGCGTATATAAGCGCGGAGTAAATGAGAAGATGTTAGGTCAACTACCTACAGAGTTGCAACAATCGTTAACATTCTTATGGGTATTTATGTTAAAAAACGTATAAAGAAATGAAAGAATTTTTAGGAGGTAAATAAGTGCAGAAAATACAAAAAACTGATACAATATCATCAGAACCAATTAAAGGGGGACTAGGGTATATGACAACTACTACAACAGTGAAATCCGATATTGAAATCGCACAAGAAGCGAGTATGAAGAAGATTCAAGAAATTGCAGCTGATTTAAATATTTTAGAAGATGAATTAGAGCCATACGGGCATTATAAAGGTAAGTTATCTCTTGATATTTTTAAGCGCTTACAAGATGAGAAAGACGGTAAAGTTGTTTTAGTAACAGCAATTAACCCAACTCCAGCTGGAGAAGGTAAATCAACAGTAACAGTTGGTTTAGGTCAAGCTTTTAACAAAATTGGTAAGAAAACAGTAATTGCACTTCGTGAACCATCTCTTGGACCGACGATGGGATTAAAAGGTGGAGCAGCAGGTGGCGGTTTTTCACAAGTCGTACCAATGGAAGACATTAACCTTCACTTTACTGGAGATATCCATGCGATCACAACTGCCAATAACGCATTAGCAGCGTTTATTGATAATCATATCCAACAAGGAAACCCACTTGGAATTGATACACGTAAAATTGTTTGGAAACGCTGTGTTGACTTAAATGATCGTGCCCTTCGTAACGTAGTAATTGGTCTTGGTGGACCTGTACAAGGTGTACCACGTGAAGACGGTTTTGACATTACAGTAGCATCTGAAATTATGGCCGTGTTCTGCCTTGCAACAGATATTCAAGACTTAAAAGCACGTCTATCTCGCATCGTAGTTGCTTATAACTTTGCAAATCAACCTGTAACGGTTAAAGATTTAGGTGTAGAAGGTGCGTTAACACTATTATTAAAAGACGCATTAAAGCCGAACTTAGTACAAACGTTAGAAAATACACCAGCTATCATTCATGGCGGACCATTTGCGAATATCGCTCACGGTTGTAACAGTGTTATCGCTACAACAATGGCAGCAAAATTAGGTGATTATGTTATTACAGAAGCTGGATTCGGTGCTGATTTAGGCGCTGAGAAGTTTTTAGATATTAAAGCTCGTGCAGCTGGCATTAAACCAGAAGCAGTTGTTATTGTTGCGACGATTCGTGCGCTTAAAATGCATGGCGGCGTTGCAAAAGATCAATTAAAAGAAGAAAATGTAGATGCATTAGCAAAAGGTATGGAAAACTTACAGAAGCATGTTGAAACAATTCAAAGCTTCGGTGTGCCTTTCGTAATTGCAATTAATAAATTCATTACAGATACAGATGCAGAAGTTACATACTTACAAGAGTGGTGTAATGAGCGTGGCTATGCAGTATCCTTAACAGAAGTTTGGGAGAAAGGTGGCCAAGGCGGAGTTGACCTTGCTGAAAAAGTACTAAAAGAAATCGAAAAAGGTGAAAACAACTACGCACCACTTTATGAATTAGAATTACCATTAGAAGAAAAAATTCGTACAATTGCTCAAAAGGTATATGGCGCAAAAGATATTGAATTTGCTCCGAAAGCACGTAAGCAATTAGCTCAATATGAAGGAGAAGGTTGGAGTAACCTACCAGTTTGTATGGCGAAAACACAATACTCTCTTTCTGACGATGCAACAAAATTAGGTCGTCCATCTGACTTTATCGTTACAATTCGTGAGTTAAAACCATCTATCGGTGCAGGCTTTATCGTTGCGTTAACAGGTACAATGTTAACAATGCCAGGTCTTCCAAAACAGCCAGCAGCACTTCAAATGGATGTAAATGAAGATGGAAAAGCAGTAGGTTTATTCTAAAAGGTTGTAATTCATCTCGTTTATCTGTAAACTATATATACATCAAGTGGCGCCTTTCCATCGAAAGGCGCCTGTTTTTTGGAGGAAATTATGTTTGATCCAACTGCTTTTGACAATTTAAAAGTAATCGTAGAAGGTGCTGTGTATGATTTTGATCTACATGGAGATATTCTTGTAACAGATCGAAAAGATATGATGGATCTTGCTTCATTAAGTCGTATATATCATATCTCATTTCAATTAACAGAACCGTTTGAACCATTAGTAGAAGCAACATTTTCATTATCTGTGGATGCAAAGAACTTGTCTGGTGAAATACTAGAAGTGCCTCAGTTTACACCAGGTTGTGAGATGAAGCTAGCATTTTCATTCCCGTTAGAACAACCAGAAGTAAAATGTGAAGAAATTGAAACATTAATGCGTTCTATATGGGGAAAAGAAAGAATGATTATGCAGAAAGTTTCATACGAATATAATAAGCAAGCGATTTCATATCATAATAAGGTAGAGGTTCTATTTCAAAAAGCGATTACAGAAGACCATGTTGATGATTTAATAGCTGTTATTTCACACATGATAGAAACGGTGCGAACAATACAGCATTTTCTTCAAAAATAGAGATAAAGGAGAAAAACAAATGATAAAAGATATGCAACCATTTTTACAACAAGCTTGGGAGAAGGCTGGTTTTAAAGAGTTAACTGAAATTCAAAAACAAGCGATTCCAACTATTTTAGAAGGACAAGACGTTATAGCTGAATCTCCAACTGGAACAGGAAAAACATTAGCGTACTTATTACCCCTTTTACATAAAATTAATCCTGAAGTAAAACAGCCACAAGTTGTTGTTTTAGCGCCAACACGTGAACTTGTAATGCAAATTCATGAAGAGGTTCAAAAGTTTACAGCAGGAACTGAAATTTCAGGTGCATCTTTAATTGGTGGTGCAGATATTAAGCGCCAAGTTGAAAAATTAAAGAAACACCCAAGAGTAATTGTCGGTTCACCAGGCCGTATTTTAGAATTAATTCGTATGAAAAAGCTAAAAATGCATGAAGTAAAAACAATTGTATTTGATGAGTTTGATCAAATTGTAAAGCAAAAAATGATGGGCGCAGTGCAAGATGTAATTAAATCAACGATGCGCGATCGTCAATTAGTATTCTTCTCGGCGACAATGACAAAAGCGGCAGAAGATGCGGCACGTGATTTAGCAGTGGAACCACAATTAGTACGTGTAACACGTGCAGAATCAAAAAGCTTAGTTGAGCATACGTATATCATTTGTGAGCGACGCGAAAAAAATGATTACGTAAGAAGAATTATGCATATGGGCGATGTAAAAGCAGTTGCGTTCTTAAACGACCCATTCCGTTTAGATGAAATTACTGAGAAATTGAAATTCCGTAAAATGAAAGCAGCAGCTCTTCATGCAGAAGCAAGTAAACAAGAGCGTGAAGCGACAATGCGTGCTTTCCGCGGAGGGAAAGTAGAAATTCTACTTGCTACTGATATTGCAGCACGTGGTATCGACATTGACGATTTAACACATGTAATTCACTTAGAATTACCAGACACAGTAGACCAATATATTCACCGCTCAGGACGTACTGGACGTATGGGTAAAGAAGGAACTGTCGTGTCTCTTGTAACACCACAAGAAGAGCGTAAATTACTGCAATTTGCGAAAAAACTAGGCATTGTATTTACGAAGCAAGAAATGTTCAAGGGATCATTCGTAGAAACGAAACCGAAAGCACCAAAGAAAAAGAAACCAGCATTTACTGGGAAGAAAAAGCCTAGATAAATGATGGAGAAGGCGTAACTATTTGTAGTTACGTCTTTTTTGTTTGTAAACAAGTGATAATGGGAATTGTATTAGTGTTTTTAATGTGCCTATCATATATATGCTTCTACTGGGAGTATCGAAAAAAGGGTAGTTTATTTATTTGGTTTATACGAGGAAATAATATAAAAAAGTCGAATATTAAAATGATGCGAAATAATAAAAAGAAGGTACATATATGGATAGGAAATTAGGAATGTTTTTGAATACGAAATATATTGAAGTAAACGAAGGAATACAAAAAGCAAGGGAATGGGATTTAGAATATATTCAATTATATGCTATGAATCCGACTTTCAACTTAGCTAACATCTCAAAGATACAATGGAATACATTAAAAGAAAACTTATCTTTTAATGAGATTCAAGTCCCGTCATTAGCAATTAGCTTCGGAGAAAATGGAATAATAGGAACTGAAGCTGAATGTGTAATAGAGAGTTTTAAATATATTACTGATAAAGGGTTAAGGTTAGGAGCTAACATAGTAACAGCCCATATTGGGAAAATCCCTGAGGATGAAAATAGTGAGTACTATGATAAAATGCTACGTGTTTGTAATGAAATAGGGGACTTAGCGTTCAGATTTGGAGGATTCTTCGCCATTGAGACGGGATCTGAAAAAGCAATAGTATTAAAACGATTTTTAGAAACTGCAAACTCGAAAGGACTAGCTGTTAACTTTGACCCAGCAAATTTAATAAGTGATGTAAATGAAAATCCGGGAGAAGGTTTATTACTATTAAAAGATTATATAGTACAAACTCATATTAAAGATTGTAAAGAAGTGAAAAGTGATCGTTCAACTAAGTATATAGAAGTCGCAGCAGGGAATGGTGAAGTAGATTTCGATATATTCTTCAAAGTATTAGATAAAATTGGATTCGACGGATATAACATGATTGAAAGAAATGATTATTTTGATGAACTGGATGGGATGAGTCAGTCGATAAATTTTGCAAAGAAGTACATACCAACTCAAAAGGAATAACGATAGTATTTGTAGAAAGCTACATAGAATATAAAAACCATTAGGGGGAAATGTAATGATCCATAAAGTAGGACAAATTATGTTATATGTAAATAATCAAGATGAGGCAGTAAATTTTTGGACGGAAAAGGTAGGGTTTCATGTAGTTGCAGAGGAAGATAATAAGCAAGGAATGAGATGGATTGAAATCGCTCCGAAAAGCGGTGCAGAAACGAGCATTATATTACATAATAAAGAAGTTATTTCTAAAATGAGCCCAGAATTGAATCTTGGTACACCGTCCCTAATGTTCTTCTCAGAAAATCTTGATCAATTATATACAGATTTAACAAATAAAAATGTTACTGTTGGAGAAATGGTAACTATGCCTTCTGGTAAAGTGTTTAACTTTGCTGATAGTGAAGGGAATTATTTTGCGGTTATGGAGAAGAACCAATAATAATATTGCTATGTGAAAATCCCCCTCAAATATATTTGAGGGGGATTAAATTTTTGAAGTGGATTTTTCATTAGAGAGTTGTTTAATAAAAAATACTCCTTTTTCAATAGCTGTCTCAATATAGCCAACGATTTGGTCAAACGTAAATACTTGTAAGTCTTCATGCAAATGTTGCTTTGGATATAACATATCTTCAAAAAGATACTTTCGAAATTCTAAAACGTTTTCTTTAGAAACCTCTTCAATATCCACAATGTGAGCCTCTTGATTGAGAAGAGAGAAAAGCTGTTGTTCTTGATCGTAATGATGAAGCAACTTTGCATTTAACAATTTAAAATCGTTATAGTACAGGGGTGCGATAGTTTCGTCATTCTCTATTCTATTTTTTAGCCAAGGTAGAAAAAATCCACTTAGCCAATTATCATCGGCAATGAGGTGGGTATAATAGCCTAAAATAAATGGGGAATCTATATGTGATTCATATTTATGAAAAAATGAATCATAATCTATTCTTCTCGTATAGTTCTTCGTTGTACCGGCATAAAAATGTGAGGTTCCTTTTTCTTTTTTTGAATGAACAGCATCAGGGGCTACAGCTCCAAGTAAGAAAGAAGTCTTATCGTGAATTGATAGTTTCTCAGCAATACCACTAGCGATAATAACATGCATAATTCGTGATCCCATGAATGCCACCTCTGTTTCCAGTATTCATTTCAGGAAGAGGACTAAACAGTTAGTATTACTTTCCCTGTACTTTTTCTACTTTCGACCCATTCATGTGCTTTCCCTGCATTTTGAAGTGGAAAAGATTTCGTAGCCTTAATTTGTAAACGTCCGTCACGCAAATAACGGAAAACTTCATTTGCAGTTTCTTGGAGCAGTTCAGGACGCTTTTTTCGTGTGGTTCCAAAGCTAAAACCGAGTATAGAGCGGCAACTTGCATGTAAATCTTTCGTTTGAAAGTTACCAATTTCACCGCTAGCATTACCGAAATGAACGAGGCGACCGTAATAAGCAAGGCAGTTTAAACTTCTTTCAGAAACCGTTCCAGAAATAGAGTCTAAAATTACATCAACCCCTTTACCATTTGTCAGTTCATTGACTTTCTCTACAAAATCTTCAGCTTGATGACAAATAACATAATCAGCTCCAGCATCTAAAGCAATTTCTTTTTTTGCTTCACTTCCGACAATGCCTATAACTGTTCCAGCCTCTAATAGTTTAGCAAGTTGAATAGCAGTAGTGCCAATTCCGCCAGCAGCCGCATGAATGAGTACAGATTCACCTTGTTGAAGCCTTGCAACATTAGCGAGTAAATTATAGCTTGTAAAAGATACAATTGGACAAGCAGCTGCAGTTTGAAAATCGACTTCATGAGGTAAAGAAAAAGTAAGATTTTCGTTTGCGACAACGTATTCTGCGTAAGATCCATTTTGAGGAAAAGCGATGACTCGCTGTCCAGGATAAATATTTTTCACATGAGAACCGACTCGTTCTACAACACCAGCGACATCTATCCCTGGTATAAAAGGTAGTGCTTTATTTCCTTTTTTACCATAACGGGATTTAATATCGGCGAAATTTACACTAGTAGCAACAACGCGAATTAAAACTTGGTCTTCTGAAATAGTCGGCACATCCACATCTGTATATTTCATCACTTCAGGACCACCGAACGACGTTACAACGATAGCTTTCATCATATATCCTCCTAAATTTGACTATATAAATCATTTTAAATGTTCATTAGAAATTGGAAAATTATATAATAGTTATGTTTGATTATAAGTGAAGCTTATGAACTCAATGAATCATAATATTAATTTATATAAAAAAACTTTTAAAAAATCGAACGAAATATGAATTACCTGCCAATATATAGTGTAAGACAAAGGAGGGCTGGAATATGAAGGGTGAAATAGATTACGCACATTTAATTCAATTAACTTTATCAGGCAATAAAGAAGCGTATAGCGAATTGTATGATGTAACGATTCAAGAAGTATATAAAACAGCACATTTTTTAATTGAAGATAAAACGGATGTAGATGATGTCGTTCAAGAAGTATACATACAGCTATATGAATCGCTTCGTAAATATGATAGGAAGAAGCCATTTCGTCCTTGGCTAATTGGGCTTGCGATTAAACAAATTCATTCTTATAGAAGAAAGAGGTGGATGCGACTACGAATTATAAAAAAAGCAGAAGAGCAAAGAAAGCCAGTGCAAATTGATTTTTCTAACGATGTTGTAAGTAAAATATCAAACCAAAAACTAATCGAACTCATTCATAAATTACCGTATAAATTGAAACAAGTTATTATCTTAAGATACTTACATGATTATTCACAAGAAGAAGTAGCACAAATATTACATATTCCAATTGGTACAGTGAAATCTAGAATTCATGCGGCATTAAAGAAACTACGTCAAAAAGAGCAAGTAGAAGAAATTTTTTTAGGAGAGGTAGGGAATGTGAAATGAGTTTAGATTGTAGAGTTAGAGAATCTATACGAGAAGAAGCGAAGGGAATTGTTGCCCCGCCGGAGTTAAAAGAAAAAATAATTGTTCAAATCAAAATGAATCGCGGGGGAAGTAAGGTGAAGAGACGCCTGATCGCCGGAGTGCTTGCAGCAGCACTTTTAATCCCTACGACCGGTTTTGCATATCAATCTATTATGGCGGATGGTATATACGGTTCTTTTGAGAATTTAAAAAAACATGCTGGAGCGATGACATTAGAGGCGTACATGCGTTTTAGTGCAAAATTATTAGAAGCGAAAGATGAAATGGGTGCGAAGGAATATGAAGAGTTTACAAAAGAATTAAAAAAATTAACAGATGCAAAGCTTGCGTACGGAGATTCAAACGGTAATATTGATTACGATCAATTATCATCAGCTAAAAAAGAAGAAATGAAAAGAATAGAGATGGAGCTTCAGCCGTATTTTGATAAATTAAATGGCCATAAATCTAGTAAAGAAGTATTAACTCCTGAAGAGTATGAACAATATATGGAAGCATTAATGTCATATCAAACCGTATTAGTAAAAACGAAATCGAGTGGGGGGATAACAGTAGAAGAAGTACCTGAAGCGTACAAAGAAAGGTTTATTAAAGCGGAGCAGTTTATGGAGTATGTAAATGAAAAGGTGAGATAAGTAAAAAAGCTCAAAGCTTTAGCTTCGAGCTTTTTTTATTGAAAGAAAATAAAGCATTCAATTATATTTTTTCATCGCTGCATGATCCTTTTGTATAAAACAATCTAAAAGGGAATAACCAGCTATTAAACTAATAATCGTAACAAAAGTTGTATTTATTAGAATAATATTAACTAAATAAGGTAGGTATTCGCCAAGTGGTGAAAAGAGGAGTGCTGGGGAAAAGGAAATGAATAGTGTAGGCACTGTAATAGCGATAAATTTATCCGGTTGAAAGCTCCAATTTTGTTTACTCGTTTCGCGATTAATAGATTGAAGGAATCGTAATAAAATGCCGACTATAAGAGGGAAGAGTGTAAAGTAGAATAATTTTGGATAAACGTTAAAGTTCACTTGCGTGTCTGTATCTAAATAAAATTGAATTTTTACTCCTACAAATAATAATAAGACGATAAATAATGTGAAGCAGAGGTATAGCATTACTTTTTGCATTATATTCCACCATCCTTTACTCAAAATATATTCAAAAAAAGAAGAGATATACAATAACTACTGTTGTATATCTCTTCTTTTACTGTTAGTTAATAGTGGAGTTTGCTTTTTCTTGCTTCGTGAAATAATCAATAATGCCCATTGCGCTAATTTCTATATCTAAATGTAAAATATTATAAACGGAATGATCAGCTGGAACGTTTAACGTTGTAAGATGAGAAGAGATTTTATCCATTAACACAGTTTGTAAAGCTTTAGTTGCTTCATCGAAATCATTATACTGTTCAAAGACTTCCTTACCAGTCTGAATGAAAATAGGTAACCAATGTTCCAATTGATTGTATACTTCTGTAACATGAGAGGATGCGCCGTAATGACCGAAATAAATAGTATCTACATTCATGCTTTGAATGTGATTTTTAGAAGCAATCATCGCATCTGGTTGGAATTGTGAAGGGGACGTTGATGGTAGATATAACTCTACATCAACGTCTGCGAGTTCTCTATAATAAATTCCAATTGTATCGCCAGTAAAAATCCCGTTTGTTAATGAATCGTGAATGCTAATATGGTGCTTCGCATGTCCTGGTGTATCGTAAAATGTAAGTTTACGGTCTTCTGCAATTTGTAATGTATCACCATGTTGTACAATACGAACACGTTCTTCTTCTATAGGAAGAATGGGATCGAAAAGTTTGTCGAAATCTTCTTTGTATACAGCTTTTGCACCTAAAATAAGTTTTGTTGGATCAATCATATGACGAGCACCACGAGAATGCACATATAACGTAGCATTTGGGCACTTTTCCATCATTAAACCAGCTGCGCCAGCGTGATCTAAATGCACATGTGTAACGATAATGTTTTTAACATCGTTTAAATCAATATGTAATTGTTGTAAGCCGTCTAAAATATACGGAAGAGAAGGGGCTGCACAAGTTTCAATTAAAGTAATATCGTCACCTAATAAAACGTACGTACCTGTTCGTTCATTATGCTGTAAATCGAAATCATCAATAAGATATAGGTGAGAAGATAATTGCTCTACTTTTTTTCATATTTACCACTCCTTATATACTGCATGTTTCTATTATACGCTAAAATAGAAAAAAGGCAGAAAACGAAAGCTCGTCTTCTGCCTTTTTGTAATATTATTATTTCGTTTGTTGTTTATTAATAGACATAATGAACAGTCCAACAATCCCACCTACTAATGGAAGCATAATCTCTCCTGCTAAATTAAAGTAGGAGCTTAAGAATAAACCATTTACATCGATTACCCAGCCAGTAACATACAATAACATCATATATAGTACGAAATAAAACTCGCGATTTGAAATCGTTTCATGTTGTGCAGTTTTCATAATGGACACCATCCTTTTCTTTTATAATGGAATATAAACTGTCACATTTTGTTCACATTTCAATTGTAAAACTTTCCAAAATAAAAGTCTAGTATTTTTTGTCGAATTTTTGAACAAAAATAAAGCGCTATCATTTCAGCGTGTAAGTACGTAATAAGAGCTGTATATTCACGAATGTAGTATAGTATAAACATAGAATGATAGTGAAGAGAGGGGCAAAGACAATGACAGTTTATGATTTTTCAGCTAAAACAATTACAGGTGAAGAAAAGTCGTTAAGAGATTATGAAGGAAAAGCACTTCTTATTGTAAATGTAGCTAGTAAATGTGGTTTCACACCTCAATATAAAGGATTACAAGAGGTGTATGATAAATATAAGGACCAAGGACTAGAAATACTCGGTTTCCCTTGTAACCAATTTGGAGGACAAGAGCCAGGTACAGAAGCAGATATTACTAGTTTTTGTGAGTTAAACTACGGTGTAAACTTCCCGATGTTTGCAAAGGTTGATGTGAAAGGTGATAAGGCTCATCCTTTATATACCTACATGACAGAACAAGCACCAGGTTTACTCGGTATGAAAGCAGTGAAATGGAATTTTACGAAGTTTCTAATTGGAAAAGACGGGAAAGTAGTAGGGCGTTTTGCGCCGCAGACGAAGCCGGTAGATTTAGAGGTTGAGATTGAGAAGGTACTTGGAGAATAATTAGGAGTTTCACTTTATTAAAAAACGTCTCAAAGAACAATGTAGTTCTTTGAGACGTTTTCTTTAAACTCACATTTTCAAGATTAAATAACTGTATCAAAGTCATCTGATTTAGGTAGAGAAGCTGCTTTTTTCATAAGCACTTCCCATAAGTGTACAGATTTCTTCCATTCTTCTGCAGTCTGCCTCTGTTTATACATAGCGTTCTCATAACTGGCAGTAAGTTGTTGCATATCGGCCGAGTTGTAAAGTGTATCGATATGGAGAGCGTATTCTCGGAATGTTTGACTTTCACTCCGTGGTATGCCAATTCTCGCAAATTGTTTTAAAAGTGCACCGTAAGCTTTTTGATAAACACCATCATCTTTTCGGTATTTATAGAAATGAATAATAAGAAATGTCCTCCATATCATTCTAGTGGTGAAGAGAATGTATCCCATAATACTAATTAGTATCGTAGAGAGGAATACGTACCACCAAGAAAAACTAGTTTGAGAATTTGTAACCTTTTTAGTAGAAGCTTCTTCTGTATTTTCTATTAAACTTTTAAGTTTTGCTTCATTATTTCGTTGTTGTATTTGCGTGTTATTAGAATTATTTGCTTCGCTATTTTGTGAAATAGGAGCAGGCGTATTATTTATAAAATTATAGGGATTAGTAAATCCTTTTGTTGGTTCGAATGGAATCCATCCGTATCCTGGGAAATATACTTCGACCCAAGAGTGTGCGTTATCGTTCGTGATTGTATAAACATCCTCACCTTCTGCAGAGGCAAGTGTATTGTCAAGAGTTCCTTCTGTATAGCCTTTTACCCAGCGAGCAGGAATCCCGGCAGAACGAAGTAGTACAATCATAGACGTCGAAAAATTATTACAGTAGCCGCTTTTTGTATCGAAAAGGAATTGATCTACATAATCTTGGCTTTTGGCAGGGAATAAGACATTTGTTGATTCGTATGTAAAAGAGTTGTCTGTAAAGTAATTTTCAATAGCTAATACTTTATCATATCGGTTGTCTTTATCATTTGTAAGATTGACAGCCAAGTCTTTTACGCGCTGTGGTAATGACTTGGGAAGTTGTGTGTACTTTGTCATAAAATAAGGATTTGTTTCTTGACCTTCATTTGTTTTTACAGCTTTCAAGTTTTCTATGGAAAACTCAGGGATCTCATATGTTACTTTATACGAATGTAAAGTAGTAGAAGAGTCTCCATTCATTGTATAAATTTTTTCTGAAAACGGGTCAACACTGTATGATACATCAGAAGCAGCCTCAACTGATACTAATCCTGCTGGATAGGTAAGGTGAGGGTAACTTTTTTGCATGGTAATTGTTGCCTCAGTCGTTTTCGTTTTTGTATTTTGTTCGTACCAGCTTACGACGTCGTTTTTATTTTTAAAAGAAATCTTTTTCGGATTTTCAGAAATTTCCCAGCCTTTTCCTGTATAAAAATCTTTTGTTTCTACTCTCCAATATTGTTTGTTTTGCGTTCGTGCTGTGAAAACAATTGTAGGATCCGCCTTAAAAGGACCGCCTAATCGCGAGTCATCTAAACCATACCCAATTGTAGAAACTTTTTGTTCTTTACTTGCTTCAGATGTGTTGAATTTTAAAAAATCCATTGTGTTTGGCCATTGAGGGCCAAATTTTGGAGCAAAGTATGCAATGGTTGCTAATAATACGATAAATATTGTAAGTGGTCTAAGTAATTTTGAGATTTCTCTAGCATAATTTTGTAAGTGTTCACGTTCTTTTATTCGTTCTACTTGAAGAAGACTAAGCATAAAAAAGCCGATGACAACAGTACGAATAATAGCGTAGTTTGCATTGTATAAATGTAAGTTATGAAAAGTTGCGATATAAATAATAGTCAATACAAGGAATAGAAACCCACGTTTTTTATGAATAATCCAAAATGAAGTGAAAGAACTCAAAAACCAAAATGAGAGAAAAAATAAAACCGTCGGAAAAACTGGAGAAATATCTAGTAAATTCCCTTGGAAAAACAGGGAGGAATTTCGAAACATATCAGAAAAGAATGTTGTTAGCCAAGATGGATTTATAAAAGCATTTTTATAATATAGGGAATGAATGATAAATAAGACTGTGACAATTTTTATAGGAATCTGCCACCTCGTTTGAAAAAAAGAGAGAGCGAAGCAAATTCCTATAAATGTTACGAAAATATCTAATCTACCTACATTTGTAATACCTATAAGAGGTCTTATCCATTCTAGTAAAAGAAGAAATACACATGCATGCATGAAGAATCTGTTTGTATCCCACTTGTATTTTGCTTGTAATATCATCATTTGCTCACCTCAAAAAACACGTTTGTATACCGGTTTTCATAAACCGTGTTTACAAATATTTGTCGTTTTTTTAGAGTTTCTAGTATACTGAGTTCTCGGTGTGAAAGTTGATTCGCTTTTTCTTTCACGACAAAAACCATACATTTTCTATTTCTTATAGCAGCACAATCAGCCGCCTTTTGAATATCGGGAGAAAGATTACTGGTCACGAGTATAACCGTGACGGGTTCATAAATTTTTCTTAGTTCCATGTCTACACTCTGGGAGAGCGGAAATACACTGTCTGCTTGTACTTTTGCTAAATGACAAAGGATTTGTTGTAACTGCGTATCTCCATTGTCTAAAGGGAAAATGGTTTGTTCTTTTCCGATAGACACGAATGATGCTGGTGAATTTTGTTTCAAGACAGCCCTTACGATAGAGGCAGTAAATGTGACGACTGATTCGAATAGAGGAGACTCGGTTCTGTCTATGAATATCATAATATTATGGCTGCGCTGTTGTTCAAACTCTTTTGTCATAATATTGTTTGTTCGTGCAGTTGCTTTCCAATCGATCCATGAAAAGCGATCGCCAGGTTTATAGTCTCTGACACCGACCGAGATTGTAGAGTCTTTTGCTGAATTTATATTTGCTGAAAGCGCTCCTTGTTCGAAATGATTTTCCAATTGTCGATACGCTATATCTACATACTGGGGATAGACTAAAAATGTATCTGGAACTAAAAAAGTTACTTCTTTCTCCATCATGCCGAATAAATCGCCAGTTTTGACACGAACGCTTGAAAAAGTGTGCTCGCCTCTAGGGATTGTGTCAATAACATATTGAAACGAAATATTTCGTTTCAATCCTGGGAAGAGTACTACCTTATTCATCTTTATTTGTTTACAACTTATAAATTGTGGTGGCAGTGCATCTTCTATAACTAAATAAAGTAAGGGAAAAGGAAATTTTCTTTTTATTGTAATCGTGCTTACAAATTGTTCTCCTACTACATATCCATTTTGGTTTGTTATTCGCTTTACTTCAGCGTCCCGTAAAGCGTAGAAGGGGAGTAGTAGCGAATAAAGAGCAATGGGAATTATGCTGTAAAATAAAAACCAACTTACAAACCCTCCTTGAAACATAGCGTACACAAATGTTAAGACTAGGCATAAAGGGAGTAGCAATAACTTCATAACGTGATATAGCGCTCGCAGCATTCGTTTCATCAAGGGTTCATCGTCCTTTGAGTAGGCACGGTAGTTCGTGCAACGATTTTTGCGATAACTTGTTTGCCAGTTATTCCTTCAAATTTTGCTTCCATTTTTAGAATGAGTCTATGTGCTAAAACGTAAGGGGCTAAAAGTTTAACATCGTCTGAAATAACATAATTCCTGCCATGGATAAATGCATAAGCTTGTGAAGCTTTCATTAAAGCAATCGAACCACGTGGACTTGCACCTAACTGTATAGAACTGTACGTACGAGTCTGATTAACAAGCTTTACAATGTAATGCTTAATTGCTTTGTCCATACTTACTACCCGTACGCTTTGTTGTAAATAAAGTAATTCTTGTATTGTAGTAATGGTCTGTAATTGAGAGAGTGGATTTGTTTTTTCCATCCGGTTTAAAATTTCAAATTCTTCCTCTGGTGTAGGATATCCCATTTTTAGTTTCAATAAGAAACGATCGAGCTGAGCTTCTGGTAGAGAATATGTTCCTTCATATTCGACCGGATTTTGTGTAGCCATGACAAAGAACGGCTTTGGTAAAGGTCTTGTAATACCATCTATTGTAATATTGCCTTCTTCCATACATTCAAGTAAAGCAGATTGTGTCTTTGGAGATGTACGATTAATTTCATCAGCAAGTACAAAATTCCCCATAATTGGTCCAGGCTTGAACTCAAATTGGAGCTCTTTCGGATTATAAATAGAAACTCCTGTTACATCTGACGGCAGTAAATCAGGTGTAAATTGAATTCGCTTATAATCAGCATCAATGGATTTAGAAAGAGCACGTACTAGCATTGTTTTCCCGACACCAGGAACATCTTCTAATAGCACATGACCTTCAGCTAAGAGAGCTGTCAAAGCTAAGATTGTTTCTTTTCGTTTTCCGACCATTATTTTTTCAATATTATTGATTATTTTTTCTACAGTGGGATGTAATGAATCAAGCTGGGGCATCGTAATCCTCCTAATGTTATTATCGTTTTCTAATCCATTTAGTTGACATATTTCTAATTCTATATATAGATAGTAAAACTTCCACCTTTAATTCTGAGAATATTCAGATTATTTATTTTGATTATATCTAGTATAATTGTTTCCGTAACTAAGGGCAATACAGTAAATAATGATTTGTAGTTTTATGTAAAATGAGACGTGATATTAAAAATGACATTGAAGAAAAAATTCCTTACATACAATTTATATTCTTTTCTTTATGGCATTTTTGAAATAATATCAAAATTCTTTTTCTTTTGCAAAATAGTCGATACCTCAAAATACTATTCTCCTAATAATCACGATTAACCATAACCTTCACAACGGAACAAAAGGTTTTCTCACAAACTTATTTTCTACTGAATTTTTGACAATCTCTTGAACTGTGCGAAATGTCACATCTGTATTTTACAACCTCTCTTATAGTAAGGGTATGTAAGAGAGACGTATTAAAGGAGTGAACAGTATGAAGAAAAAACCTTCAGCACTAATGAGACGTTTAAAATATTTTTCACCAATAGATCGTTATAACGATAATCATACACAAGAAACATATGAAGATCGTGAATGGGAAAATGTGTACAGAAAGCGTTGGCAGCATGATAAAGTAATTCGTTCTACACATGGCGTGAACTGTACTGGTTCATGTAGTTGGAACATTTATGTGAAAGATGGAATTGTAACTTGGGAAGGACAGGAGCTTAACTATCCAACAACAGGTCCTGATATGCCTGATTTTGAACCGCGAGGCTGTCCACGTGGAGCAAGTTTTTCTTGGTACATTTATAGTCCACTTCGTGTGAAATATCCGTATGTACGTGGTGTTCTTTGGAATATGTGGCAAGAAGAATTACAAAATAACGAGTCACCATTAGATGCTTGGAAAAGCATTGTGGAAAACCCTGAAAAAGCACGAAAGTATAAGCAGGCACGTGGTAAAGGAGGATTCATTCGTGCGAATTGGGATGAAGTGTTACAACTCGTTTCAGCTTCATTACTGTATACAGTAATGAAATACGGTCCAGACCGAAATGTTGGTTTCTCACCAATTCCAGCTATGTCGATGTTAAGTCATGCAGCTGGTAGTCGTTTTATGCAACTTATGGGTGGGCCGATGCTTAGTTTTTATGATTGGTACGCAGATTTACCACCAGCTTCTCCGCAAATTTGGGGCGATCAAACAGATGTACCAGAAAGTAGTGACTGGTATAACTCTGGTTACATTATGACATGGGGTTCAAATGTACCGATGACGAGAACACCAGATGCTCACTTTTTAGCAGAGGTTCGATATAAAGGAACGAAAGTCGTTTCTGTCAGTCCTGACTTCGCTGAATCTACAAAGTTTGCGGATGATTGGATTAGTGTGAAACAAGGTACAGATGGTGCACTTGCGATGGCAATGGGGCATGTGATCTTACAAGAATTTTACGTAGATAATCAAGTGGAATATTTCACAAAGTATGCGAAGCAATATACTGATTTTCCTTTCTTTGTCACATTGAAACAAAAAGGAGATCAATTCGTTGCTGATCGTTTCTTAAACGCTGCTGATATTGGACGCGAAACGAAGTTAGGAGAATGGAAACCTGTTCTTTGGAACGAGAACACGAATGATTTTGCAACACCTCAAGGCACAATGGGCTCACGTTGGGATAACGAAAAGAAATGGAACTTGCGTTTAGAAGATGAAGAAACAGGTGAAAAGATTGATCCACGTCTTTCTTTACTTGGAATGGAAGAAACGATTGGAACGGTACAAATTCCGTACTTCTCTGATGATGGAAACAAAGTATTAGAACGTACAATTCCAGTGAAAAAGGTTATGACAGAAGAAGGCGAAGTGTTCGTTACAACTGTATACGACTTAACGTTAGCAAATTACGGGGTGAACCGAGGGTTTGGCGGACAAGAGCCGAAAGACTTCAATGATGATGTACCGTTTACACCTGCATGGCAAGAGAAAATGACAGGAGTGAAACGAGAACTAATTATTCAAATCGCTCGTGAGTTCGCACAAAATGCCGCTGATACAAATGGTCGCTCGATGATTATTGTTGGAGCTGGTATTAACCATTGGTTTAATTCTGATACGATTTATCGCGCAGTTTTAAATCTTGTTCTTCTCGTCGGGGCACAAGGAGTAAACGGCGGGGGATGGGCGCATTATGTTGGTCAAGAAAAGTTACGACCTGCAGAAGGATGGCAAACAATCGCGATGGCAAAAGATTGGCAAGGGCCACCAAAATTACAAAATGGTACGTCTTTCTTCTATTTCGTAACAGATCAATGGCGCTATGAAGATACACCTGTTGGACATTTAGCATCACCAATTGAAGGTAACTCACGTTATCAACATCACGGTGATTACAATGTATTAGCAGCACGACTCGGCTGGTTACCTTCTTATCCAACATTCGAGAAAAATGGAATTGAATTATATAAAGAAGCTGTTGCTGCTGGTGCAACAACGCAAGAAGAAATCGGAAAATATGTTGCACAAAAATTAAAAGAAAAAGAACTGAAATTTGCGATTGAAGATCCTGATAATAAAAACAACTTCCCGCGCAACTTATTCGTTTGGCGTGCGAATTTAATTTCAAGTTCTGGTAAAGGGCATGAATATTTCTTAAAACATTTATTAGGTACAACAAACGGATTAATGAATGACGATAGTGATTCATTACGACCAGAAGAAATTAAGTGGCATGAAGAAGCACCAGAAGGGAAGCTTGATTTACTCATTAATTTAGATTTCCGTATGGCTGGAACAGCGCTGTATTCTGATATCGTCTTACCTGCTTCAACTTGGTACGAAAAACATGATTTAAGTAGTACAGATATGCATCCATTTGTGCATCCATTTAATCCAGCAATCGGTTCACCGTGGGAAGCACGCTCTGACTGGGATATTTTCACTTCACTTTCTAAAGCTGTGTCAGATTTAGCGAAGAAAATAGATCTTGAGCCAATGAAAGAAGTTGTTGCAACACCACTTCTTCATGATACACCGCAAGAATTAGCGCAACCACTTGGCAAGATTAAAGATTGGAGTAAAGGTGAATGTGAACCAATCCCGGGTAAAACGATGCCACAAATTCATGTTGTTGAAAGGGATTATAAAACGATTTATGACAAAATGACAGCACTTGGACCAAATGCCGGAAAACAACCGATTGGTACGAAAGGGATCTCTTGGTCAGCAGAAAAAGAGTATGAGCAATTAAAGAGCAAATTAGGAGTTGTTCGAACGGATACTATTGCGAAAGGTTGCCCAGACATAAAAGAAGCAATCAATGCTGCTGAAGCGGTATTAACGCTTTCTTCTACAACAAACGGTCATATGGCAGTAAAAGCATGGGAAGCACTTGAAAAACAAACAGATCTAAAATTACGTGATTTAGCAGAAGAACGTGAAGAAGAATGCTTTACATTCGAACAAATTACAGCACAACCGAAAACAGTAATTACTTCTCCGGCCTTTACAGGTTCAGAAAAAGGTGGACGACGTTACTCACCGTTTACAACAAATGTGGAACGTCTTATTCCTTGGAGAACGATAACTGGTCGACAATCTTTCTACTTAGACCATGACATGATGAAAGAATTTGGTGAAATGATGGCAACATTTAAACCAATTCTGCAACATAAACCGTTCCGTAAGTCACGCCCTGAAGTAGAAGGGAAAGAGATTACACTAAACTATTTAACACCGCATAATAAGTGGTCGATTCATAGTATGTATTTCGATTCATTACCGATGTTAACGCTGTTTAGAGGTGGTCCAACTGTTTGGATGAATAAAGAGGACGCTGCAGAAGCTGGCGTTGCTGATAATGATTGGATCGAGTGCTTTAACCGTAACGGTGTTGTCGTAGCGCGTGCTGTTGTAACGCACCGTATACCGAGGGGAATGGCATTTATGCACCATGCGCAAGATCGCCACATTAACGTGCCTGGTACGAAATTAACAAGCACCCGTGGGGGAACGCATAATAGTCCAACCCGTATTCATGTTAAACCAACACATATGATTGGTGGATATGGCCAATTAAGCTATGGATTTAACTATTATGGTCCGACTGGGAACCAGCGTGATTTAAATGTTGTAATCCGTAAACTGAAGGAGGTAGATTGGCTTGAAGATTAAAGCGCAAGTCGGAATGGTAATGAACCTAGATAAATGCATCGGCTGTCATACTTGTAGTGTAACGTGCAAAAACACCTGGACAAATCGTCCAGGTGCGGAATATATATACTTCAATAACGTAGAAACGAAGCCCGGAATTGGTTATCCGAAACAATGGGAAGATCAGGAGAAATATAAAGGCGGCTGGGAATTGAAAAATGGTGAAATTCAGCTGAAATCTGGTTCGAAAATGAAACGTCTTATGAACATTTTCCACAATCCAGATCAACCAACAATTGATGATTACTTTGAACCTTGGAATTATGATTATGAAACATTAACAAATAGCCCGCAGCGTAAGCATCAACCAGTTGCTCGTCCGAAATCAGCAATTACAGGCGAATTTATCGACAAAATTGAATGGGGTCCGAACTGGGAAGATGATTTAGCTGGTGGACATATAACAGGATTACAAGATCCGAACGTAAAGAAAATGGAAGAAGAAATTAAAACAGATTTTGAAAACGTCTTTATGATGTATTTACCACGCATATGTGAACATTGTATGAATCCGTCTTGCGTATCATCTTGTCCATCTGGTGCGATGTATAAACGTGAAGAAGACGGCATTGTTCTTGTAGATCAAAATGCATGTCGTGCTTGGAGGTTCTGCGTATCATCTTGTCCATATAAAAAAGTGTATTTTAACTGGCAAACGAATAAAGCTGAAAAATGTACAATGTGTTTCCCACGTATTGAGGCTGGTATGCCAACAATTTGTTCAGAAACATGTGTGGGACGTATCAGGTATATTGGGGTAATGCTATATGACGCTGACAAAGTAAAAGAAGCAGCTTCTGTTGAAGACGAAAAAGATTTATATGAATCTCAGCTTACTGTTTTCCTAGATCCAAATGATCCAGAAGTAGCAGCTGAAGCGAAAAAACAAGGCATTCCTGAAGAATGGATTAAAGCAGCACAAGAGTCACCAATCTATAAAATGATTATCGATTGGAAAATTGCTCTGCCTCTTCATCCAGAGTACCGTACAATGCCGATGGTTTGGTATATTCCGCCGCTTAGCCCAATTATGAATATGGTGGAAGGGAAAGGCAGTAACTGGCAAGCAGAAGAGATTTTCCCTGCTATCGATAATATCCGTATTCCAATTCAATATTTAGCGAATTTACTCACTGCAGGAGATGAATCACACATTCGTCTTACATTGAAGAAAATGGCTGTTATGCGAACGCATATGAGAGCGCTGCAAATTAATAAAGAGCCAAATGAAGCTGTATTAAAAGAACTTGGTTTAACGAAACAGGATGTAGAAGATATGTATCGTCTTCTTGCTATTGCGAAATATAAAGATCGCTTCGTCATTCCGGGCACTCATCGTGAACAAGTGGCAGATTTATATAGCGAACAAGGAAGCTGTGGTTTAGCATTCGCAGGTGGTCCAGGCTCTTGTATGACAATTTCTTAAATAAAGGGGGCAGAAAATGATGAAACAAAGTTTACAAACTGCTTTTTCTTGTTCTTCTTTTCTTCTCTCCTATCCTGAACTAGGGTGGAGAGAAGCTGTAACTGAATTGCAAGAAGAGATTGAAACGATAGAAAAGGAAGAAGTTAAAGCATCACTTACAGCCTTTATAAAGCAAGCGCTAGATAAAACGAATGATCAACTCATTGATAGTTACGTATATACATTCGATTTTGGTAAGAAAACAAATATGTATCTTACTTATATGAACACTGGTGAACAAAGAGAAAGAGGTATTGAATTATTAGAGTTAAAGCAGCATTATAAAAAATCTGGTTTTGAAGTAACGGATAAAGAATTACCTGATTATTTACCACTTTTTCTTGAGTTTTTTGCAAATGCAAATGAGCAAGACAGTGAACCAATTATGAATAAATACAAGGAGAATATACAAGCATTACACGTTCAGTTAAAAGAAGCAGGTAGTATGTATGAACCAATTCTTGCGGCTGTTCTACTCGCTATCGAAGCATGGGATGTACAGAAAAATTAGAAAGGAGAGTTGTTAAAATGATGAATCAATTTCTATGGGTATTGTTTCCCTATATCATTTTTGCAATCTTTATCGGTGGACATATTTTTAGATACAACTATGATCAATTTGGATGGACATCAAAATCTAGTGAACTATTAGAAAAGAAAATGCTCCGAATCGGAAGTCTATTATTCCACTTTGGGATTATGTTCGTAATTGGCGGTCATGTTATGGGGATATTAATTCCAGAAGCTGTATACCGTTCGATAGGTATTTCTGAGCATACGTATCACATAATGGCAATTAGTTTCGGGCTTCCGGCAGGTGTTGCTTCTATTATCGGTTTAATTATATTAACGTACCGCCGCGTAACTGTAAAACGTATCATTGCAACGAGCACAAAGGGAGATTATATTGCGCTTATTTTATTACTTATCGTAATGTTAGCAGGACTTTCTGCAACATTTTTAAATATCGATTCAAAAGGATTTGATTATCGTACAACAATTGGCCCTTGGTTCCGAAGTCTCTTTATTTTCCAACCGAAAGTTGAATATATGACGAAAGTACCAGTATGGTTTAAAATTCATATTCTTGCAGGGATGGGTTTATTCGCAGTGTGGCCATTTACAAGACTAGTACATGTATTTAGTGCCCCAATTAAATATGTAAGCCGTAGTTATGTAATTTACAGAAGACGTATTCCTAATGAGTTGAAAAAATAATACTGCTGTAAACGGATAGGAGCTAATGGTTAAAACGAAACGAGGTCTAATATGGAAGGCCTCGTTTTTGTTTACATAGGGAATAACCGTTAATAAGTAGTTTAAATTGAAAAAAGATTAGCATCTAAATAAGATGCTAATCAATACTACAAACAGAAGCAGAGCAATCTTCACAAGCAATTTCACATTTTAAAAATTGTAAATCGTGAATGGTAATCTTTCCTTTATGAATAGAAATTGTACCTTGCTTTTTTAATTCATTTAACATTCGATTTACGCTTTCACGTGAAGTTGCACAGAAATTAGCTAGTTCTTGATTCGTTAACGGTAAATCGATGAGAATACCATTTTCTTTTAATACACCGTAACTATTTGTCATTCGAATGAGAGTAGAATATAAGGCACCTTTTTTGCCGTGTAACACTAAATCTCGGAACTTCGTTTGCATTCTTCTTAAATGTTCACTAATCCATTTCATAAATTCAAATACAAGAGCGGGTTTTTGGAGTAATGCTTTTTCTAACGCTTCACGCTTTATTACACCTACTTCAACATCTTCAAGACATTTTGAGTTTAATAAATATTTTGCATTATCCGTGAACAACGTTAATTCTCCAATAATGTCATATTCCGAACAAATTCGAAGTGTTAATTCTTGTCCGTCAGCACTAAGTTTACTAATTTGTACTTTTCCTGAGTGGATAATATAGAGTTCGGTTGCCTCCATACCTTCTTGAAAAATAAAACTGCCTTTTTTTATCTGCATTTTATATTCAACAGATGCAAGTAATTCCTTTAAATCTTGAGATAATTTCATACTGTTTGTCACAGCAATCACCTTTCTTCTTATAAGCAATACATTTCCTATTTTGAGTGTAAATATGTTGAAAATGCAAGAGCTATTTTAAAAATATAGTAAAATTTCAATGACCGTAAGGAGGAGAGACTGAAGATGTGAACAAAATGCGAACAGATTTGTGAAGAATTTTTGAATGGGGAAAGTGATGTGAGAAAAGTCACATTGAATTTGCAACTTATTTTTTATAATAAAGGCAAATAAAAAATTGAAAGCTTACTAAGGATTGCAGCAGAAAAGAAGGGATATAGATGCACGAAAAAATGAAAGATTCATTAGAACGGCCACTTCAAGATTTACGTATTTCAGTTATTGATCGTTGTAATTTTAGGTGCACATACTGTATGCCTGCTGAAGTGTTCGGACCTGATTATGCTTTTTTGCAGGAAGAGTTTTTATTAACGTTCGATGAAATAGAAAGATTAGCAAGATTATTTATAAGTATGGGAGTCAATAAAATTAGGCTGACTGGCGGTGAACCGTTATTGCGTAAAGATTTACCTCAGTTAATCGCAAGGCTTACAAAACTAGAAGGCTTAAAAGACATTGGGCTCACAACAAACGGAATTCATTTAGCGAAACAAGCTAAGGCGTTAAAAGACGCGGGATTAAAGCGTGTAAATATTAGTTTAGATGCGATAGAGGATCACGTCTTCAAAAAAATTAACGGAAGAAATGTAAGTACAAAACCTGTACTGAAAGGAATAGCAGCAGCAAAGGCTGCTGGATTAGAGGTAAAGGTAAATATGGTCGTAAAAAAAGGAATGAATGATAGTCAAATTCTTCATATGGCTCGTTATTTTAAAGAAAAAGAAATTCAGCTCCGTTTCATTGAGTTTATGGATGTAGGCAGTACGAACGGATGGAATTTTGAACAAGTGATTACGAAGGAACAATTAATAGAGAAGATTAATCGCGTATATCCGGTTGAACCTGTTACACCTCGTTATTTTGGAGAAGTTGCGAAATTGTATCGATATGTAGGGAGCGATGCAGAAGTTGGATTTATTACTTCAGTATCAGAGTCATTTTGTTCTTCTTGTACGAGAGCTCGTATTTCGGCAGACGGTAAGTTTTTTACGTGTCTATTTGGAACGAAAGGAACGGATTTGCGAACGCTTCTTCGAGAAAATATTTCTGATGCATCACTATTAAAAATTTTACAACATACGTGGCGATATAGAACAGATCGATATTCAGATGAAAGAACGGCGGATAGTACAAATAAACGTCAAAAAGTTGAAATGTCTTACATTGGCGGATAGCGAGAGGAGGATTTCCTATGCAAGAGCGATATTCAAGGCAAGTATTGTTTTCTAGAATAGGTGAAATGGGTCAAAGAAAAATAAGAGAAAAGCATGTACTTTTAATCGGTGCGGGTGCACTAGGAGCTGCGAATGCAGAAGCATTTGCTAGGATGGGAATTGGGAAATTGACAATTGCCGATCGTGACTACGTCGAATGGAGTAATTTACAGCGGCAACAGTTATATACAGAAGAAGATGCAAAGCAATGCAAACCAAAAGCAATTGCAGCAGCAGAACATGTAAGAAAGATTAATTCGGAAGTGGAAATTGTACCGGTTGTAACAGATGTCACAATGCGAGAAATAGAAGAGTTAACAAAAGAAGTGGATCTCATCATAGATGCGACTGACAATTTCGATACGCGCCTACTTATAAATGACATTTCACAAAAAGAAAATATACCTTGGATATACGGTGGATGCGTTGGAAGTTACGGTGTAACGTATACAATTCTCCCTGGGAAAACACCATGTTTTCGCTGTCTGATGGATCATCCTATGAGCGGTGCAACATGCGATACAGCTGGAATCATTCAGCCAGCTGTACAAATGGTCGTTGCTCACCAAATAACAGAGGCGATGAAAATATTAGTGGATGATTATGAGTCGTTAAGAGGGACGATGTTATCATTTGATATTTGGAACAATCAATATCTCTCATTAAAAGTAAATAGACAGAAAAAAAGTACATGTCCATCTTGTGGGAAATTACGAACGTATCCAAGTTTAACATTTGAAGCACAAATGAAAACGGAAGTGTTATGCGGACGGAATACAGTTCAAATCCGTTCAGGAATAAAGAGAAATCTTAATTTAACCGAAATTCAAAAACGATTACAAAAGAGTGTACATGTCAAAAAAACACCTTACTTACTATCATTTTTAATTGATGAATATCGTTTCGTTTTATTTATAGACGGTAGGGCATTTATTCATGGGACAAATGATGTGAAAATAGCAAAACGATTATACGCAACATATATAGGGTGAACAGAAAGTGAGCGTCACCTTATTGAAAAGAGGTGAAAAAAGAATGTTAGAAAAACGTATACCAATTCCAGTGGCAGAAGCAGTTGCGCGTGTAATGGAATATGCCTACCAAGGTGAAATAGAAAAGGTTTCTCTTATAGAAAGCTACGGTAGAACACTTGGAGAAGATGTTATTGCAGATCATGATGTTCCGCATTTTAATCGCTCTCCGTACGATGGGTTTGCGATTCGAGCGGAAGATACAAAAGAAGCGAGTAGTAGTAACCCCATTCAGTTTGAAGTAATTGGCGAAATTGGAGCAGGTTTTGTTTTTACAGAAGAAGTGAAAGAGTTTCAAGCTGTCCGTATTATGACAGGAGCAGCAATTCCGAAAGGGTGTAGTGCGGTTGTTATGTTGGAGCTAACGGAAGGGTTTGAAGAAAATGAAAAGACTTATATGAAATTGAAACGCTCCTTTATTGCTGGGGATAACATTTCTTTTAAAGGAGAAGATGTAAAACAAAATACCGTCCTTGTGAAAAAAGGTACTGTTATTAATCCTGGAGTAGCAGCACTTCTTGCTACGTTTGGTTATAGTTCTGTACACGTTATAAAACAGCCGGTTATTGGAATTGTAACGACAGGAAGCGAACTGCTTGAAGTACATGAACACTTAAAGCCAGGGAAGATTCGAAATAGTAACTCCTATATGATTGCTGCTCAAATTGAACGAGCTGGCGGAGTTGTACAGTATTATGGACAGTTCGCTGACGATATTGAGACGTGTTATAACACTGTAAAAAAAGCGATAAAAGAAGTCGATATTTTAATTACAACTGGTGGCGTTTCGGTAGGAGATTATGACTATTTACCTGCTATTTATGAGAGATTACAAGCAAATGTACTTTTTAGCAAAATAGCGATGCGACCAGGAAGTGTGACAACTGTAGCTGAGGTAGAAGGAAAACTACTATTTGGTTTATCTGGTAATCCTTCTGCTTGTTATGTCGGTTGTGAATTATTTGTTCGGCCAGTTATTCGAACATACTTGCATAGAAAAGATTCGCATGTATTTCGTGCAGAGGCGATTTTACAAAAAGACTTTCCAAAAGCAAACCCATTCACTCGTTTTGTAAGAGGAAAAGTGGAAATTGTAAATGGAAAATTGCAAGCGACACTAGTTGGTTTAGATAAATCTAGTGCAATTTCTTCACTTGCAGAGGCGAACGCATTTATTGTCCTGCCGGGAGGAACAAGGGGATTTGAAGCAGGAATAACTGTTTCGGTACTGTTATTAGAATCAAACGCTGGAAGTGAGTGGCCATGGGAAGAACCACTTCGGTCGTACAAATGATAGAAAAATAGATTGCTAACTTATATGAAGATAAGAGGTGCAAGATGACACATACGTATTATGAAGTGATTGATACAACTATTTCAATTGAGGAAGTTACAAACAAAGTAATTTGTCGTGAGTGCGGCGCAGTTACTACTTTCATTGGTACTGTTAGAGAATTTACGAAAGGCCGTCGTACGCTATATTTAGAGTATGTAGCATATAAAACAATGGCAGAAAAACAGCTTGAGAAAATTGGTACTGAAGTAGGAGAGAGGTGGCCTGGGACATTTGTCGCCATTACACATCGCATTGGTACATTACAAATTTGTGATCTTGCTGTTGTCGTCTCTGTTTCTACACCACACCGGAAAGCAGCCTATGAGGCGAACGAATATATTATGGAGCGTATAAAACAAATCGTTCCCATTTGGAAGAAAGAATTTTGGGAAGATGGTGAATCATGGATAGGTGATCAGTTAGAAAAGGTAGCATATGAGAATGATGAGCCTGGAAAGGGGATGAGAATATGATTGAAGTACTATTATTTGCACATTTACAAGAAGAAGTAAGTAAGTCAGCATTACACATAGATTGTGAAAATATTACGGTTGCTAAACTTAAGGAAGTGCTCATTAAGAAATACGACGTAGCGATTTCAAGTGAGATTATGGTTGCTATAAATGAAGAGTATGCAAATGAGGATGACATCATTCAAACTGGCGATGTTATAGCAATGATTCCGCCAGTGAGTGGTGGTTGATTCTTTTCAGCCTAATCATGTTAGGACGTGATTAGGCTGGAGGGAATGAATATAACTATGCATACATAGGAGGGAACAGGATGAAAAGTCCTAATTTTCAATTAAGTTTACAAACTTCTAATCTAGTTATCGGGTTTATGGTATGGGTCATTTTATCATCATTAATGCCTTATATTAAAGCGGATATTCCATTAACTGCGGGACAAATTTCTATGGTAACAGCAGTACCGGTTATATTAGGTTCTGTTCTTCGCATTCCAATTGGTTATTGGACAAATCGTTTCGGAGCAAGAAAATTATTCTTTATTAGTTTTATTCTATTATTATTTCCTGTCTTTTATATTAGTGTTGCCAATTCAATGATGGATTTAATTATTGGTGGTTTATTTGTCGGAATCGGTGGTGCTGTATTCTCTGTAGGCGTAACTTCTTTACCGAAATACTTTCCGAAAGAGAGTCACGGTTTTGTAAATGGTATATACGGTGTCGGTAACGCAGGAACAGCAATTACTTCGTTCTTAGCACCAGTTATCGCAACTTCAGTTGGCTGGAGAACGACAGTACAGTGTTATTTAGTTTTACTCGCAGCATTTGCACTTATGAACTTTTTATTAGGCGATCGTAAGGAGAAAAAGGTGAATACACCATTAATGGAACAAATAAAAGGTGTATATAAAAATGAAAAACTTTGGTTTTTATGTATCTTTTACTTTTTAACATTTGGATCTTTCGTCGCATTTACTGTATACTTACCAAACTTTTTAGTATCTCACTTCGGATTAGAAAAAGTGGATGCAGGTATGCGGACAGCAGGATTCATTGTACTTGCAACAATTATGCGGCCAATTGGCGGTTGGCTTGGTGATAAATTTAACCCATTTAAAATATTAATCTTCGTATTTATCGGTTTAACACTTTCAGGTATTATTTTATCATTCATGCCTAGTATGAACGTATATACTTTTGGTTGCTTACTAGTCGCATTTTGTGCAGGTATCGGTAATGGTACAATCTTCAAACTCGTTCCAATGTACTTCTCAGAACAAGCTGGTATTGTAAATGGACTCGTTTCAGCTTTAGGCGGACTAGGAGGGTTCTTCCCGCCGCTAATTTTAACATTATTATTCCAACTAACAGGTCATTATGCAATTGGATTTATGGCATTATCAGAAGTCGCACTTGCTTGTTTAATCATTACAGTGTGGATGTATAGTCAAGAAAAGCTGTTAGTGATGTTAAAGAATCATTAAAAAAGAAAAAGAGCCGTCCCGAAGTATTTTGGGATGGTTCTTTTAGTAATAGACTTCAACTTGTTTTTTATTGATATCTTAACAAATGTTTGTTTTCTAAAATATTGTGGTTTTTAAATAAAAAACAGAAGGGTAATGGAATTTTATGTTAAAAAATAGATATCAGATGTTATTCAATTAAAGGGCAGGTTAGCTCAAGCACAAAGATTAAACTAATTTTTAGAAAGCAAATATATCGAGAATGAAAATAATAACTTTTGAATTAAACGATGACTATTGATCGCTAACGAATCGATAAATAGTCGCTCCTTTCTAAAAGCTATCTATTAATATGTATAAAAATATATCAATAGCTTGAAATGTTCCGAAATTCAAAAAACATATAAAGGTATCTATAACAAGAAAAAACTGCATATTTTTTAGGACCAGATTTTTGGGTAAGGCTAATGGAGATTGTGAAAAAGTACACTTAAAATAAAGAATACAGTTTAGGTTGATAAGATAAAATTATGAATTTGTATAAATAATTCATAATTTTCTTTGTGAGTCATATTTGATATGTTAAAGAAAAGAGAGCGTTTAATCCAACTAAAATATATGTAGAATGAGGTTTTAAATGTTTATTTTCATTATATTAGACGTAATAGTGCCAATATTAATATTGATGCTAATTGGTGCAATCTTACAAAGGAAGTTCCAATTTAACTTAAAGCAGCTATCTACACTTATTAATTATTGCTTGATGCCAGCGGCTGTATTTGTGAATATATATGATATTAGTATAGAAACAGGTTTGTTGCTCCAGATCATGTACTATTTAATGTTTTATAGTCTGAGTCTAATGCTAGTAAGTCATTTTATTTCAAAAACATTAAAGTTAGAAAAAGGAGAAAGTGCAGCTCTAAAAAATAGCATTTCGTTAATGAATTCCGGTAATTATGGATTACCAGTAAGTCAATTGATTTTCAGTCACAATCCAGTGGGGGTTTCCATTCAGATTTTCATTGTGATTTTCCAAAACCTTTTAACTTATTCATATGGGATTTATAACTTACTATCAGCAACAAAAACAATCGGAGGTATTATTCAATCATTTATAAGACTGCCTGTATTTCATGCGCTCGTACTAGGGATTCTCTTTCAATCGTTTACAATTCAAATACCTAATTCTATCTTTCTACCTCTTAATCAGCTTGCGAATAGTTTTGTTGCCATAGCACTCATATTGCTAGGAGCACAATTAGCCAACATTAAGCTTAATTTTTTCCATAGAGTCATAACATGGTCTTTAATTGGAAGGTTACTGATGGGGCCATTATTAGCACTTTCCATGATCTACCTCTTAAACATTGATGGAATTGTTGCACAATCATTATTTATTGCAAGTTCTTTTCCTACTTCAAGAAATACATCAACTATTGCTATGGAGTATCAAATAGAGCCTGAACTACATGCACAAATCGTTTTATTTTCAACACTTTTCAGCATTATTACAGTAACTGTCGTTATTTATTTGTCATATATTTTGTTTTGAATATACGTTTAAAACCGAATGGATTTGAGGCGGTAAATGATGGATGGAAATCCCATTGATATGAGAGGAAAACAGTCTATGATATATTGGGGGGCGTTTACAATTGTACCGTGTCTGATAATCAAGTGGCTTAATTCAAAAAAAGGAAACTCGTTACGGGTTATTTCGTATGAAAATCTTTAAAGCATCTGCATATAGACTTGCGAAAAAAGACATAATTTCGCTTATAATTGACGTTACGTGAGCTTAGTTTGATAGCGATGGGGTGGGAGTGTCAAGTAAGAATTTTTTCTTTATTGATTTTATGCGGTTTTTTCGCAAAATTGTAACTAAGGGGGGATTCCAAGTTGAGTAAACAGAATATCAGCACAACAGTTTCAGGAGATATAATTGTTACCCATCTAGTTGGAAATATAAAAACAGATGATGTGTATGAATGGTTTAATGGTTTTGAGCAGGTTTGTCAGCAATTCATTTCTGAAGGGCGGAAATACAAATTGTTGGTGGATAGAAAAGGATACACGCCAAATCATTTTTCTGTTCAAAAAGTATGGAAAGAGAAGTTCTTCAATGAAATCATTTTGAATAACAGTACGGCAATTGCATTTCTCCTTGAAGAGGGGGAGATAATGGATTATTTACAACAATCTAATACGAAAGAATCTGTGAGATTTTTGATGATTATGAACAAGCGCTAATTTGGTTGAATGAATATCCAATATAAAACCTGTATTGAAGCAGTTGCCCTCAAGCAACTGCTTTTTTTGTCCGTAATTGTTGCCGTTATTTTTCTTCACAGATTCTTGTCCAATTGTTTGTCTGATCCTAAAAAACGTTTGTTCAAAGCTAATTACTATTTTAGCTAAGTGATAGATTACATTTTATGAGTACGAGAAAGTCTTTTTATAAGTTTAGCAAGGACAGAAGTTAATTCCTGTTTCATACGCTTCGTAAACGATGGGTCCTTACCTGAAGTTGAAATAGTGACAACATATTCATTATTTCTTATAACGCCAGGTGTGTGAAAAGATGATTCTGTACCATCACTTACAACGTTAACCCACTGGAAATCATGAGCGGCCTGTTTGACCATCATATTTACAGCGTGTTGATTTGTAGCTGCATAAATAAGGTGAGCATCTTTAATATCATCATTACTAAAAGCTTTTTGCTTCCAAGTAATATAAGAAAGTCCCTTCATTTCCTCGCAAATTTCTGGGCTGATAACGGTGACAAAAGCGCCTGTATCTTTTAATCCAGACGCTTTTCGATATGCAATTTTACCTCCACCAATGATAATGACCACTTTATTTTGTAGATTAAACATAAGAGGGTACATGTTATACATATATGCATTCCTCCATTCGTTCTAATAATGTTAACTTCATGTATGTATCAAACTGAAGACAGTTACAAGTCGTAACGTGATCATATTTTTTTGTATGCAATTTAATTTTTTGAAGTAATAATCCGGTAAAGAGAAGGTACGGCATGACATATACATGGGACGCAGTCGATGTTATAGCCTTGAGCTCAGCAGCAAAAGAGGGAGTTCCTTTCGTTAAAAAGGAACAGGATACTGGCATACCAAGTTTTCGTTCGACAGCTGCTCTGATTTGTTGTAATTCATGTATCGGTTGTGGATCACTACTGCCTCGTCCTACGAGTAAAATACTACTATTTTGCATTGACATAGCTTCACGTATTCTTTTCACTACAAGTTCCACCATATGTGGATGTGTACTAAAAGGAGGTACAACTGAAAATGTTATGTGTGGATATTTCTTTTGTAGTTGCTCTATTTCAAAAGGAATATCACGTTTATAGTGAGCTGCTGCAAATAATAAAACAGGTACAATCATTATTTCAGTTACTCCCTCTATTATCGTTTCTGTAACTGCATCCGAAATAGTAGGTGTCGTTAGTTCTAGAAAAGCTATTTTTTGAATTCTTTCGTTTCGCTCTTTCATAACAGATTGAATAAATTGAATGAATTGTTCATTACCTTCTTGTAGCCGGCTCCCATGTCCAACATATACAATTCCTTTCATTGTCTCACCATGTCTTTCTTCATAAGAGTTTCTTGTAATTGATGATCTACGTTATGAAACCCAACTTTATTTGCATAGTGTAAAGTTGGAACGTCGGTATACGAGAATGGGAGAGTAAGAATATTGATAAAGCCAAGGCGTTTTATTTCTGCTAGAAACGTATCAATAGAAGCACGACCTTCAAATACAATGCTATCCCATGAGAATTCAGAAAGAATACGTGAATGAATTTCATCGAAGCGATGATCAATTGTGTACTCATGAGTCATCATATAGGAACCAGCACCAATTTTTTCTTGAATAACAGCAATTCGGTTAATGTTTCGTCCTAAATAAATCGTTGAATTCGAAGAAAATTGCGCAGGTTTACTGAACAATCCATATTGCATGAGCTTTTCTTGAATAGAAAGGTTCATATACTGAAGTTCTGCCTGTAAGGAACGAATATCTTTATAATATTTACTGCATGATTGCATTAAGATGTCTACACTGTCAGCGGAACAAAATACAAGACGATCAACGTTAAAAATCTTATTGATTTGTTCAGAGGTTAATGTGTATTCTTTCTTTTTGAAAGTTGGAATTTGATATATTTCTGCACCGGACTCTTGTAACATTTGCTTTATTGCGCTTTTTTTATTTGTTGCAGATGCAAATAAAACTTTCTTGCTGTGCAATGGCTTGCGTTCTTTCCAAGAGATTTGATTACGTAAGGAAACGACATCACCAACAATTGTCATAGAAGGATTAGAAATATTCTCGTTTTTGACGATAGGAACAATAGTTGAAAGTGTTCCTGTGACAACGCGCTGTTTCCCTGTCGTACCCCATTCGATGACTGCTATTGGTGTATCTTCCTTTTTGCCTGCTTGTAGTAAATTTTCGCAAATTGTAGGTAAGTTTTTTATACCCATGTAGTAGGCGATTGTGTCGCTATTGTGGGATGAATTATATTTTCCATGATCGGTTAAAGGACCTTTCGCATGCCCAGTTAATAAAGTGACGCTATTACTATAGTTGCGGTGGGTGAGGGGGATGCCAGCATAGCTACTAGCGGCGATGCTAGATGTAATGCCTGGTACAATTTCATATGGAATGTTCGCAGATGCTAAAGTTTCTGCTTCTTCACCAACACGGCCAAAAATAGATGGATCTCCGCCCTTTAAGCGGACTACGATTTTTCCTTCTTTCGCAAATTGAAGGAGGTGGGCGTTAATCATTTCTTGTCGCATAGTATGATTCTTTGGCATTTTTCCGCAATAAATAAGTTCGCATGTTTCTTTTGTATAACTAAGAAAGAAAGGGTTTAATAAACGGTCATATAAAACGATATCTGCACGATTTAAACAATCTATCGCTTTCTTTGTAATAAGCCCTTCATCACCTGGTCCTGCACCAACTAAATATACATATCCGTTCATAATCGCACCTCATCTATTTTTATGTAAAAGGAAGCCAGGGGGAGGCTTCCTTTCGTAAATTACATGTATATATAAATATCCCCGTCAATAACTTCTACTTCATACGTTTGAATACAACCGTCATCAGGTTTTTGAACTTCACCTGTTAGTAATGAAATTTTCCAATCATGTAGTGGACAAAAGACGAATTCGCCAGACACAATTCCTTCTGCTAACGGTCCGTTTTTATGAGGACAACGATTTTCTACAGCTCGAACATCGCCATTTGAAAGGCGGAATAGGGCGATAGATATACCTTTCATTTGCACCTCTTTACCGATTTGAATAGGAAGGTCTTCTGCACGCATAATTTTTATTTTATCTTTCGTTTGTATCATATAAATCACAGCTCCTTATTTCACAGTTTCTACTTCATACATCGCTTTTAACGACTTCGTTTCTATTGCTTGTCCCCAAGCTTCTTTATATGTGCCACGAGCTGTTTGGAAGCGTTCATTTAGTGTAGTGACCATATTTGCATCTTGCAGTATTTCTTTTATGTGATCGAAGCCTAAACGCTCTGTCCAGTAGGCAGTACGCTCTCCGTAAATACCAGTTTCACGATAATATTGCATGTAAGCTGTAGCGATGCGAAGGACATCATCTTCAGTAGGGACAATCATTACAAAATCAGCTTCGCGTACTTCCGTACCACCATTTCCGCCAATATAAAGTTGGTATCCATTTTCGACACAAACAACGCCAAAATCTTTCGTCAGTACTTCCGCACAGTTACGCGGACAGCCCGTTACACCCATCTTCATTTTATGAGGTGTATCTACCATTTCTAATGATTGTTCAAGCAACATACCAAGTCCTAATGAATCTTTCGTACCGAAACGGCAGAAACGAGAGCCAACACATGATTTTACATTACGAAGAGATTTTGAATACGCATATCCAGAAGTCATATTTAATTCAGCCCATACGTTAGGTAAATCTTGTTTCTTAATACCGTATAAGCCAATTCGGCTCGCACCTGTAATTTTCACAAGTGGAACATCGTACTTTTTCGCAACTTCAGCAATTTTCATTAAATCATCAGCTGTTGTAACACCTCCGTACATGCGTGGAATAACAGAGAATGTACCATCGTGCTGGATGTTACCATTCATTCTTTCATTCACGAAACGGGATGATTTATCATCTTCATATTCTTCTGGAATCGCCATACGTAAATAGTAGTTTAAAGCAGGACGACATTTTGAACAGCCTTCTTCATGTACAAAACCAAGAACGTTTCGTACTTCTTTTGGAGATTTTAAACCTTTCTCATGAATGGCCGCTACGACTTTATCACGTGATAAAGGTGTACATCCGCACATACCGGTAGACTGCACAGAAGCATCAAAAGCATCTCCAAGTGTATGAGATAAAACTTGTTCTACAAGCGGACGACATTTACCACAAGACCCTGCGGCTTTCGTACAGCCTTTAACTTCTTCAAAAGTCTTTAACTCTTGTTCTAAAATGGCGTGAACGATTGTGCCTTTCGTAACACCATTACATCCGCAAATCGTGTCATCAGCACTCATAGTAGCAACGTTAAGTTCACTTTCTTCACCAGCTTTGTGAAGAATGGAAGCGGCTGTATATTCTTGTATATCTTCTTCTTTCTTTAACATGCTAAAGAGGCGTGTTCCGTCAGCTGTGTCACCATATAAAACGATACCGATGACTTTATTGTCACGAATTAATACTTTTTTATAGGAACGTTTACATTCATCAAAGATTGATATTGCTTTCGTTTGAGCATCTTCATAAATTTGACCAGCAGAGAATAAATCACAACCTGCAACTTTTAATTGCGTACCGACAATACTGCCCGAATATCCATCAGTTTGTAAATTTGTTATATGTTTTGCTAATATCGCACCTTGTTCATAAAGAGGAGCAACAAGTCCATATGCGATACCGTCATGTTCTGCACATTCTCCAACTGCATAAATGGATTCATCATTTGTTAGCATATAGTCATTGACTACAATACCGCGATTTACAATTAAACCAGCATCTTTTGCTATTTGCGTATTTGGGCGTATTCCGACAGCCATTACGATTAAATCGCAATCTACAACTTCACCATCTTCAAATTGAATGCCCTCAACATGGTCTGTACCAAGAATTTTTACAGTTTTCTTTTCCATTAAAAACTTCATGCCTTGGACTTCTAAATCTTCGCGCAGAAGAGAAGCAGCTTTCGTATCTAGTTGCTGCTCCATTAAGCTTGGCATTAAATGAACAACATGTACGTCCATTCCTAAGTCAATAAGACCTCTTGCCGCTTCTAGACCAAGTAACCCACCACCAATAACAACGGCCTTTTTCTTTTCTTTAGCGGTGTCTATCATAAATTGTGTATCTTCAATTGTTCGAAATCCTGTTACACCAGAGAGAGTGGAACCTTCTACAGGCAAAATAAAAGCACTAGAACCTGTTGCGATAATGAGTTTGTCATATGTAAGAGTACGATTTTTTTCTGTGATAATTATTTTTTCTTCTCGGTTAATACTTTGAACCCTTTCATCTGTATACAAAGTTATTTCATTTTCCTCATACCAACTATATTCATTCATAATGATATCTTGCATATTTGTTTTGCCTTGTAAAACATGAGAGAGCATAATGCGATTGTAGTTTGGATGTGGTTCATCTCCAAAAATAGTAATCTCATATGAATCACTATCATGTTTTAATATTTCTTCCATACAACGTATGCCAGCCATACCATTTCCGATCATCACTAAACGTTTTTTCATTTTCGTTTCCCCTTTTTATGTGAAGTATTGAACAAAGGATTATATTTCTATTATAGAAAATTTAAAAAGAGGGAGATGTGATATTTATCACATTTTTATAATGATTCACAAATTGTTAAAATTCGGATTTATTCGAGAGGGATGTGTATATTCTTTACCAAATGAAAAAACAGGACATAAGTATGTATACTCATGTCCTGCACTTGATTTATACTCTCGTAATTGCACGTGGAAATAAAATGTTATTTTCTAAATGAATATGCTCAAATAAATCAGACTCTAGTGCTTCAAGGCGTTGGTAAACAAGTCGATAAGTGCCGCAAGCTCCTTCTGGAGGAGTAAAGTCATTTGTAACTTTACGAAGCTCTTTAATAATGTTGCCTGCGTGGTTATGTTCATTTTCCAACTCATCTACTACTTTACGTAACTTCACATAGTTTTCTTCAGTTGGATTTTGTTCAAATTCTAAAATTAATGGAAAATTTTCTGTTTCTTCTTTAATTAAATGTTGTTCTAGTTCCATCTTTAGTTCATGAAATAGCTTATGAATTTGAGCTAAATGAGGCTGACTTGCCCCATGAACACGTACTACTTTTGTCACATACGGACTTAATTGTGGCAACTCTTCATTTAAATAGCGATGATGCTTATTTATAACATAATCAATCAATTCGCGATAAGAAGCATTTTTCCAATCAATTTCAGATTCATTTAATCGTTTCGTATTATGATAAAGCGTATTTAACTCTGTAAGCACTTCAGTAGCTGATAAATTTCTTTCATGAATTGCATCAATAAGTGGTTTATTGCCACCACAACAAAAATCTATTCTATATGATTTAAAAAGATCACTAGCTTTCGGGAATTGTGTAACAATCTCACCGACAATAGAAGTTTCAGTAAATGTATGTTCCATATGAATGCCTCCATAAAGTTTAAATGTAATATCTGAATTAAGAATAGCGATAAATTAAAATCTATGTAGTGATTGAAATCACTTATTCTGTGTCATTTTTGAGAATAATAATAAGAATGTTATTAAAATAAGGGGGGAAAGTAATAAGTGGTAATATTTTACGTTAATAAAAAAGAAGCTTAGTAAAAGCTTCTTTTTTATTATTATTTTTCACATGCAATTCCATCGCCATCACGATCAAGATGAGAGCTATAACCTGGTTGCCCTTTATGTAAAGGAGCTTTCCCAGCTGCTCTAACTGCAGCACAATTTTTGTAGTATGCACTATCAGTATTACCATTAGCTGGTTGTGTTTGAGCTTGCTGTGCTTTTTGCTCTTCTTGTTGCTTCCGATTTTGTTCGTCAGCTAGGCGTTTTTGTTCTTCTTGTTGTTTACGAGCTTGTTCATCAGCCTGACGTTTTTGTTCTTCTTGTTGCTTACGAGCTTGTTCATCAGCCTGACGTTTTTGTTCTTCTTGTTGTTTACGAGCCTGTTCATCAGCTAGACGTTTTTGCTCTTCTTGTTGTTTACGAGCTTGTTCATCAGCTAGACGTTTTTCATCCTCTTGCTTGCGAGCTTGTTCCTCGGCTTGACGTTTTTCATCTTCTTGCTTACGAGCTTGTTCCTCGGCTTGACGCTTCTCATCTTCTTGCTTTTGAGTTTTTTCGTCCGCCGCTTTCTTTTCTAGCTCTTTTTTCTGTTCGCTATCTTTTTGCTCTTCATTGTTAGAGGCAACTTTTGTACTAGTTGCTGTCGTTTTTTCAGAAGAAGGAGCTGAAATACCTAATAACGCAACAAAAATGACAAATAATACGGCTGTAATAATAAATTGTTTTTTCGCTACACCTGTTTTCTTAATAACAGATAAGATTGCTAGCACAAGGAAGAAAATAAATAAAACAAAACTTAAAATAGAAAAGAATTCAACAATTGGGTTATTAGAAGTTTCAGCACTAGTTATTATTGATACAATCGAAATCATAAAAAGAATAACGGCAGGACGACCATATTGTTTTGCTTCTCCATTTTTCTTAAAGAATGAAATGATACATAAAATTAAAAGAATAAAAGCAATAAAAAATAAAGCAGCACCAATATTACTCAAAATCGCCATTTTCATACCTCCATTTGTAAGATTTTTCTTATTGATTATATAGGAACTTATTGGATATTACACGTTTTATATAAATTTAGAAAATTAATATTTTTCCTAAACTTATAAACATTTATTTTGTATATAAGGAAAAATAGATGTATTTCCTATTACTTTTTGAAAGAGATTTCATAAATTATAGTATATCGATTGAAAGGAGGAGATTTGAATGGAATTTCAATTGTTGGTAACTTGTATATTACAAGAAGGTAATGCTTACTTTTTAGTAACGAAGGTAGACGATGTTATTACGTTAAAAGTACCGATTACTGCGGGAGTAGCAGGTTTATTCTTAGCTTTAGGTGTACCAAGATGTTCTTAATTTAAATCTCTATAGTAGAAGGGGAAGGGACATGCCTTCCTTTTCTATTATTACATAATATAATTATGTAAACTTAAATATCATATTTGTGATAGCACGTTTGAAATGGACATGCATATACTATAATGTTTCATTGGATGTTAGCGGTGAAAGGTAGTTTTAATAAGTGCATCCAGTGATGTTTTTAAGCTATGAAAATAAAAGAGGTGCTATTATATATGAAAAGAAAAACATTGGATATTCCAGTTACATTGCGAAGAGAGTGGTTTTTAATAGAGTTAGCTCATTTAACGAAAAAATATGGAATTGAAATTGCAACTAGCAAAATGGATGCTGCACCGTTTTTAAGAGATCAAGTTACGGAGTCAAAGATAGGGGAAGGGCTACAATACGATAAATATGATGATGAGTATATAATTGAAAATTAAAGGGTAACAACAAAATTAAATTAATTTATAACAAAATATAAAATAAAGCAGATTCTAAATATAGAATCTGCTTTATTATGAAATACTTGTAGTCAACTAGCCTCTTTCTAGTGTTTTTCCTACATATTTCTCTTGCGTTATTCCAAAAGAGTCACGAAGAATGCGAGCATAATCTTTAGATCCTATTGGTCGTTTATTTTTGGTGCCTTTAAAGGTTTCTGTATAATTTTTATTTGTTAATGATATGTGACCATAAGTAGTTAATTTACAAGTGATAGCTCCTTTATTAAAAGGAGATTCTTTATGCTCTACAATCACTTTTTGAATGTTATTCACTTTTTTCTCATCTATTGGATCTACAGTGAAAGCATAGCCTATTTTCCATTCGTTTGAAGGTTCAGATTGTAAGAAACTTGTAGATTCCCCGTTAGCTCCTTTTCTCATTTCTAAAATATGCGTACCTTTTCGAGTATTTTGCTTACGAATTCGATATTCTCCTGTTTGAGAGGAGATGACTTCTCCGTTAAAAGGGACTGGATGTAAAGGGAGATGAGATGCAAAACCTGCATCCACAACATAATCTTTATCCTCATGACTTAATATGATAATGACATGACCATCATCGGGTTTCCATTTATTACCGTACAGATCATAAACAGTACCGGCTACTTTGTATACTTGAAACCCACAATCAATTAAAAAATAATACAATAAGGAGTTTAATTCATAACACAGTCCACCTCGTTTTTGAATAAGTAACTTTTCTATTAAGTTATCTTTTGAGATATTTTTAATAGTACCAGCCATAATATCAAGATTTTCATAGGGGAGAATCATTCCCATTTTTAACAGAATTTCATCTAAATCATCAAATGTTATTTCTTTTGCAGGAATTTTTAAGCGTTTAAAAAACTCCTTTTGTAAATTGGTCATCATAAAGTATTCTCCTTTCTTTTAACAGAATTTTCTTCTGCTCACCGATAGGTTAGTACTTCTAAAAAGTTAATTCAAGTGCGCGGAAATTATCATAATATATGTTTCTGGAAATATGATTTTCTATTCGGAAATTTCAGTTTAATTTTTAATCGTAGGAAAGTCATATAATATAAGCTCCTTTAAAATTAGTTTGTATTTAATGAAAAGAAAGTACATATCTTTATTATATTTTTCAATAACTAACTAGTAATAAAATATTTTTTCACTAAAATTTTTTCAAGATTTGTATGCTTTATATAAACAATAATGATTTAAAAAATATCTGGGTGTAGCGAAGTTAACAATTATTGAGAAACTTTTTTGTCGTATTCTATCAAAAGGAAGAGGTAGAAACAAAGAGAATAACGAGAGTTAAGGAAGAGGGTATACAACTAGTAACCTTCTAAAAATAGGGCTAACATCTTTTTAAAATAAAAGATTAGCTATTATTAAGGAAGGGAAAATATAAAATATTATAAAGAACACCTTCTTTCAAAAAAATAGGGGGAGTAATATGCGACTGATGAGAAGATGTGTGGCCTTACTAATTGTATTTTTTATCATGGCTCCAACGATTAGCACAAATGTACAGGCAGAAGTTGTAAAAGAGCTTGGAAAGGGGTTTCCTGATACAGAAGTATTCACACCTGGAGAATGGTTTTTAGGCCAAAAACCAGCTAATTATGATGAGAATAAACCGCCAATTCTCTTTGTACAAGGAAGAAATGGTAATGCTGATAGTTGGTATGGAAAGACAGTATATCATGATATAAATGATATGTATGATTATGCTTTAAAAGCAGGCTATCAAACAGTGTTTATACAATTGTATGATGCAGCGGGGAAAGGTTCGGCTAGTCAGTGGGATAATGGAAAATTGTTAGCACAAAAACTTGAAGAGATATATAATCATTTCGGTAAAAAAGTTAATATTGTAGCGCATAGTAAAGGTGGTATTGATACACAAGCCGCATTAGTTGAATATGATGCGAATCGATTTGTTGGAAATGTTATTACACTTGCTACACCGCATCACGGCTCAAATTTAGCAGATTTGTCATATAGTTGGTGGGCAGGGTGGCTTGCTTCTATATTAGGTCAAAAAGATGATGGTACGTATTCGTTACAAATAGGTGAAATGGCAAAGTTTCGTTCAATAATAGATAACAACCCAGCAGCTAAATTAAACCGTTACTATACGGCTACTGGAACTAGCTGGGGACCAACATTTTCTGCATTATCTATGGGCGGGTTATATTTATCATCGTACGGTTCAAATGACGGACTAGTAAATGAATGGAGTGCGAAGCTATCGTACGGTACACATTTATTTACAGATTCCAGATTTGATCATGACAATATAAGAAAAGGATCAGCTGTTTTTGCACGAATTGAACCATATTTACGTACGACAAATGTGGGATTACCAGCTTTAGTAGCACCCAGCAATAGTTCAAATGAAAATCTAGAACAATTAAATACAACTTCAAATCAAAATATTTTAGGAGGCGAATTACCACAAAATCAGTGGATAGAGCAAAGTATTTCTGTTGATAAAAAGGCTGAAGGAATAGTTTCTGTACTAACTGCTTCTTCTGATGTAGAAGTACAAATGGTATCTCCAAAAGGAAAAATCTATGCAAATAAAGATAGCGCTATAACTACTGGTGAAGGCGAATCTTTCTTTAATGGGGCGACAATTAGAACATTTAAGTTTGATAAATTGGAAGTAGGCGAATGGAAAATCAAAATGATGGCGAAGCAGTCGAAAGATGCATATTTAGTTGTGAGCGATTACAAGGATGACGCACCATTTGTTCTTCGAATGCCTACAAAAGTTAAAGTAAATAAACTTGAGTATAAACTCAAAAAATCACCTGTAGCACCTGAAATGAAAGGGGATCTTTCCATAACAGTAAGAGTCGTTAATAAAGAAGGTAAGTTAGTCTCTGAATTTAATGAATTACAAAATGTTCATACGAATACATTTTCAGGTGCTTTGAAAGATATAAAACAACCGGGAGTATATAACGTTACGATGGATATAAAAGGGATGAATAAAGAAGGAAAACCATATAATCGTACGATTGTTAAGTCGGTTTATGTAGAGAAATAAGGAAGAATAAATAAGCATAATAAAAAAGTGCAGAAATCTTGTGTTAGAAAGAATTCTGCACTTTTTTATGTGGGGTGAGATAATAAAAGTTGAAGAAAACTGTTATTCAATAAAAAAAGATGCTGAAATAGCATCTGAATGTGAAGAAATAATATTACCTCCGATTCTTAATAAATTAAAACCATATAGTAGTATGTGGAAATTAATTGCAATTGGCATGTATGCTTGTACTATAAAAGGAAATAGATTTGGAATATAAAGCGGTCAAATAATGAAATGTAGTATTTGGGTATTACCTGTAACACCTTTTGAAGATGATAAGCTTCATAATTTGATAGAAAAATCAATGGAATTTCTAAATGGATTGAAGTAACAAGGAAACGTTTATCACGCTATTTTCCGAGCAGTAAGACTCCCACCTCAAAATTCAGGGAAAGCAAAGAAGTTAGATGGGGGATGAACTAAACCCCCACTCATTAAAATTTCACTTTACTATATTAATTTCGTCTGACAAAATAGCAATATTACCTTTAGCTGTATGGATGTTATCATTTGGTGAAGTTATGATATTTAATTGTATGTATATTAGATTATTTAGTTTATTTTTTATTTGCGTAGTTGAGCAGGAAGAAGTCAGAAAATATAGAATAATGTACATATGAAGCATCATTTGTTTTTGGTGTGAATAGTAATTAAAGATACGCTAAAATATTTAAAATTGTAACGAAAGAGAGATTAAATAATAGAAGGAGCAACTTACATGGAAAATATATTAAAGGTATCTTCAAAATCAAGCCCAAATTCAGTCGCAGGTGCAATAGCAGGAGTACTAAGAACAAGTGGTAATGTGGAAATTCAAGCGATTGGGGCTGGAGCTATAAATCAAGCGATTAAAGCAATTGCGATTGCAAGAGGGTTCGTCGCTCCAAGTGGTATTGACTTAGCTTTTGTTCCAGCATTTCAAGAGATTTCTATCAATAATGAAGAAAGAACAGCGATTAAATTAATTGTAGGCCCTAGAAAGAAAAGGTCTTAGTAGAAGAGAGTGTTACTATAAGGGAAAAAGGCCAATTGATTTCCCAGGTTAGATACGTTAGTTTATGTAACCGATTCTTGGGTGTGGACACGGCATTATACCGGACGCATGTCTGTTAATTTCTCCTTAAATTTAGCGCGTGTTCTAGATACTTAAAAATGCCAAATCCTTTGTGATATAAGGAATTTGGCATTTTTGATGTTTTTAAAAATAAACAACCCTAAAACTGCTCATTTAGAAGATTTAGTTTTAGTAGCGGCCATTGAACGTTTTTATGATAGTTTACCTGATAAATGGAGAGAAATAGTAGCAGACAATATTGATTGTGCTAGTTATGTAGATGGGAAATATGAAGCGCACGTTTTAATGGAAAATGGTATGGAAATAAAAATAGAAATCTTTTATGTGGAAGAAGACAAAGATGAAGAATGGATATATAAAGCTTATAAAGTTTTATTATAGAAATTTCATTTTCATACAAAGGGGAATTGATATGAATTTTGAAAACTTTGAAAAACAAGAGCAATTTAAACAGTTACAAAAAAATAATGTTGTAATTGTGAAATGGAAAAAAAGCGTAAGGCAGTACAAGGAATTAGGAGAAATCACACATCATAATTCTCACACAATTAATCGTATAAATGAATTGATTTTGAATGTACCTAGAAATGATTACTTTTCCATCAATAACTATTTAATAGGAGAATCGTGGGCAGAAGAAGTTTATGTAGTGAATCCATAAAAAGAGCAGCTAGCAAAAGCTAATTGCTCCAACCAGTAATATTATTCCAAAGAGTCCTTGCTTATAAAAGGACTCTTATTATTTTTAAATCTTACAGTTTATTTAATAACAGTTGCAGTTCTTCTTTACTCAGCCAGGGCTTCTTCCTATGCAGCACCCTATGACAATTAGCACATACCATTATAATATCCTCTACTTTGGTTACAGAGCCCTCTTTAAGCTCTGATACAGGTACAGTGTGATGACCTTCAATGAAATCTTTTCCTAATTCCCCGTATGCCTTATAAAAATCAAAACCACAAACTTCACAGAACAGCTTCCCACCATGTAGTTGTTTAAATCGCTCCTTAGCCAATTTAATTACTTTGCTGTTGCGCTCGTAGGATAGGTGTGCCTTAAGGATTTGTCTACCTTCAGCAAATGCTTCTTCGCCGTCTATTAAATCAGAATTACTATTATTATCGTAATCTCTTAGCCCCCACAAACCATTTCCTTTACCATTTACAGCATAAAATAAATCTTGCTCACCTTTGTAAATATCACATTCACTTGAATGTTGATAAATGGTCTTTCTAATTCTTGCAGCTATAGACTGTTCGTGTTGGTATCTATTCAAGTCAATTTTATTACGCTCCATAACCTTTGTTTTAATTTGATTCAGTGTTCCTGCTCCATCTAGTTCGGTTAATATTGCTATAATTTCATCTAACCATGAAGTGCTGTTGGACATACATATACCTCCTAATAAAACATATGTACTTATTTTTATTTTAATCTTTTACATTTATATATTCATATTTTTTTGCAATGGAAGTAAATGGTTATGTGTAATTATAGAAGAGTTTACCAATGAAAAGTAACTGGGGGATTCAAAAAATGAATCAAACTATTTTAGAGAAAGTCCTAAAATTTCGGGACGATAGGAACTGGAAGCAGTTCCACAACCCTAAAGATTTAGCTATTTCTCTTTCTTTAGAGGCGAGTGAGTTGTTGGAGAATTTTCAGTGGAAAAGCAGTGAGGAAGCTGTAGAAACAAAAAAAGAAGACATGAAAGATGAGTTGGCAGATCAATTGGATATTGATTTAGAAGAGATTATTATAAACAAAATAGAAAAAATAATAAAAAATATCCAGTAGAGAAATCTCGAGACTCTAAAAAGAAATATAATGAAATTTAAAAAAGGTGGAATTAAATATGTTATATCTTTTTACTGCAAGTAATGATAGTGCTATAAAAAATTTGGAAGCTACTATTGAAAAACCATATCCTATTTCTACATGTTTAGCAGATTTAGATGCCGATACAGTAACTAAACTTAAAGATAATGAATTACATGAGAATGTATGTATGTGGGGAGCAACTCCTGGTTCTTCAAATGTTGATAGATGGGAAAAGTTAAAAGAGGGTGACGGGATTTTAGCATATTCTAAAGGGGAATTTAAGTTTTTCGGGACAATTTTTGCTAAGACTCATAACCCAGATGTGGCTAGAAAAATTTAGAAAACAAACGATAATGATGAAACTTGGGAATACATCTATTTTATTAAGGACCTAAAACCTGTAAACATTAAAGCAATCGAATTCGCAGCTTTCTTTGGCTACAAATTGAACCATACACCACAAGGATTTACTAATATTGATTCAACAAAATTAGAAATTAAATTAGCAAAATATAAATCTATTGATAATATTATTAAAGCGTTGAATGAGAGCTTTATTCTTTCTGAGGATGAGCAAGAGGAAGATATGTATCAGGCTAATATTGATTCGGATTTTAGTAAAGTAAAGATTGCAGAAGAAGAGAAACCGGAAAATCGAAAAAAAACTAAAATGGAATCTGGTAGGGAAGTATGGCCTCGTGATCCGAAAAAAGCTAAACAAGCTATTAAACAGGCAGAATTTAAATGTGAAATAGATGACACACATGAAACATTTGTATCGGAAGCCAGCCGAAAAAATTATATGGAGGCCCATCATCTAATACCGTTAAGAATGCAACATGATTTTGAAAATAGTTTAGATGTTGTTGGAAATATAGTTAGTATATGTCCGAACTGTCATAGGTTGATTCATTATGGAAGAGACAAAGAGAAGAAAAAAGTTTTAGAACTTCTCTTTGAACAAAGAAAAGATTCTTTGAAGAAGTTCGGTATTGAGGTATCTCTCAAAGAGCTATTTGGATACTATGGAATTCTAAAATAAGAATATTCATAGCTATAGTGAAGGTAGAATGTTTCATACTTAAACATAGGTATTATTGTGATGGAAATTTAAATTTCGTCTTTTGAAAGTATCAATAATTTGTATTATTTTTATAGGGTTATATATTTTTCTTTTGCTCTGCTGTATAGCAGAGCTCTTTTTTGTCGTACAAAAGCCACCTATATATGTGAAGTGCACCCCAATTGTTAGGCTGTGTCTAACAATTGGGGTGCACTTCAGTACTGTCGGGCGGCTTCTTTAATTTATATTCACCAATTCATCAAACTTAAACTTAGTATTCAAACCAAAAGCATCTGTACAATATATAGTTTTCGTCATCGGTTCAATATGTAATACATTTATGTACATGTCTTGCACCATTCCATCACGATAGTATGAGGTATGTATTTCTTCTTCCTCGTGAAAAGATTGCATTAACGCTCTTTCTATTCGTTCCATAGTATCTTGTGTTAAAAAAGGTTTAGGTACTTTATATTGTTCCTCAAACATTCTATGTATTTCCTCGTATTGCTCCGGTATTGAAGCAAACGGTTAAATATACTACAGGAAAGCCGTTATATTCCATGATGTAATACCTCACTTTTGTTTTTTTAACTCCACTACAAACAAACGTGTGTTCTTTTTTGGGGTTTGAAAAGGGACCATTTTGTTAACATGAATATTCAAAAATATTTTTTTCAAGTTAGAATATTCAAAAACTTATTTATGCAAACAAGCATGTCATGATAACATTTAACAAAAGGGGGTAGAAGTAGATGAGTGTTGACATTATTTCTAAAGAAGAAATCACAAAATTATTAAACGACTGGTATCAAGCTATGATTTCACAACGTGTATTACAGTCTCAGAAAATAAAAGAAGATATTGCAAATAAAATCAATAATATTAAGGAAGACCAAACAATATTAGTCTACTACGCTTTATTGAATGCACGGTATAAACTGCTAATTCGGGATATGGATAGTACAAAAGATATTCTGGACAAAATCGAGCCTTTACCAGAGTCTACAGAAACATTTTTAGAGTACTATCATCATTTATTTAAAGCAATTTACGCTATTAATAAAGCAAACCATAGTGAAGCAAGAATGCAATTTGAAAAAGCTGAAACGTTTTTAGAGTACATGCATGATGAAATTGAAAAAGCTGAATTTAATTATTGGCTTGCAGTCCATTACTATCACGTATTAAAACCGATCTTAGCAGTTCAATTTGCTACAAAGGCGAATGAAGTATTTTCAATTAGTCCAGGGTATGAATTAAAAACTGCAGCATGCTTAAATACTTTAGGAATGGCACACATTCGACTAAATGAATTCGAAAGTGCAGAGGAATATTTACTTTCAGCACTAGGTACCTTCCAAAAATCTAATGATGAACTTCTTATTAAACGAGTTAAGCATAATTTAGGACTTTTATACGCAAGTCAAAACATGCCAGAGTTAGCAATTAAACACTTAGAGGATTCATTAGAAAATAACGCTAAAACTATGTTTCTTTTAGCAAGAGAACATTTTAAGTTAGGTTATAGTCATATCGCTAATGAATATATTGAGAATGGCTATAAGATTAGCGACTTATGTTATCGTCATCATTTCCGAATTTTAAAAGCAGTACATAACTATGTACCGCAAGAAGAATTAGAAAATGTGGTTATAGAAGGTATTTCGTATTTTGAAAAAGAAGAATTATATGAATGGGTAAAAGAATATGCTTCTCTTTTAGGTGAAATATTCTATGGTTCAGAAAATCACAGAAAAGCAAGCAAGTATTTGCACATCGCTTTAGATGCAGACAAAAATAGCATAGAAAGAAGGGCGCTAAAATGAAAAAAGCAATCTTATTAATGATGATGTTATCCGCTGTTTTTACTTTTGGTCTTACTAATGTAAAAGACATACCACAAAACGAAGCAATTGAAGTGTTTATGGATCATGGAGAACATATTTAAAACCTAAGGAAGAGGGCGCTTATAGTGTCCTCTTTTTAATATCTATTATTTATATGATGAGGTTGCAGGTACGTCTTTTGGTTATTGTTTGATAAACGTAAGATGTTTCTAAAAATGTGTATACAAAGGTGTAATTTTGTACTGTATATGTTCACATATTTGCTCACATTTTGTTCACGTACTATATAAAAAAGTATGAAAATCTATAAAAATAATTATTTCAATAAAATTTGTTTTAGATATTAAAAAGTGCCAAAACCCTTGTGGTATAAGGGGTTTGGCACTTTTGTGTTTTTTATATTTTATCAAATAAACAACCCTAAAACTGCTCATTCTTCTCCCAAGATTCAACGATATAATGTGCAATCGTCGGATTGAAGCCTTTACCAACTAAAAACATAATGGCAGCAACTTCTGTTAATGCGTGTTCGTGTGATGTATGTTTTGCTTCATTTAAACCGTAATCTACCCATGGTTTTACGAAATCTAGTACGGGTTTCTTGAAAGGTAAAAACTGTGTACCGACAACTTGTTGAATTTGTTGTTGTGTTGGTTCAGTAATTGGTCCAGGTGGCAATATTTGTGGTTGTGTAATGTCTAGTGTTGGTCCAGGCGGTAAAATTTGTGGTTGAGTTGGATCTATTGTTGGTGGTTTAGGTGGTGAGACACGTGCGTCGTAGTTTGGTTGATACATTTGTTGTTGGTATTGCGGTTGTTGTGGTTGAGTTGTGTATGGGTTTTGTGGTGCTGCATATGGATTTTGAGGATATTGTTGTTCTTGGTTTTGTGGTGCTACATATGGATTTTGAGGATATTGTTGTTCTTGGTTTTGTGGTACTGCATATGGATTTTGTTGATATTGTTGTTCTTGGTTTTGTGGTGCTGCATATGGATTTTGTTGATATTGTTGTTCTTGGTTTTGTGGTATTACATATGGATTTTGAGGATATTCATAATTTGGACGTGCGTCATATGGATTTTGTTGAAATTCAGTTTCTTGGTTTTGCGTTGTTGCATATGGGTTTTCGTCATATTGTGGTTCTTGCTGTTGTAACTCTTGTTCTTCGTATTGTTCTGTGTATCTCTGTTCTTGTTGTTGAGGATACAATGGTTGCCTTGGATAAGGCGGTTGATTATTATAGAACATGTTTATTCCTCCTTCATGATGATGCCTACCACCTAGTGTATGGGCGGACAAGAAAATATGTGATGAAAAAATGCGGGCGTGTTACAATAAGTAACTGGGTGAAGATAAAATGACAAAACAAGAAAAAATTCAAAAAACAATTACTTTTGTAAAACATATTTTAGAAAAAGATGCGAGTGGGCATGATTGGTATCATATTGAACGTGTACATAAAATGGCGATTTCTTTATCTGAGCAAGAAGGTGGAAATCGTTTTATAATTGAAATGGCAGCATTACTTCACGATGTGGCAGATGAAAAGCTAAATGAAAGTGAAGAAGCAGGAATGAAAAAAGTTTCTGATTGGTTAGAAGAGCTACGGGTTGAAGAAGAGGAAAGTAAACATATTCTTCATATCATCGCCAATATGTCTTATAAAGGTGGCCATGGCGGCACAGTAGAGTCACTTGAAGGGAAAATTGTTCAAGATGCGGATCGTTTAGATGCTCTTGGTGCAATAGGAATTGCTCGTACATTTGCATATGGTGGGGCGAAAGGGAGATTAATGTATGACCCAACTATTCCGCCGCGTGAAGAAATGACGAAAGAAGAATATAGAAAAAATAATGATCCATCTTTAAATCATTTTTATGAAAAACTTTTGAAATTAAAAGATTTAATGAATACGAATGCAGCAAAACAAGAGGCTGAAATTCGTCATCGTTATACGGAACAGTTTATTGAACAATTTATGAAAGAGTGGAATGCACAAATATGAAAATGTTAACTGTGGAGAACTTATCAAAATCATATGGGGAAAAGCCGTTATTTGATGGATTATCATGTAGTATTACAGAAGGACAACGTGTCGGAATTATTGGTGTAAACGGAACTGGTAAATCGACATTATTAAAAATTATTGCAGGATTAGAAACTCCTGATACAGGTGATATGACGCATTCACGTGGGTATACAATTAGTTATTTATCACAGCAACCAGAGTTTGATGAAAAACTGACAGTATTAGAGCAAGTGTTCCATGGTGATACACCTTTAATTCGTCTTCTTCGTGATTATGAAAAAGCACTATTAAATATTGAAAAAGATCCAAGTAATGAAAAAGTACAGGAACAATTATTTGCAGTGCAGCAACGTATGGATGCAATGAGTGCATGGGAAGCAAATGCAAATGCGAAATCTCTTTTAACGAAATTAGGAATTACGGACTTCACTGCAATTGTTGGGAACTTATCTGGTGGACAGAAAAAACGTATCGCAATGGCACAATGTTTTATTGAAACACCTGATTTATTAATTTTAGACGAGCCTACGAACCATCTTGACCATGAGACAGTTGAATGGTTAGAAGAATATTTAGCGAGATATACAGGTTCGGTATTACTTGTAACCCATGATCGTTATTTCTTAGATCGTGTGACGAATCGTATTTTTGAATTAGATAATGGTAAATTATATAGCTACGAAGGAAACTATAGTACATTTTTAGAAGCGAAAGCACTTCGTGAAGAGCAAGAATTGGCACAAGAATCGAAACGCCAAAATTTATATCGTCGTGAACTTGCTTGGATTCGTCGTGGTGCAAAAGCCCGTTCTACGAAACAAAAGGCGCGTATTCAGCGTTTTGATGAGCTAAAGGCACAAGAAGGACCAGCTGCAAAACAGTCAGTTGATATTGCACTAAGCGGAAGTCGTCTAGGAAAGAAAGTACTTGAGTTAAAAGATGTAACGAAAAAATTTGGCGATAAGACGGTATTACATAATTTTAATCATATTGTGAAACCGGGTGATCGTATCGGAATTATTGGGGCGAATGGAAGCGGGAAATCTTCCCTATTAAATATGCTTGCAGGTAAGTTATCTCCTGATAGTGGTGAAGTTGAAGTAGGACAAACTGTAAAAGTTGCTTATTATACGCAAGAAAATGAAGAGATGAATTTAAATCAGCGTATGATTGAATACATTAAAGAGATTGCAGAAGTTATTCATACGACAGATGGAAAAGTAATTGGTGCATCTCAAATGTTAGAACGTTTCTTATTCCCGACGCATTCACATGGTACACCACTTGGTAAACTATCTGGTGGTGAAAGAAGACGTTTATATTTATTACGTATTTTAATGGGAGAACCAAACGTACTTTTACTTGATGAACCTACGAACGATCTAGATACACAAACATTAACAGTACTAGAAGATTATTTAGAAGATTTCCCAGGTGTCGTTTTAACTGTATCGCATGACCGTTACTTCTTAGATAAAGTAGTAGATGAACTGTTCATCTTTACTGGTGGAGGCGAAGTGCGTGAGTTTTTAGGTAGTTATACAGATTATTTAGAAATGAAAAAAACGAGAGAACTTATGGAGAAAGCGGAAGTTCAAAAAGAGAAAAAAGTTGTAGAAGAAGCTCCAAAACAACAACGTAAACGTAAACTTTCATACAATGAACAGCGTGAATGGGAAACGATTGAAGATACAATTGCCGAACTTGAAGAGAAAATTGAGTCAATTGGAGAAGAACTTGCGAAAGTTGGATCTGACTTCACAAAGGCACAAGAATTATCTGAAGCACAGCAGAAAACAGAAGAAGAGCTAGAAAAAAAGATGGAAAGATGGAGTGAACTATCAGACATCGTTGAAGGATTAAAATAAAAACAAGCTGCATATATTGAAAAGTAAAGAGAAAAACTTTACACTATTGGTAGAACCTATTTTAGGAGGGAAAAAATGAGAACATCTAATCCAATGTTGAAAAAAGAGGCATTCCGTAAAGAGGGAGCAAGCGCTTCTGCGATGACGATTGGCGGAACAGTAGGCAAAACGTTTATTATGCTTATCTTGCTACTTGCAACGTCTGTCTATTCATACATACAGATGATGCAGGGGACGATGAAGATGCCAGTATTAATTGGTGCTTTAATCGTTGCGGCAATCATCGCATTCGCGTCTATGTTCTTCCCGCGTATTTCACCTTTTGGTGCACCAATCTATGCAGCGGTAGAAGGGGTTGTGTTAGGAAGTATTTCAGCAGTTTATACAATGAAATTTGGCGATTCTATCGTTTTAAATGCTGTATTACTAACAATCTCAATTCTATTTGCAATGTTAGTGTTATATGCAACACGCGTAGTAAAAGTAACGGATAAATTCCGTACAGGCGTTATGGCAGCAACACTTGGAATTATGGTTATGTATTTAGTCGTATTCCTACTAAATATGTTTGGTGTAACTGTTCCATACATTCACCAAGGTGGTACAATCGGTATTATTATTAGTGCAGTTGTAATTGTAGTTGCTGCATTAAACTTATTACTAGATTTCGATTTAATCGAAAATGGTGTACGTAGTCAAGCTCCGAAATATATGGAGTGGTATACTGCGATGGGACTAATGCTTACATTAGTATGGTTATACTTAGAAATTCTTCGTTTCGTTTCTTACTTTACGAAAAATGACTAATAAAAAAATCCTGCATGAAAAATGCAGGATTTTTTTATTTTCAAAGATATATTGAATGTATGGTATAATATGGATGATAGCAACTTGAAGTGAAGGAGATGGAATATGATGAAAGAGAAGAAGGGGATTATGAAAAAACTATTTTCTAAAAGTTTTTTCATAGAACTAGATGAAGCTTTAACGTATCCATCATCAAAAGTTATTACTTCAGCGATTGAAGGATATGCAACTGAATGCAATGAAAGACTAAAATTTGAGAGTAAAGTTAAACCGATTACTTTCTACTTAGAAAATGCAATGTACCGTGCTGAAATAAAGATGGCTCGCGGAGGATATTACATATCTTGTACTGAAGTGTAATAAATTTTGAAACCATACATGTTTGAACTATGTATGGTTTCTTTTTTTGTTTTGTAAGGTCTAAAATAATACTTTTTACTTATGGATATGTCATTTTGTGCTTTTTACCATTCAAACATTTCTCCTTACAATGAAGAAAAACATGTGAGGTGGTATAACTTATGATGAATCGAGTTGTATTAATCGGTAGATTGACAAAGGAGCCAGAATTATACTACACAAAACAAGGCGTCGCTTATGCACGAATATGTGTTGCGGTGAATAGAGGATTTCGAAATAGTTTAGGTGAACAACAAGTCGATTTTATTAATTGTGTCGTTTGGCGCAAATCGGCTGAGAATGTAGCTGAATATTGTAAGAAGGGGTCGCTCGTTGGGATTACAGGGCGTATTCAGACTAGTAATTACGATGATGAACAAGGCAAGAGAATATATAGAACTGAAGTTGTGATTGAGAGTATTACCTTTTTGGAGAGAAGGCGGGAGGGGGCATCGTAATAAAAGGTGATTTTAAGTAATAGCTTCGGAAAAAATTGTGGAAAGTATTTTAATAAACTTAAAGAAGGAGTACCGCCAGCTTTTTTGAAAAAACAAGTGAAGAGTATATAAAATTTTATAACGTTTTTTGGCTAATCCAGTAACAAACGAGAATCGTAAAACCCATCACAGGATAGGAATGTATAAAAAGATGAATCGAGTGATAGAAAATAAAAAAAGGATCCTTTCTGAGAGTAAGGAATCCCCTTTTTTATTGTTTCTTGCAAGTAAATTATTTAAATTCTTGTCTATATAATTTAAACGAATAAATAGCTCCAACGAAGAATACAAAGGTTTCAAATAATATAAAGATTTGACGGAAATTCTCAATATCTTTACCAACTAAAGAGATAAATATGCAATTCATTAGAATTTGAGTAGTAAACATACAAGAAATAATTTTTAAATAAATAGGATTTGTTCTTTCATCTGGTTTACCAATTTTTTTGTAAATAATAATAAGTGCAATTACTGAACCCAAAAATAGAAGTGCTGTAAGTCCTACAACGATATTGAAATTGCCTGTACTTTCTAACATCCATTTATTTAATAAATCAATCATTATTATCTTCCTTTCCTACATAAGAGAATATTTCGTTCTTCTTTTTCACTATAATAAAAAAAGAAAAAGGAAAACATCGAACTTTCTTACAAACATTCGTGTATTCTTACAGTTTTGTCATTTTGCAAATGTATTCATCGCCTTGTCTTTCACTATTTTCTTTGGAAAACATAGTGAATTACGAGAAAGAGCGCTACAAGATCAACTTCCGAGAACGAAAAATATGTAAATAAGCTATCCATATGGATAGCTTATTATATTTTTTGCTTAGCGTGTTTTTTTCAAAAATAATGGCGATGCCTCAAGAAATGGATAAAAAGTAAAAATCATCGGAAACGAAAGCTTTTAAAATCCCGTTCCTAATTTAAAATGTAAAAAGAATGAAATAGTATGGTAGCGGGAAGAAAGTAGTAAAATTAAGCATCCGAGTAGGAGTATAGAGTGATAACATGTTACAATACAGCTAAGAACATGCAATAAAGGAGAGTTTTTTACGTGAAGATTAAAGCAATTGAACCGACGCCAAGTCCAAATACAATGAAAGTTATTTTGAATGAAGTATTACCATCAGGAGCGCGTAATAATTATACAAATGAAAATAAAGAACAAGCACCAATGCAAGTGCAAGAAATTTTGAAAATTGAAGGCATTAAAGGTGTATATCATGTAGCCGACTTTTTAGCAGTGGAGCGAAATGCGAAGTATGACTGGAAAGTTTTATTACAACAAGTTCGTGCTGTTTTCGGCGAAGAAGTATTGGAAGAAAGTGAAGAACAACAACTTGCTCATTTTGGAGAAGTGAAAGTGTTTGTTCAAATGTTCTTTACAATTCCAATGCAAGTAAAGTTAACAGATGGAACGACGGAAGAACGTGTTGGTTTACCAGATCGTTTTAAAGAATCAATTATGAAAGTGCAAATGTCTGCACCAAACGTTGTAAAAGAGCGTAAATGGGTAGAACAAAGTACACGTTACGGTAACTTTGAAGAAATCGGGAAAGAAGTAGTAGAAGAGATTGTTGCTGCTTATTCAGAAGAACGTGTAAATGAAACGGTTAAAGAATTATTAAATCAAGCAGGTGCTGTTGAAGTAACGATTCAAAAGCGTGAGCCATATAAAGTAACAGAAGAGATGATGAAAGATTCTGACTGGAAAAACCGTTTTGCAGCATTAGAACAAATGGATCCTACTGAAGAAGATATTCCAGTGTTGAAGATGGCGTTAGATGATGAAAAAGTTTCAATTCGTCGTTTAGCAACAGCGTATTTAGGTATGGTAAAAGGTGATGAAGTATTACCGTTATTATATAAAGCTTTATTAGATCGCTCTGTAAGTGTTCGTCGTACTGCAGGAGATTGTTTATCAGATGTAGGTGATCCGGCAGCGATGTTCGTTATGATTAAATCTCTGAAAGATCCAAGTAAATTAGTACGCTGGCGTGCAGCTATGTTCTTATTTGAACTTGGAGATGAAAGTGCGATTCCAGCATTAAAAGCAGCGCAAGATGATCCAGAGTTTGAAGTAGCCATGCAAGCACGTCTAGCATTAGAGCGTATTGAAGGCGGAGAAGAAGCAAAAGGTTCTGTATGGAAACAAATGACGGAGTCTCGTAAAGGGGAATAATATATGATTGTTTTCTATGATAGTTGGTGTCCGATGTGTGCGGCCGTTGCAGAACGTACGAAAAAATTAGATAAAAAGGGTAAGATGGAATTTGTTTCATTTCGAGATGAAAATGTAGTTGAGAAGTATGAACTTTCTCAAGAACTACAAAGCAAGATGGAACAAAGATTGTATATTTTAAAACATAATAAGTGGTATGACGGTATTCAGAGCATAGATGTATTAGCAAAGGCCGTTCCATCTTATTGGTTTGCCGTTCCTTTTATAAAGCTATCTATCGTACTTGGTTTTGGAAGTAAAGTATACGATTATATCGCTAATAATAGAAAACTTGTTCCAGTGGGGCATTGCCGCGGTGGGGTTTGTGAAATCCCTACAAAAAAATGAAATCATCGTTATCTTTCTTTTGCACCTATTAATAGAGCGTGATATGATGAATTTGGAATGAAAGTTGAAGGAGAGATTACAAGATGTCAAATGCTTATGAAGAATACATGCGCCAAATGGTAATCCCAATGCGCCAAGAGTTAGTGCGTTCTGGGTTTGAAGAGTTAACTACAGAAGAAGCTGTAACAGAATTTATGGAAAATACATCAGGTACAACTTTAGTAGTTGTAAACTCTGTTTGTGGTTGTGCAGCTGGTTTAGCACGTCCATCAGCAGGTCAAGCGGTTGTTCGTGCTGAAAAACAACCTGATCATCTTGTAACTGTATTCGCAGGTCAAGATAAAGATGCTACTGCAAAAATGCGTGAATACTTCGGAGAAATTCCTCCATCTTCACCATCTATGGCATTATTAAAAGGAAAAGAAGTTGTTCACTTCATTCACCGTCATGAAATTGAAGGTGCAACTATGGACGAAATTATTACGAACTTAGAACAAGCTTTCGAAAAGAATTGCTAAAGAAGGGGGAGAGTAAATCTCCCTCTTTTCTTTATATAGAGGTGAAACAATGATCGTAACAACAGCAGGAAGAACGAATAAAGAAATGACAGATTATGCAAAGCAGGTAGCCGCAGAATTAAATCGTTCATTCGTTAAACGTAATGACATACCAGTGCATAAATTACATGAGCAGTATCAACAAGATGTGCTTGTCGTAGGGAAGAACCGATTAGCTATTTATCCGAAAGGTACGGAAGAATCGTTTTTCTTTCATCCGAACTCAGCGATGTTTCGTGTGAAAAGGTTAATGCGTGGAGAACACGATCCGTTTGTACAAGCCACGCAATTAGAGAGAGGAATGACAGTGTTAGATTGTACGCTCGGGATGGCATCAGATAGTATTGTAGCTAGTTATGTTGTTGGTGAAAGCGGAAAAGTAACAGGACTTGAAGGCAATGAGTATATGGCTTATATTATGGAAAATGGTTTGAAAACATGGTCTTCATCCGTTTCTGAAATTGATGAAGCAATGCAAAGAATTCAAGTAAAGCAAACGGAGCATTTTTCATTTTTAGCGCAATGTGAAGACAATAGTTACGATGTCGTTTACCTTGATCCGATGTTTGAAGAAACTGTCATAGAATCCGATGGAATTAAAGGATTAAAACACTTCGCTTTGTATCATGATATTACTGACGAAACAATTGCGGAGGCAAAACGAGTGGCGAGAAAACGTGTCGTTTTAAAAGATCATTTTCGTAGTTCTAGATTTGAAAAACACAATTTTCATGTATACAAAAGAAAAAGTGCTAAGTTTCACTTTGGTGTAATTGACCCTTGTTAATTGTTTGAAAAGATGTATAATAAGCAATAATTAATTAAATATACTGTCTGTGATGAAGAGAGTAGTCTTTTTTAGAAGGAAAGCGAGCTAGGGATGGTGTGAGCCTAGTACGGAAGAAAAAGATGAAGCGCACTTCGGAGATGCTTCTTGAACGAATAGTAGAGAAAGCCGAGGCCCCCTGTCCTCGTTATAAACGGGAAAGTGGTTCGTAACGAACAACAAGGGTGGTACCACGGGTTAAAACTCGTCTCTTTTTTAGAGACGAGTTTTTTGTGTTTTAAAAAATAAGGAGGTTGTATCATGGATTATAAAATGCAGTTTGCGGAAAGTTTATCTAATATTTTCACGAATGAATTAACGCAAAAACAAATTTTAGATTTAATTGAAACACCGAAACAAGATGAATTTGGAGATGCAGCGTTCCCATGCTTTTCATTAGCGAAGCAATATAAAAAAGCACCAGCTCTTATCGCAAAGGAAGTTGCTGAGAAATTCAATGATCCGTTTTTTACGAAAGTAGAAGCCGTTGGTCCTTATGTAAATTTATTTTTCAATCGTGAAACTGTAAGTGATGCAGTATTAAAAACAGTTTTAGCGGAGAAAGAAGAGTTCGGTCAAAACCACTTTGGCTGTGAAAAAACAGTAGTAATTGATTATTCCTCTCCTAATATCGCGAAACCTTTTTCGATGGGGCATTTACGTTCTACAATGATAGGAAATTCGCTGAAACAAATCGCTGAAAAATGTGGCTATGAAGTTGTAGGGATTAATTATATAGGAGATTGGGGAACACAGTTTGGAAAGTTAATTACGGCTTATAAAAAATGGGGAAATGAAGCAGTAGTTAAAGAAGATCCAATACGTGAGCTATTTAAGTTATATGTCCAATTCCATGAAGAGGTAAAAGACGACGAAGAACTAGAAGAAGAAGGACGTGCTTGGTTTAAGAAACTAGAAGAAGGTGATGAAGAAGCGGTAGAACTTTGGAATTGGTTCCGTCATGAGTCCCTTAAAGAATTTTCTCGCATTTATGAACTTCTCGGCGTAGAATTTACTAATTTTCAGGGAGAAGCATTTTATAATAATTTAATGGAAGATTTTATTGGGATTTTAGAAGAACATGAGTTGCTTGAAGAATCAGAAGGTGCATTAGTCGTTAATTTAGAAGAAGAAGGAATGCCGCCTTGCTTAATTAGAAAATCAGATGGTGCGACGATTTATGCAACGCGTGACTTAACGGCAGCTTTATATCGTCAAAACACTTATGGGTTTGATAAAGCGCTATATGTTGTTGGTCCAGAACAAAGCTTACATTTCAATCAATTTTTCACCGTATTAAAAAAACTTGGCTATACTTGGGTTGATGGTATGGAACACGTACCGTTTGGCTTCATTTTAAAAGATGGTAAGAAAATGTCGACACGTAAAGGAAGAGTTATTTTACTTGAAGAAGTACTCGAAGAAGCAATCGAACTTGCAAAACAAAATATTGAAGAGAAAAATCCAAACTTAAAACAAAAAGAAGTAGTAGCAAAGCAAGTCGGTGTTGGTGCAGTCATCTTCCACGATTTAAAAAATGAGCGTATGCACAATATTGAATTCTCATTAGAAAACATGCTGAAATTTGAAGGAGAAACAGGCCCGTACGTACAGTACACACATGCACGTGCTTGTTCTATTTTAAGAAAAGAAAGTGTAGAATTTGAAACATGTACATTTGCTTTAAAAGACGATCATAGCTGGAGTGTCGTAAAATTACTAAATAAATTCCCGCAAATAATTGAAGCAGCTTTCAATAAAAATGAGCCATCGTTTATTTCGAAATATATATTAGATGTAGCACAATCATTCAATAAATATTACGGTAATGTTCGTATATTAGAAGAGAGAAAAGAAAAAGACAGCAGACTCGCATTGGTTTATGCTGTGACGGTTGTATTAAAAGAAGGATTACGTTTACTTGGGGTGGAGGCACCTGAGGAAATGTAACATAGTAGTTAACTGACAAACTGGGTCTAGTATAAACCTGGTTTGTTTTTTTATTGGATATATATTTTTTTTGCAAAATCAATTAAAATCTTTTTAGAGAGGGTGATTCATATTGATTCGAACTTTTATTTTACAAATTCCTTGTCATAGAAGATTAGATAGGAGTTTTTTTAAACTACAAAAGTACATACCTTTATGTGCGCGTTGTACAGGCATGCTTATTGGTATTTTAATGTTTCCAATTTATTTTTATATGACACCTTCATTTCTTTTGGCAATCATACTATCATTTTTCGCTCAAATTCCGTTACTTATCGATGGGTTCACCCAAAAGTGGAAATGGAGAAGTAGCTCAAATTTGCTAAGAATAACTACTGGTGTATTAAGCGGTAATGGTATGGGATTATTCATTTCATCTACTGTTATATGGATATTATCTTAAGATATATAGTAATGGAGGTATTTACATAGATGTTCTGGATTTATTTAATTCTAATTTTTATTTCAGGCGGAAGTGGAATTGGTTTTATGACTCAAAATAAGTATACAGAAGCAATAATAGCTTTTGTTATTTGTATACTATTGTTTGGGCTACTGTATTATTATCTTAAAAGAAACAAAAGAAAGAGAAAAGCAGATTGTGACGATTTAGACTGTACGGATTGTTTTGATTGTGATTGTACTTGTTAAATTTTTCTTCCAAATAAAAAGCTAGTGTATTTTTAATAATACACTAGCTTTTTGCTTTGAAATTTTAAGAAAAGTGTAGGAATACGGCTATTATATAGAGAACTTTAGTTTTGTATATAAAAGGAGGCGGGAAAATAATCTGTTTTGAACCACATTGGATTTCTAATATGGCTTCTTATTTACTAGATGGGGAGAAACAATCGGAATTTATTCAGCTAGGTGTTTTGCAGAAATTATTTGAAAGTGATACGCAAAGAAATGGTAAAGATGGCAATATAGGCATGAAAATACCGATATATTTAAGTGAATTAGGTGTGAAAAATATTGAATGTAGAGTAAGCGATAAAGTGAACTTTTTAGATTTAAATATGCATCACAATGATAAAAACGATTTGTATCAATCATTAAAAGAAGAGGGGATTGCAGGTGATCCGGGTGATAAGCAACAATTTGTAGAACGTTTAATAGCCAGAGGATTAATATATGATAATGCGCTAGCTCAATATGAAGCTGAACTACGATTTTTTAAAATATTTCATGTGTATTCTTCTTTTGTATACGCTCCCAATATGAAAATTAAATTTGGTGACATAGTTTGTTAAAAGGTATGATGTATAAGGATTGTCGTTTAATGTCGATAAGTCGATATTCGACATATAATCGCTGATAAATGTTAAGAATCGGTCGATATAATTTGAAAATCGCCGATAAAATGAAAGAATCGCTGATATATTTGAATTATCGCCGAGATAATTTTATGTACTAATTTCAGCTTCTACAAGATTAAAATTGCATGTTACGTTATTCCATATAATTAAACAAAATACGGAGAAAAACAATCATTTTTACTATATTTTGTTATAAATTTGAATAATATTAATTAATACGATCCATTATAAGAGATTTTAGTTGAATACATACTATATGGTGTGTAAAATCTAAGCAAGTAGCAGTTTAAATATAAATTCGAGGTGAATGCATGCTAGATTTTAAGCAGTTAGAAACTTGTTTAAAAGACAAGAGATTTGTAGATGGATTACAGGAAATAAATAATGAAATTTCATATATAAAAGAAAAGAATACTTTATCCTATGTGAAGAATTGGCTGGCCAATATTCCTTCGCATAAGGAGCTCGATATATTAATTCGCCTTACTGATGAAGGGCTTATGCACCAATACAGTTCATTCCTCATTCGTTACGCTTATAAAAAATTCCCAAATATGAGAACGCTCTCTTTATATTGTGATGAGTTAATTGATGAGCGGAAAATTCTTGAAGCAGAGCAGTTGTTAAAATCTTCTTTAGAAGAGTTAAGTAAAGAAGAAATAGATGCAGATTTCTTAGCGAAAACATACTTTACGTTAGTACGATGTCTTTTAGAAATGAAACGAAACGAAGAAGCGTTAGTGTATATGCAAAAAGCAGAGGAGTACAGTATACGCGCAGTGTTTGATAAATGGGGCTACGTTTATATGCATACAGGTGAATGGGAGAAAGCGGAAGAACAATTTATTGCTGGCTTGCAGCATGAAGATTGTGAAGAGTTATCTACCTATTTATTATCACAATTGTATGCGAATAAAGGAGAACAAAAACGCGCGATACAGTTAATCGATGATGCAATTGTAAAATTCCCACAAGTACCATATTTTCATTTTGAGAAGATAAAGTATTTATTAGATTTAGAGCAATATGAAGAGATGTTAGCGGTAATAGATAACATAAATACTCAGCTGCCGTATCATGCCTATAATACTTACTTTATACATTTACGTGCAGAAGCACTGTACAAAATGAATAAATTTGCAGATTTACAAAAACTATTAAAAGAAGAAAAGAGTTTAAAAGAATCTTTATATCATAATTTAGAAAAAAATCCGGATGGAAAAAAGGTTCACTTGCCGATAGTTCCTATTGTACAAAAGGATAATTATTGTGTTCCGACAAGTTTAGAGATGATGTTGCGTATATGGGGAGAGAAACGTACACAAGATGAAATAGCAGAGTTTATTTTTGATATGACAGGTTCGAAGTTTTCAGATACTGTTTCTTATTTAGAAGAATTAGGTTATGAATATCGTTATTTTAAAGGGAATGAAGAGAATTATAAGAGACTGATTGACGAAGGAATTCCTGTTTTATTAAGTATAGATATTGAGCATGCTTCACACGTACAAGTTCTATCTGGATATGATGATACATTGCAAGCTTTCTATGTTCAAGATCCAAACTTTATAGAACCAGTTCTTGTGGAATATAGTAAATTACAAGAAAAATATCGTTATACAGGCTGTTTAGCAATCACGTTTGTTCCGAAAGAAAAGAAGGAGCAACTAGCGTTTCTAAGTGAGGAAGAAAATCGTTATTTTAAATCTATTTTTTCTCTTACGGATCATTTAGATGAACATGACAAAGAGGGGATTAGTAACTTAGTACAATTTTTAAAAGAAACGAGTGATAATCCAAATACGTGGTTATATACGATAAAGCACTTAGATGTTGAAGTAGATAAAGAATTTATTTTATATTGTATCGATAAGTTAATGGAAAAGTTTCCGAACTCGGACTTTGTTAAATTGCATGGTGCACAGTGTTTTATTCGTCTTCAGGAAGTAGAGAAAGCGGAGCAAATGCTGACAAGCGTTGAGACGAAAAATAATCGTGCTTTATATCATTTAATAAACGGAAGATATGCTTTTGAACAGGAAAGTTATCTAGAAGCGATTTCAAGCTTTCGTTCATCGTTACAATTAGACGCAGATCAGCCTATTGCTTGGAGTTTTCTCGCTTTATCCTATATGTATATTGATCAATCTGAAAAAGCATTGCAATACTCTCAAGTTGCGTTAGAGCGTAGTCCTGAAAGGTTCACTTTAACAAATCACGGTTTAATATTAATAGATTTAGAAAAATATGAAGAAGCATATGAGATCTTTAATGACTTGTTAAAAGAGTATAAATATGAAGCACATGTATGGTATGAACGAGCGAGATGTGCACATCAACTAGGAAAATTATATTTAGCAATAAAAGGGCTTAAAGTAGCGATTCATTTGGATAGTAATGCACCTTACATTTATACGAAACTTTCGGAAATATACGAATCTGATTTGAAGGATGAGGAAAGTGCGAAAGAAATTTTATTAAACGGTATTGAGAATTGTGATGATAAAGCACCTCTTTACGTAAAATTAGGTGACTATCATTTTCAAAATGATAGCTTGGAAGAAGCAGAAGTATTGTATAAGCGTGCTTTAGAAGAAAATGATGAGGATGTTTATTCTCACTTCGGACTTACACAAGTGTATATGGCAAGAGAACAATATAAGGAAGCAAAAGAATATATTCTTGGTCTTGAGAAGCAAATTGAAAAGAGCCAAGATTTCCTCATGAATGCAGGAATGGTTTTATGGGATGCTGAAATTGAACTTGGTGGAAATGAAGAAGGGTTTAAAGTAGCGCTATCTAAGTTAGAAAATGGTATAAAGAAAAGTGATTATAATGTAGCAAGTGCGTTAGATGAATATGTGAATCGAATTAAAGGAACGGAATTTGTACAACGAGGTATAGCATTTTTAAGAACGTTACACAAAGAAAGAAATGAAGTAAGTGAGTACGGTTGTTATGCAGGTATTTTATATGAATCTATTGGACAGTACGGCCAAGCGATGAAAAGATATAATAAGGCGATAGAACAAATGGAAACGGCATTACCGTATTACCGAATTGGCGAAACACTTATGGCATTAGGGCAATTGACGGAAGCAAAGCAGGCGTATGAAACATGTTTAGAGCTTGATGGGAATTTCGTAGGTGTACATTTACAGCTTGCGGAAATATACGAAAAAGAAGAAAACCGTTCTAAAGAACAAAGTCATATGGTTCAGGCGATGAAAGAAGAGCCGTTGCATATTAATATGGAATATTTGGCACAGCTTTCAGTAGATATGAATCTTCAGGAAGAATTGCTGACTGAACTAGAACAATTAGCGGACGAAGTACCTGAAATATGGCGTTTAGATGCGATTGCATATGTGTACGGAGCGATGAATGAAACAGATAAAGAACAAGCACAGATTGAATACGCGCTACAATTAGATGGTGAGCATATAGAAGTACTATATCATTATGCAAAAGTATTAGTGAAAAAAAGAAATGTAAAAGCAATTGAAGTTGCAATGAAAGTAATACAAAAAGATTTTGATAATGAACGTATATTTGATGTTTATGTAAAAGCAGTAGAGCAACATAAAAAATTGTCTAACATACGAGATTTTCTTCATACATTAAAGGTGAAAAAAGCAGAAAGAAGTACAGCATTCATGTATGCTGCAGCTGCGGTTACGGAAATATGGATTGAACGCCAGCTGCATGAACAGCCGAAACGATCTATCATTACGAGAGCTTTTTATCGTATGAAAAATCGTGCGAAAGAAATTTCAATGGTTACTATGATAATTGATTTATATGAAATCTCTTTAAAGTTAAATCCGAAAAATAGTATGGCAGCACAGCGATTTGCGCTATTTTATGAGAATGTAGAGATGAATAAAGAAGCAATAGAGATTCTACACACGTCACTAGAAAATAAATGGGATTATGACGTAGCGAAGCAACTTGCAAATCTTTTCGTTGAGTGCGAGGAAGAAGATATGTTAAGAGATGCTTTGGAATTAACGAAACAAATGGTTCGAGAACTACCAGATGATTATGATACTCTTCTTTTGCAAGCACAAGTATTCTTTAAAGCAGGGGAAGAAAGAAAAGCAGAAAAGATTATCTTACAATTAACAGAGCAAACACCGTTTGTAAGTAGAGCATTTCTTGCTTTAGGAGAAATATATCAAAGTCAAGAAAGGTTTGAAGAGGCAATTCATGTATTAGAAAATGCTTCTATACATCATCCAAATGAAACAGCAATTCTTCTTTCTTTAGCATCTTCATATCATGGTGCCGGCCAAACGATAAAGGCAGAAAAAATAACAAATGAAGTATTAATAATTGACGCGAGTGATTTGTTAGCAAGATATGATCGAGCTTGTTATTTAGCACAGTTAAATAGAAATGAAGAGGCGAAGGAAGAGCTTGAATTTGTCCTTCGTGAGGATGAATCGGGATTCTTTGCTGAACTTATTGAGGATGATGAAAATTTAGCAGCATTGCGAGAATTTGAAAAGTAATTGTATAAGAATAGGGAAAAAAGATAAGGATATATTTTGAATTAGTTGACAATTAGTTGCTAAATGGCATAAAATAACTTTTAACAAAGTATACAAATCTGAAGACGAGAAAGAGTAAAATAGTGAGCTGTTCTCCAGAGAGCCGGTATATTGCTGAAAGCCGGTGTGCAGACGTTATTTGAAAATCATCTCCGAGGAGCCGAGGCTGAAAGTAAGTAAGCCCGGACGGATGTCTACCGTTACAAAGAACACGTATGATAGTACGTTGCTAAGTGCTATTAGTGAAAAAGCTAATAGAATTAGGGTGGTATCGCGGGTAAACCCGTCCCTACTTTATAGGGACGGGTTTTTTATGTGCTTTAAAATATTCAAAGGAGTGATTGTATATGGAAAAAGTAGATGTAAAAGAATCAGCTGTAGGAAGAGAAATGCGAATTCGCAAACAGTGGAACGAACAAAATATTTTCGAACAATCAATTCAGAATCGAGAAGGCGCACAGTCTTTCGTATTTTATGAAGGACCACCAACGGCGAACGGACTACCGCATGTAGGTCATGCACTTGGACGAACAATTAAAGACTTAGTAGCAAGATATAAAACGATGGCTGGTTATAAAGTGTTAAGAAAAGCAGGATGGGATACACATGGTTTACCTGTAGAATTAGGCGTTGAGAAGCAACTTGGTATTTCTGGTAAACATGAGATCGAAGAATATGGCATTGAACCATTTATTCAAAAGTGTAAAGAGAGTGTTTTCACATATGAGAAGCAGTGGCGCGAATTCACTGAAAGTATTGGTTATTGGGTAGATATGGATGATCCATATGTAACTTTAAAGAATCCATATATCGAAAGTGTATGGCATATTTTGGGGACAATCCATGAAAAAGGATTGTTATATAAAGGACATAGAGTTTCACCATACTGCCCAAGCTGCCAAACCTCATTGAGCTCACATGAGGTTGCACAAGGGTATAAAACAGTAAAAGATTTAAGTGCAACTGTGAAGTTTAAAGTGAAAGATAGTAAAAATGAGTATTTCTTAGGTTGGACAACGACACCTTGGACACTTCCAGCAAACGTTGCGCTTGCTGTCCATCCAAATATAGAATACGTTAAAGCAAAACAAGAAAGTCATGTATACATTGTTGCGAAAGAACGTGTACAAGAAGTATTAAAAGAGAACTATGAAGTATTATCTGTTCATAAAGGCGAAGAATTATTAAACACATCTTATACAGCGCCATTTCCGATGAAAGAAGTTACAAATGGTTACCGCGTTATTGCAGCAGATTTTGTAACGGGAGATAGTGGTACAGGACTTGTTCATATTGCTCCAGCATATGGAGAGGACGATTATAGAGTTGTCCAAAGTGAAGGATTGTCATTCTTGCACGTTGTAGATGAAAAAGGTGAGTATACAGAGGCAGTACCATTTTTGAAAGGGAAATTTGTAAAAGATTGTGACGTGGATATCGTTCGTTATTTAGCGAAGGAAGGTTTACTGTATCATAAAGAAAAATATGAACATAGCTATCCGCATTGCTGGCGTTGTGATTCACCACTACTTTATTATGCAGGAGAAAGTTGGTTAATCCGAACAACTGCAATTAAAGATACATTTTTACAAAATAATGATTCTGTTACTTGGTATCCGGATCATATGAAACATGGACGTTTTGGTAAGTTTTTAGAAAATATGGTAGATTGGAATATTAGCCGAAATAGATATTGGGGAACGCCATTGAATGTATGGGAATGTGAAAGTTGTGATCATCAGTTCGCACCGAAAAGCATTGCCGAATTAAGAAAGCATAGTACGAAAGAAACACCAGAAGATTTGGAATTGCATAAGCCTTATGTAGATGAAGTGCAAGTCTGCTGCGGGAAATGCGGAGGCACAATGAATCGTACACCAGAAGTGATTGATGTTTGGTTTGATAGTGGTTCTATGCCATTTGCACAATATCATTACCCATTTGAAAATAAAGAGTTATTTGAAGAGCAGTTTCCAGCGGATGTTATTGCAGAAGGAATTGATCAAACACGCGGCTGGTTTTATAGTTTATTAGCAGTATCAGCACTATATACAGGAAAAGTACCGTATAAACGAGTGTTATCACTAGGGCATGTTTTAGATGAAGAAGGGCAGAAAATGTCTAAAAGCAAAGGAAATGCACTAGATCCAGTTGATTTAGTAGATAAATTTGGTGCAGATGCGCTAAGATGGGCTTTACTTGTTGATAGTGCCCCGTGGAATGCGAAGCGTTTTTCTGAAAGAACAGTACTGGAAGCGAAATCTAAATTTGTAGATACATTAGTGAATGTGTATAGCTTCTACGTTTTATATGCAAATTTAGATGAGTATAATCCGAAAGAAACGTATGATGTAAAGCTTACGAAATTAGACGAATGGGTATTATCAAGATTGCATAGTACAACGAAAAAAGTGAGAACTGCACTTGATGATTATCAATTTACGAATGCAGCTCGTGAAATTGCAGCACTTGTAGATGAAGTGAGTAACTGGTATGTAAGACGCTCACGTAATCGTTTCTGGGAATCTGGTATGAACGCTGAGAAAGCAGCTGCGTATGAGACACTTCATGAAGTGCTTGTAACAATTAGTAAATTAATTGCACCATTTACACCGTTTGTTGCGGAAGACATTCATCTGAATTTAGAAGGAAGAAGCGTTCATTTAGCCGATTATCCAGTTGTAAATGAATCACTACTTCAACCGAAATTAGAAGCGGAAATGGATGCTGTTTTACAAGTTGTTGAACTTGGAAGAAGTAACCGTAATCAGCATTCTTTAAAAGTAAAACAGCCGCTAGCAGAACTTGTATTACTTGAGCATAACGAGAATGATATGGATTGGGAATCTTATCGTGATATCGTTATGGATGAGTTAAATGTAAAAGCGTTCCATGTTGAACTCGATGAAACAAAATACACATCATATCAATTGAAGCTTAATTTTAAAACAGCGGGGCCAAAATTCGGTAAAAATGTGAATGCAGTGAATGGTTGGCTAAAACAATTATCACAAGAAGAAGTACAAAACTTTGTATCAACAGGAAGAGCAGTTTACGAAGCAACACTAGGAGAAGAAGTAGTTGTAACTGCTGACGATGTGTTAGTTGAGAAAGTTGCAAAATCAGGATTCTCTAATACGACTAACGGACAATATACAGTTATGTTAGATACGAATGTAACGGAAGAATTGTTACAAGAAGGAGTAGCGCGTGAATTCATTCGTGCGGTTCAAGAATATCGTAAACAGTTGAATTTACCAGTTAATTTACGAGTCGATATTATTCTTGATACAGAAGAAGAACTACAGCGAACGTTAACGAACCATAAAGATTTATTGGAAGAAAACTTACTCGTTAAACAATTTACATTTGGTAACTTAACGAACGAAGACGATGAACTTTCTTTAGGTGAAACAAAACTTAGAATTAAATTAAGTGCAGCTAATTAAAGAAAAAAGGAAGTTGGAATGATTCCAACTTCCTTTTTTGTATGATTAGAATTTATTTGACTATACATTCGATAGGACCACTAGCAATTGTCTTTTTTCATAGCGTACCGAACACAATACCGTAGGAATATATTTCTACAGTATTGTGTTCAATTCATACATAAATATTGAGAAAATTTCACTTACTCTAAATGGAAAGGTAATAGAAGTGTTCATAGAGAATTACTCGTAGATTCAATTTTTATCCATCCGTTTTGCGGGGAATGATTGCCTAGTGGTAATGGGATAAGGTTGAGCTACTTTATTAGGGGGAGTGGTTCTATGTTTAATAAAAAAATGGTGGCAATGGCAATGACTGTGCCGTTAGTAATGGGGACAATTTCTACGGTTTCGGCATTGGAAAAACAACAGCAAGTAAAGTTAGAAGCTTATTCACCGCAGAAAAAAGCAACTGAATATTTAAAAGAAAATGCTGCGCAGTATGGATTGAAAACAGATCTTTCAGACTTGCAATATATTTCTACAACAGAAACATCAGTAGCTTCATATGTTAGGTTCCAACAAGTTGTTAATGGTGCACCTGTATTTTCAAAACAAATAACAGTTACGCTTAACGGAGAGGGAAAGGGAGTACTCGCTGTTTCTGATTATCAGCCTGTTACAGGTGTGAAGGAAGTAACGACAAAAATTAGTGAAAAAGATGCAATACAAAAATCAATGGCGTATGTTGGAGAAGCAAGTGAGCAAAATTTATGGGCTCCTACAGATAAAGAGTTCGGATATATTGTTGAAGAAGGAATTGCTCGTCCAGTATATAAAGTTGTAGTCCATTCTAATAATCCATTTGGTGCGTGGGAAACATTTATTGATGCAGAAAATGGAAAGTTAATTAAAAAAGTTGATATAAACCGAAAAGTAGAAGGAACAGGAAAAGTATTTTTACCTAACCCTGTCGTATCAAGCGGGAGTTTAGTGGGATTAAAAGATAATAATGATGCAGATTCTACAGCGCTAACGAATCAATTAAAAACTGTTACTTTAAAAGGCTTAGATGGGACAGGTTTTTTAATTGGAGAGTATGTAACGATTTCTTCAAAAGCGAGAACAAAATCTACAAACTTACAATTCAACTATACACGTGCAAATGATAGCTTTGAAGATGTAATGTCATATTATCATATTGATACATTGCAACGTTATATTCAAAGTCTAGGGTTTAAAAATATTAATAATCGTTCGATTAAAGTGAATGTGAATGGAACAACAGCTGATAACTCATTCTATTCACCGACAACGAAAGCTTTAACATTTGGTACTGGCGGTGTTGATGATGCAGAAGATGCTGGAATTATCGCACATGAATACGGACATTCGATCCAAGATAACCAAGTTCCTGGCTTTGGTAGTTCAACAGAAGGCGGAGCGATGGGAGAAGGATTTGGTGACTTCTTAGGTGCTACGTATGAAGATGCTGTATCGACAACAGGATATGGAAAAGCATGTGTTGGAGAGTGGGATGCGGCAGCTTACTCTAGTTCAGATCCAACGTGCTTACGCCGATTAGATACGAATAAAGTGTATCCGAAAGATATAAAAAATCAAGTACATGCTGACGGTGAAATTTGGTCACAAGGTCAATACGAAATGGCACAAGCTTTTGGCCGTGATGTAGCAACAAAAATCATTTTACAATCACACTGGTCATTAACACCAAACTCTAAATTCAGTGATGGAGCGAAAGCGATTAAGCAAGCGGATGCTCTTTTATATGGCGGACAACATGCTGCTGATATCGATCGCATTTGGGCAGCGAGAGGCATTAGTACGAATTAATATAAAAAGTCGTGGCATTTATAAGCCACGACTTTTTAATTTGCTTAAGAGCTGGTACTAGTAAGTAAAGCTATATCAATGATAGTGTGAATATATCCGTATCCCATTTACTTTTTAGCTTCTTTAAAAACAAAATGCTCTTTAAATTTTCTAGATTCAACTTTTTGACCATTTCGCATCGATCGGAATGGGTGTTCTTGCCATGTAATAATAACATCAACTTCATCTGCTTTTGTAGCAACGGGTAAATTAGCGTGTTCAAATCCAGTTTTTCCACTTGCCAAACGACTTTCCTTTAGGGAAAAGAGTTCATATTTCGTTTTCTTATTTGGTTCGTTGCGGAATACTTCGACATTTACATTATATACTTCACTATTCCCGACATTCTTTACTGAAAAATGATATGTTTGAAATTCCTCTTTTTTAGCTTGAAGCATATTCTTGTTTGTTTTTTTCGGTTTATCAATATTCACTTGCCATTGATCAGAGTTTTGAGAGATTGGTAAAGATTTTGGTGAATAGGCATACGTTTCGTTTACTACAATTAAGCAAAACAAAAGGAGAAAGAAACTAATTGCTTTTTGCATATACACACCTCGCTTTAAAATTTTTATTAATATGCGTAAATGAATTAGTTTTTATGTAAAAATTGGAAAATATGAAAGGTGTAATTTTGGATTTAATACATAAGAATATGTATTACAAAATTAACTTTTCACACTTTAGAAGAAGTTAGGAGTTATAAAACCAGAATGTTTCAAAAAAAGCTTGCGTTTTATAAGGTAAGGAGTTAGAATACTCTGTAAATATAAAAAGTGATGATCAGGAAAAGTACATGGTGCAAAGGTCTACAGAGAGCAGCCGGTTGCTGGGAAGGTTGCGATACCGCATGATGGAAAGACACCTGTGAGTGTTGCTTTGAACGTGATTATTAGTAAAAGCAAACGGTACCTACCGTTATCAGGGCTAAGATAGTCAGTATGACAATTTGGGTGGTACCGCGGAAAAAATCCGTCCCTATTTTTATAGGGGCGGATTTTTGTATTCTTTGAAAGGGGGTGAGTGACCGTGGATGATGACGATGACAACAATAACGTAAATAAATATAAAATTACTGGAGGGAAAAATAATGGATTCAATAATGAAGCGTTCACTCACAAAAGAATGTACAAAGCAAAGTGGAAAGGTTGTATTACTTCAAGGATGGGTAAAAAAGATTCGACATCTTGGAAATGTTAGTTTTTTATTATTACGGGACAGAACAGGAGTAATTCAATGTGTATTAGAAAATGAATTGGCTGGATATAAAGTTGATGTAGAAAGTATCGTCCATGTAATTGGTGAAATAGTCGAGACGTCGAAAACAGAATTAGGTGTTGAAGTACTTGCTCATGAAGTGAAAGTAATAAACGGTGCAGAACCACTTCCATTTGAAATAAATAAAAAGAAGTTACAAGTTGGCTTAGATCAATTATTGAATGAGCGGGTACTCTCATTAAGACATGAGCGAACTGCAGCGATTTTTAAAGTAAAATCTACACTCGTTCAGAGCTTTAGTGAAGTTCTAATAGAGAACGATTTCACACGAATATTTACTCCAAAAATTGTTTCGCAAGGGGCAGAAGGAGGAGCGAATGTTTTTAAGCTTCCATACTTCCAAAGAGAAGCTTATTTAGCACAATCACCACAGTTCTATAAGCAAATGATGGTGGCTGGGGGACTAGAACGAGTTTTTGAAATTGCACCTGTATATAGAGCGGAACACCATAATTCTTCCCGTCATTTGAATGAATATATATCGTTAGACGTAGAGCTTGGATTTATTCATGATTTTTATGAAGTGATGCAACTAGAAACGGATGTTTTACGATATATGTTTCAACAAGTAGCAAAAAAATGTGAAAAAGAACTACAACTATTACAAATAGAAGTACCTGTTATTACTGAAATACCGAAAATCACATTGTTAGAAGCACAAGAAATTTTGAAAAGTAAGTATCGTAAAGAATCTCCTGTAGAGGATTTAGATACAGAGGGTGAGAAGTTACTAGGGAAATATGTGAAGGAAATATATAATAGTGAATTTGTTTTCATTACACATTATCCGAAAGAAGCGAGACCGATGTATACGATGCCGAATAAAGAGAATCCATCTATTACTGATTCGTTTGACTTATTATATAAAGGGTTAGAAATAACGTCAGGGGCACAGCGGATTCATAATCATGAAATGTTACTCGCTTCGTTTAAAGAAAAACGATTACATCCAGAGAAATTTCAATCTTATTTAAATACATTTCGATATGGTTGTCCACCACATGGAGGTTTCGGAATTGGGTTAGAAAGGGTTGTATATAAACTTTTAGAATTAACAAATGTACGAGAGGCTAGTGCTTTTCCGAGAGATTGTACTCGTCTTATACCGTAAAAAGAATCTTCGCGATTTTCGCGAAGATTCTTTTTTTATAGTTCGTTTGAAAAGGTGAAAATATAGACTATTTCTTTTGCTAATAAGCTTAGTAAAAGTCAGTTGAAATATGAACCATTTCGACAAAAAAAATCAATATATCCCTTGACAGTTACAAATATAACAGATATACTTCATAGTAATTTCAAAAGAAAATATATTCTAAATATTAAAATGTGTTGAATAGGAGTAGTAAGGTCATGTATTTGTACAGAGAGCTATGGGTTGGTGCGACATAGTCAAATGACATCCTGAACTCGCCTAGGAGCAGTAAGGTGGAACGGAATCACATTCTTAGTAAATCTTAACGGTTAACCTTCGATATTAGGTTTGTAATCAAACGATTACTACTAAGGTGGATTCATAATGGAATCAATAAGGGTGGTACCGCGTTAAGTAAATGGCTTAGCGTCTCTTTATATAGAGATGCTAGGCCATTTTTTTATTATATGGAAGAAGAAATGGAGGGTTTATTTGAATAGGTTTATAAAATTTATTTATTTATATAAAAAGATTTAATTAGGAGGAAAATGAGATGAAACAGACGGAGCAATGGACTTCGAAATTAGGTTTTATAATGGCGGCAGCCGGATCAGCAATTGGACTTGGTGCGATATGGAAGTTCCCTTATATCGCTGGGAAGAGTGGGGGAGGAGCGTTCTTTTTAATATTTATATTATTTACTGTTTTAATTGGACTACCGCTACTTATAGCTGAATTTATGATTGGACGCAGTACGCAGAAACAAGCAGTTGGAGCATTTAAAAGCATCGCACCAAATACAGGATGGCATTGGATTGGACGCCTTGGTGTTGGAACTTGTTTTATACTACTTTCGTTTTATAGTGTTGTAGGTGGATGGGTATTAATTTATTTATTCAGAGGAATAACTGGACAACTGATTACTCCAGGACAAAATTACGGTACATTATTTACTGAAACAATTGGGAATCCTGCTTGGGCTATTATGGGACATTTCGCTTTTATGTTCATTACGATATGGGTTGTATCAAAGGGTGTACAAAACGGAATTGAAAAAGCAAGTAAATATATGTTGCCAGCATTGTTCGTTTTATTTGTCGCTCTTATTATTCGTTCGTTAACACTTGATGATGCAATGAAAGGTGTGAAGTTTTTCTTACAACCAGATTTCTCAAAGATTACTTCGGAAAGTATTTTGTTCGCAATGGGGCAATCATTCTTTGCAATTAGTATCGGGATTTCAATTATGGTTACGTATAGTTCCTATTTAAATAAAAAAGAAAGTTTACCAAAATCAGCAATAACAATTGTTGGATTAAATTTATTTGTTTCATTATTTGCAGGTCTTGCTATTTTTCCAGCCGTATTTTCATTAGGAATGGAGCCAACAGAAGGACCTGGATTACTGTTTATCGTATTACCATCTGTATTTAGTCAAATCCCATTCGGTGGATTTTTCTTAACAGTATTTCTTGCACTATTTACATTTGCGACATTAACATCAGCATTTTCTCTACTAGAAACTGTTGTTTCAGCATTAGCAAATGGTGAACAAGAAAGAAGAACGAAATTATCATGGATGATCGGCTTCTGCATTTTCTTAGTAGGTATACCATCTGCGTTATCATTTGGAGTATGGAGTGATATTACGATTTTTGGAAAGAATATTTTTGATGCAGTAGACTTTTTATCTAGTAATATATTAATGCCACTTGGAGCACTATTTATTAGTATTTTCGTTTCATTCAAAATGGAGAAGAAGGTACTAGAAGCAGAGTTTTTTGTAGGTGGAAATTATGGAAAGAAAGTATTTACTTGTTGGGTATTTTTACTTCGATTTGTAGCACCGCTCGCAATCATTATCGTCTTTTTAAATGTAATAGGGATTATTTAACAATAAATGTTATAATATTCAGTAAAAAAAGAAGATGGTGATGTTTATGGCGAATTTGATAGAAACAGGAGAGTATATGAATATTAGAGGGAAAAAGCTATACGTTGAAACACATGGAAATCCTAAAAATAAGCCAGTCTTATACTTGCATGGTGGACCAGGAGAGAGTTGTTATGATTTTTCATTTCATCAAGCGGAACGTTTAAAAGATTCTCTATATGTAATTATGATAGATCAAAGAGGTGTTGGTCGTTCAGAAGAAATTACTGAAGACGAAGCTTTTGGATTAAATGATTTGATTGAAGACTGTGAGGAATTAAAAAAAGTATTACAAATTGAGAAGTGGTCTATAATTGGACATTCTTTCGGTGGATATGTAGCATTGCTTTATGCGTCGATATATCCAAGTTCAATAGAGAAAATAATATTTGAAGGACCAACTTTTGATTTTGCATTAACAAGTAGAGCTTTGTTGCAAAAGACAGGGCATTTATTAAAAAAGTATGGAAAAGAAGAAGTAGCAAAAGAGTGCTTTGCTTATTCATCTAGCGATGCTAGTTCAGAAGAGTTGTTAGAAGCTTATATAAGATTAAGCGCTGAATTAGAAGAAAAAAGAATGGAGATTTACAATAATAAGGAAGATAGGACAGATGAGAGTTTATACAGTGATGAAGAGTGGGAAATATTTTCAAATCGCTCCAAAATGCACTTTGATAGATTAAAATTAGAGGGAGCATGTCATACATCATTATTATCAAAAATAAAAGATGTACAAAATCTAATGTTATTAATTGTAGGAAAACATGATGTAGTAACGTGTGAAGAACAAATTAAAACATTTAATAAAGATGCCCGAAACGGCAAGTATATCGTATTTGAAGAGAGCGGCCATTCACCTCATTATGAGGAAGCAGATAGATTTGCAGAAACAGTCATACATTTTTTGAAATGAAGAAAAGGGTGCTTCTATAAATGAGAGGCACCCTTTCTAAATTTCTGAATATGTGATTGTGATGTTAGGCCACTTACTTTGCCAATTCTTTTTTATAACTCTGTTTTTGTACATATGTAATCGTTCTTTCGATTCAAGAAAGTGAGCTGTTGGTTTCACTTGTAAGGAAAGGACATCTTCAATACCACATGGGGCTGTTAAGATAACGTTGTTTAGTTCATCAAGTGTAACTCCTAAAGCCGTTGCTGTTTCAGGGAATTTAGAAATAGCATTAACAGAAGAAGAATATGGTGGCATATTATTCACTACATGCATACGAGCTTGATTTTTTACAGACCAAGGGATAGTAGCATCAATATTCATTAATTTCGTTTCTAATGATTGTTCGTATATCTCATCTTGATGTAGACTATCATAATAAATCACATCAACATCAGGCATAGCCGTTTTCGCTTCATAGTCATGTAAAGTATCCCAAATTTTAGAACGAACAAATCCGGCACAAATCCACCAATCAGGTAGCTCTAGTGATTTTGCCATTTGTAATACATTCATCATCCATTCGTCGTTTTCTATTAAGCGAATGATATCTTGTTCTGTTTGTATAGTCATTTGTTATCTCACCTGCTTTTTTTAGAGAGTAAATTTAATTCATAAGCTTTATAATCCATGTAATCCAGTAAGCACCTGGTATGAATAACAGTTGAGCTAGTAATGTACCAAAAAGTCTAGAAATCATTAGCCAAGCATACATTTTACTCATTGCTTCAGCACCTTCTTCTGATTGAAGAGCTCGCTCTGTTAAAAGAGCAATACGTGGATCTAGTAGCACTGTTAATAAAATAGTAGCAAAACCATTAATAAGACCGGAAGCTGTAGTGGCTTTTGTTGCGAAAGCTGGAATTAAAAAAGAAGCATATAGTGCGGAAAGAACTCCCGCTGTATAAATAGCAGTAGCAAACATGTTAATAAGCATAATACGCTTTGGAATACCACCGATACGCAGTCTATGAATCATTTCTAACTTTGGAAAGCGGACATATTTTTTTGTGTACTTTAATTTTTGAATGTTATTCGTTTTCATCATTCGAATGAAAGAACCGTCTGTTTCAAAGTTTTGAATGACATATCCAAATAGTTTTGTCAAAGTTGGATACAGTATAATCGCAAGCAATGTACCGATAGAAGCAGATAATAGTACAAGACGTATAATATGCTCTAAATCAATAGAAGGATCTAGTTTTGCTTCGTCCACAATCCCGCCAAGTAAAAAGGCTTGTAGTAAGTTTGACGTTCTTGAAATGAGTAATACGATTCCTACGACGGATAATGCGACAGCAATCTTCTTTAAACGAACCCCCGCTAATCGAATACTATAAGAGCTTGTTTCAACTGCGTGAATCACAATTGTGAAAGCCATTATAAAAATTAACGTAATTGACATTTGTTTCACCAGTTTCTATTAAAATAATTGTAACTTTTTTACTTTATCATATCTATCGTATTTTGTAACTGAAAGTATGTGACATATGGAAATTGATTTTTCGAAAAATAGATAATGATAGTATAATAGGGAGAAGTGGAAGAGATGTTAGCACTTATTTATACCGTAAATTAAGTGGAGGAATGAAGCATGTATAAAACATTTCTATTTGATTTAGATGGAACTTTAACGGATCCGAAAGAAGGGATTGTAAACTCGGTTTTATATGCATTAAAAAAAGTAGGAATTGAAGAAGTACATATAAGTGAGCTAGATTCATTTATAGGTCCTCCTATTCAGCAATCATTCATAGAGAGATATAATATGAGTGAAGGAGAGGTTGAGCGTGCTGTTTTTTACTTCCGTGAGTATTTAAAGCAGCGTGGATTGTTTGAAAATAATGTATACGAGGGGATTCTGAAGCTCTTGCAACAATTAAAAAGTTCAGGGAATCGCATATCCGTAGCAACTTCAAAGCCACTGTATTTGCGAAACAAGTTATAGAGCATTTTCAATTAACGAATTATTTCGAAGACATCATTGGAAGTAATTTAGATGGTACGAGAATAAAAAAAGAAGAAATAATTGCTCATATTTTACAAACACATGAAGAACTAAATAAAGAAGAAATGATAATGATTGGTGATAGAAAGCACGATATAATAGGTGCAAATCAGAATGGAATTGCTTCAATTGGTGTTTTATATGGCTATGGCTGTGAAAAAGAACTGACTGAAGTTAGTGCGACCTACATAGTGAAAGATGTTGAAGAACTGTATCATTTTTGTGTAGAGAAAAATTTAATACAGCAGTAAATATAGATTCTAGCAATCCCTTTATAACGTATGACGATGAATTCGTTTCTGTTTAAAGGGATTTTTCATATGTAATCGAATAATTATAATTAGACATTTTTAGCATAAAAATTTGTATGAATAAGAGGAGGGATGTCAGAATTAAAAGGTTAGTAGAAATTTATCAATAAAATTTTGAATATTCTGTTTAATGGAGGGGTAAAATTGGAGTTAGTTATTATATTATTAGCACTAAGTTTACTTATGTTCGTAGCATACAGAGGTTTTTCTGTTATTTTATTCGCGCCGATATTTGCATTATTTGCAGTATTTTTGACAGAACCTAGTTATGTATTACCTTTCTTTTCTAATATCTTTATGGAGAAAATGGTTGGATTTATAAAATTATATTTTCCTGTGTTTTTATTAGGAGCAATATTTGGAAAAGTAGTGGAAATGTCAGGAATTGCAGATTCTATCGCAAAAACAATTATTGAGTTAGTTGGTGAAAAACGTACTATATTAGCGATTGTATTAATGGGGGCTATTTTAACGTATAGTGGTGTTAGTGTGTATGTAGTAGTGTTTGCTGTTTATCCGTTCGCAGCTAAGTTGTTTCGACAAGCTAATATTCCAAAGCGTTTAATCCCTGGAACGATTGTTCTTGGAGCAGTAACGTTTACAATGGATGCGCTACCTGGATCACCACAAATTCAAAATGTAATACCTACAACATTTTTTAAAACGGATATTTATGCTGCACCGATACTTGGGATTGTAGGAGCAATTTTTGTTCTTACATTAGGTTTACTATATTTAGAGAGTAGACGTAAGAAGGCAAAAGCAGCAGGTGAAGGATATTTTGGTTTTAATGATGGAAATACTGAAATGGCAGCATCTTTGCAAGTAGAACAAAAAAATATGCCATTAATTAATAACATTGAAATCACAAGAGCACAACAACTTATTGCATTTATACCACTTATTTTAGTAGGTGTAATGAATAAAGTGTTTACTATTATGATACCGAAGTGGTATCCAAGCGGTTTTGATTTTTCTGCAATTGGTATGAAAGCATTTGGAAAAGTAGAATTAAGTGCAGTAGTAGGAATTTGGTCTGTAGAATTGGCACTTATTATAGGGATCTTAACAACGTTATTATTATATTGGAATCGAGTAGTAACAGGTTTCCAAGCTGGATTGAATACAAGTATTGGTGGAGCGCTACTTGCAACGATGAATACAGGAGCTGAGTTTGGATTCGGTGGTGTCATTGCAGCACTTCCAGGCTTCGCAATTATGAGAGATGGCATCTCTGCTACTTTCACAAATCCGTTAGTGAATGGTGCAGTAACGACGAATATTTTAGCTGGAATTACAGGTTCGGCATCAGGAGGAATGGGAATAGTATTAAGCGCAATGGGAGATAAATTTATTGCAGCGGCCAATCAATTTGATATTCCATTAGAAGTTATGCACCGTATCGTATCAATGGCATCAGGAGGAATGGATACACTACCACATAACGGGGCTATTATTACTATTCTTACAGTAACGGGATTAACACATAAACAGTCATATAAAGATATATTTGCTATTACTATTTTGAAAACGGTTGCTGTATTTTTAGTTATCGCATTCTATACTTTAACAGGACTCTATTAAAAAATTTGAATCGTAAAGATTCATCAAATCGATAATTTATATTATAAAATATTAATTAGGATAAGAAGGGGTGGGGGACTTGCAAGAGGTTTCTGAGTTTCGTATGCCAAAGTCGGTATTATATGGAAGGAATTCGCTTGAAAAACTGGGAGAACAATCAAAAAAGTTAGGGAAAAGAGCTTTTATAGTTACTGATACAATTATGGAGAAATTAGGATATGTTGAAAAGTGTATGCAACAACTAAATAAGAAAGGTATTACTGTTAGTACATATAATAAAGTGGATGCTGAGCCTACAAATATACACGTATTAGAAGCGTTATCTCTTTGTAAAGAGGAAAAGTGCGATTTTATTATTGGTATTGGTGGTGGAAGTTGTATTGATGCTGCGAAAGCAGTAGCGGTTTTATATACAAATGGTGGAGAAGTTGAGGATTATGTCCAAAAGGATATTGAAATAGAAAACAATCCACTACCACTTATTGCAATTCCAACAACTTCTGGTACTGGTTCGGAAGTTACAAGTGTAGCAGTAATTACGAATAAAAAAACAGATGTAAAAATGATGATGAAGCATCCTAGTTTTATACCGAAAGTAGCAATTATAGATCCAGTTTTGACAAGTTCGTTACCACCACAAATTACGGCAGCAACAGGAATAGATGCGTTATGTCATGCGATTGAAGCTTATATTTCTAAATTTTCACAACCACTTACAGATGTACTTGCTCTTTCAGCTATTGAAAGTATTATGAAATATTTACGTATAGCATATGAAGATGGACGTAATATGGAGGCAAGAGAAGCGATGATGATTGCTTCCTTACAAGCTGGAATTGCATTTTCTAATGCATCAGTTACATTAGTTCATGGAATGTCAAGGCCAGTGGGAGCATTATTTCATGTACCGCATGGAATATCAAATGCCATACTATTACCTACAGTGTTAGAGTTTACGAAAACAAGTGCAGTGAAAAGGTTAGCAAAAATTGGACGTAACTTAAATAAGGATTTGTATTCGAATTCTGATGAGGAAGTAGCAGACTATACGCTTTGGGAAATAAAAAAGCTTTGCTATGATCTTCGTATTCCAAATTTAAAAGAATACGGAATCGATGAAATTGAATTTGAAAATGCTATCTCTAAAATGGCATCAGATGCAATTGAAAGTGGTAGCCCAGCTAATAACCCACGTGTTCCATCATATGATGAAATCAAAGAGTTGTATCGAGAGTGTTTTAATTATAAGTATAAAGAATTTATAAAAATATCAGATCATTAATTTCAGAATATTCTATAAAAATTTCCTTGGAAATGAAAGTACAATTATTCTATATTTACGTTAAAACAAGACCTTATATTCCAAACTTAAAGTCTTGTTTTATTGTGTATAATATACATAATAAAATGTTGTTATTAGTTTTATAAAAAAGTTTAGGTAGGTGTTGTTTATATGAAAACGATAGGTCTTATAGGTGGTATGAGTTGGGAATCAACTTCAGAATATTATCGAATTATTAATGAAGAAATAAAAGAGAGATTAGGAGGGCTACATTCAGCAAAATGTTTGATTAATAGTGTGGATTTTGAAGAGATTGAACGATGTCAGTCTAGCGGAGATTGGGATGGTGCTGGAGAAATTCTAGGAATGCGGCATATTCATTACAAAAGGGAGGAGCAGACTTTATAATTATTTGTACAAATACAATGCATAAGGTAGTTGGAAAAATAAAGGCGAAAATTGATATTCCAGTCTTACATATTGCTGATGCAACTGCAAAAGAAATTAAAAGAAAAGACATTCAAAAGGTTGGTCTGCTTGGAACTAAATATACAATGGAGCAAGATTTCTATAAGTCACGTATAGAAGAAAATAATATAAAAGTAATAGTACCATCAGAAAAAAATAGAAAAGAAATAAATAAAGTAATATATACAGAATTATGTTTAGGAAAAATAGTATCTCAATCTAGAGAATATTATAAAAGAGTCATCGAAGAGTTAGTGCAAAAAGGAGCACAGGGAATCATATTAGGTTGTACAGAAATAGGATTATTAATAAAGCAAGAAAACGTATCTGTCCCGATATTTGATACAACTCATATACATGCAATTGAAGCAGTCAAGGTAGCTCTAGATAGAGTATAATTATATTATGTAAACTTGATTCGTATATCTGGAAAACATTCAGAAAATATTTTATAATGTAAGTGGTTACATTTAAGGGGGAATGCGTATGTTTTCAGTTCAACCAATCGCATTTGTACATAATGAAAGAAAGGAAATAAAAGATGATGAGTGGGGAGAAGTAAGATCCTATATTACTTTAACTGAAATGTATGCAGAAGAAAGTATACAAGGGATTGAAGATTTTTCTCATATTGAAGTTGTTTTTTATTTTCATAAAGTAACTGACGAGCAAATTCAGTATTTTGCTAGACATCCTAGAAATAATAAGGATTATCCTGAAGTAGGTATTTTTGCACAGCGCGGGAAAAATCGTCCGAATCGCATAGGTGTAACAATTGTCAAGATGATCAAAAGAGAAGGTAAATCAATTATTGTTGAGGGATTAGATGCTATTGATGGCACTCCTATATTGGATATAAAACCAATAATGAAAGGGTTTATGCCGACAGAAGAAATACACCAGCCTAAATGGGCAACGGATATAATGAGACAGTATTGGAAGGGGAATGGAGTAAAATGAGAATATATGAGGCAACAATTGCAGATTTAGATGGACTAGCATCAGTTTTTAATAACTATCGCATATTTTATAGACAAGATTCTGATTTAGAAGGGGCAAAAGTATTTTTACGAAATCGAATTGAGAGAAAAGAGTCCGTTATTTTCGTAGCAGTTGAAGACGGCGAATATATTGGGTTCACGCAACTATATCCATCATTTTCTTCTATTTCAATGAAAGAATTATGGATTTTAAATGATTTATTTGTACAAGCGGCGAAGCGTGGAGCCGGAACAGGTAAAAAATTATTAGAAGCTGCTAAAGAATACGCATTAGAAAATGGAGCAAAAGGTGTAAAATTGCAAACAGAGATTGATAATTTATCAGCACAACGATTATACGCTGAAAATGGCTATTTGAGAGATAATCGTTATTTCCATTATGAATTAACGTTTTAAATAATAATAGATTAAAAGAGGCGCTTTCATTTTGAAAACGCCTCTTTTAATTTGTATTATAGTTGATTTAAAATCCAGTTTGTTGCATCTTCAAAGTTATCTGCAATGTAGTTTGGTTCAATATGTGCCCATTTGTCTCGGTACGTATGCAAAGCATCATACCCAGCGCCTGTTCGGACTAGAATCGTTGTCGCATTTACTTTTGCCCCTGCAACAATATCAGTCCAGCGATCGCCAACTACAGCACATTGTGTTAAATCAAGTCCATGTTTTTTTGCTGCTTTAAGCAGCATGCCTGTACTTGGTTTACGGCATTCACAACCATCACCGTGTTTATGAGGACATACATAAACATCATCAAAACCGAAGCCTTCTAATTCTTGTACAAAATCGGCTACAGTTGCTATTCCATCTGCGATACCAGGTTGATTTGTGAAAGAGAAAATTTTTATATTTTTAGCTTTTAGTTTTTGCAAGGATGTTTTTGTGAATGGAAATAATGAAAAAGATCCTGGATAATGTATTGTAGTGTCACCACCAATTGTACCGTCACGATCAATGAAAATTGCTTTAATGTTTGTCATAGTTATAGTCCCTTCAATTTATAAGTAGTTTAAAAATGTTTTACAAATCGGTAGCCATTTACCTCATAGCCTAATTTTTTGTAAAAAGGATGAGCTTCTACTCTTTTTGTTCCACTAACTAGCCATGTGCCAATGCAATTATGTTTCTTTGCTAATTGTTCTGCATAATCCATCAAAACTTGTCCAATGCCTTTACGTCGTATGTTAGAATCAACGCTAATAATTGAAATCTCTCCATAACGTGTTACATCTTCTAAATTTTCACGTATACGAAATCCAAGTAATCCAAATATAGCTTCTTCTTCCTCGTAAACATATAAAAAATCAAACGGACTCATTTGTACGAATTGTAATCGATTGTTCATATCTTCATAGGAAATAGAGGAACCTTTTAATTCTTTCGTTAAAGAACAAAGTGCGTCTATATCATCTATCGTTGCTTCACGAATTTGAAAAGACATATTATCCACTCCAATAAAATGTAATCAAACATTTAATATTCTGTTAAAAAATGTTTTTTCCTGCCATAAAAATAAATATTTTATAATGATATATAGATAGTTATATGTTATTCTTTTCCTTGATTGTAACAGTTATATTTTTACAGTTTTATTTATTGCCAGCTGTGGTAGGCAGTGTTGTTTTTATTTTATTAATTGTATGGATTGTATTTCTACCATTAAAAAAGAGCCATTGACGGCTCTTTTTCTAGTCTGTAACACATTGATAAATAAAATATACTAAAACGAGTATACTTGCGGCGGAATACATGACATCTAAAGTCATCTGATCGCCTCCTTATTGTTGTTGTATTTTTATTGTATGAAATCTTACAATTTCATATTCAAGTGAAAAATATGTGAACGTTAACAAAATTGTAAAGTGCAAAAATTATAATCATTTTGTATAATAGAAGAAACCACCGTTATATAAAAAATAATGAGTGAAAGGGGAGGGAACATAAATGCCAAATTGGTTTAGAAAAACCTTAGTCGCATTAATTACCGTATTTACATTTGGTTTAGTGACGCCTCCTTCCATATTACTTGATAATGCCAAAGCTGCGGACAAGCCTACGAGCACAGCTGGGCAACAAAGTTTGGAGAGCACGTCCTATACATATGAAGAAACGAATGACAGGTTAACCACCGATACTTTTATTACTTATGCAATGCAAGAAGCAGAGAAGCAGTCGATGCAAAAGTTTGGTACTAAAATTGGTCCAGTAATTGAAGATGAATTTAAAGATGTAATATTACCAAAAATTGAAGAGGCAATTGCTGAGCTTGCTAGTGATGTACCAGAAGACTCACTACAATCATTAGCGATTTCTCAAAAACCAGCTGGTGGAAATAATGAAAAGATTTTTCACGTCTACGATACGAAATCAGGAAATGATTTATTGCGTTTCCATGTAAGAAGAGATCATCCGCCGCAAGATGGTTATTATTTTAATTTCCATTATCACCGTTTTGATGATGGATACTCTGGACATCATGAGTTAGGAAATATTTATTGGAATACAAATGTACCGCCGAAATGGTTGTCTTAAAAAGAACAAGAGAAAATCTTGTTCTTTTTTATTTTTATAGAAGGGACAGACAACTATGTTGTTGAATAACATAGGTTTAGAAAAAAGAAGCAAAAGGAGTATGGAGATGCAAAAATATATTGTTTTTGACTTTGATGGCACATTAGTAGATTCACAAAATATATTTGTACGGATTTATAATCAACTTGCTGAAAAACATGGGTATAAAGCAGTAAAGGAAGAAGAAATTGAGCATTTACGTAAATTAACGATGCCAGAGAGATGTAAACAACTTGATGTACCACTGTATAAATTACCGATATTAGCGTTGGAATTTTATAAATTATATCAGCCTGCTATAAAAAATCTCGTTTTGTTCCATGGAATGAAAGATGTATTAGATAAACTACATAAAAAAGGCTACGGAATTGCAGTCATATCATCGAACTCAGAAGAGCATATTCGGGCTTTTTTACACAAGAATGGTATCGAAAATATTCAAGAAGTGTATTGTTCTAAAAATTTGTTTGGTAAAGATAAAATGATAAAAAGGTTTTTAAAATCGAAAAAAATAACAGAGAAAGATATGTTATACGTTGGTGATGAACAGCGAGATGTAGCAGCGTGTAAAAAGGCTGAAGTGAACGTAATTTGGGTATCTTGGGGATATGATGTTATTGAAACAGTGAAAAAAGATGCACCAGATTATATGGTTCATAAGCCGATGGAAATTGTGGAAGTAGTACAAGGAGCGTATTCTTAATATGAATACACTTCGAGCAGGCATTCATCATATTGAATTTTGGGTAGCGAATTTGGAGGAGTCCATTTGTTTTTATAATAAGTTGTTTTCCATAATTGGATGGAGAAAGTTAAATGAAGTAGCATATAGCACAGGAGAAAGTGAAATATATTTTAAAGAAGTAGATGAGGAAATCGTAAGGACGTTAGGGCCTAGACATATTTGTTATCAAGCTATTCATAGAGAGGTAGTTGATGAAGTAGCAGATTTTCTTTCTAGTACGAAAGTGAAGGTAATACGTGGTCCAATTGAAATGAATCATTATTCGGAAGGTTACTATACGATTGATTTTTACGATCCAAATGGATTTATTGTAGAAGTTGCCTATACACCAAATGCAGAAATGTAAGGGGAATAGATATGAAGATAATTACAGCACGGCAAAACAATATACAAATTGTAAAAGATGCAGTGGATATTAAAGAAATTTCTAAAGGTTTTTCGCCTGATAAGAAATATATAATTACGAGTGCGAATAATGAAAAATATTTATTGCGGACAGGCGATATAAAAGAGTATGAAAGAAAGAAAATAGAGTTTCAAATTTTAAATGAAATGCAAAACCGTAGTGTGCAAGCACAAAAACCAATTGAAATGGGTTTGTTGGCAGAAGAAGGTTTATGCTATGGTATCTTTTCATATTTAGAAGGGGAGGAGGCGAAGAAGCTATTGCCTACGTATTCACCAAAAGAACAATATGATATTGGTATAGAGGCAGGAAAAGATTTAGCAAAAATGCATACATATGAAGCTCCTAATGATATACTTCCATGGTATGAAAGAGCAATGAAGAAACATAGTAAATATGTAGAGGCATACAAAACATGTGGAATAAAAATAAAAAATGATGATAAAATCATAAAGTTTATAGAAGAAAATGAAAAATATTTAAAGAACCGCCCGAATCGATTTCAACACGATGATTTTCACTTAGAAAATATAATTGTACGGGATGGAAAATATGTAGGTGTTGTTGATTTTAATGGCTACGACTGGGGCGATCCACTTCATGATTTTGTAAAAATTGCACTGTTTGCAAGGGACATTAGTATTCCGTATTCAATCGGACAAATAGAAGGATACTTTAATAGGAAAATACCAGAGGAGTTCTGGAAATTATACACGGTGTATGTTGGCATGACAGTTTTCTCCTCGATTGTCTGGACATTACGAGCAGCGCCGCATATGTTAGATGATATGTTAGAGCGTCTTACTATAGTTTTAGAGGATCATAATAACTTTGAGTTATCGAAGCCAATTTGGTTTCAACTAGATAAGATTGATAAGGAATAGAAAAGGTAGGTGTAATTCGCACCTACCTTTATTTTTTACCATCAAAATACTTATTTAATTTTCTTAAATGTAAGCGGCTGAGTACTTAATGTAGCTGGTACATATAACTGAAGGGATGGGAATTCACCACTTACATTCATTTCATAAGCGAATAATAAGCTCATTTTCATTTGGAATAAGTCAACTTTTGCAGAGAAGATGTCGTAATGATGATGCCCTAATTGAATATCCATTTCCATAAATTGTACATATAACGAATCATCTCGTTTGTATACTTGTAATGTTCCGTATGCAGGATGTTCAAAAGTACCAGTATAATCCTCTAACTTGTGCGAAGGTGTAGTCCCTTTAATTTGTTCAGGGAGGGATTCAGTTGCTTCTTTCATCATTTCCTTCATTTTTTTAGTATCTTCTACAGCACGTTTATGCCAATCAATGGATTCTAATTCAAGTAGTTCGTCATAAATTTGATTAGCCAGATAAGTAGGAAGTAATGTTCCTCCAGCATTCGTTAAAATGACAAGGCCTATGTTTTCTGTTGGTATGAATGAAACAAGCGCTGAAAATCCATCGATATTACCGCCATGATGAATCACTTTTTTACCACGATAAGCGCTAATAAACCAACCAAGACCGTAACTATTTAATGGAGATTCAGGGAGTGATAAAACCGGTTGATCTGGAATTGAATTGTGTGGTGTATACATTTGTTGTAATAATTCAGAGGAGATTAATTCATGATCTCCAAATTTTCCTTCATTTAAGTGGAGAAGTACCCAATTTGCCATATCTTCAATTGTAGAATTAATACACCCAGCAGCGCCAACTGTATCGATGTTATGGAATGGAACTTCTTTTATTTCACCTTCATTTTCAACGTAAGGTAAAGCATAATCATCTGTAGTTTGTGAATCTGTAACAGAGAAGTTTGTTTGATTCATATTTAAAGGCTCTAAAATATGTTCTGTAGTGTATTGCTCCCACGTTTGATTTGTAATGTTTTCAACAATGTAGCTAATTGTTGCATACATTAAGTTGTTATATAGAAATGCAGTCCGGAACGGTGCATCAAGTGGTAAATGTTTTATTTTTTCAACGAGATCTTTTCGAGATAAGGAAGAACTGTACCAAAGGGCCTCATGACGACTCACTCCAGTTCGATGAGAAGCTAAATCCAGTCCTGTAACTTGTGAGCTAGCAAGTAGTTCAGATAAAGTAAAGTTAGGTATATAAGACTGGATAGGGGTATCCCAATTAAACTTTTTTTGCTGTGCTAACAAACTTAATGAAAGTGTGCCAAATGCTTTCGTTGAGGAACCGATTGCGAATCGAGTATTCGGTGTAACAGCCTCTTTTGTTACTATATTACGATAGCCAAAACCTTCTGAAATAATAACGTCACCGTCTTTTATAACAGCGACAGCAGCACCAGGAACATTTAAATCCTTCATCATTTTTTCAACCGTTGTTTGTAAAGAAGTCATAACAGGCGTTCCAAGTTTAGACATACTTCTAACCTCCAAATATAAATTTTGTTCTACCGCACTATACTTTCGGTAATAGAAAATGAAAACCTTTTAAAATATGGAAACTTAATAATTTTGTAAGAATTAATGTAAGAAATTTTATTAATTAAGATTATTAAATTTACCATTTTTCATGTTATGATAAATTGCATATACGATTGAAAGAAGGTTTTCCTACATATGAAACATGCTGAAAATGAATACTTAAATTTATGCCGCCATGTAATGGAACATGGTACGAAGAAAGAAGACCGTACAGGGACAGGCACTGTATCTGTATTTGGATATCAAATGCGTTTTGATCTAAGTAAAGGTTTTCCTTTATTAACAACAAAGAGAGTACCGTTTCGCCTTGTAGCAAGTGAACTGCTTTGGTTTATGAAAGGTGATACAAATATTCGCTATTTATTGCAGCATAATAATAACATTTGGAATGAATGGGCGTTTAAGAGCTGGGTAGAAAGTGATGAGTATACTGGTCCTGACATGACTGATTTTGGTCTTCGCTCACAACAAGATGAAGAATTTAAAGTACAGTACGATGAGCAAATGGAATTGTTTAAAAAGAACGTTTTAGAAGATGATGAGTTCTCAAATAAATATGGTTATTTAGGAGACGTTTACGGTAAACAGTGGCGTGCTTGGAAAACGACAGCTGGTGAGACACTTGATCAATTAAAAGATGTAATTGAAATGATTAAAAAAACACCAGACTCACGTCGTTTAATCGTTTCTGCTTGGAATCCTGAAGACGTACCAAATATGGCATTACCCCCTTGTCATACATTATTCCAATTTTATGTAGCGGACGGAAAACTTTCTTGTCAGCTATATCAAAGAAGTGGTGACATATTCCTTGGAATTCCATTTAACATCGCAAGTTATTCACTACTAACACATTTAATTGCACATGAATGTGGTCTTGAAGTAGGAGAATTTGTTCATACAATTGGAGATGCACACATTTATACGAATCATTTTGAACAAGTAGAAAAGCAATTGGCACGTGAACCACGTCCATTCCCGAAACTTACATTAAATCCAGATGTGAAATCTGTTTTCGATTTTGAAATGGAAGATTTAACGATTGAAGGATACGATCCGCATCCAGCAATTAAAGCACCGGTTGCAGTATAATTGTAGAGGAGATGAAAAAATGATTGTTTCATTTATGGTCGCTATGGACGAAAATAGAGTAATTGGTAAAGATAATAATTTACCTTGGCGTTTACCGAGTGAATTACAATACGTGAAGAAAACAACGATGGGTCACCCGCTTGTTATGGGAAGAAAGAACTATGAAGCGATTGGTAGACCACTGCCTGGAAGACGTAATATTATTGTAACTCGTAATGAAGGGTATCATGTTGAAGGCTGTGAAGTTGTTCATTCTGTAGAAGAAGTGTTCGAACTATGTAAAAATGAAGAAGAGATTTTTATTTTTGGCGGAGCGCAAATTTACGATCTCTTTTTACCTTATGTAGACAAGTTGTATATAACAAAAATCCATCATGCATTTGAAGGAGATACATTCTTCCCAGAAATGGATATGACAAATTGGAAAGAGATTTTTGTAGAAAAAGGTTTAACGGATGAAAAAAACCCGTATACGTATTATTACCATGTATATGAGAAACAACAATAATAATAAAGATTGATGTGAGAATTCACGTCAATCTTTTTATTTATATTCACCAATATAAGTTTATAGATGAGATTCGATAGTGCTATAATGAGAGGTAGCATGTAAAAATGCTAAAATTTTCAAAAGTACTAATATAGAAAGAGGAGGAGAATCGATTGAGAAAGATATGGGGGATTCTTTTTCTTTGCTTAACATTCATGTTAGTTGGATGTGGTAAAGAAGAAAAACCACAAGAAGTGTTTGATACATATGTAAAAGCGTGGAATAAACAAAAATTTGCAGATATGTATGATCAACTATCAAAAAATGCAAAAAAAGATATTTCAAAGAAAGAGTTTACTGAAAAATATGAGAAAATTTATTCTGGTATCGAAGTGAAAGACTTAAAGGTAGAAACAGGGGAAGTAAAAGAAGATAAAAAAGATGAAGGCCCTGTTCCTTTTAAAGTAAGCATGGATACAGTTGGTGGTAAAATTACATTTGGTCATGAAGCAAAAATGGTGAAAGAAAAAGATGGAGATAAAGAATCTTGGAAAATAGATTGGACTCCTGATTTTATTTTCCCTGGCATGACGAAAGATAGTAAAGTGCGTATGCAGACAACACAGCCAAAACGTGGTGAAATATACGATCGTAATGGAAAAGGTCTTGCAACGAATGGGAAAGCTTCTGAAATCGGATTGATTCCTGAAAAGTTAGGCGATACTGCTCCGCAAACGAAAGAAACAGTAGCGAAGTTGTTAAATATGTCTGTAGAAGAAATTGATCAAAAATTAGCTGCTAAATGGGTAAAACCAGGGTATCTCGTACCAATTGGAATTTTGCCTGAAGGGGCAACACAAAATACGTACATTGATTTACCAGGTGTTTCAACAAAACCTGTAAATGTTCGTACATATCCGTTAGGGGAAGCGGCAGCTCATCTGACTGGTTATATTGGAAAGGTAAATGCTGAAGATTTAAAAACGCTACAAAAGAAAGGCTATCAAGCTGATGATCCAGTTGGTAAAGCTGGTTTAGAGCAAGTATTAGAGGAAAAGCTACGCGGTAAAAAAGGTGGCCGTGTCTTTGTAGAAGATGCGCAAGGAAAAGAAATTAAAAACTTGGCAAAAACAGATGCTGTTGATGGAGAAAATGTAACTTTAACTATTGATAGTGTTGTTCAAGAAAAAACGTATAATGAAATGAAGGGCGAAGCTGGTTCAAGTGCAGCAATTAATCCGAAAAGTGGAGAAACAATTGCACTAGTAAGTAGTCCAGCATATGATCCTAATATAATTGCACGAGGGACATCAAAGGCACAACGCGAAGCGTGGAATAATGATCCGAAAAAACCAATGACAAATCGCTTTACACAATTGTCGGTACCAGGTTCTGTATTTAAACCTATTACAGCTGCAATTGGTCTTGAAACGAAAACGATTGATTCAAAAGAAGAGTTGAAAATTGAAGGATTAAAATGGACAAAAGATTCTTCTTGGGGTAATTACTATGTAACGCGTGTGAAAGATGCAAATCCGATTGATCTTGATAAGGCGATGAAATACTCGGATAATATTTACTTCGCACAAGAAGCTTTAAAAATCGGAAAAGACAAGTTTATGAGTGAAGCAAAAAAATTCGGATTCGATGAGAAACTACCAATTGAATATGGATTCCCTGCTTCTAAAATTGCAAATGACGGTATTAAAAATGATATTCAAATGGCAGATACAGGATATGGACAAGGACAAGTATTAATGACTCCTCTTCATTTAGCTTTAACGTATGCGCCAATTGTAAATGATGGAGCGATTCCGTCACCGTATATTATTAAAACAGATAAACAACCAAAAGCTTGGAAAGAAAATGTAATTTCTAAAGGAAATCAGGATATATTAAAAACTGCAATGACGAAAGTAATTAATGATCCAGATGGTACAGGGAAAATTGCTAAAATTGATGGCATGACTCTTGCTGGAAAAACAGGTACAGCGGAATTAAAAGTATCAAAAGAGGCCGAAGGAAAAGAACTAGGTTGGTTCGCTGCATTTGATTTAAATTCACCAGATGTGGTCATTACAATGATGATTGAAGATGTAAAAGGTAGAGGTGGAAGTAACATTCCAGCTGAAAAAGTAAAACATGTTTTTCAAAAATAATATGTAATAAAAGACTATCTCTATAATTTATAGAGATAGCCTTTTTGTGTGAGAAGTCTTAATATCTGTATACTAAATTTTAAAGAAACAAAATAAATCATTAACTTACGAAAAAAAAGTAGCTATTTTTTATTGACATCGATTGAAACTTTTTGTATCATACTTACATAAGGTAAGTTATTAACTTTCGAAAAATAAATCTTGAATTAAAGATAAAGAGAAAAAAGGGAGAGAATACAATGACAAAAGTACTATTTATTACAGCAAATCCAAATTCAGCAGAAGGTTCTTTCGGAATGGCAGTAGGGGAAGCTTTCATCGAAGCTTATAAAAACGAACATCCACAAGACGAAGTTGTAACAATTGATTTATTCAACACTACAGTACCAGCAATTGATGCAGATGTATTTGCTGCTTGGGGTAAATTTGCAGCAGGTGAAGGCTTTGAAGCTTTAACTGAAGTTCAACAACAAAAAGTAGCAGCAATGAACACAAACTTAGAAACATTTATGAATGCAGATCGTTATGTATTCGTAACTCCAATGTGGAACTTTAGCTATCCACCAGTAGTAAAAGCATACTTAGATAACGTAGCAATCGCAGGTAAAACATTCAAATATACTGAAAATGGTCCAGTCGGCTTATTAGAAGGTAAAAAAGCACTTCACATTCAAGCAACAGGTGGTGTATATTCTGAAGGAGCATACGCAGCTGTAGACTTCGGTCGCAATCATTTAAAAACTGTATTAGGATTTGTTGGTGTAAATGATACTGAATATATTGCAGTTGAAGGTATGAATGCAAACCCTGAAAAAGCACAAGAAATTAAAGAAGCCGCAATTGCTAATGCTCGTGAATTAGCAAAACGTTTCTAATATAGAATGCTTAAAAAGTCCAAACACTTGCTGTTTGGACTTTTTTTCTTCTTTTTCCTTCGTTTGTCTAGTATAATGAAGGTCGGAATGATAATAGGTGGGGGTTCTGTATGATTCAAACGTTTTTTAAAATCTTTTATTTAATTTTAATTGTAATTGCGATTACACCAAGAATGTGGCGTCTTAAAAGACAAGTAAATATGATGGCGCCAAAAGAAAAAGATAATGCTGTGTACAAAACGACAAATTGGTTTGGTAAGAAAATGGTACGTGTAGCTGGAGGGACAGTAGAAGTTAAAGGACTTGAAAATGTTCCGAAAGACAAGCCGGTACTAGTTGTAAGTAATCACCAAAGTAATATGGATATCCCTGTTTTACTAGGTTATTTAAATAAACCAATTGGATTCGTGTCAAAAGCAGAGATTAAAAAGTTCCCAGTTGTACCAACTTGGATGGAACTGATGAATTGTGTATTTATGGATCGTAGCGATCGTCGTCAATCTCTTAAAGCAATTAAAGATGGAATCGAACTATTAAAGAATGGACATTCTATCGTAATTTTCCCAGAAGGAACGAGAAGTAAGGGTGGGGAAGTTGGAGAGTTTAAGGCTGGTAGTTTCCATCTTGCAGTAAAGTCAGGTGTAGCAATTTTACCTGTAACGTTAGATGGTACATATAAGATGTTTGAAGCGAATGGAAATCGTATGAAGCCAGCTCATGCAATAGTAACAATTTCTAAGCCGATTACACCTGAAGATTATGCGAATATGGATATTAAAGAATTAACGAAGCATACACAGGAAGTTATCGCATCACAATTACATAAGTAATAAAAAAGGTTTCAGCTTATAGTAAGCTGAAACCTTTTTTATTATGCTGTAGGTAAGACATAAAAGAGTACACAGAAGAACATCATCGCACTACCACCTAAAACGAAAAGATGCCATATGGCATGGTTGAAAGGTAGCTTTTCCCAAAGGAAGAATATAGCTCCGACAGAATATAAAATTCCTCCTGCTAAAAGTAGTGAAAAACCATGTCCAGTTAGATTTTCATAAAGTGGTTTAATGGCAACGATTATGAGCCAGCCCATAATGATGTAACATAAAGTTGATGCCTTTATAAAGCGACGTACAAAGAAAATTTTGAAGATGATACCTCCGATTGCAAGTGTCCATATAATAGCAAGCAACGTCCATCCTAATGGCCCACGAAGTGTAATAAGTAGAAAAGGAGTATACGTGCCAGCAATTAATAAGTAAATGGCTGAATGATCTAAAATAGTAAATACTTTTTCTACTCTAGGATGATGAATGCTATGTAGCAACGTTGAAAACAAGTACAGTAAGAACATGCTTACACCATAAACAGTAAATGCAACTACAGCTGATGCGGTACCATGCTTTGAAGCATGAATAATCAATATGATTAAGGCAGGGATGCTTAAAATGGCACCGATACCATGTGTAATTGCATTTGCAATTTCTTCTTTTACAAATTGGGTCATTCGTGTCATTTTTTCAGTCATAATGCAAATCCTTTCTACTATCATAAAGTGAAACTTTAATCAGTGGGGGGCATCCCCCACTGATTATTAGTTGAACCAATCGGGCTTTTACGGGCAGTTGAGCCCCCACGTAACTTCTTGGCTTGCATTGAATTTTGAGGTGGTGGTTCTTACTGCCCGTTAAAGCGGGATAAAATAATATGTCATTTCCCTTACCATATCATACACAAGAGCAATAGAAAATGAAATTTGTATAATTGATTATATTTTTGAATTTTTTTGACAAAAGACAATGGATTTGTTGACGTTTTCAAACTTTTTTGACAAAATAAAATTATGTAATAGTAGGACAAGGAAACTACTAATAAAGGGGATGGGGAAATGTTTTCAAATATTGGCTTTCCAGGGTTAATTTTAATTTTAGTAGCAGTACTCATTTTATTTGGACCTAAAAAATTGCCGGAAATCGGGAAGGCTTTAGGGGAAACGTTAAAAGAGTTCAAAAAATCAACGAAAGAATTGACAGATGACGCATTTCAAGAAAAGGAAAAGAAAGAAAAAATGTAGTGTATTTTCCTTGTAATGGATAAATAAAGTGTGGTGAACGAGATGGAAGATCGGGAAATGAGCGTAGTAGAACATATTGTTGAGCTTCGAAAAAGAGTAATATATACGGTGTTATCCTTTGTACTATTTTTAATTATTGGATTTACTTTTACAAAGGATATTTATTTTTGGCTTGTAAAAGATTTACCAATGAAATTAACTGTTCTCGGTCCAAGTGATGTATTGTGGATTTTTTTCTCGATTGCTACAGTATTTGCTATCGTTTGTACAATTCCTTTTGCTGCTATACAAATTTGGTTATTTGTAAAACCAGGTTTACATCCAAATGAACAAAAGTTGACAATAATGTATATACCGGTATTGTCTATATTATTTATTGCAGGTTTATGCTTTGGATATTTCGTTGTAATGCCGTTTTTATTTCATTTTTTAACTACGATAGGTAATGAAATGTTTAATACGATGTTTACGACAGAAAAGTATTTTCATTTTGTTCTTAATTTAACAGTTCCATTTGCTGTAATTTTTGAATTGCCTGTAGTAGTAATGTTTTTAACGAGTATTGGACTATTGACGGCGGAACTTCTAATAAAAATAAGAAGGTATGCTTACGTAGCATTGATTATCATTGCGTCGTGTATATCACCGCCAGATTTTTTATCTCATAGTTTAGTTGCGGTACCGCTTATTTGTATTTATGAAATTAGTATTGCTTTATCAAAGATTGTTAGTAAGCGAAAAAAGAAAAGAGAAGAAGAAATTCAGTCGAAAAGTGCCTCGTTATAAAGGCACTTTTTTTATTTATTTGTTATACTCTAGCTATAAACGTATACAATATAGAGAAGAAAAAAAATATAGAATCTCCAAAATTTAGACAAACTTTGCGCTTTTATAAGTTTATACTAAATATATTAAGCAATATACGGATAACGAGTCCTCGTCTTATTAGAAATTTAGGATGAGGGATGGATTAGGTGGAGATGAATAGAGTATAAATCTTCTAACCATAAGGACTACAGAGATTGTCTAAGGATACTTTTGTATTCATGGGAGTCGCCACTTTAAACAACGTGTTACAAGCGTAAAGTAGAAGTTCAAAAATCCAATGAAAAAGAGGATTGATATTGTGATTACGAAAAGTTTTTATTTCACTCATTCAACAGGGGATTGTATTAAAATATTTGAAATCCCTGTCCTACAGGCACAGCATCCATTATCGTTTCTAATTCAGTCTCGTCTTCAATTATTTATTGCAAAAATTCAAAAACAAAAACACCCAAGATTTTCATATTCTTTCCGTGAATATTTACAAAAATGTTTGAAGTGGAATGATTATTTAAATGTATATAAAACAAATACCCTTGAAAAAAATGCATGATACGAAGTACGGACAGGGTTAGTAAACTCTGTCTTTTTCATTTTAGGTATGAAAATATAATTAATTTGATGAAATTTCGTTCCAAATTGTTGAAAGCAATGGGAATACTAGTATAATAACAAGGAGAGCGTATTGGAAAGGGAAGAAGTATAGTATGCAAAAAATTAAAATTGTAACAGATTCAACGGCAGATTTATCACAAGACGTAATCGAAAAATATGACATTCATGTTTTACCATTATCAATCTCTGTAAATGGACAAACATATTTAGATCGCGTTGATTTACAACCTGACGAATTTATTGAAGAAATGATTAAATCAGAGGAATTACCAAAAACATCACAACCAGCTATGGGTACATTTGTAGAAATGTATGACAAGCTAGGGGAAGATGGAAGCGAAGTCCTTTCTATCCATATGACAAGTGGAATGAGCGGTACTGTAGCAACTGCAAATAGCGCTGCATCAATGACCGATACAAAAGTAACAGTTGTTGATTCTCAATTTATTACACATGCTTTAGCATATCAAGTAATTGAAGCTGCAAAAATGGCAAATGACGGACGCTCACTAGAAGAAATTTTAAAACGTGTAGATGAAGTAAGAAAGAATACTCGTTTATATGTAGTAGTGGATACATTAGAAAACTTAGTGAAGGGTGGACGTATCGGTAAAGGAAAAGCGTTTATCGGTTCGCTACTTAATATAAAGCCAATTGCTAGTCTTGAAGACGGTGTTTATAATCCTGTAACGAAAGTTCGTAGCCAAGGCCAAATTGTAAAAACATTAGCTAAGTTATTTGAGCAAGATACGGCTGGAAAAGTTGTAAAAGCTGTTGCAATTCCGCATGCGAAAGCAATTCCTTTAGCTGAAAGTATGAAAGCGGCGGTTGAAAAAGTGAGTGGATTTGCTCAATCAGAAATTTTCTATACAACGCCTATTATTAGTACTCATACAGGTCCGGGCGCAATCGGATTTATGTATTTAGCAGAGTAATAAAAAAGCTACTTGAAAATATATTTCAAGTAGCTTTTTTATGTAAATAGAAAGTAAGAAATAAGAAGAGCTACACAGGCACTACCGCTAATGATATAGCGAGTCTGTAAATATTCATTCATAGAAAACACCCTTTATCCCGCTATTTGCGGACAATAAAACTCTCTACCTCAAAATTAGCTGGAGCAAAGAGGTAAGGTAGCGGGCTGCCCGTAAAAGCTTGATTATTTGCCTTCACTATAGGATTTTCTATATTATATGTTGGATATAGAAAATCAGTCATTACGTTACACATGTAAAGTTTCAATTTTTTCGTTTATTTGCTTATCATTTGTTGCGTTACTATAAATAAAAGTTTGGCCTAAAAAGAGTACATGCAGTTGTTCCCATGGTAACATGCGCAAATTCCAATTATTTCGAAGTCTAGTTATTGCCTCGCGGGGTGTTTCATCGGCGAGTGCAAAAGCTCCGTAATGCATCGGTATAAAATGCGTAGCGTTTAAATCTAAATAAGCTTGCACGGCCTCTTCAGGTGAAACATGAGATACTTTCATAAACCATTCTGGTTCATAAGCGCCAATGGGCATAAGAGCAATATCAATTAAAAAGCGTTCACCAATTTCTTTGAAACCTTGGAAATAGCCACTGTCGCCACAAAAATATATGGTTTCCATATTCGTTTCATTATCAATAATCCATCCGCCCCAGTGAGACGTATTCATATCAAATAAGAATCTTCTTGTCCAGTGCTGAGCAGGTACGAAGTGAAAAGAAACTTCGTTAATTATCGTACTTTCCCACCATTTATACTCTTCTACATGTTTAAATTTCTTACGAGTAAATAATTTTTTTAATCCAATAGGTACAAGATATAGAACATCATCATTCAACTGACGAAGAGTTGAAAAATCTAAATGATCATAATGACCATGTGAAATAAGGACAATATCAATTTTAGGTAGTTCTTCTATAGAGAGTCCAGGTTCGGTAAGTCTTGGAACTAGCTTTAATTTATTAGCCCATACTGGATCTGTTAATATATTAAGTCCATTCGTTTGAATAAGAAAAGTGGAATGCCCAATCCATGTGACAGTCGTTTTTTCAACATTGCTTTGCAAAAATGCACTTTGTTTAACGGGTGATTGTTCTACTAAGAAAGAAAAATCTTTTTTGTTTTGCTTTCGTTCTTTACGCCAGCGTAAAAAAGAGCGAATTGATTTTTTTGTACTAACATTATCCATATTTTCATAGCGCTTTGCCATAAACATCACCTCATTTAAAATCGTTGTATTTGTATTGTACCGAAATGTTGTTAAGGAATACAGTGTAAAACATGGATTAATGTTTAAGGAATTGTTAAAAAATAGGGAGAGGTATTTACAAAAGTAACAATAAAATTAGTTTTATCAATTCTATTTAGAGAAATAATAGTAAAAAAATATATTTTGTCTAGTAATTCGCTTGAAATAAAGAAGTAACATGCGTAAAATCGTACGATTTCGTGAACAAATGTAGTAAACAATTTTCTCGTAGTGTTAACTTTTGTTATTATAAACATAACCTATTTAAATTTAGGATAGAGAAAAGAGGTTTATAAATGAAGCGTTATCAAAAAATAATTGGTCTTATGGTTGTATTTTGTCTCTTTGTACTTGCCGGATGTAGTGAATCAGGTTCAAAGCTTCGTAAACCATTAAATTGGGATTTAGAAACTTTCCAATTTACAAATCAAGATGGAAAGCAATTCGGTACAAAAGATTTAAAAGGGAAAGTTTGGGTTGCAGATTTTATGTTCACAAATTGTCAGACAGTTTGTCCGCCAATGACTGCAAATATGGCCAAGCTGCAAAAGATGGCAAAAGAAGAGAAATTAGACGTTCAGTTTGTTTCATTTAGTGTAGATCCAGACCTTGATAAGCCAGAAAATCTGAAAGCTTTTATTCAGAAGTTTACAGAGGATACTAGTAACTGGAATTTATTAACAGGTTATTCGTTAGAAGATATTACAAAGTTTTCAAAAGATAATTTCCAATCACTTGTAGATAAGCCGGAGAACGGTCAGGTCATACATGGTACATCATTTTATTTAATTGATCAAAACGGAAAAGTAATGAAAAAGTATAGTGGCATTAGTAATACGCCATATGAAGACATTATACGTGATATGAAGCGATTAGTGGATTAAAAATAAGGGTGCATAGCACCCTTATTTTTTTGCATTAGTCTATGGATAAAATGTCATGTTGCTGGGGAAGTTTCGGCGCTCGAATTTCTAATACGCCGTTTTGATAAGAAGCTTTTGCCGCTTTTTTATTAATTGAATACGGTAACTTAATCAATCTTGATGCTTCTGAAATGGAACGTTCTCGGCGATAATAGTTATGGGATGTTTGTTCTTCTTCCTCTTCAAGTATCTCTTCTTTTACAGAGACTTTTAAGTATTCACTTTGTATTTCAATTTGAATTTGTTCTTTTTGTATACCTGGTAGTTCAGCTGTAACAACGAGTTCTTCACCAACTTCATATAAATCTACAGGGAATGTTAATAAACGGTTTCCTTTTTGGAAAAAATGATTTAAATCAGCGATTACATTGCGAAGAGGTGTTTGCTCGAAGAAATCATCAATTTGCTTTAAGTAATTACGAACCGGTGGGCGAGAAGAATCTTTTTTTTTCTTCACTCATGGTATTCCCTCCTAGAAATCAATTTGCAATATCATATGACAAAAGCGGAGAAAGGTGAGTGCCTAGTTTTCATGTTTTCATAAAAAATTGTTAAAAATGTGAAATGGAGTGATTTTTTTATAGTTTTTGGTCGCCATATTCAGTTGATTATGCTAGTATAAATAGGGTTGATATAGTAGTATAGAGACAGAATGAAAACTGAAAGAGGGTAAGAAGTATGTGTGGTTTTGTAGGATGTTTATGTGAAAACCCTAGAGAGTTTTCAGAAACAGAAAAACATCAATTTGAAAATATGAACACGATGATTTTCCACCGTGGTCCAGATGACGAAGGATATTTTCGTGATGAACATGTACAATTTGGCTTCCGCCGTTTAAGTATCATTGACTTAGAGGCAGGACATCAGCCGCTAACTTATGAAAATGATCGATATGTAATTATTTTTAATGGTGAAATTTACAACTATGTAGAATTACGTGAAATGTTACTTGAAAAAGGTGCAACGTTTGCAACGCAATCTGATACAGAAGTTATCATTGCATTGTATGCACATATGAAAGAAAAATGTGTAGACTACCTTCGTGGTATGTTTGCATTTATGATTTGGGATCGTGAAGAAAAGAAACTTTTCGGTGCACGTGACCACTTCGGTATTAAACCTTTATACATCGCACAACAAGGTGATACTACATTCTTCGCATCTGAGAAGAAAAGTATTATGCATGTGATGGAAGATAAAGGCGTTAATCCAACGTCACTACAACATTACTTTACGTACCAATATGGTCCAGAGCCAGAAACGTTAACAATTGATGTTAATAAAATCGAGCCTGGTCATTATTTCGTAAAAGAAATCGGTAAAGAGATGGAAATCCATCGCTACTGGAAACCTTATTTCAATGCTTCAAGTGCAACGAAAGAGGAGCATATCCAAGCGATTCGTGATGTGTTATATGATTCAGTAAAAGTGCATATGCGTAGTGATGTACCAGTAGGTTCATTCTTATCTGGTGGTATCGATTCATCTATCATCGCTTCTATCGCAAGAGAAATGAATCCAAATCTTTTAACATTCTCTGTTGGTTTTGAGCAACGTGGTTTCAGTGAAGTTGATGTTGCGAAAGAAACTGCTGAGAAATTAGGCGTTAAAAACCATAACGTATTCATTTCAGCGAAAGAATTTATGGATGAGTTCCCAAAAATCATTTGGCATATGGATGATCCTTTAGCTGATCCAGCAGCTGTACCATTGTACTTCGTTGCGAAAGAAGCACGTAAACATGTAACAGTTGTTCTTTCAGGTGAAGGCGCAGACGAGCTATTTGGTGGTTATAACATTTACCGTGAGCCAAACTCACTAAAAATGTTCTCTTACATTCCTAGCCCAGGTAAGAGCGTTCTAAAAGCATTAAGTGGTGCTCTTAAAGAAGGGTTTAAAGGTAAGAGCTTCCTAGAGCGTGGATGTACACCAATTGAAGAGCGTTACTATGGGAATGCTAAAATCTTCCGTGAAGAAGAAAAAGCTGAATTAATGAAGTATTACAATGAAAGTGTTAACTATATGGATATCACGAAACCATTGTATAATGAGATTAAAGATTATGATGATGTAAGTAAAATGCAGTACATTGACATGTTCACATGGTTACGCGGTGACATTTTATTAAAAGCTGATAAAATGACAATGGCAAACTCATTAGAACTTCGTGTACCGTTCTTAGATAAAGAAGTATTCGATGTTGCATCTAAAATTCCAACTGAATTTAAGATTGCTAACGGAACTACGAAAGCTATTTTACGTGAAGCAGCACGCGGAATCGTTCCAGATCACGTATTAGATCGTAAAAAACTTGGATTCCCAGTACCAATTCGTCACTGGTTAAAAGACGAAATGCATGATTGGGCTATAAATATTATAAACGAAAGTAAGACAGAGCATTTAATCGACAAACAGTATGTATTAAACTTACTGGAAGCACATTGTGCAGATAAAGGCGATTATAGCCGTAAAATTTGGACTGTACTTGCGTTTATGGTATGGCACCAAATTTATGTTGAGCATAAATACGATACGAATAAGTTCCATGAAGAAACAAAACGTGCGTATAGCTTAGTTTAAATAGAAAAACCTTAAGATCGCATACGGTCTTAAGGTTTTTTTCATAAATAGGAAGTATTATTGATACAATAATAGTAAAAGGATGGACAACATATGATTACGTTTGAGAAAGTTACTGTAGAAAATGAAAGCGTTGTTAAAGAAATGTTTAAATCGCATAGTTTAGGTGAGAAAAAGGTACAGTACTGTGTAAAAGTTGATGATACATATATTGGTGTAATAGATTATAGTGTACAAGAGGAACAGGCTGTTTTATCACAGCTAATTATTCATTTTGATTACCAAGGTTACGGTTATGGTACAAATACGTATTTTACATTTGAAGAAATGATGAAACAAAGAAATGTGAAAGAAATAAAAGTGCTACAAGAGAAATTAACAGAAAAGGCGAAGTCTTTCATAGAGAGTTTTGGTTTTGCTTCAGAAGATGAAGAGTATGTAAAGAAAATATAACGATGATTATTTATGCGATACAATAAACATAAGGCAGGTGGATGTATGACGATGACTTCTGGTCTTGTATTAATTGGAGGGTGCTTTATAGTAGCAGAATTATGTCATATAATCATTCGGAAAAGAATGAGTAAGAAAAAAAAGCCGTATGAATTACAATACGTCTCTGTCTTTTTCATTATGTTTTGTATGCTTAGTACATTACAAAATCTAATGAACTTTCCACCACTTTTAAATGTTTTTTTAAAGTTCGGTTTACTTTATAGTGGTGTTGGAATAGCACTTTTATTTATTTTATTTTGCATACGTTATGTTCACTATCAATCGTATATATTTATTTTAAATTGGTTAAAGCAAGATGATAGAAACCGCCTTACATAAGGCGGTTTTTTTATTTGCAATTGTAACAGAACTTGTACATTTCACATAAAATAGGACGAGTAGAAATGCAAACATATTACAAGAAAGGGGCGGGGCAATAAAATGAAACTTGTTATAGACGCAGGGCACGGTGGATATGATTCTGGTGCTGTTGGTAATGGTTTAGTAGAAAAAAACTTAACACTTCAAATTGCTAGACGCGTTCGAGACATTTTAACGGTAAATTACCCAATTACAATTAAAATGACACGTGATAGTGATGTGTTTATTTCTTTATCGGAACGTGCTAATATTGCTAATGCTTTCAGTGCGGATTATTTTATTTCATTTCATATTAATAGCGGCGGGGGTACAGGTTTTGAAAGTTATATTTATAATGCGTTATCCAATACCAGCACTGCATATGCAAAGCAACAAAAAATGCATACAGCTGTCAATCCTGTATTAACAAAATACGGTCTTCGTGATCGAGGAGCAAAAAAAGAAAATTATGCGGTATTAAGAGAAACCACAATGGATGCAATTTTAACTGAGACTGCTTTTATTGATACAGCGTTTGATGCAAATTTATTAAAAAATCCACAATTTATTGAAGATCTAAGTCAAGCGTATGCAAATGGAATAGCAGCTATTTTTGGAGTAGATCCAAATCCACAACCGACACCTCAAACGAAGGGAATCGCTTATATTCTTGGGAAAAATGTAAATTTAAGAAATGGTCCATCAACTTCTTCCTCAGTTATTCGTCAATTAAATTCTCCAGAATCTTACGTTGTATATCAGGAAAGTAACGGATGGCTAGATTTGGGGAATGGACAATGGGTGTATAATGATCCTTCTTACATTAATTTTGTAAAGACAAGCAACAGTGATGGAAGCCCGATTGGGGTTGCATATATACAAGGGATGAATGTAAATTTAAGAAGTGGTCCATCAACTACATCTGCAGTTATCCGCAAATTAAATTCTCCAGAATCTTATTTAGTATATATAAATGAAAATGGTTGGTTAAACCTTGGTGGAAATCAGTGGGTATATAATGACCCAGCATATATTAAATATACTCAATATTAGGAATTAAAATGATAATGCAATATGGATGCGTATTCTTGTTATGTATAACAAGAATACGCATTTTAATAACAACATTTATTTTCATACTTATGCACTATGTTTTAAAAAGAAACATTAGAAAAGCGGATAGAATCTAAATAGTATATATTAAAAAAGTTTTCTGATATACATTGACAATGTATGTAACATCCATTAATCTTTAATTGTTAATGATAATCGATTTCATCTAGGGAGGACATATGATACATACTAAAAAACTAATTATGTTCTGCATTACGATACTCATGGTTGTAATTGCAGGATGTAGTAAAGAAGAGAAAAAAGAAAATAATATATCAGCGAAAGCAAAAGATTCATATACGATAAAGCATGCAATGGGTGAAACGATAGTAAATGGTACACCTAAAAAAGTTGTTGTTTTAACAAATGAAGGCGCAGAGGCTCTCCTAGCTGTGGGCGTAACGCCAGTGGGGACTACGAAACCACGTGCTGGTGATGAATGGTATCCTCATATAGCGAAAGAGTTAAAAAACACGGAAGTTGTAGGAACTGAACGTGATATTAATTTAGAGGCTGTAATGAAGCTTAAGCCAGATTTAATTATCGGAAATAAAATGCGTCATGAAAAAATATATGATCAGCTAAAAGAAATCGCACCAACTGTTTATGCAGAAACATTACGCGGTGATTGGAAAAAAAACTTTACACTTTATACAAAAGCTGTAAATAAAGAAAAAGAAGGGCAGAAAGCTCTTGATGATTATAAAAAACGTATTGAAGGAATGAAAGAGAAGTTAGGCGATAATTTGAATTCTAAAGTTTCTATTATTCGTTTCGTACCAGGTGACGTTCGTATTTATCAAAAAAACTCATTCTCGGGCGTTGTTTTAAATGATATTGGATTTAAACGACCACCATTACAAGATAAAGATGATTTTGCGATAAAAGGAATTACAAAAGAGCAAATTCCAAATATGGACGGAGACTACTTATTCTATTTCACGTCTGATAAAGATGCAGATAAGAATAATGAAGGAAATTCGTTAGCAAAGGAATGGATAGAAGATCCACTCTTTAAGCAACTACAGGCTTCTAAAAATAATAAAGTATTCCAAGTAGACGAGGTAATCTGGAATACAGCAGGCGGTATTAAAGCTGCGAACCTTATGTTAGATGATATTGAAAAATATTTCCTTAAATAAATGATAAAATACATCACTTTTACGAAGTGATGTATTTTTTTGTTTGTGAAAATACAGAAAATTCCTTCTTTCAGGTTGTCATAAGTTGTACAATAAAATCAATCATGTGATAAAGGAGTGGGGAAGAATGAAAGCTACTCATAAAGATTGGATCTTGTTTAATGGGAGAATGATTAATACGAAGGAAGAACAGCCGATGGTCGCATTAGAAGAGCGAGGCTTCCAATTTGGTGATGGGATTTATGAAGTATTTAGACTATACGACGGCAAGCCTCATTTATTAGATTTACATTTGAAAAGATTCTTTAACTCTATGGCAGAAATAAAACTAATTCCACCATTTACGAAGGAAGAATTAGTAGAAGAGTTATATCAAATGATTGAAAAAAATCAATTTCAAGAAGATGGGAATGTATATTTACAAATATCAAGAGGTGCACAACCGCGCAATCATGTATATGAATCAGATTTACAACCGACATATTTTGCAAATCTTGTTTCGTTCCCAAGACCAGTTGCTTCAATGGAGGCAGGGATTAAGGTGACAGTAGAAGAGGACATCAGGTGGAAGTTTTGCCATATAAAATCTTTAAATTTGCTTCCTAATATCATGATCAAAAACAAAATAAATGAACAAGGTTATCAAGAAGCAATATTAGTACGAGATGGTATTGTGACTGAAGGATGTCATTCCAATTTCTTTATCGTGAAGAATAATAAGTTAATTACACATCCAGCGGATCATTTCATTTTACATGGTATTACACGTCACTACGTAATTACATTAGCGAAAGAGTTACATATCGATGTAGAGGAACGAGAGTTTTCATTACAAGAAGTATATGACGCTGAGGAGTGCTTCTTTACAGCGACGCCACTTGAAATATTCCCAGTCGTTCAAATTGGTGATGAACAGTTCGAGGCTGGTGAAAGAGGACCAATTACGAAAAAACTACAAGCTGCATACGAAGAGAGTATTCGTTTGTTTAAATTGACAAATTAATCATGAAGAAAAAAGCTGGTATTCTTCCGGCTTTTTTTCATGATATAATTCAAGCATAGGACAAGTTTTGAAAACGCTGTAAAAAGGGGATTTAATATATGAATTATGAAGATTTTAAAGAAGTAATTCACGGAAGACGAAGTGTTAGAAAGTTTACAGATCAAGAAGTATCTACTAATGATATAAAAGAAATAATTGATTGTGCTCGTTACGCACCGAGTGATACCAATTCACAAACGTGGGAATTCTTAGTTATCATGAATCGAGAGAAGATTAAAGAAATTGAACAAATGACATGGGATGCATTACATAAACTTGCGGCAAAAGCAGCAGAAAATGGAGAAGAGAAAGCAGGGAAATTACTTACACGTTCTTTCGGACCATATGCAACAGCTTTCTCGGAGGCACCAGTATTAATCGTATGTTTGGCAACACCATATGAATCAAAGTTCCGTGAAAAGATATTTGATCCAATTGCTTTTGTTCCAAATTCAGTTTGGGAAGAAGAAGGCATTAAGAGTAGTTGTTTAGCGGCACAAAACTTAATGTTAGCTGCACATGCAAAGGGGCTTGGTACTTGTCCAATGACAGGGCCAGTATTGCTAGCTCAAGATGAACTGCGCCAATATTTACAAATTGAGCTTGAAAAACAAATAAATATGGTTATTTCACTCGGATTTCCGAAAGATAAACCGAAGAAACTTCCAAGAAAAGAAGTAGATGAGATTACAACGTTTGTTTTTTAATTGCTGTATAGAAAAGACATTGAACTAACAATGTCTTTTTATTTTTGAGGGTATGTAATTCATATGTTGGGCTAAAATGATAGATAAGAGGAAATTACTATTTATTTCATAAAAAAAATTAATGTTCTATTAAGGAAAGTATGATACATTAATCGTGAGCAAGATTCTATTTGTTCATGAAAGTGTTGAAAGTAGTCTCAAAATTTAAAAGTTATTTTTGTATAATAAATTATAATGAAGTTACAGGGGGGATGAATTTTGAAAAAATTCATAATCACTGGATTGTCTGTATTGTTATTAGTTGGTTGCGGTGCTCCACAGGAAAAAGAGGACGCGCAATCAAAACAGGAAGAACAAGTTGTAAACGCAAGTGATGAGAATATGGTTGAATTTCCTGAAGGAGCAATGTCAATTGGAGAAGGGAAAGTAAAAGTTATTACTCCAGATGGTACTTCAGAAAACGGCAATATACCGACTGTATTCATCAAAAAGGATACGTTAATTCAGCAAGTTGAATTAGAACTTTCTAATTTTCAAAGTGATAAAGAAACATTCGTATTTGTAGATCAAATGTATACGGATAAACATCAAGTAACTAGTACAACGCAGACAACAGTGCAGTTAAAAGAAAAAACGCTGGAAACAGGTAGTCATACAATTACTGCAGTTCAGTATGAAAACAATGACCCGAAAGGAAAGGTTATTAGTTTTAATCAAGCAACATTTGAGACAAAACCAGCGTCTTAATATGAATAAAAAGTACATTACTCAAAAAGTAGTGTGCTTTTTTGTTTGGACTAGAGTGTGCAAGAGTGAATAACTTATTTCATTTTCTAATACGATTAAATAGGAAGTAATCACTTGTTACTACTATGACAGAGAAAGAGGTTGAAGATGTGAATCGGTGTATTCGTATCATTTTGATTAGCCTAATGATGGCAGTAATTTGGTTTACGATACAAGAGATGATTCAAGCTACGCTCAATTATCAAATTCATGACTTGTTAATAGGAGCTATTTGTTTTACCATTGTTTATCTATTATATGATAAACTCGGACTAAGGTAAGTTTCAGAAGAAAAATGTAGGTATTTCATTTAAAATGTCGAATAGTACACATGATGTCGTAATAACAAATTTTCTATTGTTTACTGTGAAACAGAAGAAGGAGAGATGGTGGTTATGAAACGAGCTCTTATTAATATTGATTATACATATGATTTTGTAGCGAAAAAAGGTGCTTTAACTTGCGGAAAACCAGGACAGGAAATTGAGAAGGAAATTGTACATATAACGAAGCAATATATTGAAAATGGAGATTACGTTGTCTTTGCTATTGATAAACATGAAGAAAATGATGTATATCATCCAGAATCAAAGTTATTCCCGTCTCATAATATAGCTGGTACAAGTGGAAGAGATTTGTTTGGTGAATTACAAGATGTGTACGAAACATATAAAAATGCAGAGAATGTATATTACATGGATAAAACACGGTATAGTGCATTTGCTGGAACGGATTTAGAGATGAAGCTAAGAGAAAGAGGAATTGAAGAGGTTCATCTTGTAGGGGTATGTACTGATATTTGTGTTCTTCATACAGCAGTAGATGCGTATAATAAAGGGTTTAAAATTGTTGTTTATGAAAAGGCAGTTGCATCTTTTAATGCGCAAGGACATGAATTTGCACTTGGACATTTTAAATCTTGTTTACATGCAGAAGTGAAATAAAAAAAAGGCCTTTAAAAAGGTCTCTTTTATTTGTCCTTGTTCATTGAAAACAGCTACCGCAACGCCTAATAAATTGAGTGGTCTTGATCCGACAACTTTTCTAAGTTCTTCAATATATCCCATTGTATGTAACCTCCGTAAGAAAAAATAAGAGCAAATAAACTATTCGTTATTATGTAAATATATTCCTCTTTATAAGGGGAGAGATGACATATAACTTATTTGTGTTATTTGGTAAAATATACATCAAAAAAGGTCAAACAAAATCTTTGACCTTTTTTGACCAAGTGTTATAATAAAGGCAGAAAGAGATAATCTTTCATTCATAAATAATAAGGAGGAAAAAATATGCGTAATTTATTTCCAGAGATAACAAAACGTCAAAATGGTATTTTTGATTTTGGGCCTTCTTTATTAGAAGGGATGACAGATGCTTTCTTTAAGCCACTGAACATGGATACTTTTAAAGTAGATGTTCATGAGCAATCTGATAAATATACTGTGAAAGCAGATTTACCAGGTTTTCAAAAAGAAAACATTCAAGTTGATTTTGAACAAGATGTATTAACGATTCAAGCAACTAACCATAATGAAGTAGAAGAAAAAAATGAGAATGGCACATATATTCGTAAAGAACGTTCTATAGGTTCTGTAACTCGACGCTTTAGTTTTAAACAAGTTGAGGCAGAAAATGTTAGAGCAAATTATAAAGATGGCGTACTGACAATAGAATTACCAAAATTGAAAGAAGAAAAAAACAGTAAGACAACAATTAACATCGAATAAAAGAGCTGATGATTTCAGCTCTTTTTTGTACTTAGTTAATAAATTAATTGAAATCTTAATGAGTAGAATAAAGTTGTAATATTAAAAAAATCACTATTAGCTCCCTTTAGATTATTAAAAAGGGTATATTTAAAGGGAAAGGAAAAAGAACACCTAGACATACTGTTTAAAGTGAATTAGTAATAGAGTCAAAATACATAGTAAGGGTAGTGGCATTTAAGATTAGGATAATAGATTTTTCTAGAACAAACTTAGGCGATTACGAATTTTTTAATTAGTAAGGAAGTGGTTAAATGAGCTTATTAACGCATACTGAAGAATTTTTTAATTATGTAAGAGAGTTTTTACTTTTAAGATTTTTACTATTTGCTTTAGTTTTAATCATTATTTCTTTTGTAATAAACCGTATTATTGATTGGTTTTTTAGGAAATCAAGCTTTTTTGATGAAGAGGTAGAGCAGACGATTCAAAGTGTAATTCGATCTATTTTTAGATATATCATTATCATCAGTCTTATCATATATTTAATTAGCCAATTTGTAGATATAAAAAGTATTATTGCAGGTGCAGGGATAGCTGGAGTTGTCATCGGTTTTGCTGCACAACAGATGCTAAAAGATGTTATATTAGGCTTTGCAAGATTAGCGGACAAAGAGTTTCGGGTTGGTGATTTTGTAACTTTTAACGGAACAAATTCAGGAACTATTGAAGAGATTAGTATTCGTTTTATGCAAATTCGTGAATGGTCAGGAAAACTACTTACCATCCCGCACGGAGAGATTAGAACGATACAAAATTTTAATAAAGGATGGATGCGTGTAATTGAACGCATCACGGTAAGTTATCAGGAAGATCCAACAAGAGTGAAGGAATTATTAGAAGAAGTATGTGTTATATGCAATGAAAAATTGAATCAAACTCTTTATAGAGTAGAGGATGAGGCTGTTGAACCATTTAAATACGTCGGTGTTACAGACTTAAATCCTAACTTGAAATATGTTGGGTATGAATTTTGTATTACAGGTTTAATAAAGCCAGAAGATTATTTTGAAACTTCTAGACAAGTAAGATTTGAATTAATGTCTATGTTCCATAAAAATCAAGTGCAAATGCCAGCAGCGAATATGGTTGTTACTACTGAAGGCTTACAGCATATCCATGGTGGACAATCTTTATCGGACAGCTAAAGTAGAATCATTTGTTAACAAAAATTTTGCTTCCAACATTGGATAGAATAACAATAATAAAATGATTGATATAAAGAAAGGGCTGAAGGAATTCGGTTCTTTTTTTATTTATAGAATTTAGAAATTTCTTAATGTTATAATTGTAGTTGGTGATGAGAATGAGCTTTGAAGAAAAAGAGATGCATCGTTTAGAAGCATTAAAAGAAATTGCTGAATTATTAAATGAAGCAACAAACTTACAGGATATGTTAGAAAAAGTGTTGCATACATTGTTACAAGTTATGAATTTACAAACAGGGTGGATATTCTTTATTGATGAAAATGGAAAGCACAGCATGCTTGTAGACGAAAATTTACCAGAGGCTCTTACGTGGCAAGAGAAGAAGCCGATGTGTGAAGGAAACTGTTGGTGTGTAGAACGTTTTGTGAATGGGAGATTGGAAAAAGCGACTAATATTATTGAATGTAAGCGAATAGAAGATGCAATTGAATGTAATTGGGGAGAGACAGAAGATGTTACACATCATGCGACAATTCCGCTTAGGTCTGGATTGGAAAAATTCGGTCTACTAAATGTGGCTGCACCTCACAAGACTCATTTTTCAGAGGAAGAGTTAGCGTTATTAGAATCAATTGCATTTCAAATTGGAACGACAATACAACGTATTCAATTAGTTGAGAAAGAACGTAAATATGTAGTGGTAGCGGAAAGAAATCGACTTGCACGTGATTTACATGATTCAGTAAAACAATTGTTATTTTCTATTATGCTAACAGCGAAAGGTACTCTGAATATGACGCAAGATAGAGAATTGCAAGAGATGTTAAGTTATATTGGAGAATTATCACAAGAAGCATTACAAGAGATGACGCTATTAATTTGGCAATTAAGACCTGAAGGATTAGAGAAAGGATTAGCAGAAGCAATTCAAAATTACGGGAAGTTATTAGGAGTTCAAGTGGAAGTTCGAATTGATGGGATGGTTTTAATTGGGGATGAAATAGAAGAAGTTTTATGGCGTATTAGCCAAGAGGCGTTACATAATTGTAAAAAGCATGCTTCGTGTGAAAAGGTACATGTTCTTTTAAAAATAGAAAATAACCAGTTACATTTTTACATAGAAGACAATGGAATAGGATTTATACAAGAACAAGTAAGGGAATCAGCACTTGGTCTGAAAAGTATGAAGGAACGTATTCAGTTAATGAAGGGATCGTTTCAAATTACAACAGAGCTGAAAAAGGGTACAAAAATAGAAATTCAATTGCCGATTTGAAGGGGAGAATAAGGTTGAAGATTAAACTGCTACTAGTTGAGGATCATCATATCGTTCGAAGAGGACTTGTATTCTTTTTGAAAACGAGAGAAGAATTTGAAATTATTGGGGAAGCGGAAAATGGCGAAGAGGCATTACATTTCGTGCAAAAAGAAAAACCGGATGTCGTACTAATGGATGTATCGATGCCGAAAATGGATGGAATTGAGGCAACAAAACGTCTAAAGCAATACGATGAGACGATAAAGGTACTTATATTAAGTAGTTTTTCAGAGCAAGATTATGTTATACCAGCACTTGAAGCTGGAGCAGATGGTTATCAATTAAAAGAAGTACAACCTGAACAACTTGTCGCTTCTATTATTGCAGTATATCAAGGAAATGCGAATTTTCACCCGAAAGTAACACCTGCATTAATAGGGCGTTCCGCAGTAAAGAAGGAAATAGAAAATCCTTTTTCAATGTTAACGAAAAGAGAGCAAGAGGTACTTCGCGAAATTGCGAAAGGAAGAAGCAACAAGGAGATTGCAGCAGAACTTTATATTACAGAACAAACTGTGAAAACACACGTTTCAAACGTTTTAGCTAAATTGGAAGTGGACGATCGTACGCAAGCCGCATTATACGCAGTTAAACATGGGGAGAATTATTCATAAGTATGAATAATTCTATTATATCGTATGACAGAATACATAGGAGCAATTAAATTTATAGTAATCCCTAATATAGGTTTTTCTTCTTTCAATAATTAGGTACAATAAAGTGAAACTCTAATCAGTGGGGGACCATCCCCACTGATGATTAGTTTAACTAATCGGTTTTTACAGGATAAAGCTACGATGGAAGGGGAGGATATGCTATGCCTGATACAAGAAGTGGGATTGGAAAGATTCAGGCTTCGTTAAATGGTTTATCACCGAAATTGCGAAGTATTGCCGAACATATTTTGAAACATCCACAAGATGTTGTACATAAATCTATTACAGAATTAGCTGAAGTTACGAGTAGTTCCGAAGCTACGATATTCCGCTTATGTAAACACCTTGGTTTGCAAGGTTTTCAAGATTTAAAGATTACATTAGCTCGTGAAATTGTACATACACCGATGCAAAATATTCATGAAGAGGTATCAGCAGAAGATAGTATGGTAACTGTTGCTAAAAAAGTTTTTCATTCGCATATTACAGGACTGCAAGATACTTTACATTTGCTAAATGAAACGGCACTTGAGCAGGCTGTACGAGCCTTGCAAGAAGCAAGTCGAATTGAGTTTTATGGAAATGGTGGCTCTGGTATTATTGCAATGGATGCGTATCATAAGTTTATGAGAACGGGTATTTCTTGTATCGCTCATACTGATTCGCATTTTCAAATTATGGGAGCAGGTTTACTCTCAAAAAACTCAGTTGTTATTGGTATTTCTCATTCTGGTAGCAATAAAGGATTACTTGAAGCATTAGAAGTAGCGAAAGCAAGAGGGGCCAAAATTATTGCGATTACGAGCTATAAGAAATCAGCATTAAGTCAACTTGCTGATATAACGTTATATACATCAACACGTGAGACTGAATTCCGCACAGAAGCAAGTTCATCCAGATTAGCACAGTTAAGCTTATTAGATACTTTGTATGTAGGGTTGTCGTTGCAGCGACAAGAGGAAACTCTAAAAAATTTACAAAGTATACGTGAAACGATTTCGATGAAGCGAATATAAAAAAGCTCTTCAAATGAAGAGCTTTCAGACTGTAGACAAACTATTTTTGGAGAGTTCAAATGCTAAAAGTAGTTTGTCTCTTAATCTATAGATAATTTATCCAATGGCATTTATATGTAGTGCTTTCTATACTACAATTTACTATAAGTGAGGAAGGTGTCTTATGAAAATATCTGTTTATGTTGCAAGTGCATTTAGCAAGGATCATAAAGGCGGAAATAAAGCAGGAGTGGTATTTATTGAGGATACATTGACCACTACTCAAAAAATGGAAATAGCCAAACAACTGGGCTATGCGGAAACCGCATTTATATCAGAATCTGAACTTGCTGATTATAAATTTGAGTATTTTACACCGAAAGAAGAAGTTGATTTATGTGGTCATGCCACAATTGGCTCTTTCGCGATACTAATGCATTTAAATAAACTTTTCAGGAATCGCTATACGATTGAAACGAACAGCGGTGTTCTTACTATTACTATAAAAGAAGACATTATATTCATGGAACAAAATAAACCGATATTCTATGATGTTGTATCTCCAAACGAGTTCACCGACTGTTTTGATAGTAAAGATATAGACAATAAATACCCAATTCAAATTGTCTCCACGGGCTTAAAAGATATTTTAATTCCTATAAAAAGCGAAACACAATTACATGCACTGCAACCTAATTTTGAAAAAATTAAAGAAATCAGCAAGTATTATAATGTTGTCGGGATGCATCTATATACTTTTAATGACAATCGAATTATATGCAGAAATTTTGCTCCGCTATACGACATCAATGAAGAAGCAGCGACTGGAACTTCGAACGGTGCATTAGCTTGCTATCTTTATGAACAGGACTACTTGAAAAAAGAAGTCTATGTATTTGAACAAGGGTATTCTTTACACTCGCCTTCTGAAATATTAGTTAAATTAGCAACCAATAGCAAAAATAAAATAGAAAAAGTTTATGTTGGTGGCAAAGGATATTACTGTGAAACTAAGTGTTTACATGTAGAAAATATTGAGTGAAGAGCTTTTTTATCGGTGAGAAGTTTGTTAATTTATTTTGTTTTAGAAATATGTGACTTACTTATAGTCAATGATAAACTCTCATTTTTAAAAATTTAAAATAAAGACCGATTTGTGTAATAATTCAAATATTGTTCATAATTTCACAAGCTGTTTATGAAGTGTCATGTTATGATGAAGATGTAATGATGATTGAACACTTAAATTTGGTACAATAACTAGCCAAAGTAGTGAAGAAAGTAGTTGTGAGATAAACTCATTAAAATGCTAAAACACTAAAGGGGAGATCACATATGAAAGCAGTAGTGGTTAATAAAAACAGCAAAGCAAACATCGAAGTGATTGAAAAAGAATTACGTCCGTTACACTCAGGTGAAGCGTTAGTAGATGTAGAGTATTGTGGAGTTTGCCACACTGATTTACACGTTGCAAATCATGATTTTGGTAACACTGATGGCCGTATTCTTGGTCATGAGGGTGTAGGTATTGTTACGAAAATAGCTGATGATGTTACTTCACTAAAGATAGGTGACCGTGTAAGCATTGCATGGATGTTCCAATCTTGTGGACGTTGTGAATATTGCGTAACTGGTAGAGAAACATTTTGCCGTGAAGTTAAAAATGCTGGTTATTCAGTGGATGGTGGTATGGCTGAACAATGTATCGTTACAGCTGATTATACGGTAAAAGTACCAGAAGGATTAGATCCTGCTCAAGCATCATCAATTACTTGTGCTGGTGTAACTACATATAAAGCTATTAAAGTATCAGATATTAAACCTAGTCAACCTATTGTAATCTATGGCTGCGGTGGATTAGGTAACTTAGCTATCCAATATGCTAAAAATGTATTTGGTGCAAAGGTAATCGCAGTAGACATTAATGATGACAAATTAGCCTTAGCAAAAGAAGTTGGTGCTGATATGACTATCAATCCAATTTCTCAAGGTCCTGCTGATAAAATTGTGCAAGAGGAGTTTGGTGGCGCTTATGCTGCGGTAGTAACAGCAGTCTCTAAAGTAGCCTTTAACTCAGCAGTTGATGCAGTACGTGCTTGCGGTAAAGTAGTTGCAGTAGGGCTACCAGTAGAAACAATGGACTTAAACATCCCACGACTTGTACTGGATGGAATTGAAGTAGTTGGTTCTCTAGTTGGTACTCGTAAAGATTTGGAAGAGGCGTTTATGTTCGGGGCAGAAGGAAAAGTAGTGCCGGTTGTTCAAACTTGTTCTCTAGATAAAGTACAAAATGTATTCGAAGAAATGGAACAAGGTAGAATTCAAGGGCGTATGGTAATTGATTTTAAAAAACATAATAATTGTGATTGCAAATAATTCACTTTAAATATAAAAAGCATGAGTCTAGCAAATACATGTAAAAAAGTTAGACAGCATAAGAAGATGATCCCTGTATTTAATAGGAATCATCTTCTTTATTTTCTAATAATATCAATGCAAATTCATACTTGATTAATGAGAAATGATTAAAGGTTTACTTTATTTGCAAACGAAAAAGAATCTTTATGTTTAACAAATTTTTTATGATCTGGAACGTTTTGAATTGCTACAATTTGCGAATCTCTTGCTTTCAGTGAATCTTGAATCCCGATGGTCATAAGCTTAATAAATAGAATCGTAATAAAGAATGAAGCGAGAGTATAAAAAATAATCCACCATGAAAGATTCATTTCATTACGATTTAATCCAATAAGGCCTGCCCAATCATTAGATAGAGAAACAGGTTTGAGCACTCCGTCATAGAGTTCACGCATTTGTATGCCGCCAATTACAATGTTAAGCAACGCTAAATGGATAACGAGTATGAGTGTTTGGACGATATGTTCCATAAATAATACAAATAAGCGGCCAAGTAATAAGACTCGTAAGTGTTTTTTAATAATATGAAAACGACTAGCCCCCAGTAATTGTGAACTTAAGATGTAATCTTGTTTCATAAATTCATCAACCTCTGAGGATATGTATAAAGAAAGTGTAGGCAGAGCGACAAAAATAAGTACGAGTACTTGATAAAACGTAAATGAAATATTTGGATCTACCCCATCAGCATTTGATGTAATTATAATATTAACGGGCGTGATGAGTATGAATGCGATAAATAGAGTTGGAATATAATAAAAAACTTCTGAGCATGACTGGAAAAATCTCTTGAGTTTTGGAGCAAATAAACTTAAGAGGATTCCTATACATGTTCCGCATAAAATTCGAAAGAAGCTAATTGCCACGGCTAATAAAATAGTGAATTTTGCTCCTTCTACAATTTGTAAGAAAACAGACTCTCCAAAACGATCAGATCCAAAAGGTGGAATTAACGATGGCGGAAAGGGGGCCTTTCCAAGTAATTCGTTATTGTCATTGTAAAGTAACTGAGGAGGTTTTGGGATGTTATCTTTAAAGAACCAACTATAAATAAAACTAGCTGAAATAAGTATGAATAGATAAGCAAAGCCGATTAAAAAGCGTTTTGATTTCCAAATAGATTTCATAATGATACTCCTTTCAATTGCTTTTTCCATCTATTCATCATGAATGAGGCTATTTGGAAAATGGCGTAAAATGGTAAAATTATCATAACAAGTATGATAAATGCAGCTGGAGGTGAAACAAACGCCTTATTAAATAAAAATTGAATAATGCCTTCCATATTAAAAACAAATTCTAAAATGAATAAATTAGAAAGTAAGAAAACAAAAATTGTTTTTAAATGGTGGAAGAAGTGGATAGATATATTTTTGAATAAATGGATGCATAGTATATAACTTGAGGTAAGGCCTTTTCCATATGCAACCTCTACGTAATGTTTTCCTTGCTCTTCTTTTATGTATAACACCATCATCCGAAACATTTGTAATGTAGGTAAGACAGCTAATGATAAAATAGGGAGTAAATAAGCTCGATTTTCATTAAAAGAAATAATAGTGACAGGAGATTCCCCAAATTTCTGAAGTACCCATATGAAAAATATTTGCAAACAAATCATCATCATCATATCAGGGACAGCTTCTAATATGAACACAATTCGGTTTATCCATTTTTTTATATAATCTTTTGCTAAAAAATAAAAAAATGCCATGCTAGATGATAAAAAGAGAGCAAGAAAAAAGGCTGAAAATAATATAGTAAATGAATATAGGTAAGGTTCTAAAACAGTTGGAAATAATGGTGTTTTTTTGAAATGGCCAAACTTCGGGTCTGATCCTATAATCACTAATGATTCAGGGGAAAAAACCTGTTTTAACATAGTAACGGTCTGATTAAAAAAATAAATTGGTTGAAAGGTAAATCCTTGTTGGGTGATAAATAAATAAGGTAAATTTAATAATAGTAAGAGTGATAAAAGAATTGATGAAAGCTTAATTGTGAATTGAGATATTTTATTTAACATTAAATCCCTCCGACATCTTTTTACAACATTATACAATAAATTCCGTGTTATTGTTTTTATTTTTCTGAAAAATAAAAATACTTTTTGGTTTTATAGTATGCAAGATATATTTACAAGATAAAAAAGGGTTAGTAGGGGGCCGCGCTCTATGTTTATCAAGATAAAAGACTAGTGAACCTAAAACAATAAATAAGAGCAAAATGCACAGAATTCTCATTCTGCGGTTAGTTACTTTTCTTGGTTTGATGGTGATGTTACGTGACCGCTAAAAATGAATATTGTTTTTCAACTCTTTCTTCAAGCAAATAAGTAGAACGTATGGAGGACTATGTATGTGTTGTTAATGGGAGGAAAGAGTGTATTGCGTAACGAATATAACGTAAGTTTACCGCATGGAAAAGCTAAATGTAGTATATAAGTGAAATGGAATGAGGGGATTTATTTTTTGGTACGAAAAAAATTTTCTCTGTATAACTTGATAAATGAAAAAATATTTTATATACTAATTCATGTAAACGGTTTACTAAATCGTATTTTGCTAGAAATGAAGGGAAGATTCGCATGGAAACAAGGGGGAGAGTAATCGGGATTGATATCGGTACCACAAGTACAAAAACGGTTGTGTTCACAGAAAAAGGAAAAGTCATTGCATCACATGCAATCGATTACCCAATTATTCAACCGAATGTAGGATGGGCTGAGCAAGATCCTGATGTAATATGTGCCGCTGTATACAAAAGTGTAAGCGTTGCCATTGAAAAAGGTAATGTATTACCAGAAGATATTTCTTCAATCGGTATTAGTACAGCTATGCACGCATTAATTGCAGTAGATGAAAATGGTGCGCCATTAACGCGTTCTATCATTTGGGCAGATAATCGAAGTACGAAGCAATCAGAAAAATTATTACAACAAATGAATGGGCATGAAATTTATAGACGTACAGGTACACCGATTCATCCGATGTCACCACTTTCTAAATTGTTATGGATGAAAGAAGAGGAACCAGAGTTATATACAAGTGCCTATAAATTCATTTCCATTAAAGAGTATGTGATTTACCAATTATTTTCACGCTACGTAGTTGATTATTCGATTGCTTCTGCTACGGGGTTATTTAATTTAGAAACATTAAACTGGGATGAAGATGTTTTAACTATGTTACATATGTCACCAGAACAATTATCAACCCCTGTACCAACTACATATATTTTATCAGGTATGAAGCTAGAATTAGCACAGAAGATGGGGATAAGTGCAGAAACACCAATTGTCATCGGAGCAAGTGATGGGGTTCTTGCAAATGTAGGAGTTGGTGCGATATCACCGGGTGCGGCTGCAATTACGATTGGAACGAGTGGTGCGGTTCGAACAATCTCATCAAATATAAATACAGATGAGAAAGGGAGAACGTTTTGTTACGCATTAACAGATGAGCACTGGGTAATCGGTGGTCCAACGAATAACGGTGGAATATTACTGAGGTGGTTACGTGATGAATTTGGTAGTCCAGAGCAAGAAGTAGCAAGAAAGCTCGGCATTGATCCTTATGATTTATTAATTAAATATGCAGAAAGCGTACCAGCTGGAGCGGATGGACTATTGTTCTTACCTTTCTTATCTGGAGAACGCGCACCTTACTGGAATGCAAATGCTCGTGGTACATTCTTTGGAATCAATCTTCAACATAAGCGAGAACATTTTATACGTGCAGTGATGGAAGGTGTTTGTATGAGTGTATATTCAGTAGCACTCGCAATCAGGGATTGTACAGGGCCACTTACTGAAATACGAGTTTCAGGAGGGTTTGCAAAATCTGCATTTTGGAGACAAATGTTGTCCGATATGATGGGAAAAGAATTGCTTGTACCTGAAAGTCATGAAGCATCTGCGCTTGGGGCAGCAGCAGTTGCTTTGTATGCTGTAGGAAAAATTGATTCTCTTGAAGAGGTAAAGGATTGGATTGATATTGTCCATCATCATGTACCGAATAAAGAAAATACGGCTATATATTTAGAAATGTTTTATATGTATGAACGACTTTACAATCGCTTGAAAGAAGAATTTGATTGTATAGCTGCTTTCCAACGTAAACAATAGGGGGATTGGGAGAAATGGTAGTTGGGATCGTACTAGCGGCAGTTGTCATACTACTTTTACTTATTACGGTAGTAAAATGGCATCCATTTGTCGCATTAATTTTAACAGCAATTGGTGTAGGATTAGCAATGGGAATGCCTTTAATTGGAACTTCACCAAAAGATCCAGGGATTATTGATTCTATTAAACTAGGGCTTGGTAATACGTTAGGATTTTTAGCAATAGTTTTAGCACTAGGAACGATGCTTGGAAAAATGATGGCCGAATCTGGTGGTGCTGAACGTATCGCTAACACATTAATTAATCGTTTTGGAAAGAAACGAGTTCATTGGGCGATGATGTTCGTTGCATTTTTAGTAGGGATTCCGGTATTTTTCCAAGTTGGATTTGTACTATTAATTCCGTTAGTATTTACAATTGCGTTAGAAACTGGGGTATCACTTATTACAATTGGTATTCCGCTAGTAGCAGGACTGTCAGTCGTACACGGACTTGTTCCACCGCATCCAGCGGCAATGGCGGCAGTTGGTATTTTTAAAGCAGATGTAGGGAAGACAATTTTATATGCGTTAATTGTCGGACTTCCAACTGCAATTATTTCAGGTCCACTTTACGGGAAATGGATTGGTGCTCGTATACATAAGGAAGTACCATTAGATATAGCGGAGCAATTTATTGAAAAAGATAATAAAAAAGAGCTTCCTAGCTTTTGGAATACATTGTTTACAATTTTACTTCCAGTATTTCTTATGCTTGGTGCATCAATAGCAGAAGTTGCATTAAATAAAACGAGTCAACTAGCACAAGTATTACACTTTATTGGAGATCCGATTGTGGCTTTATTAATTGCAACCATTTACTCTTTCTTTAGTCTTGGATATGCAAAAGGTTTCTCAAAAGATAAAGTGTTACAATTTACAAATGATTGCCTTGGACCTATTGCAAACATATTGTTAGTGATTGGTGCAGGCGGTGCATTTAATAAAGTATTATTAGATTCTGGAATTGGAACGACAATTGCAGATATGGCGAAAGAATCACATATTTCACCGATATTATTAGGGTGGGGAATTGCGGCACTAATCCGAATCGCAACTGGATCGGCAACTGTTTCTATGATGACAGCAGCTGGTATTGTTGCGCCGATTGCAGCAAGCACACCAGGTGTAAATGTTGAATTATTAGCACTTGCAACTGGTGCAGGGTCATTAATTTTATCACACGTGAATGATTCAGGATTTTGGATGATTAAAGAGTATTTCGGAATGACTGTGAAAGAAACGTTATTAACATGGACTGCAATGGAGACTATATTATCTGTAGTAGCACTTGGGCTAATTTCGATATTAAATATATTTGTATAGAATAGGAGATTGATTAATATGAAACTAGGTTTAATTGGATTAGGAAAAATGGGATTCCCATTAGCTGAACACTTACATGAAGACAAGCATGAAGTAGTAGTATACGATGTAAATAAAGAGCTTGTTGAAAAGGCAGGAAAACTAGGAATTACTGCACGTCATACATTAAAAGAAATGATTGCTGAACTAGAAGCTCCTCGTACAATTTGGGTAATGGTGCCTGCAGGAGAAGTTGTAGAGTCAGTATTAAAAGATGTTTATCCGTTATTAGATGAAGGTGATATCGTTATTGAAGGCGGAAATTCATTCTATAAAGATACGTTACGCCGTGCTGAAGAAGCAAAAAGCTTCGGATTACATTATGTAGATATCGGTACATCAGGCGGTGTAGAAGGAGCTAGATACGGTGCTTGCTTAATGGTTGGTGGAGAAAAAGAAATTTACGACCAATTAGAACCTTTATTTAAAGATTTAGCAGTAGAAAATGGCTATTCTTATGCTGGCCGTGTTGGTAGTGGTCATTTCTTGAAAATGGTTCATAACGGTATTGAGTACGGCATGATGCAAGCAATCGCTGAAGGATTTGAAGTACTAGATAAGAGTGACTTTGATTTTAATTATGAAGATGTTGCAAAAGTATGGGCGAACGGATCAGTTATCCGTGGTTGGTTAATGGACTTAACTGAAAAAGCATTTGCAGAAGATCCGAAACTAGATGGCATTAAAGGTGTAATGAACTCTTCAGGAGAAGGAAAATGGACTGTTGAAACTGCACTTGAACTTCAAGCTGCAGCACCAGTTATCGCTATGTCATTATTTATGCGCTATCGTTCTCAGGAAGATGATACATTCCATGGAAAAGTAGTTTCAGCACTACGTAATCAGTTCGGTGGACATGAAGTTGTGAAAAAATAAGGATGTTTTTGAAAAGAAACTTGTGCATAAGCGCAAGTTTCTTTTTTATAGTTTAAGAAACTACTAATTTAAAAATACCAATCAATCATCGTTTTTTTGTCACAAATGACAGCTTCAACGTTCATTGAATGAACAATATATTCTATATTTTCTTCTTTAGCTAATAATAAGGTTATAAAGGAATTAAATATACTCATAAACGCATACTCATTATCTTCGCCAGTAATAATTAACTCATTATTGCTAATGTCCCAAATATCTAATGGAGTAGTATTATCTACCGCTAATAATCCGTTTGTATCAAGAATTGGTTCAGAGAAATATAAATTTTTTGCACCTTTAGAACCGAGGAGTTTAAGTAATTTATGTAATAAAAATATAGACGTATAATCTTCTGTTGGATAATAAAGATCTTTTTTTAAGTTTGAATATAGCTTTTCAGCTAAATCCTCTCTTTTATATTCTTCTGTAAAAGCACCAATGGAAGTCAACATGGCCATTGCTAATTCTGCGTATGAATGTAATCCACTATAAGACATCATTTCCTTCCAAGAAACGGATTTCCCATTATGAACGATTTCTTCAGCGCTAGGATAGATGTGCTCATATGGTCTTTTTCTCACAGACTTTTCCCATCCTAAAGGCATTTGGACAAAAGGGTGTAGCAATATAGCTGCAGATTTACAGGTGCTTGGTAGTTGTTCTAAAATTGGTGATTTGTCATCTAGCCAAATGTAATCCAACAAAATATAACCTCCTCTTAGACTTTGAAATGTACGGATTCCCGCATTATGTTTTTTGTATTGATTGTATCAAATATAAAGCGCTGCATGAAATATGTCCCAACATAAAAGTAAGAATAAATAAAATGAAGTTTTCATAAATAGTAAAAGGGTGCTTATGTCATCAGTATAGCTAAGAAATGTTGTTACATATGAGAAGAGCGTGTTAATAAAATATGAGGTGGTTAAATGGGAAATGAGCAAGTGAAGTCTGTAAAGGAAGAAAAAAAGTTATGTCTTTGTATGATCGTCAAAAATGAGTCTAGAATTATGGAAAGATGTTTAAATGCAACAAAATCAATTGTAGACTTTGTTTCTATTTGTGATACTGGATCGACGGATAATACGCCTGAAATTATTGAAAATTGGTGTAAGGAAAATGAGATACCTGGGACGGTTCATCATGAGCCGTTTAAAAACTTTGGTTATAACAGAAGCTTAGCTGTTTCGTTAGCGCAAAAAACATACCCAGAAGCAGATTATTTATTAATATTAGATGCAGATATGATTTTAGAGGTTGGTCCGAATTTCGATAAAACGAGCTTAACGGAAGATCATTATCTTACACTGCAATATGATGTTCATATTAAATATTGGCTTACGCGTCTTTTAAAAGCTTCTTTACCATGGAAATCTGTCGGTGTTACTCATGAGTATTGGGATATAGATCGTTCAAAAGTTGGAGCGAATTACAATACGAGGGTAGCTCGGTTAGAGACTCTTGTCGTGAATGATCCCGGAGATGGCGGGAGCAAAGCTGATAAATTTGAAAGAGATGAGAGGTTGTTGTTACAAGGAATAAACGACCCAGAAACAACGCCAGATTTGCATATAAGATATTTATTTTATTTAGCTCAGACTTATTTTCATTTAAGTCAATTTGAGAATTCAATTAAATGGTATAAAAAACGAGTGGAAGCAGGAGGATGGGTTGAAGAGGTATTCTATTCGTTATTGCGAATAGGATTTTGTTATGAGCAGTTAGCAAATCGTTCAGCAAATAAACAAAATGAAGTGACAGATGCTGATGAAAAAGAAACTGTTAAAGGGCAAGAAGAGCAATATTTAGCATTAGCTGTTTTTTATTTTCAAAAAGCTTGGGAATATAGACCAACCCGGGCTGAACCATTATACCAACTTGCAAGGTTGTATCGATTACGATCTCAAAACAATATTGCTTTGATGTATGCTCTGCAAGGGAAGGAAATTCCTTTTCCAAAGGATGATCTACTATTTGTAGATTATCATGTGTATGATTACTTATTTGACTATGAAATTTCTATTAGTGCTTTCTATATACCTCATAAAAAACATTTAGGAGCGGTGTCGCAGAAGTATTTGGAATCGATAAAAGAAAAGATTCCATTTCATATAGCAAATATAGTAGAGAATAATGCGAAATTTTATTAAATACATTTTCGGTTAAAGGAGTAGTGGAGTAATCATGGAATTAATGCGATGGGCGATTGAACTAGGAGAATCGGTGCATGGAAATACGTATGAAGAATTGATGCCACTACTAGACTATTATTATGATCGTGATCATTTAAAAGCGTATTGTATCGCAAATCTTCTTTTAAACATGGATGTATTAGATGAGGATCGGGAAAGAATCGAATTAAGAAGATGCATCGCTGCTTATTATGCTGGATTATATAAAGTAGCAAGAAAACATGCAAATGAGTTGGTACTTAAACATCCAGATGTAGATTTATATAAAAATAATTTAAGATTAATGGAAGTTTATTTGAATAAAGAATATGATTATTGTCTTTTTATATGCCCAAAGACATACGGTAGTTTCATAGATGTTGCGCGAGCTTTAAAGTGGCGGTTGGAGCAGGAGGGAAATACCGTAATTATATCAGAAACAATACTGGAAAATGTAAAGAATACAGTTGTTTTTGGAGCACATACATACGCATATAACCCGAACCTTCTTCCGAAAGATGCAATTATTTATAATTTAGAACAGCTATACGAAGGAAGTCCATATGCGCACCCCCTTTATTTAATATTATTAAAAGATAGAGTGATTTGGGATTATAGTAAACAAAATATAGAATGGCTTAAACAAAAAGGGGTAGGAAAAGAAATAAAACATGTAGAAATGAACTATGCTCCCACTTTGGAAATAAAAAAAGATGCATTTGAAGATGAGATTACTGAAGATATTGATATTCTGTTTATAGGTGCTCTTAATCCGAGGCGGCAAGCTATTTTTGACCACCTAAAAGCGGTTGCGCCGAATTTAAATATAGTTTTTAAAAATAATGCGTGGGGAATTGTTAGAAATGAATTGATTGCTAGAGCTAAAATTATATTAAATATTCATTTTTACTTATCAGGAATTCTTGAAACACCTCGCGTGTCTTATGCAGTCGCAAATAAGAAATTTATTATTTCCGAAAATAGTAATCCAGAAGATGAGGTAGAGTGGCCAGGAATTGTATTTACTCCGTACGAAAAAATAATTGAAAACGTAATGAAATATATAGAATTACCAGAAGAACGGAAAAAATTAGCGGAAAAAGCATATAATCATTTTGAAGCAAATGAAAGTTTAGGTACGTTGAGTCTGAGAGATGAAACAAAGTAATTGTACGAAACTCATACGAAAGTATGAGTTCTTTTTTGTTTATCATACTATTTTATGAAGCAAGTTAACTCTTTATATTGTGTTTTGTATAGAAATTTCTGATAATATATAAGTAGAACTTGAAAACAAAGGGGAGAAATAATCATGAAACTAGTTGTTATTAACGGTACACCAAGAAAATTTGGTAGAACTCGCGTGGTGGCGAAATATATTGCGGATCAATTTGAAGGGGAATTATATGATTTAGCAATTGAGGATTTACCTTTATACAATGGAGAAGAGTCACAACGTGATTTAGAGGCAGTAAAAAAATTAAAAACGTTAGTGAAAGCTGCGGATGGGGTTGTATTATGTACACCAGAATATCATAATGCGATGAGCGGTGCGCTGAAAAACTCTTTAGATTACTTAAGTAGTAGTGAATTTATTCATAAACCAGTTGCGTTGTTAGCGGTTGCTGGTGGCGGTAAAGGTGGAATAAATGCATTAAACAGCATGCGAACGGTCGCTAGAGGTGTTTATGCAAATGCAATTCCAAAACAAGTTGTGCTTGATGGATTACATGTGCAAGATGGTGAACTTGGGGAAGATGCAAAACCATTAATTCATGATGTAGTTAAAGAATTGAAAGCATATATGAGCGTATATAAAGAGGTGAAAAAACAACTAGGAGTGGAGTGATATGTCCTCACTTTATCATGATTCTCGCTTGTATTACATTCTAGGAGCCAATAGTCTATCTGCTATTGGTTCCGGGATTGTTATGATAACGATTCCTTGGCTGTTAATTAAAGAGAGTGGAGGAGAGACAACATTTGGTTATGTTTCTATCATTGCAACCCTCATTATGTTTTTATTAACACCATTCATTGGGCAAAGTATTGATCGTTTTTCAAGAAAATCTTTATTGCTATGTAACGAAGGAATCGGAATAGCCGTAATCGGAATAATGGTTATATGGGGATTTGCTGGGCAACCTTATCATTCTATTCACTATATTCTTATTTATATAGCCGGATCATTCTACTATTTATTATTTTATCCTACAATATTTGCGTTCAACCAAGAGATATTTCAAGCAGAACATTATAAAAGTTTAAGTGGAACGATGGAAATACAAGGACAGTTAACACAAGTTATTTCTGGAGCGGCCGCGAGCTTCTTAATTGAAATTGTATCTTTGAAGTGGATTTTGTTAGTAGACATGTTAACTTTTGCTGGAGCATTTTTTCTTTTCTTATGTATACCGTACGTAAAGAAAAAAGAAGTGAAAAGAAAAATAACATTTAAGAAGCAATTGTTTGAAGGAATTCACTTTATGAAAAAATGTCCTAAGCTCTTTTGGTTCTTACTGGCCACTTATATGCCGTTTATAGGTGTCATGATGGCAAATTATTTAATACCAGTGTATATTTCGGATATACTAAAAGCCAATGCCTCTGTATACGCAATAGAGGGCACGATGTACGGTGTCGGAGCGGTTGTTGCAGGGATCTGTATTCCACTCATAATGAAATATATCAAAACAGAAGTTTCAATCGTTATGACGATGTTCATTTATGTAATTTCAATTACTGCAATGAGTATTGAACCTTCTGTATTGTTTTTATATGGACTAGCGATTTTTCATGCAATTGGAAATGCGGGTACAAGAGTGGCGAGAAATGTATTGATGATGGAGGAAATTCCAAATGAAGTAATGGGACGTGTAGACAGCTTATTTCGCCTAATTGGTACTGGAATACGAATTGTATTATTAATGTTGTTTACAGCGGGTGTATCTAAAGCCGGAGAAATGCTTCCATTTTACGTATTAAGCTGCATATTGATCTTCTCATTAGGAATAGCTATTTATTATGTACTATCACAACGTAAAGTAGCGGCGAATGTTTCTAATAAATCAATCGTTTAAAAAAACACTTCTGCCTCCCTTTCTTTTTTTATATAATAAAAAGAAAGGGAGTGCAAACTTATTTATGAACAAATGGATCTTTCTTATAATTTTATTATTACCGCCACTATATATCATTTATATGACGTTTAGAATGAACAAAGTTGCTCGTGAAAAGTTGAGCTATCACTCTCTGTACGTTCTTATACTGGGTGCAAAGTTATTTGGAGATAGACCGTCTTTATCTCTTCAAAATCGTTTGGATGTAGCGTTGGAGTATTTATTTTCCCATCCTGAATCGAAAGTAATTGTTTCAGGTGGTCAAGGAGAAGATGAAGATATACCGGAAGCTCACAGCATGAGAAACTATTTAATGGTACACGGTATAGATGAGAGTCGTATTTTAATAGAAGATCAATCTACAAATACGTATGAAAACTTAAAGTTTAGTATGGATTTATATAATGTGAAACATGCAGTAGTTGTAAGTAATACGTATCATTTATATCGAACGAAAATAATTGCAAAGCGTTTAGGCATGAAGATGGAGGCACTAGCTGCTGAAACACCAATTCGTTCTAAGAGAAAAATGTATGTTCGCGAATATGCTGCTATTATGAAAACAATATTGTTCGACCGTTAGAGCTCAAATGTGAGCTCTTTTTTAATTTAAAAGCGTATCATTTGAAATGAATGCCATATTCCATCAAAATAAAGGAAACAACAGTAAAGGAGTTGTATTTGTGATTCAATTTAATCATGTGTCAAAATCGTATGAAGATGGCACGAAAGCAGTGGATTCATTGCATTTAGAAATTAAAAAGGGAGAATTTTTTGTTCTTATCGGTCCGAGTGGTTGCGGGAAAACAACGACAATGAAGATGATTAATCGTTTAATCGAAACGACTGAAGGATCGATTTTAATCGATGGAAAAGATATTCAACAATATAATATAAACGAATTACGTTGGGATATAGGATACGTGTTGCAACAGATTGCTTTGTTTCCTCATATGACAATCGCTGAAAATATTGCAGTTGTTCCTGAAATGAGGCAATGGAGCAAAAAGGAAATAAAAGCACGCGTCGATGACTTGTTACATATGGTTGGATTAGATCCGGATATATATCGAGATCGTATGCCTGATGAATTGTCAGGAGGACAAAAACAACGTGTCGGTGTCGTGCGAGCATTAGCCGCAAACCCGAAAATCGTTCTTATGGATGAACCATTTAGTGCGTTAGATCCATTAAGTAGGGAACAGCTTCAGAAGGATATTGTACAGTTGCAAAAAAAGATTCAAAAAACAATCGTGTTCGTAACACATGATATGCAAGAAGCATTATCACTTGGAGATCGTATTTGTATTATGAAAGAAGGAAAAGTTGTTCAACTAGATACACCAGAAGGAATTATACATAATCCGAAAAATGAATTTGTAGAGGAGTTCATTGGAAATCATGGGCGAACTTGGTATGAGGGGAAAAGTGTAGCAGATGTATTGCCACTTGATCAAAGTGTGCAATTAGAAGGGCAGGCGCTATCATTACATTCTTCCTTACAAGAAGCACTAGTTCGTGTGCGTGATGAAGAGGTCGTTCCAGTTGAAGAAAACGGTCAATATATTGGAGCGTTAACAAGTCGTCATATTGTCAATTACATTGTTGAACAAATGAAGGAAAGAGGCTAAACAGTGACTAATTTTATACAAACGTTCCAAGAACGAAAAATAGAATTACTAACTGCATTAAGTGAGCATTTACAAATATCGCTTATTTCATTATTTTTTGCAGTAATTATAGCAGTGCCACTTGGCATCTTATTAACAAGAAAAGAACGAATGGCTGAATTTATAATAGGAACTTCTGCAGTAATGCAGACAGTGCCATCACTTGCATTGCTTGGACTCTTAATTCCGTTAGTAGGAATCGGAAAACTTCCAGCGATTATCGCATTAGTTGTGTATGCACTATTACCTATTTTACGAAATACATATACAGGAATAAGGGAATTAGATGAATCTCTAATAGAAGCCGCGAAAGCTATGGGGATGAATAGTTGGAGAAGATTGTGGAAGGTAGAACTTCCTCTTGCATTGCCAATTATTATGGCCGGTATTCGTACAGCGATGGTATTAATTGTTGGAACGGCTACATTAGCAGCTCTCATTGGTGCTGGTGGGCTCGGTAAGCTTATATTATTAGGTATAGATCGAAATGATCATGCACTTATCATTTTAGGGGCCGTACCAGCCGCGTTACTCGCTTTATTCTTTGATATAGTACTTCGCATACTTGAACGACCGAAACGCTCTTCTAAGCGTGTTATATTGATGATATGTATTGTTTGTATAATGATTGCTTCTCCATTTCTTTGGAGTACAGAAAAGAAAGATATTGTTATTGCGGGCAAACTTGGATCAGAACCTGAAATTTTAATTCAAATGTATAAGCAGCTTATTGAACAAGATACAGATTTACACGTACAATTAAAACCAGGTCTTGGGAAAACAGCATTTGTATTTGAAGCGTTGAAATCAGGGGAAGTAGATATATACCCAGAATTTTCAGGAACAGCTTTATCTACTTTCGTGAAAGAAGAACCAAAGAGTACAAATCGTGATGAAGTATATGAGCAGGCTCGCGTTGGAATGGAAAAGAAATATAATATGATTATGTTGAAGCCAATGGAGTATAACAATACATATGCACTAGCCATGCCGAAAAAAATAGCAGATCAAAAGAATATAAATACAATTTCTGATTTAGGGAATGTTGCGCAGGAAGCCAAAGTAGGATTTACATTGGAATTTGCTGATCGTGAAGATGGTTATAAAGGAATGCAAAAATTATATAACTATAAGTTCTCGAATGTTAAAACGATGGAGCCGAAGCTGCGTTATAGCGCAATTGAATCTGGAGATGTTAACGTAATTGATGCATATTCAACAGATAGTGAATTGGAGCAATACGGACTGAAAGTGCTAAAAGATGATAAAGGGCTATTCCCACCTTATCAAGGAGCACCATTATTAAGAAAAGAAACGTTACAGAAATATCCTGAACTTGAAAAGGTATTAAATAAATTATCTGGAAAGATTACAGATGAAGAAATGCGAAAAATGAATTATGAAGTTAACGTAAATGGTAAAAGTAGTGAAGAAGTCGCAAAACAATTTTTACAAAAAGAGAATTTACTTCGTTAAATTTACAAGGAATATACAAATTTATATGTTTGAAATGACCGTTCATTACAAAATGAGCGGTTTTTTTGTGCATACTTATACATTTTTTCAAAAAAGTATTCCATTTTTGCTCATTTTCTTTTAGAATAAGTAATGTTTTCCTGAAAAAATATAAGAGAAACGTCTATTAGAGAAAAAGGTGACTTTAATAGTTGAACGAACATAACACCTAGAATGACAGATGGGGTGGTACAAATAGAAAAGAAGTTAGGATTTTTTCCATTAATCGCATTAGTAGTTGGAACAATGGTTGGTGGCGGTGTTTTTAGTTTACCGCATGATTTAGCAGTAGGAGCAAACAGTGGTGCAATAATAATTGGCTGGTGTATTACAGCGATGGGAATGATTCCCCTTGCGCTCGTATATCAAACGTTAGCAAGACAAAAACCGGAACTTGAAGGTGGAATTTATAGTTATGCACGTGCTGGTTTTGGTGAATATATTGGATTTAATAGTGCTTGGGGATATTGGCTAGCAGGAATCTTAGGTAATGTCGCAACAATTATGTTACTGTTTAGTACATTAGGTTATTTCTTTCCAATTTTCAAGGGAGGAAATAATGTTGCGTCTATCGTTGGGGCATCACTTTTATTATGGACACTTCATTTTCTAATTTTATTTGGGATCCGTGAAGCTTCTATTATGAATGTTATCGCAACAATAGGGAAGTTAGTTCCAATCGTTTTATTTATTGTTGTAATGGTAACAGCCTTTCGCTGGGACACATTTACACATGATTTTTGGGGAGAAGGAACGATCTCACTTTCCGCTATACTTGGTCAAGTGAAAAATACAATGCTTGTAACACTTTGGGTTTTCATTGGAGTTGAAGGAGCGGTTGTATTATCTGGAAGAGCGAAGAATAGTCGAGATGTTGGTAAGGCAACAGTATTGGGACTTATTTTAGTAATGTCCATTTATATTTTAATTTCTGTCCTGTCAATGGGAGCTATGACAAGAGGCGAACTTTCTGTGTTAGAAACTCCGTCAATGGGACATGTATTAGAGCACGTTGTTGGTCCATGGGGTGCAGTTGCGATTAACATCGGATTAGTTGCTTCACTTGTCGGTACATTAATTGGCTGGTTTTTACTTGTTTCTGAAATTTCTCATGTAGCAGGAAAAGATGGCGTATTTCCGAAAGTCTTTACGAAAACAAATAAAAAGCAAACACCACACATGGCATTATGGATTTCAAATGGTGTTGCCCAAATTATATTTATCATCGTTTTGTTTTCGGAATCAACATATCAAATTATGTATTTCATTGCATCAACATCAATTTTATTACCATATTTATTATCAGCGTTATTCCAATTTAAATTAGTCATTACAAACGAGCTAAGGGACGCTAAATTCAAAAACGGAGCGTTAGCTTTAATTGCTTCTATTTACTCTGTATGGCTTCTTTATGCAGCTGGTTTAAAGAATTTACTACTCGTTTCAATTGTGTATGGAATTGGAATTATTGTTTACACGTTTGCAAGAAAAGAACAAGGGAACCGTTGCTTTGCAGGTGCAGAGAAATATGTGATGTGGGCAATTATTATTGCGGCTATCACATCACTGTATATGTTATTAACTGGAAATATAAAAATGTAAAAAGTCCTTTTCATTTAAAGGGCTTTTTTCTTCGTTTAGAGAATATTTACTACATAAGATATTCAGGAGGGATGAGAATGGAAGAAAAAGAACAGTTGTCTAGAATAATTGATTTAGCTAGTGAGTTAAGGAAAGTATTAGTGCAAGAATCTTTTTTTAATCATCATCCTGAACTGAGAGGAGTCATTGAAAATTTAGCAAGTTCTGTTGAAAATTTGGCGGAATTACAAACAAGTAAAGATGAAAACGCTGAAGATCGATTACGTTACGTACTTGCGAAAATGAAAATTGCTCATAATGCAATTTTACAAGAGAAAAAAGCATTTCCTTCTCATTAATATAAGTTTTCATTTTGAACCTGGCGGATAATGTCAGGTTTTTTATTTCTAGTTTTTCGTTTCTTTCATACACTAAGAATAGTATGAAAAAAGAAGGTGACTATGGTGAAATTACATAAAGCTCTTCAACCAAGTTTTATAAAACGAATGTACTATATGAGATTTTTAGGGAAATTTACAAAAGCTGAGAAAGAGAAGAGTGGAGAAAATTTCTTTGTACAATGCTTATCGCCAATACCATTCACTTTACAGGAACAATTTGCAAATGAACTATATGTATTTGAAGGGTTATGTAGCAATAAAAAGAATGAAAAAATCTTTTCGGAATTAAAGAAGAGGAAATTAGAAAAGCAATTAGTAATGTTTCGTCTTTATTATGAAAGAGGAAATGTATACGTGGAGTTAATATGTACAGAAGAACCGAAAGAAATAGCAAGTAGCTATAAAATGATTCCGGCACCTAAAGTTACAAATAATAAAAAAAGAGAATCTTTAGAACGAAAACTTAGCAACGGTTATTTATCATTTCTTATGCCAAAATTTCCGAAAGACTTTGAGTCTCCCGAATTATTGTGGCACGATGGAAGACTGTATGGAAACATATCTTTAAAGTCATCAATTAGCTCAATTGCCTATTTTGAACAGAAACGTGAATGTAAATATATAAACTGCAGTGACTGGACGAAGTATGTAGAAATAGCGGTAGAAGATCAATTATATTTTGTAAGTGATCATGTGTATGAGCACTTACAAAAACGAATGCATGAAGAAGGTAAGCTAGTTGAAGTAGAGGATATAAAAGTGCAAAAAGATGAATGGGAATGGGATGAGCGTGAATCGTCTTTTTTACAGTATGTACAAAGTATGGTGCATAATAAAGGGTTATATTTGGATGAAACGGATATTTATAATTTCCATATAAGTGTAAAAACAAATATGTTAACGATTCTTGGTGGTATACCGGGTGTTGGGAAATCGCGTTTTGTGCAAACTTATGCAGAAGCATTAGGATTACAGTATGGGGAAGAGTTGGTTTGGATTCCAATTTCGCCATCGTATCAAGAACCACTTGATTTACTTGGTTACCTTCATCCAAATGGTACTTTTATTGAAAGTGAAACGAAGTTAGTTAGGACGTTAATGAAGGCGAAAGAAAATCCAAATCAACTGTATATAATCGTTTTTGATGAAATGAACATGTCTCATATTGAGCATTGGTTTACTCCGTTTCTATCTGTTCTTGAACTTGAAACAAAAAATCGTATTTTAAACTTGTATGAGGGTGTACAGGACATAGAGAGTTCAATTCCATCAACAATTGAAATTGGAGAAAATATTATATTTGTAGGTACTGTGAATTTTGATGAAACAACGAAAGAGCTCTCTGATCGATTATTAGACCGAACGAACCTAATAACGTTACAGAAAATTCCGTTTTGTGAGATGGGCCTGGAACAGGGGAAAGTCGTATTACATCCACCTTTGAAAGTAACAGCGGGAGAATTTCGGATAAATTGGATGAGAAATAAAGCGATGATTGAAGTATTTTCTGAAGAAGAATTAGAGCTATTAGATAAGTTGCATGTCGTATTGTCATCACATGACGCGTCTAAGGGAATTTCTTTCCGATGTGCAAATGCAATTGCGACTTATTTGCAAAACATACCGTTCCAAAATAACCATACCTATATGATCAGTAGAGAAGAGGGGTTTGATTTACAAATAAAGCAGCGTGTATTGACGAAAATCAGAGGGACCGAAATGATGGTTGGGCCTTTACTTTCTGAAGAAGCAAAAAGGGGGGCGACCTTAGTACCTCTTTTGCAATCTGCACTTGCTAACAGAGTATCTACATTTGAACACTCTTTAGCATATATACGAGAAAAACGTAGAGAACTGGAGTTGTATGGATATGCAAAATGAAGGGCGTTACGAAACAAAAATCGTTGATACGAATGAAACGCTCCCTTTTGTATTAAAGCTAATCATTGGAAATGAGGGGAAAGGAGATTATATTTTATTAAATCGTCTTTGTACATCTACTACAGCATTAGTTCAATGTATTTATAAAGTACAAGAATTAAAACCAATAAGATTGCAGTACAATTATGAAATCCCAATGAATATTACTTTTATATGGAATAAAGTATATGAGGGACAGAAAAATATAAAAGAGGCTCAATATGAAATAAATGAAAAAAAACAAAGAGTATTAATATATGAACATGGGAAAACAGAATTCTTTTATCCATGGCGCTGTGGTCTATACCATTTTGAAGTGCGTATAGAAGATACAACGTATTATGGCGCATTTCAAATCGTACCGAAAAATTTTTTTGATGATCAATTTGAAATGATTCAAGACTATGTGAAGTCAATTTTAAATGAGTTGATTTTGGATAGAGGTTACTATAAAAAGACTTTCTCTGCACTTAGCGATATTGAGGATTCTTCTTATTTAGTGTTACTTAGAAAGTTACCCCAAAAAATGAAAATGATAAAGCCAATTTTTAAGAAAATAGAATCAAGCTCAAAATTTATAAATGAATATAAATGGGAAGGAAAAGAGCGAAAGCCAACAAGAAAAGGAACTATAGTGGCAGAACGAAAACCTTATGCCAAACATTATAATCGTAAGTTTATGGAACAAAAAAATAGTAAGGAAAATGCATTTCTTAAATATAAAGCGATGCAATTTTATCATTATTTAATTGAAGCTAAAAGCTTTTTACGTCAAACAATTGAAATCTTAGAAAGAGAAAAAAAGAAAAAATCAGAAGAGTTTCAAGCTGTAAAAACGATTATACAAACAATTGAGCGTAATGGATCAGTAACCGATAGAGAGAAGCAAAAATATAAAAATATACATTTACTAAAAGAAGCCGATTTACGAAAGAGCTCAATGAAAATACAAGAATATAAAATATTGGCGCATATTGTACATGAAAATGTACAATACTTTCAAATGTTAATGCACTCTTCGTTTTGGAGGGAAGTTACTGAAACAAGTAATATGAACTTACATGATTTACCGATACCACATCAACAATTACTACATCATTTAGAAGTACTCCCGCAATATACGGATCAATCTCCATCGTTATTATTTGTTTATAAGCCAACGTTTTTAGTGTATGAATATTACGCTTTTTTTATCGTTATTTCAATTTTAGAGCAAATTGGTTTTGAGGCTAGAAACTCCATTCGTGAACAAATACAAGAACATTTTTATGTAGATGGATTACAAGATGGAACGACAGTAGTTTTAGAACGAGATGATATAAAGGTGCATGTCGCATTTAATGACTTAATTGAAACACATCCTCTTATTGCATTAAGTAAAGGTAGTAATTTTTACAATGGTGAGGATACGAAGAAGCCAGATATTCGCTTAGACTGTTATGTAAAAGAAGGTGGGAAATACGTATATAAATCTTCTATTATTATTGAAGTGAAGTATAGTCCAATGTACAATATTTTTCAGCACGTCGGAAATACGAAAGCAACTGAGCAAATGTATAAGTACTGGTCTATAAAGTATGTAGAAGAACAGGATGGAAAGCGAGTCTATTATCGAAGGTCAATTTATGAAGTCATTTGTGTATATCCAGGAAGCCATATGCATAGCAAAAAAATTGAGTCTGGATGCGGTGTTTTCTTGCAGTTATATCCATATAAGACGAAACAAGGGGAAGAGAAATTAGCTGGAAAACATGGGATGGTACAAATTTTTGAAAAATGGTTAAAAAGCATTAAGAAGTAAAAGAAATCCTTTTTCATAAAGGATTTCTTTAGATTAAGAAGAATTATATGCTGTATGGAAAGAAACATAATGTAATTTAGATTTGAAAAGTGATACAAATGTGTTATTAAAAGGAATGTGAGCGCGGGATAAAAGTCGATTAAATTGGAATCTAATTCATTTTGCAGAATATAATAAGTCATAAATATTTTTAGTTGCATACGAAGATTTGTTCTTATATGATAGATGGTGAAAGCGTTATCAAAAAACAGAGCGGCGATGGGAAAGGCGGTTAAATATGTTCCAGCGTGTTCAAACAAAGGAAGAACATTTTGGGTTCGAACAACTATGGGGAGATTTTTGTGAAGAAAGAAACTTAATGTTCGTAGAACGTAATTTAAATCCATCACGATTTTTATTAATAGAAGATGAACATCCTATTGGTACAGTAGAATGTATTAAGTATACGGTACCTGAGCAATCGAATTCTGAGTTTTTCTATCCGTTTTCTAAAAATGATTTAGTAAAAGATTTGAAGAATGTGTATGAAATAGGCAAGTTAAGTATTTCGAAAACGTCTCGTGGGAGAGGACATTTCAAAAGGCTAACAGCTATTTTATTTATACATGCGTTAGAAACAAAAGCTGAATGGTACATTGCAGCAGTAACAAAAAGAATGTATATGTATTTACTTACACTTGGTTTTCCAATTGAACCGATAGATAATCCATTTCAGTTTCATGATACTTTACAAGGTGTACCAGTAAGAATTCATGCTCGAAAAGGGGTTACGCATTTGTATTCTTTAAAAGAATTTCGTGATGTGATTCAAGGGAATGCTCATGCACAGGCATTAATTGCAGAATACAGTAAAAATATTATGTTAACGAAATAAAGCGAAGTGAATATGTATAATAAAGAGAATAATATTTGTATAGGATATAACTCTTCATTAAAAAAGACCCTTATTATTTTAATAAGGGTCTAAAAATTATAATCCAAATATACTAAAAATCATTTTGCGGCGCTTCGGTTTCTTTTCTCGTTCATATGTTGGTTTTGAATCAGGAGTAATATAAATGGGTTCTTCTTTCGTTAGGGCAGCTTCTAACTTTTGAATTCGCTCTAACATTTCCTCCATTTCACGACGGTGTTGTAAAAGTTGGTACGTGACGACATCATTTGCCTTATCTTGCATTTGTTCTTCCATTCGATCAAGTCTTCTCGTAATAGTGTTTAATTGATTAGTTAATTGCTCAAAATCATTCGATGATATGTTTTGAACAATTGTATTAACTTGAGTTTTTAATTCCTCAACCTCATCTGAGGAAGCTTTTTGAGTAGATTGAGAATTTTGAGATTGCTCTATTTGAAATCGATGGTGTTCTAACATTTGATCGACATCCTCTTGTGTGAAAATAAAGTGGCCATATTTGTTTTTCTCTATCGTAAGATTTAATTGTTGCGCGATCCGAACAACAGCCTTTGGGCTAACACCTAATTTCTTTGCGATAAATGGTGTTTTATATTCCAAAATAATCCCTCCTATATATATCCTGTTGAATGATTTCGAGCTATAAAGTAAGTTCCCTTCTAGTGCGACAAAAGAAGTGTGGAATCGGCAAAGAAAGTGTTTTTTCACGAAATTAAGTTAAGAAGAATAGTTCGTTTAAATAAAAATGTCTTATCGTAGCATTTAGAATAATTTGACGAGTGTAAATGAATTAGATTATCATAATGATAAATATCTTTTTTATGTATGCATATAATATATAAAAAGGTGGTTGCTAATGTAGAATTTTGTTAGAGTATTAGAATGCTTACTTCACTTGAATAAAATTAAGTAGGAGGTGGCTTCCTTGCTTACAATGTAAGTAAGGAAAAGTATTTGGACATATATAGTATAAGTATAGTGATTGTTTTAATTGCCTTAACGGCATTTTTCGTTGCAGCAGAATTTGCAATTGTTAAAGTGAGAAGTTCACGAATTGACTATTTAATTGCAGAAGGAAATAATCGTGCAACATCGGTCAAAACAGTCATTACAAACTTAGACGAATATCTATCTGCTTGTCAGCTGGGAATTACTGTTACAGCTTTAGGAATTGGGTGGTTTGGTAAACCTGCGTTAAAGCAAATGTTTGATACGCTTTTTGCAAATTGGAATATCTCTACTCAACTAGCAGACATTTTTGCTGTAATTTTAGTGTTTTTGTTAATTACTTTTTTACATGTTGTAATAGGGGAATTGGCCCCAAAAACATTTGCAATTCAAAAATCTGAACAGGTGAGTTTACTTGTTTCTAAGCCGTTAATTTTCTTTTATCGTATTGCATTCCCATTCATTTGGCTATTAAATGGTTCAGCTCGAATCATTACGAAGCTGCTAGGGCTGAAACCGCCGAAGGGGCATGATGAGGTACATTCAGAAGAAGAATTACGGTTGTTAGTTTCAGAAAGTTATAAAAATGGTGAGATTAATCAATCTGAATATAAATATGTGAATAAAATTTTTGAATTTGATGATCGGATTGCAAAAGAAATAATGGTACCTCGAACTGAAATGAATATTATAAGTAAAGAGATGCCTGCTGAAGAAGCTTTGCAAAAAATGTCTCGTGAAAAATATACAAGGTATCCAGTTGTTGATGGCGACAAAGACCATGTAATAGGTTTTGTGAATTTTAAAGATATTTTTACTGAATTTGTACAACATAAAGCTGCTAATAAGAAGACAGTAGAGCAATATATGAGACCAATTATTTTAGTTATCGATTCTATTCCAATTCATGATTTGTTTTTAAAAATGCAAAAAGAAAGAACACATATTGCTATATTGATAGATGAATATGGTGGAACATCTGGACTTGTTACTGTTGAAGATATTCTGGAAGAAATTGTTGGAGATATTCAGGATGAGTTTGATACGGATGAGCAGCCAGAAATTCAAAAGGTTAGTGAAACGAAGACGATACTAGAGGGAAAAGTACTTGTTAGTGAAGTGAATACGTTATTTGGTTTAGGGATTGATGATGATGGTGTTGATACAATCGGTGGTTGGATTTTAACGAAGAATATAGAGATTGCTGAAGAAGATTCCATTGAAATTGAAAATTATAAGTTTTGTGTGAAAGAATTAGATGGACGATATATAAAAAGATTAGAAGTTACAAAGATAGTAGAATCGATTGTTATTTTAGAAGATGAAAAACAAATTTCGTTACAAGAGCAAATTAGCTCGTAAACTCTGCTATATAGCAGAGTTTTTTTGAGCATAATGTTTTTTGAGGGATAGGGGCTATGATACAATGAAATAAGTCAGTTCTTTCACTAGGTGAAATATTGTTGTATACATATATTTGGAAGGAGAAGAAGTATGAAAAAGCATTTATATATAAATGGAGATTGGAAAACTGTAAACACGTATAAACCATTATACGCACCATATTCTGAAGAAACATTAGCGGAAATTGCACAAGGAACGGAAGAAGATGTAAAAGAGGCTGTTACTGCTGCAAAAAATGCAATGACAAAAATGAATAAATTATCTGCATATGATCGTGCGACTATTTTAGAGAAAGTTGCACAAAAAATGGATGAAAGAAGAGAAGAATTTGCAGAGATTATTGCAAAAGAAGCTGCCAAACCAATACGTGCTGCAAGGGGAGAAGTAGATCGTACTGTTCAAACGTACAAATTTGCAGCTGAAGAAGCGAAGCGTATATATGGTGAAACATTGCCATTAGACGCCGCACCTGGTGCGAATGGGCGTATTGCATATACAATCCGAAAGCCGATTGGGGTTATAGGGGCTATTACACCATTTAATTTCCCATTAAATTTAGTAGCGCATAAAGTTGGACCAGCAATTGCTGCCGGAAATACAGTTGTATTAAAGCCAGCTGATCAAACGCCATTATCATCTTATGCATTAGTTGAGTTATTTAAAGAGGCAGGATTGCCAAATGGAGCTTTAAATATCATTTCTGGCCCTGGCTCCACGGTTGGTGAGGCAATCGTCAAAAATGATTATGTTGCTTCTATTACTTTTACCGGAAGTCCAAAAGTTGGAATCGGAATAAAACAAAAGGCTGGGCTAAAACGAGTTACGTTAGAACTAGGCTCAAATGCTGCTGTTATTATTGATGAAGATGTAGAGTTAACAGATGAAATAATTGAACGTGTAAAATGGGGAGCATTTGTTAATAATGGGCAAGTTTGTATTTCCGTACAACGTGTTTTTGTACATGAAACGAAAATACATGAATTTCTTTCGAAGCTAAAGAAAGCGATGGAATCAGTTGTTGTTGGTGATCCACTGCTTGAGGAAACGGATGTATCAGCTTTAATTTCAAAAAAAGATGTAGAGCGAATTGATATGTGGGTTCAAGAAGCAATTAAGGAAGGAGCAACTGTTTTATGCGGTGGTAAAAAGCAGGATGCAAGAATTTTTGAACCAACTGTATTAACAAATGTTCCAGATCATGTATCTGTGCAGTGCCAAGAAGTATTCGGTCCACTCATGACAGTAAATACATTTAAAGAATTTGATGAAGCGATTGAGCAAGTAAATAATTCGCGTTACGGCTTACAGGCAGGGGTATTTACAAATAATTTATTTAAAGCAATGCGTGCAATTGATGAGCTAGAGGTTGGTGGTGTCATGATTAATGATATTCCAACGTTCAGAGTAGATCATATGCCTTATGGTGGCGTGAAAGAAAGTGGCACGGGGCGCGAAGGAATTAAATATGCAATAGAAGAAATGACAGAAATGAAATTAGTATGTATTAAAAAATAAAGTAGAAAAACTTAAAACTTGCGCTAAAAAACGAGTAGGAAATGTTTACGATTCCATACTCGTTTTTTACGCTTCTAGTAACTATTTAATTAAGTGTAACTTTTACTTCATTTCTTGTTTGAAAATAGTATCTTCTACATAAATTTGTTCTTTATCTACAGCAGTAGCATGAGTTAATACTAAACCGATTGGTGTTTTTGTATCTTTATTTTGAACAATTGTAAAAGGAACATTTTTTTCGTTTGCTAATTTAATGTATTTTGATAAATGTGGGTAAGCAATGCCACCATTTAGGAGGAGTTGTAATGATTGAGAAGAGCGCATGCTACCCGCCACTTCAGAGTATACATTACTTTGCATTACTTGACCGATCGTTAAAGCGATTTCCACACGCTCACGTAATGTAGTTAAATACATATTACGTTCTTCTGGTTTGTTTTGCTTTTGGCCGTAAATGCCTTCTTGGAGATAATCTTCCACATTTTTATTTACCATATTTTTCACACCTTTCATTTTCTATTGTACGCAAGAATTAAAAATGATGCAAAAAAAAGTCGTTTTGACTAAGGAAATAATGAAAATATGTGAAGGAAAAAGGGGATTTACATACAATTAGTTAAATAAGAAAGAAAAAAATAATTTTATCAACAGAAATTAACAAAATGTGACAAAAATCTATTAACGAATCTTATTTTTTGTGTTAATATTCAAAATATAAAGGGTATTCGTCGTATGGAAATGGAGGGAATGGAGGTTTTTCCAATCGATAAGGATATTAAAGAAATATTTTGTTCACACTTGAAAAACAATAGGCACCAATTCGTAGAGAACTGGAAAAACAAAATGATAATTTCCGAAAAAGATCCATTTAAACTAGAAGTAGTTCAAAATGGAGAGGATTTACTAGAGTTAATTATCGAACTTACTATGGAAGATAAAGATATAAATTATCTTCAACCGTTATGCGAGAAAATTGCTATTGAACGTGCTGGAGCAGATGCGAATATTGGAGATTTTGTTTATAACGCAAACGTGGGAAGAAATGAACTTTTCGAAGCGATGTGTGAATTAGATGTTAGTGCTCGTGAATTGAAACCAATTATGGCAAAAATACATACTTGTTTTGACAAATTAATTTATTATACCGTTTTAAAATACTCGGAAATTATATCGAAGAATTTAGAGGAAAAACAGCAATATATTAACGAAACACATAAAGAAAGACTGACGATTTTAGGACAAATGTCAGCTAGTTTTGTACATGAATTTCGTAATCCGCTTACTTCCATTATGGGGTTTGTCAAATTATTAAAGGCAGATCATCCGAGTTTATCGTATTTAGATATTATTTCGCATGAATTAGACCAATTAAATTTTCGTATTTCGCAATTTTTACTCGTATCGAAAAAAGAAATGTGGAATGAATCGGAACGGTTTTGGCTTAATGACTTGTTTCAAGACATTATACAATTCTTATATCCGAGTTTGGTCAATGCGAATGTTTTGATTGAAAAGAACTTACCGTATCCAATTCCGCTTGTTGGTTATCGAAGTGAAGTGAGACAAGTATTTTTAAACATATTAATGAATTCAATTGATGCTCTTGAATCAATGAAAGAAGAACGAAAAATTATCATCGATGTATTTGAAGAAGATCAAGCTATTCGAATTGTGATAAAAAATAATGGACCAATGATTCCAGCTGAAAATGTAGAAACGATTTTTGAACCATTTGTAACTACTAAAAAGTTAGGAACTGGTATTGGATTATTTGTATGTAAACAAATTGTGGAAAAACATAATGGGTCCATTATGTGTCGATCAGATAACGATTGGACAGAATTTCAAATTGCATTTCAAAAATAAACAGTCTACACCAAATGAATGGTGTAGACTGTTTTAATTTGTGAGTATGACGGCTTCTAATTTAGGATCTTTAGTTGAATAACCTACTATTGAAATTGTATAAATAACATTTGGTTCAACATTGAATTTCGGTATAGTCAGTAAAACGTTTTTATTATCTGCGAGTGAAATTTCAATATCTGCTGTACCAGGGCTAACTTGCAAAAAATCTGTTATTTGTTTAAAGAGTACATTTTCAAATAAATGATCCCCATCTTTTAAATCTACATTTACAACAGGGGTATCTGGAGAGAAATGTGCAAAGCGTATTTTGGCTTGACCAGCTGGTAAATGTGTATTATCAAGTATAGGTTGTAATTGTAGGTGATTGTCACTATTTATTGCAGCAAGAGTATAAGTATGATTTCCCATTATTGGTACCAGCGCTGAAAAGATTGGAGTTTCATTTCCGACAGGAACAATATCTATACGGTATTTACCTTGTACTAATGATAAATAAGGGCTGAATTGCTTAAATGAAATATTTTTAATAACTTTTTGTCCGTTTACTAAAATGTCAACAGCCGGTATATTTGGATTGGCATGAAAAATTCTTATATGTGAAGGTAAAGCAGCTTCTTGTGAATCTCTTGTTTCATACGCCTGTACAAGTTTTGATAGTGCATCGTAATATTTCATATATAATTCTATATATTTTTTAGGATTACGAAACTGATAGTAACGTGCGAGCTGTTCGTATTGTGTAACTTCTTGTCCATATTTTTCGATTTCAGATTGAGACATGAACATTCCTCCTTTGTCATCATTAAAACTATATGCGAAGCAAGAAAGCGGTTATGCGAAAAAAATGATTTTATAGAGGGGAAATTAAAAATTGACAACAAATATGTTGTCATAAAGAGGTGCTGGTGCTTATGAGTATTTCGCAGAGTAAAGCAGTACATATGACTGTATGAAAGTAAAATAAATGCCAAATTGTAAGTGCATTTCAATTAACATATAGAATACATGTCCAAAAATCGCTAGAAAACTAGGGATTTTTTTAATTATAGGCAAATACACATACAAAGTGATAATTGTCCTACATAAATTATAAAGGAAAGATAATTTAAATCTGAGAAAAGGAGTGCCACTTCGGGATAGGGATATCCCGATAGTAATTGTGAATGAAGTTATGAAAAGATTTTGTGTTATAAGCTGTAGGATGAATTTGTAAACTTCATTTTTCTATTTATTTTAGCAATTGACAGTATTAACCCATAAGAGAGCGTCATGACGAACTGATTAGTGTGGTTAATCGGTTCTTTTTTTATAGTTTAAAAATGAAAAGTTTACATAATAAATAGGAATTTGAATTGATTAGTAAGGTGGGGTGTCGAAATTTGTTTTAAAATATGCAATTTAAAGTAGGATAATAGGAAGGAGTTTAACGGGAGTTCCGTCGAAGTGTACAGAATGTCGGCATTTAAGGACAGCTGACATTATGCTATAAAAACATTTGGTGATGTAGTCATTTCATATAAAAGGGAGGGTTATTTGGGCGTATAGAAAAGGATTGGTCTTCGTTTAGAGTTCTGAATTTTCTGTTTTATAAATATTTTTAAGCACTCATTTGTATATTTTATAATAGTTTTTTGATAAATTCACTGCTTTTGCAGAGGATTCTTTTTTATGAAAGAAACGTCAATTTTCTTCATATATATATACAAATTGGAGAAATGGGGGAGCGCTATGCGCGATTACTTAATTAAACCACTTGTTGGTCAGCCGTATCCAATGATTTCACATGGAAAAGGTGTTTATTTGTATGATCAAAATGGCAATAAATATTTTGATGGTTCGTCAGGAGCAATTACGGCAGGTATTGGGCATGGCGTAAAGGAGATTGCAGACGTTATTAAAAAGCAAGCTGAGGAGATTGCTTTCGTTTATAGATCACAGTTTACGAGTGAACCAGCTGAAAAATTAGCGAAGAAGTTAAGTGATTTAAGTGTAGGAGATTTGAACTGGAGTTTTTTTGTAAATAGTGGTACGGAAGCGAATGAAACAGCTATGAAAATTTCAATTCAGCATTTTCAAGAGCGAGGTATTCAAGGGAAACATAAAATTTTATCAAGATGGATGAGTTATCACGGCATTACGATGGGTGCTTTATCGATGTCTGGTCACCCACTACGTAGACAACGTTTTGTATCTATTTTGGAAGACTATCCGACTATACCAGCTCCATATTGTTTCAGATGTCCTGTTCAAAAGGTATATCCAACTTGTCAGCTGGCATGTGCGACTGAACTAGAAAGATCAATTGAAAGAATTGGTGCAGAGCATATTGCTGCTTTTATTGCTGAGCCGATTATCGGAGCAGCTGGAGGCGCGGTTGTTCCGCCGAAGGACTATTATAAAGTCATTAAAGATATTTGTAATCATTACGATATTTTATTTATTGCGGATGAAGTAATGACTGGGCTTGGTCGTACTGGAGCATGGTTTGCGATGGAGCATTGGGGTGTAGAGCCGGATATTATGACACTTGGTAAAGGGTTAGGAGCGGGATATACACCGATGGCAGCGACAGTTGTAAGTGATCGTGTTATGGAACCAATATTACGTGGATCACGTTCAGTAATGAGCGGTCATACGTTAAGTGCAAATCCCTTGTCTGCAGCAACGGCTTTAGCTGTTATTGAATATATGGAGAAACATAATCTCCCTGAAAAAACAGCAGAAAAGGGAGAGTATTTAATAAAAGGCTTACAGAAAGTTCAGCAACAATCGACAATCATTGCTGATGTGCGCGGAAAAGGGTTGCTAATCGGAGTAGAATTGCAACCGTTTACAAAAGCGTCAGAGCTTATTTCAGTTGCAGCTAAAAATGGGCTACTTTTATACCAAGCCGTTTCAGGGCAAGCAGGAAAAGAAGATAGTGCACTGCTTGTAGCACCGCCAATGACAACTACATATTCCGAGTTAGATGAATTACTTTCAATTTTCTCTAAAAGTGTGGAAGAGATGATGCAAAAAGGAGGGCATAGTATCGCATGACAACTATTACAAATACATTCGGTAAATTAAAAGAAATTGAGGAAGTAATTTCTTTGTTCCATGATGATATGACATTAATGTTTGGGGGATTTGGAGGGATTGGATCCCCTCCATCTTTAATACAGGCAATTTTAGAAAAAGGCATTACAAATTTAAATTTGGTTGGAAATGACACTGGATTTCCTGATGTAGGTATCGGTCGTCTTGTTACAAATGAAAGAGTTAAATCACTAATTACTTCTCACATTGGCTCCAATCCAAATGCAGGAAGGCAACTAAACGAGGGAAGATTACAAATTGAGTTTTCTCCGCAGGGAACATTAGCAGAGCGCATTCGCGCTGGTGGCGTTGGTCTTGGTGGTGTTTTAGTTGATGTTGGTGTTGATACGATTGTGGAAGAGGGAAAACGAACAGTTGAAATGGATGGTAAGACCTACTTAGTTGAAACAGCGTTAACTGCTGAAGTTTCAATTGTATATGCGAAAAAGGCAGATCCGTTTGGTAACCTTGTATTTGACAAAAGTGCACGAAATATGAATCCTCACGTAGCTATGGCTGGGGATATAACAATTGTAGAAGCAGAAGAAATAGTTCCGCTTGGAAGTTTAGATCCAGAGGAAATTGTCGTTCCAGGTGTTTTCGTAAATTATATTGTACCGTCGGAAGGAGTGAACTGGAAATGGGTATGGGCGTAGAAGTGAGGGATAAGATTGCTAGGCGAGCGGCGAAAGAAATACAAAATGGCATGATTGTAAATTTAGGTATTGGCATACCATCGCTTGTACCAAATCATTTGCCTGACGATATAAATGTTATGTTTCATGCGGAAAATGGAATCGTCGGCATGGGACCAACGCCAAGTAAAGGGAATGAAGACGAAAATTTGTGTAACGCAGCAGGTTTACCAACTTCTCTTATAACAGGAGCGAGTTATTTCGATAGTTGCACAGCGTTTGGTATGATTCGAAAAGGTTTGCTAGACATAACGATTCTTGGTTCATTACAAGTAAGTGAAAATGGTGATTTAGCAAACTGGATTGTACCTGGAAAACGTGTTCCAGGTATTGGTGGAGCAATGGATTTAGCACAAAAAGCGAAGCGGGTCGTTGTTGTGATGAATCATGTTGATAAGTACGGAAATGCAAAAATTGTTTCAGAGTGTACATTGCCATTAACTTCAAAGAAATGTGTAGATTTAATTATTACTGATATGGCAGTCATGGAGGTAACTCCGAGTGGACTTATATTACTAGAATTAATGAGCCCATACACAGTAGAAGATGTAAAACGACATACAGAAGCTGATTTTCAAATTAGTTCTAACTTACTAGTAATTGAATGAAGGGAGATGTAATATATGGAGCAATTAAAAAAGCAAGTTTGTGATTATATTGAGAGCCATGAAGAGGAAAGTGTGAAATTTTTAAAACGATTAATTCAAGAAAAGAGCGTATCTGGTGATGAAAGCGGAGCGCAGGCAATTGTGATTGAAAAATTACGTGAATTAGGTTTAGACCTTGATATATGGGAGCCTTCTTTTTCTAAAATGAAAGATCATCCTTATTTTGTATCACCCCGTACAAGTTTTTCAGATAGCCCAAATATTGTAGCAACTTTAAAAGGAAGTGGCGACGGGAAATCTATGATATTAAATGGGCATATTGATGTAGTTCCAGAAGGGGATGTGAATCAGTGGGAACATCATCCTTATAGCGGTGAGAAAATAGGAAATCGTATATATGGCCGTGGAACGACGGATATGAAAGGCGGAAATGTCGCACTTATGCTTGCGATGGAAGCGATTATTGAATCTAACATTGAATTAAAAGGAGACATCTATTTTCAAAGTGTAATAGAAGAGGAAAGTGGCGGAGCTGGGACATTAGCAACTATATTACGAGGATATAAGGCAGATGGTGTCATTATTCCAGAGCCTACTAATATGAAGTTTTTCCCGAAACAACAAGGTTCCATGTGGTTTCGTCTACGTGTAAAAGGGAAAGCTGCACACGGTGGAACGCGCTATGAAGGGGTTAGTGCAATTGAAAAAAGTATGTTTGTTATAGAACATGTAAGAAAGCTAGAGGAGAAAAGAAATAGTCGAATTACAGATCCGTTATTTAAAGGAATTCCGATTCCGATTCCAATTAACATTGGGAAAATTGAAGGAGGGAGTTGGCCAAGTTCTGTTCCCGATGAATTAATTTTAGAAGGAAGATGCGGTGTTGCGCCGAATGAGACTATAGAGGCGGCAAAAGAAGAGTTTGAGAATTGGATTGTTGAATTAAACGATGTGGACAATTGGTTTGTTGAAAATCCGGTAGAAGTAGAATGGTTTGGAGCAAGATGGGTTCCTGGTGAATTAGAAGAAAATCATGAACTCATTACAACACTTCATCATAACTTTGTTGAAATCGAAGGGAACGAACCAATTATTGAAGCATCTCCGTGGGGGACTGATGGAGGTTTATTTACACAAATTGCAAACGTACCAACAATAGTATTTGGTCCAGGAGAGACGAAAGTAGCACACTATCCAAACGAATATATAGAAGTTGATAAAATGATAGCTGCCGCAAAAATTATTGCATGTACATTACTAGATTGGTGTGAGGTGAAAAAATGAAATACTATGAATCTTTTAGAGAACAGACGAATTGTTATACAGTAGAAGGTGTTTTAGATTATTTTAATAAACGTATCCGGGTAGATCACTATACAGGAAATGTTGAAAGTATTATACAGACAATTGACGAACTAGCAGAGAAACATTCTTTCACTAAATGTATTATTAAAGGAAAGGGAGAGCATGTTTCAACATGGCTCTCTTTCGGTTTTTTGTTGGAAGCAACGATACCTCATTATTTTCAAGGACACGATGCATACTTTTTTGTGAAATATAATAATGATGAAAGACGAAATAGTATGCATTGGACTGAGGAAGATACTATATTAAGCGGTGTAAAAGGGAAAGAAATAAAAGAAAAAGTAGTTCCAGAGAAATTTTTGCTGAGAAAAGCGACTGAAGAAGATGCAGAAGAATTAGCAATTGTATTCGGAAAAGTGTTTGAAGTGTATCCGACACCTTTAAATGAAGCGAGTTATGTATTACAGACGATGAAAGAAGACGATACAATTTACTACGTATATGAATTTGAGGGGAAAATTATTAGTACAGCATCTGCAGAAATGAACATAAAGGAAGGGAATGCAGAATTAACAAATTGTGCTACTTTACCTGAATATCGTAAACATGGATTTATGAAAAGTTTACTAATTAAATTAGAGGAAGAGCTTCGAGAAAGATCTATTTTCTGCTCCTATACAATTGCTCGATCGCTTTCTTTCGGAATGAATGCTGCCTTTCATCAGTTAGGCTATACGTATACAGGAAGACTGGCGAATAATTGTTACATTTTCGATAAGTTGGAAGATATGAATATATGGGTGAAAAATCTATCTAGCTATTCGAAAGCAGTAAAAATTTCGCCTCAAAATTTAGCTGTAAAGCAAAACAGTTAGGTGGAGCTGGGTGTTCGAAAAGCCGTACTAATTAGAGTCTCGAGTTATCTAATGAAAATATAAAATTGATCAAAATTATAGAACGGAATCGTCATGCTTACAATCGCACATAGGTATGCCGAAAATTCGGCATATAATTGCCGGATTTTCGGCAAGAGGGGGGATGACATTGCTAGCAGTTTCGACACAAGAAGTCATTGAAGCGATTTTGGGCAGTATTGATGAGGCTATACACGCTGTAGATGAGAATGGAATTACAATATTTTATAATTCTGTAGCTGCAAAACACGATGGATCGAAGATTGAAAAAGTGTTAGGGAAACATCTGTTAGAAGCGTTCCCGTCTTTATCAAGGGAAACGAGTACATTGATGAAAGTACTAGATACAAAAAAACCTATCGTACATCAAGTACAGCATTATCAAAATTTAAATGGTGAAGATGTTTGTACAGTAAATACGACATTACCTATTTTTATAGATGGGAATATTGCTGGGGCTGTTGAAATTGCAAAGGATTACTCTACAATTCAAAAACTTACTGACACAATTGTTGATTTACAGTCGAAAATAAAGCGATCATCTAGAAAAAAAGTGATTAAAAAGCACGCTGCATTTGAGACGATAGTGACAAATGATACGCGGTTTAAACAGACGAAAGAGTTAGCACAAAAAGTAGCACCAACAGACGCGAATGTTTTAATATATGGTGAAACAGGAACAGGAAAAGAACTGTTCGTACAAGCAATTCATGAAGCTTCTAAAAGAAAAAATAAGCCATTTATTGCACAAAACTGTGCAGCTTTACCAGAGTCGCTACTAGAAAGTTTATTGTTTGGAACGACAAAAGGAAGCTATACAGGAGCGATTGAAAGAGCTGGGCTATTTGAACTGGTTGATGGTGGTACATTATTTTTAGATGAACTGAATTCAATGCCTCTTGATTTGCAGGCAAAAATGTTACGAGTGTTAGAAGATGGAGTCATTAGAAGAATTGGTGATAATAAGACGAGAAAAGTAGATGTTCGTGTTATTACCGCGATGAACCAGCCTCCAGAAATATGTTTACGAGAGAATAAAATTCGCACGGATTTATATTATCGCTTAAACGTATTTTCATTATATATCCCACCGCTTCGTGAAAGAACTGAGGATGTACTATTATTAGCATCTTATTTTTTGAAAGAATATAATAAAAGTTATAAAAAAGGTGTACTTCAAATTGATGAGGAAGCGAAAGATAGACTGCAAGCTTATCAGTGGCCTGGAAATGTCCGGGAGTTAAAACATACGATTGAACATGCTGTTATTATTGCAGAAGGAAATACATTAACAGCCAATTGTTTACCACGTATATTTCGGAAAGAGACGTTTTCGAAGAAGAAGGGTATAATGCCACTTAGAGAAGCACTTCATCAAACAGAAAAAGAATTGATAGATCAAGCGTTGATTGAAACGGAAGGGAATATATTACAAGCCGCAAAAATGTTGGGTATCCCTCGTCAAACGCTTCAATATAAACTGAGCAAGTACGACAAAACCGCCGAATAATCGGCGGTTTTTATGTGTTTGCACGAATAAAAGAGCGTTTACATATATAAATAGTAATGAATATGATGTTAAGTATTGATTTCATACAACGCTTAAAAATATTTTTTCGCTTATGTAATAGGGTTCTCCGCACAATTACTTATCAACAATGTAAAGTTGGCATAACTATTGCTTATATAAAGAATGAGCGTATAAAAAGGGGGAATAGCAATGTTACATGATGTATACAAACCAAATCGTCACTGGAAGGATATCGAATTATGGAAAGATGTTACTGAAGAGCAATGGAATGATTGGGTTTGGCAATTAACGAATACGATCAAAACGTTAGATGACTTAAGAAAAGTGATTAACTTAACACCTGAAGAAGAAGAGGGCGTTAAAATTTCAACGAAAACGATCCCGTTAAACATTACACCATACTATGCTTGGCTAATGAATCCTGATGATCCACGCTGTCCGATTCGGATGCAATCAGTACCGATTTCGGAAGAGTTATATAAAACAAAATATGATTTAGAAGATCCACTTCACGAAGATGAAGATTCACCAGTTCCAGGGCTAACACATCGTTATCCAGACCGTGTACTATTCCTGGTAACAAATCAATGTTCTATGTATTGTCGTTACTGTACACGCCGTCGTTTTAGTGGACAAATTGGAATGGGTGTACCGAAGAAACAATTAGATGATGCAATTACTTATATTCGTGAAACGCCACAAGTACGAGATGTATTAATCTCAGGTGGTGACGGACTTCTAATTAACGATAAAATTTTAGAATATGTATTAAAAAATTTAAGAGAGATTCCGCATGTTGAGATTATTCGTATCGGAACGAGAGCACCAGTAGTATTCCCACAACGTATTACAGAAAATTTATGTAACATTATTAAAAAATACCATCCAGTATGGTTAAATACACATTTCAATACATCTATTGAAATTACTGAAGAATCGAAAAAGGCATGTGAAATGTTAGCGAATGCTGGTGTTCCAGTCGGAAACCAAGCAGTAATTTTAGCTGGTATTAACGACAGCGTTCCAATTATGAAAAAACTTATGCATGACTTAGTAAAAATCCGTGTACGTCCATACTACATTTATCAATGTGACTTATCTGAAGGTATCGGTCACTTCCGTGCACCAGTATCTAAAGGTCTTGAAATTATTGAAGGTTTACGTGGACACACATCTGGTTATGCTGTTCCGACATTCGTTGTTGATGCGCCAGGTGGAGGCGGTAAAATTGCACTTCAACCAAACTATTTAATCTCACAAAGTGCAGATAAAGTTGTACTTCGTAACTTTGAAGGTGTTATTACGACGTATCCAGAGCCAGAGAGCTATATTCCAGGAAGAGCGGAAGGATACTTTAAAGAGATTTATCCGAACTACGAAGAAAAACGTTCAGATGTTGGTATCGCAGGTCTTATGAGCGATAAGAAATTTAACCTCGTTCCAGACGACTTACAGCGTATGAACCGTCGTAAAGACTACGAAGATAATGATACTCATGCATCTTTAAAAGATAAACGTGATAAGCGCGATCAATTAAAAGATAAAAAATATCAAGCACAAATGGCTAAATTAGAAGAAAACGACAAAAAAACTGAGGGTGATGCAGTATGAATTGTATGTGGTGTGACAGTACAGAAGCGAAAGAAAGCTTGAATACTGTATATTGGGAATTACCAGATGGTACGAAAGCCATTGAAATCCAAGAGACACCATGTATTTCTTGTTCCTCGTGCGGGATGGACTATCAATCAGACCATACAGTAAAAGAAATTGAAGATCAATTATTCTTAATTTACACGAAAGATTTACCAAAACAACTAACATATGAAGAATTAATGGGAAGACCACGTCTATTAAAAAGAAATTATTTCGACTTTTAACCAGCTTTTATGCTGGTTTTTTTCTTTTTTGCCTTGTATAATGTACCCAAGTTAGAAAGGTAGGGAATATTTTTGAAAAAGACATTTTACCATTATATGATGAAGCATCGTGCAGCTTTATTTAGAAATGAAATTTCAGATTTAGCAGAGGCGATGTATGATGATTTAAGTTTTCCGAAGCAATCTGAAGACTATGATGAAATTAGTTCATACTTAGAGTTGAGCGGAATGCTAGAAAGTATGTCTATATTTGATGAAGCCTGGGATTTATACATACAAGATAGATAAAAACTATTTGAAAACATACAGAATACATTACTTTATTTAAAGTGAAGTATTCTGTATGTTTTTTATTATGAAATTTGTTGATTTGAAGCTAGTCTAGTTACTAGCTTTTTTTTGAGTGTAATGTAAATTTTATAAGATTATATTTTTTATTGAAAAAATTTATGAATATAAGCTTCTGTGATAAGCGTTTTTATGTAGGTTGCATATACTGATATCAAAATCACGACGTCAAAAAAAGGAGAGATAGAGATGGCAAGAAAAAAACAACCTAAATACAACGTAGGGGACATAGTCGTGATTACGCTATATGGAACCGTTGGGAAAATCACAAATATGAAGGTTTTAGATGGAGTTTATGTATACGAAGTCAATAATCACGATGGCTTTTACGTAGAGCAAACATTGCAGCACGTTACAGAGCAAGATATGAAAAAGGGCGATACGGAGTGGATTGAATTAAATTATAATTTTACGTTTGGTGATCTTGTGCAAGTAACTGGATATGATAAAGATGTTTTCCGTATTGTTGGTTTTCGTACAGAAGTATGGAGATATAAGAATGACGCATGGGAAGATACAATTTATGAATTGTCACGGATTACGGATGGTGAATGGTTAGAAGCGGATGAATCAGATTTAACGTTACTCGCCAATGCTCAAACGGCAAATGCAATTTTGAAGAAAATGAAACAAGATAAAGCAGGTATGAATAAATTAGATTTAGGGAAGTTAAAGTCAATTAACAACTCGAAAAAAGTGAGTGTTAAGACGAATCGTCAAGAAATCATTGATGGATTACTTGATATTTATAACGATTATCAATTATTGTTCGATACATTTAAAGATGAAGAATATAAAATTGTAATGGATGTTGTTCATAATTATTTAGTTAAATTGACAGAGAAAAAATAGTTAACTAGAAAGAGAGAATAAATTGAACAACAACATATGCAGTATAAGGTATGCCTACAACTATTAAAAAAATAAAAAGCCACTTTATAAGAGAGTCTGCCCATTGATCTTCATGCATGAACTCTTCTTTTGTTTGTCCCACTTCATATTGATTTTCCATTATTATTTCCCCCTTTGAATAGCTTGTACTACAATCGTATGTATCTCGTCCAAAGGTTATGACCTATAAAAAAATAAAATCTATTTTTCTAATCTCATATACATAATTTTGAGATTTTTTCATAAAACAGAAATAAAGGAGTGATGCTCATGAAGGAAATTGAAGTCGTGATTGATACGGAAGAGATTGCGGAGTTTTTTTATGAGCAACTAATTGAAAGAGGGTACGTCCCAAAACGAGAAGAAATTGAAGATCTCGCAGATATTACATTTGAGTATTTATTAGAGAAATGCATGATTGATGAAGTTTTTGATGAAGAGGATGAATGAAAGTAACGACGGGCATAACTCGTCGTTTTTTACTCTTTACAAACCTGTCACAAATATAGTCAATAATTATTGGTATAATGAAAAGGAAATTTTACTCAAGAGGTGAAGGAATGTTCAAAAAAATTATTGATTCTTTATTAGGAAAGAAAAAATATCGTTCGTATTCAAGTAGTGATTATCGTCGTAGAGGGCGCTCGTATTCAAGTAGCGATTATAAACGACGTTCATCTGGTTATGGACATCAACATTATAAAAGAAAACGTAAAAGCCGTAGCTTCTTTTCAAGCAGCTGATGAAATGGCGTCGTGTACTAGCATTATTTGATAGACCACTGCGAAAAAATACAATTGTTGCAGAGCGTTATAAAATTGAATCAGTAATTGGAATGGGCAGTTATGGGGTTACATATGTCGTTAATGATTTACAAATAAATAGATATAAAGTCTTAAAACAATTAAGACAAAGTAAACAAAGATATGAGTCTGGTAGAAGATCATTTGAACAAGAGAAAATGATTTTACAAACATTAAATCATCATGCAATTCCTAGTCTATATGATCATTTCCTATGGGAGAAAAAGAGCTTCTTTGTGATGGAGTACATGCCTGGTAAAAATTTTGAAGATTATATTTTCATAGATGGGTATGTATATACAGAACGTGAAGTTTTTGAGATTTTATATGAAATATTAGAAATTGTATCGGTGTTTCATAGTGAAGGCATTATTCATCGAGATTTACGCATTCCAAACATACTAATGAAAGAAAATCAAATTAGTATTATTGATTTTGGATTGGCTAAATGGAAAGGTGAGGATGATGAGCGAGCTACAACTTACGAAGGTGAACAAGCTTTGATGCGAGAAGTTCACTTTCGTAGCGACTTTTATGCGCTCGGTCATTTCTCATTATTTTTATTATATGCAGGATATGAATCTAATGAAAAACAGGAAAAACCATGGTACGAAGAATTAACTTTGGAACATTATACTCGCGAAATGCTTATGCGAATGTTACAAATAAAAACGCCGTACTATAAGAATGTACAAGATTTAAAACAAGATGTAGCTTCTGCTTTAGAAAGGATGGAGACTCCATGTTTCAAAAGTTTTTAGCAAGCGTTGGTATTGGAAGGGCAAAGGTAGATACTGTTCTTGAAAAAGATGAGTATATTGTTGGGGAAGAAATAGTTGGAAAAGTTCATATAACTGGAGGTTCAGTTAGCCAACAAATTGAAAGCATTTACTTAACATTATCGACGTCGTATGTACGAGAAGTGGATGATAAAAAAGTAACAACAACATATGATTTAGAGCGAGTACGCTTAACCGAACCTTTTTCTGTAGAACCGAATGAAACAGTTGACATTCCATTTTCTTTTCCAATGCCAATTGAAGCACCACTTACACTTGGTATGAAAACGGTTTGGATTCATACAGGTCTTGATATTAAACGTAGTATAGACCCAAGTGACCGCGACTACGTTCAAGTGTTACCCAATGCATTATTAAGTAGTGTTTTAGATAGTGTAAATGAATTAGGGTTTAAAGCACGTCATATAGAATGTGAAGAATTACCGCATCGATTACGTAAGCAAGTTCCATTCGCACAAGAATTTGAGTTTATTCCGGTTTCTGGAGAGTACTATGGGAAATTAGATGAATTAGAATTATTAATCTTGCCACGTGCATACGACCGATTAGAAATAATTATGGAAGTAGATAGAAAATCACGTGGATTAGCTGGTTTATTCGCTGAGGCACTTGATCTTGATGAGAAGGTGATTCGTTTTACCGTAACAAGAGAAGATATCCCTGAGATGAAGCAAAAAATTAATAATTATATTTTTTAATAAACTATGCATAAAAAAGAAATGGAGAGGAAAACTAAAACAACCGCTCCATTTTTTTGCATAGTGAGGTTATGTATGTGAAACGATATCGACATTTATACTTGCTAAGTTTTACGTTACTCATTTGTTTTGTCGTATTATCACTTTCGTATCATACCGCTTGTATTGAGAACTTTGACAATATAGTCGCACATTTTATTCAAAGCTTTCGAAACGATTATTTGACGACCTATTTTACTTGGGTGTCTTTTATCGGTTCCAAAAGAATATATTTTCCATTACTCATTATTCTTGTAATGTATTTTCTCGTTAGAAAAAAGTTGCTTAGTGCGTTGCTTCTAACAATTAATTACTACGGATCTCGTTATTTAAACAGTATGCTTAAACTATGGTACGAACGAGCAAGACCTGATGTCACGCAGCTTGTTACTGCAACTGGATATAGTTTTCCGAGCGGTCATACGATGAATGCTACTGCTTTTTTAGGATTTATTGCATACGTCACAATTACTGAAGAGCGTATTTCGTTGCATAAAAAATTGTTAATTATTCTTATAGCAAGCTTTGTTGTATTATCTATTTCAGTTAGCCGAATATATCTTGGCGTGCACTATCCATCTGACATATTAGCAGGATGGGCAGCCGGCGGTAGCTGGCTCGTTTTATGTGTTATATTCCATAAAACGTTTATAAAAAAAGAACCTATGTCATAATAGGTTCTTTTTTCATTGGCTCAACATGAATGTGTGCATGGTAAATTCCAAACTTTTTGCGAAGCATAGCTTCGATGTTGTCGGTAATACAGTGACTTTCTCCAACATCCATACGAGCATCTACTTCAATTGTAATATCAACGTACGTTTGATTCCCGTACATACGTGCTCGAATATCTACAATGTTTTCCACACCGCCAATATGCTCAATAGCATCAGCGTATTCTTCCATTTTATCAGGATCAATTCCATCTGTAAGCATATGAGAAGATTCTACGAAAATCTCCCATGCAGTTTTACAAATAATAAGACCGACAATTAAAGCGGCAATAGGGTCTAAAATAGGCATTTGGAACTGAGAACCGACAATACCTACTACAGTACCAATACTTACGAGTGCATCTGATAAGTTATCCTTTGCAGCGGCTTCTAATGATTTACTTTTTGTTCGTGCTGCAATTTTTTTCGTATACAAATACACGCAATACATAACGACAGCAGAAAATAAAGCAATCCATGCAGCGAGTACATTAGGCGCTGCGTGTTTCGGATTTAAGAAAGATTGAATGGCACTAATAACAACTTCTAATCCGACTGTTGCCATAATGAAGGAAGCAACAAGTGATGCGATTTGTTCGGCCCGCGAATGCCCATACGGATGATCTGGGTCACGAGGTTTACGAGATATTTTTAGACCAATTAATATTGCTAAAGAAGCACCGATATCCGTTAAGTTATTTAAACCGTCAGCACGCAATGCGCTAGAGAGGGTAATATAACTGATGATGATTTTCATAGAGGATAAAAATATGTAGGCCATAATGCTGACAATAGCACCTTTATCAGCTTCTTTATGAGAAAGAGTATCCATTTTAATCACTCACCTTTCTTTAAAGGAATTTCTTTCTATAAATAGAGTATCAAACGAAAGTCGTGTGGGTCTATACAAACATTGTTGACGTTTTATAGCTTTTTAAGAAGGGGATAACAAAGTTTCGTGAAGGAAAAATATGTTGAAAAGTACAAAGTCAGGGTGTGAACCTAATTAGAGTTTATTTACTAAAGAGATAGGAGGGTAGATGGATGAAGAAGCGAATACTTTTCTTACTATGTACTATTCTTATAATGACAGGGTGTAATTCATTAAACGATGAAAAACATCAAAAGATAATTGTGAAAACAGATGAAAGCCCTCTGAAAAATATTTTCCAGAGGGCTTTTATTTTAGTATGCTTCTAAAAACTCAGTAACTTGCTCTTCAGTTTTTGCATTAGCACTATGTAAGTGGCCTAGCTTCTCACTATTTTGGTATACAAGTAAACTTGGAATACCCATTACTTGATACTCTTCAGCGATACTTGGAAACTCATCTTTATTAATAGAATACCATTCAAATTTATTGAACTCTTCCATTACATCTCCGATAAAGTTGTCCATACGTACGCAATCTGGGCACCATGTAGTAAAGAACTTAACAACTACAGGCTCCTCGCTTGCGATGATGTCTTTGAATTCTTGTTCTGTTTTAATTTCTTTCATAAGTAAAACTCCTTTCAATATTACACGAATTTATATGCAAAATTCGTATTTGCAAACATGTTGCAAACTTATTATTTGTTTTTTAGTTTTGTAGTTCGTTCACACTTATAAAACTGTATTTTAAATTGTATATAACATGACTGCACTTCTAAGTGTGAAAATAACGGAACCTCACTTTACTTTATAAGCTTTTTCCAGGATTGTGTCAAACTTCTGAATTTTATACAGCAATTAAAGAAGCCCACACTTTGATTGAGTGTGGGCAGAGTGACTAAAATTAATCGCTTATTAATTTCGAATAGATATTTAAATCGATAAGCTTTCCAGCTGATTTTTCGCTCTTTCTCAGAGTCCCTTCAAAAGTAAAGTTTAATTTTTCTAATACCTTTATGGAATTTACATTTGCAGGTTCAACTTTTGCTTCAACACGATATAGTTTTAAATGTGTAAAAGCATAATCTAATAAAGAGGCTATTGCTTCAGGGGCATATCCTTTACCCCAAAATTTTTTTGAAATATCATAACCAATCTCAGTCTTTGAGTTTTCAAAATCTAAGGAATTATAGCCACATGAACCGATAATGTGATTAGATTCTTTTTCAATAATAGTAAAACGTATAGCTTTATTATTTTGAGCGAGTTCGTTAAGAAATTGAATCATATCTTTTGCCTGGCTTTCATCGGTGAAATTACTTATATTCATGAATTTAGTAATATCAGGATCAGACCATATTTTAAACATACTTAATGAATCAGATGCTTTCATTTGCCTTAAATATAATCGTTGTGTGTGTAGTTCAGTAATCAATACTTTTACCTCCGTTATGTTGTAAGAATAGGTAGTTTAAAAATATTGATATCTGCGCATAATTCAGTCCCTTCTAGATTAATTAACTTTTATTATACAAGAAAATTACTACAGTGAACAAAGGCGTTAATTGGTTTAGCTATTTTCTATAATTGATGGAATCAGAGAGACAAAGGAACATGGTTTCAGTGGATTTAAAGATTTTAGCCCGCTATTTGTGAGCAGTAAGACCCCACCTTAAAATTCAGCAGAAGCAAAGAAGTTAGGTGGGGGTCGGGCTGCCCGTAAAAGCCCGATTGGTAAGGGCTAATAATCAGTGGGGGATGAACACCCCCCATTGATTAGAGTTTCACTTTATTCAATTCTTTAACAAACCCCTTATCTGGAAATTAAAGAACGCCTTGGGAGAAAGGCGTTCCATGACCAAGGAATGTATGGAAAATGATACTAAATGATTCATAATGAGATGATCATAAGTATTGTATGTATTTCTCTAATGTATGTGAAGTCTTTATTTCATAATATCGAAAAAGAACATGCATATAAGCATGCTCTTTCACAAGAAAGATAGATTTCTATGAGTGGATGCCTCCATACAATAATATATGCTTGTCCAGTTAAAAGGTGAAAAGTTTTATTAAAATCGTTATTTCAATGGAGAAGCCCTAGGATTAGGAGGCTAGGGCTTCAAGTCATGGTATATCTCACACGAAATTATAAAAAGAAAAGAACGTATTGAAGATAACACATGAATATTTCATATTTTATTATAAAAACTGTATAAGGCTAGAATTTATATAAATGTAATGGAAATTAATTAATAAAAAACTTTATTAGGGATTTGCCTTAATCATTTATAACAGTCAAGAATATTTATAAAATATGACTGTAGAAACAGGTCCGATTTTTATAACGATGGAGGGAATTGGTGTGGACATAACTCAAAGTATGGCCAGAATAGTGGTTAATGGGAAAGATATTCCGTTTACTTCAGTTAGAACTTCAATATGGAATCAAGGACCTGTAAATGATTTAATTGTTTCGACAAATCGGAGAGTCGAGGAGTTTTATCAATTTATGTGGTCACAAGTGCCAGTTACGCTCACAATGTATTTTCTTCAGGGAGCGGACTTGATGAGATTTGCTAGAATTGTTGGAATCGATCAAAGTGTAATGGGAGAATATATATATCATTTCTTTTGGGGATAAAATGAATTTAAAGCAGTTTAATAGCTGTTTTTTTATTTTATAGAGACATGATTCGAAGGCGAAGAATATGTATGGCTAGGAAGAGTAGTTTAGATCGTGATATAGATAAATTATTATCGCTTCTAAGTTTTTAAAAAATTTTCAAGAAAATCGGGAGGTTCTAATTGGATATATATCAACGCTTAGTTATTAATAGGAAATATAATGAAGGTTAAAAAGTTTAATGGGAATTTATTTATTTTTTCCAATCATAAAATGCGCAATTTATGTGAAGAGAATAATGACTAGTAAGTGGTTTAATACATTTAAAGATAGGAACATAAAAAAAGCGGTGTTAGTAATATGTATTATACAAAACAATGTAGAGAAACGATCAATATATAGGTGTTATTTTTAAGGATGTTTGTTTTTATAAGACAATATAATAAAGAAGGAACAGGTTAAGGGACAGTTTGAATTTCTAACAGAGAGCTGTGTGATTAAATAGGATAAAAGTAATTATTTAATGTTGGGATAGGTTATAAATGGAGAACCAATTAAAAGAAATATTTGGTGCATTGATAGCAGCTATAGGTACAATAACTTCCGCTATTGGAAGTACACCGTTCTATTTTATAAGCAGTAATGTAAGGGAGAATCTGAATATATATGGAAACACATTGCAAGCAGTTGGTAACGCTTTAGAGGCTGATGGTCAAGGGGAAATTTCCTTTGAAAAAATTGGAAACGAAATCCAATCAATTGGTAATGTAACTGTAATATCAGGGTTAGTTATTGATTTTACAGATGAAACAAAAGTTAAATTAGTTATTTCTGGAAATTGGGCGCAGGCTTTAGGAGGACTTACAGCATTAGCAGATGAATTTGAAGATACTTCAGATAAAGATGAGTCTTTTAATGTTGTAGGAAACTTATTGCAAGCTATAGGAAATTCCTTGCAAGCGATTGGAGGGATATATGAGCTAAAAAGTATTAGAAGAGATCGGCAGGATAGTAAAGAAAATCTAGTAAATGATACAGGGGAAATTTTAGACAATCAAGCAAATAGTCAACCGGATAAAAAGAAAGAAGGCCAGTCAATAGATACCATAGGAAGTTGGATCCAAGCCGTAGGTTCTGTATTTTCATTAATTGGACAAATACGTGAAGAAAGTGAGGAGTTAGAAGGGAGCGATAAATAGACTAGTTGTAAAAGAGCCTCACATATTGCGCATATTTGATAGTAGGAAAATTTTTTATTGAATGCTAAGTTTAAAATTATATGATGCAGTAAGTAAAAAGGGTTCAAGGAGTATTAATAGTTTAATAAAAAAGAGCGGTTAGCAAAAGCGAAAAGTTTTCATGAAAACTGGTAATAGAAACTGCTTTTTAGAAAAATAACATATACTTATTGAAAATGGAATACAGGAGTTCGTATTGTAGGTTTTGCATATGGCTATTCGTTCTCAGGAATTACACGTGAATTAGTAGGATTGTTAGTTTAGTAGTAATGAAACTTATGACGAATATTTCGATAGATACCATTATCCAAGTGGTGTCTTTTTTATTGTTAAGGAATAAATAAAAAAGAGAGTTTAAACCCTCTTTTTTATAATTATCTAACTATTATGCGCAAATTGGAATTCCTAATGCTATTAGAGTCAATGCTACTTGAAGAGAAAGCTCTAATCTAGCAATTTCGATTCCAGCAACTGAAACCACTAAAAGAGGTTGTCCATTAACGAACAAAACACAACTTTCCATGCTTACGCCTCCTTTCTAGTAATCTAATATAGTATATGGATTAAACTTTAAAAGTGTAATAGTTAAATGTATGAATTTAATATAATTAATAAATTAAACTATTATATTTAATAAATTAAAATTGACCTAACAGCTGCTTTTTTGTCACTTTATAAGAAGGGTCAGAATATATTAGAAGTATAAAAATTATAGGAGTGATAGATATGTTCTTTGCAAAATTGCGTGGTAGAAATGAAGTTCCACCAGTAGAAACAGATGCTCGAGGAGAGGGTTTCTTTAAATTAAGTCGGGACGAGCTTAGCCTAAGGTTCAAGTTAGATTTATTCAATATAGAGGATGTAGTAGCTGCCCATCTGCATCTTGGATTAAAAGGAACGAACGGCCCTGTTGTAGCTTTTTTATTTGGACCGATAACAAATCCAGTTTCAATAGAGTGCGCAACTCTTACGGGAATGATTACTCAAGAAGATTTGGTTGGACCGTTAGCGGGTCAAACATTAGGCACTCTTGTAAATGAGATTATATCTGGAAACATATATATTAATGTTCATACAGTACAACATCCTAATGGTGAAATTCGTGGACAACTAAATTATTGCTAATGAATAATGGTAGTAGGAAAATTTAGCGAGAAACAAAAAGCATCCGTTGAGGGTGCTTTTATTTGGAGAATGATATTTATATTAAAAATGTTTAAACTTAATAAAAGCTAGTGAATTAGCTTTCAGCACTCACTGAAATATAGAATCATAACATACTTTGTAATAAATTATACGGAAGTGAGTTGAAAATCATGTTTTATTCATATTTTAATTCTGAAACTGGTATGCGACCAGCGTATGGTACATCTATAACGTATAGTGGAGCACAAAGTACAGTCCAAGCTATTCAACAAGCATTGCAAATGCAACAACAATTGCAAATGCAGCAGCAAGGTGTACAACCGTATTATTCATCCGTAGAGTATTTTTACCCAGTACATCATGTTACACCGTACGGAAGTTCTTTTCTTACTATTCCATATGGAACTGTATACAACTTATAACTAATAAGGAATGAAGTGGTGTATATAAATAAGGGTGCAGGTTAATAGCGCCCTTATGAATAATAAAAATAGCTAGTCCAAACCTTATAAATCAATCTTACATAATATGTAGTAATAAGTTTGAAAGGGGAATTAGTATGTCTTGTTATTACTACTGTAAGTATTGTAAGGAGTATAAAAAGAAGCTTCATGATTGTTGTAAGAACACTAGTAAGTGCCATGATAACAAGGACAATCTTGTTAGAGCATCGGCATTTAGAGCTAGAAATACAGTAAATCAAAATGTTCCTGCTAATACTTTTGTGAAAGTGTTATTTCAAAATGAACAATTTGATTTAGCGAATGAGTATAATCCAGCAACATCTATTTTTATGCCGAAGACTAAAGGAGTATATTCTATTATTGGAACGATTGGTTTCTTTCCAAACGATCCAACTTTAAATTATAGAGCGCGTGTAGAAATTCGTGTGAATGGAAACGCAGCGATAGCTATAGATAATGACTTTTTTGGTCCAATAAGTTTTGGAAATGTAGTAAGTGTTTCGACGATTGTTCAATTGAATGCAGGGGATGAAGTTGAGATTTATGCACAAAGTAGTATAGATGGAGTTTTAAGTCCTTTAGAAGATGGTGCACATTTTGAAGCAGCAAGATTTCCTTCGCCGATTAAATAAAGTCATTAAACATTGAGTTTACAGAAGCTTAAAGGTAAATCCTCACCGAAATGGTGAGGGTTTTTTACTCTATTAAAAATAGTAACAGGTCGTCCAAGCTATTCTAATCTATATAGCATACTATATAAAAATAAGTGTAAAGGGGGACTAACTATGTCTTATTATTACTGTAAGTATTGTAAAGATTACAAAAAGGAAAGTCATGATTGTTATAGAAAAAGTAGTAAATGTGATAGGAAGTATGTAAAGGTGAAGTGTTGTGATGATAAGAAAGAGGAGCTTGTAAGGGCATCGGCATTTAGAGCTGTGAATACAGTTAATCAACCTGTTCTAGCAAATACTCCTGTTAAAGTATTATTTCAAAATGAACAATTTGATCTAGCGAATGAATATAATCCAGTAACATCCATTTTCACTCCGAAAACTAGAGGGGTATATAGTGTATTAGGAAATATAACATTTTCTCCAAATGATTTTAATGTGAATTACAGAGCTAGAGTAGAAATTCGTGTAAATGGAAATCCAGCAATAGCGATAGATAATGATTTCTTTGGAACAGGAGTATTTTTTAATAATGATGTTTCAGTAACTACTATTCTTCAATTAGAAGCAGGAGATTCAGTTGAAGTTTTTGCAGAAAGTAGTATTGCGGGCGTAATTGTACAAAATGTTAATGGTTTAAATACGGTTCACTTTGAAGCGGCAAGATTTCCTTCTCCAATTAAATAAAACAGATCATTAAATGTTTTTTAGTAGGTTTAGTTAATCCCCTTACCAAATGGTGGGGGATTATTATTGTTTTTCTAAAATATATAAGTAAACAGGTAAAGTGTAGTTTAATTTGTAGAGGCTTTAACCTTATTCAGATAATGAAAAAAATAATATGTAAATAAGTAACATGCTTCTGAAAACTCAGTGTTAGTAAGTTTACTAGTTTTTTTATAGAACAAGAAAGACGAAATACATAAAAGATCGTATCGTTACGTTTTTTCTTTACTATATAGAAATTACATATTGAACATAAACTTGTGTAGGGAATGCTAGTACACTGAAAAGAATAACATAAAGGCGATTACACTATATAAAAACAAAATCAATCCTAAGATGAGTAGTATTGGATGCAGCTTGAACATATTTGACCTCCTTGAGTACATAAAGAATTTTAATATATTGTTGGTCAATTTAGAAGGGGACGGTTACATAAAAAAGAGCATACATAATAAGTACGCTCCAAAGAAAGATAGGTTTTATGAGTGGATAATCTCCATACGATAATATATGTCCTTTTAATAAAAACGTGTAAAAAATCAATGAATTATCAATGGAATATCATAAAATGAGTAATTTTAGTCTAGGAATGCAGTCATTTTCTTTCTCAGTTATTTTAGGTAACAAAGTTGTGAAAATCGTGCATTATGCGGACTAACAACGGGATAACGATCGTACTTCAGTTACATATTTCTTAAAGTCTGGATATTGCGTGATAGTTTGACATTTTGGGGTGCATAGTTGATTAATAATAGACACATTTGTAATTACTTCGTTACAAGGACCGAAAAATGTAACTTTTAGCTTTGAATTTGGTGGGATTTTGAACACGATAGGCTTTTTTTCCATGAAATCAGCTCCTAATATTGAGTATTATAATTTAATGGATATAGAGTCGTATTAGTATAATATGAAATTTCAGTGGATTTGCTTATAATAAAGAATTTCATAGTAGTAAAAGTGCTTAAAGATGTAAAAGGGAAATTGAGAATGCGAAATAAAATGTTTAATTAATATAATCAATAAATACGAAAATAGTTAATATAACTAATACATTTTTTAATTTGTTACATATTATGTTAGTAAGAATGGTATAAGGAGGTAATATAAAGTAGTGGAAGAAAATGTACAAGCTCAGCTTTCGCCACCGTGGATCACATATTTTAATGAATTGAAAAATTCAATAGGTGCTGATCCAACTGTTACAGTTGGGCCACTTATTCCTGTTGGTGGTAATTATATTATTTTAGTGCATGCGTTAAGCAACGAAAAAGCGAGAGCATTAGCAACGCTTTTAAAATCTTTTGTACAATTTGGGAATGTAAGTGTGACAGTTATTGTAACGAATAATGAGAATGAAATTGTAAATCCATTTCCTTGTCCACTAGATGCATTTGAAATAGCTCATTTATTTCAAGTAGCACTAGAAAATAATCCTTATTTTGAACAAGTTGTGGTACAGCCTCAGTTCCCTGGCGGACCGAATGTTGTCTTTCCGGTTTTCGCTGCGGAAGTCATTCAGTTTTTCAATGACGATATTTCTAACTTATGTCAAACGTTTACAGGTGTTGCTGCCAATGTATTTCGTGATGTAATGAATGATGAGATTTGTGGTATCCCAATTCTATTTTCCACAAGTTGTGTTATGAGCAGTGAAAATCAAGAATTACAAAATACAGATTTAGCACCAAAGTTGTTTTATTAAACTGTAAAAAGACATTTTCATTAATAGAAAATGTCTTTTTTTATGCACCAATAGTGTTCAGGTTGGAAAATTGTGATTTAAAAGGAGTAAACTTCAATTAATTAAAATTTTTCTAAATCTCAAATTTCATGTAGAGGTAGTAATTTTGACTTAAGAATATATAGAAAATGAGGGATGAAATTTTTTAGTTGAAAGGAAATCGATACTGAAAGTTATAACTTAATAATATAGGGGATTTTTTCTAATATATGTAAAAATGATTGGTAGGACGAGATTACATAATAAATGAATAGTAGGGTGTATTTCGAATATTTTATGTGGCATACATGTTAAAGTTTATAGAAATATTTCTGAAAGAGAATATATTTTGAAAAACGGTAAAGATTCTTTTTACTTATATTATAGATAGCTAGTTTTAGAGAGCTGAGGCTTACAATAAAACTAGCTATGAATAGGACATTCAAAAGGAGCTGGAATGTATGGGGTATATTGTAGACATTTCAAAATGGAATGGAACTATCAATTGGGATATTGCAGCATCTCAGCTAGATTTAGTGATTGCTAGAGTTCAAGATGGCTCTAATACGGTGGATTTTATGTATCAAAATTATGTTAGTGAAATGAAAAAGCATAGTATCCCATTTGGTAATTATGCTTTTTGCCGTTTTATATCTATTGCTGATGCGAAGAAAGAGGCGCAAGATTTTTGGAATCGTGGTGATCAATCTGCTAAGTTTTGGGTAGCGGACGTAGAAGTTCAAACGATGGCAGATATGCAAGGCGGGACACAGGCATTTATTGATGAATTACGCCGTTTAGGTGCGGAAAAAGTAGGATTATATGTAGGGCATCACACGTATCTATCATTTGGAGCACGTAATATTGAAGCTGATTTCGTATGGATCCCTCGTTATGAAGGGAATAAGCCAGCATATTCATGTGATATGTGGCAATATACGGATTCAGGGAATGTTCCTGGGATTGGGAAATGTGATCTGAATCGATTAGTAGGAAATAAGTCACTTTCTTGGTTTATAGATTCCAACAAAGCAAATCAATCTAACATAGTGTATACACAGCAACCGAATGGCATTGGTATTGCAGTTTCGAAATATCCTGATGGATATGGAATAAATTTATATGAAAACCCCATGAATCCCCAATTTACAGGTACACTCACTCAGAAAATTCCATATTTAATCTTAGCAGGTTATTGGGGAGGCGGTGAGCAAGATATGATTTGTTTAGGGAACGATAAGCAGTGGGTATATTTAAAACATTTTAATGTGAAATGGTTTTATGCAACTTCAAAATATCCTGTCGGTTACGGAGTAAATTATTATGAAGAGCCTGAATGTATGAATTATAAAGGAAACATAGATGGATCGAAATCTTTTCGAGTGTGGGGTAGAGTGGGAAATGCGGTAGATATCGGGCAGAATAGTTGGATACCTGAAAAACATGTAATTATTAAGCAACTATAGAAGCTATATTTTTTTGAGAATTATATAAAGAGTCTTCTTACTATGCATAGTAAGAAGACTCTTTATATTTAAAAATGAAAATACATGATACATAGTCAACTCATATGAAATGAATTACATGTAGAAAACACACTGTTTTCACAATGACTGTGTATAGTTAATTTGCATAATGATAAAAGTGAGGTATTTGAATTGAAAAAGAAGAAAATATTTATTGGAACAATTATTTCATGCATGATGCTAGCATTATCTGCATGTGGTTCCTCAGACAACGTAGTAACATCAAAAGTAGGAAATGTTACAGAGAAAGAATTAAGTAAAGAATTACGACAACAATATGGAGAAAGTACTTTATATCAAATGATGTTAAGTAAGGCATTGTTAGATAAATATAAAGTTTCAGATGAGGAAGCAAAAAAGAAAGTAGAAGAAGCAAAAGATAAAATGGGCGAGAACTTTAAATCGACTTTAGAACAACTTGGGTTGAAAAATGAAGATGAATTAAAAGAAAAAATGAAGCCAGAAATTGCATTTGAGAAAGCGATTAAAGCAACAGTTACAGATAAAGATGTGAAAGATAACTATAAACCAGAAATGAAAGTAAGTCACATTTTAGTGAAAGATGAAAAAACGGCTAAAGAAATAAAGGAGAAAGTAAATAATGGTGAAGATTTTGCTGCCTTAGCAAAACAGTATTCAGAAGATACTGGTTCAAAGGAACAGGGCGGGGAAATATCTAGTTTTGCTCCTGGGCAAACAGTGAAAGAATTTGAGGAAGCTGCGTATAAATTAGATGCAGGCCAAGTAAGTGAGCCGGTTAAAACAACTTACGGTTACCATATTATTAAAGTGACGGATAAAAAAGAATTGAAGCCATTTGATGAAGTAAAGGATAAAATTCGTAAAGATATAGAACAACAAAGACTACAAGATACGACAGGTAAATGGAAACAACAAGTAGTCAATGATTTATTGAAAGATGCTGATATTAAAGTGAATAATAAAGAATTTAAAGATACATTTAAATTTCTAGAAAAGAAATAATGACTGTAATCATAATTAGAAAAGGGAACTCATATAGAGTTCCCTTTTTCTAATTAGTGTGTGAGTTATAAATAGATAGTAAGACAATACAATATTACATTTAAATATTAAGAATTACAATGGGAAATTATGGATTATAATTATTTCAACGAAAGTGAATATTCTAAGGTTTTCATTATGCAAGTTTATTACATATATTTACTCTTTAATAATGGATATCGAACATAATTTAAAAAATAATACATATAATGTTTTTGAATAAATATTTAACATGGATAATTAGTAAAAAGCTGAGCATTCGATTGGAAAGGATGTTCTTTTTCATATGAAAATTTTAGGATAAAGAATGAATTGTTTTAAACGCGTCATTTACCACATCAATAAATTAAGGTGGTGGAGAATATATGAAAGTAATCTTTCAAGGAGAGGGCGGCGCGAAAATTTTTGAGTCATATGATGAAAATGTAAGTGATTTATTAGCTATATTAAAAGAAACGAAAGGGATTAAAATCGGGATGGTTGAGTATAAAGTGTTAAAGTACGAACTTAATTATTTTCGTCATCCGAAAAAAGCGGATACAGAGAGAGAGTTACATATAATAGTACAACCTAAGTATATGTAATAAAATATAATAATAAAAATCATTGATTCAGTTTTGTAAAGTTCCATAGAGTATGTAAGAAAAGAGAGTGTTGTAAATGCTCTCTTTTCTTATGCTTTGTGAGTTCGTTCATCATAGTATATGTTTTCAGTTATAGATGGTTAATAAACGATAAAAATTTAAAACTTTTTCGTTTAGGCAGGGATTTTATATTTGAGTAAATAAATATACTATGAAGTATTTTTTATACGAATACTGGAGGAGTATAAAATGAGTTTAGCAAGTTACATAGGCTGTAATATAGAAATTCCGTTAACGGATCCGGATTCTAATAATCTAATTGTTTTTGGACCGTGTTTTTCAGATGAAAGTATGCTTGAAATTGTACAAGATTATCAATTCCAAACAAATTACACGTATGAGGTTTCAACTAGTTGGGGAATTGAACTTGTCGAGTGGCAAAATGTAAAGGAAAAAAAGAAGCGAAAGAAAAACTTTTAACTTTATGCAAGATTATGGAAGGTTATTTGGAAGATGGAGACTATTTCGAATTATGTAGTTGTTGGGTTGGTGATGAAGATAAGGAACGAGTAGGGGAATTGAACTTAAAAATAAATCATTTTAATATAGATGAATTATGTATTCCAGAAAGAACATTAGTTAGGATAGAAAAATAAGCTTTGAAATATTTTTTAGAAAAAGGCGATTTCACTTTGGGTGAAGTCGCCTTTTAGTTGTTATATGCATGTTATATAAGAAATGAGAAGTTTATTTGATAAAGGAAAAAAGTATGGAGATAAATAAAATTATGTTTTTTGTTAAGAAATAATAAGTATGGCTCTTCTCAAGAGAACGTAAGTTCGTGTATAATAAGAACGAATGTTCTTTTAAGAGGTAACCTAATTATAGTTTAGAAGTAAATCCGAGTTTAGTGAGTATTAAAAATAACTAAGGGATAGTATGGCTAAATAAATGTATAAATGATCAAGGAGATAAAAAATGAACGATGTAAAGATACAAAAAGAAGAAAGAGAGTGGGTTCCGTTTACAGTAATGTCCGAACAACTTTTAAATATGAGAAAGATTATTGGAGAGAAATTAAAAGTACAAAAACCGCTTTTAACAAATGAAGCAAAAGAGAGAATTTCTGATAAATTATTAACGTCATTATTGTCTGAGAAAGAAATATTGGTAACATATTTTGAAGATGGTTACATACTAACAAGCTACATGACTGTTGTACATATCAATCCGGTAAAACAAATTGTAATTTGTACAGACGCCTTTTATAAAACTTACGTATTTAACGCTATGGATATTATTGAAATAACGTAAAAGAAGCTGAATATTAAATGGCAGCTTCTTTTATTTCTGATTTATGAGACAAATAATACAAGAAAAAGCAGCTAGCTTCGTGCTAGCTGCTGAGCCCCAGGGAAAGGGAGAAAAAGATAGGGTACTCCAAAATCAACAAGAGCTGTCAAACAGCCTGATTATAGTATAGACAAATTAAAATTTTCTATACAGAAAGTTGAACATAAGATTAGGCTGTACCCACTTGGTTTTGATCTGCAAGGTCAGAATCAAATGTATTGGTCGCGCTAACACCGCTAAAAGTATTAACAACAAAACCAACGTTTGATGCGCCGGAACCATTATAAGCTTTCGTATTTTCTTTCGGAGATACGTTGTAGAAATCACCTAAGTTAAATGATCCATTGCTATTTTGTACAACTAAATTTCCTACAACTGAGGGCATAATTTTCACCTGCTTTATAATAAGTTGTTAACATTACTATATGGAGTTATAGTCCAGATGGTTCATACAATAAAAATTGTGGAATAGTAAAACGTTTGGAGCGTGGATTTCAATAAAAGTGTGTTAAAATTAATATAATAAAGTTGAGTATTTTTTTTTAAAAATTTTGTATAATTGATATATATGAAAATAAAGGAGGCAAAATGTAATGAAAGATATTATGAAAAAAGTTGATTTAACAGATGCCAAATCAAGTAATCTTGTTGCATTAATTTATAGTAATGAAGTTATATTAGTTGAAGACGCATTTTGTCCAAATGAAATAAAATTAAAGTTTAATGAAATTGCAATTTTATCTGCAATTAAAACAGCTCATATTGCGAAAGTGTCTATTAGGAAAGAACTTGAAGCGCTTTTTCATGACACGGGTGTTATATTAGTGAAACAAAATGTTGATTATGGCAGTAGCCAATCTATTACCATGCATTTTGAGCAATTTAAAAAATTGCAAGATGAGATTGAACATTTAAATAAAAGTATGTAATAAAGCAGCTAAATAAAGGTTCTATCATAAAGGTGGAATGTGTTGTATTGAAAAAGTGGTTTAAAAATTATTTGGGTGAATCGCATTGTAAACATAAATATATTTTTATTAAGAGGCAGGATAATGAGGATTTTAAAAAAGGATTTACCAGTGTGAGAAATGTGAAAAAGAGAAGTTGAAATGTAAAAACAATAATGAAATAAACAATGAATTTTTAGATATATAGCAAAAAGTAACCATGATGGTTACTTTTTTTGCTTATGTATGCAATATCAAAACCATTACTAAAGTATGAGTTGAGTTGATACTATAGTAAATCGCTGAATAAAAATGAAGAGAGTAAGATATAGGGAAGGAGGATGAGAGAAATGAAGCGAAAAGAAATTAGTAAATCTGTAATTATTACAGGTGTGACACAAGGGTTAGGACGTGCGATGGTTGATCGATTTCATGAATTAGGGTGGAACATATATGGTTGTGGACGTTCAAAAAATAAAATTGAAGAACTAAAAAAACAGCACAGTAAAATACATGATTTCCAAGTAATTGATGTTTCAGATTCTCAGCAAGTTAATAACTGGGCAAATTATATACTTAATAGACATACGGCTCCCGATCTGATAATAAATAATGCATCGATTGTAAATCAAAATGCACAACTTTGGAAAATTACGGCTCAAGAATTCGAAAATGTAATGAATGTAAACGTGAATGGTGTAGTAAATGTAATAAGAGCGTTTGTTCCCGCAATGGTATCTAGGAAAGAAGGAATTATCATTAATATGAGTTCTAGTTGGGGGAGAGAAGGTGAAGCTGAGCTTGCGCCATATTGTGCCTCGAAATTTGCAATTGAAGGTATCACTAAATCTATGGCCCTGGAATTACCCCATGGCATGGCTGTAGTTGCTTTAGATCCTGGAGGGAGTATTAGTACTCCAATGCTGAAGTCATGTGCGCCACAATATATAAATGAATCGCCTACACCTGAAACTTGGTCACATAAAGCAATTGAATATATATTGAATATAACAATAGATAAAAATGGAGATTCATTGACATGCCCAGCATGCATATAAAAAGCACCTTTAAGGTGCTTTTTATATTAGTAGCACATTATATCATTCACAAAATTACATCTGAAAAATAAAATAAAAGATTAAGGGTGAGATTTGTTTGTTTTGAAAGCTTTAGAAAATATTTGAATAGGTGATAAAAATGAATCCAAGCAGTTTAAAAGTGACAGGGGCATGGTTTCAAGTAGGGGGGAATCTTACAGCTGCTATTGGAACGACAAGAGGATTTATTGGAGAAGAGAAAGTTGAATCGGAACTTGTTATTGTAGGAAGCTCATTACAAGCCCTCGGGTATATATTACAAATCATTGCGAGCAATTATGATGATGGGGAAGAAAAAAGAGAGAATCAAAGTAAATTACTTGATCAAATAGGAATTGAGTTATTAGCATTAGGAAATATATCAAATGTAATAGGAATATATTTTAATATAAATGAACAATTGAAAGAAAATGATTATCTTATCATTACAGGGAACAGTTTACAATCGATTGGTGCTTTTCTAGGAGTAGAAGCAGCTTTGGTGGATATAAATGTATTACAGAAAATTATTATACTGGGTAACTCCATGCAAAGTTTAGGAGCTGGATTACAAGCGTATCAAGGTGTTTTAAATGTATTGAAAGATGAGAAAGAAAATAAAGATAGTATTTTTGATAAGAAGGATGAGAGAATCATTGCACTCATTGGTATTTGGATACAAGCGACAGGAACGTTAATTTCCGCAATTGGAATAACTGCAATAGAGGAAGAAAATAGGCTAGAAAACAATGAAAAGTCTGAAATACTTATATAAATAGAAGGAGATACATTGATTTTAGAGGCAGGTTAAGATTAAAATGGTAGTAGGTTTTTTTGCGTATATTTTGAAAAGTGATATATAAAATACAAAATAAGGAGTTTTCAAGGGATGATGTATTTATTAGCAATTTTTCTTCCACCTGTTGCTGTATTATTTTGTGGAAAACCAATTCAGGCAATCATAAATTTCATATTAACATTAATATTTTGGGTTCCAGGGGTTATACATGCAATTCTTGTAGTGCATGATAAAAAAGCTGATCGGCGTTTGAAAAAACAAATTCAAGCATATGATGAAATTAATAAGAGGAATCGAAGATAATTCATCTGCAAAATGTTTTTAAAAGAAAGGAGGGTTAACCTCCTTTCTTTTTTAGTGGGTGTTAAGTTTAAATTTTTGTGTGGCGGAAAGAATTTTTAATGTAAGTATTATGATAATAACTTTTAGATTGTGCATGTAATAGGCCAGTATAAATGCTTTCTGGTACATTAAAGAAATCATACATACCATTCTTTAATTGGATTCGCAAAATCATAGAAAAAGGATTATAACCAACAGCAACTATATTTTTTGAGGTAACCGGAGATAGCTTCATTATTATGCAACTCCTTATTTTTCATTTTTAATAATTCTTTGTAGGCAACGGTATTGTGGTGTTGAAATCTTTATAATTAAAGAGGTATTATACTTATATGCAATATATTAAATATTTGTTATACGTAATTATAAGGAAGTTCACACGAAGTACATATCGTTGTGCTATTTTTATTTCACCTTTGATTTATAAATAAGAAAATATTGACCATTTGAAAAAAAAGGTATATTATTTATACGAGGTATTAAAAATTCACTTTTTACATTCTATGCTTAGAGGGGCAGCGTTATTAGGAAAAATAGAAGTGAAAATAGTTTGTATAAGAAGTATTCTAAAATTTATAATCTGTGAATTAGGAAAATATTGAATGCTCCAGGTCAATATACTTTCTTAATCAAATTCATTTTAGAAGGTGACCTCAATATTTTTAAGTAAATCAACGGGAGAATTGAAAGGCAGGAGAAAGTAACATGTCAGAAAATTATCGTTCTCGAGAGGAACGACGACAAGTTAAAAAGAAAAAACAGCCAGCTTCTAAAACACAAAAACCAAAAGGTAAAACATCATTCTTTCGCAAGTTTTTAATTACTTGTTTATTACTTGGTATTGTTGGTTTAGTGGCGGGGGTTGCTACCTTTTTCGTAATGATTAAGGACGCACCAAAACTGGAAAAAGCAAAACTTGTTAATCCGTTATCCTCAAAAATTTATGATAAAAACGGGGATTTGGTATATGAATATGGAAAAGAAAAAAGGACGAATGTTACGTATGATCAAATACCTAAATTAGTAGAAAATGCATTTTTAGCGACAGAAGATTCACGTTTTTATGAGCATAGCGGAGTAGACTTTAAAGGTACTGCCCGTGCTGTTTTAGTGAGTCTTAAAGGAGATTATGGCTCTCAAGGTGGAAGTACGATAACGCAGCAAGTTATTAAAAACTACTTCTTATCAATGGATAAAACACCAAAGCGTAAGGCGCAAGAAATATATCTAGCTTATAAACTAGAACAACAGTATTCAAAACATGAAATATTAGAGATGTACTTAAATAAAATTAACTTAGGTAATCGTTCATATGGTATCGCAACAGCAGCACAAAACTACTATGGTAAAGAATTGAAGGACTTAACATTACCAGAAGTTGCGATGCTTGCAGGTTTACCGAAAGCACCGAATAACTATGATCCAACGAAAAAAGAAAATGTTCAAAAAGCAACAGAAAGAAGAAATGTTGTTCTAAGTTTAATGAACCGACATGGATATATAACAAAACAGGAAATGGAAGAAGCATCAAAAGTTGACGTAGAAAAGGGGCTTAAGCCTGCAGCTCAACTACAAACAATGCCATACCCTGCATTTATGGATGCAGTTGTGAAAGAAGTAGAAAAAGAATTACCAGATGCTAATATCGGTTCTGACGGTTTAGAAATTTATACAACGTTAGATCCGAAAGCACAGAAACTTGCTGATAATATTTTAAATAATAATATCATTGATTATCCGAACGATAAATTCCAAGGTGCATTCACATTTATGGATACGAAAACAGGAGAAGTTCGTGCTATAGGTAGTGGCCGTGGAGAAAATAAAGCTGTATTTAAAGGGCATAATATGGCAATTGAATTAGATCGTGCAGCTGGTTCAACGATGAAGCCGATTTTCGATTACGCTCCTGCAATTGAATATTTAAAATGGGCTACGTACCATCAAATTGATGACTCTCCATTTAAGTATTCAACGGGTCAAGAAGTTCGAAATGCAGATAGAAGTCATATGGGCCCTATTACAATGCGTGTAGCATTAGAAAAGTCACGAAATATCCCAGCAATTAAGACTGCGAAAGAAGTGGGAATTAATAAATCAAAAGACTTCTCTGAGAAATTAGGAATTACATTTAATGCAGCACCGACTGAATCAACAGCGATTGGTACAAATGAAGTATCACCAACTGAAATAGCGGGCGCTTATGCGGCATTTGGTAATGAGGGTAAATATACGAAACCGCATTTTGTTAAGAAAGTCGTTTATCCAGATGGTAAGTCACAAAGTTTTGGACAAAAACCAAAACAAGTTATGGCAGACTCTACAGCATATATGATTACAGATATGCTTCGTTCTGTAGTTACATCAGGTACTGGTACAGCTGCAAATATAGCATCTTTAGATGTAGCTGGTAAAACGGGTACGACAAACTACTCATCAAAACAATTAGCTCAATATAAAATTCCAGAAAGTGCAACTCGTGATAGTTGGTTTGCTGGATATACACCGCAATATACGATGGCAGTATGGACTGGGTATATGAAAGATGGCAAAGACGAGTATATTAGTAGTAAAAATACGAAAATTGCACAGTTGATTTTTAAAGAAATGATGAGTGAAATGGCTACAGATAAATCACGCTTTAAAATGCCAAGTAGCGTTATTCAAGAAGGTAGTGAGCTACGTATAAAAGGTGAAAAACGTGATTCATCGCCAAATACTAGCGTACCGGATACAACGGAGCAACCAAAACAAGATCAACAGCAAAAAACTGAAGAAGAGAAAAAGCAAGAAGAATTAAAGAAACAAGAAGAACTGAAAAAACAAGAAGAACAAAAGAAACAAGAGGAACTTAAGAAGCAAGAAGAACAAAAGAAACTAGAAGAGCAAAAGAAACAAGAAGAAGAAAAGAAACAAAATGAACAAAATAACGGAAATGGTCAAGGAACGACACCTCCAGCGAATAACGGAGGAGGCCAAGGAACGACACCTCCAGCGAATAACGGAGGAGGCCAAGGAACGACACCTCCAGCAAATAACGGAGGAGGCCAAGGAACGACACCTCCAGCAAATAACGGAGGAGGTCAAGGAACGACACCTCCAGCGAATAATAATGGAGGTCAAGGAACTCCAACCCCACCTGCAACAGTACAACCAAATAATGGTGGAAATGCAGGAGAGGTTCCTGCCAATAATGGACAATAAGAAAAATTTATAGAAAAGTTTTCAAAAAGCACTTAAGATTTGTGGAAATTTACAATCTTAAGTGCTTTTTTCATTTTGCTACAGAAAATGTAATGTTAAGGGCTGGATAGAAGAAAAAGAGTGAATTAACGTAAAGAGAGAAAAGTCTACTTGCAAATGATGGTATGTGTTGGTTATCCTGCAAAGGGACTAACTATGATGAATCATATAAAGTATTAAATAAGTAAAAATTATATTCAAATCTTTAATAAATGTCTTTCTTTAACGGTTACTTTAGTTTGAAAAACAATTAAAAAGTCGAATTTCTTATTTAAGGAATTCGACTTTGTTATGTTAAAACTGGATTAAAGGTTCGCCTTATTAAAATGTAGGGGTAATACAGTGAAAGCTATTAAATGTTAAACGTACCATGAAAATTTTGAAAAAAAATTGAAGGGAAATGATAAAAGACTTGAGTCGGAGGTAGTGGAGGATAACTATGGCTATGAATGGGAGTACTACTGGGGTGTGTACCATGATGCCAAAATGATGGGGTAACTTGACCGGGAATTTGATATTGCTGCCAAGTTGCGGGAAGTTCAATTCCTACATCGGAGCTAGCTGTATGAACTGCAGGAACATGTATCCCAGGAGTCGAAGGAACTACGGCAGTTACTCTTAATAATACCCACATAAAATATTCACTCCTAAGTTGTGTTAATAAATTAGTATATTCTTTTCACACGTATAAAGGTACATATATAGGACTTTCGTTTAAAATATGCGTACAAAGTCTTAAGACTAATGTAAGCTGATGGTGGACTATTTAATATGAAAAGATACGTCTATTTGAGGAGGGAAAAGAGATAAAAAAAATATACAATGAGGGTGTTAATCGTAATATTTTACGAGTGTATGGAGGTATTTTTATGGAACGATTATGGACGAAATCATTTATTCAAATGACTTTCGCAATGTTATTTTTATTTACAGGATTTTATTTACTTGTTCCAACGCTCCCGCTCTTTATTAAAGAGATAGGCGGCAATGAATCGCAAGTTGGACTTATGATGGGGATGTTTACAATAGCTGCTGTTGTAATACGACCGATTATTGGAGGAATGTTAGATCAATATGGTAGAAGATCCTTTATTATTTTCGGACTCATCTTTTTTGGCTTAACGATGTACTCCTATAATATAGCATCGACTATTGTCCTTTTAGTTGTTTTACGTGTTATTCACGGAGTAACATGGGCTGTTTCTACAACAGCTGTTGGAACAGCAATAACGGATATTATTCCAGATTCACGCCGCGGTGAAGGTATGGGTTGGTATGGGATGGCGATGACAATTGCAATGGCGATTGGACCTATGATTGGATTATGGGTTGTGCAAAATTATTCATTTGATGGTCTATTTTTATTAGCGACGTTGTTATCTTTTATGGCAGTTGTATTATCATTAATAACGAAGATCCCATTTACGCCACAAAAAGAAAAAGGGAAAATTCAGCTATTTGAGAAATCCGTATTAACAATCACGATTGTAGTATTCTTTTTATCGTTTGCATATGGAGGAATAACAACCTTTTTACCGTTATTTGCATCATCAATTCATGTAAACCCGGGAACTTTCTTTCTTGTATATGCAATTGCATTAACAATTGTAAGACCAATTTCAGGGAAACTATTAGATAAGTATGGAGAAGTATTCATCATACTTCCAGCATTATGTATTACTATTTTAGCTATAGTTGTTTTAACTATCTCAAATGGTTTGATAGGTGTAATTATCGCAGCAACATTATACGGTATTGGATTTGGTTCAGCGCAGCCAGCTTTGCAAGCGGCAATGCTTACAATTGTCGATCCGAGTAAAAGAGGAGTTGCAAATGCTTCATTTTTTACAGCGTTTGATTTAGGAATCGGGTTAGGTGCTATTTTACTTGGAGTTGTTTCACAAATGTTTGGTTATCGTATTTTATTTTCAGGGAGTGCAATTTCAGCATTGATAGCCTTAATTATTTTCGTCTTCTTTGTAAAACAACGATTAGGAAAAAAAGAGTTTGCGTAAACTGGAGGAATAAAGATGAGAATTTCAATTGATCGTAAAGCTCTGCAATGGTTCCAGGAAGAATTACGTATAAAGCACGGTGAATCTGTACGTTTTACTGTAAGGTACGGAGGGGATAGTTCAATTCAGCCCGGATATTCTTTAGGGGTTGTTGCTGAGAAACCCGATGGCGAAATAGTGTCAGTTGAGAAGGAAGGTATTATATTTTTTGTAGATTCTGATGATCTTTGGTATTTTCAAAACTATGATTTATTTGTAAGTTATCATGAGGAAATGGAAGAAATTCAATTTAATTATGTAAAATAATAACTTTATTAAAAATGAATAAGTTTTATATAAAAATTATATTTAAGAGATAGTGAAATAAATATCATATAGTAACGAGCTGTATTTATGTACAGCTCGTTTTTTCTATTTCTCAAATAAAATTAGAATAATTGTATATTTGGCGGTGTTATATGAAAAATCTTTATATCTTGTTTTTGAAAATACGCAAAGAAGTCTATCCTTTCTTTATAAAATATAAGAATTATTTTCAAAAAATTGTATTGTTACAGTAAGAAAAGTGTAGGAAACTTATCATTATAAAATAAATTGAAATCTTCTAAAAACTCTGATACATTGAAATAGAAATGTAGTTTCACAATATTATAAAGGCTTACAGTTATGTGCACGAAGATCTATTAGGATTGGAGGAAATAATGATGAAAGCTGAAGAGAAATTTTCCCCGGGATTAGATGGTATAGTGGCAGCGGAGACGAAAATCTCGTTTCTTGACACAGTAAAAGGTGAAATTGTAATTCAAGGGTATGACTTAATCGAACTCTCAAAAACAAAAGAGTATTTAGACATTGTGCACCTTTTATTGGAGGAACACCTACCGAATGAAGATGAAAAAGTAACACTTGAAAAGAAATTAAAAGAAGAATATGCAGTACCAGAAGGTGTATTCAACGTACTAAAGGCATTGCCTAAAGAGACGCATCCCATGGATGGATTACGTACAGGTGTGTCAGCGTTAGCTGGTTACGATAATGATATCGAAAACCGCTCGTTAGAAGTGAATAAAAGCCGAGGGTACAAGCTGTTAAGTAAAGTGCCAAACATTGTAGCGAATAGCTATCATATTTTAAATAATGAGGAGCCAATTGAACCTCTTAAAGAATTATCTTATAGTGCGAATTTCTTCTATATGTTAACTGGTAAAAAACCAACTGAACTTGAGGAAAAGATCTTTGATCGTTCCCTTGTTTTATATAGTGAGCATGAAATGCCAAACTCTACATTTACAGCTCGCGTTATTGCATCAACACAATCAGATTTATACGGTGCTTTAACAGGTGCAGTTGCATCTTTAAAAGGAAGTTTACATGGCGGTGCAAATGAAGCGGTTATGTACATGCTTTTAGAAGCTGGTAATGTTGAGAAATTTGAAGAGTTATTACAGAAGAAACTATATAACAAAGAAAAAATTATGGGCTTTGGACACCGTGTTTATATGAAGAAGATGGATCCAAGAGCACTTATGATGAAGGAAGCTTTAAAACAGTTATGTGATGTAAAAGGTGATTATACACTATATGAAATGTGTGAAGCTGGAGAAAAGATTATGGAAAAAGAAAAAGGAATTTATCCAAATCTTGATTATTATGCAGCTCCAGTATATTGGATGTTAGGTATTCCAATTCAACTTTACACACCAATCTTCTTTAGCTCTAGAACAGTGGGGTTATGTGCGCACGTTATTGAGCAACATGCAAATAATCGTTTGTTCCGTCCTCGTGTAAATTATATTGGCGAGCGACATGTACTTAGTAAATAAGAACAACTGGGGAGTTGTTAGCGCCGCCCGCCAGATGGGTGTTTGACCGACACCCATCATTAATAATAACGAATTTTCGACAGAAAGGGAAGAATAGCATGATTAAAACAAATGAAATTAAGCAAAAAGATGCATTATTAGAAGAGATTACCGATTATGTATTAAATAAAGAGGTTACTAGTGCAGAAGCATTCAGTACAGCTCGTTACGTATTACTTGATACACTTGGATGTGGAATTTTAGCACTGCAATATCCAGAATGTACGAAATTACTAGGACCAGTTGTGCCAGGAACAATCGTGCCAAATGGTACACGTGTACCAGGTACGTCTTATGTACTAGATCCAGTAAAAGGTGCATTTAATATCGGATGTATGATCCGTTGGTTAGACTATAACGATACTTGGCTTGCAGCAGAGTGGGGACATCCATCTGATAACCTAGGCGGAATTTTAGCAGTTGCAGATTATATTAGCCGTGTTCGTATTTCAGAAGGAAAAGAAGCTTTAAAAGTACGTGAAGTATTAGAAATGATGATTAAAGCACATGAAATTCAAGGCGTGCTTGCTTTAGAAAACAGCTTAAACAGAGTTGGTCTTGACCATGTATTATATGTAAAAGTAGCAACAACTGCAGTAGTTGCGAAAATGCTTGGCGGAACACGTGAAGAAATCTTTAATGCATTATCACATGCGTGGATTGATAATTCTAGTCTTCGTACATATCGTCATGCTCCAAATACGGGCTCACGTAAATCATGGGCTGCAGGCGACGCAACGAGCCGCGGTGTTCATCTTGCAATGACTGCTCTAAAAGGTGAAATGGGTTATCCAACAGCATTATCTGCGCCAGGATGGGGATTCCAAGATGTATTATTCAATAAACAAGAATTAAAATTAGCAAGACCACTAGAGTCATATGTAATGGAAAATGTATTATTTAAAGTGTCATATCCAGCAGAATTCCATGCACAAACGGCTGCAGAATGTGCAGTGAAGTTGCATTCGGAAATTAAAGAGAGATTAGATGAAATTGACCGTATTACAATTACAACTCATGAATCAGCAATTCGTATTATTGATAAAGAAGGTCCATTAAATAACCCAGCTGATCGTGATCATTGTTTACAATACATTACGGCAATTGGTTTATTAAAAGGAGATATCGTTGCAGACGATTATGAAGATGCAGTAGCAAACGATCCACGTGTAGATGAATTACGTAATAAGATGGTTGTTGTTGAAAACAAACAGTACAGTTTAGATTACCTTGACCCGAACAAGCGCTCAATCGCCAACGCTGTTCAAGTTCACTTTAAAGATGGCACAGTAACAGAAAATGTGGAATGTGAATATCCACTTGGTCACCGCTTCCGTAGAGACGAAGCAATTCCAAAAGTTGTTCAAAAATTCACTGCAAATATGGCAGGTCATTATTCTAGTAAGCAACAAGAACAAATTCATGAAGTTTGTTTAAATGAAGAAAAACTAGAAAATATGAATGTAAACGAATTTGTAGATCTATTCTTAATTTAATAATAGGGGGGAATTTAGAATGGCTTGGGTTGTGAAAAAGCAGTCAACACAAGAGGAGCTTGCGAATCGATTCCGAGCTTTAGTAGAAGCAAATGAAATTTTGCAAATTCCAGGTGCTCATGATGCAATGGCAGCTCTTGTTGCGAAAAATACAGGTTTTTCAGCTCTTTATTTATCAGGAGCTGCTTATACTGCAAGTAAAGGCTTACCAGATTTAGGTATCGTGACGTCTACTGAAGTGGCTGAGAGAGCAAGAGATTTAGTAAGAGCTACAGACTTACCTGTTCTTGTTGACATTGATACAGGATTTGGTGGTGTACTAAATGTGGCGAGAACAGCTGTAGAAATGGTGGAAGCGAAAGTAGCAGCTGTCCAAATTGAAGATCAGCAATTACCAAAAAAATGTGGACATTTAAATGGTAAGAAACTTGTTACTACAGAAGAATTGGTTCAAAAAATTAAAGCGATTAAAGAAGTTGCACCGAGCTTATACATTGTAGCACGTACTGATGCTCGTGGCGTTGAAGGATTAGATGAAGCAATTGAAAGAGCAAATGCATATGTAAAAGCAGGTGCAGACGCAATTTTCCCTGAAGCGCTTCAATCAGAGGAAGAATTCCGTCTATTTAATAGTAAGGTAAATGCACCTTTGCTTGCGAATATGACTGAATTCGGAAAAACTCCATATTATAGTGCAGAGGAATTTGCGAATATGGGTTTCCAAATGGTTATTTATCCTGTAACTTCACTTCGCGTTGCAGCGAAAGCGTATGAAAATGTGTTTGCTTTAATTAAAGAAACAGGTTCTCAAAAAGATGCACTTTCTAATATGCAAACGAGAAGTGAATTATACGAAACAATTTCATATCATGACTTTGAAGAGTTAGATACTGGTATTGCAAAAACAGTATTATCAGAAGATCAATAGATAAAGCAGCGAAGGCGATGAAAATACATCTTTGGCAAAATAAAATGCTTGATGTGAAAAATCATCGCCTTCTATTTTCAAAAAAGATATTCCACTCATCGTAGACGAGCATAAGCAAAAAGCTATGAAAGCCGAATGATAGGGGGATACATATGGAGAAAACGAAGTTACCATGGGATGAATTTTTTTCACTTAATAAAGATATAAATCATACTTACTTTACACCAGAAGATTTTTCAGGTGATGAAGATTTAATCGCAAAAACGACAGAACAATTCGTTAAACAAGAAATTGTTCCACAAATGGAGAATATTGAACAACATAACTATAAAGTTTCTCGTCAATTATTTGAGAAAGCTGGGGAACTTGGATTATTAGGCATTGAGGTACCAGAAGATTATGGCGGGTTCGAGTTAGGAAAGGCTGTCTCAGGTCTTGTAGCAGAGAAAATGGGTTACGCTGGTGCGTTTAGCGTTTCTTTTAATATACACGCTGGTGTCGGTACATTGCCTTACATATATTATGGAACGAAAGAGCAAAAAGAAAAATATTTACCGAAAATCGCATCGGGAGAATGGATTGGGGCTTATGCTTTAACAGAGCCAAATGCTGGTTCGGATGCATTAAGTGCAAAAACAAGCGCCGTATTGAATGAAGAGGGAACAGCTTGGAAGTTAAATGGTGAGAAGCAATGGATTACAAATGCTCATATGGCAGATGTATACGTTGTTTTTGCGAAGACAAATAAAGGAATGACAGCGTTTATTGTCGAAAGAACATGTGAAGGTGTATCTATTGGATTAGAAGAAAAGAAAATGGGGATTAAAGGTTCTTCAACAGCGACTCTTATTTTAGAAGATGTTGTCATCCCTGCTGATAATGTTTTAGGGGAAGTTGGGAAAGGGCATCACGTAGCCCTTAATATTCTTAACTTTGCTAGACTTAAACTTGCTTTTGGAAATATTGGAACAGCAAAACAAGCAATTGGTTTGTCGGTTCAATATGGAAAAGAGCGAAAACAGTTCCAAACGGAATTAGTAGACTTTACGATGATTCAAGAGAAAATTGCAAATATGATCATTGCTACATATGGAGCCGAAAGTGCAGCTTATCGTACAGCAGGTGTAATCGATGAAGCAATTCATGAGAGCGATGAAGATCTTATGAAGAAAATGTCCCAATTTGCAATTGAATGTGCACTGAATAAAGTAAATGCTTCTGAAACACTTGCTTATATCGTAGATGAAGCTGTACAAATTCATGGTGGTTACGGTTATATGCAAGAGTATGAGGTAGAACGATTATATCGTGATGCAAGAATTAGTCGTATTTTTGAAGGAACGAACGAAATTAATAGATTAACAGTTGCTAAAATGTTAATGAAACAAATCGAACAATTAGAAGACACTGAAGTAGAAAGTAATGTAGCAAATGTAGAAAGAAACCATCGTTACATTTTATTAGCGAAAAAATTGTTGAAACAATCTTTGAAAACGCTCTCTAAAACTCCAGGCCTAAAAATTGACCAAGAACAAGAATATTCACGTGTAATTTCAAATATGTTGACGGACGTGTACGTCATGGAATCAGCGTTTTTACGTACGAGAAAAGCGGTACGTAAAAATGGAGAGGAAAAAGAACGTACGAAGCAACTAATAACGGATGTTATTTGTGAAGAAGGATACCGTAAAGTAGAAGAAGCGGCGATCTCTGTACTTTCAGCGGCTGTTACAGAAGAACAAGATAGACATGTGATTTTAGCTGAAATCCGTCAATTATTAGTGCCTTTATACACGAACGTATTTACGAAGAAGAGAGAAATTGCGAAAGCTATTATAAATCGCGGGAAATATATTGTGTAAATAGGAGGAAAGCGATATGAAAAAGATTGGTTTTATCGGTTTAGGTAACATGGGCCTTCCAATGTCAAAAAATCTAGTTAAATCAGGTTACACAGTATATGGCGTGGACTTAAATAAAGAGGCGGAAGCGTCCTTTGAAAAAGAAGGCGGAATTATCGGTCTATCAATCTCAAAACTAGCAGAAACATGTGATGTAGTTTTTACAAGTTTACCTTCACCTCGCGCTGTTGAAGCGGTATATTTTGGAGCTGAAGGATTATTTGAAAATGGTCACTCGAATGTAGTTTTCATTGATACAAGTACGGTATCGCCGCAGTTAAACAAACAGTTAGAGGAAGCTGCAAAGGAAAAGAAAGTAGACTTTTTAGCAGCACCTGTGAGCGGTGGTGTAATCGGAGCCGAAAACCGTACATTAACGTTTATGGTTGGTGGATCAAAAGAGGTATATGAGAAAACGGAATCTATCATGGGCGTACTAGGCGCGAACATTTTCCACGTTAGTGAGCAGATTGATAGTGGTACAACTGTTAAGTTAATTAATAACTTATTAATTGGTTTTTATACAGCTGGTGTGAGTGAAGCTTTAACATTAGCGAAAAAGAACAATATGGATTTAGATAAAATGTTTGATATTTTAAATGTAAGTTACGGTCAAAGTAGAATTTATGAACGTAATTATAAAAGTTTTATAGCACCTGAAAACTATGAGCCAGGATTTACTGTGAACTTATTGAAGAAAGATTTAGGATTTGCAGTTGACTTAGCTAAGGAAAGCGAACTCCATTTACCGGTAAGCGAAATGTTATTAAACGTATATGACGAAGCGAGTCAAGCTGGATATGGTGAAAACGATATGGCTGCTTTATATAAGAAAGTTAGCGAGCAATTAATTTCTAATCAAAAATAAATTATACAAAGGAGAGAATACAATGATTACAACTGAAATTAAACGAGTAAAAAATCACATTAACGGTGAGTGGGTTGAATCGACAGGTACGGAAGTAGAAGCAGTTCCAAATCCAGCGACTGGAAAAATTATCGCTTACGTTCCACTATCTCCAAAAGAAGATGTTGAAAAAGCTGTTGAAGCGGCAAAAGCAGCATTCGAAACATGGTCTAAAGTACCAGTTCCAAATCGTTCAAGAAATTTATATAAATATTTACAGCTATTACAAGAAAACAAAGATGAGCTTGCAAAAATCATTACGCTAGAAAATGGTAAAACGCTAACGGATGCAACAGGTGAAGTACAGCGTGGTATTGAAGCGGTAGAACTTGCAACATCTACGCCAAATTTAATGATGGGTCAAGCACTTCCGAATATCGCTAGCGGAATTGATGGATCAATTTGGCGCTACCCAATCGGAGTTGTTGCTGGTATTACGCCGTTTAACTTCCCGATGATGATTCCGTTATGGATGTTCCCACTTGCAATTGCTTGCGGTAATACATTCGTATTAAAAACATCTGAAAGAACGCCACTTTTAGCGGAGCGACTTGTAGAATTATTCTATGAAGCAGGATTCCCAAAAGGCGTATTAAATTTAGTACAAGGCGGAAAAGATGTTGTAAATAGCATTTTAGAAAATAAAGATATTCAGGCTGTCTCGTTCGTTGGCTCTGAGCCGGTAGCACGTTACGTATATGAAACTGGTACGAAACACGGAAAACGTGTACAAGCGTTAGCAGGTGCGAAAAACCATGCGATTGTAATGCCAGATTGCAATCTTGAGAAAACAGTACAAGGTGTAATTGGATCTGCATTTGCAAGTAGTGGAGAGCGCTGCATGGCATGCTCAGTAGTAGCAGTAGTGGATGAAATTGCTGATGAATTCATTGATGTATTAGTAGCAGAAACGAAAAAATTAAAAGTAGGCGATGGCTTTAACGAAGAGAACTATGTTGGACCATTAATCCGTGAATCTCATAAAGAGCGCGTTTTAGGCTACATTAATAGCGGTGTAGCAGATGGGGCAACTTTATTAGTAGATGGCCGTAAAATTAATGAAGAAGTTGGAGAAGGTTACTTTGTAGGTGCGACAATCTTTGATGGCGTGAATCAAGAAATGAAAATTTGGCAAGATGAGATTTTTGCTCCAGTATTAAGCATTGTACGAGTTAAAGATTTAGAAGAAGGTATTAAACTAACAAATCAATCTAAATTTGCAAATGGTGCAGTTATTTATACGTCAAACGGTAAACATGCACAAACGTTCCGTGATAATATCGATGCTGGTATGATCGGTGTAAACGTAAACGTTCCAGCACCAATGGCATTCTTCGCATTTGCAGGAAATAAAGCGTCATTCTTTGGTGATTTAGGTACAAATGGTACAGATGGCGTTCAATTCTATACACGTAAAAAAGTTGTAACTGAGCGCTGGTTTTAATATAAAATAAACAGTCAAATTAGTTATTAAATGAAAACCACCACTATTAATAGTGGTGGTTTTCATCTTGTTAATTACTTTTTTCAAAAGCAAGTTTAATACCAAAACCAATTAAGACGACTCCCGTTAACCCTTGAATATAACGTTGCGTCTTCGGTTTTTTCATAAAAGCACTAATTTTATCAATTAAAAATATATAAAAAGCGAACCAAATGGCTGTTAAAACGAGGTAAGTAAGGCCCATTACGAGTAGTTGGATAAACGTATTATGATTTGGATTTAAAAATTGCGGTAAAAACGTTAAAAAGAATACTGCAACTTTAGGGTTTAATAAATTCGTAAGAAACCCTTGTCGAAAGCAAGAGGTGTGTTCATCTTCATTATTCAAAGATATATCGTTCGTATCAATGCCTTCTTTATTTCTTACTGCTAAAAGTGCTTTAATACCAATATAAATTAAATATAGAGCCCCAACGTACTTGAAAATAGAAAATAAAAGAGCTGACTTTACAATAAGTGCAGAAAGACCAATTACAGCAGCTAAAGTATGAATTAATAGTGCAACACATGTACCAAACACTGTTTTTACTCCGCCGACTTTACCAGCAACTAATGTATTTTTTGTAGCCATTGCTGTATCAGGACCAGGTAAAATAATAAGACAAATAGACATAATGATGAAAAGAAAATAATTTTCAATCATAGTCGCTCCTCCTTTTTTATTTTTAGAATATTTGATTAAAAATAGTGTAGCATATATTTGGATTTAATAAAATTAAATTTTATTAAAAATCATTAAATAAAAAAGGCTATATAGTAGCTGTAATTACACTACTATATAGCTTCGATTTTATACTGCTATTTGCGGGTAGTAAGATTTTCACCGCACAAGATTTAGCTGAAGCAAAGAAGTTAGGTGGGGGATGAACGAGACACCCCCTCATGACAGTTTCATTTTATGCATTAAGTAAGTTAAAGAAACGATTCACATCTTCTTCTGAAACGTCACTTAACTGTTTATATTTATAATTCGGATTTTGATCTTTATCAACGACAACGGAGCGTACTCCTTCGAAGAAATCTTCATGTCTCATGAAATTTTTAGCAAGTATAAGGTCCGTAGCGAAACATTCTTTAACGGATTTATCTTTTCCATCAATAAACTGTTTTAATGTTACTTTTAGTGAAATAGGGGATTTTGATAACAGTGTTTCTTTCGTTTTTAGAGCAAAGGAACTTTCATCTTTCTCCAATGAATGGATGATTTCTTCAATTGTATCGAAAGCAAAATGTGAATTGATTACTTCTATTGAAGGAGCAAGCTCGCTTTCTAAGTTTGGAGCAGTTGCAAATGTACGAATAACTTCTTTTAAATTAGTATGTACATCATCTTCTTTATGCCAATTTACACTTTCAAGTTCAGTAAGAAACTTTGGTAATGAATCAGATGTCATAAAGTAATCAGCAGCATTAATAAATAATACGTCAGAAGCTTTTAAAATAGATGCTGTTAAAGCAACGAATCGTCCTGTATATCCAGGCGCTTTATTTAAGAAATATGCAGCTCCGACGTCTGGGAAGAAGCCGATATTCATCTCTGGCATTGCCCATTTCGTACGCTCAGTTACAATGCGATACTTCGCACCATTTGTAAGACCGACACCACCACCCATTACAATTCCATCTAAACAAGCAATAATCGGTTTTGTATATTGATAAATATATGTATCAATTTCATACTCTTCTTCAAAAAAACGTTCTGCATGTTGCAATGCCACTTCATTGGAACGCGCTTCATAAAGAGTTTTAATGTCGCCGCCTGCACAAAAACCTTTTGTGCCAGCTCCTTTTAACACGATAAGTGCAATACGCTCATCGTGTTCCCATTCTTTCAGTTTTTGTCCGATAGGCTGTAACATGTCATAAGATAAAGAATTAAGTGCTTTTGGACGGTTTAAAGTAATTGTCGCAACGCCGTTTTCACTAACAGAAAATAAAACGTGTTCAGTCATAATGCTTCCTCCCTTACATATCTTCTTATTCTTAATTCTTGATATGTACTGAAATGTCCTTTATAAATTTTGTCAAAAGTTGACGGTAAATATTAATTTGGTCACTGCATATTTTGACGAGTTATCTTTGCAGGATTTCAGAGACTGAGGGGGAATATTACAACATTACTGTAAGTGTAATTATTTGAAGTTATAATGATAAAAGCGCTATTATATAGGTGTGAAATGTTCATTATCAATTCTAAAAGTGTGTTTGAAGAAAAAATAAATCGTACAATTGTAATAAAAAATTTTACACTGAATTAGAAATAGAGAAAGGAGAAATCGGAATGCCAGGACCTTTACTATTGTCGGTTATTATTTTGTCTTTTTTAATGATAGGAATAACGCAGTATTTTCATCATACAGATACGACAGAAGAAGTGAAGGATAAAGTACGTCTTGTATTTCCGATTTTTATAATATCTATTTCATTCTGTATTTTATTAAATAAAGATGGGTACATTGTCGCAGTGTTCTCATTTTTCGTCGCAATCGTTTTAATTACCGTTTTATATTATGTAATGAAAGACTTTATACAAAAATAAAGATGTCATAATAGGCATTTTTATTTTGGGGAAAATATAAAATTTCACATACCGTATTTTATATAAAATACATAAAACATATAACAATAGAAAAGTGTGTACTTTGCTGTGTATGTACTTGTCAATCTTGCATAGCCACTATACTATTAAAATGTAGAGATTATAAAAAGGGGTTGTATCTATCATGAAATTTGAGATGCACACAAAAATTATTTCAAATGAAAAAGAAGTAAGATTACATATTGAAGAAAATATATTTCAATTAATATTGGATGGTTATCACTTATTTACAGTTCAAGAAATATTGCCTTTATATAAATCAAATGAAGAAAGAATTGGAAGTGCAACGATATTGAAGCTAGAGTGGGAGAACGGAAAAACTACAATAAACTATCAACTCGTTTCACTAAAATCAGTAAATTAAAAGGAGTAGAAAAATATGAAGTTATTTCATACAGCGGATTGGCATTTAGGTAAGCTTGTTCATGGCGTGTATATGACTGAAGACCAAAAGATTGTATTAGATCAGTTTGTACAGGCTGTTGAAGAAGAAAAACCAGATGCTGTAATTATTGCAGGGGATTTATATGATCGAGCAATTCCACCTACAGAAGCAGTAGACTTATTAAATGATGTGCTGCAAAAAATAGTTATTGATTTACAAACACCAGTTATTGCAGTAGCTGGTAATCATGATAGTCCGGATCGTATCCATTTTGGAAGTAGTTTAATGAAAAAACAGGGCTTACATATTGCAGGTCAATTTCAATTCCCGTATGAACCTGTTGTACTAAATGATGAATATGGAGAGGTTCACTTCCATCTAATACCGTATGCAGACCCAAGCATAGTGAGGCACGTGTTAAAAAATGAAGACGTACGTTCTCATGATGATGCGATGCGCATTTTTATGAATGAGCTCTCTGAAACGATGGATAAAGAAGCTAGACATGTATTTGTTGGACATGCATTTGTAACTTCTTCAGGAGAAGCGGAGGAGAATACAAGTGATGCAGAACGACCACTTTCAATTGGTGGTGCTGAATATGTAAATAGTCATTATTTTGATAAGTTTCATTACACAGCGCTTGGACATTTACATCAAGCGCATTTCGTACGTAATGAGACGATTCGATATTCAGGTTCACCACTTGCCTATTCAATTTCTGAAGAGAAACATAAAAAAGGTTATTACATTGTAGAACTGAATGAAACTGGTGAAGTAGCAATTGAAAAAAGGTTACTTTCACCACGTCGCAAAATGCGAACAGTAGAAGCGAAAATAGATGAATTATTACAGCACCCAGTAAGTGAAGATTACGTATTTGTAAAATTATTAGACGAAAACCCCGTCTTACAACCAATGGAGAAAATACGATCTGTATATCCAAATGCAATGCACGTTGAAAGAGCGATGCAAAGGCGAGAACTAACAGATACAAATGAAGTAACTGTTTCAAGACATAAAACGGATGATTTATCTCTTTTAAAGGCTTTCTATAAAGAAATGAAAGGGTTAGATTTATCAGAAGAGAAAGAACGCCTATTTATAGATGTATTACAAACAGTGCAAGAACGGGAAGGTGAACGAGGATGAGACCGATTCAGCTTATTATGACAGCATTCGGGCCATATAAACAGAAAGAAGTAATCGATTTTGAAGATCTTGGAGAACATCGTATTTTCGCTATTTCTGGGAATACAGGAGCTGGAAAAACAACGATTTTTGATGCGATTTGTTATGTGTTATATGGTGAGGCTAGTGGAGAAGAACGTAGTGATACGAGCATGCTTCGAAGTCAATTTGCTGATGATAATGTTTATACAAGTGTTGAACTAACCTTTCAGTTAAAAGGGAAACGCTATGAAATAAAACGACAACTTGGACATAAAAAACAAGGGAACAAGACGATCACAGGACATGCAGTAGAATTATATGAAGTAATTGATGAAGAGAAGGTTCCAGCCGTTGATCGTTTTCATGTAACGGATGTAAATAAAAAAGTAGAAGATTTAATTGGTTTAAGTAAACATCAATTTAGCCAAATTGTTATGTTACCCCAAGGGGAATTCCGAAAACTATTAACATCTGAGACGGAAAACAAAGAAGAGATCTTACGTCGTATTTTTAAAACGGATCGTTATAAGTTAATGCGTGAGTTACTTGACCAAAAACGAAAACAATGGAAAGACGTCTTACAAGAAAAGCAGAAAGAGCGAGAGTTATACTTCCGCAATGTTTTTAAATTACCAATCCGTGATGGAGCATTATTAGAGACTTTAGTGGAACAAGAACATGTAAATACGCATCAAGTAGTAGAAGCATTAGAACAAGAAACAGCTGTGTATAAGGCAGAGGTTGAGCAATTACAAGTAGAACAAGATGTTCAAACGAAGCAATTAAAAGATGCTGAAACACGTTTTCATGCAGCGAAATCTGTAAATGATAAATTTATAGATTTACAACAAAAGAATGAGAAATATAACACTTTACAAGAGAACCGTGCAGCAATTGAAAGGAAAGAAAAATTCTTTAAACGTGCGGAACAAGCAAAGCGCTTATTACCATTTGAACAATGGTATGAAGAAGCGATGCAAAATGAGCAGAAAGCTGAAAGTTTGTTAAAACAGATAATTGTCAAACAAGAACAGATAATGAATAGTTTTGAACTTGCTCAGGAGAAGTATGAAGTAGTAAAGAATAAAGAAGCTGAACGAGAAGAGGCTAAAAAACTTGTTCAAAGATTAGAAGAGTTACAAGCGATTATTGCATCATTAGCTGAGAGAAAGTTGAATTTACAAAATGCCGAAATTCAAATAGGGAAATTAAAAGAAAGTATGCAAAAGTTGGATCAACAACTAGAAGAACATACAAACCAAAAACAGAGAATGTCTGATGAAATGCAGCAATTAGAACAAGCACTTGAGCAATATGTAGCTAAAGTGGAAGAACTAACGAATATGCGAGAAGATGCAAAAGTTTTAAAGCAAGCATATGATGTTTGGCAAGAAAAACAAAAATTCGAGCAAGAAAAAGAAGCGGCAAATAATAAAATGCAAGTGGCAGTTCGTGCATATGAAAACATGGAGCGCCGCTGGTTAAGTGAACAAGCTGGTATATTAGCTCGTCATTTACATGACGGTGAATCTTGTCCGGTATGTGGTAGTACGAATCATCCTCAAAAAGCTACAGAGCAAAGTAATGCGATCGATGAAAAAGAGTTAAACGATTTAAGAGATAAGAAGAACATTGCTGAAAAATTCCATGTGCAAGTAGAGGAGAAATGGAATTTCTATCGACTACAATATGAACAAGTGATAGAAGAAGTTGTGAAGCGTGGCTATAACTCCGAAAAATTAGTTGAAACATATAGTGCACTTGTTCAAAAAGGAAAACAATTAGCAGCAGACGTTAATACGTTAAAAGCAAGTGAAGAAACACGTAAGCAGATTGCTGCGAACATGAAAAGCGTAGAAGAAAAAATAGAAGAACTTCAGAAACAAAAACGAGAAGTGGAAACAATGCAGCACCGTACAGAAATCGAGTGTATGCAACTTCGTACGTCATATGAACATGATAAACGAAATATTCCAGAAAACTTACAAACAGTACAAGCTTGGAAAGCACAGTTTAATCAAGCTATGCAGGAACTTAGGTTAATGGAGGACGAATGGAAGAAAGTCCAGGAAGCGTATCAGCATTGGCAAAATGAAAATATACGTATTCAAGCTGAACAAAAAGGTGCTTCTAATCAATTTGAAAGTGCAAAATTAAAGAAAGAAGAGACTTTCGCACGCTTTATGAAAGAGCTAGAACAAAGCGGGTTTACAGATCAATTCACGTATAAAGAAGCCAAATTAAGCGATGCCGAGATGGAGATGTTACAAAAAGAAATTCAAGGTTATTATTCATCGCTTGAAGTACTTGCAAAACAAATTGAAGAGTTAAACTCAGAATTAAAAGATAAAGAGTATATGGATATTACATCTTTAGGTGAACACATAAAAGATCTAGAAATTAATCTCGATATAATTAAAGAAAAACGTCAACGTGCGCAAAATGCGGTAACATATATTTCTGATTTACATGAAAACATTAGACGTATTGACGAACAAATTCACGAGGAAGAAAAAGCCTTCCAAGAACTAGTTGATTTATATGAAGTAATGAAAGGTGATAACGAAAGTCGTATATCATTTGAACGTTACATCTTAATTGAGTATTTAGAACAAATTGTTCAAATCGCAAACGAACGACTACGTAAATTATCAAATGGACAATTTTATTTAAAACGAAGTGAGCGAGTTGAAAAAAGAAACCGCCAAAGTGGATTAGGTTTAGATGTGTACGATGCATACACTGGCCAAACGCGCGATGTAAAAACATTATCCGGCGGAGAGAAATTTAACGCATCACTTTGCCTAGCGCTAGGAATGGCAGATGTCATTCAAGCATATGAAGGCGGTATTTCCATCGAAACGATGTTCATCGATGAAGGGTTCGGTTCATTAGATGAAGAATCATTAACGAAAGCAGTAGATGCCTTAATTGACCTACAAAAATCAGGCCGATTTATCGGTGTCATTTCACACGTACAAGAGCTGAAAAACGCAATGCCAGCTGTATTAGAAGTAACGAAGCAGAAAGATGGATGTAGTCAGACTAGGTTTGTGGTGAAGTAAGCTTAGTTCACCGTCGATTCTTCCACTCGTTTTTTCGAAATTTTAAGGCCGAGTCACACTAGCGGTCACACTTTTCGAATACTTCGTCGAGCTTTTCAGCTACAGAACGTTGCATATCAGGTAACACGTGACTGTACGTATTTAATGTCGTACCTATATCAGCGTGACCAAGTCGTTCTGAAATTAATTTTACATTAACGTTTTGTTGAATTAATAGTGTAGCGTGAGTATGTCGTAAATCATGGAATCTTATTCTCGGTAAGCCGAGTTTTTCGGTTACATTGTAAAATGATCTTCGTATGCTTCGAGAATCTAAAGGTTTCCCATATTTCGAGGGGAGAACTAAGTCTAAGCCGGTGTATTTATCACCGGCTTTTTCTTTTTCATATTCGACGAACTTTCGGTGTGTTTTTAATTCTTCTATTAAAATCTTCGGAATATGAATTGTACGTATACTCGTTTTAGTCTTCGCTCCATACTTTAATTCCCCACGCTCAGACAACGTTTGTCTGACAAAAATTCTATTGTTTTCAAAGTCGATATCTTTCCAGCGTAGCCCCAAAATCTCACCTTGACGCATTCCAGTAAATATCGCAATTGAAAAACTAATACGAAATCTCGTAGTGTTCTTCATTGTCTTATTCCCACTCAAAAAGTAATTTACCTGATCCAACGTCCATACTTCCATTTCAGTTTTAATTATTCTAGGTAAAACAACATCGGTTGCTGGGTTATTTTTTATAAGTTTAAGTACTTTAGCTCTTTTCAAAGAGGTTCTGATAAAACTGAAAGCTAAATTTATTGTACCTTTTGAGTAATAATTCTCCTCTATTAACGTGTTGATGTAATTTTGTAGATGCATTGTTGTAATGTCTTGAATCCTCAAGTGTCCGAGACGAGGTTTTATTATATTTAAGTAATGCGTGTAATTTGCTCGAAAGGTACATTTTTGAAGCTGATTTTGCCTTTCTTTAAACCACTGTTCCATAAATGCTTCGTATGACATATGGGAAAGCTTAAGAAAATCATCGTTAAGATAATCAGCCTTTAAGAGCGTCATTTCTTCATTTGCTTCTCGTTTAGAAGCGAAACCTCTACGGCGTATCTGTTTACGCTTGCCTGTCATTGGATCTTTAATAGCGAAGACAAAATCCCATTTACCTGTATCTTTATTTTTACTTACTGTACCACTCAATCTTATGTCCTCCTTTAAAAAGTCATAAGAAAGAGGTTATATCTTCCATTACCTGTATTCTAAGACTAAAGTCACAAAATGTATAGGGGATATATAGTAGAAAAATGTCAGTTAGGTAATCTAGCCTTGAGAAAATACGGTATATACGATTCTACCGATCAGTCAGCTAACAATATTCGGAAATGAACCGGAATCTATCAGTCCATGTGATGTGTAACCACATATGGTGACCTCCACACATGGTTGTAGTTCACACTAACAAGAACTAACTCTTAACAAGAACTAACTCTTAACAAAAACTAACTCTTAACAAGAACTATCTTTTAACTAGAAAAAGATTAAGAGCTAAAACCTTGAAGTCTATTTCTAGCGAAATATCCTTCCATCATTAATATATTCAGCGGTAATTACTTATATAAAAGAACACCGCTAATAGATGATGATATCCAACAAGCGTAGGCGAAGTTGTTAGGTTTTAAATATTAAGGAGGTGTTATTAATGAGTAATAATTTAATAGAGTTATCGAACGATATTAATATAATAACCGCTGAAATAAATAGCTACAAACAAATCGCTGGTAACGCTATTTTTGAAATAGGGAGAAGGTTAAAGCATGTTAAAGAAAATGATCTAGTGCATGGGGAATATATTATATGGCTTAAGTCGATTGAATTTGACCGTAAGACAGCAGCGAAGTTTTTACAAGCCTATGAGCAATTGTCAAATGTCGCGACGTCGCGACATTTACCTACTGGAAAAATATTCGAAATTATATCATTACCAGGAGAAATTGATCGACAGGAATTCGTAAAGGAACCACATACAATCCCGTCAACCGGCGAAACCAAGACAGTAGACGAAATGACGGTCCGTGAATTACGTGAAGTAAAAAAGGCGTTGAAACAAGCCGAAGAAGATAAACAAGTACTCGGTCAACTACTAACAGAAGAACGTAATAAACAACCAGAAATCGAATACGTAAAAGACACCGAATCAGAAGAACAATTACGTTTGTATCGGGAACGTTATGGGGATATATCCGAAAATGTTTACAGGATTACGAACGAAACTGAAATTTCCGGAATGGTAATGGAATTTTCGGAGCACACACGTGACTTCATCAAGCAGTACGCATTCTTAAAACAATTACGAAGGTGAGTTTCATGCGTTAAACAGGCGATCTAAAGCCGAGTATGAAAGTACGCTGAATGCCTTACGGGATTTCTTAAACGATGTGCAACGCGTAGTAGAATATTCGAAAACTAATGAGCAAGTAATTAGCCATCCTTTCAGTCATGCACCTAACTATAAGTATTATTACGGCTTATTACGGAATGTGGGGCGGTGGTTAGGTATTATTTCCGTTCTTATATTCCTTACGTATTTATAGGTTGCAGAAAGTGGCGAAATCGTGCGGGTAAAAGGAAAAAAATATATAATTATTTGAAAGACATAGCGGAGAAGTATCGATGAAAGTAGCGGAAGAATACGGGGTGGACAGACGTAACTATAAACCTCCGGTACGTAGGAAGCGTACGAGGAAAGAAACGTGGCAAATCGATAGGGACGCGAAGTCTAGAAACGAGGAGAGACGGAGGGCATATCGGGAGTTTACGCGGGTGCAATCAGTTATAGCGTATGTAATTTAGAGATGCTAAATGAAATAAGATTATTTACCTATTTATATTATTCATATGCAAGAAAAATGGTAGTATGTTAGAGAGTATAATCACAATAGAGAGATTGAAAAAGAGGGGATATCTATATGTTTAGAGCGATGATTCAGATTACATCAGCAAAAATAAAATTACACCATTTAAGCAGATATGCTAACGAGATGGAAAATACAAATATATTCAGAGTAGAAGAAATAGAAAGGTTTAGAGAAGAAAATGAGGGGAATCTAGCAGATGGAAATGAGGAAAATTGGGAGCCATATATAGATGAGTTACATGAATATGGAATAGTATTCCCAAGTTTATTAAGGTATTCGGTAATATTATCAACGTATTCTGTTATAGAAGAAACCTTAGTGGGGATAGTTAAATCTCACATGACTAATTCATTTAGCCGTGAAGATATCAAAAAGTTAAATGGGGATTTTCGTAACAAGATGAATAGCTACGGAAATAAAAACGCTAGCTTGTTGAAAAAGTTAGAAAATTATATGTGTAAAGAAATGGAAATTAACTTGTGTTTTAGTCAAAAAACATGGAAATTTATCATGGATTTAAAAACAATTCGTAATAACATTGCACATAATAATGGAAGAATATATGAGGACCAAAACCCTGATAGAGTAGTAAAGGTAATGCAATCATTTGGTTTAATACCTCCTTTATCTGATGAAACCCCTGATAAAGACTCTGATGAACAAAAAGCTAGAGAAATAGAAATCACGAAAGATTTTATTCCTCATATGATTAATCAAGTAGAATGTTTTTTATCATCACTACTAAAAGAGGTGGAATAAGTTAAGTAAATTGATCTTACTATGACTGCTGAAAAAGCGGTCTTTTTTTTATAAAATACTACCCCTATCCTGACTTGTCGTATAGCAGAGAGATACGTCTAACACAGGTAAGGTAATAAGTATATAGTGTCGTAACGAGGTAAGACGGGGATAGTAGCGGGAGTTTACGCGGGTGCAGGCGATAAAAGTATATAACGAAAGAGCTGGTTTCGTGCAGATAAAAGTGGAATTGGATGGTAATATTTCGAAAATAACTACGTATTTTGGAGGGAGATAGTTTTGCGGAGTGGCGTAAGACGTTCTTTTCCGGTAGATATTTTGTATTAAACGCTCATGAAACGAAAGGTAACCTGTGCGTTGATACTCATAAGATTAAGTACGTTGAATGTATCGATTAGAGGTAAGAGAGGTGGTATAAAAAAAGAGACTAGGTTTTTAGCCTAGTCTCTTAATAGTATCTTATTCAGCTTTTGCTTCTCCATGAAGTGACTTATTATTATAAACTCGTAATAGTGCAGAACGTTCCAATTCATCAGTAGTTGCGTGAATCATTGAAGGAATTAAGAATAGATCAATAAATGCCCAGATACCTGAAAAAATACCCAGTGTAAAGATAGTTAAAATAATCATAAAGCAAGCTGATACAGGTTTACCTAGGTAAAATCGGTGTGCGCCCAATGCCCACAAAAATATGTTTAACAGATATGCCACACCATAGATTTTTTTTACTTAGCTACTTCACTTTGTACTAGGATTAATTCTTGTGTTGATAGTTTTTGCTTAATTGCCATGTTCAAGCCCCTTAAGTTTTTATGTTTATAAAAATTAATACATCTTTATATAATGTTATAATTATAAATTAGTGTAAAGAAATAACGATACAATAGAATTAATAAGGTAATGAATAAAATAGCTTTTTTATAACAACCAGGAAAAAGATAATATGTCGGAAATACTGACTTTTGTACTTTGGCTATTTGCAGGTGAGATCGCTTTATATTTAATCGTTCGGGTGATTATTCTAGTCGTTAGAGTACTCGTGGTTGGGGGCACGAGTTTATAAGGATGTAAGTGAGATCTCGTAATAAAGAACGGCAAATGAAGTACCGAGAGTTTACGAGAGTGCAGATGGTTAAGGTATTCAATGAAAGAAAGTATGCTAACAAGATTATAATATTAGAAGTTTTTAAGCATACTGCTATATAGAATACACTTTTTGTCTAGAGATTCATATATTGTTATTAGTGTGAGGTTAATTAAAGTATTAAATTATAAAATATACAATTTTACCTTTTGTTACGTTAAAATATTAATATATAACCAGAAGAATTAGTTATAAAAGGAGGTTGGTTTATATGGAAAAAGAGAGGAAGAAGAGAGAAAAGAAAGGTGGATCACTATAAAATTTCTTTTGGAAAAGATGTTGGTAGAAGTCTTTATGTTAGGATTGGCTGCCTTCGTTGTATATACAATTATTAAGGAAATGTACGATGTAGATTTGATTTTATTAATAAATTCTACTTTAAAGTCATTTCCTGGGGATAATGTAATTCTCATTATGATATGTTTAATTATGGGTATAATAATTAAAAATTTTTATAAACGCTATAAGTTTCTTGAGTTTTTAGATTTTTTAGATCGATTGAAAACGAAATCTGAAAATCCAAAAGCTCGTATTGAAGGTTGTATTGCAGAGGTAAACGGAAAAATTGATTCGTTAAAATTAAAAGCTGATATATTAAAATCTTTTTCTCCAGTTCCAATTATACTTCTATTTATTGGAAGTTTATTTGAAAAAGGTACAGTTATTAATTTAAATTCCTACAGTTTGATAGTTTTAGCTACAGTGTTATTTTATTTTTGGTGGTTAACAAATGTTTATAATAAATTCTCATCCGCTAGGAGGGAACTTGCTCTTTATGAAAAAAGTTTGATTCAAATTGAAAATCCAGATTTCTTTTATAAGAAAATTAGCAGCTCAATACCCTCTCATAAAGATGTAGATTATTTACAGAGAGATATCAGTGAATTGAGAAACCCATTAATTCAAAATAAAAAAAGAGAATAACGATAGTGTGAATTGGTAGTAAAGCGGATGAATTATTTTTACATAGAGCTATAGTGAATAGAATAGATTTCATATATTACCATTTTTAGGTATAATAGTTTAGTTGACTAATATATGTGAAGGTGGCTTTTTTATGAGTTTTGAATGGGACAAAGTATTACCTAGTGTTATCGGAGCATTAACTGGCGGTACCATGTCATTATTAGGGTCGTATTTTTCTGCGAGAAGACAAGCGGAAAAAGAGGAAAATCGTAGGAAGTATGAAGAGAAAAAGGCTGAGAAACTGGCTTTAAATTCCGTAAAGAATGAGATTGAGCATAACTATATACGTTATAACCATTTCAAAAAATTTATGGACGATATAAAAATGCCGACATTTAATTTCAAAAATCACGACTCAAACATTGGGTTAAAAATGGATAAGTGGGATAAACATAGTGACGTTATAGAAAGCATTGAAGATATTGACTACTTAAAAACACTACATGCTATATATATGAATATAAGTGCAGATATAACCAATAAAACTACTGATTTAAAAAGACTAGAGTATATGATTAAAACGACAAAAGAAATGTACGATAAGCTTAACAAAACTATACAAAATAATTATAAATAAACTATTTAAAAACATGTAGTATAGAGAAGAGAGTCCATTGTGGCTCTTTTTTTTGTGAAACAATCCAATTTATTCTTTGCTCATAAAATTTAATAAAGGCTTCTGAAATTATCAATGAAAAGCACGTGATTGTAGATATCGTCGGAAAATTATTTTGTATTCTATATAGTTTACATGCCTACTGCTTAATATCTATATAGGTATAGTTGTTCACCAATTATTAGTTTGTGGTAAAATATTACTTGGAATGAATTTCTTAGAAGTTAATAGAAATATTCTACATTTATACAATAGTATTATTGCTTAGAGGAGAGGAAGTTAAATGGACGTTTTAAAGAGGTTAACAATTGAGATTGAAGGGATTTATGGAACTATTGCAGATTATACTAGTAAACCACATATTAAGAATGTAACAACACAATTAAGGAGAGCAGTCAAAGAGAGACAGATAGAGGATATCATATATTTATTACAGGAAGTTGACCGTTGGTATGAAAAAAATCAATCAGCAATACAGACAAATAGTTATGTCTACAATAAAGAGGATCACATCGAATTAGAGAAAAAAATAAAAGAATACATCGTTGAACTTATAGAATACAAAGAGGAAACCCCTCAAGTAACTACTGAACAAGTTACGGAGAATGCAAAACATAAAATATTTATCAGTCATGCTTCAGCAGATAAGGAAGTTTGTGATGCATTTGTGGATATATTAGAAAACCTAGGTGTTCCAGAGGATGAGATACTCTATACTTCATCGCCAAGGCATGGGGTTCCAGGTGATATGGATATTTTCGAATATTTAAGAAGTAATATATCTAGTGGGATAACAGTTTTTTATATGCTATCTGATAATTATTATAAAAGTGCGTATTGTTTAAATGAGATGGGTGCCGCATGGATTACTCAAAACGATTCTTCCACTTTTATACTACCAAACTTGACGGTTGGAATAAGAGGCGTTATTGATGGTAATAAAAAAGCATACAACCTGTCTGAACCGCTAGAATTAATTCAATTGAAAGGGAAAATACTAGAGGCATTTGGTGGGAAAATTTCCGAAGCAAAATGGGAAGAAGTTAAAAGCGAATTTTTAGGAGTAATTAAAGGTCAAGCATAGATTTTATTTTTTACTACTAATTTCTATCCTCTAATTATTTATTACCGTTCACCCTTTACGTATTATAATCGAAGAGGAGACGATAATATGGTAGATAACTATGCGATTGAAATTAAAGACACGAAAAGCAGAACGTACTTACTTTGCGAAGAAGGTAGCACTGAAGTATTAACGTTCGCTACATACGGAGAAGCAGACGATTATAATTACGAATTTGAAGACACATTAACCGACGGACTTGCGAGCCGCGTCGTAAATACATACGAATACTTTAACTAAGCGAGCCTACAGGTTCGCTTTTTTATTTTACTTTAATTTAACGGAGGTTTTAATTTAATGAAGTTTACAGAGCGAGAACGACATTTAACTAAAATGCTATTACTAATGGATAGATCATGTAACAAACTTTCGGACAAATTAACGAATTTATTTGGCGGCGACTCATATGTAGCTATCGAATTAGTAAAAGATGATTTTATCTTTGACGCATTAGAGATAGGAACGTCCGATGCGGCGGTAAATATCGTAATGGATTACATCAACGGGAAATTAACATTAGATCATGCCGTCGATGAAATTGAAAAATTACTAACACTGTTCGAAGAAAAGGACGTGATTTAACTATGAGTAAACAAAACGAATTTTTCTATTGCTATTCACCAGTATTACACGTCTTCCTAAAGGAACGAGGGCAACGGTATACATGTGCGGGACTTAACGAAAATACGCTACGTAAGTTCTGGCAGTATTACCGTACAGAGGAGTTAGATAGTTTATTAACGGAATGGCAATCGAATAAGCCTAAGTAATTTAATTTTACGTTTACTTTATGTTGAATAACTTATATGCGGAGGACGATATGTATGTCGAATAAATTTGAGTATTTAGCAAACGAAGCTATCCAACGAAAAGAATACGCAATGACGCCAGGGAATGGATTAACGGGTAATGCACCGATTCCACACGACCTTTGGCGTCGGATTATTCCAATCGCTAGAGAGTACGATAAGGCCAACGCGTCTATTGCGCAGTTATATTCGTATCTACTTGCGTATGTAAACGGCAAGAAGGACAACGATCGTTATATGAGTGCGTTTCCTTCGGTTGATAAAATAGCGGAGGAAACGGGCATTGGACGGAATAGGATTGCGAAATTATCCAACGTTTTGGTAGCGGTTGGCTTGATTAAAACAGCGTATGACTATACGACTAACAAACGAGATAAATTATACTTTCCGTTGTATTATTCGTCCTTTACTGACGATGAGATTAGACGGAATTTAGACGAGTTATATCGTAAATCACTCTACAGTGATTTAGGTCGATCACCGAGGAGTGACTTAGGTAAATCACTGTAGAGTGATGGTAATAATAACAAACGTAATAATAACGAACTTAATAATAACAAACAAAAGATTAAGAGAGTGAAAGTATAAGTACTATTCGGTAAGTATTCACTAACGTTCATACTTACCGGTAATCCTTTTCTAACGAAAAGAATTACTATCTTATATATTATCGATAAAGTACTTATATAAAAGATACGCCGCTAATGTATTGAGAAATACATAAGGATATTAAACTTCAAAGGATTCTCCGTAGATAAATAGAAGTATGTTCATATCTGTTTATATTGAAAAGGGAGAGTTGGTTGGTATGATAAGTTTTGGGATTAATTTACGTACTATCATAAGTTATACGCAAGTAAGTAGGAATCGTAATAATATAAAAATACTAAGTAAGTTGGGCATAAGATTATTTGATACGAACGGTGAACCGTTACCTGTTTCGGAGGTTAATCAAGAATTAATGACGGCATTAAAACGTCAAGACATAAATAAGCAACGATATATAATAAGCCATTTAGAAGGATAGAAAATAGGGCATTATTCGGCGTCTCTTAAATAGAGGCGTTTTTATTTTGCGTAGTAAGGAGGATGTATTCTTTTCTCTAAGAGGAAAACGATAAAATACTACGAAAGTAATATAGAGGAGGGATGGCGAGTGAAAGGGAGCGTTTTATTCGATAAGAGCAGAGAGAGTTGGTACTTTTCATTTGATAGAAAGAAGGATCCGTTCACAGGAAAGCGTCGACAAGTGAAGCGAAGGGGCTTTACTTCTAAACAGGAAGCCTACGAAGCGATGGTGAAATTGCAAGCTGAAATGCTAGACGAAGAATTTCCGGATCTATCGACGATGAAATATGGTATATATGTTGATGAATGGATGAAGGAGCGTTCATTTTATCTGCAAAAGTCAACGTTCGATATCCATAAGACGTATATAAAAAATGTAATTAAACCACGTATTGGTCACTTTGGATTGCAAAAGATTCAACCAATACATATGCAATCATTCGTTAATAATTTAGCTATGGAAACTAATTATTCGGCTTATACAGTTCACCTTATATTCCGAATAGTAAGTGCTTCGTTAAAAAAGGCGCAGGTTTTAAAGCTTATTAAAGAAAATCCTACCATAGGAATTACATTACCTAAGATAAGAAAAACAGAGAAAATAAATGTATGGACGTTAGAGGAAGTAAACCATTTTATAAATGAGGGTAAGAATGTTTATCGTCCTACTCGATTTTATATTGCCTGTGTCATCGCATTACTGACGGGTATGCGTCAAGGCGAAATCATGGGGCTACGTTGGAGCGACATCGACTTCGAAAATAGGATAATTTACATAAGACAAACGTTAACTCAGACTGGAGAAATTAAAGTAGGTGCTAAAAATAACGCAAGTGTACGTAATGTACATTTTCCGATAAAACTAATCAAAGAGTTAGAGCTACATCGTGAAACGATAAAGAAAGAACGTGAATCCTACGGTAGAGATTACGAGAATAACGATCTAGTAATATGTACACGTAAAGGAAACCCGTTAATACCTAGAAATGGTCGCATAGAATTCTATAACTTAACGGAGAAACTTGGACTACCTAAGATACGATTCCATGACCTACGCCACACGCACGCAACTATGCTGATTCAACAAAATGTTAATGTAAAGCTGATATCAGAACGGTTGGGGCATACAGATATACAAACGACGCTTAATACGTATAGTCATGTGCTACCGAACATGCAGCGTGAGGTTGCAGAGAAGTTGGATGAGATATTTGGATAAGTAAGAGACTACGGAGTGGTAGAACGTAAAGAAACAGTCCGCACAGAAGGGAAGTTACGTGGAGGAAACGGTCACAATGTTTACGTTATAAAGTCGGTTGTCACTCCGGATGTCCTACCGGAATTGTCATCGCGTAACGAAGTTACTTATAAAAAAGAGCCGCTTGAGATAGCGGCTTTAATCATTATATGCTAGTTTCAGGAATCACTTTACTGTTATGAATTCATTTACAAGTTTAGCTCTACCCTCTTTTGGATACGCGTGTCTTTCTAGAAATTCTTGATGCCACGTTCTATCCTGGACGTTTAAATCCTCTATTTTATAGCCTAAATAAGCGTTCAGTTTATCGCGATTCAATTCGATTCTATAAACTAATCCTTTATAAGGAATATTGATCGAAACGTTATCTAAAAACGAAAACTGGCGTAGTAGGCGGGCGCTTTCTTGAGTTAGTATTTTATTAATCTTGTCGCCTGTTTCGAAGTATTCTTCGTATGATTTAGCGTCATTGCCTGTTTTTTCATTTAGTGCAACATATTCTTCGAAAGAATTAACATATTGAATGTTGACGTTTTTAGAATCCTCGCTTATGCATACGTCCTTTAGAAATGGGCTTCCTTGTATATTCTTTATGTACAAACGTAATGCGGGATGCCCTTGTGTAGCATCGATTACCCACGTTTTCCCTATCTTTTTTGATAGTACATCACCTTTTGCGCATAGATTTTTTATGTATCCAGGCGATAAGTTCCATAAAACTGCTGCTTCTTCAACCCCAATTACTTTATCTAAAATCATTCGATCCCTCCTGTTAAGTGCGGTAACGCACGTTTTATTGTTATTTAAATGTTAACATGCGGTATCGCATTTGTAAATGATTAAATGTGTGTAAACTATCAATTACGAAAAAACTCTGAGCATCTGGATGGCAGATTAGAGTACGTCCAATTTTCGAGTGAAGTCCGTCAGAAATACTTGTATTAAAAAACGAGGCTATCTTAAGCAGAAGCCCCGTTCATCTTGTCTATTAAGTATAGATAGTAAGGTAAAGGTTAGTATTGAAATATTATTAAGACTCGTCAAATTTTGTACCTTGATAGTCAACTTTTATTAAAATGAATGTAAGTATATGCATTAACCGAGCAAATATCTCGATACCTACTTCTTGCGAATTAACATTATAATGAGCTAAATTATTCCTTAAGTTAAGTCCATATTCCTTGTTTACCAAAAAGTACTCCATCGTCTCAATTTCTTCATTAGTAAAGATTTCATTAAGAACATTATTACTGTTTATATCTAACATCTTCCCTAACGTAAATGTCGCCTCTTTAAAAATGCCTGATACTCCATATAACAACTTAAGTATTAATTCCCTTAATAACCTTTCGATTAGTTGTGCTAAAAATGAGGAAGCTAGAAAATAATCTTTCTCATTCACAAATTTTTCAAGTTTTTTTATATCTGTTTTTAAAAATTCACTTATCCCTGTCAGACCTTCAACATCAATTACAAGTTTTAAGAATTCATCCCAAAATACCGCCTTATAGTTAGTAATAAGGTGTATAGTCTCTAACACCATTAGTGTTTCGAAATAATGGAAATTCATCATAAAAGCAACATTCCCGTATTTTTCATGTTTTATTCCTTCCATATTTGAAACATAATCAAGTAGTCCTTTCGATTCTTTATTCTGATATTGCATAAATTGATAGATGGGGAAATTTTCTTTATAAATAAGAAGGTAAAACTTGTCTCGAAAATCAGTGTACAAGCTTTCCAAATCTGCAAACTCTTTCGAGGATATTTCATACTGCATACCTGATTCTTTTAAATTTGCATCGAAGGTTTTTTCAGCCTCCTCAAGTTTATCTTTTAACTGAATTTCACCTTCCAAGCCAAGTATTTTAAATCCTAAAGTATCTCTAAGCATTTTCACTTGTTCCACGTTGGTCAAATTTTTAAATTCTTCTAATTCAAAAAATCTATATAATTCCATCTTGAATTCATTGAATGTTTCCTCAAAGTGTTTTCTTATTTTCAAAGCAATCTCTATTTGTGTCTCATATCTTTTTATAGATACAGGAAATAATATCCTATTAACCATTTTTAAAGTTAAATCATTTAAATTCTTTTTCTTGGTATACCCAAATAATTCGTTAAAATACCGTTCTACTAACAATAATTTTGTGTGAGTTATGATTTCATCCCATACCTTAATCGCACCACTAAAACTAAGACAAATCTTGAGTGTTGTTTTTTGGAGGTTGTAATTATCTTGTTTAAATATATCTAATACATTTTGATTTATATATAGTAATAATTTTTTTCTGATTAGTTTCTGATCAACATTGCTCTCCTCAAGTATTTTGTAAAAATCAATTAACGATCCTGAAAATTCTTGTACATTCATAGTTTCAATTAATGGCTCATAATCAAGAATAACTTGAATTTTTAATATATCTTCATAATCCTGAATTGTTAATATTTCTTTATTTGCTTTTTCAATTAGAAGCTCTACAAACCCTTCATTCTTCAGGTCATTTGCTAATTTTTCTATATAATATCCTGTTGCGGCGTCCTTTAGTCCATAAAATTCTAATGCATATTTCTGTAACACACTCTCACCTCATTATATTCTTAAACCAAAATTCATAACAGATAATAGTCAACTAAACCATTATACTTAAAAGTGGTAATATATGAAATTAACTCCATCTTTTTTCCTTCTTTTTACGCAATTCCTATATACCTTCTTGTTCCCCATTATTTTCTTGAGTTCTCGTTTAACTATATGTCCCCCAACACTCTTCTCCACGCACGGAAGCCGTGCATCGCAACTACTGTAATATCTAACGATGGGAAATGGCGATTTTCCTTCGTATATACAGAAGCATTTACAATAACGACTTCCCAATCGTTCCCATTTCGTCAGTTTTCCGGTCCATACATACGCCCTCTAACCAAATTTCAATAAGGAACTATAATGCAGATAATTCGCGACATATAAGGAATAAATAGGTTGTATCGACTATAGTACGGTATAGTAATTTGCGACTTTTACCAGACGAAAGGATCAGCCGGACTTGCGCCGATAATTTTTTCGATAGGAACAAGTCACAATGTAATCGTTAATTGATTTTCGCTAATATATCGTTGAATCCTCGCTTTTATTCGAAAATTCTAGTGTTTTATCGTTACGGTTCGTTGTGATTTTCACCAGCTTTCGGCTTGTTATATGCAGCCATTCGGAAACTTTTAACGTACATGTAAAGCGGTCTATTTTTCCGCTCTATATAGAAGGAAAGGGATACGGGAGTTTACAACGATTTACATTTCGCCAGTCTCCGCCGTCTGGTAGACACCCAATCGGAACTTTCGGAAGAGGTGTTATTTCGGGGCATATATTAGAAGAAACTCGTTTAGTAGCTTTCTTAATACTTCCAATTTCATCAGCCTAACCCCTCTGGAAGAGACGTGCCTCGAAAACCTCAGCCCTGCCGTCCCGTTACCTCCGTTCATAAAAGTATACCTTTACGAACCACCGATAACGTGTTGATTATTAAGTGAAGAATCGTTCGTTTAATGTGGTAGATGATTTTATGGACGTTCACCTAATTCGTTGACTTTTACGAACGTTTATTTTACAATCGAGTCAAACGTGACGGAAAGGAAGTAAGGGGAATGGCGGAGAATAGAAAAATCGGATACGTAAGGGTAAGCGCTAAGGATCAGAACGAAGGTAGACAGTTAGAAGCGTTAAAGAGATTGGGAATTTCGGAGCGTGACATATACGTAGATAAACGGAGCGGTAAAGACTTCGAACGACCGGAATATCAGACGCTTAAACGTGTGTTACGTAAAGGCGATATATTATACGTTCATTCACTTGATAGGCTAGGACGTAATAAGGATGCGATATTAAAAGAATGGAACGAGATAACACAAGAGATAAAAGCGGACATTATCGTAATTGATATGCCTCTGCTAGATACAACGAAGTACAAAGATAGCGTCGGTACATTTGTAGCTGACTTGGTACTACAAATATTATCGTGGATTGCAGAAGAAGAACGTAAGAAGATACGCACACGACAAGCGGAAGGAATCGCCAACGCACGTAAGCAGGGGAAAGAACTAGGTAGACCGAAAGCACCGATTACAGATAAGTTTATTGAAGCATATAAACGATGGAAAGAGGGAGAAATAACGGCCGTTACAGCAATGAAAGAGGCGAAAGTAGGTAAGACAACGTTTTATAAATTAGTAAAAGAATACGAAGCAAAATTATAGTCGGTAGATAATACCGGCTTTTTTTAGGGGGCGGGGGAGGACTTCGGAATTTTGGTTCGCCAGGTGCCTGCAAAATCCGTGCAAAATTTAAAACTTCAGGTCTAAATCACTAGATAATACTCTACGTTTTAGAGTATATAAGCCGTTTGGAAAGTGTTTGTATTACTTCGGATATACGTACTCGATTTCGTTGATAATTCTCTAGGAAAAATGACCTTAAAACGTATTATATCGACGCTAAAGTTAACGTGAATAGATCACCACAATATAAAGTGCACAATTCTACATTACAGCTAGCCCAACTTATGTTACTGTGCGTTAATATGTACGTAAAAAGACCGCCTATTATGGGCGGTCGATTTTTTTTATTTTATTACTACTCCGCCAGCGACACCAGATAGAGTCATGGCATCCGCGATTGTATTTACGTTTGTTTCTGGGGTTCCATAGAATGCATCTAAAGCTCCGATAAACCAATCAGCATCAACTGTAACTGTGTAGCCATTAGACTTCCAGTTACTGATTAGTCGGTTTGTTAATGTTCGTTTCTCTGCTTCGGATAACTTTAGCCACGCTTCACCCTTACTGTTTGCATCAACAGTTGTAGTCTGAACTTCATTTTGTTTAGGTTGTTGTACTTCTTGTTGCTCGCGTTGTTCTTGTTCTCTTTTTATTTTAGCTCGTTCTTGTTGTGCTTCTTGTTCAGAAAAGCCGTTTTCAATAGATATTATATTTTTTGTGTCAATGTCAATTTTATATTTATCGTAAGAAATATTGTGAATTTTTACTAATTTATCTCCGCTATATTGTTTTTCTACTTCATATTTACTTCCAAGTTTATCAATGAGATGTTTATTTGTAGAAGTATATTCTGCAGTTGAAACATCAATAAGTATTTTCACATAGTATTGTCCGTTTTCGACAAGTTGTGACGGGGAAATAGTTGTTTGTAATTTACCATCTTTAAATACCTCACTACTTGTAGCGGTATAATTGTATTCATCTGATTTATTTGAACGGTATACTTTTATGGTTGCTTTTGTAGAATCAGGAATATTGGTAGTTAAGGATAATTTGAGTTTATTTGTCTCCTTATTATAATCTAACGTATCTAATTGTGCGGATAGTTTTTCTTTTTGTGGTTCAGAGGTAGTATCTTTAACTTTAGTAGATGACTCTGTATTCGATGCCGGTTTATCACCGAATATTACTTTAATAGAGAAACAAAAAATTATAGCTATAAAGACAACTGATATGACAGTCCTAGTTTTAATCAAAACTTCATCTCCTTTTCAATATATAAAATACATAATTAATAAATATAATAATATAACGTTTTTGAATCGAAGTAAATATTTCCATGTGTTTTATATAAAGATATTTAAGTAATAATAATTTGAATTTTAGACAGTATTGAAAAAAATCTTATCTAATATTTTCTTAAAAAGCCTTCTAAAAGAACGTTATTTGTACGGATGCTTTCCGTAACAAACGAACATTTAAATTTATCAATATTATTGACGTAGAGTAAATGTACGCTAAAATTCTTCATACTAGCTTAACGGTGATTTAACGGTACTCTGCTAAACTTAGTTGTATAATTATTACATAACGACAAAGGAGACGAAATATGACTAGTTCCCTATACGAAATATCAATGCCAGGTTACGAAGAACTAAAGTGGTACCCTATCGAAGTAAAACGAGGGAAGCAGACGTTTCAATTCGAAGTATATCGCTCGGATAACGGAATATCCGTATATTTACATCTGAAAGCGCATGTGTTGAACGAGATGGAAGGGAATTGAATACGAAAAGAAAACCGCCTGTGAAGGGCGGTCGATTTTTTTGCAATTACAATCAGTTCTTATTCATTCATGAGTTTCAGGTTCTATAAGAGCGGGGATAGGTGATGATTTTTTTCTGTTTGTTTCTAATTGATCACCAAGTGTATCAGCTGCACCTGTTAAAAAGCCCATTAAGTCGTGCATACTTTCTTTTAAATTTGATAGGCAAATTGGTTCTCGATCATCGCCTAAGTTTTCTAGTTGTTCTATCGGTAATTTTCCTTCTTTCGCCTGTTTACGTTTGGGCTTTGTAAGGGGATAACGAAAAGTAAAAGACAAAGGATCGATTTCTGCAAATTCTTTTATATAATTATCAATTTGTTGTATCTTACCGTCGCCATGTTCCTCTATATCTTTTTTGAATAACTTATTAATAATAATTTTTACTTTATCCCAAAGTTTATCTACCTCATGCCCAAAATCATTCATTATTTCCAACGCGTCCTTTGTAGTATTGGTTTTTAAACTTTCATCAAGTAATATTATTTGTTTTAGTTTTAATTCTAAAGCTTGGCGATATGAAAAAATAATAGGGTAAACTAATCGATCTCCTTTATGTGCATGGTAATTTGCACTTGAATCATCTATCAGGCATTCAGCCGCATCCATATATCCTTTTGAGTACAAGTCCCAACGTGTGTGGTAATAATGGCTGTGAGGAACCCATGTAATCCATGCGTTTGATTCAAAAGGCCCTTCTTTAAATAATTTTCTATTTACCATTGGAATCCCCCTTATTATTTTACTAGTTTATCCATTACCGCTTTATACTTATTGAACTCCTCATCCTTCATATCGCCATTCATTTGTAACAGGAAGTTACCTTTTGCGTATGTATGCGAAAATAGCATAGGAGCTGAGTTTCCTAATTCATCGTAATACTTCTTTGCTTTCTCTAAGTCTTCTTTTTTAGTAATCTCGAATAATCTACCGCCTTTATCTCCTCCAAGTGCCGGTACTACAATACGTTTCCCTTCTTTACGCATATTACCGAACTCTTTTTGTGGTAGATCAGTAGGATTTTCGGCTTCTAGCCCAGTATTTTTAAACTCAGTAATGATAGAATTTACCGTTACCTTCGTTTCTTTCTTTTCTTTTTTTGCTTCTTGCTTCGGCTCAGCGGATGATTTTTCGCCACCACTACTACACCCAGTTAAAGAAGCTAATGATAAACATAATGCTCCAACGACTAATATCTTTTTCAAAGTGAACCCTCCCTAAAGTATCTTATGAGTTTAATTATAACAACTTTTGGATATATTTTCCTACCTGTATTTAATGCTTCAAAGAGGTTCATTGTATGCCGCATGTTTCTTCGCGGGACCAAATTAATACCTATTTAGAAAATCTGTTGTCAAAATGATACCTAAAAGGTGCGACGTCTCAACATTTCTACATAAAAAAGACACCCATAATAGGCGTCCTTATTGATTATATACCTAGTAATTGTTTTTTCTTTGCTGAAAACTCTTCCTCTGTAAGTATCCCTTGATCTTTTAACGAGGCAAGTTTTGCGATTTGGTCAGCGACGTCATGATTGTCTGCGCTCGCAGCAACTTGTGCTCCTGTTTCTTTCTTTTGAATACTTTCTTTCACTATTTCAATAAATTTGGCAATATCGCCGCCGTTAATCCATTTCATTTTAACTTTATTTCCAGACGCAAAGAAATTGATGGAGTGTCCCATAAATCCTTTGCTTACCTCGATTGAACTTATGTTTGTATATGGAAATACTTCCATATCATAACCGAACATTTTCTTTGTATAGAACACTACACGCTTTTCAGTTGCTATGAAAATACCATTTCGAACTGAATCACTTTTCATCACTTTTGTTTCATAAGCACCTAAAATAACTGCTAATACTTGCTCAGTTGGCTCTAAGTGCTCTTTAGCAGCTGATAACAATTTGTCAATCTTCGCCATAATAATAGTCCGCACCTTTCAATATAAAATATGTATACGATTTTAGTATATCAAAAATAAATGAGCTAATCTTACATATTTTTTAATTATTTTCCATTTTAAAGTAAATAAAAAGAACGTCTTATTTGACGCTCTCCTCATCTTTTACAATCTCAAATAATTCTCTAATATCATCTATTTTGAAATGATCAGCTACTTTAGCGAGTGTCTCAATATTTACTCTCTTAATTTCTCCCTTACACAGTTCATTTACTGTTGAAGGACTTACCCCTAATATATCTGCAAGTTTGTTTTGGCTTGTTTTCTTTTCTGTTAATACCTCTTGTAACTTTATTTTGATTTTCCTCATTAATAAAAAGCCCCCTATTGTTTGTTACTATCAATTATAAAAGTATTCGGTTAAACTGTAAAATAAATATTGACATTCGGTTAAACCGAATATAAAATGTAATTAAATCATTCGGATAAACCGAATAAAACGAGGGGGAATGTAAAATGGACGTATCAAACATGAAACAAGTATCAGTAAAGGTAACTATCGAAAATTACGACGGCAGTACCGTTATATTCACCGAAAAGGGGCTGAAAATCAGTGATACATTAATTCTTAGTGTTTATGAAGCTGGCGTATCTATCAACAAGTTTCACTACGATCAAACAGGCGACATAGTTCTAGATGAAGAGATACTCGATTTGCAAGGTGCAGTCGATGACTACGGACTTAACTTAGAAGAGATTAGTAACATGAACGCTATCGAATTCTTGTTGAAAATTGCAATATTAACAAAGGATTTGCATTAATGGAGGCGTGGAAAATGTTTAAAAAAGTGAGTGATTATTTTGGGATAGAGACTCAGTCAGACGGATTATGGTTCTATGGAGTCTTTGGTGTAGGCGGTACGTTATTTTTAATCGACATGGCAATTGCGTATATTTTATAAAAATCGAACAGGTGAAGCGTGAGGTTCATACGTCGGTTGGCAGGACGTTATGAGCAAGCGCTCTTGAATGATGACACGAGATGGTATGGAGTTGTTTGTAGCTGGCACCTCTTACGATTGTGTACCATTTCGGCACAAGCTCATCGGCCTACTTATTTATTAAAGGGGGAAAAGAGAGTGGAATTAAAAGCAGGCGATGTATTTTGTATGGAAAGACAATTTCCAATCGATGATCATTATGAAACTTGCATGTTAGAAGGCATGATGTTAAATGAGGAACTATTTTTAACGGCAGATGAGTACCATATAGGCGTATATGACTTTCAAACATTTTTGGATACGAAGGATTTGAGTGATAACTTTCTCGGAATCCATATTTATAGTAAAAGACCGCTATCTATTAAGGACATTAGTCAGTTTAAAAACAAAAGCGTCATCGATTTAATCTTATATTACGTAAGATAAAATAGTTAACGAGAAAGAACATCGAACGGCAAACGGTGTTCTTTTTTTTTGCGTTTATTTAATTGGAAAGTGTGCGAAAAGAACACGTTACGCGACTTAGTAAGCATAATCGGAAATTTTATCACGTTTATGTGCGCAGTGAGGGACCCACTCGCGTCATACAAAGTGTAAGGGGTAAACGTCACAAAAAAATTTACGGAAAAGCGGGGATTTTTTTACTTTTGAAAGGAGCGGCTAAATTGGATAGAAACGCAGCTAAACAAATAAGGGAAGAAATTCAAGAAGAAACAAGGCGTGAAAAGATGGAACATCAACTAAAGGAAGCGATCGTCAAGTATACAGAGGGAGAGCAAACAATTGATGAAGTGATGTATTCGCTACTACATCAATCAAGTCAAATAGGAGCAAGGTTACGGCAGAAATCAAAGAAATTCATAATCGGAAATTTTGATATAAAGGTTCGATATGTAAAATTTATTGACTGAAGAACTTTGGAAATTCGTCGTAGAAAGTCCAAGGCGCTTCGAGGAAATAATGAGCTATCGGGTTAGTAATAAGGAGATTATGGCGGATGCTTTTAGCGATTTGAAGTCCGTTATAGAATTTGTGCCAAAAGGTATCCACCATAACTAGGAGGTGTAGCTGTTAACAGATTCCGCAGTAATAGCAACAGCTTGCAGCACTTCCTCCGTTTCTTCTACATCGACGATAACATTCCCAACCGTCATTAATTCCACCACCATAGGTATGAAACGGATATAGGTTTGAACTGTAAGGTGTTGCTTGACTTAAGCCATAAGGTACTATAGGTGTTTGGTAAGCGGTGGGTATTAAGTAGGGATAGGTAGGAGCTGAAGTGGGTGGGTAACATGATATAAGGCAATAATCATAATCATGACCCTTTGATTGACAAGACTCCATGCAAGTTGGACGACGGAACATGTATATCACTCCTTGGTTTAAATTAATTATTTTATAGTCTATTGAATTCCGCGCCAATTAGATGATTGTCTTTTCGTAAATAGGTAGTTGTCTAAGTCGATGGGAATATTAGTTAAGAGAGAGTTTATGCACGCATCTTGTACTATGCCTTGAAACGAAAGGTAATATGTAGTGTTTATTTTGTAACAAAAAACATGTATATACACATTTCAAGTTGAAAAGTCGGTGCCTAGGGCGATTCGACATGCCCGATTATTTTAATCGGAGGTAAATGTGTATGTATGAAATTATTACCGCAGAAGAAAAAGGAATTGTTGTACGAAATGAGGAAAGAGATGCAAAGTTTTTAAAGCAACAGGAAGCGAATCAGCTATTTTTAACGTTTTTCGGAGATCAAATTATAAACGTTTTACAGGCGTATTTTGACGACGATTTCCAGTATCGAGCCAATGAGTTACAAGAGGGCGTAAAAAATCTACGTCGTTTTCATCGTAAGGAATGGCTATATCTAATTGAATTAGCATCTTCGAATATTCCCGATTCGGTATTACAGGAAACATACGGAGCGGTAGAAATACGACATATTGCTTCGAATATTAAACCGAACAAGATTAAAGAATGTATCATTTGTGGGAAGGTTTTTTACGATGCTATGCCTGGGGGTAAGAAAACATATTGCTCAAGAATGTCTATCGTTAAGAAAGGTAGAGTAACAAGTTGTGAAAGGGAAGTAAGTAATAGACGTGCAAGAGCATGTTACAACCGTGAGCGATTCGGGGTCTCTACCCACGATTATCACAAAATAATAAGTATCTATAAGTACGAAAAACTATTCGAACCAACCTTAGAAACACTGGAAGCACTCATTCATAATAAATCGGAATTTAGTAACGATCCACAAGATATTGTTTGTGGTACGAAAAGAACGCATGTAATTTATCGTAAGCGTAGTAAGGGGAATTATCCGCTTCAGTTTATGAATGGAAAAGAAGGAAAACATAAACGCAAATTACTATTAGAGTTATCACGAGAGATTCGAAAGGAAGAGATGAGAGATTCCGGAGGTACTTCTATATTTAGAGTTAATTTAATCGAAGGTAAGAAAGAAGAAAACTTGAATTTTACGTTTAAAGGAAAGATGTTGCCGATTAAAGCAGAAAAGAATTTACCGCCAAAAAGAAATTTGTAAAAAAATAAAAAATTTTTGCGTAACCCCCTCTGTATTCGTTAGAAAACGGACTAATAGTGAAGGGGCAGTGGGCTTGAGTATCTAGCGCTAATACTTAAGCAGTATTTCAACGACGGTTATTCGTTTAACTGTCGTTTTTTTATTACACTAACTTATCGCTAAATAATAAGACCTGGCAATCGACTTTTCCGCTTCGCTCCAAAGTCGTTGCATCTATCATTATTATCGCTGATATATACATTATCGGTAAATTAATTATGAAGTCGCAAGGGTTTAATTATTAAGTATTGTTTTTCTCTTTATCTTCTAATTTAATACGTATGTTTAATTTTCAAGTCTATCGTTTTGATAGTCTCTTTTTTATTTTTAGGTGAAGTTATCATATTTATTAATAGGTTTTGTTAAAAGGAGTGATTAGAAAATTGAAGATCGATGGAAAAATGATTCGCTTATTACGTTTATCAGAAGAACTGACCCAGGAGCAACTAGCAGAACGACTAGGTATAGGTGCGGTTACTACTATTTCAAATGCTGAGACAGGATATCGAAAAGTGAGCGATTCGTTGAAAGTAAAGCTAATTAAGGCGTTCAATTTAACGGAAGAAAAAATCGAGGAACTGAAATTGATGGGGAAGGTGATTTACACGTGATTGGTAAAATTTCAAATACCGTAATTGTAGATTTTGCAGCTTTACGTATTCAAAACGGAGCATACATCGCAGGCGCAGCGATAGACTTTTTAAACTTCGATGATGAAGAAAAACGTATTTACACTCCGTACAAGGTAGCGAGTCTTTACATCAATGATACGGAAGTAAATTCAATGAGGAAGTGTATCAAGTGGTTATTAAAACGATTGTCAAAAGAAGTTCTGGAAGGCGTTACACAAATTATATTTCGTTCTGACTTACCTCATCTTATTTGCAATAGATATTACCGAAAAGAAATCGAGAGTTTAACTAACGCTGAGGTTTTTATTAAACATGTCCCTATGTTGGGCAACAAACGAAACGAGATTCGGTTATTAGCAAACGATGCATTAATCCGTAAAAACAGTGTGATAGGAGAGATTAAATGAAAGAGGTAATGGCAAATGTAAATGTAAAAACGCATCCGGTAATAGGGCTCACGGTGTCTTGGCAAATTCTCGATATAGAAAGTGGAGAAGTAATAAGGGATTATGCTTTTGCCCGATATAATTTCGAGATTATCTCAACAATGAATGAGGTGATTCAAGAAATCATTGGTGTGTGTAATGAATATGAGCTACGACTGATAGACATTCAAATGAAACGGAGGGAATTATATGAAACGTGAAATCTATCGTGAAAAATCTAACATAATAATAAGGGAACCAATTTCAAGAGGAAACAGAAACTATAATCTACTATAGTGAAGGCTGTTTTGAAATTTTACTTCCTGAAGAAACTATTTGGATCAAGGGAGAGGAAGGATGTAATGTGTTGCACAAAACATAAAAGGTTAGGAATGAATAATGATATTTAATTTCGAGTCTTGTTAGCTTAAAGGAAACATTGGTAAAGCTAATATACAAGAAGTCACTTTTCTGTGGCCTCTTTTTTTATCCAAAATTAAGGAGTGGATTATATGAACACAATAGAGAATTTGAAAGAAATGGAAAGACTAGCAACGGCATTAATGAAAACATCCGAGTCACCAGAGACGAAGTATCATATCGGCAGGCTGTTACAACTTTTCGGGAAAGAAGCGGAAAATTTCGGGAAGTTAAACCAGGCATTAAGCGGTGAACTAGCTGAATTAGAAGTGTTACGAGAATTCGTTAAGACGCAAGGACTGCAAGTAAACTTTGAATCTTACAAGAAAATCGGGAGCAGATAGTCATGTCTACAAATCGTGTAGAAGTACAATTACTAGCAGATATCTCTAATTTACAAAGAGGTATGCAACAAGCTACACAAGCGGTACGCGACTTTCATCAAGCTGTACGTCAACCAATAAATATACCGGCACCAAGGATGCCAACAATTCCGCCGATACCTAGACCAGCACCTCCGCCACCGCCTGATATGTCAGGTTGGCAACGGACGTTTCAAAATGTAGGTAACGGAGTACAGAATATGGGGCACAGAGTTCAATCAGTCGGTCAAAGCATGACGATGGCTTTTGCACCAGCCGCCACTGCATCAGGATTTTTCCTAGGTCGTATGGTGAAAGATGCTATGAATTTTGAATCTGAGACTCGTAGAGCTGCGATGTTAACGGGTGGTAGTTATAACAAAGTTAAGAAAGATATTTTAGAGATGGCGACCACTTCGGTGTACTCAACTGGGCAAGTAGCCCAAGCATATGCCGAATTAGGAGCGAAAGGGTTTGACGCAGCAAAAGCAACAGCAGCATTACCAGGAGTACTTGTTGCAGCTGCTGCATCGGGTGAAGACCTCGGACTTGTAGCAGATACAGTTACGAGTGCGCTTAACGCATTCGGGTTAGAAGCAGATAGGAGTGGCCATGTTGCTGACGTTTTAGCCCAAGCGGCCAATCAGTCGGCAGCAGGCGTGTATGATATGCAATATGCATTTAAGTACGCGGCAGGTCCGGCAGCACAATTAGGTATCTCTATGGAAGAACTCGCAGCTTCTGTTGGTATTATGTCTGATAATGGTATTCGTGGAGAGACGGCCGGTACAGCGCTTCGGGCATCATTGCTCCGCTTAGTTAAGCCACCCAAAGCCGCTGCAAACGAGTTGAAGCGACTAGGGGTAACCGTTACAGATCAACAAGGAAACATGCGTCCCCTAAGTCAAATTATAGGTGATTTACAAAAAGGCATGGAAGGTATGACAAAAGCCCAAAAAGGAGCGGCGTTAGCTACCATCTTCGGGACTGAAGCTGTTTCCGGTATGATGGCACTAGTTTCTGCAGGTCCTGACGCTATCAATAAGATGACAGACGCCTTAGTAAAAAGTGATGGGGCGGCAGCCGCTGCAGCTAAAAAAATGAACGAAGGTTGGGCGGGCGCAATAAAAGAAATGCTGTCAGTAGTCGATACTGCATCAAAAGCTTTTGTAGACGCATTGGGACCCGCAATTATCTTTGTCGCAAACAAGGTAAGAGACTTAGCGAATTGGTTTACAAACCTCTCTAAACAGATGAAAACAGTCGTTGCAACAACAGCGGTAGCAATGACCGCGTTTTTAGCAATAGCTACTGTTGTTGGGATAATGATAAATGCTATAGGAGCCACCTTACTAGTATTTGGAAAGTTATTTCTAGTGATAGGTAAGTTAGGTTCACTTATCAGCGTATTAGTTGAAGGAATAACTATCTTAGGGACTATAATCGGTGCGCTTTTAGGGCCAGTTGGTATTGTAATCGCAGCTCTTTCTCTACTAGGAACAGCACTTGTCCAACTATACAAACACAACGAAACGTTCCGTAACGCAGTAAATAGCGCTTGGGAATCGATTAAAACTACAACTATATCAGCCGTGGAATCTATGAAAGCGGCATTTGACTCATTTGGTGCGTATCTTGCAACAATCCCCGCTAAATTTACAGCGATGGGCGTTGCGATAGGTACTTTTTTTAGTCCCGTAACCGCTAAGCTAAGCGGTATCGGTCAGAGTATAAGTGGAGCTTTCGGTTCAGCTATTGAAGGATTAACCGCTAAGTTTTCAGGGATGGGAGCAGCGATTTCACCGGTTGTAGATTTTATAAAAGCCTCGTTCTCATCAATCGGTAACACAATCGCTACACTAACACCATTAATTGTACGTTTAGGATTATCGTTTTTAGGTGTGTCTGGTCCTATCGGTTGGGTTATCGCTATTGTCGCTTCATTAGGCGCTACGATTTTTAAACTTGTGAATACGAATGATCAGGCAAAAGCAGCATTGATGTCAGCTTGGGAATCGATTCAGAGTGTATTTAGCACGGTTGCTTCCGTCATCATGCCGATAATTACTTCATTAGCACAAGGTTTTATCGACGCATTCGCGCCGTTAGCACCAGAGTTTCAAAAGATCAGTCAAGTCATCATGGAAAGTTTCGCATCGCTACAGCCAGCATTTGCAGAGTTAGGTGCGGCATTTGGCGAGCTAGGTTCGACTATCATGAGTCTTTTTGGAGACGTCGTAAAACAAGTAATGCCGGTAGCAATGGATTTATTTAAGCTATTCGGAGAAAACATTCAATTAATCATGCCTATGGTTACGGATCTAATGAAACTATTCGCTGATACAACGATTGAAATCATGCCTGCAATTACGCAAGTAGTCCAGGAGCTATCTCAAATGTTTTCAGAATTAGCGGCTGAAGTAATGCCGATGCTTTCACAAGTGGCACAAGAAGTGTTTCCTACGATATTAAGCGTTATTCAAACATCGGTTGGTGTATGGGTAATGCTTATAAAAACTTTCGGTGAAATTCTTGTAATTGTAGCGCAAGAGATGATACCGGTCATACTTACGGTTGTTCAAGAGGTATTTCCTATCATTCAATCGATTATTGAGACGGCTATTCCTATAATCATAGAAATTATTAAATTGTTCGGTGAGATTATAACGATAGTTGCGACGACTGTAGTTCCGCTTATATTGCAAGCGGTGCAAGAGGTCTTTCCGGTAATTCAAGCAATTATTCAGGCTGTAATTCCTATAATTTCAGCATTGTTACAAGGTGCAGCCGAGATTATTAAAGGCGTATTAATTCCAGCAATTCAATTCATTTTACAAATCGTGCAGGCCGTATTCCCAGCGGTAATGGGTATTATTAAATCTGTTATCGGCATCATTACCAACATTATTAAATTATTTACGTCGATATTGAAAGGTGATTGGAGCGGTGCGTGGGATGCGGTTAAGGGAATTACGTCAAATGTGATGTCGTTAATAAAGAGTATTATCGATGGAGCGATTTCTTTAATAGGTGTAATCGTACGTAACGGGTTGAATTTAGTCCAATCGATTTTCTCTAGCGTATTAAATGCGGTATGGAACGTAGTCAAATCTATATTCGAGGGAATACGTAATGTGATTTCATCAGTAATTTCAGCGGTTGGAAATATCATTTCTGCGGGGTGGAATGCAGCTAGTTCCGCAACCTCTAGTATCCTAGACGCAATGTCTAATACAATCTCGAACATATGGGATAACATAATCTCGTTCTTAAAAGGGATTAACCTATTGGATATCGGTAAGAACATCATGGAAGGTATGCTAAATGGTATAACTTCGATGGCTAGTCGTATTTGGGACAAGGTAACCGAGATAGGTAACGGTATTAAGGACAAGCTTACCGGAATATTTTCGATTCATTCTCCTTCACGTTGGATGCGCGACATGATCGGCGTAAACATGATGCAGGGTTGGATTAACGGTGTTGACGGAATGAAAAGTTCGGTGCAACGTACGACGCAACAGATGGCGGACTGGATGAAACCGGAGATGTTAGCGGTGGATACAGGTGCTTCCATACCGAGAGGAGTAAGCGGGTTAGGTGCGTATCAATCAGCTAAACCAACGCCAAGCATGTATAAGCCGAGTCAATACGGTAATCCAACGTCAAGAGATAAGCAACCAGCGTATATTAACGTCCAACTCGGTAAACAAGAGTTTGCGAGATTCGTTGACGATATTACAGGCGAGCAAGAAGCGGTTAAAAGGCGTAGAGAGGTATTTAAAGGAGGGCGGTAGATTGTTAGTTTTTAATGGAATTAATTTAGAAGAATACTTTAAGTAATTATTAAGGCGTGTCTTTCCATTACGGAAGGGCACGTCGTTTTTTATTTGGGTACAAATGAAAGGAAGCGATATTATGAGAGCAGAAACTAAAGTCAAACGATTAGTAAGGGAAACGTGCGCTTGTTACACTCCGAAAGAAGGTAATTGTGTTTACCAGGCGAAATGCCCGTTCCTACAATCGATGTATTATCGCGATAAAGAAGTAAAATTCGAAAGCAAACGCTGTGAATACTTTGAAACGTACGTATTACCGGCTGATAAAGAATTATACGCATTGTACTTTAACGAAGGTCGGAGCGGTAAGGTATGCGAGGTGTGTAACGATTATTTTATCGCTAAAGGCAATCGAGCTAAATACTGTGACGGATGTCGTGACGGGGTGCGTAAGAGACAAGCACGAGAGCGTATGCGTAAGTATAATCGGAAAATAGGATAGATATTGACACAATAGGATGGTAGAAATACGTTATAAGTCTAAATTTTACTGATAATACTCTCGTTAAAACGAACGGTACATATTAGGTCGATTAATTATGTTATGATACGGTTAATCGTAATCTATTACGTAAAATTCTCAAATCTTATGTTGGAAGTGTAAGAGATAGAGACAGTAGGCTAACTTCGTTGATCAAAATAAAAAGCGCAGGAATCCCTACGCTAGTTAAAGGAAGATATAAACTCTTGTCTTGTAACAATTTATTATATAAATTTTACTGTGCTAGCGGTCACACTAGCGGTCACACTTTGTGTAAAAATCCTTATCAAACGTCCTCCACAAAGCCTTTTGTATAGCGGTTTCCGTGTACGATGCATACACTGGCCAAACGCGCGATGTAAAAACATTATCCGGCGGAGAGAAATTTAACGCATCACTTTGCCTAGCGCTAGGAATGGCAGATGTCATTCAAGCATATGAAGGCGGTATTTCCATCGAAACGATGTTCATCGATGAAGGGTTCGGTTCATTAGATGAAGAATCATTAACGAAAGCAGTAGATGCCTTAATTGACCTACAAAAATCAGGCCGATTTATCGGTGTCATTTCACACGTACAAGAGCTGAAAAACGCAATGCCAGCTGTATTAGAAGTAACGAAGCAGAAAGATGGATGTAGTCAGACTAGGTTTGTGGTGAAGTAAGCTTAGAGAATGGAGTAGGGAATCTACCGATACTTTTAGTCTCGTATGTAATAAAATAAAACGTCGTCTCTTCATTGGAGACGACGTTTTATTTATATATCTATGAATTATCGGAAGAAGGCGGCGTATTCTCCAAACGATTATAAGCTTGAAAAGCTGAAATTGCCGATATAGCCCCGCCTACTAAAAATAAAGTCGATCCTCCAACTAAGATGATATGACTGACATATGTTTCCGGTGCTTCTTCGACTTCTTCTTGTAACGCTGTAGGCATATGAATTCCCCTTTATAAAAGTTGCTTTATTTCGCTATTTGCCGTGCAGTAAGACGCCCATCTCAAAATTCAGCGGAAGCAAAGAAATTATGAGGGGGGCAGGTTGCCCGTAAAAGCACGATTGGTGAGGGCTGATTAAAGTTTTACTTTATAAATAGTATATACAAACGCCTAAAATGTGTTAAAATAACTGATGATTTTATGCAGTGAGTAATTAGATGAGTAGGATGCGAGTGGCTAAATAAATCTTCATCACAAATTTATGTGAACTTCACATAGAGCACATATTAACATTGTATTATGTACATGTACCAAATAAATAAATAAAGTGAATGTAAGTTCTGTTTTCAAAAATTTAAAATCCTTTTATTTCTATATAAAAGTTTTAATCAAGGGTTTTAAAAAATTTGGAAATAGATCTTATGAATATGGAATTCATATAAAAGGGGAATGTCTTATGACAACATATACGAGTGAAATGAGAAAAACTTTAGTTTCAGAAGAAGATGTAGATATTTTAAAAATTATGGCGCATCCAATCCGACTGCAAATTGTAAATGAATTAAGTACGAGAAAAACTTGTAATGTAACACAATTAACAGAGTTACTGAATATTCCGCAATCTACTGTTTCACAACATTTATCAAAAATGAAGGGTAAAGTGTTACGAGCAGAGAGAAGAGGTTTAGAAATTTATTATCATATTAACAATTTAAAAGCGAGTAAGATTGTTAATGTTTTAGGGTATATAAACTAGTGAAATATTTTTATATAAAATAGCCCCTGCTGTTGAGCAGGGGCTATTTTGTGTTGTTTTATGTATTTGTATTTAAAACTTTATAGTTTTTATGATTTACAATTGTTCGATCAAATTCAAAAGTACCACCGCTTACATTTGTAATTTCAACTAAGACCGATTCAGTATAAAGTTTTAATACAGATCCTGTAATCTTTAAATTATTTCGTTGAAAAAGTATAGTATCCCCTATGTTTGCTTTCATAGTACCTCCTCATTAAAGACAGAAATTTTTTTATTATATATATTAAACCACGGATAGATATATTAGTGAATATTTAGTTTTATTTATCAAAAAAATATTTGTTGTCTATGTGTGCAGAATTAAAAGAGGTTTTAACAAGACGTATTAAAAATGCTTTCATTATGATGGAATTTGTTTGTTAAATCTTCACATTTTAATAAACAATTATAAGCGTATAAAGAAAGTCAGGCTTTTGAATTGACTTAATAAAACCGTTTCTTTAATAAATAGTTTTTTGTATTTCGTCCTTCATTTTCTGTAACTGATTCCATGTTTTTGACGCTCTATCTTGTAAGTGCTTACATAAATGAAAACATCTTATACAATGAAGGTGTCAAATCAAAAGAGGTGACCAAAATGAACATAAAAAAAGTAAATTTAGCGAATAGCATTGAAATAGAAAGAGGGGGCGGAAAGATATGAAAAAATCAACTGTTAATCCATGGCTTGTTGTCCTTGGCACAGTTATAGTACAGATGGGGCTTGGGACGATATATACATGGAGTTTATTCAATCAGCCTTTAGTTAGTAAATATGGTTGGAGTCTTAACGCTGTTGCGATAACTTTCTCAATTACTAGTCTTTCTTTAGCATTTTCAACTTTATTTGCGAGTAAATTGCAAGAAAAATGGGGACTTCGTAAACTTATTATGATAGCTGGATTAGCATTAGGACTAGGATTAATACTTAGTTCACAAGCATCCTCACTAATATTATTTTATGTACTAGCGGGAGTTGTTGTAGGTTATGCAGATGGTACAGCATATATCACTTCACTATCAAATTTAATAAAGTGGTTTCCAGAGCGTAAAGGTTTAATTGCTGGTATTTCTGTCTCTGCATATGGTTCAGGTAGCTTAATCTTTAAATACGTTAACGCACAGTTGATTGAATCAGTTGGTGTATCCCAAGCATTTATATACTGGGGTTTAATTGTTACAGCTATGATTGTAATTGGTGCTTGTTTAATCCATCAAGCTGCAGATCAAGGAGCAGTTCATGAAACAAAAACTAAGGAATACACAACGAAAGAAATGTTAGGCACAAAACAAGTATACTTATTATTTATCATGTTATTTACATCATGTATGAGTGGCTTATACTTAATTGGTATGGTAAAAGACATTGGTGTTCAACTTGTAGGACTTAGCGCAGCAACAGCAGCTAATGCGGTGGCTATGGTTGCAATCTTCAATACATTAGGTCGTATCATTTTAGGACCATTATCGGATAAAATTGGGCGTTTAAAAATCGTTACTAGTACTTTTGTTGTTATGGCGAGTTCAGTCTTAGTTCTAAGTTTTGTAGATTTAAATTATGGTATTTACTTCGTATGTGTAGCAAGTGTAGCGTTTTGCTTTGGTGGAAATATCACTATTTTCCCAGCTATTGTTGGTGATTTCTTCGGTATGAAAAACCATAGTAAGAACTACGGAATTGTGTATCAAGGGTTTGGATTTGGGGCGCTTGCAGGTTCCTTTATCGGTGCACTTCTAGGTGGATTCAAACCAACGTTCATGGTAATAGGTGTATTATGTGTCGTGTCATTCATTATCGCAATTTTAATTCAAGCACCTAAGCAGAAAAAAGAAAAAGAAGAAGAGTATCGCAGCGTAGCATAAGTATACAAATCTTCTATAACACTATGATTACGAAAAAGCATCCTATTCTATTAATTAGGATGCTTTTTTTATGAGTTATTTTAACAAGGTTAAATTACTTTTGGGATTTTTATAGATGTAAAAGTGAGTGGAATACCCATTTGGAATATAATAAATTGATACATCGTATTCGAAATATATATTAAATCTTAAATGACAAAAAAGACATTCATTAGTATTTGTAAGATATATTTTCAGAAAAATATTGAGAAAATATATACTTGAGTTTTTCATAAAGCATTGTAAATGAACGTATCTCTAGTTTAGTTTCTTCAATTTTAAAAAGAGGACTTTGAATTTTATTTATAATATAAGTACTTTTAATGCGTTTACATATGATTTTATTAAGAAGCATTAAAATGGTTTATCTGAAAAATAAAAAAAGATTGACAAGTTTATTGAGAAACATTATCATTTCGGTGTAAGATGGTAAATGAAAAACATTATCAATAAAATGAATTTTAAAGTAATGCGCACTTGACCAATTAGTTTAGTAAGTGTATTATTTTTTACAACACAACTGATAATGAAAATCAATATCATCGGTGTTACTTAATGAAATTAATGTTTATGTGAAAGGATAGAGAAAATGAACTTAGGGGAATTTGATGGGCAAACAGTTTTAGTAACAGGTGCAGCACAAGGCATAGGCAGTGTCGTTGCCAAAATGTTTTTAGAAAGAGGAGCCAAAGTTATTGCGGTTGATCAAAATGAAGAGGGGTTAAATGTACTCTTAAATCAAAATGAATTAAATAATACACGTATGAAAACGTTTCGTTTAGATGTGAGTGATAGCGCCGCTGTTGAAGACATGGTAAATCATATTACAAATGAAATAGCGCCAATAGATATTTTAATAAATGTTGCAGGGGTTTTACGTATGGGACCAATTCATTCGTTAAGTGATGAAGATTGGAATAAAACATTCTCTGTAAATACGACAGGGGTTTTCAATATGTCCCGAGCGGTAAGTAAAAATATGATGTTAAGAAAATCGGGGGCAATTGTTACAGTCGGTTCAAATGCGGCAAATACGCCAAGAATGGAGATGGCTGCGTATGCTGCGTCAAAGGCCGCAACGACGATGTTTATGAAATGTTTAGGACTAGAGCTTGCGGCATACAATATACGCTGCAACTTAGTTTCTCCAGGTTCTACTGAAACTGAGATGCAAAGATTACTATGGGCTGATGAGAATGGAGCTAAAAATATAATTGCTGGTTCTCAAAATACATATAGACTCGGAATTCCATTACAAAAAATTGCACAACCTTCAGAAGTTGCTGAAGCAGTGTTATTTTTAGCCTCAGATAGAGCGAGTCATATTACAATGCACAATTTATGTGTCGATGGCGGTGCTACGTTAGGAGTTTAATAAAAATTCAGGAGGTTATTATATTATGAATGAACATATAGCTGTAAAGGAATTGTCAGAAAAACTTTTAGATGATTATAAGACTGAATCTTCATTCTTTTTCGCTTCACCAACTCGAACGATATTAACAGAAGGAGAGTTTACTACAGTAAAGCATCGTGAAATTGAAAGTTTCCCAGAGCTTGTGCAAACGACATTAAGTAATGCGAAACAAGCTGGAAATCCAAATCCTATCGTTGTGGGTGCTTTGCCATTTGATCGTAGAAAAGAAGTCCAACTCATCGTACCAGAATATAGCAGAATTTCTGAGCGGTTACAATTGGATACAACAAATCAGCTTGAAACAAATGAGAACGCAACATTTGAAATGACGCCAATGCCAGACCCTGAAGTTTATATGAATGGTGTGAAGCAAGGAATTGAAAAAATACAGGACGGTGATTTAAAGAAAATCGTTCTATCCAGATCGTTAGATGTTAAATCTTCCGAAAAGATTGATAAGCAAAAACTTCTGCGAGAATTAGCAGAGCATAATAAGCATGGTTATACATTTGCTGTGAATTTACCGAAAGATGAAAAGGAGAACAGTAAAACGCTAATTGGAGCAAGCCCTGAATTACTTATTTCACGTAATGGTATGCAAGTTATTTCTAACCCGTTAGCTGGTTCAAGGCCACGTAGTGAGGACCCAGTAGAAGATAAAAGAAGAGCAGAGGAATTACTTTCTTCTCCAAAAGATTTACATGAACATGCGGTAGTAGTGGAAGCGGTTGCCGCTGCACTTCGTCCGTATTGTCATACATTACATGTTCCAGAAAAGCCATCAGTTATTCATAGTGAAGCGATGTGGCATTTGTCTACAGAAGTGAAAGGTGAACTTAAGGATCCAAATACTTCTTCTTTACAATTAGCAATTGCCCTTCATCCTACGCCAGCAGTTTGCGGAACTCCGATGGAAAAAGCAAGAGAGGCTATACAGCATATTGAGCCATTTGACCGCGAGTTCTTTACAGGAATGCTAGGATGGAGCGATTTAAATGGAGATGGAGAATGGATTGTTACAATTCGTTGTGCTGAAGTACAAGAAAATACACTTCGTTTATATGCAGGAGCTGGAGTTGTTGCTGAGTCAAAACCAGAAGATGAGTTAGCAGAAACATCAGCTAAGTTCCAAACAATGCTAAAAGCTTTAGGGTTAAGAGATAGTTCACTTAATGAAAAATAGGGGGAAGAAAGAATGCTAGTAGGTTATACAGAATGGCCAAAAGAATTTGCCGATCGTTACCGAGAAGCAGGATGTTGGCTTGGTGAAACATTTGGAGGAGTGTTAAGAGAGCGAGCTGAGAAATATGGAAATCAAATCGCGGTTGTAAGCGGTAAGACGCATATAACGTACAGTGAACTTAATAAAAAGGTAGATCGTTTAGCAGCAGGTTTACTGAATTTAGGAATAAAGAAAGAGGACAGAGTTGTAATCCAGTTACCTAACATTATCGAGTTTTTCGAAATATGTTTTGCGCTATTTAGAATTGGAGCGCTTCCTGTCTTTGCACTACCTTCACATCGAAGCAGTGAAATTAGTTATTTTTGTGAGTTTGGCGAGGCGAGCGCTTACGTTATTTCAGATAAGGCTCTTGGTTTTGATTATCGAAAACTAGCAAGAGAAGTGAAAGAGAAAGTGCCAAATTTACAACAAGTCATTGTAGTGGGAGAAGAAGAAGAATTTGTGAACATAAATGATCTGTATATGGATCCCGTCTCATTACCAGAAGTTCAGCCAAGTGATGTTGCGTTTCTCCAATTATCAGGAGGGACAACAGGACTTTCTAAATTAATTCCTCGAACGCATGATGATTATATTTATAGTTTACGTGTTAGCGCTGAAATTTGTAATTTAAGTGCAGAGAGTGTCTATATGGCCGTTCTTCCAGTAGCACATAATTACCCGATGAGCTCTCCTGGAACATTTGGAACTTTCTATGCAGGTGGAAAAGTTGTGCTGGCAACTGGGGGTAGTCCGGATGAGGCATTTGCACTTATCGAAAAAGAAAAAGTTACGATTACTGCTCTCGTACCGCCATTAGCAATGATATGGCTTGACGCTGCATCTTCTCGTAATGCTGATTTATCGAGTCTAGAGGTTATTCAAGTAGGTGGTGCTAAGTTTAGTGCTGAGGTTGCAAAACGTATACGCCCTACATTTGGATGTACGTTACAGCAAGTATTTGGTATGGCGGAAGGATTAGTGAACTATACAAGATTAGACGATCCGGAAGAAATTATTATTCATACACAAGGTAGACCAATGTCTGCACTCGATGAAGTACGAGTTGTTGATGAAAATGACAACGATGTAAAACCTGGCGAAGTAGGTAGTTTATTAACACGAGGTCCATATACAATTCGTGGTTACTATAAAGCCGAAGAGCATAATGCCCGATCATTTACAAAGGATGGGTTTTATCGCACAGGTGATCTTGTAAAAGTAAATGAACAAGGATACATCATTGTAGAAGGAAGAGATAAAGATCAAATTAACCGTGGTGGTGAGAAAGTTGCTGCGGAAGAAGTTGAAAATCATCTATTAGCACACGATGCGGTCCATGACGTAGCAATTGTATCTATGCCTGACGATTATTTAGGTGAACGCACCTGTGCTTTTGTTATAGCTCGCGGACAAGTTCCAGCAGTAAGTGAATTAAAAATGTTTTTAAGAGAACGTGGTATAGCGGCTTATAAAATTCCAGATCGAATTGAATTTATTGAATCATTCCCGCAAACAGGAGTCGGAAAAGTCAGCAAAAAGGAACTACGTAAAGTCATTGCTGAAAAACTTATTACAGTAAAACAATAATAAAAACCGGAAGGAAGTGATTAGATGGCTATCCCATCTATTTCAGTATATAAAATGCCAATTGAATCAGAACTACCAAAAAATAAAGTGAATTGGACACCAGATCCGAAACGTGCAGTACTTTTAATTCATGACATGCAAGAATATTTTCTTGATGCATATAGCGATAAAGAATCACCAAAAGTAGAACTTATTTCAAATATTAAAATGATAAGAGAAAAATGTAAGGAACTTGGTATACCAGTTGTTTATACAGCACAACCTGGTGGACAAACGTTGGAACAACGAGGTTTATTACAAGACTTTTGGGGTGACGGTATACCTGCTGGACCAGATAAAAAGAAAATTGTTGATGAACTTACTCCTGATGAGGATGATATATTCCTAACAAAATGGAGATATAGTGCATTTAAAAAGACAAATCTATTAGAAATTTTAAATGAACAAGGAAGAGATCAACTCATTATTTGCGGTATTTATGCGCATATTGGCTGTCTTTTAACAGCTTGTGAAGCATTTATGGATGGTATAGAGCCGTTCTTTGTAGCAGATGCAGTTGCTGATTTTTCACTAGAGCATCATAAACAAGCATTGGAGTATGCATCTAATAGATGTGCAGTAACGACATCAACAAACCTACTGTTAAACGATTTACAAAGTGTAAAAGATGATGAGAGTGAAGGAATCACTATACAGGAAGTGCATGAACTAGTTGCACAACTACTTCGTGAGCCAGTAGAGAGTATTGATATTGATGAGGACTTATTAAATAGAGGGCTTGATTCGGTCAGAATTATGAGTTTAGTAGAGAAGTGGCGTCGTGAAGGGAAAGAAATCACTTTTGCAGATTTAGCAGAACGTCCAACTGTTGCAGGTTGGTACAGTTTACTATCTTCACAAACAGCACAGGTGCTGTAACAAATAGACTACATAATAAAGGGGTAGTAAAGAATGCCTAACAGTCAAAAGATTCGTCATTCGTTATCATCTGCGCAGTCTGGTATGTGGTTTGCGCAACAATTAGATCCGCTTAATCCAATTTACAATACTGGAGAATATGTAGAAATAAACGGAAATATTCATCAAGAAATTTTTGAATTAGCTGTACGTAAAGTTGTAATGGAAGCAGAAGCACTTCATGTTCGCTTCGAGGAGGATGAAATTGGCCCATGGCAAGTTATTGAAGAATCACAGTTTCATATGCATTTTATTGACGTTCGTAAAGAAGAAAATCCTGAAGAAGCTGCTAAAGTATGGATGAAAAATGATTTATCTATGCCAGTCGATTTGAAAAAAGATACATTATTTACTGAAGCACTTATTCAAGTTGAAAATAATCGTTTCTTTTGGTATCAGCGCATCCATCACATTGTGATGGATGGCTATGGATTTTCACTTCTTAGCCAAAAAGTAGCGAATGAGTATACATCACTTATAGAAGAAACAAACAAGAATGAAAAGCCATTTGGTTCTCTTACAAAGGTCGTGCAAGAAGATATTGAGTATCGTGAGTCTAAAAAATTTCAGGAAGATCGTACTTTTTGGTTAGAAAAATTTGCGGATGAACCAGAAGTTGTAAGCTTGGCAGAGCGAGCACCGAGAACATCAAATGGATTTTCACGAGAAACAGCTTATTTATCTAGTTCTAGCACGAAAACTTTATTAGAAGATATCAATATTTCGTTAACAAGTTGGCCGGAATTCATTGTCGCTGTAACAAGTATTTATATGCATAAGTTAACAGGTGCAAATGATATTGTTTTAGGTTTACCGATGATGGGACGTCTAGGTTCGGTATCTATTCATACACCAAGTATGGTAATGAATTTAGTGCCACTTCGTATTACAGTAACTCCAAATATAACTCTTGCGGAATTATTGCAACAAGTTTCTAAAGAAATCCGAGATGTACGTCGCCATTATAAATACCGTCATGAGGAATTAAGAAGAGACTTAAAGTTACTAGGTGAAAATCAAAGGTTGTTTGGACCGTTAGTGAATGTTATGCCTTTTGATTACGGGCTAAATTTTGCTGGAAATCGTGGTATTACGCATAATTTATCAGCAGGACCTGTCGATGATTTATCAATAAATGTATATAAACGTTTTGATCAAAATGAGCTAATGATTCATTTTGATGCAAATCCTGAAGTATATAATGGCGCGGAGCTAGCATTGCATAAAGAAAGATTTATGAATCTATTTGAATTAGTAGTAAATAATTATGAGAAAAACGAGTCGATTGGAAAAATAAACATTACTCTGCCTGAAGAAAATCATAAAGTTTTATTGGAATGGAATGAAACGAAGGAAGACGATGAGTTAATCAGTCTGCCTATATCATTTGAAAAACAAGTGCAAAAAAATCCCAATAAACTAGCCATTACTTGTGACGGTGTAAACCTTACGTATAAAGAGCTAAATGAACGAGCGAATGAACTAGCACATTATTTAGTAGAAGAAGGAATGCGACCAAACCAGTTTGTAGCTTTAGTATTCCCTAGATCAATAGAAATGGTAGTTAGTATGCTAGCAGTCTTAAAGGCTGGTGCAGCGTATTTACCAATAGATCCAGAATACCCAGCAGAAAGAATTAATTATATAGTAAATGACGCAAAACCAGTTTGTATCATAACACATTCATCTGTTTCATCTAAGTTAGTTATAGAAAATGATATGAAAAAAATTGTATTAGATGAAGAAGAAACGAAACTAGCGTTACATACATATTCTCGTATGAATATAGCATGTAAGAATGATGTATCACTTTTAAACCCAGCCTATACAATATATACTTCAGGCTCAACAGGAAACCCAAAAGGTGTAATTGTTCCTATGAGAGGTTTAAGTAACTTTTTAATGGCTATGCAACAAAAATTTTCATTACATGAAAATGATCATTTATTAGCAGTTACAACGTTTGCATTTGATATTTCTGCACTAGAAATTTATTTACCTCTTATTAGTGGTGCAAGTTTAACAATTGCACAAAAAGAAGACATACAAGAGCCATCAGCATTAGCGACACTTTTACAAGAAGAAAGAGTGACAATTATGCAGGCTACACCGACGCTTTGGCAGGCGTTAGTAACTGATTATCCAGAGAAGCTACAAGGGCTAAATATACTTGTTGGTGGTGAAGCTCTTCCAGAGCATTTAGCAAATAAATTAAAAGAATTAGGTTGCTCAATAACTAATTTATATGGACCAACTGAAACGACGATTTGGTCTACTTTCATGAACATTGATGAAGGTGAAAAGGGTATACCTCCTATTGGAAAGCCAATTTGCAATACAGAAGTGTATGTATTGGATGCAGGGTTACAACCAGTTCCACCTGGAGTTATTGGGGAATTATATATTGCAGGGGAGGGACTTGCAAGCGGATATTTAGGAAAACCTGAGTTAACAGCTGAACGGTTTATTGCAAATCCTTATGGAGAATCAGGGAAGCGCATGTACCGTACAGGAGATCTTGTGAAATGGCGTAGTGATGGTGCGTTAGAGTACATTAGTCGCGCAGATCATCAAATTAAAATTCGTGGATTCCGAATTGAATTAGCTGAAATTGAAACGGTATTACAACGACATGAAAATATTCAACAAGCGGTAGTAATGGTACGAGAAGATCGTCCAAATGATAAACGCATCATTGCGTATATCGTTGCAGAAGAAAAGGAACCGATTAATCTTTCAGAAATTCGTTCTTATGTTTCAGAAAGTTTAGCGAATTATATGATACCATCGGCATTTGTTGTGCTAGAAGAATTACCATTAACGCCAAATGGTAAGGTTGACAGAAAGAAATTACCTGCTCCTGATTTTAATGGAATGAACAATGAGAGAGTTGCTAGAAATCCGAAAGAAGAAATATTATGTGATTTATTTGCAGAAGTACTTGGTGTTTCTCGAATTAGCATTGATGATAATTTCTTTGAAATGGGTGGACATTCACTTCTCGCATCTCGTTTAATGGCAAGAATTCGTGAAACGTTAAGTGTGGAATTAGGAATCGGGAAACTATTTGAATCACCAACTGTTGCCGAACTGGCGAAACAATTAAACGATGCAAAAAGTGCAAGACCAGCTATTCAGAAAGCAAGTAGGCCAAATGAAGTTCCACTTTCATTTGCACAGCGCAGGTTATGGTTCTTAAATTGTTTAGAAGGTCCAAGTCCTACTTATAATATTCCGCTAGTCATTCGTATGAATGGAATATTGAATCGGGAAGCATTACAAGGTGCTTTTTATGATGTAGTTGAGAAACATGAAACACTTAGAACAATTTTCCCTAACGTATTAGGTAGTTCCTATCAGAAAATTTTAGATATGGAAAACTTAAATCTAGAAATGGTTATAACTAATACATGTAAAGATGAATTAGAAAGTGTACTTTCAGAGGCGGTAAGATATAGCTTTAACCTCGATTTTGAGCCGGCAGTTCGTTTGCAACTTTTTACAGTGAGTGAAAACGAACATGTATTATTAATTCTATTACATCATATTATAGGTGATGGCTGGTCATTACAGCCGTTAACGAGAGACTTTACAGCGGCGTATAAAGCGCGATGTCAAGGTGACAGAGTTCAGCTGGAGACACTTCCCGTTCAATACGCGGATTATGCACTTTGGCAACAGCAATTGCTAGGTGATGAAACGACACAAGAGAGTCTTATTTCAACACAATTAGATTTTTGGAAAGAAGAACTTAAAGGTTTACCAGACCAAATGGAGTTACCTACAGATTTCCAGCGTCCAATTGAGACGAGTTACCGCGGGGAAACAATTCATTTTCATATAGATGAAGAAATGCATAGTAGGTTAGTAGAGCTTGCACGTGAAAATGGAGCTAGTTTGTTTATGGTATTGCAAGCAGGGCTTAGTGCACTATTTACAAGATTAGGTGCAGGCACTGATATACCAATTGGAAGTCCGATTGCTGGAAGAAATGATGATGTACTCTCTGATATAGTCGGCTTATTTGTAAATACATTAGTGTTACGTACAAATACATCAGGAGATCCAAGTTTTAAAGAATTATTGAATAGAGTAAAGCAGACAAATCTTGCAGCTTATGAAAATCAAGATGTTCCATTTGAACGACTCGTTGAAGTGTTAAACCCAGTGCGTACTCGAAATAGTCATCCGCTATTTCAAGTTATGTTAGCTTTCCAAAATACGCCAGAAGCAATCTTTGATGCCCCGGATATAGAAGCGAACCTTGAAATTCAAAGCGTCGGTTCTGCAAAATTTGACTTAACATTTGAAATTAGTGAGAGTAACGGGGGGGACGGTACTCCGAACGGTTTACATGGATTACTAGAGTTTAGTACCGATTTATATAAACGTGAAACGGTTCAAAAACTAATAGAACGATTCATTTTGTTATTAGATGATGCAGCGAAACATCCGGATCGATCCATTGGCAGATTAGAAATATTAACTGTAGCAGAGAAAAATACAGTGTTAGAAAAGTGGAATGGTGGTTTTCAAATTGCACCAGAAATGACATTGCCACAATTATTTGAAAAGCAGGCTCATATAAATCCAAATTCTATTGCTGTTGTCTTTGAAGATAAGAAATTAACTTATGAAGAGTTAAATAGAAAAGCAAATAAAATAGCTCGATTCCTAATAGCAAAAGGGATTGGTCCTGATCAACTCGTTGCTTTAGCGATGCCAAGATCATTAAACATGGTTGTAAGCTTATTAGCTGTTCTTAAAGCTGGTGCTGGATACCTTCCGTTAGATCCAGATTACCCAGCAGACCGTATTTCATTTATGCTACACGATGCGAAACCATCATGTGTTTTAACGAATTCAGAAGTGGAAATTGAATGTAATGAGGCACTAAAAGTTTTAATTGATAATGTAAAAGTAATAGCAGAAGTTGAGAAATATAGTGAAGACAATATTGATGAAGTGGAACGTATTAAGCCATTATCTCCATCACATATTGCTTACGTTATTTATACGTCAGGGTCAACGGGTAGACCGAAAGGCGTTATGATACCTCATCAAAATGTAGTAAGACTTTTAGGAGCAACTGATCATTGGTTCCAGTTTGATGAAAACGATGTTTGGACGATGTTCCATTCATATGCTTTTGATTTCTCGGTTTGGGAAATTTGGGGACCTTTATTATACGGAGGGCGTTTAGTTGTAGTGCCACATACTGTAAGTCGCTCACCGAAAGAATTTTTACAGCTTCTTGTTAAAGAAAAGGTTACGATTTTAAACCAAACTCCATCAGCGTTCTATCAATTGATGCAAGCAGATCGTGAAAATGAAGAGATTGGCCAAAAATTATCTTTACGATATGTTGTTTTTGGAGGAGAAGCACTTGAGCTAAGTCGCTTAGAAGAGTGGTATAGTCGACATCCTCATAACGCACCAAAGCTTATTAATATGTACGGTATTACGGAGACGACAGTACATGTTAGTTATATTGAATTAGATGAAACTATCGTCTCTTTACGAGCAAATAGTTTAATTGGGTGCAGTATACCTGACCTTAAAGTGTATGTGTTAGATAACTATTTACAACCAGTGCCACCTGGAGTAGTTGGAGAAATGTATGTTGCAGGTGCAGGGCTTGCGCGTGGATATTTAGGAAGAGCAGGATTAACGGCTGAACGCTTTATCGCAGATCCATTTGGCAAGCCAGGTACAAGAATGTATCGTACAGGAGACTTAGCTCGCTGGCGTAAAGATGGGACGCTAGATTATATAGGACGTGCAGATCATCAAATCAAAATTCGTGGATTCCGAATTGAATTAGGAGAAATAGAAGCAGTCATAATGAAGCACCCTAAAGTTGAGCAAGTAGCCGTTATTGTACGGGAAGATCAACCAGGGGATAAACGGTTAGTTTCTTATATCGTTGCATCAAATAATGAAGCGATTGATACGAATGAAATGCGTCAGTTTGCTAGTGGTAGTTTACCAGATTATATGGTTCCATACGCTTTTGTAGTAGTAAATGAGTTACCTTTAACTCCAAACGGTAAATTAGATAGAAAGGCATTGCCAGCTCCAGAATTTATTGCATCATCTTCTAGTCGTGGTCCAAGAACACCGCAAGAAGAAATGTTATGTGACTTGTTTACAGAAGTGCTAAGTGTACCTCAAATTGGAATTGATGACGGATTCTTTGATCTTGGTGGCCATTCACTCCTTGCAGTGCAGCTTATGAGCCGCATGAAAGAGGCGCTTGGAGTGGAACTAAATATTGGTACTTTATTTGCAGCACCGACTGTTGCAGGGTTAGCTGAAAGACTTGAGATGGGGAATGGTCAAAGTGCACTTGATGTGTTGCTTCCATTACGAGCAAGTGGGGATCAATTACCACTATTTTGTGTACATCCAGCTGGTGGATTAAGTTGGTGCTATGCAGGACTTATGAAATCTTTAGGAACAGATTATCCAATCTATGGTGTACAAGCACGAGGTATTGCTAAAAATGAAGAACTTCCAAAAAGTTTAGAGGAGATGGCGGCGGATTACTTGAAACATGTTCGTGAAGTACAGCCTTATGGACCATATCGTTTACTAGGTTGGTCGCTTGGAGGAAATGTTGTGCATGCAATGGCGGCGCAATTACAAAATGAAGGGGAAGAAGTAGAATTACTCGTTATGCTTGACTCTTATCCTGGACACTTCTTACCGAATACGGAAGCGCCTACTGAAGAGGAAGCGTTAATCGCATTACTTGCTTTAGGCGGATATGACCCAGATAACATGGATGGTAAACCACTTACAATGGAAAGTGCAGTTGAAATCCTTCGTAAAGATGGAAGTGCATTAGCAAGTCTTGAAGAAGAGACTATATTGAACTTGAAAGAAACATATGTAAATTCAGTAGGGTTGTTAGGGAAACATGTACCGAAAGTTTATAACGGAGATATCTTATTCTTTAGATCTACTGTTATACCAGACTGGTTTGATCCTATTTCTCCAAATACGTGGCTAAATTATTTAGATGGGCAAATTGTGCAGCACGATATTGATTGTAGACATAAAGATCTATGTCAGCCAGGTCCACTTACGGAAATTGGACAAGTATTAGCGAAATATTTGCAGAATAAGAAAGGGGTAAGTAGAGTATGACGAATCCATTTGAAAATGATAATTACACATATAAAGTATTAATAAATGAGGAGGGCCAGTATTCTCTCTGGCCTGCTTTTCTCGATGTACCTATTGGCTGGAATGTCGTATATGAAGAAGCTAGTAGGCAGAGTTGCTTAGAATATGTTGAATATAACTGGAAAGATTTGAATCCACAAGGTAATCAAGTTCGCGAAAAAACATTAGTAGGAAAACGATAATGAAAGAAAAACTAAATCCAAAAGTAGTTGTAAGTATCGTTTATATAACTGCGATGTTTATGGCTGCGATGGACGCAACGATTGTAAATGTAGCACTGCAAACGATAAGTAGAGAACTACAAGTACCTCCATCTGCAATGGGGACGGTTAATGTTGGGTATTTAGTTAGTTTAGCTGTTTTCCTTCCGATTTCTGGTTGGTTAGGAGATCGTTTTGGTACGAAAAGAGTGTTTTTAATTGCTCTTTTCGTATTTACAATTGCATCTGCTTTATGCGGAATGGCTAACGATATTACTTCATTGAATATTTTCCGTATTATTCAAGGTGCTGGCGGAGGGCTTTTAACACCGGTTGGAATGGCGATGTTATTTCGAACATTTTCACCAGAGGAAAGACCGAAGATTTCCCGGTTCATTATACTTCCAATTGCTGTAGCACCAGCAATTGGTCCTATCATCGGTGGTTTCTTTGTAGATCAAATGTCTTGGCGTTGGGCATTTTATATTAATCTACCGTTTGGAATCGTTGCATTGCTATTTGGACTTCTATTTTTAGCAGAACATGTTGAAAAATCAGCTGGTCGCTTTGATTCGCTCGGCTTTATTTTATCAGCACCAGGATTTGCGATGCTCATATATGCACTCAGCCAGGGACCATCAAAAGGGTGGATTTCTCCAGAAATTATGAGTACTGGGATAGTTGGGGTTGTATTCATTACATTGTTTATAATTGTAGAACTGAAAGTAAAGCAACCGATGTTAGATTTACGCTTATTAAAAGAACCAGTCTTTAGAAAGATGAGCCTTATATCATTATTTTCATCAGCTGGTTTATTAGGAATGTTATTTGTTTTTCCTCTTATGTATCAAAATGTGATAGGAGTTTCTGCACTGGAATCAGGACTTACGACATTTCCAGAGGCGATTGGATTAATGATTTCTTCACAAATTGTACCATGGTCATATAAGAAATTAGGAGCTCGAAAGGTAATTTCTATTGGATTAATTTGTACCGCGGTTATCTTTGTTTTATTAAGTTTTGTAAATCACGATACGAATCCGTGGCAAATCCGGGCATTATTGTTTGGTATCGGTATTTTCTTAGGTCAATCTGTCGGTGCGGTTCAATTTTCTGCCTTTAACAATATCACGCCGCCTTCTATGGGGAGAGCGACTACTATATTCAATGTGCAAAATCGACTAGGTTCAGCAATAGGAGTAGCGGTTTTAGCTAGTATACTAGCTGGTTTTGGAGGTAATAACGTTCAATCCGATTTTTTACCATATCAAGCAGCATTAATTGGGTCAGCAATATTTTTGCTCATAGCACTACTATTTTCTTTACGTATTTCCGATAAAGAGGTAATGTCAAAGAAGAAAGAAAAAACATTATCTGTATCAGAAAAAGAGAAAGTACTTGTCAATGAATAACAATATACGTATGCTTTTTTATGAAAATTGATATTCGTTGAATAAAGGAGAGTTTACATGATAGAAAGTAAAGTTGTAGATTCTATTCCAACTTTGAATGAGAATGATTGTCAAATATGGTGGGCAAGAATTTCGGATTTACAATCATGGCATTACAATTTACTAAATGATATAGAGCGAGAGAAAGCAAATTCGTATCATCATTCGGCAGATCGAGCTCGTTTTATAATAGGTTGCGTAATAAGTAGATTAGTTCTCGGCAAGATACTTTCTATGTCACCAGTCCAAGTACCAATTGATCGAATGTGCTCAGTATGTAAATTGCAGCATGGAAGACCACAATTACCAGAAGGTATGCCGCAATTATCCGTTTCGCATTCAGGTGAGTGGGTTGTCGTTGCATTTACAAAATCCGCACCTGTTGGCATAGATGTAGAACAAATGAATCCAAGTATAGATGTTATGAAAATGGCAGAAGGTGTATTAACAGACATTGAAATAGCGCAAGTTATGAAACTGTCAAATGAACAGAAAATAGAAGGTTTTTTAACATATTGGACTCGAAAAGAAGCGGTGCTGAAAGCGACAGGTGAAGGACTAATGATTCCACCAGTACATATTACAGTATCAGCTCCAAATGATCCTCCAAACTTGTTGGTTTTTAAGGATAGACAAGAGTTAGCAAGTAATACAATGATGGAAGATGTAAGGCCTAGTTTAGATTATAGGGCTTCTGTTGCAATATTCAGTAAGGAAGTGACTGAAATTACGCAATTAGACGCAGCAGCACTTTTAAATCTTAAATAAAAAAATTACAGAAGAGGTGTTCCTCATGTTAGTAGCGGAAAATAGAAAGAATGAATTCACTTATAATGTACAAGCAATTAAAAATATTTTATTTTCTGGAGATACATCATCCATTCATGCTTTAGAAAAGCTTTTAAATGATACAGTTCAGTTTGATGTTCTTGAACAAGAGGCACTTGGTAGACAGTACATTCCGAAAGAAGCAAAGAATTTCTTTGATAAAGATGGAACATTTCTTTACCGTGTATCTAATGTTAGTTATAAAGGAAAGGTGTTATCTGAAAATCTAATTTTTGCAGACACTTCGTTTTTACCGGACGCAATAAAGAGTGAATTAGAGAGTGGAAATATTCCTGTTGAAAAGCTTATAGAAAAGATGGAAGTAAGAAGAAACGTATTATATGAAGGATATCAGCCATCTGGAAATATTATTGAATTGTTTGATGGATGTTCTGTTACAGCGAATGTGTATCCAACTAGAAAGTATCAAATTGTAAGTAACTGCAAATGTGTATTTTATATTTGTGAAGTGTATCATGCAGAGAATATAAAGCGATTGCTTAAATAAAAACAAGAAACCAGCCTATAAAATGGCTGGTTTCTTGTTTTTATTTAACAGCTTCTTTTAATTCTTTACCCGCTTTAAATGCAGGAACTTTACCAGCGGCGATTTGAATTTCTTCGCCAGTTTGCGGATTACGTCCTGTACGAGCAGATCTTTCGCGTACTTCAAAAGTTCCAAACCCGATTAGTTGAACCTTATCTCCAGATTGTAATGCATTAGCAATTGTGTCAAATACGGATTGTACAGCTGCAGAAGCGTCCTTTTGAGAAATATCAGCTGATTGGGCTACGTTTTTAATTAATTCTGTTTTGTTCATGTTTTCACCTCATAAAAAAATTTTTGGAATGAATGTTTTAGTATAATAGATAGTAAAGATAAAGCTATCACTATGATTAGAAAGAATACTATATAATTATGTTAATTTCGTTGCAAGAGACTGAATCCCTTCTATTATTTAGGGATTAATTAAGAATCGATGCATATAAAAAGCTTTAATATGAGGATGAGGGGGAGTATACGAATGATTTTTCGTGAAAAAAATGAGAAGGAAAGTATTTTAATTCGTCAACATGATCATGGTTTTTTAGCTGGAGAGATTGCAAAGCATATAAAAGAAGACTTTTTTGAAGATAAAACATATTTAAAAGAAACAGTTGATGCAATATATGAGCATGACAGAGGATGGATAGAGCTTGATAAAGTACCAATTTTGAATGATGCTAAAAATATTCCATATACATTTATGGATTGTCCAAGCCCATTACGTTTTGTTTTTTATACGATTGGGTTGAATGAAATTGAAAATTCTAATCCATACGGGGCATTGCTTTGTAGTAAACATTTTTTATCATTTCCACTAAACGAGGAAGATGAAGAAATGATGTCATTTTATAAACATGAATTAGAACGACAAAAAAGAATTTTGAAAACGTTAACAAAGGAACAGTTTGCAATGTTCGATAAGCATTATAGATTATTAAAGTTTTGTGATGAACTTTCTTTATACGTATGTATGAATAAGCCTGGTGTCAAAAAGAAAGATGAAATTGACTTATTTAAAGATGGTTTTGAAGGAACAGAAATGTTTAATAGTAAAGAGGAGAAACTTATTCAAGCTGAATGGGTGGACGAGGAAACAATTCGGATTACACCATTTCTATTTCAAACGGAATTTTATACGTATGTAAAATATAAAACGATAAATAAGCATGAAATGAAAGAAAAAGGGATTGCAAAGGCTGATAGAGAATCAGAAATGAAGAAACAAACCATTCGTTTCATACAATAAGGAGGTAATATAAATTGAAAGATTATATATTAAAACAGTGTGATTACCATGCTTGGGCTAATACTAGATTATTCAATCGATTAAAAGAGTTACCAAACTATGAGACAATTTTTAATGAGCAGATACAGAGTGTATTCCCATCCATTAAGGATACTTTTGTGCATATTTATATTACAGATCAAGTGTGGTTACATATATTGCATGGTAAAAGTATGAATGAAGCAATACAAGACCGAGAAGATTTACGAAAACAAATTGAAACTAAATCGTTACATGAATTAGAAAAAATGTTTGAAAACATGGCAAATCAATATAAAGAGTTTTTAATTACAATACAAGATGTGAATGCTGTATTTGTTATTGAGAATCCATACGTAGGGAAATTAGAAACTTCGATTTTAGAATTAGTGCAACATGTCGTAAATCATGGTACATATCATAGAGGAAATATAACAGCGATGATCCGTCAACTTGGTCATTCGTCGACAATGATGGATTTTGTACTGTATTTACATATGGTTAAAAAGCAGGGAGAGTAATATAGTTTGTAAGAAGGAGAGGCTGTAATTGTAGAAGTCTCTCCTTCTATTTTATCCGGCATTAATGGTAGATCGACCGATTAAAATTTTACTTTATTTATTAAGAAGCTTTATTTTCTTGTAATTGCTTAGCGTATTGTACAGCCTTATATGCATTGACTCTACCATTTTTCCAGTACGTACCTGTACCACTAATTTTATCAGAAGTTGACTCAATAATTTGGCGGATTTGTGTATTGCTATATCCTTGATTTGCTAAAAGAGCAGCGACTCCTGCAACATGAGGTGTTGCCATAGATGTACCACTTAATGATTGATACGTGCTTCCTTTATATGTTGAATATATATTTGAACCTGGTGCTGCAACATCTACCCAGCTACCATAAGTAGAAAATGAAGATTTTCTATCTGATTGATCTGTAGAAGCAACTGCAATTACTTCGCTGTAATAAGCAGGGTAATTAGCTTTTGTGTTTCCAGCATTTCCAGCAGCTGCAACTATAACAGAGCCTTTATTCCATGCATATTGAACGGCTTGTTGTAATGCAGTACCACCATTTGGAGCTCCTAAACTTAAACTAATTACTTTTGCACCCGAATCAGCAGCTTCTCGAATACCTTGCGCTACAGCATCAAGAGTACCACTTCCTTGATTATCTAATACGCGGACAGCATAAATTGAAGTTTGTGGGGCAACACCAGCAATTCCGACACTGTTATTTGTAAGTGCTCCAGTAATTCCAGCGCAATGTGTACCATGACCATTACCATCATCAGATGTATTGTCATTATCAACATAATCATGCCCGTAAATTACTTTCGAAGCCAAATCAGGGTGTGATCCTTGGACTCCTGTATCAATAATAGCTACTTTTACACCAGGATCACTTCGTTGGCTATCCCAAGCCTGTGGAGCTTGAATCTTTTGCAATCCATATTGATTTTTAAAATATGGGTCGTTTGGAGTCCAAAAGGCGTGAACGTAATAATTCGGTTCTGCATATTCCACATCTGGATTATTTTTATAACTCTTTATTTTTTCTTTTACAGTACCTTTCGAAAATTGTACGACTTCAAAACCTAACTTATCATCTTTAGATAAGACATTAGCTCCGACAGATTTATGAAAAGATTGCACATTACTTAAAGATGCATTTTGCTTGAACTTAACGATTAATTGGTTAGGAACGTAATCAGTAGATGAAGTTTCAGCACTTGAAGTATTTGTGTTAAAGAAGAAACCACCAATAATAAATGACAAAACAGATAGGAAAGCAATGATTTTGTTTTTCAAAAGATTTTTCCTCCCTTTTCTTGGATGAGTTTTTCAGCGACTCTTTAATGTCGCATTCCTTTTCAACTATATAGTTAGACCATACGATTTATGACATTTATGTGAAAAACTTTTGGAGGAATAAAAAGGAGTAAACATTGATATAAATATATTTTTAATGACAGTAATTAAGTAAAAGAGGGGATGAAAAAAGGAATGCTCAACATGTATGAGTCATTCCTTTTTTCATAGATTAACTTGCCTGTTTTTTATTATTTTCTTTCAATTTCTCTGCTTGTAAAAAGCGATTCGTTTCAGCAACAACAATACTACTTAATCCAATTAGACCAATCAAGTTTGGAATTGCCATAAGTCCATTTGCAATATCAGCAAATGTCCATACGATTCCTAGTTTTAAATTAGCACCAATTGCAATCATGACAATAAAGATTGCTTTATAATATTTAACTGCACTTTCTCCGAATAAATAAGCTACACATTTTTCTCCATAATACGACCAGCCTAAAATAGTAGAGTAGGCAAATAAAATAATTGCGATACCGAGAATCATACTACCAGCAGTACCGAATACAGATTGGAATGCAAGTGTTGTAGCTTCAACGCCAGTTTTACCAGATTTCCAAGCGCCTGTAGTAATTAATACTAGTCCTGTAATTGTACATACAATAAACGTATCTAGAAAAGTACCAGTCATTGAAACTAAAGCTTGCTTTGCAGGCGAATCAGTTTTTGCAGCCGCAGCAGCAATTGGTGCACTCCCTAAACCAGCTTCGTTCGCAAATACACCACGCGCCATTCCGATTTGGATAGCTGATGCAACTGTTGCCCCAATAAAACCACCAGCAGCTGCCGTACCATTAAATGCACCAGAAAAAATAAGTGAAAATGCTTCTGGAATTTGGTCGTAGTGATAGAAAATAATTATAAGACCAGCAATTATATAAAAGAAAGCTTTTATCGGAACGACATAACCCGTCACTTTCCCGATTTTTTTTACACCGCCTAAAATAACAATTGCGATTAAAAATGACATTACTATACCAGTTAAAGCAGGAGGGAAAGAGAAATTAATTCGCATTGCCTCTGCAACTGAGTTAGATTGCACCATATTACCAATACCGAAAGAAGCAGTTGTACCAAATATAGCGAATAATATAGCAAGCCATTTCTTACCTAAACCACGCTCTAAATAATACATTGGTCCACCTGAATATTCACCATTTTCATTACTAACACGGTATTTCACTGCAAGTATTGCCTCGGCATACTTTGTTGCCATACCGAATAAAGCGGTAATCCACATCCAAAATATTGCACCAGGACCACCAATTGTAACAGCTGTTGCAACACCAGCGATATTTCCCATACCAATCGTTGCGGCCATAGCTGTCATAAGTGCTTGGAAGTGACTAATATCTCCAGAAGAAGAGGTATCTTCTGATTTTTTAAATGCTAGTTTGTGAGCGTATAATAGTTTACTAAACTGTAAACCTTTCAAACGCACTGTGAGAATGATACCAGTTCCAACGAGTAGCAACAAAGTTGGTAATCCCCACACGTATTGATTCATTTGTTCTAATACTTTACTTACTGTCTCCATCTTTATTCTCCTTTATTTAGAAAAAATAAAAACCACTTCAAGTAAATGAAATGGTCTCTGGAGAAACAAGGGATAGAAAAATAAACCGATACAATCGGCTTTTTCTTTCGCTTGTCTCTGTCCTTTTACCTGAGAGATTATCCGCTAAAGTAGCGGATTTGCTCCTTCGGTGCTCGTTTTCCTCCGCGCTCTATGAAAGCGAGAGGGAGTCTCTCCAGAGATTCGTCCCCATGCAGTTCTACTTGTAACCAAGACCTGAGAGTTTCAAAGTTGGTATAACAACTTTTTGCCCCGTCGGTAGATCAATAGACCTTCTCCTGAATGGTTCATCCGAATTATAAAATTTATAAACACATTGATTGTAAATCAATAAAAACATTATAGACATACAAATTGTGAATTGCAATCATTTTTTATTTTAAAATAGTAAATAGTTTTATTTTTTTTGTAATTCCTAATTTATCTTTAACTTCATTTAAAGTAGATAAAGCGATGACAATATGTTGATCCGCAAGTCCTAAAGCTTGTTTTGTTTTTTCAATAGTTTCATTGGTTGGAGTAGAGTTATTTGCTCCGTCTATAATTAAATTTGCTGCATTTTTCATGAAATTTGATGCGGATTTAAACTGAGTTGTGAATTGAAGTAGTTGTTTTTGTATATCTATATCTGTTATGTTTTCTTCAATTTTAAGCGTGTCTATTTCGTTCATAATTGTTTCGTACTGCTTCGAAACAGCACTCATTGTAACTAATAGTTTATTTCGATCTACTGAATCTCCATTCGTGTTAATCTCTTCCCAGGCAGGTAACCAATCTTTTTCGATGATGTCATTATAATGAGTAGTCAATTCATTGATTTTAGGCTGTAATTTAGTTTTGAAAGTTTTTGTATCCGCTGTTTCTACAGTTGCTTTTTCATTGTTATTTTTAACATTAGTAGCGTAGAGAATCGTACCGAAAATGATGAAAATAGAAATAACAACTGTCCATTTAGTAAAAAGTAATTTCTGCAATATGTAACGCCTCCAAAATTTAAAAACTTATAATTATAATATATAACAATAATGTTGCTTAAAGTAGAGAAAATAGGCTAGAAATAATTTAAATTATTTCTTTTCTATACATAAATAATTAAAGTTAGTAAAATGATGAAAGTTATATGCGAGAAAAGAGGATTTTAGTGAAAATGAATAGAAGAAAATTGGTTTCAAATATTTCAATGGCTATGTTATTAGTTGGTTTAATTGCATTCATATTTATGGATAAAGAATCTAAAATTAAAGGTTTTCCAGTACCAATGTCAGCAATTCATATTAACGATGATAAGGAAGAGGACTATCAATATATAAGTGTAATGCCTATTACAAAGGCCAGTGGATGGGAGAACTTAGGGGAAAACGGGCATACTGTTACTTTTAAAAAAGGGGAGAGGAATGTAACTGTAATACATTATCCGGGAGAACTATCGTATTATTTATTTGAGAAAAAGGTGAATATGGGAGATAAGATAAAGATGTAATTCGTTAAGGGTTACATCTTTTTTTTGATTCTGAATTATTTGAAATAAAATTAGATAGATGGTTTGATAGATGTAGTGATAAATATGATAAGTTCTATATGTTGATAAAAAGCATCGAAGAGACCATAAAAATATTATGTAAATTAAAAGTTGTAAGTGGAAGATAAATTATATCTTAAGGGGGAATTAAAAATGTTACTAAAAACAATTTACTGTCAAGTGGAAGAAGAGAAAAAAGAGTTATTTTCAAACGCACAAGAAAAATGGCGCGATATACAGCATCTAGATGGATTTCATGGACAATTTGGTGGATGGAATAAAGATGAGGCATGTGTATTTACTTTATGGGAAAATCGAAATGCATATCAATCATTTATGAATGGTGCTCACGATACAATTTATTTAAATAGTAATCAAGAGGATACGTTTCTTTCATGTGAAATTGAATTATTTCAAACGTTGTATGATATAACTGATACGCATTTAAAAGACGTTGTTACAGAAGGATCATTCGTAAGAGTTGCTATATGTGATGTAAAGGTGGAAAAGGAAAATCATTTTTTACATAAGCAAGAAACAATTTGGAATAAAGGAATGGAAAAAGCAAAAGGAATGTTAGGTGGAGTAGTTGGGAAGTCTTTAAAAAATGAAAATCGTTACATAGTGTTAACGTATTGGAAAGATGAAAAGACGCATCAACATTATGTGGACGAGATTTTCCCAGATTTATATAAATTAGCTAATATTCATGAAGATACAGAAGAGATAAAAGGAAAACAAGCTGTATGTAAGGAAGAATGGCTTGTATATTAAACAAAGAAAAAGTGCATAAATGAATGTATAATAAAGATATTTTCTTATAAACAAGTAATTAATAGAAGACGTTATATACCCTTTCATGTTAATATATTTAAGTTATAATAGGAGGCTTACCCTTTTGTATTGTACGGTAGAAGCAGTGTGAGCTTGAAATTTTTTTAGAAAAGGATGTGCCTAATTTGCGTATCAATAAATTTATTAGTGAAGCTGGAAAAGCGTCTCGACGTGGAGCGGATAAACTAATTAATGAGAGAAGAGTAATTATTAACGGTAAGGTTGCAAAAATTGGTGACCAAGTGAACCCAGGTGATGATGTACGAGTAAATGGAGAGCAGCTTCGAATTGCTCGAGATCATGTATATATCGCTTTAAATAAACCAGTAGGTATTACATGTACGAGTGAAAAAGCTGTAAAAGGTAATATTATCGATTTAGTGAACCATCCTTTACGAATTAGTCACATTGGACGTCTTGATAAAGACTCAGACGGTTTAATTTTGTTAACGAATGATGGTGATATTGTTAATGAAATTTTACGTGCTGAAAATAAACATGAGAAAGAATATATCGTTTCAGTAGATAAGCCTATTACACCTGATTTCTTAGAAAAAATGGCAGCTGGTGTGAAAATTTTAGGAACGAAAACACTTCCTTGTGAGATCACACAGTTATCAAAATATGAGTTCAAAATTATTTTAACACAAGGGCTAAATCGTCAAATTCGTCGTATGTGTGAAGCTTTAGGTTATCAAGTATACACGTTAAAACGTACGAGAATTATGAATATTGAATTGAATAATTTACCCGTTGGACAGTGGAGAGATTTAACGAAGAAAGAGAAAAGACGTCTATTTGCAGACTTAAATTACGAACCACAAGATTGGTAAAATTGTGAAGTGAAACCAAAAAAATTTGGTTTCACTTTTTTAAATTAAATAAATAATTTTTTTAAACACTTGCAAAAATAAAATGAATAAGATATATTAAATAACAATAAATGGATGTTTTACAAAAGCGAAGAAAAGGACACGAGTTATTTTCCCCGGTTATACAGAGAAGGAAGGAAAGCTGAGAACTTCCTAACGCAGAAAAATAACTTACCACCTTAGAGCTGCACTAGGGAAACGAAGTATCTAGTGCCGTGTAAGCGACGTTATCGCAAAAGAAGCCATTATGTTTTTTGTGATGGGAATCTGGGTGGAACCACGGATATAAGCATATTCGTCCCTATATTTAGGGATGAATATGCTTTTTTTGCATTCAATTTCATAATAAGCGAAGAAAAGGACACGAGTTATTTTCCCCGGTTATACAGAGAAGGAAGGAAAGCTGAGAACTTCCTAACGCAGAAAAATAACTTACCACCTTAGAGCTGCACTGGGGAAATTAAGTATCTAGTGCCGTATAAACGACGTTACCGTAAAAGAAGCCATTGTTTGTTCACAATGGGAATCTGGGTGGAACCACGGGTATAAGCACGCTCGTCCCTATTTTAGGGATGAGTGTGCTTTTTATTATGAAATGGAGAGATGAAAAATGAAAGAACAAATGATTGAAATTAAATTTCCAGATGGTAGCGTGAAAGAATTTGTAAAAGGAATTACTTTAGAAGAAATTGCGGGATCCATTAGCAGTAGTTTGAAAAAGAAAGCAGTCGCGGGGAAAGTAAATGATGGATTATATGATTTACGCCGAAATATTGAAGAAAATGCGGAAGTGGAAATCATTACTATAGATTCAAATGAAGGGGTAGAAATTGCAAGACACTCAGCAGCACATATTTTAGCGCAAGCTGTAAAAAGAATGTATGGTGATATAAATCTTGGAGTAGGGCCTGTTATTGAAAATGGATTTTATTATGATATGGATCTTCCAAGTAGTGTAAACATGGAAGATTTACGAAAAATCGAAAAAGAAATGAAAAAGATCACAAATGAAAATATAAAGATAGAACGAGTTGAGGTTTCTCGAGAAGAAGCAGCTAAACTGTTTCAAGAAATGAACGATCTCTTGAAATTAGAACTTTTAGAAGCAATTCCTAGTGGGGAAAGTGTAACACTATATAAACAAGGTGAATTTGTAGATCTATGCAGAGGACCACATTTACCGTCAACAGGCTATTTGAAAGCCTTCCAATTAACTCACGTTTCAGGTGCATATTGGCGAGGAGATAGTAACAATCAAGTGCTTCAGCGTATATATGGCGTTGCATTCTCTTCTCAAAAAGAATTAGAAGAGTATTTACATTTCGTTGAAGAAGCAGCAAAGAGAAATCATCGCAAATTAGGTAGTGAGCTGGAGTTATTTATGTTTTCTGAAGAGGCTCCTGGAATGCCATTTTATTTACCGAAAGGACAGATTATCCGAAATGAATTAGAAGCATTTTTAAGAGAAATTCAAAAAGAGTATAAGTATCAAGAAGTACGCACTCCGTTCATGATGAACCAAGAAGTATGGGAGAGATCAGGGCACTGGGGACATTATAAAGATAATATGTATTTCTCTGAAGTAGATAATAAAAGTTTTGCATTAAAACCGATGAACTGTCCAGGGCACATGCTTATGTTTAAAAATAAATTGCATTCTTATCGTGAATTACCGATTCGTATGTGTGAATTTGGTCAAGTACATCGCCATGAATTTAGTGGTGCATTAAACGGGTTATTAAGAGTACGTACTTTCTGCCAAGATGATGCACATTTATTTGTAACTCCAAAACAAATTGAAGATGAAATTAAATCAGTAATGGCGCAAATTGATTACGTATATAAAACTTTTGGATTCGAATATGAAGTAGAGCTTTCTACTCGTCCAGAAGATTCAATGGGTGATGATAAATTATGGGAGCAAGCAGAAGCAGCATTAGAAAATGTATTACAATCGCTAAATTATAAATATAGACTAAATGAAGGTGACGGTGCATTTTACGGGCCGAAAATTGATTTTCATATTAAAGATGCTTTAAATAGAAGTCACCAGTGCGGAACAATCCAGCTTGATTTCCAAATGCCAGAGAAATTTGATTTAAATTATATAGATGAAAATAATGAAAAGAAAAGACCAGTTGTTATTCATCGGGCAGTTTTAGGTTCATTAGATCGCTTCTTAGCGATATTAATTGAGCACTTTGGAGGTGCGTTCCCGGCATGGGTGGCACCAGTTCAAGTGAAAGTCATTCCAGTTTCAAATGCAGTACATGAACAATATGCCAGTGATGTTGCACATAAATTAGCACAAGCTGGGATTCGTGTTGAACAAGATGCACGAGATGAAAAACTAGGATATAAAATAAGAGAAGTACAAATGCAAAAAGTACCGTATGTTCTTGTTATTGGCGATAAGGAAATGGAAAAAGGAGCTGTAAATGTACGTAAATATGGGGAAGAGAAGTCAGAAGTTGTTGCGCTAGATGTATTTGTGGCAAGTATTGAAGAGGAAATAAAGAATAGAAAATAAAGAATAGAAAATATTGATGGTAAAGAACACACACTATTAGAAATTAGTGTGTGTTCTTTTTTATCTTACAAAAATGTAAGGTAAATGTAAGCGAAATCGAGGGAACGAGTTGTAGAAAAATGAGAATATGAAGTAGGAAATAGGAAATAGATTCATGTTAAGGGTGTAACTCTTATTGAATGAATAATTAAAAAATTATTAAGGATTTACATGACAAAATAATAAGAAATATGTGAGAAATTAATTTTATACAAAAGGGATGGAGTGAAAGAGATGTCAGCAAATGTAGTTACTGTAGAAAGTGTAGAAAAAACGTATGGAAAAAGAAATGAGAATCAGTCAAAAGCATTAAGGGGTGTATCGTTAAGTATTAAAGAAGGAGAATTTGTCGGGATCATGGGACCTTCTGGGTCTGGAAAAACGACGTTACTTAATGTGATAAGTACACTTGACCAAGCGACAGGTGGTAGTGTGACGATAGCTGGTACAAATATTACTTCTATGAAGGGCAATGCGTTATCTGATTTTCGCTCTCAAAAATTAGGTTTCATTTTTCAAGATTTTAATCTACTAGAAAACTTATCAATTTATGAAAATATAGCTTTACCACTTTCTTTGCAAGGCGTACCATCAAGTGAGATTACTGGGAAGGTAAATGACGTTGCGAAGAAATTAGGCATCACTGAAATTTTAAAAAAATATCCGACGGCTGTTTCTGGAGGACAAAAGCAAAGAACAGCGGCAGCACGAGCTTTAGTACATAATCCAGCAATTGTATTAGCAGATGAACCGACAGGAGCGCTTGATAGTAAAAATGCAAAAAGTTTATTAGAAGCGATGCAAGATTTACATGAAAATCACAATGTAAGTATTTTAATGGTTACACACGATGCATTTAGTGCAAGTTATTGTGAGCGTATTTTATTTATTCAAGATGGTCTTCTTTATAAAGAATTAAATCGTCAAGGCACTCGAGAGAATTTCTATCAAGACATTTTAGGTGTGCTCGCTCATATGGGCTCAGCTGCTGAGTCTAAGTAGGGGGCGAAACTATGTTATTTAAATTATCACGTCATAGTATGAAAAAGATGTTAAAAGATTATATGGTTTTACTTATTGGCCTCGTTATTAGTATTAGTATTTTCTACATGTTCCAAACGATGGCGATGAATAGTGAATTTACGAAAGATAATAGCCTAATTAGTAGTATTAGACTCGTCTTTTGGGTAGGTGCAATACTATTATCTTTCATTACTGTATTTTATATTATATATGCCAACTCTTTCTTACTCACGTTAAGAAGAAAAGAACTCGGTATGTACATGATGCTTGGTGCAAAAAAGAAAAAAGTAGCACAGTTATTATTTATTGAAACATTCGGTATGGGTATTGTCAGTATTATTATCGGTATTTTAGTAGGGATGTTACTTGCAAGTGTAGCAGGAAACTTTTTAATGAATGGAATGGAAATTTCAGCAAAAGGTAGTTATGCATCTGTATACACACCAGCAATTTTAGTTACAGCTATTTTCTTCTTAATACTATTTTTCATTACTGGCTTAATGAACGGTGTCCGATTGTTACGTAAAACTGAACTAGAGTTAATTCGTGAAGATGAAACACTAGATGAAGTGAAGAAAAGTAAAACTCGCATTATAATAATGACAGTACTTGGTGTATTACTAGTAAGTACAGGGTACTATTTTATGATCAATGTAAAAATATATGCTGAATTAGGTTTTATTATAGCAACCATCGTTACAACACTTGGAACATATTTTATCTTTAGTTCATTACTCCCATTTTTTGTGATGAAAATTAAGGGGAATAAAAAACGAAATGAAACGGGCTTAAATAGTTTTACATATGCACAGCTACGCTTTCGAGTAAATAGTTTATCGAGAGTATTAGGTACTGTAGCGATGTTAATTGCATTAGGCGCAGGTGCGATGACGGCAGGTATGGCTTTCCAAAAAAATGTAGGTATTATGACAGACTTTTCTCGTGTATATGATGTTGTAATTCATGATCCGAATGATCAAGACAAAGCTGCCTTAAAAGAAATGGAAATTGTTGAAGAAAGCAAGTACAACTATAAAGTAGATGGAGAAGCGGTTTATTATTTACGTAACGACTTAACTGCGAAACCACCACTTGTTTCAGACCATTTTGATACAAAAACGTTAAAAGAGCCTGTTCGTAAACGTGTGACTGAACCTTTAACTGAACCTGTATATTCAGCTTTAGAGGCTCCTGAATTAGCAAAATTCCCTCATATGCCAAAGGATTGGGAAGACGCAGTTGTAAGAGAGATACAAATTACGCATAATCAATTTAGCGGAAAACCAGTAAGAATTGCAGACGAAGAGCATTATAAAGGAATTCAAGGAACAGAACACACTGTAACATTAGCAAAAGTAGATGATATGAAAAAATATAAACCGTTATTGATCGAAATAGACAAGAGACAAAAAGCACAAATTGAAAAAGCAACAGGTGAAAAGGTAGACTTATTTACGAAAATGACAATTTATCAGTTTATGAACAGCTTCATGAGCGGAACAATGTTTATGGGATTTTTCCTCGGAATTGCCTTTTTAGCAATGATGGCAAGTTCCCTTATGTTCAAAATATTAACAGGTGCTTCTCGTGATGTACGCCGTTATGAAATGTTACGAAAAATTGGTGTAAGACGTAGTATGTTAACGAAAAGTATATATAAAGAAATTTCATATTTATTTATCTTCCCAGCGATCATTGGCATTTCTCACGTATTAGTAGGGCTTAACTTATTCAGCTTTATATTAGTTGACCCGTTTGTAAAAGTATGGGTGCCGATAGGGATTTTCTTAGTCATTTATTTCATGTATTACTGGATAACTGTTCAACTTTATAAAGGTATGGTAATGCCGAAAGAAGAAGTAGCTAAATAGTTTATGAAAAGAGTCCTTGTGTTGAGAATAAGGGCTCTTTTTTATGTTTTTTATAAATAAGGAAAAGATTGGATAATGGTCGAAAAATATAATATTATTTCTAATAAATTACTAAAATGATAATGTTTTAGTAAGAGAAACGATCTGAAGTATGAAAGAAATACTACAGTTAGTTGGAAACAAAGTGTATGCACGTTTTTTCTAGGGAATATTTTAGAGCGAATTAGTTCTATAATTGTTGGAATTATTCTTTCTATAGAGAGATAGAAAGAATAAAAAAGATAGCTGAAAACAAATTGTTTTCAGCTATCTTTTTTGTTTAATTTAGTGATGTCCAGCTAGTAGAGTAAACGCTATTATTAGGAGAAAACCACTAGTTGCCCACATTAGAAATGTAAGGAAAGAGAGCTGTTTCTTAGCTTTCCAAAGCATTTCATGAATTGTGACATATCCAAGTGAACCGATAGCACTTCCCATAATGAGCCCTTGCAGATGAAGAGCTTTTCCTTCCATCAAAATTCCAAAAACTGTGCCAGTACCGAGAATAAGAGAAAGTAATAAAGTCGTTAATAAAAAGGAAATATATTTATGTTTTGTAAAAAGAAATGGAATAATTAAAGCTAATCCTTCTGGAATATGGTGAACGACAATTGCTATTAAAAAGGGAATGGCAGAGTCATTATGATTTATAAAAGCTGTACCTAACGCAAATCCACTAGGTATATTATGAATAAATATAGCGAAAGAGAGAAAAAGGAAGGTTTGCCATGCTTGTTGATCTTTTTTATGTATCATTGGATGGTGACAATAGTTATCTAATAAGCTCATAACTAAAATACCGATAGCTATACCAAGTATAGGCCCAACTATTTCGTAGCTTGAAAATGTTTCAGGAATAATTTCAAGGGATAAAAGCCCAAGTAAAATACCACCACATAATGCGTATAAACGATGCATCTTTTCTTCAATAAGTTGGCGTGTTGCTACTCCAACAGCACCTCCTAATAGTAATCCACCGAACGAAAAAAATGTTACAATCATTGGAATCCATAAACGTTCCATAGTATCACACTCCGATTCTATTCCCTTATTTTTAGCTTACGAAAAGGAAAGTTAGATTAGTCCAAGTAATTGTGTTTGATTATAGAGAAAAAAGTAGTGATTCGTTATAATTTATATATTAATTTTAAGTGAGAAAATGAAAAGGGGAATTGGTTATGCAACAAATTAAAAAAATAGGAAACTCATTTTGGTATATGACACCTGTTTCTGAAACAGATAGACCTATCTTAGGAATGGTCGTTGGACAAAAAAAAAACGTTAATGATTGATGCAGGGAATTCAGAAGAACATGCACAATTATTTTTAGAAATGTTAAAAGAACAAAATGTATCGATTCCTGATTTTGTAGCACTAACGCATTGGCATTGGGACCATATTTTTGGATTATCCGTATTACGGAATGCATTAACTATTTCGCACGCTGAAACGAAAAAAGAAATGCAGGCAATAGTATCTTATGAATGGACAGATAAAGCGTTGGATGCACGCGTGAAAGAGGGTACTGAAATTGAATTTTGTGCGGATTGCATCAAGAAAGAGTTTGAAGAAAAAGCGAGAAATATTAACATTATTCCTCCAACCTTAACGTTCCAGGATCAAATGGAATTAGACCTTGGTGAAGTGACATGCGTGTTAAAACATGTGGGCGGAGATCATGCACATGATTCTGTTGTTATGTACATAAAAGAAGAAAAGATATTGTTTTTAGGAGACTGTATATATGCAGATATTTTTTCTTCGAAGTGGAACTATACGACGAAAAGAACGTTTGCATTAATAGATGAATTAGAGAAATTTGATGCTGAGACATATATTCTTTCTCATGGGACAGCTATAAATCGAGAAGAGTTTTTACAAGAAATTCATTTGCTAAAAACAGTAGGAACATATACAGAAGCTTATAAAGGCGATGAAGAGAAGATAAAGGCAGCGTATAAACAAGAGCTAGATAGAGAATTGAATGAAGATGAGCTAGAAACAATAACGTATTTTGTCAATGGTTACGAAATGAATAATCTGTAAGACACTACATTAATCAAATATAATTAAATTGCACAAAAAGAGTATTGAAATTTAATTCAATACTCTTTTTAATAGTTAAATATCTAGTTACAACCAATTTCTAAAATTAGGGCTCGTTATCTGAAGTTATATCACTTTATAGGGGTTCAGATAGAAGCTTTCTTTGCTAATTCAGTAATATATTCAAAGAAAGCATCATGTTTTACATCATAAACGACATTTACAGGTCGTCCATTAGCAGCTTCCTCTGTACGTCCTTGGCTTGGTCCGTATGTATGAACGATACTATTAATTGTTTCAGTTTTTGCAAGGTTAGTGTTTCCGACAAGCGCGGTAGTTAGTACATCCCATAAATAGTAAGTAGAGTTCGTTGAGAAGTGAACCAGAGGGGGAACCATTGCATAGCATTGACCAAGGAAATCCATACCAATATACTTTCGTTCTTTTGCCCACTGTTCACGTATGTTTATAGTTAACGGAACTTGGTTTGTACTTTCTAGTGTCACTAAGTCGATTTTAATTTTTGCATCCCATACACGAGCCACTGCTTTAGGGTCCCAAAACGAATTCCACTCAGCTGTTCCATCATGCTCTGGTTCATGTACATTGCCTGCTGTAAGAAATGTACCACCCATCCAAACGAGACGTTCAATTTTATCTTCGATTATGGGAGCTTCATATAATGCACGAGCAAGGTCAGTTAGGGGCCCAGAAAATAATAAAGTTGTTTTTCCTTCCGTTTGTAGAAGTATTTCTATTAAATGATGATGCGCGGGTTTTGCCGCCACGGGTGTTACAACTTTTCCAGACTCATTTAAAATTGGTAAAGCATCTACATAAAATGCATGCATCCGCCAGTCTTTTGGAAACGGGTTTTGCCCGCGAGAGTTTGAAGCGGCTACTGCAATATTACCTTTGCCGAAGCGATCGATAATTTTACGACTGGCAGACATTGCGGGTTCTAAATAGCAGTCTGCTGGGATAACAGATACACCGGTAAGCTCAACGTTTTCCATTTGAAGTAATAAAAATAATGAAATTAAATCATCTACGCCGCCATCATGATTGAAGTACACTTTTTTCTTCATTGTAATCTCCATCCTATATGATTTAGTTAGAAATTAAATATGAATTGAGGAGAAGTCATCAACAATTTCCACAACTTCAATTTCTCCATTAATCAGTAGCTCAGGAAGCTCATTTCTAATATTTCCTTTCCAATACTCTCTAGCTTGTTCGAATTTTTGAGAAAAAGGAATACCATCTTCTTTCGGTAAAAGATTACCGTCACCTTCAAAAGAACTTCCGATTACTCGTAGTTTAACAATCTGTAAAACTTCTCGATTGTAAGAATCAAATAATGCTTTCCATTTTAAAGCATCTTCATAGCTTTTAGCAGCATATAAGCAAGATAACCTGGAAGGGTATTTAGGGAATTCTTGTAGTCTAACCATTTCTGCAATTGTTTCTCTAACTGTTTGATCTATATAACTCATAATTACTTTAGCATTTTCATTATTTATATGTAATTCTTCATTTTTATAGTGATTATTTAAAATTTGTATGCCATCTTCACCACTAGCATTTAATTGTTCTCTTTCAAAAAAGAAGTGATATAGAGTATTGTGTTGATTTTTGTTAACAGGAATGATTTGTCCGATATGCATTTTTTTCTTTGTTACGATATGATATACGAAAAATTCTTGTTCATTCATGGTTCTCCTCCTAGTAGTAATGTTTAAATTTAGTAATTCAACATCGAAATATATAAAACCTTTATAAGTAAAAGTTAGAATTTGAGATGAAAGTAAAGAGAATATATGAAAACGTTTTAAGTTTGTTCACAAAATGTTCACTTACGAAGGGGTTTCCAATGTCGATATAATGACAAAGAATCAAAGAGAAAGGATGATGAAATTTGCCAACAACAAGAAAGGAAAACCTCCAATTTGGCATGATGATGTGCCTTGGGATGGTTATCGTAATGACGTTTTACAATTTACTAATGAATGAAGCAGGAGGACCAATTTATATTAAAGAGATTGCATTAGAACTATTGATTGGATTTATTATTGCGCTATTAATTGAAATATGTATCGTTGGACCTTGTGCGAAAAAAATTGTATTTATGTTACCATTTGATAAATCTAAGAAAATAAATATTATCGTTGCGATGGCGACAACTATGGTAATCGGAATGGTGTTCTTTATGTCATTTTTCGGTATGACTATGATGCATTTACATGGTGGACTACAAGGAGATTCATTTGTTTCAATTTATGTTTCAATTTTTATTAAAAATTTCATAATGGCATATCCATTACAATTAATTATTATGGGACCGCTTGTGCGTTTCTTATTTGCAAAGTTTGTTATGAAAAAGAAATCTTTTAATGTAGCGTAATTATAATTTGAAAAACATTATATGCAAATAAAAACCACATCTCGCATTTTTGAGGTGTGGTTTTTTGTTCATTCCTAGTTATTTTCATAGTGATGTGACATTTGTCCTTTTGCCATTATAGGATTATAGCTTTTAATTAAGTCAGAAATAAAAGATGAGGAGATGATTTTTTGAAAGGTATTATATTTGCTATTTTTGCGGGGATATTTATAACACTTCAAGGAACCTTTAATGCGAAACTTAGTTCACATATCGGTATATGGTCGACGAGTATTATAACCCATTTAATTGGATTCATTATTGCAACAACTGTATTTTTGTTAAAGAAAGAAGAGAAAATAACGGATTTAAAGAGTGTGAAAAAAATATATTTAGCAGCGGGTGCATTTGGTGGATTCATTATTTGTGCAGAAACTATGGCGATATATTCATTAGGAGTTACATTGACAGCTGGTACACTAATGGTTGCTCAATTGTTAACGGCAACAGTTATTGAAATGAAAGGACTGTTTCATATAAAAAAGATACAGATGGAGAGATATCATATTGTGGGAACAATAGTAATGATTATAGGTATTGTTGTATTTAATATGTGAATGAAAGGGGGGAAATGAATATGTGGGATAGATCAAGTTTAATTACGCATTATTTAAAAAACAATAAAACGCTCGAGTTATTTTCAGAAATAGATACAGCGTATTTTCAAATAAATCACTTTGAAAAAGGCGAGCTTATTTGCAATATAGATGACGAAATGGATCGTTTATATTTTGTTGTTAAAGGTAAAGTAAAAGTTTATACGATTACACCTGAAGGGAAGAAACTAATTCTTCGCTTTATCAATCCATTGGCCATTGTTGGTGATATTGAATTAATTCAAAATAGCAAAGCACATAATGTCGTTGAAGCTTGTTCAGATGTTGTAGCAATCTCTATTTCTAATACGGTTATTAGAAACAAGTTATTACATGATCCTATATTTATGAAGTTCTTGCTTAAAAACATTGCGAACACGTTAAAAATATCGACTCGTTTTACTGCTCTTAATTTACTGTATCCTGTAGAAGTACGTGTAGCTAGTTATTTACTTTCAATTTCAACAGATAGTAACGGGAATATGTATAAAGGGGATTTGGATGCAACTTCGGTAACGAGTATTGCAGATTTTATAGGGGTAAGTTATAGGCACGTAATTCGGGTATTACAAAGATTTTATAATGAAAAACTAATTGAAAAGAGTAATGGAGTTATTGTAATTAAGGATTTTTCTAGAATGAAGGAAGTCGCTAAAGATAATATATATGAGCAATGAAAGGGAGAGGAAGATTTTGATTGGATTTAGTTTAGCCATATTAGCAGGAATATTAATTAGCTTACAATCTGTTTTTAATGCAAAAGTAAATGAAAATGTAGGACAGTGGTTAACGACTACATGTGTCCTTGGAATAGGTCTCATTAGTTCTATTCTATTTTATATCATTACAGAAAACAGTAGTAACATTAAAGTGTATACTACAAATTATTTGTTTTATGTAAGTGGACTGTTTGGCATCGGGTTAATTATTTGCATAATGGGTGCAATAAAGAGCTTAGGTCCAGCATATACGGTGCTAATTAGTCTTATTACTCAATTGGTTGTTGCGTTATGCATTGATACATTCGGATTATTTGGAATGGAGAGCATTCCATTACAAGTAAATAAATTAGTTGGTATAGGTTTATTAATTGTGGGAGTAGGAATTTTTAAAAATCTATTTTTGAATAAGAAAGCTATTCATATAAATGAGGATAGTGTCTAAAGAATATAAAGGGAAAAAGTGTGAATGGTCAGAACTTATACATTTAGATAGTAATAAGTGAGCGATGAGGAGAGAGGATAAATGAATCAGTTAATGTTGCAAGATGGTGTACACTATTTGAAAATCAATGGGGTATTGCATTGGTGTAAAGTTGCAGGGGCAGCTCATAATACAGTTCCTCTCATTATTGCACATGGTGGTCCAGGTGGCAATCATTATGTATTCGAAAGAACACTTGGGTTGAGGTTAGAAGAGAATATGACTGTTGTTTATTATGAACAAAGAGGATGTGGTAGAAGTGAGGCACCACAAGATGACGGTGAGTACTCAATCAATACTCTAGTCGAAGATTTAGAGGAATTAAGAAAGCAATTACATGTAGAGAAGATAAATTTGTTAGGATATTCTTTTGGTGGACAACTTTGTTTAGAGTATGCTTTGAAATATCCGAAAAATGTTGAACAAATGGTATTACAAGCACCATCGTTAGATGATTTAAATGATATGTATACTGTGCAGATAGAAGGTTTTCTACAAGTAACGAAAGGGGAAATGAAAGAAGAAATATTGATAATAAGTAAGTCAGAAATTCCTTTAAAAGAAAGGTATAATCAAGTTTGGAGTATAGTTGATACAAAAGCTGTAGATCGATTATTGTTTAAAAATGAAGAATTTGCAAAGCTAAATCGGAGTCTTTGGGAGGAAAGTCAGTTAAGTAATACAGGGAAGATGAGCAAAGTTATTTTTGGAACAAAATCATCTTTACCGCTTATTGAGCGTATTAAAGGTTTAGAAATTGATACGTGTGTCATAGTTGGAGCGCATGACTATAACACGGGTGTAGGAATGAGTTATAGAATAACGAGACAATTGAAAAATGGTAAACTTGTTATATTTGAAAATAGTGGACATTTCCCAGATATCGAGGAGACGGATAAAGTATGTGAAACGATTATTGAGTTTTTGGAACGATAGGGAGGATCGCTAGTATTTCAGAAAACCCTCAAGCTAAGAGTATACGAAATTTTATACAGTTTTTCGGATAATTCAATAACAAACGAGATCCATAAAATGGAACCAGAATAGAAATTTATAAAAAATGTATAGATCCCTAGAATAAAAAAGGAGGAATTCTTATGAGAGTAAGTGTTCCTCCTTTTCCTTGCTACCAATAATGATACGTTATGTTAAACAGTCATGAATAAGTATTCATCCCTATTTTCATTGTTTATAAGTGTAATTGCTAATGGTACAATCAGGATGATATAGGAATATCATCCTGATTGTGTTTTATGGAACATCATTTCTGATAATCAGTACTGCAATGGGACAAAATAACTTTCTATGAAATTATTTATATTGGAGCTGAAACACATGGATTATATAAGTTATTTAAGAAATATGGTTGGACATGAAAAAGTAATTATGGTGGTCGCAGGTTGTTTTGTGGTGAATGAAAAGAATGAAGTACTTCTGCAATTACGATCTGATAATGGGAAATGGGGACATCCTGGCGGGTTTATGGAATTTGGCGAGACAGTTGAAGATACAGCAAGAAGAGAAGTGTTTGAAGAAACTGGTTTAAAATTAGGAAAACTTGAATTTTTTAATGTGTATTCTGGAAAAAAATACGAAAAAAAGCTATCTAACGGTGATCAAGTTGCCTTAGTGAAATTAACTTATATTTGTAAAGATTTTCATGGAACATTACATACTGATAACGAAGAAAGCTTACAGCTAAAATTTTTTCCCCTAGATAACTTGCCTGAACTATGGCAAAATCAACAAGAAGTTTTCGATGATTTATTAAAGTTTATGAAAATAAAAAACTAATTCCCCCTCCTTTTTTGATATTATTTTACTGCCTATGACGATAATTAGATAAATAATCTATCCTTATGGGCAGCTTATTGTAATTTTTTATTTGGGTTATTTTTCTTCAAAAATGCATTGGATTTTCATAGAAAATTGTGATGTGATGAAAATTTTAGCTAGATGGTTATGAACTGGTACCCCATAATAAAAAAGCAAGAACATTTTGTACATATCAAATATGTTCCTGCCTTTTGTTTTATTAAGATTAACATCTATGACTTAAAAATAAATTTATTGATTTTGAAGTTATGTGGATTGAATTCGATGTGTTTGAGTAGTGGTTTTAGGCGACGAGAATATAACCGAAAATAAAATATTACTAAACGTATATAACTAATGAATACAATGTCTTTTTCAGTTATTAAGTTGTAAATCATTTTATGATAAAATCTTTTACATAATTTAATAAAGGGGTAGTATTCAATGGGTTATTTCTCAAATGGTTTATTAGTTTTGTTTGTGCTAATCGTATGCAGTTGTATATTTTTTGGTTGATAATATAATGAGAGTCTTATATAAAAGAAGTTATCTTAAGTGAGATAACTTCTTTTTATTTTATATTGAGAAGGAATTCTATCTTTCTTATTGAAGTTTGTTCTAGTTATTTTTACATCGATCAGATTTGTGTAAAGGGAATTTTATGAAATAAAAACAAGCCTGAGAATAGGGAGTATTGACATGGAAAATAGTATACGCTACACAAGTGAACATCCTACAGATTTTAATGGATTATTATCCTTATACGAATCTTTAGGATGGAATTCTCTTAAATTAACGGTTAACGAGTTAGAACGAATGTGTAAGCAAAGTTGGTATGCAATTTATGTTTTTGATGATAAGAGGTTAGTAGGGATGGGGCGTGTCATATCAGATGGAGTCATAACAGGCATTATTTGTGGAGTTGGTGTATTGCCAAAATATCAGTCTAGTGGCATCGGAAAAGAAATAGTGAAACGATTAATCCAGCACTGTGAACAAAATAAGGTTATTCCACAACTTATGTGTGTAGAAAAATTGCAATCTTACTATGAATCTATAGGGTTTGAAGCATTCTCTATTGGGATGACAAAACATATTATAAGATAGAGGTGCTTTATCCCGCTATTTGTCGGGTAGTAAAACCCCACGGATTAAAGTTTCACTTTATATTTTCAGTTTACTCGTACATATTTTCAAACTTCAATATAAAGGAGAATGGCTGTATGGAGATTGCTAAAGGGATAGAAATGTTACAACTTGAATTTCAAGAATTTGTTATTCATCCAATTCTTTTATGGGATGATGAAATGGCAGTATTAATAGATACGGGTTTCCCAGGACAAATTGAAGATATACAAGTAGAGATGGAAAAGATTGGGGTATCATTTGATAAGTTAAAAGTCGTGATTTTGACGCATCAGGATATTGATCATATAGGTAGTCTGCCAGAATTGTTGCAGCGCTGTCGAAGTAATATTAAAGTTTATGCGCACGAACTAGATAAGCCATATATCGAGGGGGATTTACCTTTATTGAAGGACGGAAATGTAGAGAACCGCCCAAAAGGAAAAGTGAGTGATACTGTGATTGACGGGCAAGAACTTCCGTATTGCGGTGGAATACTAATTCTTCATACTCCAGGGCATACTCCGGGTCATATTAGTTTATATTTGAAACAAAGCAAAATTCTTATTGCAGGAGACTCTATGTATAGTGTGAATGGGATGTTAGGAGGAATTCACGCCCCAACAACTATAAATATTAAGGAAGCAAAGCAGTCTTTGAAGAAGTATTTAAATTTACATATTGAATCTGTAGTTTGTTACCATGGGGGATTAAGTAAGGAGAATATAAATGTTCAACTTCAAAATTTGTAAAGTTAAAATGGAGTTTTTTGTTAAGTGACGTTGAAGTATAATCTGATTATTAGTATATAAATAAATTATAAAAGAGCATGTTTGAAAAAATTAAACATGCTCTTTTATTAAAGTAAATCAGTTTAATATGAATGACCTAACCCATTCCAATAAAAAGAAACGATTTCTTGTGCTAATTCATCTATATTTGCCAGAATAGGATTGTGATTTTCATCTTTAAAATTCCCAATTGATAATAAAGATACGAAAGCATGAGCCACAAATTTAGCGTTTCCTTTCGGAATTTCTCCCATGTGCATCGCAGTATCGAGTGCTTTTTCTAGCACTTCATACATATTATTTTCAGCATTTTTTAATTCCTTCAATTGTTCTTCAGATAACGACAGTTTAGCATCTTTCATAAAATTTTTCATATCAATATCCATCGTTGCGTGTAAGTAAACTTTGGCGAAGTCTAATAATCTTTCTTCTAAAGTTTTGTTTGTAGAGAGTATTTGAGACATATTCTCTCGTATACGTATCATCATTTGGGTCATAGTAGCGGTAAATAAATCGGCTTTTGTTGAATAGTAATAGTAGACGGTTGCTTTCGTAACACCACAAACTTTTGCGACTTCATCCATAGAAACGACTTGATAATTTTGTGTAAGAAATAAGCGAGTTGCCACTTCTAAAATGGTTTCTTTTGTAGATTTTGTATTTTTATTTTGACGTGGCCTTCCGAGAGGACGTTGTTTTTGTTCCAAATCCATTCGCTCCTGACATTTATTCTTGAGATAATTATAACATAATTTTCAATCATTCTTGATTAATTAACCTACCAGTATATATAATTAATAATGAAGGAAAAAAGGAAGGTGGGTTTTTATGAAAAAGCACCCGTTACATATGTTAGGGAGGCTTGTAGCAGGAAAAAATACGCAATGGATCACTTTATCGGTGTGGGTTCTTATTACATTATTACTTTCATTTACGTTACCACAAGTAAACAGTACGAAAGAACCGAATCCAAAAAATTTACCTGAAACAGCTATGTCACAGCAAGCGGAAGCGCTTATGAAAAAAGAGTTTCCGAATAATGCAGGGAATCCGTTGTTAGTAGTATGGTATAGAGATGGTGGATTACAGTCACAGGATTATAAACTCATACAAGACGTTTATAAAGAGTTAAAAGTTAGTCCTTTAAAAGAACAATCAACGTTACCACCATTTGATACAATCCCAGAGCAAGTATTATCAAAAAGTGCATCAAAAGATGGTACATCGTTTGTTACACCGGTATTCTTTAATAAATCTGCTGGTACGGATATATTAAAAGGAAATCTTGAAGAGTTTAGAGAAATAGTGAATAGTAAGGTGGATGAAGATCCATTTAAACAAAAAATAAGTGAATCTGGTTTACATGTTCGATTATCTGGACCTGTAGGTATTCAAACGGATGCAGTTAGTTTATTTAGTCAAGCAGATGTGAAATTGCTAGTGGCTACAGTACTACTAGTGTTAGTTTTGTTAATTTTACTGTATCGTTCACCAATTTTAGCGATTTTACCTATACTTGTTGTTGGCTTTGCATACGGTATTATTAGTCCTACACTCGGTTTTTTAGCTGATCACGGATGGATTAAAGTAGATGCCCAAGCAATATCAATTATGACAGTATTATTGTTTGGCGCTGGAACGGACTATTGTCTATTTTTAATTTCGAGATATAGAGAGTACTTGTTAGAAGAAGAAAGTAAATATAAAGCATTACAACTTGCGATTAAAGCTTCTGGCGGTGCAATTATAATGAGTGCGTTAACTGTTGTACTTGGTTTGGGAACATTATTACTTGCTCATTATGGTGCCTTTCATCGATTTGCAGTACCATTTAGTGTTGCTGTATTTATAATGGGAATCGCGGCTTTAACGATTTTACCAGCACTATTATTAATTTTCGGTAGGATTGCATTTTTCCCGTTTATACCGAGAACAACTTCAATGAATGAGGAGTTTGCAAGAAAGAAAAAGAGGGCTGTAAAAGTTGAAAAATCAAAAGGCTCCTTTAGTAAAAAACTTGGAGATGTAGTAGTACGAAGACCGTGGACAATAATTATGCTAACTGTGTTTGTATTAGGTGGATTGGCTTCGTTCGTACCACGTATTCAATACACATATGACTTATTAGAATCGTTTCCAAAGGATATGCCTTCTCGTGAAGGGTTTACGTTAATTAGTGATCATTTCTCAGCTGGTGAACTAGCACCAGTAAAAGTTGTTGTTGATACGAAAGGAAAAGAGCTTCCTATTAAACAAGAACTAGAGAAATTTTCTTTCATAAATACAGTGAAAGAGCCAAAAGAGGGAAAAGAAAATAAGCAAATACAAATGTATGAAGTTTCTTTAGCGGAAAATCCATACTCAATTGAAGCGTTAGATCAAATTCCTAAATTGAAAAGTAATGTAGAAAAAGTATTAAAAGATGCTGGGATTAGTAATGCTGAAGAGCAATTGTGGATTGGTGGAGAAACAGCTTCATTATATGATACAAAGCAAATTACTGAACGTGATGAATCAGTAATTATTCCAGTAATGATTAGCATTATCGCTTTATTATTACTTGTCTACTTACGATCGGTTGTTGCGATGATTTATTTAATTGTAACTGTTGTCTTATCATTCTTCTCAGCGTTAGGAGCAGGATGGATATTACTTCATTACGGTATGGGAGCGCCGGCCATTCAAGGTGCGATACCGTTGTACGCATTCGTATTTTTAGTTGCTTTAGGTGAAGATTATAATATCTTTATGGTTTCAGAAATATGGAAAAACAGAAAGACACAAAATCACTTGGATGCAGTAAAAAATGGTGTAATACAAACAGGTAGTGTTATTACATCGGCAGGTTTAATTTTAGCAGGAACTTTTGCAGTGTTAGGTACACTTCCAATTCAAGTATTAGTTCAATTTGGTATTGTAACTGCAATTGGCGTATTACTAGATACGTTTATTGTAAGACCGTTACTTGTACCCGCAATTACAGTTGTGTTAGGCCGATTTGCTTTTTGGCCAGGTAAACTTTCAAGAAAGAGTGAAGAAATACAAAAGGTGGATGCATAGTTAAAAAAGCCAAGGGTATTTTCCTTGGCTTTTTCAATGTAGTTAATTAATTTTTTGAAGTCAAATCATCAGCTGCAGCGTGATCAGCATCTTCAATTGTTGTTTCGGGCATTCCGTATAAGCCGTTCATTGCTTGTTCTTCAATAGTAAGGTTTGCAGTATTATTATTTTGAATAGATGTAGTATTTTCAGTAATATTTTCTTTTTTATTCATATTTTTGTTATTCATGTATGTATCCTCCAAATTTCATTTGATTTATCTATAGTATGTGGATGGATTTCAAGAAATATGTGAATTGATTCTTACATATGTTATATAATTAAATAAATAATTAGGGTGAAATGTAAACTGTTAGGAGTGAACAATTATGGTGAAAGCAAGGGAAATAGCCTTCTAAAATAAAAAGAAAATTTTAGGAGGCTATTAGAATGAAGTTTCATGTAATTGATAGAGAAGATTGGAATAGAGAGCAGTATTTTGAGCATTATTTAAAGTTGAAATGTACATTTAGTATGACTGTTAATGTTGATATCACGATGTTATTAGAGGAATTATATCAAAAGGGAATAAAATTTTATCCCGTTTTTATATATTTAATTTCTAGAGTAGTAAATAATCATAAAAAATTTCGAACATGTTTTAACGATGAAGGAGTTTTAGGCTATTGGGAGGAAATGATACCGAGTTATACAATCTTTCATAAAGATGATAAGTCTTTTTCAAGTATATGGACGGATTATTCAAGTGATTTCCGCACTTTCTATAAGAATTATGAAGACGATATGAGATGCTATGCTAGTGTTCATGGTTTTTTCACGAAAGAAAATATTCCACCTAATGTATTTCCGATTTCTAGTATACCTTGGACTAGTTTTACTGGATTTAATCTTAATATTAATAATGATGAAAATTTTCTATTGCCAATTATAACTTGTGGGAAATATTTTAATGAAGGAAACAAGGTTATGCTACCAGTTTCATTGCAAGTACATCATTCGGTTTGTGATGGATATGATGCGAGTCAATTTATAGAAGATTTACAGCAGTTAAGTAATACTTGCAACGAGTGGCTTAAATAATATTTAATTTTTAATTATATAAAGTGAAACTTTAATCAGTGGGGGTTTTGTTCAGCCCCCACTGATTATTAGCCCGACCCCCACCTAACTTCTTTGCTTTCGCTGAATTTTGAGGTGGGGGTCTTACTGCCCAGCAAATAGCGGGATAAAATTGAAAATGAATAAAAGAAGAGACCATGTTGGTATTACATGGTCTCTTCTTTTATTCATTAATACTAAGTAATTGTGGAAAATATAGGGTGATTTGTAGTTTAATAGTAAAGAGAGTGATTAGTATTAATTTTCTTTGTTTTTAAAATTTTAAGTATATAAATGTTTAACAGGGGGGGATAAAGTGAAATTCGTAAGCATTAAAAAAGATGAAATCTTAATTGGGGATATGGCAAAATTGTATTGTAAAGTATTTGAGAAAATAAATTTCAATGAAATGATCGAGCGAATGAATAGGCATATAGAATATACAGGTTTTAAAGGTATAGTAGCAATAAATGATGAAAATGAAGTAGTTGGCTTTACTTATGGTTATCGCTCAATGGAGGGACAGTACTATAATCAATTAATGAGAGAAGCGTTACATCTAGAGCAAGTAGACGAATGGTTACAAGATTGTTTTGAATTTGTAGAGTTAGCAGTCCACCCACAATATCAAAATGAAGGTCTTGGAACGAAATTACATAATGAATTACTAGAAGGGATTCCAAATAGAACGAGTGTTTTAACAACACAAATAAACAATGAAAAAGCACGTTCGTTATATGAAAGATTAGATTGGATAAATGTATTGGAGCCATTTCATCCAAGTACAAATGATGTTCCATATGTAATAATGGGAAAAGCATTAAAAACAAAAGTGAATTGATAATTATGCCATTCACAAAAATGGTTGGTTTGTAATAATGAAGGGGAAAACGAAAATGACGAGAATATCTATAGAAAAAGCTACAATTTTAGATGCTGAGAAATTAACAGAAATAATGAAAAGAACATTTGATGCAGAAGCAAAACAATGGCTATACGGCCAAGATGATGTCATTGATTATAACATTCAACCGCCAGGGTATTCTTCAGTTGAAATGATGGAATATTCCATTGAAGAATTGGATTCTTTCAAAGTTGTAATGGATAAAGAAATAATTGGAGGGATAATAGTTACGATTTCTGGTAAGTCGTACGGTCGAATTGATCGTATTTTTGTAGCTCCTGTTTATCAAGGAAAAGGAATTGGATCACATGTTATGAAATTAATAGAAAAGGAATATCCAAACATAAAGATTTGGGATCTCGAAACATCTAGTAGACAAATTAATAATCATCACTTTTATAAAAAGATGGGCTACCAAATGATTTTTGAATCGGAAGATGAGTATTGTTACGTGAAAAGAATAAAAACAAGCTCAAACAAAGAGAGTGTAGTTACAAATAAAGATATGAAAAATAGTCAATACGAAAACTGTAATTTAGCAAATACAGGGTATTATCAAGTGAATTTAAAAAACAGTTCATTTGTTGGTAACAATATAATGAATACGAATATGAGTAATTGCAATGTAAGTCAATCAAAGTTTAGAAATATAAATTTTAGAAGTTCATCATATGCAGATTTAAATCTTTCTGGCAGTAAATTTAATTTGGTGACTTTAGGTGGAGTACAATTCAAAAATACAAGTCTCGGAGATGAGAAGGAACCTATTGTATTCGATAAATGTGACTTGGAAGGTAGCACCATAAGTAACAGTAATCTGAAAAATATTGAAATAGAAAATTGTGATATAGTCGGTATGGAAATAAATGGTATTCAAATTGAAAATTTGCTTAATTTATATAGCAAGGTGAAAAGTTAATCATATAGATATGTTGTTAATCTTTTTGGAAATTAAATATTATATCGGAATAATTATGTAAAAATGACATAAAGAAATACGGACGAGAAGGTCATTCATGAACATTTCTAGAATACACACAAATATATTGTTATTTATATGGAGGAGAGAAAGATGGGGGTTAACGTTAGAGCAGTAGAAATACAAGATGCTAGAGCAATTCATTGTATATGTATACAAGATGACGTTTTACCGTATATGGTTTTCTTACCTAGCATGCGTGTAGAAGCTATGGAAAATAGAATTCGAAATTTAGCACCAAATCAATTTGAATTTGTTGCAGAATATGATGGAGAAGTTGTTGGATTTGTAAGTTTAACACAAAGTCCAGGCCGAAGATCTCATTCAGGCGATTTATTCATTGGGGTAGACAGTGAATATCATAATAAAGGAATTGGGAAAGCACTTCTTATGAAGATGCTTGATCTGGCTGATAATTGGTTAATGTTAGAGAGAGTAGAACTAGGTGTGTTAGAAACGAATCCAAAAGCAAAAGCTTTATATGAAAAATTTGGATTTGTAGAAGAGGGGGTAAAGATAGGGAATTTGAAAGCTCACGGAAAGTTTATTAATGAAATTATGATGAGTCGTTTTAGACCGAATGGTTTAATTGTACATAATTGATAGTTAAAAGCATGACAGTATACTGTCATGCTTTTTCATTAGAATTTGGCTGTAATAAAAATAATGCTAAACCAATAAAAATAACGGCAATTCCTAGTCCTTGTTGTAAAGAAATGGTCTCATGTAATATAAAGTACGCTAGCATACAAGTGCCAATTGTTTCACCTAAAATACTCATTGAAATTACAGTAGCACTCATCCATTTTAATAACCAATTAAAAATGGTTTGTCCTAAAATTGTAGCAATGAAAGCTAATCCAATAAAGCACAACCAAGTTTGTGTAGAGTAATGGATGAAAGATTCTTGTTGCGTGAAAGCAAATATGCCAAGAAAGCCAGCACTACTTCCATAACTAATTACCGAATAGGGTATAAGTGACAAATCTTTACGGACGTGTTGGCTAATGAAAAAATAAGCAGTAATGATACCAGCAGCGATAAATGCTAAAATATCTCCATATAAAGCTTCTCCACTAATTTGGAAATCTTGCCAGCCAATGATGATACTACCTGAAATGGCGATGAGGCAACCAATAACCGCTCCTTTCGTAAATCTCTCCTTAAATAAAAAATAACCACCAATTATTGAGAACAAAGGTTGTAACGTTACGATAACTGTAGAGCTTGCTACAGAAGTATATTGTAATGATTCAAACCATAGTACATAATGTGCAGCTAAAAATAGCCCAGATATGAATCCGAATGTCCATTGTTTTTTCGTTAAAGTTTTTAGCTCATTTCGACTATTTTTATTAAATAGTAATAACGGTAACAGGATCAGTGTGGCAAAGAATAATCGGTAAAAAGCAATGATTGTCGCAGGAGCAGCTGCCAATTTTACAAAAATTGCTGAAGTTGATAAGGCGAATACACCAAAAAATAAGATGAAATATGAAAGAATAGGTGATTTCAAAGTTTGTCCCTCCGATAGATTGTTTATTATAATAAACTTAGTGCGATATAATATACAAAGGTAAGTATATAAGTCCCGGAGATAATAGGAAAGGATTATTTGCCTTTGTTTAGTATGTCAGCACAAAGACAATGAAATATGCATTATGATGGACGAAAGGAAGTTTTACTATGATACATGATAGGCTTGGACAAACGGTATTAAGTTATCGTAAGAAAAATAATATGACAATTCGTGAATTCGCTGAGTATGCAGGGATTAGTACATCACTAATTAGCCAAATTGAAAGAGGACATGCTAATCCTTCTTTAAATGTTTTGGAGTTAATTGCAAAAGCATTAAATGTACCGCTGTTTACACTTTTTATTAACGATATTGATACAGATTCGCTCATTTCCAAGAAAAAAGATCGAAAAAAAGTATATCGGGAAAACAATGATCACATTGTATATGATGTATTAACACCTGATTTTATGAAAGCACGTATTGAAATGCTAATGATGGATTTAAATAAACAAGCAAACACAACAGAAAGCCATTATTCCCATGAAGATAAGGAAGAGATTGCTGTTATTATGAAAGGGGAAGTATACGTAGAATTGGAGGGAAAAGAATATTTTTTAGAAGAAGGCGATGTTGTACGTATTCCACCAAATGTGAAGCATCGATTTTTGAATAAAAGTGATGAATCGAATCACATTTTATTTGTCCTGACACCATCTTTAGGATGAAAATATAGTGATTTTAATTAGGGGAGAAAGAAAATGGAAAACAAAAGTATTTTAAAAGGCGGCCTTTCAATTATTTCTCAATGCAAAAAAGAAACAAATGATATTTGGCATGCGCATTTTGGAGCAGCTGCAATTGCTAGTTATTTTAATCATATAAAGAGAGCTCCAAATTATAAAGATATAACATTAGAAAAATTCCGGTATGTTATTCATTCTTAATGAACTTTAATAATCTGAAAAAAGAAGCTTAATCTAGTTTCTTTTTTTGTTAGTAGTATATTATTTTTTCAAATATGTAAGATTTTACATGCGTATTTTACTTTTACTAATTATGTAAGTAGGCTATACTGAAATACATACATTTTATTTTTGGAGAGATGTAAAACGACATGGAACTAGCGAAATTGGAAAAAGTAATTGAAATAAAAAAAGAAGAACTTTTATATTTAGTATCGGATTATGGAATTCAACATGAAAAAGTATTGGCATTGAGTCAAGAACTAGACAAATTAATCAATTACTTTATGTTTTTAAAATAAAGAGAACTATGACGGGGTTTGTAAATGTTATAGTTCTTTTTTATTAGGTAATTTGAAAATATATTCAAATATATTGTCTAATTTCTTACAGAATGCGCAACTTGCTAGTCGAATATAAGGACTTTTGGTTATAATAAAAAGGAATTATTAATTGTATCGGTTAGGAGCGCAGCACATATGAAAACAGTTGTTGTTATCGGTGGAGGTATAACGGGACTTTCTACTATGTTTTATTTAGAAAAATTAAAAAAGGATTATAATATCGATTTAAATTTAATTCTTATTGAGAAAGAAGAGTATTTAGGTGGTAAAATCCATAGTGTGGAAGAAAAGGATTTCATTATGGAGTCAGGAGCGGATTCAATCGTTGCTCGTAATGAATATGTTATGCCACTTGTAAAAGATTTAAATTTAGAAGATGAAATGGTATATAATGAAACGGGTATTTCTTACATATATTCTGAAAACATGTTACATCCGATTCCTTCTGATACTATATTTGGGATACCTATGAGCGCCCGGTCGCTGTTTAGCAGTACGCTAGTCTCAACGAAAGGGAAAATCGTAGCTTTAAAAGATTTCATAACGAAAAATAAAGAGTTTACGAAAGACACATCACTTGCTCTATTTTTAGAAAGTTTCTTAGGGAAAGAGTTAGTGGAAAGACAAATTGCTCCTGTGCTTTCAGGCGTATATTCTGGTAAATTGAATGAGCTTACAATGGCATCTACATTACCATATTTACTGGATTATAAAAATAAGTATGGAAGTATTATTAAAGGTTTTGAAGAGAATAAAAAACAATTTCAATCAGCAGGAAATAAAAAATTCGTATCATTTAAAGGTGGACTATCTACGATAATTAATCGCTTAGAAGAAGTGCTGACTGAAACTGTCGTAAAAAAAGGTGCTATAACGACGGCTGTAAGTAAACAAGAAGATCGATATGAGATTTCTTTTGTAAATCATGAAACAATACAAGCTGATTATGTTGTTTTAGCAGCTCCACATGATATAGCACAAACTTTATTACAGTCTAATGAGTTAAATGAGCAGTTTAATACATTTAAAAACTCATCTCTTATAAGTATTTACTTAGGATTTGACATACTAGATGAACAACTACCAGCTGACGGCACAGGGTTTATTGTAACGGAAAACAGTGATTTACATTGTGATGCTTGCACATGGACAAGTCGAAAGTGGAAACATACATCGGGTAAACAAAAATTATTAGTAAGAATGTTTTATAAGAGCACCAATCCGGTATATGAAACAATCAAAAATTATAGTGAAGAAGAATTAGTACGAGTTGCTTTATATGATATTGAAAAAAGTCTCGGAATTAAAGGTGAACCAGAAGTAGTCAAAGTTACAAATTGGAAAGATTTAATGCCGAAATATCATTTAGAACATAATCAAGCGGTTCAAACATTGCAAGAAAAAATGACGAATCTTTATCCAAATGTATATTTAGCTGGTGCCTCATATTACGGTGTCGGAATTGGTGCGTGTATTGGAAATGGAAAGAATATAGCCAATGAAATAATGGCTACATTAAATAAATAATACTGTAGAATAAATAAAAACTGTCCCTTCAGCAAAATGGAGGAACAGTTTTTATTTATTTTATTTGAATCGAAATTGTATTGTTTTTTACATTGTTTTCTTTTATTGTTAATGTTATTTCTCCAGACTCTTTAAATGAATACGGTGATAGTTGATAAATATCTTTTATATCATGTTTTTCTTGTAATTTATTTACCGGTATTGATACGATATTTGGCTTCCATGTTTCTTGTTTTCCTGAAGGATATTCTATAAGTATTACCGGATTTTTTAACTGTATTGTTTTCCAAGAGACGAAATATAGTTGTACTTCTGTATCTTTTTTTAATAATTCTTCGGAGAAATAACCGAATTCGCCTACATTACCGAAAACAGTATAATTTTGATTTTTTAATTTAATATCTAAATAACTAGGTTGATATGTTACTGCATGATAAGTTCCATATGAAAGTGAGAGTATGGCAGCGATTAAAATACCGATTGAAAATGTCCTAAAGCTATTGCCTTTAAAGCTAGTCATCATGAATGAGTTTGGTGTGAATTTTTTTGCGAATAAAAAAATAAGTAATATGAGTAAGAGGGATAAGCCGATGAATATATACATAGGAAATTTACACCTCCACAATAAAAAAATACATTAACTATATTTTACCATAAATATATGGGGTAGGGTGGTTGTTTAGAAGGAGAAAATGAAGAAACAATTTCTTTACAGTTCTTGATAATTTAAAATTAGATTTATGGAAATTATAGCGTCATGTTTGATTGGCAATCAGAAGGTATCCAATTCGTGTATATAGAATAAAGAGGGAATGCGCCATTAGAAATGTTTGATTTATGGAACAATAAGGACTTTACTAATTATACATATTTTTTCTGATATAATGAACGAGTAGAGAGAAAGGAGTGATCCTATGGCATTTCCTATATTAGAAACCGAACGCTTACGTTTAGTTGAAATAGAACAATCTTATTGTCAAAAAATATATGAAATCTTTTCATTGGATGAAGTGACGTGTTATTACGGTATGAATTCTTTTACGGAGTTTGGACAAGCTTCACGTATGATCGAATCTTTTTCAAAAAATTACTTTGAGAAAAAGGCAATACGATGGGGAATTGTGTTAAAAGAAACGAATGTTTTAATAGGAACAATTGGACTAAACAATTTACAATTATGGAGCAAACGATCTGAGATTGGATATGATCTGCATCCTCATTATTGGGGAAATGGTTATGCTTCAGAAGCAGCTCGAGAAATTATTGATTATGGATTTAAAGATTTAGGTTTGTTTAGAATTGGAGCTATTACATATCCTGAAAATGTTACTTCTTGTAGAATGTTATCTAAAATTGGCTTCCAAAAGGAAGGTCTATTGCGCGGATATATTCATCAAGGAAATAAGCAACACGATGCATTATTGTATTCTATAGTACGAACTGATATTGAGGACATAAATTTATAATAAAAAAACCTCTTAATTAAAAGAGGTTTTTTTTATTATAAATTAACCTAATTTAGGTAATAAACGTTCTCCGCTTTTCATGCTACTTTTACATAAAGGGCATTTAGGCTCTTCTTCAAATGAAAAGTTCTTTCTCATCCATCCTAAACAATCCTCTGATTCACATTCCCAAACAGGGGTTTGTTCTGGTGGTACTTCTGCTACATCGTTCTTTCGATTGCGATACATGTAACCACTCCTTTTATGTAAAAAATTTTAGTTATATATTAAAAAGGTTGTTAACCTTGCTGGTAACAACCTTTTTATTGTTTGAATTATAGCTTTACAACGTTTTTAGCTTGAGGTCCGCGGTTACCTTCTTCAACTTCAAAGCTAACTTCTTGACCTTCGTCAAGAGACTTGAAGCCGTCGCCAGTGATAGCTGAGAAGTGAACGAATACATCGTTACCGTCTGCAACTTCGATGAAACCGAAACCTTTTTCGCTGTTAAACCATTTTACTTTACCTGTTAATGTCATGGTAATGCCTCCTAAAAGTAGAAAAATTACAATATGATCGGCCTTATTTGAATGAAAATAAAATTTCACATATTATCAAAAACCCATAAGGAGTACAAACTGTCCCTGATTGATACTTGATAATATGCAAAGAAAATATAGTGTTAAATTGACCTTAATTACTATCTTACAACAAATGGTGGGAAATAGCAAGTGCTGGTAATACCACTGAGTAATCTGGGTGATAATAGTAAAGGCACAAAGGCACCTCTTTTATTTATATATTATTCCTAATTTGGATTTATGCAAAATCATGTAAGAAAAACTTAGAGTAAATATTAATAATGTATTTTTTATAGTAAAATATGGATGTTTACTGTTGGTAGTTAAATATTATAAAAGGAGAAAAGAAAGTGAAAAATAATTCATTTTTAATAATTGAAGCAGCAAAAGCAGGGAGAAAAAAGGTCCATCCAGTCTTTGTTGTAATATTAGCCATTATATTTTTGACTTTAGGCGAACTTTTTATGTTATTTATGTTATTTTTACCGAAAGCTGAAACGATATTCATGAAAGGTATTTATGACAATGTTAGAATGGTGTTAACGTTTGGCGGAGCTATATTTATTTTATTTATATGGGTTCGTTTTGTAGAAAAAAGACCTTTTTCATCCATTGGCTTTTGGAAAGAGAAATGGATGAGAAAGTATTTAAAAGGTGCGTTAATAGGGTTTTTATTTATTTCAACGCCAGTTATTCTACTATTATTAATGGGGAGTGTGAAATTGCAAGTACAACATATTACCTCAACAGTGATAGTAGGAATAGTAGGATCTCTAGTTGCATTTTTAATACAAGGGGCAACGGAAGAAATTATTGTACGAGGTTGGTTATTCCCGGTTCTTTCTGTTAGAAGTCGTATATGGGTTGGAATAATTGTAACTTCATTTTTATTTGGATTTCTTCATCTGCTTAATCCAGGAATTACAATATTATCTATATCGAATATAATATTAGTGGGTGTTTTCGCAGCTTTATATGTATTGAAAGAAGACGGTCTGTGGGGAATATGTGCATGGCACTCAATTTGGAACTGGGCTCAATATAATGTATATGGTTTTGCAGTTAGTGGCACAACTGTATATTCTACTCCAATTTTTAAGTCTATAACAAATGGACCAGAAACATTGCATGGAGGCACGTTCGGAATTGAAGGTAGTATCATTACAACAATCATGCTCACTATTGCTTCAATTGTTTTATGGAGAAAGTTATGGGGAAGAAAAGTGAAACAACGAAATTTTAGTTAATGAAAGAGGGAGAAATTATGGGGATAATAGCATTTGAGGGAGCAAGCGCTGTTGGTAAAAGTACCACGTGCCGTGAATTAGAAAAGAATTATGGTGCTTATATAATACCTGAAGTGAATTCTTTATTTGAAAGGCCAAAAAATGAACATAGAACATGGTATTTTGAAAAACAAGTTGAGCGCTGGAATATAGCTGTTCAGAAGTCAGAGCAATATGAATTAGTAATACTCGATGGCGATATATATCAGCCACTTAGTTATAATTGGTGTTTTCATTTTGATATATTTAATCAGCCATTATCTTTAATAGAAAATTTTTATAAAGAAAAGATGATAAATAGGGAAATTGGTTTTCCAGATCAATATTTTTATTTATATACGAACGATGAAGAACTTAGAAAACGGAAAGTATCTGATGAAACGAAAAGAAGGAGAAACTTTGAAAAACATTTACATATATCAAAATCGTTTCAGCGTTATTATGAAAATTTAAATACTGTTACAGATGGGTATTGTAAATTAATTGAGGCAAAAAGTGTAAGAAATAATGAATTAGAAATAGTGAGAAACTCAAAAAATTTGAACGTGTGTGAAGAAGGACGTTTTGATGTTTCGAGGTTAGATGCTATTACGAAGTGGTTAAAAGAAAATCGTGCATAAAGTAAAAACAACGAGTGTTGTAGAACGCAATCGTTGTTTTTTTGTTTCTTTATAAATATAAAGGAAAAATTTGTAGAATATTTTCAATATTTAACAGAATAATCTTTTAATTTAAAAGGAAAAGAAATACAATATGAGGAAGTATATATAAATAATATGATAGGGGATGGGATGCGATATTTGGAATGAAGTAACAGTTTTTATATAAGAAATAATTAGGTAGTCAGAACAGAGAAATTTGGGAGGAAACAAGCGAGATGAAAACATTTTTGAAAATAATAGGTGTTATAGCTGGTATGGCGGTAATTGGAGTAGGTTTAACATATGGTATGCTGCATTATTTAAATAATAGTAAACCAGCTGCGAAAAAGGCATCACCAGCTGCTCCAGCAGTAGAAGTATTAGCTGATAGTAACGTAAAAGCAGAAGATGCAAAGCTTTTAGAAAATGGAAATTATTCATTGCCGAATAGTGGTTTTAATAAAAATTTTAAATGGACAGATGAGAACATACAGACAGCATTACATGAAATGGCACATCAAAAAGCGAAAGCTGATCAAAAGTGGGGCTATATTTTTATTACACAAGAGCGGATTGAAAGCTTAATTGATATTGTAAAGAGTAATGATCTTGTACAGGGAAGTACATATGTAGAAATTTTAGAACGATGGAAACAAGGAAAATATGAAAAGGTTGATGGGGATCATAATAAGATTTGGAAATTACAAAGTGGGAATTTAGGAGAAGGAAAAGGAGTAATGTCGGTAGCTGAGCAAAAAGAATTAATTAATCAAGTGTTTATGAACAAAGGTACATATTCAGGTAGTAAATTAATTGCAGGTGGGGGACAGACTAATAAATAGTATACTAATTAATGAAAGAGAGTAATTGCTTATTAGGCAATTACTCTTTTTCTATGTACGTCTTAATATTTTAGTCTCGTTCAAGTAAGGAAAGGAACGATTGTAATACCGGGGAAATCCATCTAGATTTATGATAGATTACATAACTTTGAATAACTGTTGGAGTTTCGATAGGTTGAAAACATAGTTGTCCTTTTTGGCAACTTTCTTGTACAACGATATAAGGAAGAATTGAAATGCCTAACTCACACATAACGGATTGTTTAATGACTTCAACATTGGAAGTTTCAAATGTTTTAGCTGGAATATTTCCACTTTGACGTAAAAAACGATCTACCATTGGCCTATAGCCGCAGCTTTGTTCTGTAAAAATGAACTGGGTGTCCTGTAATAACTGGAATGGATTTGTATGTGCAGAGGAATAAGCTGGTAAAATCCATCCAAATGTTTCATTACTAAAAGTACGCGTAATAAAATCATTATGTTCTATACTTTCTCCAATTATGAAGACAACGTCTGTTTCTCCTTCACGTAATTTTTGTAATGCTTGTTCATTTGTGTTTGTTTCAAGTACGATATTTACTTTTGGATTTTTCTGTTTGTAAGTACGTAATAATTGTGGTAATCGGTATACCGCTAATGATTCATTAGATGTAATACTTAATGTACCTTCTAAATAATCTGTATTTTGGGGGATTTCTCGCGCTTTTTCATATATTGAAAGTAATTCTAATGCATAAGGATGAAATTGATGACCTGCTTTTGTAAGTAGCACTTTTTTCCCTAACCGATCGAAAAGAGGAATATGTAAATCGTTCTCTAAAGCTTTCATATGTGCTGTAACAGTAGATTGCGCATAACCTAGCGCATGCGCAGCCTTAGAAAAATTACCATACTTCACAATGGCGCAAAATGTTTTAACATGTCTCATTTCCATAAGTGATCCCTCTTTTATTATCATGATTTGTGAATGATTATATCATGTATTTTAATTTTCCAAATGATTAAATTCTGTATAAAATGAAATTGTAGAAATATTCATTCAGGTGATATTGGAGGAGAAAAGATGAAAAAAAAGGGCTATCATGTAGCTGTTGTTGGGGCTACAGGTGCGGTAGGGCAAAAAATTATTGAACTGTTAGAGAATGAAATGAAGTTTAATATAGTTGAAGTTACATTGCTTTCGTCAAAACGATCCGCTGGTAAGAAAGTAAGATTCAAAGGACGAGAGATAATTATAAAAGAGGCAAAAACAACTAGCTTTGAAGGTGTAGATATTGCCTTTTTTAGCGCTGGGGGAGAAGTATCTAGACAATTTGTAACTCATGCAGTTTCTAGTGGTGCGATTGTAATTGATAACACAAGTGAGTACCGAATGGCACAAGGTGTACCGCTCGTTGTTCCGGAAGTGAATGCGCATACTTTAAAGCAGCATAAAGGTATCATTGCAGTTCCAAATTGTTCAGCATTACAGATGGTAACATCACTTCAGCCGATTCGAAAATCATTCGGTTTAGAAAGAATCATCGTTTCAACATATCAAGCCGTATCGGGTTCTGGCATTCATGCGATTCATGAATTACAAGAGCAGGCTAAGTCTATGCTTGCTGGTGAAGAAGTGAAAAGTAATATATTACCGGCGAAAAAAGATAAAAAACATTACCCAATAGCGTTTAATATACTGCCTCAAGTAGATATATTTACAGACAATGATTTTACTTTTGAAGAAGTAAAAATGATTCAAGAAACGAAGAAAATATTAGAAGATGAAAACCTGAAAATGGCAGCTACTTGTGTACGTGTTCCAGTTGTATCAGGGCATTCAGAATCGGTTTATATAGAACTGGAAAAAGAAGCAACCGTTACGGAAATTAAGGAAGTATTAATGGATGCACCAGGTGTTATTTTGCAGGATAACCCTAGTAAACAGCTGTATCCAATGCCATTATATGCAGAAGGGAAAATAGATACATTTGTCGGAAGAATACGTAAAGATCCTGATATGCCAAACGGATTCCACCTCTGGATTGTTTCTGATAACCTATTAAAAGGTGCGGCTTGGAATTCAGTTCAAATCGCAGAGACTTTAGTAGAAAAGGGAATACTTTAATCTAGTTTGAAAAACCGGGGAATCGATAATCATTTTCCGGTTTTTATCCCGCTATTTGCTGGGCAGTAAGACCCCCACTGATTAAAGCTTCACTTTATTTAATAATTGTTTTCTTTATTTCGCCCAACTTTAATTTAAATTAGTCGTTATTGAATTTTTATAAATATCTACTTTATGTGCAGTGAAGCGTAAGGTTTTGGATTCTGCATGAATTGTTAGGTTAATAATAATCGATAACGGCATTTCGACCGTTTTCACAATATCTTCTATAGCAATATACTCATTTTCTGCTTTGTTATAATAAACAACAGAACGAATTACTGCCTCGTTATTTTCAATGTCAATTTCACACATCATAGGGAATTTTTCACCATTATGTAAGAATAGTTCGCCTAGTACGATTGAACCGTTTAGCTCCTCTGTAAAATTAGTAGTTGCTGCTGGTTTTACCCATGTTTCGTCATGTTCTTCGTTTTCCTCTTCATCTATTGCCCATTCCCAAATGGGGTTTTGTTTTAGGTCTTCAATAGTTAATTCATCAATTGGTTTGCAATTGCTCATACATAATTCTCCTGTTGCTTTGATAAATAAGTTTCTTAATCTCAAAAATTAGATGATTGCTTAAGAGTAAGTTCAATATAGTATTTTGCTCATTTGATATTAAACTATTTTATTTTGAAGTAAAGCTTCTGTAGCAATATTAACAAAAAAATAATTATTTAGTAAATAATTATTAGTGGAGGTTTTAAAGTGGCATGGAGTTAAGGTAAGGTAGTAAAAAACATCAAGAATGAATGGGATTCATTTGGTACGATATGGATATGTTTAATAAGAGGGGGAATTTGATGTATCAAGTAAAGGGGTATTTTTCATCGCTCAAAGGAAGTCATTATGAAATTGGTAAGCAACAAGGTGAATTTGTGAAACAACATTCTTATCTTATTCCGCAATTTATAGAACAAGAAAACTTAATATCGCATAACCATTGGACAGAATCTAGAAATATATTAAATCAATATTGTTCTGGAATTAATGAAGAAATTGAAGGTTTTTGTGAAGTGTTAAAAATTCCTTCAAAAAATATGATGTATTACTATCAAACACTATTGAAAGCAGGTTGTAGTCATTGTGCAGTATTACCTAAAAAGACAGATTTAACTCACACTTATGTATTAAGAAATTATGATTTGTCACCAGTAATAGATGATATGCGTTTTTGCTCGACGCATGTTGAAGGTGCGTATGCACATAGTGGCTTTTCTACTCAATATTTTGGTCGAACAGAAGGGGTTAACGAACATGGATTATCTGTTACATTTTCAGCATGTGGTCAACCAGTAGGAAACATTGCAGGTTTAAGAAAGCCAATGGTAAATGGTTTACAGTGTTTTGCGGTAATTCGATTGTTGTTGGAGAAATGTAAAAATGTGCAGGAAGCTAAATCACTAATAGAAGAAATACCAATTGCTAGTAATATTAATTTAATAGTAGCTGATCCTTTAAACGCAGCACATATTGAAATATTTGACGGTCATAAATCCACAACAACGATTGATGGTGACAACCAAGCTTTTATTGTATCAACAAACCATGCAGTTAGTTCATCAATTCAGAAATTAAATAATAGGAAATTAGAACAATCTACAAAGAGATATCATGTTTTACATGAGCATTTAAATGGATATGAACAAGTGAGCATAGAGTCTTTAAAAAAGTTAGTAGAAGAATATCCTGATGGACTGACTGTACATAACTATGAAGAATGGTTTGGAACTTTACATTCTGTATTATTCGATTTACATGATCGTACAATGAAGATTTGTTTCGGATCACCACTTTTAAACGACTGGTACTCATTGAAAGTTGGAGGAAGTATGCCGTTTTCTGAGGTGAACGTGAACTTTAAAAATAAAACTTATACTGACTTTTGGAGGGAAGATAAGAATGAATTGATGCCTAAAAGATAAATGAGATAAGATGATAATGAAGAGAGTGCATTTACACTGGAGGGATTACCAATGCTAAAAGTTATGTTACCATTTATTCTTATCTTTTTTCTTGTCATTGCGATGTATATTGCTTATCAAAAGAGAAAAAAAACCGGGATAAAAGGATTGAAAAGTGCGTTAACTTCTATTTGCTTCTTTTCACTCGCAATTTTAAATATGTTTGCATATTGGTTTCACTTTGGCGGTGCTTTTACTTGGTTATTTTCAATTGTATTATTGCTAGTTGGTGCATATTTTACTAAATATATTCCAATATCTAAAAAGGTACATTAAAATCTATAAGAGTTTAATATAATGTTTACTTTGTTTTGAAAAGAGATTATTCTACTAGATCGTTGTGAAACGGTTTCATAGGATAATCTCTTTTTTTAGTTTTGGAAAGAACTTACTGTGCTTTTTAGTTGTTCAATAAATTCTTGAGTTGCAGCACACATATATTTATCTTTTCTATAAATTAACCCTATTTCAATTGTTGGAGTAGGGTTTTCTATTTTAATAGCTTGAATGTTATTATTTTGTAAAAAGTCTATATATGGTTTGGGTAACACTGTAATTCCCATTCCTTTGGAAACCATTTGGATTAAAGATTCCATCGTGCTAATTTCTAAAATTGGTCTTGGTTTAAAGTTGAATTTTTGACAATAAGATGTAATTAGTTCGGTTAAAAAGAAATTTTTAGGTAAAAGAATTAAAGGATAGTTCTGTAATTCAGCAATAGATACATGATTACGTTCAGCTAATCGATGACCAGTGGGCACGACTAATGTAAGATCGCTTTTGTATAGAGGGATAGAGATAATCTCTTTATCTTGCACTGGGAGAAATGTAATTCCAATATGTAGTTCGTTTTGTAATAATTTTTTACGAATATCTCCTGTACGAAGCCCTAATACAGAAAGCTCTATATTAGGATATAAATTATTAAAATTTAAAATAGCTGGTGGTAGTAAGTAATTTACAACGGTTAACAAAGCCCCTATTGTTAAGGAACCTTGCTGTAATCCGTTTAGGTCTTGAATAGCTGAACGAGCTTGTTCGACTTCATGAAAAATGGTTTTACTATGTGATAATAAAATCTTCCCTGCTTCAGTTAGAGATATTTTTTTACCAATTCGATCGAAAAGTGGCATTCCTACTTCATGCTCTAATGCACGTATTTGTTGACTTAGAGAAGGCTGTGAAATATTTAATTTCTCAGCTGCTTTTGTGAAATGTAATTCTTTTGAAACAGCTAAAAAGTATTCAAGTTGTCGTAATTCGATTGAAATCACCTCAAGTATAATAATAGGTTATACCTATCATTATTATATAAATAATTGAATTGAACAATGATTTTAGAGGTTTTATAATCATCTTTAAATAACAGAGAGGGTTGTAAAAATTAATTGAGAGAAAATACATGTAACACCTTTAAAGGAGGAAATAGAATGGCTAATGAATATCAATTATTATCTTTAAATATAGGATTACCAAAAGAGGTTACATACGGCGGAAAGGTAATTCATACAGGCATAAATAAGAAACAAGTAAAGGAACCGGTATATTTATCCTTTGTAAAATTTAATGGGGATGGACAAGCTGACTTAGTTCATCATGGAGGAGTAGATAAAGCAGTTTGTGTTTATACTGGTGATCACTATCCATACTGGGAAAAAGAATTGAATCAAGATCTTGTATATGGGGCTTTCGGAGAAAATATAACAGTTAGTAGTATGAGCGAAGAGGATGTTTGTATTGGTGATACGTTTGAGCTAGGACAGGCAATCGTACAGGTAACACAACCAAGGCAACCTTGTTTTAAATTAGCAAAAAAATATAATATTCCAAAGTTACCACTATATTTTCAAGAAACAGGATATACAGGATTTTATTTTCGTGTATTAAAAGAAGGATGGGTATCATCAGTCGACACCTTAAAAAGACTACAGTCTGATCCAAAAGGTGTTTCAGTAGCATTCGCTAACCGTATTATGCATAAGGAAAAACAAAATATTGAAGGGGTAAAAAGGATATTAGAAGTAAATGCACTTTCAAATAGTTGGAGAAAGTCTTTTGAAAAGCGTATAAGTGGAGAAGAAATTAATACGAAGGAAAGACTTGAAGGGATAAAAGAATAAAAATATTTTATTATAAATAGTGTATTTCTATTAGTAAAGGCTAATTAGAAAGCGCTATTTTTATAAAATAAACTAATTAATATCCGAAAATCTTAATATTTTTTTATTCGACTTATTTTCAAATAGTCGAAACATAAAATTAATTAGACTTTTTTTTTATGTTTTATGATAGTATATTGATTGGTAAGACCTCTATTTTTAAGAGTAGGTCATATAAGTATATCTAATTTAATGGAATTTAACATTTGGAGGTACAGCATGGGGAATGTTGAAAAATTGGCAAGTCTTCTAATAGAAGAACCGAAAAGAGAGCAGTTATTTCCTTTATTTGAAGAAGTGTTTGGAATTATAACTCAAACATTGAATGATTTTTCGGATAAAGGATATTGGGATGATACATATAAAGCTTTATCATTTTTACAAGAAGATAAAGTGATTGCAAATGTTGCGGCATTTTCACTCCCATTATTAATTAATGGTGAAAAAATAAATGCGGCGGGTATTCAATCAGTCAATGACACACCCTAATTTCCGTAGACAAGGGCTAATGACACAATTAATGAGTAAAATGATAGAAGAAATTGATAAGAAATGTGAATGTGCATTATTGTTTACGGAAAAACCTGAACTATATACAGCATTTGGATTTAAAGTTGTGCAGGAATATTTGATGACTATACCATATGATAAAAATATTAATAATAACCATTCACTACTTAAAAAGTTAGATTTCTATAATATAGAGAATAGACAGTTAATACATGAAACTATTGATAGTAGCCAAAGACTTTCAAATAGTTTTTCAACTTTAAACTTCCATCCTTCATTTTATTTGAATATGTATGATTCAGAATGGAATGAGAAACTGTATTATTCAGAGAAACTAGATGCTTTAATCGTTTATGAAGTAGACAATGAAAAGTTGAAATTATTTGGAGTATTTGCGCCAGTACTTCCGGTTTTAGATGAATTATGTGGAGAAATCAATGAAAGGTTTACGGGAAATCGAATTTTATTTTTCTCCGGATCAATTAGGGGTTGAGGATGTACAGTTTACAGAATTACAGTCTAGCAAGTATTTAATGGTTCGAAGTGATAAAGAGTTAGATTTTAAAGGTTATAAATTCCCAGTATTAGCGGAGTTTTAAATGTCTATATAAATGCTTTGTTATGGAGGAGCTATGAATATATCGTATATACCAGAAAGTATTGAGCAACTCACTATAATGAATGTACCTGAATACTATAAAATTAATGACAATCATGCGTTTATTGTCCGTTCGAAAGCAGAAACCGATTTTTGGCTTAAAACACATTATGGTTTTGAAGTAATGAATGGTCATGTATTTTATAATGAGATGATGACAGACTTTCAAGCTGAAGTTCAGTTACGTATGAATCCAAATTCAAAATTCGATCAAGCAGGTCTTTTTGTTATGATTTCGGAGAACTGTTGGCTGAAAACTTCATTAGAATATATTCCAGATGGTCCATCTCACTTAGGTGCTGTCGTAACGAATAATGGATATTCTGACTGGTCAACGCAAGATTATCCAACTGAAGCAGCTAAGCAACAACTTCGTTTTCGCATTATTCGAAAACGCGGTGATTATACAATATATGTGAAAAAGAGCCATCAATGGGAACAAATAAGAATCGCTCATTTAATGGAGGATATAGGGAATGAGCCTATTAAAATAGGTTTTTACACGTGTAGTCCTTCTAAAAATAAGGGATTTGAGACTGAGTTTTTAAATTTTACAATTGAAGAAATATAGATGAAAAACCGTATTCTTTTTATTAAGAATGCGGTTTTTGTATTTACATAATATAAAGCATATGTATTGACCAGAAAGTCATTAATACTTATCATTTAATAATGTTAAATATTAATTTACATAATATAATAGAAGTAATGAAGAAATTGCAAAAAATATCGCTTAAATAAGGAGGGATATGAATTATTCAGTGGTAATTTCATAGGAAAAGGAGATTATGTATGAAATCATTTCGTAAGTTATTACAGTATTTAAAACCATACATGTTCTTCGCTATTATTGGACCGCTATTTATGGTACTTGAGGTTGCGATGGACTTAATTCAACCGACTATTATGCAACATATCATTGATGTTGGGATTGCAAATCGGGATTTAAATTATGTAATAAAAATGGGGCTTCTTATGATAGGAGCAGCAGCACTCGGTTTAGTTGGAGGGCTTGGGTGTATGATGTATTCTACAAAAGCAGCTGTTAATTTCGCTACAGACATACGAAAAGATGTGTTTGCGACAATAGAAACATTTTCTAGTAATAATCGTTATTCATTTGGAACAGGTAAATTATTAACGATTGTGACGAATGATATCACTTCCATCCAATCGGCAATGACAATGACATTACGTGTTCTCGTTCGTGGTCCGCTGTTGTTTATTGGAAGTATAATTATTGTTTTTGTAACAGCGCGAGAGTTATTTCCAATATTACTTGTAGTTATTCCAATTTTATTACTTGCGATTATTTTAATTGCAAGCAAAGCAAGTGGTACATTTAAAAAGGTGCAAGAGGCATTAGACAAAGTCAATACAAAGTTACAAGAAAATTTATCTGGTGTGCGTGTTATAAAAGCGTATGTAAGACAAAAATATGAAATCGCTCAATTTGGAAATGTAAATACAAATTTAACGAAGATAAATATTCGAGCTGTGCAGCTTATTACTTTAATGATGCCAATCATTATGCTAGTTGTAAGTGGCGGGATTGTCGCAACATTATGGATTGGTGGAGAAAAAGTATTCAATGGAACGCTTCAAGTAGGAGCGATTTTGGCATTTATTAATTACTTGAATATCATTTTAATGTCACTTATGTCGATTAGCATGGTATTTATTCAAATTGCGCGAGCTTTTCCATCTGCGGATCGTGTACAGCAAGTGTTAAATACAGAGGTTGATATTATAAGCGGAGCGAATGCGATCGAACCTGAGAAAATCGAGGGGAATATTCAATTTAAAAATGTTAGTTATAGCTATACGAAAAATAATGAATACGTTTTAAAAGATATTTCGTTTAGCATACAAAAAGGTGAAAAAGTAGGGATTATTGGATCGACTGGAAGTGGTAAATCTACCTTAGCGAAGCTGTTACCACGTCTATATGATGTTGATCAAGGTGAAATATGTATAGATGGAATAGATGTTAAAACATATGATTTGCAAAAACTCCGTGCTTCAATAGGGTTTGTACCTCAGAAGGCTTTGTTGTTCTCAGGTAGTATAGAAGAGAATTTACGTTATGGTAAAGAAGATGCAACACATGATGAGCTGGAAGTAGCAGCTGCATCAGCTTGTGCGACTGAGTTTATCAATAAGCTGGGAGAATCTTATCAATATAATTTAACACAAGGTGCGACAAATTTATCAGGTGGACAAAAACAACGTCTATCAATTGCAAGGGCACTTGTGAGAAAACCACCGATTCTCATATTAGATGATTCTACATCAGCAGTTGATGCGAAATCAGAGGCTACTATTCAAACAGCTTTAAAAACAAAATATAAAGGCACAACGACTTTATTAATTGCGTCCAAAATTTCTTCCATAATGGATGCGGATAAAATACTTGTATTAGATAATGGTGAATTAGTTGGCAATGGTACACATGAACAATTATTAGAACAAAGTGAGGTTTATCAGGAAATTTATCTTTCCCAAGGTGGTAATTTGCATAAAGAAGGTGGGGAAGAACATGCGTAATTTTCAAGGGCAATTTGCTAATAAAGGTGGACGAAACACGCCAAAGATGGGGAAAGCTAAAAATGCTCAAGGAACTGTAATGCGGATATGGAACTATATGGGCTATCAAAAAGCTGCTCTTATGTTTGTTATATTTCTAGTCGTTGTTACTACTTTACTTGGATTATTAGGTCCCTATTTTATGGGAGTCATTATAGATCAATATATTGTACCGAAAGATTTAAGTGGTACAGCAAGAATGTGTATGTTACTTATCGCGATTTACGGTGTAACTGTACTTTTAACATGGTTACAAACATTTGTCATGATTAACGTTGCATTAAAAACAATTCAAAAAATAAGACAAGATATTTTTGAGAAAATCCAAACGCTTTCTTTACGGTTCTTTGATGTGCGTTCTCAAGGTGATTTAATGAGCCGGGTGACAAATGATATAGATAATTTGAATCAAGCTTTGACACAAAGTGTTGTACAAATTATTTCATCAGCGTTAACTTTTATAGGTGTAACGATTGCGATGTTCGCTTTAAATTGGATTTTAGCAATTGTAACTTTAATTACAGTACCTATTATGTTTTACGTTACAAAAAAACTAGTTGCATATAGTGGTAAAAACTTTGCGAAGCGTCAAAAAGATTTAGGTGAATTAAATGGATTTATTGAGGAAGCAATTACAGGTGCGGATGTTACGACGTTGTACGGAAAAGAAAAAGAAACTGTACAAAATTTCAATAAAATTAATGAACAGCTAAGAGTTTCAGCTACGAAGGCTGATACATTTTCAGCTTTTATTTTTCCAAGTATGAACTTTATTAATAACTTAGGTATGGGGCTTGTCATTGGGACTGGATCAGTTATGGTCTTAAACGGAATGACAACAGTAGGTGTTATTGCAGCTTTTATTAATTATTCTCGTCAATTCTCAAGACCGTTAAGTCAATTTGCGACTTTAATGAATACAATTCAAGCGGCAGTTGCTGGTGGAGAACGTGTTTTTGAGATTATGGATGAGGTACCAGAAATTCAAAATAAAAAAGACGCATTTGTTGTACAAAATTTACAAGGGCATGTTGCACTTGAGAATGTTTCATTTGGCTATGCAGAGAATAAAACGATTTTAAAAGAAGTGAGTCTTAAAGCGCAGCCAGGAGAGACAATTGCTTTAGTTGGTCCGACTGGATCAGGGAAAACAACAATCATTAATTTGTTAACTCGCTTTTATGATATACAGCAAGGACAAATTCATATTGATGAAAAAGATATAAAAGATTATGATATTAATTCTTTACGAAGTAAAATAGGAGTAGTTTTACAGGATACGTATTTATTTGCTGGTTCGATTATGGATAATATCCGTTATGGACGCTTAGATGCTACTGATGAAGAAGTCATCACTGCAGCCAAGGCAGCATCTGCACATTCTTTTATTAAGCATTTGCCAAATCAATATGAAACAGAAATTGCTTCAGAAGGATCGAATTTAAGTCAAGGACAAAAACAACTTCTTGCGATTGCACGAGCAATTTTAGCAGATGCAGATATATTAATTCTCGATGAAGCGACATCTAATATTGACACAAGAACAGAATTACAAATACAAGCAGGACTAAATAATTTAATGAGAGGTCGCACAAGTTTTGTGATCGCTCATCGACTTAAAACAATTGAAAAAGCAGATCAAATCCTTGTTATAAAGGATGGAAGAATTTTAGAAAGAGGGGATCACGAATCTCTTATGAAAGATAAAGGATTCTATTTTGATTTGTATACGAGTCAGTTTAAAATATAGTAAAAGCATTGATATGTTGCGGTTTCTCTTGAGAGGAGAAACCGCATTTTTTATATTTATAAATATTACTATTCAAATAGTTTTTCACTACATGTTTTAACAGTATCCTCCTGCATTCCAGGCAAAACATGTGAATAGCGATTTAATGTTATGAACATATGTTTATAACTGAAGTGTTCACTTACAGTCTTTGGATGTATACCTTGTTTCAAAAGTAGCGTAGCATGTGTATAACGTAAATCATAAAATTGAACCTTAAAAATTGGAATTTAAATAAAAAGAGCACTGTTAAAAGCGCTCTGAGACAAACCATATATTTAGAGAGGAATCAAGATAATATATGGATATTGTGTGAGAATGTTGTAGGTTTTAATTAAAAATAAAGCACACATATAAGTGTGCTTTTATGAACGCTTTAGATTTGTATGACTATATAGTCATACAATAAAATATGCTTGTTTGATATAAATGTGTGTAAAATCTATAAAAAGATATTGTGTATAAGGAACATATTAAATGTTAATTAGCCAAGTCTTTTGTTTTTATCCTGTTATTTGCCGGGCAGTAAGACCCCCACCTCAAAATTTAGTGGAAGCAAAGAAGTTAGGTGGGGGCTGGACTGCCCGTAAAAGCCCGATTGGTGAGAGCTCATTAAAGTTTCACTTTATTAACGAATTTGCGCAACTGTTAACGCTGCAGAACGAATATCTACTGTACCTATTACTTCAACGGGGACAATTTGAATTAAATCACCAGGGTTTAAGTTAATTAGAATGACACCACTTGATACATCGACTTCACCAGTTCCGATAATATTAGAACGGACTGCGGTTCCGGATCCTGCAATAACATTAGTCGATGAATTTAATGTCAAGAAAAAGCGTGCTGCTTCCGGGGCTACTGGAACGTTATCAAGGCTAATCGTTAATGTATAGCTAATTTGATAAATACCAGCTACCTGAATTTTAATACCAGTTCCAGTACTAATTGTATCATTGATTACAGGGACAGTAATGTTAGGATTTGGGCCTGTACTAGGTAATAGTAGTGGTGTAAATAATGTTGCAAATTGAGGTGAAGTAGCATTGAAGGCAAAACCTAGGGCAGGTAGTGTACTAGATGCTTGTGCTTCACAATTAAAATTAGCGAATTTACGAATGGATGAGCGCATATTTTCACTCCTTTCTTGTATTTAGATTTCGTGAGTATTAACTTCACATTTTGGACAAGCATAATACAATATATGAAAATTTATAGTAGATAGTGCATAAGCGTTACTATTACGGATAAAGCTATGAATAATAATAAATACTATATGGAAAAAGCAGTTAGCTAATTTAGCTAACTGCTTAGTAGGTTCTCCAAGAGCAAATAGACGAAAAATTATTGCGCTATATAAAAGATCACTATAGATAAGTGCTCTTTTTGAGAGTGAGTATAAATTTCTATCATTCTATCTAGTATATGCACTGTATTATGTAGTTGCTACTAAAATTGATATGAACTTTTAAAATTAGAGGTTTCTTTTAATGAAACCTCTAAAAAGACAACTAAAGTTACGTTATAGTAAATTCAATTGCGATAGGAGTGCCTCCATCTAGGACAGCTCCTCCTACAATAGTAGCAGCTGTAGTAGTTACACCAGTAATAGTATCACCTGTTTGAATAACACCATTAATATAAAGTGTTAAAAAGGCATATGAAGCAGGGAATGTTGTTACAGCACCAGTGTCATCAGTGAAGTCTGTGTTAGCAAAAGTTAAATCTGCTCCAGCAGCAGTTCCTGTTGCTGCTGTACTTACAAATCGTCTTCCAGCTATAAAAGGTTTAACGATAGGCATTTATATTCACCCCTTTTTGAGAATTAACTCAGACAAGTTTTTTTGAAAGTTTTGTCCTGTATCGTATATTATGCTGTGCTTCTACTAAGAGATACGGCTTGTATACTAGTAAATAAATATAATTATTATGCGTTTTACAAGTTAGATTCTTATAAGTAATTAAGTGATTAAGGTTGGATTTTGTATATGGTACGTTCAGGTTAAAAAAGAGCTCTTTTAGAAAGAGCTCTTCATCAAATTATTATCTTAGTGTTGGAGGGAAACTGGCGGCCTCAGTGACAGATGGTAGAAATAATTTACGTGGTATTGTAATAAATTCAAGCGCAATTTGCTTTGGATAAAAAAATATTTGAGTTAAATCTAGAGCATGTATTAATAGTATCATGAAGCTTGTAAGAATTATAAAACTACCCCAAAAGAAACTTTTTGAAGTATTGCGAAAATCTTTTATTAAAGAAAAGAATGAAAAAATGCGGTAACAATGAGAATTAAAAATTTATACTTATCAGACATTGTGATCCTCCTAAAGAACAGTAATTTATATTATAACGTATTTTTTTTTCTATAATTATAAAAAGATTTTCAAATGCCTATGTTGTAGACTTATTGTTTTCATTTTGCATACAATCGTATAATATTAAATTGAATAATATTGAAGAGCTTTATTAAGCTAGCGTCACAAAACAAAATTAATATTATAAAGTGAGAAACATTCTAGTTTATTTCGTAGTCCCAATCCATAAATTAGAACTACGAAATGGATTATTAATAAAAACATTTTAAGATTATTATAATAATGATGTGGTGTATACAGAAAAGAGGATGAAAAAAAGCATCCAGAATGAGTTGATAGCTAGTGGATAACAATTGAAATAGCACTGAAAACTAATAAAACAGCCATAATGATGTTAAATAATTGATTATGTTTTAATAAAAGTTTTTGAAACATGGAACCAAAAAGGCTCCAACTAAATGTACTCAGTAAACCGACTATACCTAGAAATAATGAGAAAAGTAGAAAACTTGAATATGAATTGTAGTAAGGGAGTATAAAAGTAGAGACTACTGTGAGTCCGAATAATATTCCTTTAGGGTTAAAAAATTGAAGGAAAATACCCACTGTAAATAAGTTTTTATTATTTTTTTCATTGTGATCTGCACCGCCTTTACTAGTGATTATTTTAAAGGCTAAATATAGCATATACGTGACACCTAAAATTTTTAAAGGAAATTCAATTATAGGGACAATATTAATTAATACAATATTAAAGAAACTACATAAAGAAGTGAGGATGAAAAAACCGAATGCTACTCCAAAGCAAAAGTTTATGCTTCTCTTTAATCCATGTTGATTTGCGTATGTCATAGCTAAGAAATTGTTAGGACCAGGTGTGAAGCTACTTATAAATACAAATAACAAAAAAGAAAATATAGGCATTTCAACCTCCTTATTTTTTGTGTGTTATAATGACCAAAAAGAACAATATAACGTTTTTATTATACATAACGGTCGTTATATTGTATACAGTGTAGGAGTGTTTTTTATGGAAGAAATTCAACTTATTCTGGCAAAAAATTTAAAATCAATACGTGAAAAAGAAAAATTAAGTTTAGAAAAGGTCTCTCAATTAACAGGTGTAAGTAAAACAATGATTGGACAAATAGAAAGAGGAGATTCAAGCCCGACAATAACGACAATATGGAAAATTGCTAATGGTTTGAAAGTATCCTTTACCTCTTTAATCAATAATCCAAAGCCTGATACGAAAGTAGTTTTACGAAATGATGTTCAAGTATTGTCTGAAGACAATGGGAAATATAAGGTGTATCCCTCATTTCCTTTCCAAGATGATAGGAACTTTGAAATCTATATGGTTGAAATTGATACAGAAGGGAAATTAAGTTCAGAAGCGCATAAAGAAGGAACAGAGGAGTTTATAACAGTATTTGAAGGGGAATTGACAATTGACATAAATGATTGTCAATATACGTTAAATAATGGAGACTCAATTCGCTTTAAGGCGGATAGACCGCATACTTATACTAACTCAGGAAGAACATTAACTCGGTTAAGTATGACTATTTATTATCCAGCTTTATAAGCTGGCAATAATATGAAGAGTAAAAGTGTATTGTTAAAACCATCTATAAGAGATGGTTTTATTTTTTTGAATATAAAAAAAGACACTCAATTGAGTGTCAATATAGTATTGCTCTCGCGTATAGGATTGGAGATGTTCCTCAAATACATATTGAGATGGTCTGTAAAAAAGAAACAATCTTCATCTTTAATGTAACATCGACATGGGGGAAGTGTAAATTGATAATATATATACGGAAAATTTAGTATAGATGTTTTCTACTATGGATATAGTACAATTTACTTTTATTACGTAATCACTATCGTAATATTTACCAATTGAGTATTTAGGTTGTTTATTATAAAAAGAATGAATCATTTTTTAATCAATTCGTATAATTGTAAGAGAGGCACCTGTTGATCCACCTCCAACTAAATTCACGACAGATAATATACCAAATAATTGTAGTGAAATTGTATTACCAGCATTTAAATTAGTAATTAAATTATTACTATAATTTGAAGTTGATAAAGCGGGAGAAAAAATAGAGCCAGGAATTGGCGTAGAAGCGTTTAATAGTAGTCTAGTTCCAGCAAGTAGAGCGGTTGTCGTATTAACTTGATAGGTTAAATGATATCTTCCAGTTACAGGAATTGTAAATACGTCATTTGAAGCGTTAACTGTAAAATTACCAAGACTTTGGTTATTTGAAAGTGGAATGTTTGTTCCTCCTAATATGACTGAAACAGGACCACCTGATGTATTATTAGCGAACATAGAGTTTGTTGTAACGATAGACCCAGTAATGCCGGTAGGCCCAGTAGACCCAGTAGATCCAGTACTGCCGGTAGGCCCAGTACTCCCAGTAGACCCAGTACTGCCGGTAGATCCAGTATTCCCGGTAGGCCCCGTAGGTCCAGTAAGCCTATAAGGGAAAATAATGTCAAGAGCCATTGATATTAATTCCTTTTTTCTAATTTCATTATTATCTTGAATATAAATCACCTCAACTTTTTAAATAAGAATGTTATAGATTTAGTACTTTTTAAATAGAATGATTAATTTATTATATTAATTAAAGCGGTTATAGCAACGGTAAAATGTTTAATATATGTAATAATTCTTTGGGAAGAAAAAAAGAGAATAGTTATAAATTTTTTCTTTAATGATAGGGTCATAATGATGTGTATGAATTAAAAAACATGTGGAATGAGGTATTAAATTGAAACGCAATGACAATTTATCATTGAATAAGGGGATGATAGGACCAGAAAATATTGGACCTACCTTTCCGATTCTTCCACCAATTTATATTCCAACCGGAGAAACAGGACCGACTGGACCAACAGGGATAACAGGCCCAACCGGAATAACAGGAGCAACCGGAGAAACGGGGCCGACCGGAATAACAGGCCCAACCGGAGAAACGGGGCCGACCGGAATAACAGGCCCAACCGGAGAAACGGGGCCGACCGGAATAACAGGAGCAACCGGAGAAACGGGGCCGACCGGAATAACAGGAGCAACCGGAGAAACGGGGCCGACCGGAATAACAGGCCCAACCGGAGAAACGGGGCCGACCGGAATAACAGGCCCAACCGGAGAAACGGGGCCGACCGGAATAACAGGAGCAACCGGAGAAACGGGGCCGACCGGAATAACAGGAGCAACCGGAGCAACAGGCCCAACCGGAATAACAGGTCCAACTGGAGAAACGGGACCGACTGGAATAACAGGCCCAACCGGAGAAACGGGGCCGACCGGAATAACAGGCCCAACCGGAATAACAGGCCCAACCGGAGAAACGGGGCCGACCGGAATAACAGGAGCAACCGGAGAAACGGGGCCGACCGGAATAACCGGAGCAACAGGCCCAACCGGAATAACGGGACCGACCGGAGCAACAGGCCCAATTGGAATAACAGGTCCAACTGGAGAAACGGGACCGACTGGAATAACAGGCCCAACCGGAGCAACAGGTCCTACTGGGGGTATCGGTCCTATAACCACAACCAATTTGTTATATTACACTTTTGCAGATGGAGAGAAACTTATATATACAGATGCTGACGGGATACCTCAATATGGTACAACGAATATTTTGTCTCCTAGTGAAGTTTCTTATATTAATTTGTTTGTTAACGGAATACTACAACCACAACCATTATATGAAGTGAGTACTGGTAAATTAACTTTATTGGATACGCAACCACCATTGCAAGGATCTTCAATTATATTACAATTTATCATTATTAATTAAAAGGACAGATCCTTAATGAAAAGGAATCTGTCCTTTTTTGTTTTATATTTAAATAGTTAAAATTAAGTGAAGGTACATTCAATTACTAGCTGTCATAAATGGTTGAATGATAGGAATTTTAACTTCAATCCTTTCCACAGTGTATTGGAATAAAATATAAAATGAATTTTTCAATATATTATATGAGAGTCCTCTATAATACAAACGGCTTCATGTTTAAAAAGAGAACACAATCTTAGTAAAGAAATAATGTATATTTATATAAAAAAATGGCACTGTTAATTGTTGAGTATATTCAAATTAATATGTGTATTTAAACCTAAGAGATAAACGTGGAAAAATAAAATAAACCCGTAAGTTTAGGTATTTAATCTAAGCAGTCAATTATTAAAAACATATAATTAATATGTGAGTCATGAACATAATTAAATAACGTTTTTAAGTTTAATTATATTTCATGTTTCCTATTTTAAGTCAATATATAACATGTTTTTTTACAACTTTATGATCCTTATAATAGGAAAAACTCAAATATAAAACAAGTAAGGAGGACATAAATGACAAACAATAATTGTTTTGGTCATAACCACTGCAATAATCCGATTGTTTTCACTCCAGATTGTTGTAATAATCCACAAACAGTTCCAATTACTAGTGAGCAATTAGGTAGATTAATTAGTTTACTAAACTCTTTAATAGCGGCTATTGCAGCGTTTTTTGCAAACCCAAGTGATGCAAACAGATTAGCTTTACTCAATTTGTTTACTCAACTATTGAACTTACTAAATGAATTAGCACCTTCTCCAGAAGGGAATTTCTTAAAACAATTAATTCAAAGTATTATCAATTTACTACAATCTCCTAACCCAGATTTAGGTCAATTGCTTTCTTTATTACAACAATTCTATAGTGCTCTTGCACCATTCTTCTTCTCTTTAATTATTGACCCTGCAAGTTTACAACTTTTATTAAACTTATTAACTCAATTAATTGGTGCTACTCCAGGAGGAGGAGCAACAGGCCCAACAGGTCCAACAGGTCCAGGAGGAGGAGCAACAGGCCCAACAGGTCCAACAGGTCCAGGAGGAGGAGCAACAGGCCCAACAGGTCCAACAGGTCCAGGAGGAGGAGCAACAGGTCCAACAGGTCCAACGGGAGACACAGGTCTAGCAGGAGCAACGGGAGCAACAGGTCCAACAGGAGATACTGGAGCAGCAGGCCCAACAGGTCCAACGGGAGACACAGGTCTAGCAGGAGCAACGGGTCCAACAGGAGCAACAGGTCTAGCAGGAGCAACAGGCCCGACAGGAGCAACAGGTCTAGCAGGAGCAACAGGCCCGACAGGAGCAACAGGTCTAACGGGAGCAACTGGTGCAACGGGAGCAACTGGTGGCGGAGCTATTATTCCATTCGCTTCAGGTACAACACCAGCTCTGTTAGTTAATGCGGCATTAGCTAATACAGGAACTCTTCTTGGATTTGGATTTAGTCAGCCTGGCATAGCTCCAGGTGTGGGAGGAACTCTCACAATACTACCAGGTGTTGTAGGTGATTATGCATTTGTAGCACCACGTGATGGAATTATCACGTCATTAGCAGGATTCTTTAGTGCAACAGCGGCGTTAGCTCCATTAGCACCTGTTCAAATTCAGATGCAAATATTTATCGCACCTGCTGCAAGTAATACGTTTACACCAGTAGCACCACCTCTATTATTAACACCAGCATTACCAGCAATAGCAATTGGTACTACAGCAACAGGAATCCAAGCTTATAATGTTCCAGTAGTTGCTGGGGATAAAATATTAGTATATGTTTCATTAACAGGAGCTAGTCCAATAGCTGCAGTTGCCGGATTTGTAAGCGCAGGTCTTAATATCGTCTAATTTGTTACAATGTTAATAGGAAATTAAACAGGTGTTCGTATATAGTCCTTCCTAATAAATTTAGGAAGGACTATATTTTTGGGGGAAATATGTAATAAATTAAATGAACAATTACTCTTTGTTAAGTTCGTATAAAAAAGTATAATTTCCCCTTTCTTATTTAAGGAATAAATTATGTAACTTAAAAAATTTCAATCAGCAAAAAAAGATGAATTCTTTTAAAAAAGAATTCATCCATAAAATAAACTATTTATTTTTATTGCAGTTACATCCTTTTTTCTTTACATAGCCTTGCTGAGTTAAGTCTCTTTGCGATTGGGAATTGGAAGATTGCGAATTGGAAGATTGAGAGGATGCTGAAGAGCTACTATTTTTATTATAAGAGTAGTTTTTTCGATAGTTATAATTACTCATAGTACTATCACCTCCAATTTAATATATAAATATTATATGTATGTACACTATCAATTGTTACTATTATTAATAGGAAGAGAAGATACAATAAAAAATCTCCTCGGTATTTTCCTAGGAGATAAATGATGATTCTTTTGAAAAATTATAAATTAATAACCCCAGTAAAGAGGAAAGTAATAAGAGTCTTGGCAATACGGATTATGTTGTTGAGCGGGGGGCTGGGGTGGATAATTTTTCATTTCGCGGTTTTGATTACAGTTTGCCGGAGGGCCAATTACAGCAGTTGATTGGATAGGAGAAACCGCTTGTTTCCATTGTTGTTCATTGAGACAATAAGTATGGGCCATCATATGAGCAGGAGTTAATCTTAAAATGTCAGAACCGAAAATAACTTCTGGCGTTGGGGCATTGAAAATAGCTAATAAATGAGTATTATCTGCTGTAGAAATTTCATAATGCCACCATGCTTGTGGAATGTTGGCAACTTGCCCGGGTTTTATCGGTAAGTTTAATATTTGATTCGTAAATGGATTAAGTAAAGAAACAACAGCAGACCCTGAAATACAATAAACAAGTTCAGCTGCATTTTGATGAATATGTGGCTCTACAACATTTCCTGTACTTAAATAAATATCTAATAATGAAGTATTTTCTAAAGTATTTAATTGTTTAATACCAAGTACATTTATATAATTTTTGGCATCTTTCCGAAAAAAATTACTTTTATTTACATCATAAGTAAAATTGGTTGAGGGGGAGGTATAGTCGATGTTGGCAGTCAATTGTATTACCCGCCTTTCTATAGGTAAGTTAGGTTACAAAATTAGGATATGTGTCTAGTCTTTATTTTGTGCTGTTGTCGGTAGCTTAATAAATTCACTTATTCCATAAAGAATAAGGTGTTAAGACTAAACTATATTCGTATTCCCATTCATACTTTGGATTGATGGAAAAAAGTAATGAAAATGTTAATTTAAAATTACATCAATCATTTATAAGGAGTGAATGTTCATGTCATTTAGTGAAATGATTAGAAATGAAGTACTCAGCTGGGCGGGTGTTTCTGAAAAACCGCATCGATTTGGTGGTATTGAAATAAATTATGGTAAGAAAGAACTTGGGCATCTTCATGGTGATAAATTAGCTGATTTACCATTTCCGAAGTTAAAGAGAGATGAATTAGTGAAGCAAGGATTGGTAAAACCACATCACGTATTACCTGAATCAGGATGGATCAGTTATTATTTAAAGAGTGAAGAGGATATTCCATTTGCAATTGAGTTATTTCGTATGCAATATGATCGAATTAAAAAGTAATGAAATAAAGTAGGGTAATAAAAATTTATTTTTATGTCACATCCCTCCTTAATCGTTCGTCTTGTATGTAGAACGATTGAGGAGGGATTTTATTATGGATACATTTGATATAGCAATTGTTGGCGGTGGGCTTGCTGGATTAACAGCATCTATATATTTAGCGAAAGCTGGAAGGAAAGTGATTGTATTAGAAAAGTCTAGTCAATTCGGTGGCCGAGGGATGACTATAAATAAAAATGGAATCTGCATGAATCTTGGTGCACATGCTTTATATAGAGGCGGGACAGCGTTTATAACTTGTAATGAGCTCGGTATGAATCTTCCAGGTGGAATACCATCTACAAAAGCACATGGAATATGGAAAGGGGATATATTCACTATCCCAACAGATTTTTACTCAATTTTATCAACACCACTACTTTCTTGGTCTGCAAAAGTACAATTCTCACGTCTTATGATGCGTTTAGGAAATTTAGATGTAGGAGAAGTTCCGAAAATGAGTCTAACTACATGGGCAGAAAATGAAATAAAAGATCCAATGGTTCGCAATATATTTTATGCGCTATGCCGGACAACAACATATACGTTTGCTCCTACAATACAATTAGCATCATCTGTACTAAAGCAAATACAGCTTTCTATAAAAGAGGGGGTGGTTTATGTAGATGGTGGTTGGGAGACGATAATAACAAAATTAAGAGCTATAGCGAATGATATTGGGGTACAGTTTTTGGCTAAAAAGCATGTTGTGGAAATTGAGCATTCCGAAGATAAACAAAGAATACATTGTGTTGATCATGAGGTTTTTGAAGTAGGCACAGTTATCGTGACGACTCCGCCGAAAGAAGCTTGTAAAATAATAAAAGGTGCAGAAGGAACAAGTTTGCATAGATGGAGTGAACAATCGGTACCGGTTACTGTTGCTGCATTAGATATTGGCTTGAGACAATTACCCAATCCTACACATCAATTTGTATTAGGATTAGATCAACCTATATTTTTCACAAATCAATCGAGAGCAGCTAAATTAAGTGAAGATGGATCAATTGCAGTGAGTCTAATTAAGTACCATAATCCTGTGCTAGAGATGAATCATATTCATGAAGATAAAGAACAATTGGAAAGTACGATGGAGTTGTTACATCCAAATTGGAAAAGAGAAGTTGTTGCACAGCAATATTTACCGAAAATAACAGTAGTACATGATTTTCCTCATATTGACCGTGTTGAAAAACCGGGCCCTAATATACCTGAAATGCCAGGTGTTTATGTTGCAGGAGATTGGGCAGGGCATGATGAAATATTAGCTGATGCTGCGGTAGCAAGCGGGAAACGTGCAGCGTTACACATTTTAAAGCAATATGAAAGTGAGGCAGTTCATCATGGAAACGGAGCAGTTATATGAAGCGTATCAACCATTATTATTTTCGTTAGCATACAGAATCCTTGGGAGTGTTATGGATGCTGAGGATATCGTTCAAGATGTATTTATCTCGCTAAATAATATAGAAGATCCTCAATCTATAGAAAATATGAAAGCATATTTATGTAAGATGGCGACAAATCGTTCAATTGATAAATTACGATCGGCAGCGCATAAGCGTAACGTGTATGTAGGGATGTGGTTACCAGAGCCAATTGTAGAAGAGAGTGATGAGCCATCAAAGTCTTTTATAATGAAAGAATCCCTTTCCACCGCATATTTATTACTTTTACAACAGTTATCTGAGGTAGAAAGGATTGTTTTCATATTAAGAGAGGTTTTCAGTTATGAATACGAAGAAATAGCTTCAATTGTTGATAAGAGTAGTGTGAACTGCAGGAAGATCTTTCAACGTGCTCGAAAAAGCATGTTGGAGAAACCGAAGCAATCAAAATTAAGCACGGAGAAAATGGCTTCTTATGTTGAAAAGTTTGTATCATCATTACAGTGTGGGGATGCGGAAGGTATGTTAGAAGTATTAAAAACAGATGCTATACTCAAAGCTGATGGTGGCGGTAAAGTTACGACTGCGATCAATCCGATTTATTCTGCAGATCGAATTATACGTTTGTTCTTTGGGATTGCACAACGATTGACAGAAGAGTACACTGTTGATTTCAAAATGGTAAATGGTATACCAGGAGTTATAGTTACAATAAATAATAAAGTAACGTATGTTCTTTCGTTTGCATTTGAGGATGAGAAGATTTCAAATATTTATATGATGGTTAATCCTGAAAAACTTATGCATTTAAATGTAAAAATATAAAAAAGCGCATTTCTTCAGAAATGCGTTTTTTATTATTTTTCTAACATTTCAAGAGGTACATCTTTTTCGCCGGCTACCTCAAATTTAATTTCCCCGTCTTCTTCATAAATACGTGTAATAATCGGTATAGTAATCATTAATTTTTTATGCTGCTTTCGTTTTCGAGCAGCATCTAAGCTAATAACGTTCATTTGTAAGCATCCTTTCTTCTGGAAATATATAAACAAAGAAAATGCGTCCGAAAAGGGCGCTTAATTGAATTTGAAATACCGATTCATTTAAATGGGGTTTATATAATTTAATAACTGCAATTTTAATATGAAATAATATGAATGGAATAATTGCACGTAGAAATTAACTTTACCAAAAAACGAAACAATATGCTATAAAAAATTATAAATCTTTGTCATATAACAGGAAAAAGGTTTTTGTTTCGCATATAATAAAAAGTAGACGGGCAGCAAGAGCTTTTTTCATCATATTGCTTGGAAAGGCGATGAAAAGAATGGATACAGTAGATTCATTATTATTGCAACTTGAACAATATGGAGAAGAGCATGATCGAAATAAAAAAACAAGGGAAGAAAAATTACGGAATGTTTCTCGTGAGATGGGGCAATTTTTATCAATTTTAGTAAAAGGGTGTAATGCAAAAAACATCTTAGAAATTGGAACTTCTAATGGTTATTCTACATTGTGGTTAGCTAATGCAGTAGAAGAAACAAATGGAAATGTAACAACTGTAGAGCTTTCTTCAGAACGAGTTGGAGAGGCACTTGTCAATTTTGAAAAGGCAAACCTGTTACAAAGAATCGATATTCATAATCAAGAAGCAGGGGCATTTTTAGATTCACAATTAGATCATTCATTTGATTTTATTTTCCTAGATTCAGAGCGCACGCAATACATGTGGTGGTTTGAGCATATAAAACGTATGTTACAACCAAAAGGTTTTCTTGTTGTTGATAATGCAACTTCTCATGCGAGTGAATTAGATGAGTTTATAAAAATGATTGAAGAAGATGATACGTTTGAAACGGTGTTATTAGCGTTTCAAAAGGGAGCATTTGTAGCTCGCAAAAATAAATAGAAGTGAGTGTAATAGAATTATCACATTGAAAACGGGTGAATGTCAAAAGATTGAGTGTAGCACGATTAAAAGAACATAAATTATTTAGGAAATATATGAAGAATCCGCCTTCAGCATGTAGTTCTCTAGGTCTTAAGTCTGAGGAAAATTATGTTGATTACAGGTATACTTATAGTAAGAAACAGGGAATGACTGCATAAACAGACATTTCTAAAAAAATCGATTTCAAGCAGTCAGAATGTATATGAAATACGATATAATTGATGAAATATAGTGCATATAAATTCGCACATATAAATAAAGGAGCGATTTTGTTGACTGAACTCGAGAAAAAAGAACCTGTATCCATTGTGAAAGATAATAATGTAGAAGTAGTAGTTGATACAGTTATAAAAGATGAAGAATTAGAGGAACTAAATAAAGAAGCTGATCTTTATGTACAAAAGTTAAATAGCGAGCAAAATACAGATTTATCAAAAGTATTGTCTCAGCTAGGAGATTTAGGGGATAAAGAGCAACAAGCAGCAGGACAAACGTTATCAGCTTTAAAACGCCCTGTAACAGCGATGATGAATGGGAAAAATGAAGAAATTCCAAATACATTGTTAGAATTACGAAAAGTGGTATCAGAGCTTGATCCCAATTCACTTAAAGCAAGTGGTATGAAGAAAATAATGTTTAAAGTATTCAAGAAAAATCCACTTGAAACATACGTGCATAAATACCAATCTATAGATAAACAAATCGAGGAAATTATTAGATCCCTTCTAATTGGCCGTGATAACTTACAAGAGGATACAGTTGGTCTTGAAATGTTAAAAGAACAATCGCACGATAAAATTCATGCGCTTGATAAACAAGTATACTTAGGGAAAAAGCTTGCTGGCATGCTTGAAGCTGAGAAACAAAACCCAGAGCGTCAAAGAGATATTCCGTTAATTAACGATGCGTTAGAAAAGATACTTGTACGTACACGTAATATGCAGCAAGCGAAAAGTGTATTATTACAATCGATAGCTTCTGTAGACATCATTAAGAAAAATAACGAAAAGTTAACAGAGGCAATACGAAATGCAATTACGATGACGCAAAACGTTGTAACAGTTTCAGCTGCTATTCAGCTAGCATTAACGAATCAACGTAAAACAATTGACGCTGTAAATGCGACGAATGAAGCAATTGAATCGATGGTATTAAGTAATTCTCAAGCGTTAAAACAAAATACAGAAGAGACGACGAAATTGCTTGAAAATCCCGCTATTAGCATGGATAAATTACGTGAATCATTCCAAAATGTGTTCGCTGCAATTGAAGCATCTGAAAAATCGTCAGAACGTATTATCGAGTCAAGTAAGAAGTTCGTTATTGAACTAGACACATTTAATGATGAGATGAAGCAGAAACTCATTCAGCGTCCAAGGAAATAACGGATTATTAGAGGAGGTGAACAAATGAGTTTCATTCAAACAGTACTATTACTACTCGGTACATTGCTTTTAATAGCATTTACTGTTGTTGTTTTAGTCGTATATTTCGGACGGAAGTTGTATTTTTCATGGGCGAAGCCATATAAAAGAGCGCAAGATTCTTTAGATAAGTTATCAAACAAATCAATACCGTTTCTACAAGAATTTACACAACATCCACTGTTTTATCGCTGGATTCGCACTGAAGGAAAGAAAGAACAAAATACATTAAATACTCTATTTTGTGCATCAGGTCAACGTACGAGAGAACAAGTCTTCTCGATGTTACCGAAAGAAAAGCAGAAAAAAGTGCATGTAATGGCAAAAACTACGAAAAAGTTTACGAATGAAGATATCGATGTGGCTGCGATGAAAGTGAAAGATTTCTTAAGACAAGAAACACAACAAACTGTAAAACCGACAGACTTATCATTTTACAAATTGTATTTTTATGACCGTTATCCAGACGCATTAAATACAATTCAAGCGTATAAACGCTCAATAAATCCTTCATTACAAAGAACGGTTGATGATATTACAATTTCAGTATTGAATGCACTTCCGTACTATCAAGAGCAACGCATGTTTGAACAACAACATAAACTTGAAACGTTCTTAATGAAAGATTTAACGGCCATGTTATCGTTGGTAGTACAATTACCACCTTCACAAAGACCAGAGAAGGAAGAAGAATTGAAAATCTACTTGGAAAATTTCCAAAAAGAAATGGAAGTAGTAGAGCGAGATATTCGCGACTCAATTGATCACGATTTAAATGTGAAGATGAGAGCAGCGACTGAGAAGTTTAAGAATAAATAGAAGAGATCGCCTAAAAAGTTGAATGTTTCAGCTTTTAGGCGTTTTTTTTTTGAGTTGAGAGAGTGTAATCTTTTGTGAAATTGTATATACAAACGTTAATAAGTGGTAAAATATAGAGTGTTTTTTTATACTTTGTGTAAACAATTATTATAAAAGGGGTATGATATTGTGCTAATTGAGTTAGTCATACTATTTGTAATTCTATTTTTATTTCTTGGCTACCCTATTAGTAAAGCATGGGATAGTTTCCAATTGAAGAAGGAGAATTCCTCAAGTATACTAAAGTTCGAGCCACAGGAAATATTATCAATAGGTTTGAGTTATTTTATCTTTGGTTTAGGTATTATGTGGAATGCAAATGATGTAAGAGCAGGAATACCATTACATAAATTCGAAAAGAACGGAATGATGTCTGATCAATATGCTTCTTTAGCACATGACCACATTGCGATAGTAGTTCTTTTAGTTATTTTAGGTGGAGTTTCGTATTGGAGATTAACAACAGGCTTAATAAAACTTTCACCAATATTTTATATTTTTTATAGTACTTTAATGATAGTAAACATTGTATATACATTCATCTATATTACTCATACAGGCTCTGCTTTTTATACGGAATTAGGAGGATTGAGATACATTCCAGTCTTTTGTATTCAAGTTGGAATGCTTGCATTTAGTCTATTATTCTTAGCTAAATTAAGAAATACATTAGGTTATTTCATACAATCTCAGAATGAGAAAGATTATACGCAGAGCAACAGAATTATATTATTGCTGTATCGCATTTCTTTTGGATATCAAAAAATGGCTACAGTCTGGATGATAAGTTTATTTCCTGTCTTGTTAATTGTTCAATTTATTTTAATACTGTTTGGCCAAAAACCAGATAGTTTTATAAGAGTGTTTATGGAAACAAGTAGTTTTAATTATTCTAAGATTCCCGCCCCAAGTCCTCAAATTGTCTCCGGGGATGGGCATTATTTATGTACAGTTTCTGTGAAAGGTCATAAAAACATCGTTAAGCCATTACGAGCAGGAATTAGGCATGGGGAAAGAATTACAGTTAATCGACAGTTATTAATTGCGAACGCTTTTGAAAATGTAATTGAGGAGCGGGTACCAAAATGTCATAAAGTTATTCGTAATTTTTATGATAAATACGGTTATCCAATTAGTAAACATATTAATACGAAATGGTCGGCTGATTTTGTTTATATTTTAATGAAGCCACTAGAATGGTTCTTCTTATTTGTACTTTACACAGTAGATAAAAACCCTGAGAATAGAATTCATATTCAATATAGTGAACTACGAAAATAAAAGTAAGAGCCCGCATTCAAAAAAATGCGGGCTCTTACTTTTATTTTGCTTGAATAGTAGATTTACTAGAAGCCACACTTTCATTATGCAATCGATCAACTGCAGTTACGACATACGTATACGTTTCTCCAGAAATAGCGGTTTTATCTACATAAATTTCTCCAAGTTTTGTTTTTCTTACAGTAGTAAGTAAATTTTTGGGGTTTTGTATATCTACTTCATTTTTCCCATTCGTGCGGTAAATAGCGTAATAAGCAGAATCATTATCTCTATTGTCAATGATACCGATTGCAATACCTTCATTTCTTGGAATGGCACCTTTTAAAGTCGGTTGTTTTGGTGGATCATGATCAAGCCAAGGCATAGGCGGGATTAATGCAGGATATTTATATATGTCTTTTGAGAGTCGATCTTTAACTCCAAGTGGATTGTTATTAATATCTTTTAAGCTAAAATGCATACTACCTTTTATTTCAGGATATAGCCGGTTTAATGCAATTTGTCTCGGATATTCTTCTGGATCAGACCAAGCAGGGACGGAGTTATTATTAATTTTATAGGCCGCTTGACCGATGTATAGGTGAATCGGTTTGTTATTTGTTTCTTTAACCCACCAATCTACTAATATGTCATATGCAGCTGGGGTGAAACCTATATTCCAATATATTTGCGGTGTAATGTAGTCAATATATCCTTTTTGTATCCACTCACGTGTGTCAGCATAAAGGTCATCATAGTTTCTTTGGCCTGCGGTTGTGTTAGAGCCAGTCGGATCGTCAGCTATATTTCGCCATACGCCGAACGGACTAATGCCAAACTTTACATATGATTTTTCTTGTTTTATAGCAGTATTTAAATCTTTTACAAGTTCATTTACATTGTTACGTCGCCAATCTTCTATATTTGTAAATCTACCGTTATTATATGTTTCGTACGTTTTCTGATCTGGAAATTCTTCACCGGCTACTTTATATGGGTAAAAATAATCATCCATATGCAGCGCATCAATATCGTAATTTTGTACGATTTCTAAAGCACCTTCTGTTATAAATTTTTTCACTTCCGGAATACCAGGATTGTAATATAACTTTCCACCATAAGGTACAACCCAATCGGGATGTTGCCTTGCAGGATGATTATTTGATAATCGATTTATATCGGTATGATTCATCGTTATTCGGTATGGGTTAATCCAAGCGTGGAATTCTATATTTCTTTTATGAGTTTCTTCAATCATAAATGCGAGCGGGTCATAACCAGGATCTTTTCCTTGTGTCCCCGTAATGTATTCAGACCAAGGACCGTAATTTGAAGGATAGAAAGCATCAGCAGTTGGTTTAATTTGTACAACAACTGTATTCATACCAGTGCTTTTTACATCGTCTAATAATCGTATAAATTCTTGTTTCTGTTTTTCAATGGGTAAGCCAGTTTTTGAGGGCCAATCAATATTCAGAACAGATGCAATCCATACAGCACGTAATTCGTGTTTTTTGTATGCAGTATTTACTTCAGCATAAGTAGAGTGAGGGGGAATGAAAGAGAAAGGGATGAACAAGATGACGATACAACATATCATTAATAAACGTTTAACGATCATTTATACGCCTCCTATCATATGATTAGTTAAAATAATATCTGAGGCGAGGTTGACCTTGCAATAGAGAAAATTACATATTGAAACATTAATTTAATAGGGGAAATATTTATAATGAAATTTACTTTCATTATAAATAAATTCATTTACTACTTCATATGCTTGTTAGTAAAGTGAAACTTCCTTTCATTTGAAGGGTAATAAATTATAAGTATAGGAGGATTAACAAATGAAAGTTTTGTTCGTCTGTTCTGGAGGAATGTCCAGTGCAATTGTTGTAAACGCTTTAAAAAAAGAAGCGGAGAAAAATGGTGTGAACATGGAAGTGCATGCAATTGGAACGAATGAGGTAGAGGAAGAAGTAAAGAATGGTTGGGATGTTGTAATGGTTGCACCACAAGTTAGACACCGATTTGACTCTGTAAAAAAATTTGCAGAAGAGGAGTCTATTCCGTGTGGTATCATTCCGCCGCAAGCATATACGCCGCTTGGTGGAGCGACTTTATTAAAGACTGTAAATGATTTAATTCGTTAGGGGGAACCGTTATGAATAAGTTTGTCACGTTTCTTGATAAAAACTTATCTGGACCGATGGCAAGACTTTCTGAACAGAGACATTTACAAGCAATCCGTGATGGAGTTATTTCAGCATTACCATTTATCATCGTAGGAAGTTTCTTTTTAATCGTAGCATTTCCACCATTACCGAAAGATAGTTTCATATCCGTTTGGGCATTAAAGAATCAAACAAGTATATTAATACCATATCGTTTAACTATGTTTATTATGTCTTTATATATAGCATTTGGAATAGGATATAATTTAGCGAAGAGTTATAAGTTAGATGCTTTATCGGGAGCTCAGCTTGCAGTATGTTCACTACTTTTAACATTAACTCCTGAATTAATTGATAAAAAAGGATTCATGCTTCCGATGACAAATCTCGGAGGGCATGGACTATTTGTGACTATGATTGTTTCTATTTTATCAGTTGAGATTTTAAGGTTTTGTAAGAAGAACAACGTAACGATTAAAATGCCAGAACAAGTACCACCGTCAGTATCGCGTTCGTTTGAAGCACTTATACCTGCTGCATTCGTTATTATTATTATGAGCCTTATTACAGTTGTTTTTAAAGTTGATGTACATTACGTAGTGGATAAATTAGCCGCACCGTTAGTCAAAGCTGGAGATAGTTACTTTGGCGTCATAATACCTGTATTTTTAATTACATTTTTCTGGTCCTTCGGAATACATGGTGTATCGGTTGTAGGTACTGTAGCAAGACCGCTTTGGGATGTATATCTAGGAAAAAACGGTGAAGCTGTAGCAAGTGGTGCGAGTCAATTTCCATTTATTGCACCAGAACCGTTTTATCAATGGTTTATTTGGATTGGTGGCTCGGGAGCAACATTAGGGCTTGTGTTAGCGATGATCGTATTTGGTCGGTCAAAATATTCGAAAGCATTATCGAGAACATGTATTGTTCCTGGGATTTTTAATATAAATGAACCGGTTATATTCGGTTTGCCGATTGTATTAAATCCAATTTTAATTATTCCTTTCGTCATTACGCCGCTAGTAACAGCGACTATTGCTTATGCCGCAACGGCAATGGGTTTTGTAACGCCAACTCATATTATGCCACCATGGACATTACCAGCCCCAATTGGTGCATATTTAGCTACAGGTGGAGATTGGCGTGCTATTGTATTAGTCTTAATAAATATAGCTATATCATTCCTTATTTATTTACCATTCTTTAAAATGTACGACAAAAATATGCTTGAAATTGAAAAGCATGGTGACGGGGAATCTGTTAATCCTTAATCTGCATGCTGTTATTTTGAGTGATAGACTTCTGTCTATCACTTCTTTCACATTAAAACCAGTAAGGGGGGAATAAAATGAATATAAAATTTAGTTATAAAGGTGTATTTTTATTATTATTTGGAGTGATTTGTTCAAATTTACTTTTTGTCCCTTTATTAGGCATGCTAAATCTATCGCAAATGCATAGTATATGGCTCGTTACAAGCATTGCGGCAAGCGTTTTGCTTACGATAGTTGTTTCTTTCATCGATGGGTCGTTTGCATCGAAAGCTCAATTGTTTTTTAGATTTATATTGTTTTCGATTGGTTGTACGTTGGTTACTTACATGATTGTTTTTTAGTAAATAGGAGGTCATGCACGTTATGTATATTGCAGGGGTAATGTCCGGTACATCATTAGACGGAATAGATGTAGCACTCGTTCATATAGAAGGAAGCGGTGTAGATTCTAAAATTGAACCCATCTATTTTACTACAGTTCTATTTTGTAATGATATAAAAAATGAGATCCAACAAGCGTTATCAATTGAAACTTCGAATGTCCAACTTATATGTAGTTTGAATTTTAAACTTGGTTTATTCTTCGCCAATGCTGTAAAGGAAGTTTGTAAAGAGGCCAATTTTCCTTTGAGACAATTAGATTTAATAGGTTCTCACGGACAAACGATTTATCATCAGCCAAAGCAAGAAGGGAATATTATTTCTTCAACATTGCAAATTGGGGAACCAGCAGTAATAGCATATGAAACGAACACGACGGTTATCTCGAATTTCCGAACAATGGACATGGCGGCAGGGGGACAAGGTGCACCACTTGTACCATATTCAGAAGTTATTTTATATCAGCATCAAACTAAAAATAGACTGCTACAAAATATTGGTGGGATTGGGAATGTTACAGTGCTTCCAAGTAAACGAAGTAATGAGAGTGTTATTGCTTTTGATACGGGACCAGGCAACATGGTAATCGATGAAGTATGTCAAAGATTATTTCATGTACCATATGATCAAAATGGTTGGATTGCAAAGCAGGGGGTAGTTGTAGATGAAATTTTAACATACTGTATGAACCATCCATTTTTGAACATGAAACCACCAAAATCAACAGGTAGAGAACAGTTTGGAGAATCGTTTGTGACTGATATATTGAATCGATTTAAAAAGCATAGTAAAGAAAATATATTGGCAACTGTCACGATGTTTACAGCATGTTCAATTATTCATCATTATAAGGAGTTTATTTTGCCGTATTATGAAATTGATGAGGTGATTTTAGGTGGTGGTGGAAGTTATAATAATACACTTGTTGAAATGTTACGGAATGGATTAAGAGAAGAGAAATGTAGCATATGTATACAAGAAGATATTGGTCATTCTTCAGCAGCGAAAGAAGCAATTGCGTTTGCTATTTTAGCAAACGAAACGTATCATCGTAATCCGAGTAATATGCCGAGCGCAACAGGTGCTAAGAATTCCGTAATTTTAGGGAATATAACATTCCCTCCATACGCAGATGAAAATGAGGCGAACATATGAAGTATATGATTGGAGTAGATGGCGGGGGAACGAAGACGGAGGCCATTGCATTTGATCAAGATGGAAATGAAGTTGTAAGAGGTACGAGCCGATTTGGAAATGTATTAATAGATTTTGATCAGGCACTGTTGCATATTATGGAAGCAATTGATCAATGCCAGAAGAGTTTAATAAATGGGCATTGCGTTTGTATTTGTTTAGGAGTAGCTGGTATAAGCGGAGCGAATACAAATGAATTAACATTACGTTTTAAAAAGAAATACGGAACAAAAATTGAAATTTTTAATGATGCAATGATTGCGCATGCAGCAGCTTTAAAAGGTAAGGATGGAATATTAACTATAGGTGGTACAGGTGCAATTTGTATCGGAAAGAAAGAAGAAGTATATCAGTATAGCGGTGGATGGGGACATATTTTAGGAGATGAGGGGAGCGGATATTGGATTGCATTACAAGCTTTAAAGAAAATGGCAATTCAGTTCGATCAAGGAATCAGTCTTTGTCCATTGAGTTTGAATATTCAAAGGCAGTTTCAACTTTTGACACCGTCTCATATAAAAAGCTTAGTATATACTTCTTCTAAAGATAAAATTGCAGCAATCGCGCCATTAGTTATTCAGGAAGCGAGAAATGGCAATGATGATGCGCATGAAATTATGATGCAAGCTGGAAAGGAATTAGCAAGGATTACAGTAAATGTTTATAACAAGTTGAACTTTAAGTACTCAACGCCAATTGCAGTAAGTGGCAGTATATTGCGTTTAGTTCCTGAAATATTTGCTGTATTTCAGAAATGCTGTGAAGAAAGTATGAAAGAAATTACATTCGTATCACAAGCAGAAATGGCAGTGAAAGGAACATATTATTTAATGAGGGATATATATTTTAAAAAATAGTGTATGAGAATTTTTGTATGATTTGTAAAAATATGATGTTAAAATGTATAAAGGGATGTATGTTAAAAACGTACAATATACGTAGTAATTGAATATTGTATATGTATTCCCATGTAGAAAGTGAATGATTACATGATTAATAGTATGCAGTTTTTATATTTGGTGGCTTCTTATTTAATTGGAAACATATTGACCGCTTATATAGTAACAAAATTGAGACATAACGTTGATATTAGGGATGAAGGAAGCGGAAATCCTGGCGCAAGAAATATGGGGCGCGTATATGGAAAAGGGTATTTCATCGCTACATTTTTAGGTGATGCGATTAAAGGGGCAATAGTTGTTGCTGTAGCAAAATCTCTTTTTAAAGATCCTACATTCGTAATGTTAACATTATTGGCCGTTATTATTGGACATATTTACCCAGTTTTATTTAAAGGCAAGGGCGGTAAAGGTATTTCAACATTTATAGGAGGACTAATCGCATTTGATTATTTGATAGCGCTTACCCTCTTAGGCATTTTTATTGTATTTTATTTAATATTTAAAGGGTTTACGAAGCCAGGACTAATTACGATTGCTTGTTTACCAATTTGTATGATTCTTTATTCTTATTCTATTGTTACCACTATATTAAGTGGAATGATTATTGTACTTATTCTATATGTAAATCGAGAATAAAATGAATGTTTAATAAGTGGAGATAATCTCCACTTATCATTTTTTATTAAATAGATAAAGGAGATAAGGCATGGGGTTAATTTATAAAGTTGCTGATCAAGATTGGGAATTTGAAAGTATACATAAATTAAATTATAAAACTTTTGTGGAAGAGATACCACAACATGAAGAAACGAAAGACCGGTTTCGTATAGATCGGTTTCATAAAGAAAATACATATTTAATTTGTTTAGATGAGGATAGATTAGTAGGTATGGTCGCAGTGCGGGGAAAACGACCATTCTCGTTAGATTATAAAATCTCAAATTTAGATGTTTATTTGCAAGAGCATGGAGAAAAAGTGTATGAAATTCGTTTACTTTCAGTAGAACGTGAATATAGAAATGGAAGAGCGTTGTTAGGATTAATTCGTTTTCTACATCGTTATTTGCTTCTAAACGGATATGAATTAGCACTCATTTCTGCAACAACACGTGAACTAGCTTTATATAAGCAAATGGGATTCAAATCTTTCCATACGTTAGTTGGTACAGAAGAAGCAACCTTCCAGCCAATGTATGTTACTCCTGCTATGTTTGAAGAGTCGAGTGTTGGGGGGATTATGACGAAAGAATATACGTTTTTACCTGGTCCAGTAGATATTGAAGAGAATGTTCGAAAGGCATTTTCTACGCGGCCTATTTCGCATCGATCTAAGTCATTTCAAGTGACAATGGACAATGCGAAAAAACGGTTACTTCACATGACAAAAGCAAAACATGTACAGCTTATGTTAGGAACAGGGACGTTAGCAAATGATGCGATTGCTTTACAGTTACGTTCTTTAAAAGGGAAAGGACTAATATTAACAAATGGAGAATTTGGAAATAGATTAGTTGGACATGCAAAACGAGCTTGGTTACATTTTGATACGTATAAAAAAGAAATGGGAGAACCGTTTATTTATAACGAATTAGAAGAAATAATAACAACTGGAAATTATGAATGGCTTTGGTTTGTTCATCATGAAACATCTACTGGAATGTTAAACGATTTAGACGAGTTAAATACTCTTTGTAACGAGAATCAAATGAAACTATGTGTAGATTGTATAAGTTCAATTGGAGCAATACCATTAGACCTGAAAGATGTGTATTTTGCAAGTGGTGTTAGCGGTAAAGCGATTAAATCATATACCGGAATTTCTTTCGTTTTTCATAACCACATTGTAAAAATAAACGAGGCTGTGCCGGCCTATATGGACATTGGCATGTATGAAGAAAATGAAAGCATTCCATACTCACAATCATGGAATTTAATTTACGCATTGCAAGAAGCGTTGAAGAGATTTGAAGATGAAAAGGCATTTGTAAAAATTAAAGAGACATACGATTATGTTGAAGAAGTTATTACTGATATGGGGTTAAAGCTTGTTTCACCTAAAGAACATGCCGCGCCAATTATACTTACTATTGTATTGAGCGAAGATCATTCTTCTAAAGTAGTAGGCGATGCGTTAGCATTACAAGGATACATTGTTCATTATGAGTCATCTTATTTGCAAAAGAATAATTGGATTCAAATTGCATGTTTAAATCATTATAAAGAACGCGATATGAAGAGGATGTTAAATTGTTTGCAAATGTGTTTATTTTAGAGTGGGGTACATATATAAAGACTTTTTCTTTTCGTATAAAGGAGCTAAGACTTACGAAAACTTAGGAATAGAACATTGGAAGAGGTGTAAGTATGATAACTAGAAAACTACCATTACATATAGACGATATTAAAAAAGCTCACAAAATTCTAGATAGAAATGCTCGTAAAACGCCATTAGTAAAATCTTTTTACTTGACTAGTAAAACGGGCGGAGAAATTCATTTGAAATTAGAAAATATGCAATTAACGGGTTCTTTTAAATTTCGTGGCGCATTTAATAAAATGTCGCGGCTCACGGATCAAGAAAAAGAAAGAGGTGTAATTGCATGTTCAGCAGGTAATCATGCACAAGGAGTTGCATTATCTGCTCATTTACTCGGTATTAAGAGTAAAATTGTTATGCCAATTTCTGCACCGCAGGCGAAAGTTGAAGCAACTAAAGGATATGGATCTGAAGTAATTTTACATGGTGAAACCTTTGATGATGCAAAGGCAAAATGTGAAGAAATTATAAGGGAAACAGGTGAAACATACTTACATCCATATGATGATGTAGAGGTAATGGCTGGTCAAGGTACAATTGGATTAGATATTCTTGATGATATGTGGGATGTAGATACTGTCATTGTACCAATAGGTGGAGGCGGAATTATTTCTGGTATTTCTGTAGCATTGAAATCTTTTAATCCATCCATTAATATAATTGGTGTCCAAGCAGATAATGTTCACGGAATGAAGGCATCTTACGATAAAGGCGCAATCGTAGAACATTATGAGGCGCCTACTATTGCAGATGGTTGTGCAGTTAAAATACCAGGCGAATTAACATTTGAAATTGTAAAAGAATTAGTAGATGATATTGTAACTGTATCAGAAAAAGAGCTGGAAGTAGCGATGAAAGATTTATTACAACGTGGGAAAGCTGTTGTAGAAGGTGCAGGTGCGTTAGCAACTGCTGCACTTCTTGCAGGAAAAGTTGATAGCTATACAAAAGGAAAAAAGGTAGTAGCAGTTATATCTGGTGGGAACGTGGACTTACAGCGCATATCGAGTGTATGTGAGCACTTTTTTGTTGCTAATGAAGTAAAATAGTTTTATGAAAGAAGAGCTAAGAGAAATAATTTTAGCTCTTACTTTTTGTCTACCGTTTACTGTAAGTAGCAATAAACTTGCAGAATTTTCCGTTTAATTAATTGTATTATTTAAGCGCCAATTTTTGCACATATCTTTAATGTTACAATAATTATTTCAATATTGTCGAAACGTAAGCAGAAATTTAATATAATAGTCTTAATGTGCTAATGAGCGGTGAGGAGGGCAGGTCATGAATAAAGAAGAACAGGTCATGAACGGTTTCAGGGAATTATATAATAAGCTGGTTTGGCTTAATAAAGATAAGATGGAAGAAGGTCTTAAAGGGTTTAAGTCTTCTGAAGTCCACTGTATTGAATATATTGAAAACAATGCAAATTCTAACGTGACACAACTCGCAGAGGCTTTTTATGTGACTCGTGGTGCTATAAGTAGAATGACTAAGAAGCTCATACAAAAAGGCCTTGTTGAAAGCTACCAAAAGTCAGAAAATAAGAAAGAAATTTATTTTAGACTTACCGAACAAGGGAAAGAAATTTATAAAATCCATGAAGATCTGCACAAAGAGTTTCAAGAGCGGGATAAAGCTGTATTTGAGCAAGTAACTGAAGAAGAATTCAACAGTATAATTAGCTTTGTGGAAAAGTATAGTAGACATTTGGATGCCGAAATAAAGAAACAAGGTATACATATTAAATCGTAAGACATTTTAAGAATAAATGGCAGCCTTACTCTAATATGAGAATAGGCTGCTTTTTTATTATTTTATTTTGTTGACTAATCAACAAAATGGAGTTATTATTTTGTTGACAAAGCAACAAAATATTTTAAGGAGAGAAGTCAAATGTCTATATTTAGATCACAAAATGAAAGGGAAACTGAAAAAAGCATAGATAAACATGCTTTACTATTCGGACTTATTTCTGTATTTCTTTGTGGTATAGGTTTCAGTATCATCATGCCTGTAGTCCCATTCTTAGTACAACCATATACAAGTAATCCGGAAGAACAAGCATTAGTTGTTACACTACTAACTTCCGTATATGCCGCCTGCGTGTTTTTAGCTGCTCCAGCACTCGGGGCTTTAAGCGATAAGTATGGCCGTCGTCCATTACTTTTAATATGCTTATTTGGTTCTGCAATCGGGTACTTAGTTTTTGGCATAGGAGGAGCTTTATGGGTACTATTTGCTGGACGGATAATAGAAGGTATAACAGGTGGGAGCATAAGTACTATCTTCGCATATTTTGCAGACATCATTCCAAAAGAGCAGAGAACGAAATACTTTGGATGGGTGAGTGCGGTTGTAGGTGCGGGAACTATTATTGGACCAACTCTTGGGGGCTTACTTGCAAAGTTTGGTCATTCTGTACCATTATACTTTGGAGCGTTCATAACTTTATTAAATGTTTTATATGGTATGAAATACATGCCTGAGAGTCTTGACAAAAATAACAGGTTAAAAGAGATTACTTTTGTAAGGTTAAATCCTTTTGCACAGCTAGCAAACATACTTTCCATGAAAAATTTAAAATGGTTACTTGTCTCAGCGTTTTTACTTTGGATACCTAACGGATCTTTACAAGCAATTTTCACGCAATTTACAATGGATACTTTTAGTTGGAAACCTCCATTAATCGGACTTATGTTTTCAATTTTGGGCTTTCAAGACATTGTTTCACAAAGTTTTATAATGCCAAAGCTTTTAATCAAGCTTAGTGATAAACAAATAGCAATTCTTGGGATGGTTTCGGAGATTATAGGATACAGTTTTATTGCGGCATCAGCTTTGCTTTCACTCTATCCACTACTTATCGTTGGAATGCTGATGTATGGTTTTGGGGATTCAATTTTCGGGCCTTCATTCAACGGGATGCTTTCAAAGTCTGTCAGTTCTAGTGAACAAGGAAGGATTCAAGGTGGAAGCCAATCTATTCAAGCTTTAGCAAGAATGATTGGTCCTATTCTTGGAGGACAAATCTATGTATCACTTGGTCATGCCGCACCTGCTTTTATGGGTATGATTCTTATAGTAGCGGCAATAGCAGTTTTGTATAAGGGGACACATGCAACTGTATAACAGATAGATATAAGAACAAATAAAAGGGAGTCAGAACTTAGGAACAAGTGCTGACGCCTTATTTGTTTACGGTTTGAGAGCTAAGAGAAATACTTTTGTTTAGGGATTTATTCTGCTATGCTCTCATGGTGAAGGGGAATATTCAGTGAGGTGGAACTATCATTAATTACAGTTAGCTTTATTTGAAAGTAAAAAGGTAGGTAAATGACTAGATAATTTCATTATGCTTGTGCTGAAGTAAATAATGATTCCATCTTTACTTTGCTCTTTTCTCGAATTTCAGCATCTGCGTGTCTCATAACGTATTTATGCGCTACAGCGATTGCTAAAACATCATCTAATAAGCCAATCCCAATAATAGCAGCTATATCTGGAATGAAATCGATTGTTAATACGTAATAAGATAAAGCGGCTAATATTATGAATTTCGCCTTAGTAGGTAATTCTTTCTTTTTCATTGTGTAGAATAAAATAATACTTTCATATACGCTAGATTTACCGAGGTTTACAGAGCTTTTTTTGAACTTTTTCCAAAGTGTCTGTTTCTCCATATAAACACTCCTTTTACAAAATATAGATTTTTTAAAAGGATGGACAAAGAAGTGAGAGATTAATCAATTTTATTGTTTTTCTTAATTATATATTTCCATAAAAATAGGGGATTACCTGTTTAAAATAATATAATGTGGATTATACAATGATTCACATTGTTCCGTTACATAGTATATATATTGTAAAATGTATGTGGATGATTTAGTTATTATTATGCATTTTATAAGCGGTATGGGGGAAGAAAAATGAAAATAATAGAACTACCAATTGAATTCGAATTTAACGGGCAAAAACAATGTGTTTATCCAAGTTTAATTATAGTACATAATGAATTAACATTAGTCGATACAGGATATACAAGTTTTTTACCTTTAATTGAAAATGCAATATTAAAACATGGATATGAGATGAAAAACTTAAAAAATATAATTATTACTCATTATGATGATGATCATCTAGGGGCTTTATATGATTTCAAAGTGAAATATCCTCACATTAATATTATTGCTAGTGAAATTGAATCTAACTATATTAGTGGTGATATAAAATCAGAGAGGTTAGTTCAAGCTGAAGAAATGTTAGAACGTATGCCAAATGAAGAAAAAGAATTTGGTAAATGGTTTATACAACAGTTAAAAAATATAAAACATATTTCCGTCGATGAAAAAGTGCATGATGGTCAAATGATTTTGAATAATGAATGTCAAATAGTAGCGACGCCAGGACATACTTCGGGGCATATTTCATTATATTTTCCGAATTTAGATTGTGTAATTACGGGAGATGCGGCTGTTCAAGAGAATAGTGAGTTAGTAATAGCTAATCCGAATTTTTGTTTAGATATAGAAAAAGCGAAACAGTCTTTAAATAGGATTAAAAGTTTTAAAGCAGCAGAGTATTATTGCTATCATGGAGGAAAGCTTACTGTATAAACTAATGAAAACCGGTCTTTCCTAAATCGAAAAGATCGGTTTTTTAGTTCATATATTTTGCGATTTCGAGCAAATCAGTAACATTATATTTCGGTAAAATTGAAATATATATGTAAAGAAGAATATATATAATTTGAGCAAGAGTATAGGGGGGAGAAGATGGGTTCGTTATTTGATGTAATAGCAAAATTAAGAAGTTCATTTTGTCTTCTACTAACATGGAAGCATTAATAAAATCTGAGAAAAAGCAAAAAGAATTTGTTCGTCTAGTACACGATGAATATAAAAAAAGAAGATAAGAATTTTTTTATTTTTCATATTTGGCGAAACAAATGGTACAATGAAAGCTAATGTGAAAAATAAGGAAAAGAAGTGGTCTATTTGAAAAACTTTTTAGAATTAGGAATTAGTGAAACTTTTAATCATACATTACGTGAAAATGGAATTACAGAAGCAACACCAATTCAAGAGAAGGCAATTCCTGTTATTATGTCAGGTAAAGATATTATTGGGCAGGCGAAAACAGGAACGGGTAAAACGTTAGCATTCGTGTTACCGATTTTAGAAAAAATCGATCCAGCGTCTAGTGATGTTCAGGCTTTAATTGTTGCACCAACAAGGGAACTAGCACTGCAAATTACAACTGAAATTAAAAAAATGCTTGTTCAAAGAGAAGATATTAATGTACTAGCGATATATGGTGGACAAGATGTTGCGCAACAGTTGAGAAAATTAAAAGGTAATACACATATTGTTGTAGCAACACCGGGACGATTATTAGATCATATACGCCGTGAAACAATTGATTTAAGTAATCTTTCAACAATTGTATTAGATGAAGCGGATCAAATGCTTTATTTTGGTTTCTTATATGATATTGAAGATATTTTAGATGAGACACCAGGTAGTAAACAAACGATGTTATTCTCAGCAACGATGCCAAAAGATATTAAAAAATTGGCGAAGCGTTATATGGATGAACCGCAAATGATTCAAGTACAAAGTGAAGAAGTAACAGTTGATACAATTGAGCAGCGTGTCATTGAGACGACAGACCGTGCAAAGCCAGATGCACTTCGTTTTGTTATGGATCGTGATCAGCCATTTTTAGCTGTTATTTTCTGCCGTACAAAACTTAGAGTAAGTAAACTTTATGATAATTTAAAAGGACTAGGTTATAATTGTGCTGAACTTCATGGTGATATACCTCAAGCGAAACGTGAAAGAGTTATGAAGAGTTTCCGCGAAGCTAAAATTCAGTACTTAATCGCAACGGATGTAGCAGCTCGTGGACTTGATGTAGATGGTGTAACGCACGTATTTAACTTTGATATCCCTGAAGATGTAGAAAGTTATATTCACCGCATTGGCCGAACAGGACGTGCAGGTGGATCAGGTCTTGCAATTACGTTCGTTGCAGCGAAAGATGAAAAACATTTAGAAGAAATTGAAAAAACGCTTGGTGCACCAATACAAAGAGAAATAATTGAACAACCAAAGATAAAACATGTTGATGAAAATGGAAAACCGGTACCAAAGCCGGCTCCGAAGAAATCAGGTCAAAATCGTCAAAGAGATAGCCGCGAAGGTTCAAGAAGTGATTCAAGACGTGATTCCAGAAATAGCTCAAGAAGTGGTTCAAGAAATAGTTCGAGAAATAGTTCTAGAAATGAAAATAACCGATCATTTAATAAGCCAAGTAATAAAAAAGGTAGTACAAAGCAAGGTCAGCAAAGGCGTGGTCGTTAAATAGTTATAATTGTAAAAGAGTCGCAAAATATTGTGGCTCTTTTTTTGTTTGTATACAACAAGGATGATGGCAAGAAAAAACAAAAATTTCATTCACCGTATTTGAAATTTATAAAGGAAATTTTATAGTCCAAAACCATTAGAGCAAGGATATTACTATCATTCAGCAGAACACTTTGATTAAAAGAAAAGGTATTGAAGCGAGCGAGTATTTTCATTACACATTCTGCAATTATCGAAATAGAACAAGAGAAGTTTATGAAGGATTAAACTCGTATTGGTGTACGATTGTTGGAAACTGGAAAACTAATTTGTTAGTTTTGATCGATGAGGAACTCGAGAAGCACCACTGCCATCCTTATGGGGAAATTGCTTATGACGATGAAGGTAATGTAGTGATAATATGCGAAATAAGAAAAAAGGACTAGCAGTCGTACCTGCCGTCCTTTAATAGGAGAAAAAGTAATCTTGTTTAGAACTACGCATAAACAGAAAATCTGCTTGTAATTAGTTTTACCCTAAATATACATGTCTATACAAAAAAGGGATAAGTAAAAGATACTTATCCCCGGAAGGGAAATCCCAAGCACCAAAATGGCTCGTATTGGTCTGCAGGTTCAAAAGTAGTATATGTAAAACGAAAAATCTCATACAAAAAGCAGACAACGATTTTGGTTGTCTGCCAGTGAGCTCAATGAGTTAGCTAATTGTGATAATTTGCATCCCCATTGCGAGAAGAGTGAAGCTGCTAGTTCAAACAGCTTGTTGGTATTATTTTCGATTTCTTAAAAAATATACAGAGAAAGCAGATAAGTGAAGAACCTACCTGCTTTTGCTGTAACAAAAGATAAGAGGTATTAGCCGTGGACACGGCGGCTTGAAAATAGTATGTATTTTTATTTAAAAAATATTCAAGGGGTGAAGAAACATGGAATGTTTAATAAAGGTGTTTGTTTTATTAATCAGTTAATTAATAAAACAAAATAGTTATTTGGGAGAAAGGGAAAATGAATATGAGATGAATTGAAGCTGTTGAAGAATTACTTGAAGTGATGAAAGAATGCTTTTGGAACGGAACATCTTTAAAGGGGAAGCTAATGATTTTAATATTGTATCTTGGCTGATTGAAAAAGCGACGCGTAAAACAAAATAAAGATTTCATTTTGTAGCAATGGAGAATAGATATGTGTACTTATTGGGGGAAAGTAGATAAAGAGTTCTTTAAGAGGCAAGAACCGGAACAAAATAAAAGAGCGGCTAGCAAAAGCTAACTGCTCAATACTCAATACAAGGAGATACAGAGAAGACTACTTTAAATGAATGTTGGCATACAGCCTACATACAGTATTGACCGAATGTTTATTTTAAATTCAATTTATTTAAAGTAAACATCCCAACAGATAAAATGGTTGCGCCTGCTACAGAACCTAGCCAGTCTCTCCAACCTAATGTATTTAAAGATGCATCTGTTAAATCCGTAATTAAGAAGATAGCAAACATTAATACACCAAATGTTAAGCATCCCCAAAATGTTTGCAAATATTTAATCATCTTCTTTCGGAATTTGCTCATATAAATCACCCTTATTAATAATTTATATTTTTATAAATAAATTATCGCATGTGCAAAAATTAAAAGTGCGAAATATGCAATATTACATATTGGAACTCAACAAAATACTCCATTGATAAGTACATAGATCGAACGGAGGGGAACCGTATCGTATGAATCAATTGTCATTTTTTGAAGTCATCGATGTAAAGGAGATGCGCTGACTTGTGGTGAAGGAGCTGAAAAACTACAAAGTGTTGTGCGTCTGGATAAAGAATCGAGAAAAATAGGATCAAGCGGAGGGCATCGTTCTTTTCCTAAAATGAAAGGTGACGATAAGAAACATGAGATACGTTTTAAACAAATTGAGCGGACGTTAAAAAATAAAAATTTATAAAGGAAATGGAAAGTATGGTGTTGTATATGTACGATAATAGGAAACTTTTTGCAAACTAAACATATAATTTTAATAGACCGACAGTCGGTCTGGTGGGAAGGAGAACTTGAATGCGAATTGTAAAGGAGTATGAGGAGCGTAGAAAGGAAATTTTAGAAACAGCTGAGCGTTTGTTTCTTACGAAAGGTTATACGAAAACAACCGTGAATGATATTTTAAAAGAAATTGGTATAGCAAAGGGGACGTTTTATCATTATTTTAAGTCGAAGGAGGAAGTAATGGATGAAATCATTATGAGGATTATTAAAGAGGATGTCACTAAGGCGAAAAGGATTGTCTCCAATCCCGATATCCCCGTTTTAGATAAGTTATTTAAAATTTTAATGGAACAATCACCAAAATCAGGAGATGTAAAAGAAAAAATGATCCAACAATTCCATCAACCAAATAATGCAGAAATGCATCAGAAAAGTTTAGTGCAATCCATTATACATTTATCTCCTGTATTAACGGAAGTTTTAGAGCAAGGAATAGAAGAAGGCATATTTTATACTCCATACCCACAAGAAACAATTGAATTATTACTCTCTTCAGCACAAGTCATATTTGATGATGGTTTATTCCAGTGGAAAACGGAAGAAATGATGAGAAGAGCTAAGGCTTATATTAAAATGATGGAAGTATCTGTTGGAGCGAAAGAAGGGTCCTTTAATTATATGATCGAGGTTTTAATGAAACAGAAATAGCTTTTTTCTGTTTGGGTATTATAGACCGGCAGTCGGTCTATGCTAAATGAAGGATGTGATGAGGATGCCAGCAAGTATTCAATCTTCCTTGAAAGATTTTCACTTAATGGTAAGTGGTCAAATTATTACTATTTTAGGTTCAACACTATTACGTTTTGCACTGTCTTTATATGTGCTAGATATAACAGGACGTGCCGATATATTTGCAGGGTTATATGCCGTAACGAGTATCCCGTTTTTGTTAGCTCCTCTTGGCGGAGCGATAGCAGATCGTTTCAACCGCCGTAATGTAATGGTCATTTTGGATTTTATAAACGCTGCTATTGTATTAAGTTTTATAGTTTTGTTATTAACTGAATCGATATCTATTTTATTGATTGGAACAATTATGTTTTTACTAGCAGTCGTTAGTGCAATGTACGCACCAGTTGTTATGGCAAGTATTCCGCAATTAGTTCCAGAGAAAAAGTTAGAACAAGCAAACGGTATCATAAATGGTGTGCAAGCATTATCTAATATAGTTGCTCCTGTATTAGGAGGAATATTGTATGGCATAATTGGTTTGAAAATGCTCGTAATAACAAGTTGTCTTGCTTTCTTTTTATCTGCGATTTTAGAAATGTTTATTACAATGCCATTTATAAAAAGAATACAGGAAGGCCATATCGTACCTACACTTGTAAAAGATATGAAAGAAGGTTTTCTTTATGTTTTAAAGCAACCTTTTATTTTGAAGGCTATGTTACTTGCAGCTTTACTAAACTTAATTTTGACACCGTTATTTGTTGTCGGAGGACCTATTATGTTACGAGTAACTATGCAGAGTAGCGATATGATGTATGGAATTGGAATGGGATTAATTGATTTTGCAACCATATTAGGGGCATTGTCAATCGGTTTCTTTGCTAAAAAGTTACAGATGAAAAGATTATATAATTGGATGTTTATCATAGCTTTATTAGTAATACCAGTGGCACTATCAGTTACACCGTTTACTCTTAATTTAGGATACTATCCACCATTTATCCTCTTTATACTTTCTTCTCTTCTAATCGCAATGATTATGACAATTGTATCCATCTATGTGATTACTGTAGTCCAAAAGAAAACACCAAATGAAAATCTAGGAAAAGTAATGGCAATTATAACAGCGGTATCTCAATGTATGGCACCAATTGGGCAAGTCGTATATGGTTTTATGTTTGAAGGATTCAGTACGAAAATTTATTTACCTATATTAGCTATTAGTTTCATAATGATAATAATAGCGGTGGTGACGAAGAAAATATTAAGAAATGAAGGGAACTAGCTTCATATGCTTAGAGTATTAGCGAAACCCAATCCTAATCAATTCTTCATCATTTATTTCAATTACGAATCTATATTCTTTGTCTAATAGCCAGTAATAAAAACTGACTGCATCAACGTCAACTAGTGATTGGAATACTTTATCAAGATTTGTACTTACTACAGGGATTTCATAGTTATCCCATATTATAAAAATCTGTTCGTCAAAATCTAGTTGGTTTGCTCTAATAAGGGAAATTAGTTGTTCTTTGTTCGAAGCTATGAATTGATTATCTATCTGTTCCCAATATATTCTTCCCGAGACAGTTATAGGAAATGAATTAATTAAAATAGTAGCAATCTGCTGGCTTTTTTCTTGGGAGAAAATGAGAGTTTCGTTTCCTAGGGATTCAAGGCATTCACTAAACAAAGGGTTTGTGTCATTGTTGTTTTTGGTTTTCAGTGCTCTTAACTTTTGTCGCAATTTCCATTGTCTTGACGATCTATCATCCATTTTTAACATTCCTTATACAATTATTTAAGAATGAGTATAGCATATAAGGGAAGTCTTTATGAAAAGGAACTTTTTAAATATAAATTAAACAAAAGCGTTATTTGAAAAAAAAGCCTTTTAAGGAAAGATAAGAGGCCATCAAAAAATATAACAACATAAAAAAATATATTATGTTTATACAATTTGAAAAGTTGATGGAAATAATAAAATGTATAAAATTCTTATAAAAAAAGCCCTAGGATTAGGGGATCTAGGGCTTCCTCTGTTGGTATATCTCACACGACATTATAAAAAGAAAAGAACTTAATGAAGATAACACATGAATGTTTCGTAAATGTATCAAAAAAAGTGAACAAAAGCGTTATTTTAAGGAGCATGATATATCATCAAGGGCTTTATAAATATAACTATACATTCGGTAAAAGAGATATCTTGGATTGTATTTTTGTTTCCAGTTCATAATAAGTCCCCCTTATACAAATAGTTTAATTATATTATACAGTTATTAATGCGAATGTTAAGAAACCTTGATATGAATTAAGGTGAATTTAAACAAGTTACAACGAACAGTGGACTTAAGGGATAGAAGAGAAAATAAAGGATGTTTGTCTTCGGCATAAATTACGATATGGATATCGAAGAGTGACCGCAACTCTTCGGAAAATGGGGCTGTGTGTAAATCATAAAAAAGTATTATGAATCATGAGGCAAAATCAGATTCTCTCAAAAGTTGGTCGAAAGAAAAAGAAATATATCAGTGGTGCGGAGCCAGTAGTAGCCCCTCATCGATTGGAACGCCAATTCGATGCATCCGCACCAAATGAAAGGTGGTTTAGGTATTTTGATAGGTGTCCCGTTTTCGGGGTTCACTTCAAAATGTAGGAGTTTTTTCTTTGTTTGAAAGTTCAAAAAGATATATAATAATTTTCTGACTATTAATTTATGGAGGGGTGTTAATGAAAAATGAAACGTTACACACACAAGAAGACATTTTAAAAATGCTTGATTCATTATTAAGACCTGCAGAACCATTTTGGAATGAATTTTATGAGAATAGAGAAAAGGATGTTCCATTTTTTGAAAATGTTCCAGATGAGAACCTAGTTTCGTATATACAAAAAGAGAGAGTTTCAAAAGGGAAAGTATTAGAACTTGGGTGTGGTCCAGGTAGAAATGCCATTTATTTAGCGACTCAAGAATTTGATGTAACAGCAGTGGATTTATCTGTAGAAGGTATTAATTGGGCTAAAGAAAGGACATTGGCAAAAGGGGTAGAAATTCACTTTATTTGTGATTCAATTTTTAATTTAGAGGTTCAAAACGAATTTGATTTTGTATACGATTCGGGCTGTTTGCATCACATTCCACCGCATAGAAGAATAAATTATGTGGATTTAATTAAAAACTCATTAAAATCGGGTGGTTATTTCGGATTAACATGTTTTGCGGCAGGCGATTTAGATGAACGAAATGGATCAGAAATAACAGATTGGGATGTATATAGAGGATGGAGTCTACAAGGTGGTCTTGCATACTCGGAAGAAAAGTTAAGAGAAATATTTAAAGAATTTGAGGTAATTGAGATTAGAAGGATGAAACAAATGAAACAACCGAATGAAATGTTTGGAGAATCATTTCTTTGGACAGCATTATTTAAGAAGAAATAAGAGAGTAGATAATTGACAAACTCAACGTTTTTATAGACAATACACTTATAGGAATGTACGTTCGATTTCGTTAGCCGACGTATGTTTTACATAAATACATAACAAGGAGCTGTCTCCATATGAGTAACACAAAAATTACTACGTTTTTAATGTTTGAGGGCAAAGCTGAGGAAGCGATGAATTTTTATACGTCGCTATTTGATCAATCAGAAATTATTAGTATTTCTCGCTACGATGAAAATGGACCTGGTAAAGAGGGAACTGTAATTCATGCAACTTTTACGCTAAATGACCAAGAGTTTATGTGTATTGATAGTTATGTAAATCATAATTTTACATTCACTCCAGCTATGTCTCTTTATGTAACTTGTGAGACAGAAGAAGAAATTGAAACGGTCTTTCATAAACTAGCGCAGGATGGAGCAATTCTTATGCCGTTAGGTTCTTATCCGTTTAGTAAAAAGTTTGGCTGGTTAAATGATAAGTATGGTGTCTCTTGGCAGTTAACTCTTGCTGAATAAAAAAGAAAAAGTGTAGCTTATTTGTTTGTAAAAGATGTTCATCTTGTATGGAATGAAGTTTCTAGCGTTTTAAAGAATAAAGGTATTCTTATTGCTGGATTTACAAATCCGTTACTATGGATTTTTGATGATAACGAAGAGCAAAAAGGTATTCTTGATGTTAAACATTCAATTCCTTCATCAACGTTGGATTATTTACCAGAGGATGAAGTTCAAGATTACATCGATTCAAATCAAACAATAGAATATGCGCATACTTTAGAAGACCAAATCCAAGGCCAAATTGATGCTGGTTTTGCTATAACAGGTTTTTATGAGGATGATTTTGGTGGAACAAGGATATTAGATAAGCATATTAAAACATTTATTGCGAAAAAAGCTATAAAGTTAAAGATGGATTAAGAATTTTTGCTTGTCGCACAGGGTGTTAGTCGAAGAAGGCTCTTAAAATAGAAAAGGATGGTACTTTCCATCCTTTTCCTTTATGTATTTTGAGGGTCGAAACTATTCTCAAAACAAGTTTTACACTACCAATTGTATAATTAGTTTTTTTATATTAAGAATTTTGCTGACCGAATCTTTTCCCGAGTTTAGCTAACAATTCAGGTTGATCGCTTTGGCTCATTATTACCTCAATAAAGATAAGTTGATTCTTATTAAAAGTTATATTTGTTAAGACTTCTGTTAACTCTGTTTCATTCTCCACTTTAAATGTTAGGCTTTTTTCTTCTGATCCGAATAGGTTCGGCAAGTTAGTATAATCCCACATCTGTATGTCATTATATGGTTGGTTTTGGCCGTGAATGGCACGTTCAACAGTGTATCCGTTGTTATTGATTAAAAATATAATCGGTTTTAAATTTTGACGTAGTATAGTTGATAACTCTTGGGCAGTTACTTGGAAAGAACCGTCACCAATAATTAAAATGTTGAGCCGTGATAAATTGGCGACCTGTGTACCAAGTAGAGCGGGCAGTGTATATCCGATAGATCCCCATAACGGTTGTCCTACATATGCAGTGTTATTAGGTAGAGGGATAGCAGCACTACCAAAGAAAGGTGTTCCTTGCTCTACAATTAAGATGTCGTTTTCTTGTAAGAAATGGTACATTTGCTGCCAAAAACGTTTTTGTGTGACCATTTGTGATTTGGGATTGAACTCTTCAGTAAAAAGAGATGATTTTAAAATAAATGGCTTAACGTCAAGAGTATCTTTATTACGATGCTCAATTGAATCACTTAAATGTTGTAAAATATCCTGCATTACAACTGGACCGTATTTTTTATCTATAATTTTCACAGCGTAGGGATGGATTTCTATAACTTGTTCTTTTGTAAAACCTTGTGTGAAGCCGCCTGTAATAGTATCAGTTAACTTCACACCAATACTAATAATACAATCCACTTTAAATTTTCATGTGGTACTACATCATCTAAAAAGCAAGATTATAATCACCAGGAACCCCGAATGTATGTTCAATTCCTAATTCGTGTAGTCTATCCAATAAATATGTACTTACAGTATATTGTTTTTTCAAATGAATCACCTCCTAATTATGCAATGAATGTTTCAATAGACTAAACAAGTTCTAATGCGTTGATTAAAATATTCATTACTAGATTGTGGTATAATTTACATACAGGGGGAAAGTAGATGACACAACATAAAGAAGAACAGATGAATGAGGCATTAGCATTATTTTATTTTGCATATAAAACATTTACTGAAAAGCCAGATGAAATTATAAAAGAATATGGCATTCAACGAGTACATCATCGAATTTTATTTTTTATCGCACGTTTTCCAAGGATAAGTGTAAATGAGTTATTATCACTATTAGAAATAAGCAAACAAGCTCTTCACGGGCCGCTACGTCAACTTGTGGAAAAGGGCTTAATTGAGAGTAATGAAGCTATGCATGATCGCCGTGTGAAACAGTTGTCTTTAACAGAACAAGGTGCAGATTTAGAGAAAAAACTGAGTGATGTACAAAGACAACAAATGGGTGCTATTTTTTCAAAATTTGGTGAATCATGTGAGGACAATTGGCACCAAGTTATGAATGAAATGGCAAATAGCCGATCAGGTTTTGATGCTTGGATATCGAAACGGGAAATACCAGTCGATCAAAAATAATGAAAAAGCTTCTGTTTTTATCGTTTGAAAAAGAATAAATTTTATCCATACATTTGGCAACTATCGTTTGGTCATAGAATGAATGGATAAAAAGATACATTACTAGATACTTTATACGTGTACGCAATGGAACAATAAAATTCACATTTCCGAAAGGGGAATTTTAATGATAAAACTTGTACTTATTCGTCACGGGCAAAGTTTATGGAATCTTGAAAATCGCTTTACTGGATGGACAGATGTTGATCTATCAGAGAATGGATTAAGTGAAGCGAGAGAAGCAGGAGCAATATTAAAGAAAAACGGATATACTTTTGATGTGGCTTATACATCTGTATTAAAACGTGCAATTCGGACGTTATGGATTGTACTTCATGAGATGGATCTTACTTGGGTCCCAATACATAAATCTTGGAAGCTAAATGAAAGACATTATGGTGCATTGCAAGGGTTGAATAAAGATGAAACTGCTCAAAAATATGGTGAAGCGCAAGTTCATATTTGGAGAAGAAGTGTTAATGTAAGACCACCGGCTCTTACTGAAGACGATTCTCGATATGAAGCGATTGATCCAAGATATAAAACACTCAAAAAAGGTGAATTTCCGTTAACTGAATGTTTAGAGGATACGGAGAAGAGAGTACTTGCTTATTGGCATTCAGAAATTGCGCCGACATTAAAAAGTGGTAATAAAGTAATTATTTCATCACACGGTAACACAATTCGCTCGCTAGTAAAATACTTAGACAACCTTTCAAATGATGGTGTAGTTTCATTAAATATTCCAACTAGCATTCCGCTTGTTTATGAATTAGACGAAAACTTACGTCCGATTCGTCATTATTATTTAAGTATGGATGGAGAAGTACCTGAAGGCGAAATTCCGAAACATATTTCTTTTTAATACGAAAATTTGAAATGAATGCTTGTCTACATATACAATATAGACTCATGGTAAAGTAAAATTTTAATCAGTGGGGGTCTTACTGCCCACAAATAGCAGGATAAAAGACGTGGCACCTTCTAATATATATGCAATGTAGCTAAATTTAGAAGCTTGTCCACGTCTTTTGTCATAAAGAGAGCAGCTTGCGCATGTAATGGTATCGTGAGTAGTTTTTGAATGGAGGGTGATGTGATTAATGATCTCTAACATTCGAATTGGCTTATTTGTTTTAGCGATTGTCTTTGTAGTCCTTGTTTTCTTTTATTGGAAAAATGAGGAGTTGTACGAGGAGAAAAAGCAACGTATTAGAAAGACTTGGTATGGTTTGTTTATCATATCTGTCACCGTGTATTTCATGATAAAAGGAATCGATTTAACCCTTTGGAAGAATCTTTTAATGTTTACTGCAATGGTTATTTTTGTTGATATTGCATTCATTTTAACACCTAATATTTCAGAAATATGGGGTGCCAAATTTAGCGATATTGGCAAGACAGTTCAATCAATAAAACGATCATTAATTGCATCTAAAGCGAGAGGAGAAATATACACGACAATTATTCAAAATGTTAATCCATCAGTTTTCGGTACGATGGAATGGCATACGGAAGAGGAATATACAAAGAGCTTAAATGCATTTTTAGATTCATACGGGGAAAAGATTGGCGCGAAAATTGTTGTTTTTGAAGCCGCGAAGGAATTAAATACAAACTTTCGTGGTATTCGCTCGCAATTTAGTATTATCGTTCCGTTAGAACATATCGAGCAATTGAATGAGCAGAAAGCGGTACAAGTAGAAAATGTCGGGATCATACCAGCAAAAATAGTAAGTGACGTTTTCATTGTTATTGATGGAAAGAAAAATAACCTGCAAGATCGGGATTTTGAAAATGTATATAATTTAACAATACATCATAGTTATTTTAGTAAATAAGGACAGAATCTTTTTCTGTCCTTATCTTCTATACATAAATTAAAAACAAAATCCGACAAAGTTGAATAAAATTGGACAATCATTCCTACACTAGCATGTAGAGGTGATTGTAGTGGTAAAAAATTATGACAATGATTTTTTTAAAGAAGGTAACGAAGATACAACAGATTTCTCTTTAATAAAAGGGGATACGTTGCAGCAAGTAGAAGAATTAGAAGAAGAATTAAAAAGAAAATCATAAGTGTACACTCTTTCTACATTTGCTATATAATATAAATAAAAGGTTGTATCTTTTTGAAAAGGGGGAGAAGAGATGGCTGAAGTCAATGTACAAAAGTCTTCGTTTTTTAAAGAAAAAAAAGAAGAATCCAATACAGATTTCTCTCTTGTGAAAGGTGCATTAACGGAGAATATAAATCGGTTAGAGAAACTGATGAATAATAGTAGTTCAAAATATATACAGGTGAAAAGAACAAAAGAAAATGCATAGAGCATTTTCTTTTGTTTTTTATTTAATAGTAAACTTATCTTTTACTTTTTTAGGTGAATCTGTTTTCTGAATCTCTACATAGGACTTTACTTCAATTGATGATATTTCATTTTTGCTATTATCATCTTGATCTACATAGAGGCGTAAAAACGCGTCTTCATTTAATTTATGGTCGTTTTCTTTTTTTGTACTTCTAAATGTAATTTGTTTTTTGACGCCATCTTCATCATATGCGGGCAGCGTATAGTTTCGTAAGTTTCTACCATCTACTTTTTCGATATTTCCTTCGCCTTTTATCTGCATGTAATATACATCTTTAGCAATTCTATTTAGTGACGCTCTCTCACAGCTAATAGTAAAACTAGAAAATAATAAACATAGTGTAATAATTGTTAAAAACTTTTTCATTTTCTTTATCTCCTTCAAAGTGTGTCTTTAAAAAATATACGTCTATTATTTAATAAGAAAAATCGATATAGCTTACAACGCCCTTACAATGTTGTAAGAGTGTTGTACATAAAATGAACAATAAAAGTAAAAAGAAAGGTAAAATAATGAATCATGGTATAATGATATGAGACTTACATATTATTTTGCCATTTGGAGAGGAGCTTGAAAAATGTATTCTACATTAGAACAATTAACAAAGCACCCTGTATTTTATCATTTTGCAGAAATTTCAAAGATTCCTAGAGGATCAGGTAATGAAAAGGAAATTAGTGATTATTTAGTGGGCTTTGCAAAACAGCGTAATTTAGAAGTTATTCAAGATGAAGCATTAAATGTCATTATTAAAAAAGAAGCAACAGCTGGTTATGAAAATGTACCAGCTATTATTATTCAAGGTCATATGGATATGGTTTGCGAAAAAAATCAAGCAACAGTACATGATTTTGAAAAAGATCCGATTCAATTACGAATCATTGGGGACATGTTATATGCAAATCAAACAACATTAGGTGCTGATAATGGTATTGCAGTTGCGTATGCATTAGCTTTATTAGATTCAAAAGAAATTCCGCATCCAGCACTTGAAGTCGTTATCACTACTGAAGAAGAAACGACAATGGGCGGGGCTTTTGCTATTGATCCAAATCATTTTGAAGGAAAGATATTTATAAATATTGATTCTGAAGAAGATCACAAATTACTTGTAAGTAGTGCAGGTGGTGCGAAAGCTGTTGAAACAATTCCCGTAATTTGGGATGAAACGCCAGAGAATATGGATGCATACCGTCTATATGTTGGCGGTCTAAAAGGCGGACATTCTGGTATGGAAATTGATAAACAACGAGGTAATGCGAATAAAGTATTAGGACGAGTATTACGTGATTTATCAGCACATACAGAGTTTAACATAAGTGAAGTTCACGGCGGATTAAAAACGAATGCAATTCCGCGTGAAAGTGTAGCTACAATTTTAATTCGTACAGAAGATATAGGGCAAGTAGAAGAAAAACTAGAATCATGGACACGTGTATTACAAGAAGAAATGCGATCTGTTGATCCAGATGTTCATGTGACACTGACAAAATTGGATGAAACAGTTGAAAAAGTATTTGCTAAAGAGACACAAAAGCAGCTTATTTCATCATTATTCTTAATTCCGAATGGCATTCAAAGTATGAGCATGGATATTAAAGGTCTTGTAGAAAGCTCAACAAATTTAGGCGTTATTGAAACGTTGCAAGATGAAATTAAATTACGTAACGAAGTGCGAAGTTCTGTAAGTAGTTTAAAACAACATGTTGCAGAAGAAATCAAATATATTGCTGAATTAGTTGGTGCTACATTTGAAATAGAGTCAGAGTATCCAGAATGGCCATACAATCCAAACTCACAAATTCGTAATTTATTTGAAAAAGTACATCAAGAAAAATACAATAAAGAAATTGAAATCTTCGCTGTACATGCGGGGATTGAGTGTAGCGCATTCGTTCAAAAGATGCCTGAATTAGATGCAATTTCATTCGGACCAGACATTTTCAACGTCCACACTCCAGATGAACATATCAGTATTTCTTCTGTAGTGAATAACTGGGGATTCTTCATTGATGTAATGAAGGGTACGAAAGAATTAGCTAAGTAATAACGATGAAATAAAAAGGAGCCTATAAAAATTTATAGGCTCCTTTTTTGTATTGGAATTTATCAAGCTATTTGCCGGGCAGCCCGATTGGTTTAAATAATAATCAGTGGGGGATGAATAAAACCACTACTGATTAAAGGTTCACTTTATGAGAAGTCATTTTTCGTTAGTATGTAATATTAAGCTTGAACAATTAATAAGGATGAATTGTTGATGTTTTTTAGTACTGATGAAGGGGTGGAGAAATGAAGGAAAGAAAGCATTTTATTGTTTGTATGTTTTTATTGTTTTTCACATTTAGTTTTATTGGTGTTCAGAAAATAATAGCAGAAGAAGTTGAATTTTCAGGAACAACAGCTCCATTGAATGTAAATGTTAGAGAGGCAAAAAGTTTAAATGCAAATATTGTAGATGTGATTCCCGGAAATACAAAAGTATCTTTTAAAGGATGGGAGTATGGTGAAACGGTTAAAGATTATTGGACAGGAAATTTAGATAATCGTTGGTTTTATTATTTTAAAGATGGAAAAAAAGTATATGTAACGTCAGCGTATATTAATGGAAATCCTCCAAATACATCAATAGATCGGTAAATTATCTGTACCTAACATATTACAAGAAAGGTCAAATTGGTGTTGGGCAGGCACTTCGGTTTCAGTTTTAAATTATTTTGGGAAAACTCCTTCACAAGATCAGTACGTTAGGTATGTTAAGGGTGGATCATATAATAATCCTGCAACTTCACGTGAAATACAATATGGATTATCCGGATATGGGGTTAGCTCAGCTATAAGTTCTGGAGCAAAATCGTATGATTGGTTCAAAAGTCAAATTAATAGTAATCAGCCGATGATTGCACTCATTATGTGGCAAAATGGAGCTAACATCGGACACTTTCTAGTACTTGATGGATTTTATAAAGGGACAAATGGAACAGATTATATAACGTACATGGACCCTTGGTATGGTGATCATTATAATCATAATTTCAGTACGTTCCATAACAATAATAATTTTTGGTGGAGTGAAACTGTTTATAATATCCATGCAAACTAATAATATTAAAAGCGGGGGTTCATAAATGGGAAAACTACTTAAGCTTGTGATACCGTGCATGTGCTTAATGACCGTTATTATTTTCGCTAGTAAAATTAGTTATGCATCAAAAAATAAAAGTGAATCAGTACAATCGATCGCATTAAAAGATTATCAATATAGTAAGGGAAGTTCTTCTGAAAATTTAAGTTTTGAAAAAATAACAACATCTCCATTTTCGTTACCAATCTATGAAACAATTTCAGCACAGCAAATTTTAAATAGCTCTGAATTTAAGCATTTACTATTACCAACAAATGAAAAGCTATGGTTTATTATGAAGGGTGAGCAGCCAGAAGGACTAATTGTTGCGAATGATATTGAACCGATTCGAACGGGCGGAGAAAATAAAAGTAAAGATTTATATGGATTATATAAAGCAATAAAAAATAATACAAATGAAACAAAAGATATTAGTTATTTCGAATTTGAAGGGCAAGGAATATTGGTAGTAAATCAAAATAATGATCAAGAAATATACCTTAGTAAAGGTGCCGCTGCCATATTAAAACTTCCTGCTGGTCAAAAAGTATTGAGCAGTGAAGTAATACAGAAAATGAAAGAGAGAATTGTAACTGGTTTTGAATAGTGAGAATGTCTGATTTTTTTTTGTTTATACAAGGTTGAATAGGGAACAGGATTAATGGTAGCATTAGGGCATCTTTACTGTTTGAAACCTAGTAGTGTATATAAAAAGGTTAGAGAAGTTAATTCTCTAACCTTTTTATATTAATGTCTGAAATTTAAAAAGTGATGGAGTAAACCAAATAATAAAAGTATGTCTGCTCTTATATTTTTATTTGCAATTTAAACTCGTTATATTCCGCTATCTATTGTACAACCTTTTTACATAGTTGAATTTTTTTATTTGAAAATAAGGGTGCATCTATAAAACCATAATGATAAACTAAAATACCTAATTCCACTCTAGAATTAATATGCCATTTTTCTTTAATATGATTAATTATCGTTGAAATTCTTCGAGGGGTAACATATATTTTTTTGGAAATTTCTGCATCTGTATATCCTTTTGCTACATAAATAGCCACTTCTAACTCTCTTTCGGTCAACATTCTTTTCATAAAATACGCTCCTTCGAAATTATTTATATAAAAATCAAAAGAAACTATTAAAAGAAATAAAGGTGAAAAATCATATTTATTTTAATCCGGCTATTTGCGGGTAGTAAGACTTCCACCTCAAAATTTAGATGTGGCAAAGAAGTCGGACTCCCTGTAAAAGCCTGCCTGGAGTGGACTAATAATCAGTGGGGGGATAAAACTCCCCTTAATTATTAGTGAACCATATTTTAATAATTTCTCGTATTGTGATACAAGTTTGTAAAAGAAACTATAAATCCATATAATTAGTAATTATAACTATATTAATTTTACATTACATTAAAAGTTGGAAAATATTCTTATACTCATAAAGTGTTACATTTGAGGGAGGAAATATGGAATTCTACAATCTTGGTATTATTATTAAAGAACTTAGAAAGAAAAAAAACATGTCACAATCTGAATTATGTCATGGAATATGTTCACAAAGTCAAATTAGTAAGATAGAAAAAGGTATTATTTATCCATCTAGCATATTGTTGTATCAATTATCTGAAAGACTTGGTATTGATCCAAATTATATATTTGCACTAACTAAAAATAAAAAAATAAAATATATTGAAAATGTAAAATGTGTAATGAGAGATTGTGTGAAACAAAAAGAATATAATGAGCTTTACGAAATAGTGAAAAAAGAGAAAAACGAAAATAATTTCCAATCAAAAGAAGATAAACAATTTCTATTATGGCATGAAGCGATTGCTATATATTATGTAAATGGAGCAACAATTAATGCTTTTGACATTTTAAATAGAGCACTAAAACAAACTTTAAGTAGTAGTAACTTTTTATCAGAGAAAGAAATAAGCATAATGAATTCAATCGCTATAATACATGCAGAAAATGAAGAGTATGAGAAAAGCATAAATATATTAAAACAAAGTTTAATTAATTTTAATAAGATAGAATTCCCTAGAGAAAAAGAAATCAAATTAAGACTCATTCATACGTTAACAAAATGTTTACACCTTGCAAATCAACATGAAGAAGCGATGAAGTATAGTGAAATAGGTATAAAATTAGCCATAAATATGAATACTTTATACTTATTAGGTGAATTATTCTTTGAAAAAGGTGCAATTTTATTAAAAGTTCAGCACTCTAACTAAAGTTGGTTTAACATACATAAAAAAGGCATTATTTATATTTGAACTAACAGAGAGAAAACAATATATAAAAATGATCAAGGAAAAATATATTAAAAATCAAAAATAAACGAGAAAGAATTCTAACATAAACTATTCCTAATTGTTATTTATTCCTAAAAAAGTACTGTAATACGAACTATTCCTAATTGTTGTTTATTGCTAAAATAAATACCGTAATATTAGATAAATATAAAGGGTGGCATTTTATGAAATCAAGAGGAATTACTCGTAAAGCAGATAGTATGGGGCGTATTGTTATTCCAATGGAAATAAGACGGAGTTTAGGAATTGTAGAAAAAGATCTCTTGAAATGTTTATAAGAAGAGGAGCAGATTATTTTACGAAAATATCAATCTCCAAGAGCTTGTGCACTTACAGGAGATATTTCAGACAGCAATATTTCGTTAGCGAATGGGAAGATTATCGTAAGTCCAAACGGTATGGAACTGTTAATAAAGAAGTTACAGCAATATCTTTTAAAGTAAAAGGTAAGTAAGAACCTTAAAATAGAATATACTTGGAAAAAGTTCTCTATTCATTTAGGGGGCTTTTTTATTGTTATCAATAAAATTGAGAAGGCCGTAGTTGGTTCAATGAAATACGGATTACCTTATGAATAGTCTGACTATTTTTTATAAAAAAACTATTTATTTACATTTTTTTGTTTCGTGTTATATTTTTAATGTTAACATAGTTGTATTGAAAATTCTGATTTTGGAATTTCGGAGAACCTTTCGAAAATGAAATACTCTTAATTGAATGTGAAAATCATATAAACATAGTTTGAAAGTAAAGTATGAAAATGAATCAGATTTTCAAATTAAATTTGCCAAATCAATGGAGGTTCGTGGGGGAAATGTAACTAAGAAGAAATCTCTTATACTCCACGTTTTTTATTTGTAAATCGGTAATTCTAATAGCTCTGACGAAAAGTAAAGGAGTAAAAAAGAAGTGGATAGTTTGTTTAATAGAAGATAGGGTGTAAAAAATAAAACAACGGAGGTTTTATAATGAATAAAGGAATACTGCAGATTACGGAAATTGAAGAAATTACTATTCCTAATGTATTGAATGATAAAATGAAGAGTTTGATAGACAATGAATTGAAAACCCATAATCCCTATACTTGTGATCAAGAAATAGCAGCATATTTTTCAAAAGAGTGGCTTACTTGTTTGATTGAATACTCAATGGAAACTCCGAATTCAGATATAAAAAAACTACTACATATGATAAAAGTAGCGAATTGTGGTGGGAACGTACCGCCTACTCTTATTAAAAATACTCCATGTGATCCTATGGAAACCCTATTACCTGGAGAAAATCGCAAAGGTTTTAATTATGGTGAAGACGAAAACGATAGAATGAAAAAATATTTTTATGCAGAATGGGTGACATGGCTTTTTGCCACACTTTTTAATTATGATGCTTTAATTCATCCATCCGAACATGCAGGGAAAAATAGATTTCATCTCATTTCCCCTTTAAACAACGATGAAGTTTTGCGAAATGTCGGTGCAAGCACCGGTGGCGGGAACTTTTATCAACATAACGATGCCACAGTGTATACAGATATGAAAGACCAGTCAGATATTGAAGCGAGATTGAATACATTCAATACGAATTTAGAAATTGTATCAAATAGACTTAATAAATCCGTGGAACGAATAGTGTCTGAAATTACTTGTGGAAAATTTACTAGAGTTGATGCTCTTTTATTAAAAGGAGTGTTAAATTTAAAAACTCAAACTCATATTGGAACCCCAAAATTACTTCAAAAGCATCTTGAAGAAAATTTCTTCAATAAAGATGACATATTGGCGATAAGTAAAATGCCTATTGCTCATATCGCAGGAATGGCTGATGGTGAAATATCTGGATTTGTAGGGGAAATAAACCAAATTATATTTTTAGATGATAATGGTGATATTATTGCAACTTGTTTGAATGGAGCAGAAAATAGATTGATTTATGTGGGAGAAAGTGAAGAAGAAAAATTGAAATTTGACATGTTTTTAGAACTCTTACGAACAACGCCTACTTATAAGGTTCCACTTACATCTGAAGATTTATTAATTATACCAAATTCATACTATGGTAAACAAACAAATGTAACTCATGGTAGGGAAAGGTTATCTGGGGAAGAATATAAAATCCCGATTGGAAATAATAAATACGGAAGAAGAATTGTTTGCAGGCAATACGTTTCCAGCCGATTACGTGATCAGAAAGAAAGTTACTTTACAGATATTATTAACTAGTTTAAAGAGAGGAGGGACGATGGGGAGGTTTGGAGTATAATAGCTCAAGCCTTCCCATATTCTTTGTATGGATTTTACTATTGAATTACTCATATTACTATTTTTAGTAGCTGTAATAGCAGGGTGGATAGATACGATTGCTGGAGGCGGTGGTATGATAACTATCCCGATAATGTTATTAGTAGGTATGTCTCCTTCTGTAGCGATAGCAACTAATAAACTGCAAGGGAGTAGCGGAACTCTCATGGCGACAGTGTTTTTTATTAAGAAGAAAGAAATTAATCTTAAAGAAATGCGTTTGTCCATCTTAATGACCTTTTTTGGATCAGTTTTGGGTGGATGGCTTGTTTTACAGATACGAGCAGAATATCTAATTATGATATTACCTTTTTTACTTGTTTTTATTGGCATTTATTTTCTATTATCTCCAAATATAGCAAACGAAGATCGACCGAGAAAAATAAGTATGTTGTTGTTTGCGTTAACAGTGGCTCCGTTAGTGGGATTTTATGATGGTTTCTTCGGCCCAGGAACAGGTAGCTTGATTGCTTTAGTATTCATTCTTTTATGTGGATATAGTGCTACACGGGCAACTGCAAATGCTAAGATTTTGAATTTTACTAGTAATTTCGCTGCTTTGTTGTATTTTATTATTTTTGGCCAAATCGATTGGACAATTGGATTGATTATGATGCTTGGTCAAATTATAGGGTCATATATTGGGGCGAAGATGGTGCTTACAAAAGGGACGTCATTAATACGACCAATAGTGGTTATTGTTTGCTTTGTCATGGCAATTAAGATTTTTTTACAAAATATGAACTAAATGTAATGAATATAGTGTTTGTATCGAAGTTAGATTGTTTTCATGTTGTTATTGCAGTATTACACTGTTTAAGATGTGTTCAAAATTAAACAATTTGACTAGTGTAATGTATTGCGTTATGCTTTTTCTAGTATAAAAGAAAGGCTTGAAGATAATGATTCGTCGTTTGAGAAAGCTAAAAAATGTAGCAGTCGTAGTAAGCTTCTAAGTAAATTATAAAATCTACTATACTTAGAAGCGAGGAATAAAGTTATGAAGTATCCATTATTTAATCATTGGTCAGAAACAAAGTATATAAAAGATATAGTAACAAATCCACTCATTGAAGTAGGAGAGTACTCCTATTATTCAGGGTATTATAGTCATCAAAATTTTGAAGATGGCTGTGTAAGGTATTTGTGGGGAGATGCTAAGTCCCAAGCACTGTTCAATCCAATTGAACAGATGGGATGGCACCTTGACAAACTCATTATTGGGAATTATGTTTGCATTGCAAGTGGGGTAGTCATTTTAATGGGTGGTAATCATAATCATCACTCAGAATGGATTACAGTATATCCATTCGCTGAGCAAATTAAACAATCATATGAACCTAAGGGAGATACAGTCATTAAAAGTGATGCTTGGATTGGAATGAATGCTATAATAATGCCTGGCGTTACTATTGGTGAAGGTGCAATTGTTGCTGCAGGATCTGTCGTAAGTAAAGATGTTCCGCCGTATACAATAGTTGGTGGAAATCCTGCTAAGGAAATAAAGAAACGATTCACTGATACAGAAATAAACATGTTAATGGAAATGCGTTGGTTTGATTGGGATAGGAAATTGATTGAGAAGGCAATTCCGCTGTTATCTAGTCCATCCATCGAATCATTATTTGCTTTTTATAAAAATGAAGTGAAAAATAAATAAATCAGTTAGAAAAACTACATCCAGTATAGGGTGTAGTTTTTTATTTTTTGTAAATGTGGAACAAATGTATTATTTAGATTGTCTATTAACTGTAATCCTAAAAAATATGAAAGTGTGAATCATTTTGAAAAATATAAGGGGATTAAAAATAAGGATATGTGTGGAAATACAAAGTATTAGCGCACCTAAAAGTGTCGGATGAGATGGTCTATATGAAAGCGATTCTAACGTTTTATATGTATATACAATTTGAGAACACTGTCTATTTTTTTGCGGGATTATGTTAGAATAACGCTTTTTAAGTACAAAGAAATTGGAGGTAACAGAAGTGAAAGGTATGTTTTGCAAGAGAGTTATTGCAATAGTAACAGTGCTTACAATATTTTGTAGCATGGTCGTTACAATTGGAAGAGCAGCAGCGGAAACAGTTCCTGCTATAGACGTTGAAGCAGGATCAGCAATTTTAATAGAAGCAAATTCCGGAAAAATTTTATATGAAAAAAATGCAGATGAATCATTGGCAATTGCTAGTATGACAAAAATGATGAGCGAATACTTAGTTCATGAAGCGGTGGATAAAGGAAAACTTAAATGGGATCAAAAAGTTAAAATCTCTGAATATGCACATAAGATTTCGCAAGATCGTTCACTATCAAATGTTCCATTAGAAAATGGTGGCTCTTATACGGTAAAAGAGTTATATGAGGCAATGGCAATTTACTCTGCAAATGGTGCAACAATTGCTTTAGTTGAACAGATTGCTGGTAAAGAGGTCAATTTTGTAAAAATGATGAACGATAAGTCAAAAGAGTTTGGTATGAAAGATTATAAGCTTGTAAACTCTACCGGCTTAACAAATCAAGATTTAAAAGGATATCATCTAGAAGGGACAACTCTAGACGAGAAAAATAAAATGTCTGCAAGGGATTGTGCAATTTTAGCACAACGTCTTATTCAAGATTTCCCCCAAATATTAAATACAGCAAAAATTCCTAAAAAAACATTTCAAGAGGGTGGTAAATATCCAATTGATATGGCGAACTTTAATTGGATGTTAAAAGGTTTAATTAAGCAATATGAAGGTGTAGATGGTTTGAAAACAGGAACGACTCCAGAAGCGGGAGATTGTTTCACTGGTACAGTAGAAAGAAATGGTATGCGCCTAATTTCTGTAGTGATAAAAGCAAAATCTCATACGGCACGTTTTGATGAAACAAAGAAATTATACGATTATGGATTTGCGAATTTTGAAGTGAAGAATGTCTACGGAAAAGATTCAGTAGTAAAAGGGCATGAAACAGTTCGAGTAGCAAATGCAAAAGAAAAAGATGTAGTAGTTCAAATGAAACAAGCTGTTTCGCTTCCAATGCCGAAGGGCAACAAAGACATTTATAAAAAAGAATTTAAAGTATCGAATACGGAACAAGAAGCCCCTATTAAAAAAGGTGTAACAATTAGTAAAATGATTATCTCGTCTAAAGATAATACAGATCCTGGGTTCTTATCAGGTAATTCATTACAAATAGACCTTGTAACAAAATCTGATGTGGAACAAGCAAATTGGCTTACACGTTTTATACGTAAAACAGGATCTTTTTTTAGTGGTATGTGGGATCGTGCGATTGATATAGTAAAAAGCTAATTTTATAGGATACAACTAAATATTAGTTTGAAACAAAAGGTTTCAAAGCACTATAGATTCTTATGTGGATAGCTTGGAATGTCAGGGTGTAATTTTTTCTTCTTACTTTGTGCATTGCAATGACACTACTTTTTTCTATAGTTTTGTATCATTTAATCGAAAAGAAATGTATCAACTGGGCAAAACAAAGAACAACAATTTTTTTGAAAAAAAGTATAATTCCTAGGGAGATTTTATTTCTTTAGTAAATATACGAATATGACCGATTCCTTAGTATACTTGGGAATCGGTCAATTTTGGATTCTAAATGTAAATATAGTAAAGTGGAATATAATTGAAATCGAAAACCACTTAGAAATAACAATTACGGTGTGAGCTATTGTATAGTATAGATATATTTAACAATAAAGGGGGAATACATATGTGGAAGCGATTTGTAGCAATTGGTGATAGTTTTACAGAGGGGATAGGGGATGAAGTTGAGGGAATTGCATTAAAAAGCTGGGTAGATCATTTTGTTCAACTGTGTGAAAAGATATAGAATATGCCAATTTTGCAAAGCGTGGGTTAGTAACTAAAGAAATTCGCTTGCAGCAATTGGAAAAGGCGTTAACTTTTAATCCAAATTTGATTAGTCTCATTGCAGGGGCAAACGATGTTTTAAAAGGACGTTGGAATCACGATGTATATAAGAACGATATGGAATTTATGATAGATACATTAAGTAAAGCAGGGGCGGATATTATTATAGCAAACCTTCCCGATTTTACAGTTAGGCTTCCTTTGGCTTCTGAAAAAAAACAAGTAATAAAAGAACAATTATTAGAGGCAAATGAAGTTATACATTCACTGAGCAGAGAGTATAAGCTTCATCATGTTGATTTTTGGAATCATCATCTAGTTAATGACAATACGCTTTGGTCTAAGGATTTAATTCATCCAAACTCAAAAGGATATGTAAAAGTTGCTGAATTGATTTTTAGTAGTTTGCCTGTACAGAAGACAAAATAATAGTTTGTAATTTAACAAATATGATATTAATTGTATTTAAGCTATGTTTTTTAATAAATGGAAAGAACTAAACATTTAGCAAACAAAGCGTATCTACGATATATTTCTAAAGTAGTGTACAAATACAGAATTACAAGAAAAGATTACCTACGGAAATAGGTGATCTTTAAACATTCTTATACCTAAATTAATATATTAGATTACTAAATAAATTCGTACTACATAAAAATTAAGTTCTTTTATAGAAAAACTGATGATACATTAGCATAAAATATATTATATCTTACAAGAGATTCATAACAACATTATATAATAATATAGTCAAATTATATTTTAGGGATTTATCCCGATTGTGTATAATGTGTAATTTTTTTGAAGCAGTAATGTCTAATAGATTAAATAGGTAGTAAATGTATAGGTTCAATACTATATGATTCAATCTTTGTTATGAGTGCATTAGTAATTGTTAGTATTATATTTTTAATATCTATTTTAGTTATTGGAATTAATTTGAATAGAAAATATGTAGGATAGAGAAAGGTACATATACTTTAATGTATATGTATCTTTTTATTTAGTAGGATTTATAGTCTCTATAAACTATTATGTTAATAAAATTAAAAAACTTTATTCTTAATATCCCTATGGTTAAAGCTATCTATAAAATGAAAATATAACTAAATAATAGTTTTGTTATGATTTGTGGATTTGGTTTTTTATCCGAATTTTCTGATTCAAATATTTCAACTTTATGAATATAGTAGGTGAAATATTTGTGTGATAGTATTTGAGATAGAAAAAAGCCAACTTTAAAAAGGATGTGAATTGAATGTGCAAACAACTGTAAATGGTTATATTAAGGTAATGTTTAACTAAGGTAAAGGTCTATTTTGTAACAGTTGATATAAAGACGAAGAAATAGGTGCACTCTTATTTATCAGACTATTTAAAATATGAGAAACCTTGAGATTAGTCTAGGTTTTGACGAAGTTAAATTCTAGGTGAAATCTTTATAATGATTAATTAGGTTTAATAAAGGGGTACCTTATACGCAAAGGTGTTTATATTAGTAACCTAAGGAGCTTGCTTTTATGAAAACTACTGATTCAAAAGGCCTATTAGGAAATAGGGTTTATTTACAAGTTTTCTCTGCTTATTCATTGCTTATGCTTGGTGTTTTTATTGATATGTTAGCGATTATGACTATAGTTGGATTTGAATGGGAAGTAGATCCTACTATGATTGGATTGATTCCTGTTGCATACGCACTTCCAGGAATTATTTTTGGCTCATGGGCAGGTGTTATTGCAGATCGTTTTAGAAAAATTCCAATTATGATGTTCTGTAATCTAATGGTTGGTCTAATAACGATTGCTCTTTTATTTGTACAAGATATCCACTGGCTCTTAGTAGCATTAATGATTCGTTCCATTTTTATTGTTTTCTATTATCCTGCACAGCAAACACTAACAAGACAGATTGTATCCCCGGATTTGCTTACTAAAGCAGTAAGTATCAACGGAATAGTAGAGCAGGGTACCAAAATAGTAGGCCCGCTTATAGGGGGGATGTTGCTGAGTTGGTTTCAACCAGAGTTCTGCCTCATTATAAGAGCTATAAGTTGTTTATTAGCTACCTTAGTTCTGATACCCACAATAAAATTTAAAGAAACTATATCGAAAGAATTTGTTGAAAAGCAAAAACAAAGTACTTGGACCGCTTGGGTACAAGGATGGAGTTATGTGTTATCTAATCGGATAATATTATCAACTATGATTTTCGTTACAATAGCCATGGCAGTATTACAATTAGTAGACTCACAATTTCCAACTTTATTTAAGAGCTTATTCCCACATGATAAAAGTAAAATGGGATATATCATTTCTATTATTGGTCTTGGCGGAATACTTGGTGCATTACTAACTCAGAAATTAAAACAATTTCAATATGGCTGGGTAGTATGTGGAGGTATGGTTTTAATGGGAATTGGTTTTGGCGGGATCGGTTTGATAACGCCCAGTACGGTCTTCGTTTTGGCCTACTTAATTAGTTTTATCGCTGGTATTGGAAGTGGGCTGATGCTTGTATCTAATCAAGTCATTTTACAAATAGAATCCGATCAAGATCAAGTAGGAAGAGTATTTGGTATTCAAAGCAGTTTAACAAACGCAGTTCTAATTATTTCTCCTGCTATGAGTGGCCCATTAGTGCATTTGTTTGGAGTAACTCAACTCTATGTTTATGGAGGGGGTGGGCTTGTTATTATTGGAGTAATTGGAGTTTCACTGCAGAAATATTTATGGGCTAAACATAAACACGAACCTATAAGAGCAAATAATTTTTGAAGGGGAGATTTTTATGACCAATGAGGAATGTTATCCATTAAGCCATCCGCAGCGAAGAATATGGTATACAGAAGTTATTCATTCTGATAAAGGAATATGTAATTTAAGATTTTTATTTAAACTTCATCGGAAAATGAATTATTCAAAATTAAACCAAGTTGTGAATCGCGTTATCAGTGAAAATGACGGTCTGTGCATTAGGTTAAAAGAAAATGGGCATCAGGAACCAAAACAATATTTTATTAAACATGAAGAACAAGAATTTGAGTTTTTTGATTTCAGTAATGTGGAGAATACAAATTTGCTTGAGGAATGGATTGAGCAGAAAACAAAAGAAACGTTTACATTATTTAATTCAAATTTATACTATTTCGCTTTAATAAAATTAAACGATAATGAATGTGCAGTCTTTGGAAATGTTCATCATATTATTATGGATGGTTTATCAATTCAAATATTTACTGAGCAAATTGCAAAATATTATTATGAAATGCATAACGAGAATGAGGAAGGCGAAATTAAAAATTCATATGTTCAATTCCTGACTAATGAACAAACATACTTGAATAGTAGTCGCTTTCAAAAAGATCAAAAATTCTGGTTAGAGGAATTTAAAACACTGCCATCTGTGACTGGATTGAAGCCCTATAATACGTACCAAGTTAGTACCAAAGCATCACGTGAGACATTTATATTAACGGAGCATTTGAAGAGAAAGATAGAAAAATTTTCTGAAGATTACAAAATTAGTTTATACACTTTTTTTGTTGCTGCTTTCTCGTTGTCCATGTATCGGTGGACTTTATCGCTTGATATTGGTTTAGGAATGGCTTACGGCAACCGTATGACTAAAATGGAACGAAAATTGATTGGAATGATGGTGAGTACCGTTCCTTTAAGAATGGATATTGATCCAGAAGAAGAAGTACTTTCATTTATTAGTAGGGTGTCCAGAAAACAAAGCAAATTATTGAGACACCAGAAATATCCATTTGATTTGTTGTTAAAGCAGATTAATAAAGAGAATAATAGTAATGTGAGACTTTTCGGAACTACGATTGATTATAGGGATCGCGATGAAAGTGGTGACTCACTATGGATTCCAAACCATGAAGAGGTACAAGATTTTGCAGTGCATATTGAAAATCTAATTGATATTGACTCTTTACATGTACATATTGATTATCGTGAGGAGCTATTTTCTAAGGAAGAGATAAAACGGTTTTTTAACGTGATGTTAGCGATAATGGAAAACACTTTTGAAAAACCAAAGCAGAAGGTAGCTGAAATCGAAATCATTTCTGATGAAGATAAAAGAAAAAGTTTAGTTGAGTTCAACAATCCTAAGCTGGATTTCCCATCTCAAGTAACTATTCATGAATTGTTCGAACGGCAAGCGTTGAACTATCCAAGCGATATTGCAGTTACGTATGGCAAAGAAAAAGTTACTTATAGGGAGCTTAATGAACGCGCAAATCAGTTAGCTCATTATTTGCAGAAAAAGGGAGTAAGACCTGATACTTTAGTTGGACTGTGTGTTGAACGTTCCCTCGAAATGATTGTAGGTATTTTAGGAATTTTGAAGGCTGGTGGGGCTTATGTTCCACTTGATCCAACATATCCAGAGCAGCGACTTCAATATATTCTAGAAGATGCTAGCATTCAGTTATTCGTAACGCAAGAAAGTTTAAAAGAATTGAAATGTTTACCAGAAAATGTTAAGTCGATTTTCCTGGATCGTGATCAAGATGAGATTGGGAAAGAAAGTAAGACTTTGCCTGTTTCTGATGTCGGTCCCAAAAATCTGGCATATGTAATCTATACTTCGGGATCAACGGGAAATCCAAAGGGCGTTATGATAGAGCATCACAATGTCATTCGGTTATTTAAATCGACGGATTGTTGGTATCAATTTAATGAAAAAGATACTTGGACGCTTTTTCATTCGTATGCATTTGATTTCTCAGTATGGGAAATTTGGGGAGCATTATTATATGGTGGAAAATTAGTTGTTGTTCCGTACTGGATTAGTCGATCACCTAAGGATTTTTATCAATTATTGGTGGAGGAAGAAGTCACAGTTCTAAATCAGACACCTTCCGCATTTCGACAATTAATACGAGTGTGTGAACAAGAAGATAAGAATAAAAATTTGCAGCTGCGTTACGTAATATTTGGCGGAGAAGCGTTAGAACCTATTAGCTTGTTACCGTGGTTTAAAAGGTATGGGGAGAAAAAACCACAGTTAATTAATATGTATGGAATTACAGAAACTACAGTTCATGTTACATATTATCCAATTACTTTAGATGATGTGCAGCATGCTTCAAGAAGTAATATTGGAAAGCGGATTCCCGATTTAGAAGTGTATATACTAGATGCTTATCAACAACCTGTTCCTATAGGTGTTGATGGTGAACTTTATATTGGTGGAGCAGGATTGGCACGTGGGTATTTAAATAGACCTGAATTAACAGCAGAGCGTTTTATATCTCATCCATTTAGTAGTGATCCGAAAGCAAGATTATACCGGACAGGAGACTTAGCGAGGTATTTGCCAGATGGGAATCTAGATTATCGTGGAAGAATTGATCATCAGGTTAAAATACGTGGTTTCAGAATTGAGATTGGGGAAATTGAGTCTACTTTACATACATATGCATATGTAAAAGAGGCAGTTGTAATTGTAAGAGAAGATCAGCCGGGTGATAAAAGATTAGTAGCATATGTTGTAGGAGATGGAAATGTAGATGCGTGGAGAGAGTATCTTAAAGCGAAACTACCAAGTTATATGGTTCCTGCGGGATTTGTGGCGATGGAAGCTATTCCACTTACAGCTAACGGTAAAGTTGATCGTGAGGCCTTACCTATGCCGGAGAAAAAGCAGATTAATAGTGAATGTGTTGGCCCTCGGAATAGTAACGAACAGATACTAACTACCATTTGGAAGAGAGTATTAGGTGTTAAAAAGGTGGGAATCTATGATAATTTCTTTGAAATTGGTGGCGACTCAATTCTCAGTATTCAAATCATATCTCAAGCAAGTCAAGTGGGGTTAAAACTTACTCCAAAGCAAATGTTTGAATGCCCAACTATCGCTGAGCTGGCACAAGTGGCTATAGAAACGCAGGGAGTACAAGCGGAGCAGGGAATTGTGATAGGTGATGTGCCTCTTACTCCAATTCAGTGCTGGTTCTTCGAGCAAGAACATCCACATACAGAGCATTGGAATCAATCAATGCTTTTAAGAGTAAAAGAAAGATTGGATGTGAAGTTACTAGAGGAAGCGATATTAAATTTACTGAAACATCATGATGCTTTACGTTTCCGGTACGAACAGTTACCAAACGGAACGTGGAGGCAGAGAAATGAAGGGACTGATGAGCTGTCAGTACTCCATGTTGTAAAACGGAATCAAGTTAATGAAAAAGAGTGGAATAAAATAATACAAGAAGAGATGAATATTCATCAAGCTAGTTTCAATTTAATTACTGGTCCGTTAATGAAAGTAGTGTACTTTGAAGATAACTTGACTGAAAATGATCGAATATTCTGGGTGATACATCATTTAGTAGTAGATGGAGTGTCATGGAGGATTCTATTGGAAGATTTACAGGTGGTATATAACCAGATGAAACAAGGTCAAGAAATTCGCTTACCTGCGAAAAGTACATCTTTTAAAGAATGGTCTGAACGACTTCAGACATACAGTGATTCGGGTATTTCAAAAGAAGTAAAGGATTATTGGAATGAACAAGTAGAAAAAGAAACGATGAAAATTCCAATGGACTATCCAATACAAGAAACGACAGAAGAATCGATGGATCAAGTGACGAGGACTTTAGGAATAGAAGAAACACAAGCATTGTTTCACGAAGTTCTAGTCACTCATAAGACAAGGATTGATGAGGTACTATTAACGGCATTAGGACAAGCTATCGTCGATTGTACAAATCAGCAAACCGTTTCTATTCATCTAGAAGGACACGGGAGAGAAGAGATGATTGAAGGTATTGATTTATCAAGGACAGTGGGCTGGTTCACGAGTATTTATCCCGTTCATCTCAATTTTCAAGGAACTCAGACACCTATTGAAGGGTTAAAGGCAGTCAAAGAGCAATTGCGTCGAATCCCAAATCGCGGAGTTGACTATGGTATTTTACGTTACTTGAATAAAGGATTACTTCCGTTTTATCAGCAAAAGCCTTCAATAAGCTTTAACTATTTGGGCCAATTTGATCAGGTGTTTTCAAGGGACTCTTTGTTTATGCAAGAGACAGGATTTACATTTTTAGATCATGCTCCAGATTCCAAACCATCTCATCTAATTGATGTTATCGGAATGGTGAAAGATGAAAAGTTACATTTTATTTGGATGTATAGTAGGGAACAGTTTTCTAAATTAAAAATTCAAGTGATAGCAGATGGTATGTTGAGGCATCTTCGTCAACTTATAAATAAACCAACAACAGAGTCTGCTTTTACGGTATCAGATTTTGCTGATGCAGAGGATCTTACGGAAGAAAGCTTGAGCCAAGTATTACTTAAATTAACAAAGAAGAGGGTGTAAAAATGGGAGACGTTATTGATATATATGGTTTATCACCTTTGCAAAAAGGAATACTGTTTCATACTTTATACGATCAAGATGATGAACATTCTTTTTCCTATATTGTACAAGTAGGTTTCTTGCTCGGGGGGCAATTGGATGTTGATACTTTTGAAAAGGCTTGGGAATATGTTATTAATCGACATGAGGTTTTACGTTCAGTATTTGTATGGGAGGAAGTAGAAAAGCCACTACAAGCGGTTTACCAACGTCTTCCTTTTACTATTCATCAAGAGGATTGGAGCACCTATCCACATGAGGAAAGGGTGAAGAAATTACAACAGTTTTTGAATGTAGATCGTAGAAAAGGATTTTTATTGGATGAAGCACCATTGATGAGAGTCACTGCGATTAAAGAAGCAAAAGAGGAAACGAGAATTATTTGGACACATCATCATATTTTGCTAGATGGATGGAGTGTATCATTGGTCTTTAGTGAAGTGATGGAAGTTTATCTCAAGATGATAAAGGGAGAATTATTGACTCTTCCTAAATCTCTTCCTTATAAAAAATATATCCAGTGGATAAATAAACAAGATCAAAGTCAAGCAGAGGAATTTTGGAAAGAAGAATTAAAAGGGTTCTATGCACCTACGCCATTAGCAATGGAAAGAAAGGATCAAGGACAAGAGAAGGGCTATGGAGAGTGTGTTTATCAAGTATCTGAGAAACTTACTGAGAAGTTACAAGAGTGGGTACGAAATAGTCGATTAACGTTGAATACGTTAGTACAAGGTGCATGGGCTTATTTGATGAGTAGGTATAGCGGTGACAGTGACGTCGTATTTGGCGTAACTAGCGCTGGACGTCCTACTGATTTAATGGGAGCAGAGAATATGGTGGGGCTATTTATTAACACATTACCTACCAGAATTCGATTAACGGATAATACATCAGTAGTAGATTGGCTTCGTAAAATACAAATGAAAGAAATGGAACGAAGACAGTATGAGTATAATTCGTTGATAGATATTCAAGGCTGGAGTGAGGTTCCGCGAAATAGCTCCTTATTTCATACCTTGTATGTGTTTGAAAATTATCCAATTCAAGGTGAGAGAAATGATGATTTAAGATTACTAGATGTTACAAGCACGGAACAAACAAATTATCCTTTAACACTCATTGTAATGCCCGGTAAGAAAATTACTTTAAAGTTGATGTATGATCGAAGCTATTTTAATGAAGAAACAATAAATCTGATTCAGAATCACTTATTGCAAATATTAATTCAGATGACGAAGAGCCTAGATTCAAAACTATTTGAAATTACTCATTTAACAGAAGAAGAACAGATACAGTTACTAGAGGAATGGAATCATACTCAATTTAATTATTCGGCTGAAGGCATGATTCATACGATGTTTGAGGAGCAAGTTAAAAAAACACCGGAAGCAATCGCGGCTAGTTACGAAAATGAACAAATTACCTATAAAGAGTTGGAGAAGCGTGCAAATCAGCTAGCTCATTATCTACAAAAGCATGGTGTAGGCCCAGAGTCTCTAGTTGGGGTATATATGGAACGTTCATTACAAATGATGATAGCGTTATTAGGTATTCTAAAATCAGGAGCAGCGTATGTTCCACTTGACCCTACTTATCCAGAAAGTCGACTTCGATATATATTAGAGGATGCTGGAATCGAAGTACTAGTGACGGAAGAAAATTCTAAAAATTTGTTTGTATCTGAAAAAATAGAAACGATTTGTATGAATAAAGATTACACTGCAATTGAAAAAGAAGAATCAACCCCATGCATAAGTGGTGTAACAGGAGAAAATTTAGCGTATGTTATGTATACTTCAGGATCTACAGGGAATCCAAAGGGAGTAATGATTGAGCATCATTCAGTAATTAATTATCTAGAATGGATGCAACATAAATATCCGCTTTCTGAAAAGGATGTGGTCTTGCAGAAAACGCCATTCTCATTTGATGTCTCTGTTTGGGAATTGTTTTGGGGCATTCACGTTGGTGCAAGTGTATCTTTCTTACCTCCAGGTGGAGAAAAAGATCCTTCTATTATAGCTGAAGTGATTAAACAACATCAGGTTACTATAGTTCAATTTGTACCTTCGATGTTATCTGTTTTCTTAGATCACTTCAATCATATTGAATTGAACATGAATTGTTCCTCTGTACGCCATGTATTTTCTGGTGGAGAAGAACTAAGTTCAGGGTTAGTTAGACGATTTCAGCAGAAATGGAATTATAGTGGACAAGTGAAATTAACCAACTTTTATGGACCAACTGAAGCCACTATTTATGTGAATGCATTTGATATCCAGCCTAATCAAGAATTTGTTTCTATTGGGCAGCCAATACAGAACACGCAATTATATGTATTAGACCAAAACCAACGCTTGCAATCAATAGGAACTGAGGGTGAGTTATATATTGGTGGTGCTGGTTTAGCGCGTGGATACTTAAATCGTCAGAATCTTACTGCTGAAAAATTCATTTCGCACCCATTTCGATTGGGGGAACGACTATATAGAACAGGAGATTCAGTAAGATATCTAACTGATGGAAATATAGAATTTATAGGTAGAATGGATCATCAAGTCAAAATGCGTGGTTTTAGGATTGAATTAGGAGAAATTGAAGCAACTTTAGAAAAATGTTCGTTTATTAAAGAGGCTGTCGTATTAGTTAGAGAAGATCGTCCAGGTGATCAACGATTGGTTGCATATGTAATAAGCGATGGAAATACCGAGGAGTGGAGAGAGTATTTACAAAACCAATTACCGAATCATATGATTCCAGCGCACTATATAGAGTTAGAACACTTCCCGCTTACTCCGAATGGGAAAATTGACCGAAAGGCCTTGCCAGCACCTGATGAGCAAGCTATTGAAGATTTAAATGTGCTACCTCGGACGCCATCGGAAGAGCTTATTGCCTCGGTTTGGAGTCAAGTGTTAGGAACAGAAAATATTGGCATTCAAGATTCCTTCTTTGAACGTGGTGGGCACTCTCTACTTGCTACTCAAATCGTCTCTAGATTGCAAGAACTGTTCCAAATTAAAATTCCATTACGTGAACTTTTCAAGCACGATACAGTGGAAGCATTGGCGAAACGAGTGGATCAGTTACGAAAAGAAGATAAAAAACAAGAGGTTGCTCCTCTTGTACCTATGAAACGAGAAGAAGTTATCCCACTTTCCTATGCGCAGAAACGTCTATGGTTTATTGATCAATTAATGCCAAATAGTGCTATGTACAATATTCATGCAGCGTGTCGCTTAACAGGTAAATGGTCAATTGAAGCATTGGAGGTCGGATGGAATCAATTGTTGGAGCGTCATGAATCATTAAGGACGACAATTCTAGAACGAGAGGGTGAACCTTTTCAACAAGTTCAATCTCCTGTGTTCAGACATATTCCTCAAACGAATCTAACAGATCTTTCTTTGGAAGATAGGGAAAGAGAAATGAAACGCCTTATTCAAAACGAGGCGGAGGCACCATTTCATTTTGGACAAGGTCCTCTAATTCGAACACGCATATTGAAAGTGGACAGGGAAGAATGGGTTCTCATTTGTACGATGCATCATATCATTTCAGATGGATGGTCAATGGGAATCTTACTTAAAGAATGGATGGCTTTTTATGAAGGAGCACTAACCGGAAAACCAGTGGAATTGAAGGAGTTATCTATCCAATATGCAGATTTTGTCATGTGGCAGAAGGAATGGCAAAAAGAGGAGAATTTGAATCAGCACCTTCAATATTGGAAGGAAGAATTATCTGGGGAACTACCGATTTTACAATTACCGATGGATCGTCCACGACCTGCAGTTCAAACCCATCGTGGTGCAAGTCAGTCCTTAATAGTGGCGAATTCCCTACAGGAGAAGCTCAAAGATTTAAGTTTGCAAGAAGGATGCACTTTATTTATGACATTGATGGCAGCGTATCAAAGCTTCCTTTCTCGTTATACAGGACAGGACGACATTATAGTTGGAAGCCCAATCGCTAATCGAAATGTGAAAGAGATTGAGGGATTAATAGGTTTCTTTGCAAATACGTTAGTTTATCGAGCTGATTTCAGTGAAAATCCGACGTTCCAAGAACTTTTGTCGCAGGTAAGAAAAAAAGCGCTAAAAGCATACGAGCATCAGGACATCCCATTTGAGAAAGTGGTAGAATCCGTAAAACCTGAACGGAATACAAGTCATTCACCAATATTTCAAACTATGTTTACTTTACAGAATATGAAACAAGAATTTCTTCAGCTATCTGAAAGACAAATGGAACTCATGGAAAGCCATGCTTCTGTTGCCAAATTTGATTTGAGTTTATTTGCTTCTGAGACGGAAGAAGGATTATCACTAACCTTTGAATATAATACTGATTTGTTTAATGATACAACCATTGAACGTATGACAAGTCATTTTAAACATTGGTTAAATCAAATTGTCTCTCATCCAAAATGTGTCCTATCAGAACTGAATATGTTATCGAAAGTAGAATATAAGCAACTACTAGAGGAATGGAATAAATCGCGTGTTATAGATATGGAAGAAAGTACGATTCATACAATGTTTGAAGAACAAGTGGAAAAAACACCAGAAGCAATTGCAGTAGTGTGCGAAGATGAAGAACTAACATATCGAGAGTTGGACGAACGCTCGAATCAGTTGGCACATTATTTACAAAAAAATGGTGTAACATGCGAATCATTAGTTGGGATTTGCGTTACACGTTCATCCGAGATGATTGTCGGTCTCTTAGGGATTATGAAGGCAGGAGGAGCATATGTCCCAATTGATCCAACGTATCCGGAAAGTCGACTGCAGTACATTTTAGAAGATGCTCAAATAAAGGTACTGGTGACACAGGAAAAGTTACAACAAAAAATGGTTATACCTACATTCGTCAACGTCATTTGTATTGATCGTAATCGAGCAGAAATAGAACAAGAAGTTACTACGGTATGCACGAGTGAAGCGACGGGTGATAACTTAGCTTATATTATCTATACTTCAGGTTCCACGGGAAATCCAAAGGGAGTAATGATTGAGCACAGAAATACAGTAACAATGATTCATTGGGCGCATCATACGTATTCTCGAAAGGAATTAGCGGGAGTATTAGCTTCAACTTCACTATCTTTTGATTTATCCGTTTTTGAAGTATTTGTTCCCTTAACGATGGGTGGTAAGGTGATTGTCGCTGAAAATGCTCTACATCTAGACAAGTTGTCTACCAAAGGTGTGACTTTGGTTAATACTGTGCCATCGGCAGCAAAGGAACTGGTTCGAGCAAAAACAATTCCTTCTTCAGTAAAGGTAATGAATTTGGCTGGAGAACCGTTACCATATCCGCTTGTTCAAGATTTATACGAGAGAAGTACGATTGAGAAGGTGTTCAACTTATATGGACCGTCTGAAGATACTACGTATTCCACGTATATGGAATTAGAAAAGGGTGTCATGCATAGGGTACCACCAATTGGTAAACCAATCTTCAATACAGAAGTATATGTATTGAGTGCTGAACAAAAAATGGTTCCAATTGGTGTAGTTGGTGAGTTGTACATTGGTGGATCAGGGTTAGCACGTGGATATTTAAAACGCCCTGACTTAACGAAAAATCGATTTATAACGCATCCGTTTAAAGAAGACGAGCGAGTATACCGGACTGGAGATCTAGTAAGGTATTTGCCGGATGGAAATTTGGAGTATGTTGGACGAATTGATCATCAGGTGAAAATTCGTGGGTTCCGGATTGAACTAGGAGAAATCGAAGCGGTATTACAAAAGCATACATTAGTTAACGAAGCTATTGTGATGGTGCGGGAAGATTATCCTGGCGATCCACGTTTGATTGCCTATGTTGTAGGAGACGGGGATGCTCAAAAGTGGCGTGATTATCTCAAGGAACAACTACCAAACTATATGATTCCATCCTATTTTGTTGGATTAAATGCATTTCCACTCACTCCTAATGGGAAAATTGATAGGAAGGCTTTACCAGCACCAGAGAAGCAGGAGATAGCAAGTTGTTATATTGCTCCTCGTACGTCTACGGAAAAAACAATTGTTTCGATATGGCATGAAGTTTTAGGTATGGAAAACATCGGAATTCAAGATTCGTTTTTTGAAATTGGTGGACATTCATTACTTGCTACGCAAGCTGTTTCCAATCTTAAAGAGGCTTTTGGAATCGAGATACCATTGCATGATTTATTTATATTTCATACGGTGCAGCAATTGGCAGAACAGATTGATCAATTGCTCGATAACAAAAATCAAGAAATGCAGAATGATAGTAAGGAGAATGTAAGTCTTCAAGACTATATTCAAAAAGAAGCAGAAGTCAGTAATGATGAAGAATTACTAGAACTGCTTAAGCAATTAGAAGAGCTATCAGAGGAAGAAGCACATGGGATATTCGAGAGTAATTTGATTGAGGAAGGGGTAAAAAAATGAGAAGTGATTTACTTGCAAAGCTGAGTTCACTTTCTCCTGAGAAGAGAGCATGGCTTCAGAAGCAAATGCAAAAAAAGGAGAATAAAGAAGCACTCCCGTTGTCTTATGCACAACAACGTTTGTGGTTTATGGACAGATTTAACCCAAACAGTTCTTTATATAATATTCCAACAGTATGGCATCTAAAAGGAAATTGGATACCTGAAGCATTAGAGAAGGGATTCAATCGACTCATTGAACGTCATGAATCATTACGAACTGTTTTTAAAGAAATAGGAGAACAGCCTGTGCAACAAATTGTCGAATTCCTTCCTAGAGCATTACCTGTAAGGGATTACTCTCAACTTCCTCTAGAAGTAAAAGAAAAAGAGGTAAATAGTTTAATTGCGAGCGAAGCGCAAGAACCATTTGATTTAATGAATGGTCCTTTAATTCGTAATCAGCTTGTTCAATTAGAGAAGGATGAATGGTTATTACTGTGTACGATGCATCATATTATTTCTGATGCTTGGTCCATTGGTATATTCATGAATGAATGCCTTGCTTTCTATGAAGAAGAAACGGGTGGAAATCCTGCTAAATTAAGTTCATTATCTATTCAATATGCAGACTTTGCGAAGTGGCAAAAGGGGTGGTTGCAAGGTGATGTGCTAAATCGTCAGCTTACGTATTGGCAGGAAGAATTGTCTGGTGAGCTTCCTATCTTACAACTGCCAGTGGATCGACCTCGACCGGTTAAGCAGACTTACTCTGGGGCTGCGCATCACGTGATTTTTCCTTATAAATTGCTCAGTCAATTGAAGGATATAAGCCGACAAGAAGGATCCACTTTATTTATGACTTTAATGGCCGCATACCAGAGCTTTCTTGCTCGTTATACGGGACAAAAAGATATTCTAGTTGGTAGCCCGATTGCAAATCGGAACCATAAGGGAGTAGAAGGATTAATTGGTTTCTTTGTTAATACGTTGGTTTATCGATCAGATTTGAGTGGCACCCCTACCTTTCGGGAGATTTTGAACCAAACAAAGAAAAAAGCGTTAAAAGCTTACGAATATCAAGATATACCATTTGAAAAAGTGGTAGAAGCTGTGCAACCTGAACGAAGCATGAGTCATTCCCCTATATTTCAGACCATGTTTACGCTACAGAATATAAAACAAGAACGACTAGATTTGCCTGATAGAAGTATTGAAATGGTAGAAAGTAATATGTCTATTGCTAAATTTGATTTGAGCTTAACTGCCTATGAAGTGGAAGAAGGTCTATTCGTCTCATTTGAATACAACACGGATTTATTTGATAGTAGTACCATTGCACGTATGGCAGGACATTTTGAGAACTGGCTAAATGAAATCACGTATCATCCAGATGAATCATATACAAAGCTGTCAATGTTATCGGATACTGAGCAAAAACAACTCCTAGAAGAATGGAATGATACGGACGTAGTTTATGGTCATGATTGTATGATTCATGAGCTATTTGAGCAGCAAGTTGCACGGACACCTGACGCAGTGGCGGTAGTTTATGAGGGTGGAAAGCTAACGTATCAAGAACTAAATGAAAAATCGAATCAATTGGCACATTTTCTACAAAAACGAGGTATCGGACCTGAATCATTGGTTGGTATATGTATTGAACGTTCTCCTGATATGATTATCGGTCTCTTTGGGATTTTGAAGGCAGGTGGGGCTTATGTCCCACTGGACCCAAGTTATCCTGAAAACCGCCTGAGATATATTTTGGAGAATTCACAAATTCAAGTGCTGTTAACAAAAGAGGCACTACAGGACTGGTTACCTAAAGATATTCAAGCAATTTGTTTAGACCGGGATCAAGTGATGATTTCTAAAGAGAGTAATTTAGCTCCGGTAAGTGGAGTAACAGCAAATAACTTAGCCTATATTATATACACTTCGGGTTCGACGGGAAATCCAAAGGGGGTAATGATTGAACATCATTCCGTTATCAACCGCCTACAGTGGATGCAGAAAAAATACCCATTGTCCGAGGAGGATACAATCCTACAAAAGACACCGTTTTCATTTGATGTTTCTGTATGGGAATTATTTTGGTGGTCATTTGTAGGAGCACGTGTTTGTTTACTTCCACCAGGAGGAGAGAAAGATCCTGCGGTGATTGAGGAGTATATTGAACGATATCGCGTGTCCACCATACACTTTGTTCCGTCGATGTTATCTACTTTCTTAGATTATATGGAACTATATAATTCGAAAAGGGATGTATCGTCTTTAATTCAAGTTTTTACTAGTGGAGAAGCGTTAAACACTGAGCATGTTCGCCGGTTTAAGGGGATCTTTTACAATGTTCAGCAAACAAAGTTAATTAACTTGTATGGTCCTACTGAAGCGACTGTGGATGTGACTTATTACAATTGTGATTTAGAAAAAGAAGCAATGATTATTCCGATTGGTCGTCCAATTGATAATACAGAGTTGTATGTGTTAGATCAATATCAACAAGTAGTCCCGATTGGTGTGGCAGGGGAACTTTACCTTGGAGGAGTAGGATTGGCACGTGGCTACTTCAATCGACCGGATTTAACTACTGAACGTTTTATTCCGCATCCTTTTAAGGACGGGGAACGATTATATCGAACGGGTGACTTGGTGAGATATATGAATGATCGTAACTTAGAATATATTGGAAGAATAGATAACCAAGTTAAAATTAGAGGATTCCGAATTGAATTGGGAGAAATTGAAGCAGCTTTACATGATCACTCATCTGTAAAAGAGGCAGTCGTGTTGGTGAAGGAAGAACGACCAGGAGATAAGCAGTTAGTAGCTTATGTAGTGGGTGAAGGGGATGCTGGAGAATGGCGTGAATATCTCAAGAAGCAATTACCACATTATATGGTTCCGGCATACTTTTTCCAAATTGAAGGTATGCCACTCACTCCAAATGGTAAAGTGAATCGGAAAGCATTATTGGAATTAGAAGAACAGTTCATAAGTGAAGATATTACTTCATCACGAACACCAGTGGAGGAGCTCATCGTTTCCGTTTGGAGCCAAGTGTTAGGAATAAAAAATATTAGTGTTCAGGATTCCTTTTTTGAAATCGGTGGTCATTCACTACTAGCTACTCAAGTAGTGTCACGTTTACAGAGAATTTTTCAAATCGAATTACCAGTACGTGAACTATTTGAATATACAACGGTGGAGTCACTGGCAAAGCGATTAGAACAGTTACGTAAAGGAGATAAAAAACGAGAGATTCCGCCACTAATACCAATGAAACGAGGAGAAGCTATTCCACTATCTTATGCCCAACAACGTTTATGGTTTATTGATCAATTTACACCTAATAGTGCCCTTTACAATATGCCAATGGTATGCCGTCTTACAGGGAATTGGCTACTTGAAGCATTGGAAACGGGATGGAATCAACTAATAGAACGTCATGAATCACTGCGGACGGTCTTTCAAGAGGTGAATGGTCAACCCGTACAGCAAATTGAACCGTATGCTTTTCAATCAATTCCGAAAACGGATTTAACTATGCTTTCTTCTGAAGATCAAGAAGAAGAAGTTAAACGTTTAATTCAACAAGAAACAGAAGTACCATTTGATTTAACAGAGGGTCCATTAATCAGGACAAGTATTTTGCACGTGGGAGAGGAAGAATGGATACTCCTTTGTACTCTACATCATATCATTTCAGATGGATGGTCAATGGGAATCCTACTTGAAGAATGGATGGCATTTTATGAGAAAGCAACGGATGGAAAGGTAGCGGAACTTGAACCATTACCGGTTCAATATGCCGACTTTGCTCAGTGGCAAAAGGGATGGCTAAAGGAGGAGGTGCTTGATCAACAACTCCAATATTGGAGGGAAGAATTGTCTGGGGAGCTTCCTGTACTCCAACTTCCTGTGGATCGCCCGCGTCCCGCAATACAAACACATCACGGGTCGACATACACTCTGGTTCTGCCAAGCACGCTACATGATAAATTGAATGAACTTAGTCGAAAAGAAGGGGCTACACTCTTCATGACGCTTTTAGCTGCATATCAAAGTTTTCTATCTCGTTATACGGGACAAGAAGATATTCTGGTCGGAAGCCCAATTGCGAATCGGAATTATAGAGAAATTGAAGGACTAATTGGTTTCTTCGTTAACACGCTGGTTTATCGAGCTAATTTGAGTGGTAGACCGACATTTCAAGATGTACTGTATCAGGTTCGTCAAAAGGCATTGAAGGCGTATGAATATCAAGATATTCCATTTGAAAAAATTGTAGAAGTTGTGCAACCGGAGCGAAGTACAAGTCATTCGCCAATTTTCCAGACTATGTTCATCTTGCAAAATATGAAACAAGAGTTACCGGTGTTATCTAGTAGAAGTATTGAAATGATAGAAAGCCATAGTCCAATTGCAAAGTTTGATTTAAGTGTAATGGCAGTTGAGACGGAAGAGGGATTACTTTTTACTTTTGAGTACAATAAGGATTTATTCAATGCTACTACTATTGAACGGATGGCAGGACACTTTGAGAAATGGCTACATGAAGTTTCTCATCGCCCACAAAATCCGTTGCATGACCTGAGCATGCTATCAGAAACCGAGCGTACTTTGTTATTAGAAACATGGAATGACACTGTAATGGAAATGTCTCATCAGGGTCTTATTTGCGACAAATTTGAGGAGCAAGTAGCAAGGCGTCCTGATGCGATTGCGGTAGTTGATCAAACAAAACAGTGGACTTATGGTGAATTGGATACACAAGCAAATCAGTTGGCAAATGTTTTACAGCGAAAGGGAGTAGCTCCAGAGTCAGTGGTAGGGGTTTATCTTCCGAGATCAGCTGAGCTGATGGTAAGTTTACTAGGCATTTTAAAAGCTGGTGGAGCTTATGTCGTTTTAGATCCGTTGTATCCAAAATCAAGGTTAGAATACATGATTGAAGATGCAGGAATTCAATTTGTAGTGACGGCGGAAGGACAAGACGGACATTTCGCACACGTCGAAATGGTGAGGTTAGAAGAATTAACGGTGGAAAGCGTAATCGCACCTACACGTCAAATAAATCCAGAGAACTTAGCCTATATTGTTTATACCTCTGGTTCTACAGGAAAACCGAAGGGTGTAATGGTTGAATATCGCTCATTAATGAATATGGTTTCTTGGCATCAGGAAGTTTATCATATTTCAGCAGAGGATCGTGCGACTCAGATTGCAGGGGTTGCTTTTGATTCGGCTGTCCAGGAGATTTGGCCGTATCTAACTGCTGGCGCAGCGCTCTACTTGTCAACAGAGGAACTGAGAATTAATCCAGAAGCACTAAGGGACTGGCTCATTGATTCACGAATAACAGCTAGCTTTGCACCTACGCCTATTCTGGAAAGACTCTTGAAATTATCTTGGCCAGATAAAACGGATCTTCGTTTTATCATTACTGGTGGGGATCAATTAACGCAGTATCCATCTAACGATATTCCTTTTGCGGTAATTAATCAGTATGGTCCATCGGAGAATACCGTTGTTACCACAGATTGTTATGTACCTGTAGGAGTGACAACAGGTACGCCATCGATTGGTCGACCGATTGCGAATACAGAAGTTTATGTGTTAGATTCTCATCTTCAGCTAGTACCAACTGGTGTAATTGGAGATCTCTATATCGGAGGGAAGAGTCTTGCACGTGGATATGCTAATCGTCCGGATCTTACAAAGGAAAAATTTATTCCACATCCTTTCAAGTCAGGAGAACGTCTCTATTATACAGGAGACAAAGCAAGTTATCTTTCTGATGGTAATCTCCAGTTCCATGGACGTATAGATGACCAAGTGAAAATTCGTGGTTTCCGGATTGAATTGGGAGAAATAGAAGCTGTTTTGCAGGCGCATTCTTCTGTGAAAGAAGCTGTTGTATTGGTGCGAGAGGATAATCAAGGTGATAAGAGATTAGTAGCTTATGTAGTTGGTGAAGGAAGTGTCCATGAATGGCGAGAACATCTACAAACACATTTACCTAATTACATGGTTCCAACAAACTTTATTGAGATGGAATTTTTACCACTTACACCGAATGGAAAACTTGATTTGAAGGCATTGCCTATACTTAGTGAACAATCCGCTGAAAATACTGTATACCCAAGAACTCCGCTGGAAGAACTTATTGCTTCAGTGTGGAGTCAAGTGCTAGGAATAAGAGACATTGATGTTCAGGATTCTTTCTTTGAGCTCGGTGGTCACTCTCTACTTGCTACACAAGTGGTCTCACGCTTACAGGAAGTCTTTCAAATCAAATTGCCAGTACGTGAACTGTTCGAATATTCAACGGTCGAGGCATTATCGAAACGAATAGATCAGTTACGTAAGGGGAGCGAAAAACGAGAAATTCCACCATTGATGCCGATGGAACGAGGGGGAAATATTCCACTGTCTTATGCCCAACAGCGCTTATGGTTTATTGAACAATTTGCACCTAATAGTGCACTTTATAATATGCCGATGGTATGCCGGCTTACAGGGAATTGGTTACCTGAGGCATTGGAGTTGGGATGGAATCAGTTGATAGAGCGTCATGAATCTTTGCGGACTGTATTTTATGAAGAGGATGGCCATCCTGTGCAGCAGATTCAAACGTACGTTTTCCGTCCGCTTCTGCAAATGGACTTAAATAAGCTTTCATTAGAGGAGCGAGAAAGAAAGTTGGAGCAATGGATTCAAACTGAAGTCGAATCTCCATTTGATTTAGAACAAGGGCCATTATTCCGTGGGAAACTCATAAGAATTTCAGAAGAAGAATGGGTTCTTCTGTGTAATATGCATCATATTATCTCGGATGGGTGGTCGATGGAAATCTTGCTTCAAGAATGGATGGCATTTTATGAGAATGCGATTGGTGAAAAACAAGCAGAGCTGGAACCACTACAAGTTCAATATGCCGATTTTGCTCAGTGGCAAAGAGACTGGTTGAAAGATGAAGTACTATATCAACAGCTTGCATATTGGAAGGAAGAATTATCTGGTGAGTTACCAGTCTTAATGTTGCCAATGGATCGTCCGCGTCCGCCAGTGCAAACCCATCATGGATTAACTCATAATGTTTTGTTGTCACGCTCATTACTGGATAAATTAAACGAACTAAGTCGTCAAGAAGGGGCCACACTTTTCATGACCTTATTGGCATCGTATCAAAGTTTCCTTGCTCGTTATACGGGACAAACGGATATTATTGTTGGTAGCCCAATTGCAAATCGAAATTATCGAGAAATTGAGGGGCTGATTGGTTTCTTTGTCAACACTTTGGTTTATCGAGCTGATTTAAGTAATGCACCGGCATTTCAAGAGTTGTTGTCTCAAGTGCGGATAAAAGCATTGAAGGCGTATGAGTATCAAGATGTTCCGTTTGAGAAAATTGTAGAGGTTATCCAACCTGAACGAAATACAAGCCATTCCCCGATTTTTCAAACCATGTTTACTTTGCAAAATACGGGACAGAAGCTACCAGAATTACATGGAAGAAATATAGAAGTAATGGAAAGTAATGCTCCGATCACTAAGTTTGATTTAAGTTTAACTGCTGCAGAAGTGGAAGAGGGTTTATTACTTACTTTTGTTTATAGAACTGATTTATTTGACAGCTTAACTATTGAATCCATGGCTGAACATTTTGGGAACTGGTTGAATGTAATCGTGGAGAATCCTGATAAATCATTAGCTAAGTTGCCTATATTATCAGGATTACAGCAAAAACAGTTGGAGGAGTGGAATAATAATAATGTAGCATATCCACAGGAAAGTACGATTCATCAGCTGTTTGAAGAGCAAGTAAATCGTACACCTGATGCGGTAGCAGTGGTAGATGAAAAACAGCAGTTAACATATCGAGAGCTGAATGAAAAAGCTAATCAATTGGCCCACTATCTTCAGCAATGTGGGATTGGGACTGAATCATTAGTTGGAATTTGCTTTGAGCGTTCAGTTGAGATAATTGTTAGTATTATGGGGATCTGGAAGGCTGGAGCAGCATATGTTCCATTGGACCCATCATATCCAGAAAGTCGCCTACGATATATTTTGGAGGACACTGAAATTCAAGTATTAGTTACGAATGAGTCATTGGAAGGCTGGATACCCAAAGAAGTCAAGGCAGTTTGTCTAGATAGGGATCAGGCAATGATTTCAAAAGAAAGCATTCTTTCACCAAAATGTGAAGTAACAGGAGAAAACCTAGCGTATGTTATCTATACTTCGGGATCGACGGGGAATCCAAAGGGTGTCTTGATACAGCATCATTCTGTACTAAACTTGTCGCATGGTTTACAAAAAGAGGTTTTCGAACATGAGATACCATCTAACATGCATGTCGGTTTAAATGCGTCAATTGCCTTTGATGCATCTATTCAGCAATTACAAATGCTGCTTTATGGTTCAAGTTTGTATATTATTCCGAATGAAGTACGAAGTGATCCGGAACAGTTTGTAGCTTATATTAGGGAGAACAAGTTAGCAATCTTTGATATAACGCCTTCAATGCTTCAATTACTTATAGATGCCGGATTGTTAGAAACGTACGATGGCGTTCATGTTCCAAGTAAGGTATTGGTTGGCGGCGAAGCAATTATGCCGTCATTATGGGAACAGCTAGTAGAGACTGATAAAATGGAGTTTTATAATGTATATGGTCCTACAGAATGTACGGTTGATGCAACATGCTATCATATTAAAAAAGATAGTAAGAGAGTAACAATTGGGCGTCCATTGCCTAACATCCAAACTTATGTATTAGATAGAAATAGGTTGCCAGTTCCAGTTGGTGTGATGGGGGAACTTTATATCGGAGGAGCAGGTCTAGCAAGGGGGTACTTGAATCGTCCAGAGTTAACATCCGAACGATTTATTTCTCATCCATTCAAAGAAGGCGAGAGGTTATATAGAACAGGTGATCTTGTGAGATATCTTCCTGATGGTAATATAGCCTACTTAGGAAGAATAGATAATCAAGTGAAGATTAGAGGATTTCGAATTGAACTTGGAGAGATTGAGTCGACCTTACAGGAGCATTACTTAGTAAAAGAGGCAGTTGTAATGGTTAGGGAAAATCAGTCGGGAGATAAGAGGCTGGTAGCTTATGTAGTGGGCGAAGGCAGTTTAGAAGAATGGCGAGAGTATCTTAAAACAAAACTGCCAATCCATATGATACCTTCCTACTTTGTCGAAATGAAAGAATTACCGCTAACCATAAATGGAAAGGTTGATCGGAAATCGTTACCTATACCAGATTATCAAGGAACAAAAGAAGGATACGTGGCCCCAAGAAATGAACGTGAACATAGGCTTTCTATCATTTGGGAACGTGTGCTAGGTTCAAAACGTATTGGTATGAATGATAACTTCTTTGAAATTGGTGGGGATTCAATTCTTAGCATTCAGATTGTCTCGCGCGCGAAGCAAGTTGGTTTACAATTGACACCAAAACAAATATTTGAACACCAAACGATTGCTGAGTTGGCGCAAGTAGTCAAAGAAGAACAAGGTGTACAAGCTGAACAGGGAATTATAACTGGAGAGACGATACTTACACCTATTCAGCAAAGGTTTTTTGCACAAAATCATCCTAACCCACATCATTGGAATCAATCCATGTTCTTTAGAACGAAAGAGAAATTGGACATAGGATCACTGGAAAAGGCGGCAGGTAACCTTCTACTTCATCATGATGCTCTGCGTTTAAGATATGAACGTTTGCCTAATGGGGTTTGGAAACAGTGGAATGAAGGAATAGAAGAACAATTGATGCTTACTGTCATTTCATTAGACGAAGTGCCGGAAGCTGATTGGCATCAGGTTATTCAAAAAGAGATTAATGTTGCACAAGAAAGTTTGAATTTACATGATGGTCCGCTAATGAGAATGGTGTATTTTGATGAAGGTGAGCACGCTGGCCGATTATTTTGGACAATTCATCATTTAGCCGTGGATGGTGTTTCTTGGCGAATTTTATTGGAAGATTTGCAAACAGCATATACGCAAGTAGTCCAAGGGCAGAAAATTCAATTACCTATGAAGAGTACATCTTTTAAAGAATGGTCGGAGAAATTACATCATTACGCTGAAACTGGACTATCAAAAGAAGTGCTACATTACTGGGAGGAGCAGGCTGAACAAGACGTAGTTAAATTGCCGGTAGATGGTACTATAAGTAATCCAGTAAGCGCAGTAACTGAGGAAATTACTGTGGTGTTAAATGAGAATGAGACCCGTATGTTATTGCAAGAGACTTTAAGCACTCACCGTGTCCAAATCAATGAAGTATTATTAGCAGCATTAGTACAAGCTACGGCAGCATGTACGGGGCAGCCGATATTGAGCGTAGATTTAGAGGGACATGGTCGAGAAGAGATTATTGAAGATGTTGATTTATCGAGAACTGTGGGATGGTTTACAAGTATTTACCCAGTTCATTTAAATATTACTAGTGCTAATACGCCAATTGAAGCATTAAAAGCAGTTAAAGAACAAGTTCGCAAAATTCCTAATAAGGGTGTTGATTATGGGGTGTTGCGTTACATGAACGCAACAATGTGTGAGCAATTAAGCTCCCAATATACACCGTCTATTAGTTTTAACTATCTTGGACAATTTGACCAAATGTTTTCTAGCGATGCAATGTTTATTCCGGAGAACGAATTTAAGCGTTTAGATCATGCAGCCGGTTCCAAGCGATCGCATGTAATTGATGTAATTGGGGTTGTAACGGATGGAAAACTTCAGTTCACTTGGGTATACAATGTTGGACAATTTGCCAAATCAACGATTCAAAGTATTGCACAGAATATGCTATATCAACTGAGTACATTGATTCAATTTTCAGACAGAGAATCTGCACTGACCATTTCGGATTTTGCAATGGCTAATCTTAGCCAAGAAGGTTTGACAAATGTACTAAACAAAATGCATCGCGGAAAGAACAATCAGATTACTGATTTATATCCACTATCACCTTTGCAAGAAGGTATGATTTTCCACACATTGCATGACCAAGGGGATGAACATGTTGCACCGTATATAGTGCAATTGAGTTTTATGATTCGAGGAAAAATGAATATTCCTACATTTGAGCAGGCGTGGAAATCTGTAATTCAGCGGCATGAAATTTTTCGTACAGCATTTGTATGGGACGAAATTGAAGAACCTGTACAAGTGGTGTATGAAAATATCCCATTTAAAGTGAACAAAGAAGACTGGCGTACAATGACAAGTGAAGAGATAGAGGAAAAAAGAAAAGTCTTTTTGGCATTAGATCGAAAACAAGCCTTCCAATTTGATGAAGCACCATTGATGCGGGTAACAGTCATTCAAGAAGGTGAGGAAGAATATCGGATTGTTTGGACCCATCACCATATTTTACTGGATGGATGGAGTTTACCATTAGTATTTAATGAATTACTTACAGTCTATCAGAAGAGAATGAATGGAGAAGCTGTGAAGTTACCTAAGTCCTCACCATATAAGAAATATATCCAATGGTTAAGAGAGCAAGATAAGGAGCAGGCGGAACAATTCTGGAGAGAGAAGCTAAAAGGTTTTACTGCGCCAACTTTGCTGGGCTTAGAAAATAAAGAGGAAGAAAAAGGTTACACAGAGAAGGTTACGTATTTATCAGAAGAGCAGACTCAAGCGTTACAAGGATGGGCGAAACGCAATAAACTTACTTTGAGTACAGTAATTCAAGGTGCATGGGCATATCTCATGAGCCGATATAGTGGAGAAAATGACATTGTTTTTGGTGTAACAAGCTCAGGGCGTTCTACGGAGATTATTGATGTTGAAAACATCGTAGGTCCTTTCATTACAACGTCACCGACGCGAATTCAATTGGTGGATGATATAAAATTAATAGATTGGTTGCAGAAGATACAAGAGGAAGAGATAGAAAGAAGACAATATGAGTATGCTTCTTTGACAGAGATTCAGGGGTGGAGTGAAGTTCCTAGAGGAATACCGCTGTTCAATAGTTTATATGTGTTTGAAAATTATCCAGTGAAAGAGGAGTCTTCAGAAAATCTGGAAATTGGTGAATTGGAAGGGGTAGAACAAACCCACTACCCATTAGGGTTAGCTGTAGTTCCAGGAATCCAGTTATCGTTAAAGTTAATGTATGACCGTAGTAAGTTTAATAGAGTAACCATTGAACGAATGCTGGGTCATTTACACCAAGTGTTAATGCAAATGCTCAAAAACATTGATCAAAATCTATCGGAGCTAGTATATATTACGGAAGCTGAACAAAGAAAGCTATTGGAAGAATGGAATAATAATACTATATCCTATCCACGTGAGAATGCAATCCATCAACTATTCGAAGAGCAAGTAAATCGTACGCCTGACGCGTTGGCAGTGGTAGATGAAAAACAGCAACTAACATATCGGGAGCTGAATGAAAGAGCTAATCAATTAGCCCATCATTTACAGAAATGTGGAATTGGGACAGAGTCATTAGTTGGCCTTTGCTTTGAGCGTTCAGTTGAGATGGTTGTTGGTCTAATGGGAATTTGGAAGGCCGGAGCAGCCTATGTTCCATTAGATCCATCGAATCCGGAAAGCCGCCTACAATATATTTTAGAAGACACGGGAATTAGAGTGTTAGTTACAAATGAGGTATTACTAGGATGGATACCTAAAGACATTAAGACAGTTTGCCTAGATAGGGACCAAGCAATGCTTTCTCAAGAAAGCAAACTTTCACCAATATGTGAGGTAACAGGGGAAAACTTAGCGTATGTTATCTATACTTCTGGTTCGACAGGGAATCCAAAGGGGGCTTTAGTACAGCACCATTCTGTAATAAACCTATCCTATGGTTTACAAAAAGAAGTTTTCTCACATGAGATACCTAGTAATATGCGCGTCGGTTTGAATGCGTCAATTGCCTTTGATGTATCTATTCAGCAATTACAAATGCTGCTTTATGGTTCAAGTTTATATATTATTCCAAGTGAAGTTCGCACTAATCCAGAACAATTTGTGTCCTATATTAGGGAGAATAAATTGGAAATGTTTGATATGACACCTTCATTACTTCAATTACTAATAGATGGAGGATTGCTAGAAATAAGTGCTGATGTTCATGTACCAAGTAAGATATTAGTCGGTGGTGAAGCAATCATGCCGTCATTATGGGAACAGCTAGTAGAGACCGAAAAAATTGATTTTTATAACGTATACGGTCCTACAGAATGTACGGTTGATGCAACATGCTATCATATCAAAAAAGATAGTAAGAGAGTTACAATTGGACGTCCGTTGCCGAACGTGCAAACTTATGTATTGGATAAAAATTTGTTACCTGTTCCAGTTGGTGTAACAGGTGAGCTATATATTGGTGGTGCAGGTATAGCGCGAGGATACTTGAATCGTCCAGAATTAACAGCAGAGCGATTCATCTGTCATCCATTTAATGAAGAAGAGCGTTTATATCGTACGGGAGATTTGGTTCGTTATTTACCTGATGGTAATTTAGATTACTTGAGAAGAATTGATAATCAAGTGAAAATTAGGGGCTTTCGTATTGAACTTGAAGAGATTGAAGCGAGTATAGAGAGGCATCCATTGGTAAAAGAAGCAGTAGTTTTGGTGACAGAGGATAAATTAGGAGAGCAGAGATTGGTTGCTTATGTAGTTGGAGATGGTAGTATGCATGAGTGGCGTGAGTATCTCAAGACACAAGTACCAAATTATATGGTTCCCGCACACTTTATAAAGGTAGACGAGATTCCTCTTACACCGAATGGAAAAGTTGATCGAAAGGCATTGAACAGTTTAACAATTCAAAGAGAAAATAATTTGTCTACACCAATCATTCCAAGGGATGAAATTGAATATCAGTTGATTAAAATCTGGCAGGATGTGTTACAGATAGAAGATGTCTATGTAAATGATGATTTCTTTAATAGAGGGGGACATTCTCTCCTTGTAATTAAATTGATTTCAAAAATTAAGGAGAAGTTTGGAAAAGAGATTAAGGTGTCTACATTGATTAAGAATCCAACATTGGAAGGAATCGCATGCCTTATTCGTGATAAGCATGATATGACGAAATCAGTAGCAGGGCTAGTTCCACTACAAGAATCAGAAAAAAGACCTTTCTTCTGTGTTCATCCGTTTATGGGGAATGTATTCTGTTACATTCAACTAGCAAGATTACTTAAGAACCATTGTTCATTTTATGGTTTACAGAATCCTCTTATAGAAAAGGGAGAAATTGATGAATTGACCTTGCCGGAAGTAATTCAACTTTACATTGAAGAAATCAAACGTGTTCAGCCAGAAGGCCCATATCGTCTTGGAGGATGGTCTTTAGGCGGTGCAATTGCTTATGAAATCGCAACTGTGTTAAAGAATCAAGGTGAGGAAGTTGAGTTGTTGGTACTCATGGATACTAAAGTACCTTCAAAGCAGGACTATAAAACGAGTGAGGATATGCTCTCATATATATCTAAGCATTTCATTCCTAGAGATCTTACTGAGCAGGAAGGAGGCCTCGTCCATCAACAAGATATGCTTGTGGAGCGATTAATTATTGAAGGCGTACTCCCACCTGATGCAGATCTTATGAATTTGAAGCAAGTTATCAATGCTCATAGGAAATGCCTGAACATAATGGCAGAGCATGACTTGATACCATACTTTGGGGAAGTTATCTACTTTAGTGCTGAGGAGGGAAAAGAGTTGTTTACAGATTGGGGACCTTTATTAAAAGGAAGAGTAAATAAGTATTCTGTCCCTGGATCACATGAAGAAATAGTGAGCTCCCCGGCAGTTGAAAAGATAGCTAAGTACCTATTAAATGAATTTGAAGGGATAAAAGAGAAATCCATTTTATTAACGGAAAAGTAGAGAGTATAAAAGATGCAACGCAATGAACGAAAAGGGTAGACCAATACCTGCATATCAAGTGCAGGGAATAATGAATATATTAAGAGCATTACTTTTTAAGGGGATAATGTAAAAAGTAATTGGTAAAGACGTAGAAATCTTTATGAGTTATTCATAGTATGATGTAAATACTATGAAATCTTTGTAATAGAAGCGAATGCCTGATGATATTACTGAGGGAAGGTGCATATTTTCATTGATATGTAAATATGCACCTTTTCTATTGTATTTGCAATTTAATAAAGTTAATTTGAATTTATGTAACGCACATATATGAAGCCATCCTTTAAAAAAAGGAAGTGATTTATCATACACATTCAAGCTGTGAAAATACCAAAGAATATTGAAAGTCATTTGTTTAAGCAACTTAGTAACTTGGTTTCAAATGAGAAGAAAGAACGAATGAAGCGTTTATTAAACTCATGCGACATTAATAGAACTTTGATAGGGGATTTACTAATCCGATCTCTAATCTGCCAAAAGTATAAAATTAATAATGAAGAAATTAGATTTATATATAATGAGTATGGAAAACCTTTTGTTGAAAATTTTTCTGACTTTCATTTTAATCTGTCACATTCAGGAGAATGGGTGGTTTGTACTACTGCTAATTTTAATGTGGGTATTGATATAGAAAAGGTTTCAGAGATAGAGGCTCTTAAATTAGCAAATGAATTTTTTTCAGAGGAAGAATTTTATGATATATCTAATATAAATTCTGATGAACAAATTAATTATTTTTATGATTTATGGACATTAAAAGAAAGTTATATAAAAACGATTGGAAAAGGGCTTTATATCCCGTTAAATTCATTCTCTATAAAAAAAGAGTCACCAACTTTAATTTCATATAAGTATATACCTCAAAACTTTTACTTTAGACAATATAACATTGAGCCAAATTATAAGATATCTGCTTGTGCAACAAGGGATGAATTTCCGCAAGAGATAATAATTAAAGACATTTATGCAATTTGCCAAAATATATACAAATTTGAAAGTAAGGAGAAAATCAATGCAGAAGACTAAACTTTTTTGCTTTCCACATGCTGGGGGATCTGCGTTTAGTTACGCAAAATGGAAAAATCACTTTAATCCATATATTGAGGTAGTCCCGATAGAGTTAGCTGGTAGAGGATATAGAATTGAAGAAAACTTGTACCAAAGTATGGAAGAGGCAGTAAATGATGTCTACAATAAAATAGTTATGCAGATAGATGATTCGCCCTACATTCTATTCGGGCATAGCATGGGAAGTTTGATTGCCTATGAAGTAGCAAGAAAAATAAAAGATTCTAAAAACGTATCGCCTGAATTTCTTGTTTTGTCCGGTAGAAATCATCCAAATAGTAAAATAAAAAATATCCGACATAATCTTTCTAATGAGCAATTTAAAAGAGAAGTTATTGCAATGGGAGGTACACCATCCGGGGTACTTCAATCAGAAGAATTAATGGAGATTTTTCTCCCAATTCTAAGAGCAGATTTTAAAATTGTCGAGACATATATTCATGACAATAATATACAACCATGTGATATTGATTTTCTTATATTTAATGGGGAAAATGATGAATTTACTACATATGATCAAGTAATAAAATGGGAGCAATATACAAGTAGAACGTGTACTCTTCATTCTTTTGAAGGTAATCATTTCTTTCTAAATGAAAATATTGAAGAAATAGCAAAGAGTATTATAAGAAAGTTAGATTCTAAAAGATTATCAAATAGTTTTTAGAGGTTTTCTTTCATCATCAGACAGTCGTTGGATAACTGGTGAGTTAATTGATGTAAGGGGTGGATCTTGCTTATAATGCTAATTGTAAGTATTATTTACTTTAAAATCAAAACTTTCTCAATTTAATGTTGAGAAAGTTTTGGTTTTTATTATTCTAGTAGTAATCACTTTTTAAAGTTATAGAAATTTAAAAATAAAGTATTGTATACATGTAAGTATGATTAAAAATGAAAAGTTGTAAATGCTAAATTTAATTAAATACGCCTTACTCTCTTTAACATTGGCCTGAATGAATAGTTTATAGGAGATTACACTGGCTAAAGATGCGATAATTGTTCCAAGCCCTCCAATATTTACTCCTAGTAATAAAGCTTTCCAATCAGAAGTAAAGTTTGATAGAAGAATTGAAGTAGGAAAATTGCTAATCAATTGACTCAAAAATATGGAACTAAAGAAGACTGAAGTATCTCCTCTTAAATTAGCGCGAGCAAAGGTCCCCAGCGCATCAGAATGAGAAATGTTTCCAATAAAAATAAAAAAACAGACAAAGGTTATTAGAAGAAAGTAATCAATCTTTAATAGTAAGTTTCTATCTAACGTAAAAGCTGCCATCAATGTAACTATTAGCGCAATGTAATAATTAATGAAACCAAAAATAGATGCAATGATAGTGATAAGTATCAAAATCCAGATGGTAGCTTTTTTTCGATTCTTCACGGTAATAACAGGTAGTTCTATTTTTAAATCTGTTTTTTGAAGTTTTTGAGTAAATATAAACAACAAACTAATTCCAAGTACAGCTAAAAGCAGGATTGAACCTAAAAATGGGATGAGCTTAATTCCATAGTAAGAATATAGATATAAATTTTGTGGGTTTCCCATAGGCATCAAGCTACTACCGATGTTTGCCGCAATTGTCTGCAGGATGATTGTATCCATCATGTTCATTTGTGTTTTTTTACTAATGACAAGTGTTATTGGTACAAAAGTGAGGAGAGCAACATCATTTGTTACAAACATGGAGCAAATAAAGCATAACAAAATTAGAATAATAGATATTGACCTGCTGTTATTGCATTTATTTAAAATCGCAACGGCAAGTTTGTCTAATATCTTTAGTTGTTCCAAGGCCTTAATGGCCACCATTAGATTAAATAAGCTAATTAACACTTCAAAGTTAATATATTCGACCTTTGGCGAATGTATGAAGCAGCTTACAATTGCTAGTATCAGTGAAATGGTAAGTACTAAATCCTTTTTTAAAAATTCGAATTTCATAAGGAGTCTTTTTTTATTTTGAACGAATACTATTTCTTTCACAATACACCACCTGTAATCTATGTTAGTAAATATACGTTTTTTGGGATAACTCGATATTGCTAGAAAAGAGGATGTCATAAGGTCCTAAATAAGAGTTTTGTAATGTTTCATCCCTTCAACAAAATCCTTTTTTTCTTAGTGTCTTTCATGTTGCAAATATGTGCAATATAGACGAATCAAACTAGGGGGATTAATTGAGAAAACAAATGTTTTTTGTATGATACCATAAATAAATTAAATGTTTTATTTTTTAAATATTCTTATAATATCCCGTTGATTCTTGATTTCAAATACTTTATATGAACTTCTAAAAGAGAAAAAATATGCATGTTTTTATGAAGAAAATAGAGGCTTGTCAAAGGTTAGGTAGAACAGCATCCGCGATGTTTGGATACTGTATAAAATTCACAAAATCTCACTGTTTTTTAGATGAAAAATCTTAAAATATTTTTTTGTTTTTATAAAAATCTGTACTTTTTCGTAACATTCTGTACTTTTAATTATAAATTAAAGACAAGCTTCTCTTAGTTGAAGATTGAAAGCGCTTTATAGATTTTTCGTGAAGTTTTTATCTAGCCTATTTTTGAGATTAGTAGTGAGAAAGGAGATATTTCCATGTTCTTGAGAAAATTAACAAAAAACCACTTAATCACTATTGATTATTATGATTTAAATGTAAATCACCGGTAAACGAAACAAACGTAATAGTACAACAACAATAGTGGATAAGAATATTAGTTTTGCAGAAAGGGATAGAGCATCGTGTGTATAATCGATAATTTTTTTGAAAATTTGGGTTTTTAGGTGCATGTTGCGATGTTTGCTTAAACAGGCCAATTCTATTCATATAGAAAATTTTTATCCTTGTTGTATTTGAATATGAATGAGGTATTTATGCCACGGAATATAGGTGATTTTATATAGATTATGATAGATAAATTTTTGGTATGGAGTGATAATATGGAAAGATTTTTTGTAGAGTTAGTCGGATCAACAAATGATTTTTTATGGTCTAAATTGTTAATTATTATGCTTGTTATTTGCGGAATTTATTTTACATTTAAATTGAATTTTGTACAGTTTCGAATGTTAAAAGAGATGGTCCGTGTATTAATGGAGGGAAAAAGTGGTTCTAAAGATCAAATCTCTCCTTTTCAAGCGTTTTGTATTGGTATGGCAGCTCGCGTTGGAACAGGGAATATTACAGGAATTGCGATTGCGATTGCATTAGGAGGTCCTGGAGCTGTATTTTGGATGTGGATTATTTCTATTATTAGCTCGGCATCCAGTTTTGTTGAAAGCACATTAGCACAGATATATAAAGTAAAAGATAAAACTGGTTTCCGCGGTGGGCCATCCTATTATATGGAAAAAGGGTTAAATAAACGTTGGATGGGAGTATTATTCTCTATTTTAATTACAATTACTTTCGGTCTTGTATTCAATTCAGTACAATCAAATACAGTTACAATTGCTTTTCAAAATTCATTTGGTACAGATCGTTTAACAGTTGGGATAATCATGGCCATTGCTTTCGCCGCGATTATCTTTGGTGGTGTACAACGTATTGCAAAAATGGCTGAATACAAGGTGGTATTTTTAGCGGTATTATACATTGGAGTTGCATTATTTGTTGTAGTTACCAACATATCAAAAATGCCGGAAGTTCTTTCTCTTATTGTTCAAAACGCATTTGGTTTTAAACAAATAGCAGGAGGTTCAATTGGTGCAGCACTTATGAATGGAGTTAAACGTGGTTTATTTTCAAATGAAGCTGGTATGGGAAGTGCACCAAACGTTGCTGCAACAGCAACAACAAGTCATCCGGTGAAACAAGGACTGATTCAAGCATTTGGTGTATTAACCGATACACTGATCATTTGTACTAGTACTGCCTTTATTATTTTGCTGTCTGATGCATATAAACAACCGGGGTTAAATGGTATTGCACTTACACAAGCAGCATTAAGTGAACACATCGGTTCTTGGGCATCGGGTTGTCTTGCTATCTTTGTCTTTTTATTTGGATTTGGTGCGTTAATTGGCAACTATTATTATGGTGAAACAAATATTCGCTTCTTACATACAAGTAAAGTGTGGTTAATGACATACAGAATAAGTGTGTTGGCTATGATTGTATTTGGTTCTGTTGCAAAGGTTCAAATTGTATGGGATTTAGCGGACTTATTTATGGGATTTATGGTTATTATTAATTTAATTGCTATTACCTTACTTTCAAAAGTAGCATTTGCGGCGTTACAAGATTATATAAACCAGAAAAAAACTGGTAAAGATCCTGTTTTTTATAAAGAAAGCATTAAAGGACTTGAAAATGTTGAATGTTGGGATAGTTATGAGGAAACTTCAAAAAAGAAAAGTGTGTAATAAGAAAGATATTCAGACTGCAATGTGTCTGAATATCTTTCTTGGTTCTAGTGCAAATATTATTGATGATATTAAAGAAAAAATTATTCTATATAAAGTTAATAGTACGGGGGAATATTGTTAAATGATAAAGGATTCTATCGTTCAAATTGAGGGTCAAGAAAAAGTTTGCTTAGATCAATGGGTAGCTCATTATCGAACGTATGCAGCTAAGGGACGAAGCGCCAGTTATATTCCCGCTCTGGGGGAAATAAATGTATCGCAGTTAGGGATTTGTATAGTAAAGCCAGATGGAACAATGATAAAGTCAGGAGATTGGGAGGTACCTTTCACATTACAAAGTATATCAAAAGTAATCGGGTTTATAGCCGTTTGTTTAAGTCGTGGTATTTCTTATGTATTAGAACGAGTTGACGTAGAGCCAACTGGAGATGCCTTCAATTCGATTATTCGTTTAGAGATACATAAACCAGGAAAACCTTTTAATCCTATGATTAATGCTGGAGCGATTACGATAGCTTCACTTTTGCCAGGGATATCGGTGAAAGAAAAATTAGAATCTCTATACGTATTAATTGAAAAAATGATAGAGAAGCGTCCTGCTATTAATGAAATAGTATTTCAATCAGAATGGGAAACGGCTCATCGTAATAGAGCTTTAGCATACTATTTAAAGGAGAATGGTTTTCTAGAATCAGATGTGGAGGAGACACTAGAGGTTTACCTAAAACAATGTTCAATTGAAATAAATACAGAAGATATTGCCTTAATAGGGCTTATACTAGCACATGATGGATATCATCCTATTCGCAAAGAACAAGTGCTCCCTAAAGAAGTAGCTAGGTTAACAAAAGCTTTAATGCTTACTTGTGGAATGTACAATGCTTCCGGGAAATTTGCTGCTTTTATTGGATTACCAGCTAAGAGTGGGGTATCCGGCGGAATTATGACACTTGTTCCCTCAAAATCTAGGAAGGATTTATCGTTTCAAGATGGATGTGGTATTGGTATTTACGGACCAGCCATTGATGAATATGGGAATAGTTTACCAGGAGTTATGTTGTTAGAACATATTGCAAAAGAATGGGATTTGAGTATATTTTAAAAAGGAGCACAAATATTTTGGTGTTAGAGCGAGTCCAAAAGTGTTCAGGCCATATATTGTGTCTGAACATTTTTGAGTTATAAAGTATCTTTCTAAAGTAGAAGACTGTAATGAATACTCACAATCTGTAATACTTTCGTTTATATCTTATTTATTAGTTTTTGAAAAAAATAGAGTAAGTGTTGTATTAATACAAATAGGTTTGTATACTGACTGTTAGGCGAAAGTGGGAAGTGATTATTTTGAATCTTAGTAATTTAGTAAAAAAAGACATCTATATTCTTGTTTTAATGATACTTACAGTACCCTTAGTAGGTGAAATAAAGTCATTTCCCTTAAACGAAACATTTAGAATGAGCTTTGGTGCACCGACATTTTTCTTTTTTTTGTTATTGTTTCGACGAGTTCCAGCATTTTTACCGGGTTTTTTAACAGCAATAGTCGTTGTAGTATTTCGTATGTCAATGGATGTAATAATAAAGGGAAATATGGATTGGTTAGCCGCTTTTCATACTCACTATCCTAGTTTTTTCTTTTATTTTACGTATTCGTATCTCTTTCATTTAGCAAAAATTAAACGTTTTTATCATCAACCACTAATGATTGGTTTGATTGGTTGCGTTATTGAAATATTGTCAGACTGTGTGGAATTAATGATTCAATATTTCGTATTAAAAACATCGATCACATCCGAGGCAATAAATGAGATCGTTGTTATCGCATGTTCCCATAGTTTTATAGTTCTAAGCTTTTTCAATATGATGAAATTGTATGAAGCGCAATCAAGGGAGAGACACATAAAGAAACAAAATGAACATATGCTTATGCTCATTTCTAATTTATATGAAGATGCTGTTCATTTAAAAAAAACATTACAAGATACTGAGAATATAACAAAAAAATCCTATGATTTATATAAAACCTTAGACTCTTTTGAGCATAAACAGATGGATTTTCAGTTTCAGGATTTAAGGCAACAGGCATTACAAATTGCTGGTGAGGTGCATGACGTTAAAAAGGATAATCAACGTATTTTTGCGGGACTTTCAAAACTAATTTCTGATGAAAGTTTTACAGATTATATGTCTGTACATGAACTAGTAAACATCATTATACGGGCAAATACGAAATATGCACGGTTGCTAGAGAAAGACATCCAATTTGTATATAAAATTGATGGTGTGCATCCTCATTATCATATTTATACAATCCTATCTATTGTAAATAATATCGTGACAAACGCTGTAGAGGCTATCCAAAGTATGGGAACCATTATAATTGACATTAATAAAGACCATCATTTCGTTGAATTTCGAATAGGAGATAACGGTCCAGGTATTTCTTCAAAATATAAAGATTCAATTTTTGAGCCTGGTTTTACTTCTAAATATGATGGTTTAGGCAATCCATCGACAGGCATCGGACTATCGTATGTTAAAGAAATGGTCGAACAACTTGAAGGTGATGTTACGCTTGAGGACAGAACCGAAGGAAGAGGATCAATTTTTATAATTAGATTAGGGATTGATCATATAATTTCGAAAGGGTGATTCTATGTATTTTTATATAGTAGATGATGAAAAAGCGGTTCGTTCAATGTTGGCTCAAATTATCGAGGATGAAGATCTTGGAGAGGTTATAGGAGAAGCTGAGGATGGTTTATCTTTAGAGAAATACATGCCGATCCTTAAAAATATAGACATTTTATTTATTGATTTGTTAATGCCGATTCAAGATGGAATAAAAACAATTCGTCAAATAAAGCCTTCGTTTAAAGGGAAAATCATCATGGTCTCTCAAGTAGAATCAAAAGAATTAATTGCTGAAGCTTATTCGCTTGGCGTTGAATACTATATTATTAAGCCAATTAACCGGATTGAAGTATTAACAGTTGTCCGGAAAGTCATTGAAAGAATTCGTTTGGAAAAATCGATAAAAAACATTCAAGAATCGCTTAATACGGTACTAAAATTGGATAGTAATTCAAGTGCGCAAGAAAAATACCGTAATGAAAAACATTTAAATACTTTTAATCATTTTCAAAATTCCATTCATTTTCTTTTGTCGGAATTAGGAATAGCCAGTGAAAATGGAAGTAAAGATTTAATGGATATGCTAGATTATTTATATAAATATGAACAAGATAACACGTTGGAACAAGGTTTTCCCTCACTAAAAGAGATTTTTATGAATTTAGCTCAAAAAAAACTTGGGGATTCAGCTGAAGATACCGAATTAAAAAGGTTCATAGAAGCTTCCAAACAACGGATTCGGAGAGCAATTTATCAATCATTAAACCATTTAGCATCTCTTGGACTTACTGATTTTTTAAACCCGAAGTTCGAAAATTATGCTTCTAGATTTTTTGATTTTACTACCGTAAGGAGAAAGATGACAGAATTGAATAATGAACCAACAGTACCTGCTCGTATTGATACGAAAAAATTCATTCAAGTTCTTTATTTTGAAGCAAAACGAATACACTTGGAATTAAGATGATAAACTCTTGCTCATTATCATTTTCAATTAATAGATTGATAGTTGTTTTCATGTTATTTGTTTTATATAGTTTTTCTAAGAGAGTATTTTCCTTTCTTTCATATCATTTTTAAAATCAGAAAATTCCGTATCGATTTGGTAGAAATGTACTAACTTGGAACAAAAGAATATGTATTTCTTACACATTAATATTCATTTAAAAACGAGTATTTCCAAAATAAAATATAACTACATAGTAAGTTGAATTTAAAAAAAGATGCTATCTTCTAGCATCTTTTTTTCTTTTAGAGAAAATATCATTCATACTTATATTATTTGAAATTCAAATGCAGGCATACAAATGAAGGAAGAGGAGATAATATTTAACAAATTATAATTAAAAATGGTATTTTAGGTCAGAAATGTTTTTATACTAACTAGGTTATTGGTACTAAATAAGTATAATGTCTCGCTTTTCTGCTCTTTAATCTTATCGTTATTTTTTATTAAGTACATATCGTTCTTTAGAAATTTCAATCCTAACAGAGTATATAAATTGGGTGATAAACATGTGGAACATAATTACTTCTTATTTTCCAGATTGGAAAGTCTTTGTACAAGCTTTTATTTTGTTTTTAATTCCGTATACTATCTCAAGATTTTTTCATTGGGTTCGTATGACAGAGAAAGAGTGGGAAGAATGAGTTGGTGGAAGTCAAGAGACAAACAAGTGAAGAAAAATAATATTCAAAGTAAAACGAAACAAGAGTATAAACCTTCTCAAAATGCAACCGTTCATTTCACAAACGATTTTGCCTCTAACTTAGAACTTATAAATCAACAGATCGGACATAATTCTGATGTTCGCTTTCGGAAGTTTAATATTGGACGCACAGATATTCAAGCTGGGATCATTTTTGTTGATGGTCTATCAGATAAAGAGATCATTGACAAACATATTATGAAATTACTAATGGATGATTTTTCTGACGAATATAAAAATGAATCTTCTTATGTGGAGGGGACTGTTTCAAAAGAATATATTAAAAATAAAGTTCTTACAATTAGTGAAGTAGCAGAAGTCCATTACATAAAAGATGTGATATCCAAAGTATTGATAGGTTCAACAGCTCTTTTAATTGATGGTTTAGCAGATGTGTTTATTCTTGGTACAACAAAAGCAAATAAACGAAACATGGAAGAACCAGTATCAGAGGCATTAGTCAGAGGGCCACGGGTTGGTTTTACTGAAGTATTAAGTGATAATACCTCACTTTTGCGACGGCATTGTGCAGATGAGAACTTATCATTAGTAAAGCTACCAGTAGGAGAACGTGCAAAGAAAGAATTAGTTGTCGCATTTATTAAAGACCTTGCTAGTACAGAATTGGTGGAAGAAATAAAAAACAGAATTCAGAAAATTGACATAGACAGTGTACTCGAATCTGGTTATATAGAGCAACTCATTGAAGATAATTATCTCAGTCCTTTCCCGCAGATTCAAAATACAGAACGACCTGATCGTGTTATTAGTGCTTTGATGGAAGGCCGAGTAGCTATTTTGTTAGATGGAACACCATTTGTTTTAATTGCTCCAGTTACATTTAGTATGTTGCTGCAATCACCAGAAGATTATTATGAAAGGTGGCTTCCTGGTACGCTTCTCCGCTTATTACGCTTCATGACAGCTTTTGTTTCATTATTTGCTCCAGCACTGTATATTTCTTTTATTTCATTTCATCCAGGATTAATTCCCACCAAGCTAGCTATTTCTATTATCGGATCGCGAGAAGGAGTTCCTTTTCCCGCTTTAATCGAAGCGTTGATTATGGAAGTAGCCATCGAAGTTTTACGAGAAGCAGGTTTACGTCTGCCTAAACCGATTGGACCTGCAATGGGAATTGTGGGCGGTTTAATAATTGGTCAGGCTGCCGTAGAAGCAGGAATCGTTAGCCCAATAATGGTTATCGTTGTTGCGGTAACAGCTATTTCTTCTTTTACTATCCCACAATATAGTGTGGGAATTACGTTACGCATTCTTCGTTTTGTAGCTATGTTTTGTGCTGCGATATTTGGATTGTATGGAGTTATTCTCTTCTTTCTTTTACTTTGCAGTCATTTAGTGAAACTGAAAAGTTTTGGCGTTCCTTATACTAGCCCTGCTGTTCCGTATCGATTTAGTGACTGGAAAGATTTTATGGTTCGCATGCCATTAAAAATAATGAGACGTAGACCAAAAATAATGCATACTAAAAAAACTATCCGCAAAAAGTAGCTGATGACGAAAGGAAGTGGCCTTCAGTGATTACTAAATCCCAAGACCGAATAACAACTTCGCAAGCAGTTGTTATTATTGTAAATTACATACTTGGAACAGGAATCCTCACTCTGCCCAGAGCATCTGTGGAAAAAGTGAAAACACCAGATGTATGGCTAAGTGTGATATTAGGTGGAATACTCGCAATGGTTTCAGGAGTAATCATGGTCAAATTAAGTCAAGGATTCCCAGAAAAAACCTTTTATCAATACAGTCAAGAAATTGTAGGGAAATGGATAGGCAGGTTGCTTAGTTTTCTTATTGTAGGTTATTTTCTTACAACCTCAGCTTTTCAAATTCGTTCAATGGCAGAAGTAATAAGCTTTTTTTTGCTCGAAGGAACTCCTACATGGGCTATTATTATGCCTTTTATGTGGATAGGTCTTTATTTGATTATGGGTGGTATTAACTCAATTGCACGGATGTTTGAAATAATATTCCCTATTACTGTTTTTATTTTTTTAGTCATTTCCTTTATGAGTATCGGAATATTTGAGATAGATAATCTCCGTCCCGTATTGGGTTTTGGGATTAAACCAGTGTTAGATGGGATAAAAACAACGTCTCTCGCATATACAGGTCCTGAAATTATGTTAATTCTTTTGGTGTTTATGGAACAACGAAATAAAGCAGTAAAAGCTATTTTAGTTGGAATTTCTATTCCGTTAATCTTTTATGTAATAACTGTTGTAATGGTCATCGGTGCATTATCAATTGATGGGGTTGTAACAAGAACATGGCCGACAATTGACCTTATGCGCAGTTTTGAAATTTCTGGTTTGATATTTGAACGTTTTGAATCTTTACTACTTGTAATATGGATTATGCAAATATTTGCTACCTATACGATTAGTTACTATGCAGCTGCATTAGGATTAGCCCAACTCTTTAAAAAGAGTATTCATCCATTTATTTTTGCTTTGATTCCAATCATTTACATCATTGCTATGACTTCGAAAAATATAAATCATTTGCTTAAATTGGGGGATATGCTCGGTAATGCTGCTATATTTTTATTTGGTTTACTGCCACTGCTCCTTCTTATTATTAAGCGATTAAAAGGAGGAATAGTGTGAAAACGAAATTTAATTATATGCGGTTCTATTTGGCTTTGTTATCGATGCTTGTGCTCCTATTTTTAACAGGATGTTGGAGCAGTAAAGAAGTAGAAGAGTTGAGTTTAACTGCAGGTATAGCACTAGATAAAGGGAAGGATTCAACAATTGAGAAAGAGGATGAGGAAGGAGGATATCCTAAAAGAAATCTTATAACAGCTACTTATCAAATTGTTAGTTCGCAAGCACAAAGTAAAGGAAACGGACAACAAAAACGGTATATAAATGTTTCTGAGACCGGTGATTCCATTCATCAAATTGTTCGGGAGCTTTCATTGAAAAGAGAGAGCGAAATGTTCAGCCCGCATTTAAAAAACATTGTTATTAGTGATAGTCTTGTACGTACATACAGTTTAGAACAATTACTTGAACAGTATCTCCGTGACAATGAAGTTCGGCTGAGCTCTATGATCTTAATTAGCAAGGGGCTAGCGAAGGAGGTACTGGAATCAAACAAAAAAGGAGAAATCCCAGCATTTCGTTTGTCTGGAATTGCAGATAATAGAAATAGAACAACAAGGATTTTGGCTCCTGTATCGCTCGCTAAATTAGAAGGAAAGATGCGGTCAGGGTCCAGTTTTCTTTTGCAAAATGTAATCTCGATGAATGGGGAAACAAAATTTGCAGGAGCTGCTGTAATTAAAGGGAAGACAAAAAAATTGATGGGCTTTTTAAATGAACAGGAATTGGAAGGAGTAGTATGGATAAACGGAAAAAGGAATGGTGGTGTGATAAAAACTTTTGATAAAGAATCAAAGAAACTCATTATATACGAAATAAAGTCAATAAAAAGCAAAATCATACCACATGTTAACGGAAATAATATTTCCTTTGATGTAAACATTGAATCAGAAGGACGTTTGTCTGAAAATTGGGTGCAACCAGGAAAAGATTTTGAAAATGAATTTTTAAAAAGGGAAGAAAAAGCTATTGAAAATGAAGTAAAGCACTTAGTACATCATGTTACAAAAAAAATACAAAAAGAATATCAAGTCGATATTGCGGGTTTTGGCAACCAATTAAGAATTAAACACCCGAGAACATGGGAGGAAGTCAAAAAAGATTGGGATCGAACATTTAGTAAGGTACCGATTAAATATCATATAAATGTAACTATACAAGATTATGGAGCGTCAAGTTTAAAACGGTGAGACGTCTTAATTGACCTTATATTTACACAAAAACAAAAAGTTACAAAAATTTTAATTTGAAAATTTTTGTAACTTTTTGTTTTTTTATGTCCTTCTTATTATAGATTAAAGAAATGATTTTACCCTATACATTTCTTTTACGTTATAAAAGTAGATCACAATAGTTACTATTGGCGTTTTATTTAACGTTAGGAAAGAGGAATCGTTATATGTCTTGAATAGGAGGGAGTTTGAAGTGCAAGCGAAAGCAGTGCAAATAAAAGAAATCTATCAAGAAATATTAGACGGTAAAAGAAGTAGGTTTCCACCGAATACATGGAAAGAAGATAGCAATAGAGAGTTATCTAAAAGGGTCACAAAATATTTAATTGAAACAATTTTAAAATAGAAATTAACAAAGTCTTGAAAGGAGAGAGTTTAAATGATGATTGTTCTTCAGGTAGTTTTAGCAGTTTTTATTGTAGTAGGGGGATTCATAAAAATTTTCCGTATATCTTTTCAGGTAGAACATTGGCAACGATATCAATATTCATTATGGTTTATGTCTATAATTGGTTTTGTTGAAATTGTTGGAGCAATAGGTATAATCGGTGGTATTTGGAATCAATACTTAGCGATAGGAGCAAATACATTATTAGCAGTTCTCATGATCGGAGCCATTCATGCTCATATTTTTCGAGCAAAACAATCTATTTTAATGATAATTCCTGCATTACTTTGTTTCATACTATCTACGGCGATAATTATTTGGAACTTAAATACATTTTCTTAAGCGTAACTATAAATTTTGAAAATAAGTAATTATTAGAGGAATATGTAAGCTCTATTTAAAATGGTGAATAGTTAAAGAATATTAATTCCGAAAAATCATCACCATTTTACTCTTGTTTTTAATAGTTCTATGAATAGAAAGTCTCTACATTTTTTAAATGCATGCTTGTAAAGTACATACAAAAGTATAGCTCATTATAGGAAGGAGAATTTTTAAATTCTATTGATAAACCCAGTAATTGTAATAGCCCTAACTTAGAATAATAATTTCAAAATCAATAAAGTTTAGAATAAAAGGAGCAAGATCAAATTATTATGAATAAACAAATAGGATTTATCGGATGTGGAAACATGGGTATTGCTATGATAGGTGGGATGATTAATAAAAATATAGTGTCTCCAAATCAAATAATTTGTTCAGATTTAAACGTCAGCAATTTAAAAAATGCTAGTGATAAATATGGCATAACTATAACTACTAACAATAATGAAGTCGCTAACAGTGCTGACATTTTAATTTTATCAATTAAACCAGACCTATACACATCGGTAATTAACCAAATAAAAGACCAAATAAAAGATGATGTAATTGTTGTAACTATTGCTGCAGGAAAAAGTATTAAGAGCACTGAGAATGAATTTGATAGAAAGTTAAAGGTTATTAGGGTAATGCCTAATACACCGGTACTTGTTGGGGAAGGAATGTCTGCATTATCTTTTAATGAAATGGTTACAGAAAAAGATATAAAAGAGGTACTAAATATATTTAATATTTTCGGCCAGACGGAGGTCGTAAATGAAAAACTAATGGATGTTGTTACATCTATTAGTGGTTCTTCTCCAGCATATGTGTATATGTTTATAGAAGCCATGGCAGATGCTGCTGTACTTGACGGTATGCCGAGAAAACAAGCTTATAAATTTGCGGCTCAGGCTGTATTAGGTTCTGCAAAAATGGTATTGGCAACGGGAATACATCCAGGTGAATTGAAGGATATGGTTTGTTCTCCAGGTGGAACGACGATAGAAGCTGTAGCAACACTAGAAGAAAAAGGTTTAAGAACAGCTATCATTTCAGCTATGAAACGTTGTACGAAAAAATCTATGGAAATGTCTCGTTTAACTAGTAAGTGAGAGGCTTTGTTTAGGCGTAACTTCACATCCATTAATGTAAGTAGTTATTTAAATTGAAAATTTGTTGCTATTCTCTTATAGGGAGCGGGGGCATACATTGCCTTCCGCAACGGTGCTCTAGGGTATAATTAAATAGATTAATATATAAATTATAGGAAAAATAAAAAGTGTATACAAATGTATAATCGGAGGAGTTGTTATGTCAAATAAAGTTCCTACTTCCTTTATCATTATTATAGGATTGATGCTGTTTGCATTGTTTTTTGGAGCAGGAAATTTAATTTTTCCACCTATGCTTGGTCAAATGGCTGGAAATAATGTATGGATAGCCAATGCAGGCTTTTTAGTTACTGGAGTTGGTTTACCATTGTTAGCAATAACAGCATTTGTTTTTTCAGGTGAAAATGATTTGCAATCTTTAGCTAGTCGTGTGCATCCGGTGTTTGGTATTGTATTTACGACCGTTCTCTATCTAGCGATTGGCCCCTTTTACGCCATCCCTAGATCTGGTAATGTATCGTTTGAAATTGGAATTAAACCTTTTTTATCACATGATGCAGGTCCTGTTGCCTTAACTGTATTTACAATCTTATTTTTTACAGTTACATGCTTGTTATCCCTTAATCCTACAAAGATTATTGACATAGTTGGGAAAATTTTGACTCCTATCAAATTGACTGTTATTGGGATGCTCGTAGTTGTGACTTTTATTCATCCAATTGGAAGAATTCAAGCGCCTATTGAATTGTATGCATCAGATTCATTTTTTAAAGGTTTTCAAGAAGGATATTTAACATTAGATGCCCTTGGAGCTTTTGTTTTCGGAATCATTATCGTGAATGCAATTAGAGAAAAAGGGGCTACGACTAAAAAGCAGCTTATGATTGTTTGTGTAAAAGCAACGGCTATTGCTGCTACACTTTTAGCTCTTATTTATACTGCCCTTTCCTATATGGGCGCTTCTAGTGTAGAAAAACTAGGTCGTTTAAATAATGGGGCTGAAGTTTTAGAAAAAGTTTCGGACTATTACTTTGGTTCGTATGGTGCAATTTTCTTAGGTGTAATGATTATAGTAGCATGTTTAATTACAAGCGTAGGACTTATCACTGCTTGTTCTTCTTTTTTTCATAAATTATTTCCAAAAATTTCTTACAAAAAACTTGCTATTATTTTGTCTGTTTTCAGTACACTAGTTGCGAATATAGGGTTAACACAATTAATTAAGATTTCAATCCCTGTATTAATAACTATGTATCCAATTGCTATTACCTTAATATTCCTAATATTTTTACACTCTGTATTCAATGGTAGATTTGAAGTATATCAAGGGAGTTTGATATTGACATTTATTTTTAGTTCGTTAGATGGATTAAAAGCTGCTGGAATAGAAAGTGAAATAATACATAATTTTCTTGAACATTTTCTTCCTTTATATAGTGTAGGTTTAGGGTGGGGGGTTCCGGCTATTATAGGCGGTGTATGTGGGTATATTGTTAGTGTATTACGGAAGAAAAATAACTTAAGTTCTAGTGAAACTCAATTAAATAAATAAATTATTTTTGTTTATCATACCATTATCGAACATACAAAACTAATTATCTCTTTGGAATGACAAAATCTTTTATTTATATCTTTGGAGGTAAATTGAATGAGTTATAACACATTATAGCTGATGTTTGTTGAACAGTGGAGGAAAGAGAAAAAATAGAATGTTACAAATTTATTTAACGTAAAAGAAATATTATAAGACTATGTAATAACTAAGTAAATTTATATACACCAATAATGAGAAGAGCAAACCTTATTTTAAAGGGGATACAGAGAATATGAGTAAGTTATTAAAAAAGAAATCCGTTACACAATTGTTAGAGCATAATCAAAGCAAGACCTTAACGAAAACATTAGGAGCATTTGATTTAATTATGTTAGGGGTAGGCTCAATAATTGGAACGGGCGTTCTTGTGTTAACTGGATTAGTAGCAGCAAGAGATGCTGGTCCAGCAGTTATTTTTTCATTTGTACTTGCAGCAATTATATGCGGATTTATAGCATTATGTTACGCAGAAATTGCTTCCACACTCCCGGCATCTGGTAGTGTATATACGTACTCATATGCAACAATTGGTGAGTTTGTTGCTCATCTAGTAGGTTGGTCTTTACTGTTAATATATATCGTGGCAACAGCGGCTGTCGCTGCTGGATGGACAGGCTATTTCCACAATTTAATAAAAGGATTTGGATTAGAGATACCTAAAGCTCTAGTAACGATCCCTTCACATGGTGGTATTGTAAATCTACCAGCAGTAATCATTACATTGATATTAGCATGGATGTTATCCCGTGGTACGAGGGAAAGTAAACGAATCAATAATATAATGGTATTGATTAAAATTGGTATGATTTTATTGTTTATTACAGTTGGTATATTCTATGTAAAACCAATGAACTGGGTACCAATTGCACCATACGGTTTAAGTGGGGTTTTTACGGGTGGAGCAGCTATTTTATTCGCTTTCACGGGTTTTGATATATTAGCAACTTCAGCAGAAGAAGTAAAAGATCCGAAACGTAATCTTCCCATCGGTATTATTGCATCATTAATCATATGTACAATTATTTATGTTATGGTATGCATTGTTATGACAGGAATGGTTTCCTATAAAGAATTAAATGTTCCTGAGGCAATGGCTTATGTAATGGAAGTGGTAGGACAAGGAAAAGTCGCTGGTGCAATTGCTGCAGGTGCTGTAATTGGCCTTATGGCTGTTATTTTTTCAAATATGTATGCGGCAACACGAGTTTTCTTTGCAATGAGTCGTGATGGATTGTTACCGAAATCATTTGCGAAAGTTAATAAGAAAACTGGAGCACCCACTTTTATAACTGGATTGTCAGGAATAGGGAGTTCTATAATAGCTGGGTTTATTGATTTGAAAGAATTGGTTAATTTAGTTAATATCGGTAGTTTGGTGACGTTTGCGTTAGTTTGTCTATCAGTTATTATTCTCCGTAAATCACACCCAAATTTAAAACGTGGATTTATGGTACCTTTTGTACCTGTATTACCAAGCGTTTCAATTGTTTGTTGTATGTTTTTAATGCTAATTTTACCGTTAAGAACATGGATGTACTTTAGTATTTGGATTACTATTGGGGCAGTCATATATTTCTTTTATTCGATAAAACACAGTAATTTAAATGAGGAAACGATCTCGAAATTACATGATAAAATTGCGAGATAATAACGAGAGAAAATTGTATTAATAATCATATTGATAGTTGAGTAACATAGAAGCAGTTTTTTGATATTTAGCAAGAAATAAAATGAAAAATCCTAGGACAGCTGAGTGCCTTTTTTAGAAACCTTGCCTGTTTTTCATGATTTAAAACTAATAAGGAGAGGAAAGTATGAGTGAATTGCATTTTATGAGTCTAGAAGAACTGGATAATGAATTAGAAAAAGATGACAGTGGTATTTATTTTATTAGAGATTATAATGACAATATTATTTATATAGGTAAGGCTTTTAGTATAAAAAGTAGAGTATTAGCTCATTTTAATAGTTATTCCAATATTAAGGAATATGTACATTTATTTAATAAAGTAGCGTATCTTATTGAAGATAGCTTGTTAAAACGCTCATTGTTACAAGTTACTTATATGATTAAATATAAACCAGTATTAAACAAAGAAGTCCAAAAAGAATTCCCAGAGTTATATACTCAATACATTAAGCAAACAAATAAAAAATCCATGTTGTTAGAAATGGATGAAGCTAAAGAAAAAAGGAATGAGTTAAAGAATAGATTAGTAAAATTAGTAGGCGGAAAAACTATGTTTTATGACATAATTTCTCTGTTAAACAATGGATATAACTATCATGTTCTCGCAAAAGTATTGAGCATAGAACTTCAAACTTTAATTATAATGAAAGAACACCGAAACAAATTTCCGATACCACATAATTATAAGAGGACAATAAAGCATCAAGATATAATGTATGCTTTATCTGGAAAAAAGAATTTAAGTACTTCAAGGTTAAACACTTAACTTTAAAGTAGTAAATTCGTAGCTTTTGTAGCTTTTATTGTTATATTGAAATGCAATGTACATTTGTGTTTCAAATTCAATTGGTAGAATAAGGGGAGGGAAAGGGTTCCCATAAAAGTACTAGAAGAAATTAGGTTACTCATGCGTAAATAGCATAATTAGGCACATGTTATTTATAAATATTCAAAGATACGAAAGTAATACAAATGAAATTCTTATTTCTGCTACTACAAGTACTATTGAGCAAATGAAGTATGAAATTGCTTTTGAACTAGGAGTCACACTGGGACCTGATACATCACATCATCTGCAAATGGTTCGGATCGGTGGAGAGATTACAAAACGCTTAGTTCGAATGGCTGAAAAATAGTTAACAGGTCAATATAGATTACACTAAGAAAATAATCCGTATATATACGGATTATTTTCCTTTAATTTACAAAAAAACAAATTTCGAAATTGAAAAGACCTATCAGATTCCTTTGTAACAATCTTTTTTAGTTATGTTAATGACATAGGTATCTAAAGGTGATAAATTCGGTATGAACGATGTATGAGCCCTTAAAAGTATTTTGGTGTTATTTGCAATTTTAATTCTATAATACTTAAGCTGATATAATAAAATGTTTTATGTCTAAATCGATATAAAATAATAATTATTAAGTGATATTTCTTTTTTTATAGAATAAGTAAAAACTGATACTGTAGTAATTACTGTTTTGAGATCAATTTACTGTGTACCTTAATTATTGAAGTTTTTTGTTGATTAACAACTATTGTATTTGGAAATTAATAATAAGTTTATCCCGCTATTTGCCGGGCAGTAAGACCCCGATTGGTATGGGCTAATAATCAGTGGGGGATGAACAAAACCCCCACTGATTAAAGTTTCACTTTATGTGATACGGTAATAAAACTAGCTAGTTTGCTATTCTTAGTATTTGTAAAGTCTATATATTTTTTCCTCTTTTGTGGAAAGTAAAACTAATGTTACGACCAGTAATATAGTGTCATTTTTTGAATATTCCATTCGTTTTTTATTTTTAGTTGATGAAAAGACCTTTCTCTCAATTAAATGTTTAATTGAGTACTTGAATTTCCTCTACCTTGTATTTTTCAAAGCATAGTGCTTCAAAAATAGCCGTATCGCTTTCATCTGTTTCCAATTTCACAACTTCTTTATTATCTTTTTCTAAAATTTGGAGCAAAATAGTTTTTCAGTTTCACATTTAAATTAGCAGTATTTATTTTTTGAATTCAATTTGTATAAATGATTGAATTGGAACTTTGACTGTTATTTCTTGCGGTGGTACAGTATCTCCTGTAACTTTCGCTGCATTTTAAACCTTTTTCCAGCTTGGTCCTCGCATTGACTACCACTGTATTTTGTAGTACTTCACTGTTTTCTCAAGTTCAATAATTATATCTTGTAGAATTAAGAAAAGAACTTAGTGTATTTCATTTACTTATCTACTCTGATATTTAGATGCTAACTACAATTAAATAATATATGATTTTTATAAAAAAGATATAGTAATATTTTGTTGTGAATTGTACTAATTTGATATTTTATAGTATTATTTGTCATGAATTATATCTAACAGAATATATTTTATGGATCTATAAAGGAGAATGTAATGAATACTTCTATCGATATACAACACTTGTGTGATCTTGCACATAAAGCATTTAATGCCCCTGTACATATTTTATCTGCAGACAGAAAAATTTTATATCATTCTACATCTGATAATGTTTGTAGTCCTTTTTATTCTTCAAAAGAAGAACATCTTAATGATATTTATCAAGAAAACGATCCCTTTAACTTGCCACTTTTCCGAAGTAACAACTATCTTGAAAATTTTGTTCTAATTCATATAGAAAATCATGATGATATTAAAGGGACTATTATAATCGGTCCTACTATACATCCAAAAGATTCAGATGATATGATGATAAAATTTCAGAAAGAATTTAAATCAAATGATAACATTCAAGAAAGACTTGCCTATTATCAGTGTTTATCTGAGATTAAAAAAACTACATTAATTGATATGGGAATTTTATTACATTACATGATTTTCAATGAAAAGTTAGATGTAGATATTGTCTTGGAAAAAAATAGAGTACTAGAGGAAATTCCTAATAAAAATGTGAAACCTGATTTATATATTTTAAAACGCCGACAAAACAAACCTAAAACGCACAATATGGCATTAGTAAATGATTTCTTTTCGACTATTAAAGAAGGAAATAAAAAAAAGTTAATACAGTATATGTATGCGGTTTCGCAAGAAGATGTTGAACTTATGCTAATAGAGGATCCGCTCAGGAATCAAAAAAACCTTGGAATTATTGCGATTACCTTAGCCACTCGATATGCAATAGAAGGAAACCTGCCACCAGATATTGCTTTTGCTCATAGTATTTTATATATACAAACCCTAGAACAATTAGATAATGTAGAATCTGTAAAGCGATTGTCAGGGGACGCTTTACGTACCTTTGCAGATCGTGTGAAAGAATACAATGCAAAAAAGTATTCTTACGCGGTTACTACATGTATAAAACATATTAATAAAAATGTTTACGATGGAATATCTCTGAATGAACTTGCTAATCAATTAGAAATTACGCCTACTTATCTGTCTAAACTATTTAAAAAAGAAATGGGAATCACTTTCAGCGAATATATTCAAAGGGAACGAGTGGAAGAAGCAAAAAAATTATTAACACTTACTACTTATTCTTTATCAGATATCTGTGCTTGGCTTAATTTTAATGACCAAAGTTATTTTATAAGAGTTTTCAAAAAAAATACTAGTATGACTCCTAGGCAGTACCGTGAAAAATATACAGTAATATAAGCTTGTTATCTGCTGTCTCCAATGTAAAGACTTAAACATGGGTATAAGTATCCTAAAAAATAAAAATTCACTAACCATTATTTTGCTAAAGGAAACAAAAAGATAGAAGGCTGCAAAGTGTTTCAAGGAGGCTTTGCAGCTTTTTTGTAATTTAGAACCTACGTTTATAACGAAGATAAGTTTATAGATTAATATCTTTATATTAGATATTTAATAATGATGATATCAGGATGTTTTTTAAAAAAATCAACAATATAACATATATTACTAAATATATCTACATTTTATGCAATTATACATAACTAAATAAAGGTAAAAAAGTATAAAAAAACCTATTATATTATTCTATAAGTATTTTTTCTAAAATAAAATTTCTTGGTTGAGCTAAAATAGTTATTTTTAACCGTATACACATTAATTTGTAATCATTACAATTACAGAAATGAAATTTACGAATAACTATATTTATATAATTTTTTTGGTTCATATTTTTATTTAACAGTAAATTATCGAGCATAATCGACAAAATTTTTCTATTTACGCATTGAAAATTTAATGTTTTAATGAACAACATAACTGGTATGACCAGACAGAAAGGAGAAGGTTACGCTAATAGGAATTATAGTGAAGTTATAAGTAACATTATGTCTTTGATAATTTTCTGAATAGTAAATTTATTTACAAGAGGTCAAGAATCAAATTGGTAATAAACGTGTTCTAAGTTTCTGCATAACAAAAGTGAAGTTATTCCGCAATAAAAGTATAAGCAATGTACAGTATAATTTCACCTTTTGTTGTCTAGTAAGGAGTTTGCTGACAAAACTAAGAGGGATATTATCAAATTAAAATTAAACAATGTTATGACAAGATTAACTGTAAGCATTGGTTTATTGATCCTCACGATTCTGTAAGTTAAACCGCAACTTTAGGAAAGAATTAATAATTTACTACTCATAAGGTGCCTGATTCAAATATAGTTAATAAATTTTTGTTATTTATATTTAAAAAAATAGAGTATCGAAATGAGAGATAAATAAAATCCTTACATCCTATTAGAAGTAAAAAACAACGATATTAACGTATCTGAAAGATTTCTCCTTCTTATCCAGTTTACAAAGAGAGCGGTCGTACAAGTTATATGAATTAAGTTATAAAAACAATGGTAAAGGAGTGTACGGAATGAAAACTAAAATAATGACAGGATTATTAGTCACATCCATTGTAACTGGAGCAACTATTCCTATCAATACTCTCGCAACACCAATCGTTCAAGCGGAAACTCAACAGGAAGGCATGGATATTTCCTCTTCATTACGAAAATTAGGTGCGCAATCTAAATTAATCCAAACGTATATTGATCAATCTTTAATGAGTCCTAATGTACAGCTAGAGGAAGTCCCAGCTTTAAATACCAATCAATTCCTAATCAAACAAGATATGAAGGAATGGTCATCGGAACTCTATCCACAGTTAATTCTATTAAATTCAAAAAGTAAAGGGTTTGTAACAAAATTTAAAAGTTATTACCCGGCATTAAAATCGTTTGTAGACAATAAAGAAGATAGAGAAGGGTTTTCGGATAGACTTGAAGTACTTCAAGAAATGGCTATGACGAATCAAGAAAATGCGCAACGACAAATCAATGAATTAACAGATCTTAAATTACAGCTTGATAAAAAATTAAAAGATTTTGATACTAATGTGGCAACTGCGCAAGGCATACTAAGTACAGATGGAACAGGAAAAATAGATCAGTTAAAAAATGAAATATTAAATACCAAAAAAGCAATTCAAAATGATTTACAGCAAATTGCATTAATACCAGGGGCTTTAAATGAACAGGGATTTGCTATATTCAAAGAAGTTTATAGTCTTTCAAAAGAAATTATTGAACCAGCTGCGCAAGCAGGGGTGGCAGCGTATAACAAAGGAAAAGAAATTAACAACTCTATTCTAGAAGCTGAGAAAAAAGCAGTGCAAGAAGCAACAGAGCAAGGTAAAACTGCTCTAGAGATTGAATCAGCAAAAAGAGCAGCTCGTGAAGCAATTGAGAAAAGCAAACAAGGTGAAATAGCAGCCGCAGCCGCAGCAAAAACACAAGAGTATGACCTGATGAAGGTCATTGATACCGAAAAGATTAAGAAAACATTTGGCGTTTTTGCTGAAGTAAATAAATTAACAGCAGAACAGCGAGCATATTTAGATGATTTAGAGAAACAAAATCAAAAAATATATGATTTAACAACGAAATTATCAATAGCTGATTTACAAAAATCAATGCTTCTTCTTACACAAAATGATTTGCATACGTTTGCAAATCAAGTAGATTTAGAACTTGATCTACTAAAGCGCTATAAAGAAGATTTAAATCTAATAAAAAATAGCATTACAAAATTATCTACTAATGTTGATACAACTAACGAGCAGTCTCAAAAAGATACATTAAGACAATTAAAAAATGTAATAAGTTACCTTGAAGAGCAAGTATATAAATTTTGATATTACGTTTTTGGAAATCTATAAAGAGTATAAGTATTTAGCGAAAGAAGGAGAATAGTCATGAAAAAATTTCCATTCAAAGTACTAACTTTAGCTACATTAGCAACTGTTATAACTGCTACTACCGGTAACACTATTCATGCATTTGCACAAGAAACGACCGCTCAAGAACAAAAAGTAGGCAATTATGCATTAGGCCCCGAAGGACTGAAGAAAGCATTAGCTGAAACAGGGTCTCATATTCTAGTAATGGATTTATACGCAAAAACAATGATTAAGCAACCAAATGTAAATTTATCTAATATCGATTTAGGCTCAGAGGGGGGAGAGTTGCTCAAAAATATTCACCTTAATCAAGAGCTGTCACGAATCAATGCAAATTACTGGTTAGATACAGCGAAGCCACAGATTCAAAAAACTGCTCGTAATATTGTAAATTACGATGAACAATTTCAAAATTATTACGACACATTAGTAGAAACTGTACAAAAGAAAGATAAGGCAGGTCTAAAAGAGGGTATAAATGATTTAATTACTACAATCAATACAAATTCAAAAGAAGTTACAGATGTGATTAAGATGCTACAAGACTTCAAAGGGAAACTATATCAAAATTCTACAGATTTTAAAAATAATGTTGGTGGTCCAGATGGGAAAGGTGGATTAACTGCAATATTAGCAGGTCAACAGGCAACGATTCCACAACTTCAAGCTGAAATTGAGCAACTTCGTTCTACTCAGAAAAAACATTTTGATGATGTATTAGCATGGTCAATTGGTGGTGGATTGGGAGCAGCTATTTTAGTTATTGCAGCTATTGGAGGAGCGGTAGTTATTGTTGTAACTGGCGGTACAGCAACACCGGCTGTTGTTGGTGGACTCTCGGCTCTTGGTGCAGCTGGTATCGGTCTAGGAACTGCGGCTGGTGTCACAGCATCTAAGCATATGGACTCCTATAATGAAATTTCTAACAAAATCGGAGAATTAAGTATGAAAGCAGATCGTGCTAATCAAGCAGTTCTTTCGCTTACTAACGCGAAAGAAACATTGGCATATCTATATCAGACTGTAGATCAAGCGATATTGTCTCTAACAAATATTCAAAAGCAATGGAATACAATGGGCGCAAATTATACAGATTTACTGGATAATATCGATTCTATGCAAGACCACAAATTCTCTTTAATACCAGATGATTTAAAAGCCGCTAAAGAAAGTTGGAATGATATTCATAAAGATGCAGAATTCATTTCAAAAGATATTGCTTTTAAACAGGAGTAGAACTGAAATTTAAAACCTAAATTGGAGGAAAATGAAATGATAAAAAAAATCCCTTACAAATTACTCGCTGTATCGACGCTATTAACTATTACAACCGCAAATGTAGTTTCACCAGTAACAACTTTTGCAAGTGAAATTGAACAAACGAACAATGGAGATACGGCTCTTTCTGCAAATGAAGCGAGAATGAAAGAGACCTTGCAAAAGGCTGGATTATTTGCAAAATCTATGAATGCCTATTCTTATATGTTAATTAAGAACCCTGATGTGAATTTTGAGGGAATTACCATTAATGGATATGTAGATTTACCTGGTAGAATCGTGCAAGATCAAAAGAATGCAAGGGCACATGCTGTTACTTGGGATACGAAAGTAAAAAAACAGCTTTTAGATACATTGAATGGTATTGTTGAATACGATACAACATTTGACAATTATTATGAAACAATGATTGAGGCGATTAATACAGGGGATGGAGAAACTTTAAAAGAAGGGATTACAGATTTGCGAGGTGAAATTCAACAAAATCAAAAGTATGCACAACAACTAATAGAAGAATTAACTAAATTAAGAGACTCTATTGGACACGATGTTAGAGCATTTGGAAGTAATAAAGAGCTCTTGCAGTCAATTTTAAAAAATCAAGGTGCAGATGTTGATGCCGATCAAAAGCGTCTAGAAGAAGTATTAGGATCAGTAAACTATTATAAACAATTAGAATCTGATGGGTTTAATGTAATGAAGGGTGCTATTTTGGGTCTACCAATAATTGGCGGTATTATAGTGGGAGTAGCAAGGGATAATTTAGGTAAGTTAGAGCCTTTATTAGCAGAATTACGTCAGACCGTGGATTATAAAGTAACCTTAAATCGTGTAGTTGGAGTTGCTTACAGTAATATTAATGAAATGCACAAGGCGCTTGATGATGCTATTAACGCTCTTACTTATATGTCCACACAGTGGCATGATTTAGATTCTCAATATTCGGGCGTTCTAGGGCATATTGAGAATGCAGCTCAAAAAGCCGATCAAAATAAATTTAAATTCTTAAAACCTAATTTAAATGCAGCGAAAGACAGTTGGAAAACATTACGAACAGATGCAGTTACATTAAAAGAAGGAATAAAGGAATTAAAAGTGGAAACTGTTACTCCACAAAAATAGGGAAATATTAATTCTGTTGTAAAGTGAACTAAAACATAGAAAGTCTATGATTACACTGTTAAACAGAAAAGTAATAATTGATAAATCCTTATATAACAGAAAGGCGGAGTCTCATTAAAGACTTCGCCTTTCAATTATATATAAGTATGATTCTAATAAAAGAATAACCTTGTAGTTTAATTGCTTTTTTTAAATTTGCAACAGAATCGGTTAATTTGAAGCTGATTATATACATTTTCTTTAATACTTAATGATTTGAAGACTGCTAAAGAAAGTTCAAACGATACTGATAAAAGAGGTAGAACTTATTTTGAAAGACATCGCTTTTTAATAAGATTAGAACTTGAAACCATACCCTATATAGGAGGAATACGAAATGATGAAAAAAATCCCTAATAAACTACTCGCTGTATCAGCGTTTTTAACTATAACAACTACTTATGCAGTCATACCACTAGAAACTTTTGCAATTGAAATTGAACAAACGAACACTGAAAATATGTCTCTTTCAGCAAATGAAGAACAGATGAAAAAAGCTTTGCAAGATGCTGGTTTATTTGCAAAAGCTATGAATGAATATTCTTATTTGCTAATTAATAATCCAGATGTGAGTTTTGAAGGAATAACTATTAATGGAAATGCAGATTTACCTAGTAAAATTGTACAAGATCAAAAGAATGCAAGAGCACATGCTGTGACATGGAATACACAAGTAAAAAAACATCTTTTTGATACATTGACAGGCATTATAGAATACGATACAAAATTTGAAAATCATTATGAAACATTAGTAGAGGCGATCAATACTGGAAATGGAGATACTTTAAAAAAAGGGATTACAGATTTACAAGGAGGAATTCAACAAAATCAAAAGTCTGCAAAAGCATTAATAGAAGAATTAATTCAATTAAAAAATGCTATTGGAGAAGATGTTAGAACATTTGGAAGTCATAAAGAGACATTGCAATCGATTTTAAAAAACCAAGGTGCTGATGTGGAGGCTGACCAAAAGCGTCTAGAGGACCTTTTAGGACAAGTAAAATATCAGAAAGACATAGAATCTAAGGGATTAGACATGGTGAAAATCCCCTTTATTCCAACCTTGATTGCTGGTGGCATAATGATAGGTGATGCAAGAGGTAAGTTAGGTTGGCTAGAACCTGAATTAGCAAAATTGCGTCAGACTGTAGATTATAAAATAACATTGAATCGTGTAGTTGGAGTTGCGTTTCATAATATTAGTGATATGCATAGTATGCTTGATAGTGCTATCACTGCTCTTACTTATATGTCTACGCAATGGGAGGATTTAGATTCTCAATATTCGGGTGTACTGGGACATATTAGTAAAGCTGATCAAAAAGCTGATCAAAATAAATATAAATTCTTAACCCCTAGCTTGAATGCAGCGAAAAACAGTTGGAAAACATTAAAAACAGATGTTGTCACTTTGCAAGAAGGGATAAAAATTGCAGAGAAAAAAGAACAGGATTTTTTGAATCAGCTTCGTCCATCAAACGTTTTCTACTTTTATAAAAAAATTCATAACGCATACACTTTTGAAATAAAGACTGGAACAAATGCGCCAAATGCGTCTTATAAAGTTATGAATTTAACTAAAAACACTGTTCATAATATGTGGAGTGGAGGGGCTAATACTAACATGTGGGCTGATTGGCTTTCATTCAATCCAAATGATGAATTTGCGGTAGTAGCAGTAGTGGATGGTAAGGAATATGTTGTGTATAAAGACAAAGTACAAAATATAATGAACTGAATCTGAAAGTAAGGAAGTAATTGGAGCTGGAGAATAAACTAGACACCAAGTTAATTGAAAAATCTCCTTATATCCTAGAATATTTTGCTCAAGAAAAAGAATTTGTTCAGCGAAAAAGTAAATATTGAACCAAGGAGTTAGTTGTATTATGTGTATGGTTTTACCGAAATGTTTCAAGTACATTACTCATACAATTATGTAGTTATCCTGAAGCATCTACAGGTGTTCTTATCGACCTTGAAGAACTACTTAGCTTCCTAAGTGGAGTGACTTTATGCAAAATTAAGTGAACGTTTTTGTACATAGATTAGTTGACATTTATATAGATTTTTTCCATTTTCAAAGATAGTTTTGTTTTTTATGTTATTTTTCAAAAATTACTGTTGAAGTTTCTATATTCATGACTCAGCATATAATCATTGTTTGATGAAATGACATACCACGTCCCTTAGAGTTTCATACGTATTACGATAACTTAAAGAAAAAAGATAATAGTAGTCAACGGTTACTATTATCTTTTTTGAACTATTTTTCATTAAAATATCTCATCTGCTGTGCTCCTTATTTACGTTTCCAGATTTTATCCTAGTTTAAAATTTATGCATTTGAACTGTTTATACAATTTGTAGGATTTTTAGCTTTTTTGTCGAATACACTTAATTCAAGGAGGGACATTACATGATTATTAAAGATTATTTCATCAACCTTTCTATTTTTTCTTTATTAGTTAGCGCAGCAATATTTATTCAAGTGTTTACAATTAATTCTAGTCGATATTTCGAAAAGCTCTATGGAGGGATTATTGCAGTTACGTTAATGTTCTTTTCTTTTCCATACATGGGATTTTCCTACGATCTTCGAGTTGTTCCTCTTATTCTATCTTTTATTTACTTTGGTCGTATTGCTGGTTGGATTACGTTAATTAGCATAATTGTAATGCGTATCTTTTACACTGGAGGGTATTGGGAACCTCCTGTGATTGCTTATTTAGGTATGGGGATTCTATTTTCTACCTTTAAAACTTATTTTAAAAAACTACGTCCTTTTAAAAGTGCATCGTTATATTTTTCTGTTTTTATTGGAATAAAGTGGTTAGTTGGCGTATTATTTAATACTACATTACTTTACACAGGAGGCCTATTATATATAGCGTTAGGACTTTTAATTGGGCTATTCCTTATGGAAGCCTACCAGAGATTGTATTATTTAACACAGGACTTATCTAAAATGAATCGAGAATTAAAAAAATCGAAGCAAGAACTTGCAGATACCGTACATGAGCTTCAAGGAGGAATTTTTAAATTTAAAAAAGTGGATAAGCACTTTATACACACTTTATGTGATGGACAGTTTTATTATCAAAACGGATTTTATTCTGAACAGGTGGTAGGAAAAAGCTTACGTACTATTGATGCTTCTATTGTTCCTCCACATTTAGTTCCACAATTGATGAAGTACTATCTTCAGGCATGGGAAGGAAAAGAAATTATATTTGAATTACCTTGGCCAAATGATAAAACTATTATTCTTATTGCGCTTAGGCCAATTAAACGAAATGGACAAGTTATTGAAGTTGTTGGTTCTACAGTTGATATAACCGAAAGGAAAAAGGTAGAATCAGAATTAAGCGCTACCAAAGAATTATTGGAATCATTTATAAAGCACAATCTAGATGCTATTACCATTTCTGATCGAGAAGGGCATATTTTACAAGCCAATAAAGCTTATGAAAAGATATTTGGGTGGTCATCACAAGAAATCATAGGTAAGAGATTACCTTGTGTACCAGATTTTTTAATGGAAGAATCGCTCAAAAATATTCAGAAAATTCTAACAGGTGAATCTGTGTTTACTAAATTAGAAACTGTTAGACAAAGGAGCGATGGGAGTCTTCTTGATGTTAGTCTGACAGTTTCTCCTATACTAGATGTAAGAGGAAATGTGATAGCTTTATCAGCAATATGTAGAGACATCTCTGAAAGAAAACAAGCAGAAAGAGAACGGCATCGATTACACCGGCAATTAAGAGATAGTGAAATGAAGTACCGTGCACTAATCGAACAAGCAACTGATGCGGTATATGTAGTAGAGCTGAATGAAGATAATGCTCCAAGTCGATTTATTGAGGTGAACCCTGTTGGGTGTAGAAGATTTGGATATAGTAGAGAAGAGTTGCTCTCATTATCATTTTCAAATATAGTACCACAAGATTCTCAAATGATCGTAAGGCTATTAGAAAAAATTAAAAAGGGACAAACTTCCTTCACTTTGCAAGATGAATATGTTTTTCCAACAGGAAAAGTAATAACAACTGAGTTTAGTGTTCGTGTTTTTAACTTAAATGGTAAAAAGGTTTTCCTAAGTATTTCTCGTGATATCACTGAACGGCTAAAAACAGAAGAATTATTACGAAAATCTGAAAAACTTGCTGTTGTAGGACAATTAGCGACTGCAATGGCTCATGAGATTAATAATCCATTAACTGCAATGAAAGGGTTCATGCAATTACTAAAATCAACAGAAAATGAGAATAATCAGGGTTATATTAATATAGTATCATCAGAGATTGAGCGTATAGAGAGCATTACAACTGAATTTATGGCGGTAGCCAAACCACAGGTGGTAAAAATACAACATAATGACATTAGTGTGCTAATGGATCAAGTTTTAATGCTACTACAACCTCAAGCAATGATGCATAATATAAAATTTAGAATCGATCTTAACCCTGGTATTCCATTGATTTCATGTGAAGGAAATCAATTAAAACAAGTATTTGTTAATATATTAAAAAATGCAATTGAATCTATGCCGATGGGAGGAGAAATTCTCATTCAATTAAATATACTTGATAATAATCAAGTAAGCATTCGTTTTATCGACGAAGGGTGTGGGATTCCAAAAGAACGTATACCATACCTCGGAGAACCTTTTTATAGTATTAAAGAAGAGGGGATTGGCTTAGGGTTAATGATCTGTTATAAAATCATTGAAACACATCAGGGAAAGATATTTATTGAGAGTGAAATGAATAAGGGGACTATAGTTGAAGTCACTCTCCCTATTTGTACACTTCAAAATTAAGATATTCTCTTACTGAAATTTTTTAAGAAACCATACAGAATGTAATGCTAATGTTACTTAATGAAATAATAAAGAGAAGAACACTGGTAAATGTACCCTATAGAATAGACACTTGAAAAAGCCTGTTATAAAAACATCCTTTCTTTAGAACCAAAAGAAAGGATGTTTTTAATATTGTAATTTTTCTTGGGGACATTTCAAATTTTTACTCGTAATACATTTTTTAACTAATTTTGGTTAAGTTAGTTAAAAAGGTATTATTTTTAATGAGCATATTGACATATAAATATCCCTCATTTTTAAAATAGAAATTTCTAAAAACTATATATAGGTTCTTTTTGAAAGGAAGGGTATTATCAATTGAAACCACATGAAAAAGTACCTGTTCACTCTATAAAATCTTTGCAGGAATTAATGCAATTACTAAAAAAATCTAAAGATTTTATAACGTTGGAGATCGCTTCAAACAAATCCTCTATAGTCATTTCATATTTTAGAACCTTAATCGATGTAAATATATTTCATGAAGAGGTTTTAACTTATATAAAAGAGAAGAGCTTCGATTCATTACAAGATATTCGGTCTGTCTTACCCTTTGAAAATTCAAAAATAACAAATCAAATGGAAGATATTCAGGATAGTATTTTAAACGGCTATATACTTATTCAGTTCGATACAGATAAATTAAATGGCTTGTTAATTAATGTGGCAAAGAAAGAAAAAAGAGATATTACAAAAGCTGAAATTGAATACAATATTGTGGGTCCACAAATCGCGTTTGTTGAAGATTTAGATGTAAACTTAAATTTAGTACGTAGAAAGCTTCCAACACCTTATTTACAAATGAAGGAATTGAAAGTAGGCGCGCTATCTAACACAACCGTTGCGATTGTATATATTGAGGGAATTGTAAATGATCAAAATCTACAAGAAATTATAAAACGGGTGAGTCTAATAAAAACAGACCACGTTTTGGATAGCACGTATTTGATTCAGTTAATTGCAGACAACCCGAATTCTATATTCCCTCAATTTTTGAATACAGAACGTCCGGACCGTGTGGCAGCTGTATTAGCAGAAGGGAAAATTGCACTTTTTGTAGATGGCTCGCCTTATGCTATCACTCTTCCAACAACATTAATTGACTTTTTTTCTACGACAGAAGATTACACCATGCCTTGGATTATGGCCTCATTTTTTCGACTGTTAAGGATTTTTGCTTTTATCTTTTCTGTTTTAACGACTCCATTATATGTTTCGATCTTAACATATCATTATGAGCTAATTCCAAAAGAACTTCTTGAAACGTTGATTATATCGAGAAGTAAAGTACCTTTTCCTCCAGTCATTGAAGCACTTTTTTTAGAAATAACGATTGAATTACTGAGAGAAGCGGGGACACGTTTACCAACTAAAGTGGGTCTAACTGTCGGTATAGTAGGGGGTATTGTTATTGGACAAGCATCGGTAGAGGCAAGTCTTACAAGTAACGTACTTATTATCATTGTTGCACTTTCAGCTCTTAGTTCATTTACAGCACCAATATATCGAATTGGTAATACAATTCGAGTAATTCGTTTTCCTTTTATAATAGCTGCACACCTGTTGGGCTTATTAGGAATTGTTTTAACAAGTTCTTTACTTTTAGCACGCTTATTACGTACAGAATCATTAAGACGTCCTTATTTGTTTCCTTTTTATCCTACACGCCCTACAGATTGGAAAGACAGCATTATCCGTTTGCCAATCTCAGCGATGTTCCGACGCCCAATTTTTTCAAGATCTAAACAGCGTTTTCGTTTTAATCCAGAAGAGGTAGAGAAAAATAAAATCAAATCACGAAATGATTTTGATGATTGAAATTAACAGGGAGGAGCATTATGAAACAGGTCCCAATTGAGTATCAAGTCTCTCCATATATGGTGTTTTTTTTAATTATTACTATACAGATGGGGGTTGGTATGCTTGGTTTTGAAAGGATTAGTGCAAAATTAGTTGGAAATGATGCGTGGATTAGTACGCTACTTTTTGGAATATCTGTTAATCTTATGATTTGGATCATATATCAGATTTTAAATCAGGGTAATGGAGACATCATTGCAATCAATCAAGACGTACTTGGAAAATGGATTGGTGGATTGTTCAACTTCATTTTTTTATCCTATATTGTATTGTTAGGTGCAACAACACTACATACTTATATCGAAGTAGTACATGTTTGGATGTTTCCTTCCATTTCATCTTGGGTTATAGCTGGGGCTTTTTTAGGCTTATGTTATTACATTGTGACTGGAGGATTTCGTGTAGTTGCCGGAATTGGCTTCTTTGGAATCGTTATCCCAAGCATTCTAATCTTCACATTTTTTTATCCTTTGCAGTATGCAGATTTTCGAAATTTATTTCCAATTGCACAGCATTCATTCCTAGAAATTATGAAAGGAATGAAAGGAAATATGTTTAGTTTTTTTGGATTTGAAATGTTATTGTTGTACTACCCATTTATTAAAAAGGCAAGAAAGTCTCAAAAATATGCGCACTATGCAAATTTAGTAACGACTATTGTCTACACATACCTTATGATTTTAACTCTTGCGTTTTTTAGTGAAAAACAACTCGCGAGCGCGATATGGGCATATTTAAGTATGATTAAAATTATACAATTTCCCTTTATAGAGCGGTTTGAATACATTATTGTTTCTGTTTGGGCTTTTTTTATATTACCTAACGTTTCCTTTACATTGTGGGGAGTAAGTCGTGGTATAAAAGAGGCGCTGGGGATAAAGCAAAAATATGTTTTGCCAGTTATCATCGTATTCATCTTCGTTTTATCATTTTTCTTGAATAACCGTAATAAAATTAACTTATTAAATACTTGGACAGGTCAAATTGGCTTTATATATATATATGTATACTTACCTGTACTATGGCTAATTCAAACCGCCAAAATAAAGTTAAGGAGATAAACATGAAGCGATGGATACTTTTCATTATAGTAAGTGTCTTCTTAATAGGTTGTGCTAAAACGAAAATTGTGGATGACATTGATTTAGTTCAAGTTGCGGCATATGATACTGAAGCAGAAGGTAAGCTAAAAGGAACCTTTGCGATTTCAGCTTATAAAGGAGGGGGGGAAGGTGAAACGAAAATCTATTCAGCATCAGGCCAGACTGGTAGAGAAGTTCTTGCAAGAGCATCCGAAAAATCTTCTGGACCTCTAGAGTTGGGTCAATTGCGTGTGATTATATTTAATGAAAAAATAATTGAAAAGGGAATGCAGGAAATTTTAGAGACTTTGAACCGAAATCCTAGTGTAGGAAATGCAATTTATTTAGCAATTACAAATGTAAAAGGGGAATCACTATTAAAGGGGAACTATTCTAAAGAAAAAGAAATTTCTTCCTATCTATCCTCTTTACTGGAGCAAAATATGGACAACGGAACGCAGCCAAAAACAAATTTTTTTATGTTTTTAAACCAACTTAATGATGATGCGAGAGATTCATATTTACCGATGATATCTAAAAAAGGTAACGTGTTGGAGTTAAATGGAATAGCACTTTTTAAAAGATGTAAAATGGTTGATAAAGTGAACCCTAAAGATTTATTTGTATTTAAATTGTTGACAGATAATTTTAAACAAGGTACATACCAATTCAAATTACCTGGTTCTTCAAATACTTACGCCACGATAGAGAATATAAAAGCTAGAACAAAATATAAGATGGAGGGGAATAGTAAGCATCCATTCGTAAATGCTCATATTCAAGTTAAAGCTGAAATTCAAGAATTTACAAAAACAAAAAATCTAGATAATCCTAAAGAAATAAAAAAATTAGAAAAAATTATGGAAACAGAAATAGAAAAAAAGGCAACTACATTGATAAAGAGATTTATTAAAAAAGACACAGATCCTATAGGACTTAGGAAGCTTGGTAGAACTCACGTAAGAAAATGGAACAGTCAAGAATGGGAAGAATCCTATAAACATTTACGTTTTCGTGTAACAGCTGATGTAACAGTAACCCAATCTGGTGTTACAGAATAAATAAATCAAATAAGATATGGAAAATTTCAATAAAAAAATATAGTCTCGCAGGAGATTAGGGAGAAGAGAAACTATTAACAAAGTATTTCATAAACATTAAGATGCTTTGTTAATAGTTTTTATACTTTTATAGCCAATATCACCTATGGTAAACATTAGCATTCCATCACGTATAACTTCATAAGCTTTAGATTGATGACAATGTATGACGTCCCCAGGAAGCTATCTTATTTGTTGGACATACATAAAATGTTACTCCACTGTCTTTCAAATATATGTTTATTGTATAAAAGACACATGCCGAAATGGAACTGAAATGAATGATAATTAATAAAGCATATAACTCTCGTATCTATCCAAATAAAACACAAGCAACTCTAATTGTAATACTATATGGGAACATTATTAAATTTGAACGATATTAACAGAAATTTGTTGATAATTAGTTAAAAAAGTATTGTACGATTAAATGCAGTATGTTACAGTTGTGTTACAAAATTATTACTCAGTGTTAAAAATATTTCTGTTTTGTTTCTTGTAATTTTTGTATTGTTACAAAAAACTATAGATGTTTTTATGTGTATAGGAGTGTGTGTAGTAAAGAGTCTGAGTAAAAATACGTGCACACTTTAAATTTCCTTTCTGTCTGAATGAAGAAGACTACCAACTAATTAAGGGGGTTAAAGTAACAACTTTAAATACAATGTGCTTCCTTTCCCACACACAATTTAGTACATATTTAAAGTACAGCCTAGTTGCTACACAGACTCTTGTACATATAAACATTAAGGTGAAATAGAGATAAGGATTTATTACATAATAAGCATTACTTAGCTAAACGTAAAAATATTATCTGTGCATTTTTATGAAATGTTAAAATGCCTAGATGATATTTTTTGAAGATTTCTTGGATATGTTTATGAATAACAATTTCTAATACTTAATGATTCTCTACAACTAAAATATCCGATAATTTATGTAATTGGATTTATAAGGTGTATGTACATTCACTTATATAGGGAAAATGAGGTTTTTCATATGAAGTATAGTTATAAAGTGTTTATATTTATTTGGACAATGATTTTATTGTTTTTTCTACTTTATTATGGTTACAGTGAAATTTCCGAAACTGAGCAAGTGCCAGTCATAACAATCAAAAAATAGAAGTAAAAAATATTGAGAAAACCAAATGAGATAAAAGCAGATACAGTAGAAAGACTACTACAGGAAGTAATTAATCGTACGAAGTTAGATGAAATATTGGAAAGAAAAACTTTAATGGAAAATAGGTTGATTGCTGCTTGGGGAGAAAATTATAAATTTCATAATCGGTATAAAGATATTCATGAATTATTCAGAGGTTACCATTTACACTACCTTAGGAAAAAAAGGATGTGTTAACGAGACACCCTTTATATTTAAGTAACGATTCAAGCCAATAGATTACATAAAACCAGAGCGGATTATGTATCGTCTTATTCGAACTACAAGAAACCATGAACGAACAAGTAAAGCGGGACTTACAGCAAACTGTAATGGTGAACCAGGAGGGGACGCATGGGTGTGGTGTTCAATTTGTCATGAAGAACATCCCGTTCTTTTCTGATATGTTTCAATATGATCAAGGAAACCCCTATCATTCCTTACCATTATGTCAGCACACATATATGGTATACGCTCATTTAACAGAGAATTATGTAGGGGAAGATTTATTTCTTCTGCAAAGTGCTGCAGCACTCCATGATACAGGTAAACCGTTTGCTGTGTATTTAAAAAGCTCAAAGGGTACTATTCGTATTACGGTCATGAATAGTACCCTTTGAGCTTGCCACTTTTTAATGGAACTTGGTTTCGAGTGGGAGTTTATTGAGAAAGTATTAATGATTACAGAGTTTCATATGAAGGTGTTACATGGGGGGAAAGAGGCAGCACGTGAAATCTATCATTACTGCGGTGATGAGATGATTACGAAATTATATTTTTTCCGAGATGCAGATGCATTTGCGAAGTAGAGAGGTGAAAAAAAGCTTGTAAAATATCCACGAATATTGCACGTTCCTTGGTCGATAGGGGTACGATAAGGGTAACAAGTGATGACCGTGTTCTACAAAATATGGACGTATTTGAAACTCAAGATGTGGTCGCACTAGAAAAGTTAGATGGTGAAAATACATTCCTTTATAAAGATGCTATTCATGCAAGGTCGTTATCAAGTGATCATCACCCATCGAGAACATGGGTAAAAACGTTACAAGGAAGTCTGGGATATAGAATTCCAGAAAGACGAGCTCTCTAAGAAAGCAAAAGAAAAACTAGGTGTAAAATAATCAGTTATTTGTGATGGTGGATTCTCCTAGGTGGAGGGTTTACCGTTTTTTATTATATGTTACGTTGTAGTTTTTATATAAAGCATATTGAAAAGATAGGTTAATTCTTTTGGAATGATATCTCCATAATTAATAACTTGTACAATAACTTTTCAATTATCACTAAATCCATTCATATCAACAAATTGTCCCACATATCCCTTTGTAGCAATATCTTTTAAAGTAGGCTAAAAAATACCCTTTATTTTATCTTTATCTTATCTTTACCTTATCTTTAAATTTTTATATTAAACTTGAAACCTTAAAGTATTGATGTATAAGTCTAAAAGGGTGGGAGATAGATGTTCATTACATAGTTTATGTATAACCAATTACCTTTGAAAAAATTGAATTTCTTATACGAGGAGGAATATATGAAGGATACAAGTAAAAAACAAATTATAAAAGTGTTCCTTATTAGTATTTTAGGTTTAGGAACAATACTTGGAATGCTATATTTTAATCATAAAACCAATATTCAACAAAATAAAGCGCTAGCCACCGAAAAACGTGTATTGCAATATGAGTCTACCTTAAAAAAAGAATTAGAAAAATATAATTTAGGAGAGAAAACACCAATTTTATTAGGAATTATGTATCAAGAGAGTAGAGGTGAGGGAAACGACCCTATGCAGTCATCCGAATCACTTGGATTAAAGCCAAATGAAATTCAAGAGACAAGCTTGAGCATTAAACAAGGGGTAAAGCACTTTGCTAAAATGTACAAGTATGGAACGGAAAAAGATGTTAGCATGGATACAATTATTCAAAGCTATAATATGGGGCCAGGGTATATTGATTTTATTGCTAGTCAAGAAATTAAACAACACTCGGAGGATTCGGCCAAAAAATTTTCTAAGATGAAAGTTGATCAAAATCCAGCAATGTACACTTGTGGTGGAAATAAAAATAATTTTAGGTATCCATATTGTTATGGTGATTTCAAATATGCCACAAAGGTAAATGAAAAAACAAAACTTATTGAAGAACTTCTTCAAAATGTACATAGCTCTTCTAAATAAGTTGCAGAATGAAATATAATGATACCGTCAGTTATTAACAATAATAGCTAAGAAAAAACTATTTTATTTATTAATTCACATAATTTTCAAAAATAAATTCTGTAGATGTTAATATTTGTTATATAATATATTTGTCAAAGCATTACCCTTGAAGTTTCTACGGTCAATCTGTAAGATAGTTTGTTTGTCCCTTATATTCACCTTAAACTAAAAAGAACTTGTAGAGATTCCTACAAGTTCTTTTTGTTTTAAGGGTTAAATGTGGGTTTCAAATATAATTGTAATTTTTTGAGGGGGGGAAAGTAAATGTTTATAAAAACAGAAAGGTTATTGATACGAAAATTTGAGTTCAAAGATTGGCCAGCTGTTCATGAGTATACATCAGATATCAATGTTATGAAGTACATACCTGAAGGGGTTTTTACTGAAGAAAATACAAGAAACTTTGTGAATGAAAACATTGGTGAAAACGCTAAGAACTTTCCTGTAGTATTAATAGATAGGGATATTCTGATTGGTCATATAGTTTTTCATAAATATTTTGGTGAGCATACTTATGAGATTGGTTGGGTGTTCAATTCAAAATACTTCAATAAAGGATATGCTTCTGAAGCAGCACAAGCTACACTGAAATATGGCTTTAAGGAAATGAAATTACATAGGATTATAGCTACATGTCAGCCACAAAATATTCCATCATATCGAGTGATGGAGAAGATTGGAATGAGAAGGGAAGGTTATTTTAGGAAGTGTATACCACATGGGAATGAATGGTGGGATGAATATTATTACGCTATTTTAGAAGAAGAGTAGTGTTTCAGAATGCATTATTTAAATTGACACTCTTATTCCTAAAGAGGCAAGTTTGACTATCTTTCGTGGGGATTCTTGCTACTAAAGGCGAAGTCTATTTCCGGTATCGCTGACGTGCAAAACTTTGTATAATCTGATCTTATCTCTAAATCACAACTGTTACCCCATCATCATCAAGTTAAAGTTTCATTTTATTTTGCTAACTTGATGGTGATGTGACGTAACCTTAATTATTTAAAAATTTTAAAAAATCCCCTTAATCATGTTAAAGGGACCTTGATCACGCAAATGATCTGTAAATCAATTTATTTTTGATAGACAGATCATTTGTATGATAATTTTTATAAATAATTGCTAAATAGTGAATTTACATAAATGCTTTTAGAAGTTCTTGAATTAATGGGATAGCTCCACCTATAAATTTTAAAACTGCCATTGCGATTTCCATATTATTCTCTCCTCTTTTTTCGTATTAAGATGTGATAAATCTTTATAACATTATTATAGTAAGCGCTTACAATTAAAACAATACATTTTCGTATGCAATATTGCATATTTATACATTAGATCTCTATTATTCATTTTTTAATGGTACTATAGCGAGGTGAGAGTCTTTAAAGGTTCTCCTTAATAGGAGGAAATATGGAAAGAGTGCAAGCGATTTACAGTAATCAAAAATTTAAGAGTTGGGTTAAACAGGTATTAGCTGTAGGAGGAATAATAGGGTGCTGCTATTTGGTGTTATATGTTTTCTGTTTCTTAGTTATCATGTAAATGTCATACAACTAAACTAGTAGAGTCTTGCCTAGAGAGGTAAGGCTCTTTTATTGTAGTATCTGGAGATGAGCAAACTAGATACAATACCTCTCAGGTTTTTCAGATCACTTTGCATGGTTCCTTGTTTAGAACACTAATCACTATCATTGAAACTAAATAAACGTCTTTTAAAAGTTTCAATTTATATTGAAAACAGAATTCTATTGATAAAAAATATGTTTTTACTAGATACATATTAAAAAGACAAGCATAAATTATATTAGACTTTGGTAAAGTCTTTTTGATTTTGAAAAGGATTTAATTCTTACTTATAGATTTGATTCCTTTTTATATACCATAATCCTTATATTGATACATAAATATAATATAGTAATAATCATTTAAAAGCAAGAATTTTAGTAGCGGTACGTTCACACATCCATCAACTTAAGATTTTAAAGTAGCTCTTAAACAAAAAATTCTTTTTTTAATTGATTAATAGTAAACAAGAAAGGTTGGCAAATTAACAACTAAGAGATTTCTTCAGGTAAGCTAATAAGGAGTTATTACAGAACAGTGCAGTAGATTTTGCATTAACGGCTGAGGATGCAAAAAAGGCCCTTGAAAGAAAAGGGGAATATATGAAAGCTCTACAGCTTACAAGGTGAAAAAGAAACTCATTTTAAAACTGTTTTTAACATTTTATTCTTGTACCGGAAAAACATGGGAGGTTAAGGGTGGTAGTTTACATTTAATGAGGGATAAGCAAAAATAATTGTTAACAATATTAAGTGCAGCATCTTAATTGTAAAATCTTTTATATCCCTACCTTTGATTTTATTGAGTTTAGCATCTATGATCTAAATATCACAGAAGGTAGTTTTCTTTTATACTTCTATATCTTTCCCTTCTGCTACTACTGTATCTCGCCACAACACAAGTAGTTTTCTAAATTCAGAGGTCTCAATTTTACATTGGTTATTTGGAGCACTCATAAATAAGTTAATAGCACTGGTGTAATTAGGTTCAATGTAGACTGCTGCTACGTTCCCTTCTATTTCATATTGCGGAACTTTTTTGTCTACTACATTATCTAAAATTTGTATATACTCATCTGCTTCATCATCTAAAATATCTTCCAAGAAATGAGAAATTATAGAAATTTCTTTTGGCAAACGTATTCTTAATCCGCCAAGCCCATCACGATAAAATTCGTATGTATATTTCATTTTTTACCTCCTAGTATAAACAGGATATGCTGTTATTATCTCATTATTTTGTATAATCATTTCTACTTTAAATCAGTGGGATGTTTGTCCTACATATCTAACTGTATCGACTTGAATCTTATTATCGTATGCTTCTTTGATAGAATCAAGTATCTGTACTCTATCCCAATCCTTAGGGAAAAATGAAGAAAGCGCATTTTTTGTTTTTCTTGAATTAATATTTCCTTTTGTTCTTCTAATTTATAAGAAAGGCTTCTTTCAATTTGTTGAGTGTCTAATTGTATATTGGTAAAAAAGCGAAAGAGTTCTTTATCACCATGCCATGTTTCTAAAATACGATGAAAAAAGCGATGGCTGCGTATTTTTAATTCTTGAAAGTCTGCTTCTGCTTGTTCTTGTATTTGTATTGCGCGTTGATTTTGGTATTGTTCCTCGGATAGATTCATTAGATTTCGACTCAAGACCTTCATTTTTTGTTCTATTTCTTGATTCATTTTTTCCGCCTACCTTTTTGCTTATATATAAGTTAATAGAAGGGATAAAGGAAAAATTCTTAAAAAAGCTAAAAATTCTTCTGTAATTCGTTGTCCATTCGTTCAAACTCTGTTGCTACAGACTGTATATTGTCAATGGATTGCTGAAAGGCAGCAAGAAATTGTCTAGTTAATTCTAAGGCTTGTTGGTTTGCTTCCTGTGCTTTGGAATTAACGGTTAAAGTTGTACGCGTTGCGTGCGTTATTGATTTACCTGTTGCATTTTGAATTGCGTCAGAAGCTGATCTCATTTGAGTAGCAATTTGTTCAGCTTTTAGAACATTACTTTGAAAGATTGCCATTATAATATAACTCCTTACTTCAATATGTTTTTTAATAGTAAAAAGAAAGGGCTATGTATTTTATTATGTTTAATATTAAATTAGCAGTATTTTCATATGTTTTAAAACATAGCCTTATATTAATTTGTTTATCCATAAAATGGAATACGATATTGATTATACCAATAAATCACTAGATTTATTTAGGCTAATTTTAGCTTTCATACAAAATAATTCATTTTATAATGAATTATTTTGTAGCCTAGAAGGATAGTAGAGCTGTGGAAATACAAAAATTAATGAAAGAGTTTGAAATAGCCCCTAACTCTGCTGTTGCAGCAATTCACAAAATCAGAATAGAGTTATTGGAGAGCAGTATAAAAATAAATCAACCAAGGAATGGAACTTGAGTAAATAACAGAGCATATAAGAGGGAAAGTATGAAGATTTGGCAATAAAACTTTCTGATTTATACATAAGTCAATTATAAATCAATGCAAATATTATGCATTTTTGTAAAATAAATTCATTGACACTTGTGTATATAAGTAACTATACTCGTTACATCAAATTGAATGAGTGATAATACGATTTTATTTTTATTACAAACATGTAAATATAAAAATAGAAAATCTCAATTTGATAAATACAATGGTAGAGGTGTTTATTTTAATGAAGCACAAATTAATTGCAACAGGTATCCTTGCAGGAGCTATATTATCCTATTCTTCTAATATTTTAGCAGATACTCATAAATTCCCTGATGTTCCTGCCTGGGCTGATAAATCTGTTAATTATTTAGTTAATAAACAGGTATTGAATGGTTATCCAGATGGAACTTTTGGTTCAAATGACTCATTAGACAGAGCTTCGGCTACAAAAATTATGACAAAAGTTTTAGGGATACAAATTGATCCTAATGCAAAACCATCTTTTACAGATTCACAAAACCACTGGGCTACTCCTTATATTGCTGCTGCTGAAAAAGCCGGTATTGTTAAAGGGGAAGGTAATGGAATCTTCAATCCATCCGGAAAAGTAACTCGCGCTGCTATGGCTACGATGCTAGTAAATGCATATAAACTACAAAGCACACCAAATCATAACGAGCAGGTTAAATTTGAAGATTTAAAAGGGCATTGGGGAGAAAAATATGCTAATATTTTAATCGGTTTGAAAATTTCTAATGGTACTGAGAACGGTTGGCAACCAAATAGATTTATAACACGTGCGGAAGCTGCTCAACTTACTGCAAAAACAGATATGTTACAACAAAATTTAAACGATGAAAAAGAGGTTATTACTGCTACGTCATATGAAGATCTAAATTTAACAGTAGCTTCGAAAATTACAGCTCAAGAGATTGATAGTTTTATTGCAAAATATCATTCAGATAGTCCCTTAGTTGGACATGGGCAAGATTTTATCAATGCGCAAAATCAATATGGCGTGAGTGCTCATTATTTAGCGGCGCATGCGATTTTAGAATCTGGATACGGAAAATCAGAAATCGCATATCAAAAACATAATTTATTCGGTCTACGTGCATATGATGGAGATCCGTTTAAATATGCGAAATATTTACCAAGCTACGGCGATAGTATTGCTTATAACGCTAATTATGTACGAGAAAGATATTTAGAAGAAAGTGGTATGTATTATAACGGGCCAACATTAACTGGCATGAACGTGAAATATGCATCAGATAAAGGCTGGGCTAAAAAAATTGCGGGTATTATGGAACGTATTAAACCGTTTCGTGCAGAAGACTATACATATGCAAAAAAATTACCAAAGAATGCTGAAACATTAGATGTCGACGCGTTATCTAATGAAATTCCGTATAAAATGTATGCAAACGGTTCAAGCTCAAATGTTGTATCATCAGCTACTTACTATCAGGTACCTTATCCATTTAATTTAAAAATTAAAAGTAGACCAGATGTAGCTGTCGAGGAGAATAAAGTTGGTACAGTAACTCCTGGAACAACCATCTTTATTTATCGTGAAGATCCAAATGGATGGGTAGAATTCTCTTTTGAAGCGAATGGAGAAAAATACTGGACATTAAAAAATAAATTAAGTATGTAATTAAAAAGATATATTTCACTACTTTTAATCTCATATAATTATGAGACAAGTTTTTTACTTTCTTACAATAAAGTTATTTATACAAGAAAAGTTAGAGAATTATTTTCTCTAACTTTTCTTTGCTAGTATTTGAAATTAAAAAGATGGTGGGGTTACTCCAAATATAACAGTGACTTTGTTTAAAGAAGTGTTTTCCCATTTATGTTTTGCATAAGGTGGGATTTTAACGCTATCACCTGTATTGAGAAGTAAAACCTCATCATTTAGATGTAGTTTTACTTGTCCTTCCATAATAAATGCTATTTCTTCCCCTTTATGCGCCACAGGCTGCATAGATGAAGCAGTTTGAGGTAACAGATTCATTAGAGCCAATTCTAGTGATCCATCTAGATTAGGAGATAATAGCTCATACGAAACATTGCCGCTTTCAGGAAAAGTTATTTTTTTTCTTTGGTTAGCTCTTACAACTAATTCTTCTGTATTGGTATCCTCTAAGAAAAAATTAAACAATGGAATATTTAATGCTACAGAAATTAATTTTAGTGTTTGTAATGATGGATTTGTGATTCCTTTCTCAATCTGACTTAACATGGAAGGTGTTATATCAGCTAACTCTGCTAAACGTTTACTAGTTAATCGGGCACCTTTTCTAAATGCCATAATTTTTTGACCAACATTAATATTGTTCATATATGTAACCCCCTTTAAATAAGTAATAAAATTAAATTTTAATTAATTTTATTTACTTATACTTAATATATTGTTAATATATACTTAATTATAATAAAGTATGATTAATTTTAAAACATCATATGTACATATGTCAGCAGCTGCTTCTCGTTTGAATAATACATATGCAAATAAAAGTTGCTGAATCTCATCCTCTATTTGTATATCTACTATGTGGAGTAGGATATGGTGATGTTTATTGTATGAAGATCATGTACATGTATTTTTTGCTGTAATTCCCCATTCTTCGTATATGCTATTAGGTATGATGACCGGATTATTTGATGGTATTTCCATACAAGATTCTGAATGAAAAGAATTCTAATAAGTAAAGAACAACTTAAGAGTAAACATCAATGCTGTATTATAAAATTTTTAAGGAAGTGAAAATATTATGAAATCAGCTTTAAATAGTATTATGATCTCCTTGATTCTTGCAGTAGGAGGGATCATTGCGTTTTTGTTTAATTTAATGGGAAATCAAGATTGGGTCTTGAATTGGGTAGGGGTATTGCTGGCATATCTATCTTTAAGTATTTTAATAGATTTATATAATGAAACTGTGAATTATAAAACATTTTCTAAAATACTAAAAAGAACTTTGTTTATTTCCTTTAATGTTACAGTATTAGGAATAATAATAGGGATAACATACCAACTATTAGGAAAGTGGAATCTTACTATAATGATGTATTATTGGTTGATAATCTTATTACTACATTTAATTACTGTAATAACATTGGTCGTCCTGGTATTTGTAAATCGAAATGATAAAAATTATAGCTTACTATATAAATTTATTATACTTTTAAACATTTTCCTTACCTTAGGACCAGTATTATATCCTGTGGTTCTAACTATTATAGGAAATGGCATGAACGCTAGTGCAGGCCACTAACTTTCACCTAAATAGATTATTAAAACGATTAGTCCAAAAGTGAGTTTGGTTAAGCTAATGAATCTATAAGCAAATAGAATAATAAAAATAACAACATAAAGTGGGATAATAAGATAGGAAGAGAATTATAATATGAAAATTAAGCTTAAGAAAAAAGAGAATTATAAGTGTATTGTTGTCTATTACATTAGTAGCAATAGGATATTACATGTTTCAATCTATTACGAATCCTAAGCTGGTAAACGCGGAAGAGGCAAGTAGTGTTCAACAAGTGAGCAGTCTACCTAAAAATGAATTGAAAAAATCCATACCTAATCGTTTTGATGGTAAAGAAAGAAAAGTTGCATATTTAACTTTTGATGATGGACCAGGAAAATATACAGCTAATCTATTAGATGTATTAAAGAAAAATGATGTGAAAGCAACATTCTTTTTAATTGGCGGTAATGTGAAAAGGTTCTCAGATTTAGTGAAACGAGAGCATGTAGAGAACCATTATGTGGGCATGCATAGTATGACACATAATTTTAAAAAGCTATATACCAATCAGGAATATGTGAAGGAAATGAAAGAGGATCAATCTTTAATTAGAAATGTTATTGGAAACTCCCCGAAATTAACACGCCCACCATATGGATCAATGCCTGGATTAAATGAATCACTTCGAAATGAGGTGGTCGGAAATAATTTAAAAGTATGGGATTGGACAATTGATTCTCTAGATTGGAAATACAATAAATTACCTGTGGATGTAGCAGCCGCAAAAATTGTTCAAAATGTCTTAGCAGGTGCGACGTCTTCAAAGGAAATTGTTTTAATGCACGATATTCATCCACAATCTGTTGCGGCTGTTCCAGCAATTATAAAAGGATTAAAAGAAAAAGGGTATGAATTTGAAGCTTATGATGAGAACAATCATCTTCCAATAAACTTCTGGCATGATAGCCGGATATAAAAGTATTATCTGGTATCATTAAACAGAAATTGCAGATCTAGTCTGGAAAGATATGTTTGTTCGTCTGGAAAAATATTAGTTTGAAGTGAAGAAGTCCTACGAAGAAATAGTAACAGAAGCGGTATTAAATCATAATTGGTTCCATTTCAACAGGCTCCAAATCCGACAGTAATTTTGTTCTGTTTATTTATGAGGTAACGGAAGGGAATTTAGAAGAACTTGCTACAATTGCTCATTAGTATACATACAATCACGGCATTGTAGAAGAAATAGGATAACAGAAGAACACATACGGTTCTAAATTAATATTACGTGTGTTTTTATACATACATTCCTCATTTAAATGTATATGTTGAATATATAGATATATAGTGATATAATGTGAATTAGAAACTCGCGTGTTTCAAATACAACATTTTTATCTTCTTGATGACCTCTTATCTTTCCGTAAGAGGTCTTTTTTTATGCCTCCTTATTGCATAGCCGTTAAAATACTATGAAAAGATACTAGAGACTACTACACTATGACATTCATGTTGAAATCTTATCAAACGTTATCTCACTTGTATGCATTAGGACTAGGCTGGAGACTTTGGAATAGAGAGGATGTAATTTCATGGTGTGATAGGTTGATCGAAGCAACTGATTACCCACCATATGAAATTATAGAGATATCCTTAATGTCTAAAGAAAAACGGATATATATAGAATCGGCTTTACTATCATATAGCCGCATAGTTGATGAAAAACACTCGGTAAACATCCTTCTTTCAGTCTTAAATGAAAAGTTAGTAGCTCAGAAATGGAATGTAAAACAAGCTCTTACCTGCTCCACTCGTTTACTAGTAAACAGTGGCCTGTATTGGGATGAGGAATATTTTAATTTATACAGTCTGGATGATAGCTATGATATAGTACAGAAAGGGCTCCATTTTAATAAAGAAGATGTGATTTCTGCTTATATCGATACATTAGGTGCTTTTCGCGTCCATTTTAACGAGTTTGAAGATCTCTATTTACAAGTCATGAAACAGAAGTGGCAAGTGTAGAAGGCAGGAAAAGGAATCATTGAATCGTAAGAGTTACTTCCTGTATTTATCACCAAATTTATCTAGCTAAGACAAATCTGTCTTGGCTAGATAAATTTTTGTCTCTTAATAACTTAATTCTATCATCTTTAATTTTTCCGACAGCAAGCAAAGCTAGCGGTTTTTATGCATAATCAGACGCTTGTAAAGGAGAATCACTATATAAATTTTTACCAGAGAGTAATTTATTTAACTAGTAGAAAAAGGAAGGGGCCTATTTGGCTCCTTCCTTTTTCTCATACATAAAGCTTGTTGACAACTTATGAAATAATAGCATTCATCGCTATTAAAATATAGCACTAAAAGCAATTAAGCGGATATGTAATTATACATATCCGCTTAATTACATGGATGGGAACAAAACTATTTATCTCTTCCGGTATGGAAACAAATAGATTTAGGTTTACTTAGGGTAAGAGGACCTGATCACTGATTGATGGTTAAACCATATTTCTACATATCTGAAACAAATTATTTTATTGGATTGTATGTTAATAGGGTGAGGGCTTTATAAAAGTTAGATTGTTCCTTGGTTTCATGCTCTTGATTTTACTTGAAGTACGCATTGGAAAACTACATTTAGCATCATTAATACAGAAACCGATAAGATTATAAAGACAAAATTATTTTCAGATTTAATTACCCCGGTTCATGTAACGAATGATGGGAAAGTATTGATAGGGCATACATGTTTCCAGAATAAGAATGGAGAGAGAACAAGAAATATGTTTTCTCCATCACCAGGGTATGTTTCTGTTCTTGATGGAGAATCGTTAAATGTGTTAGGTACAATAGAAGGAGATTTACTCCCAATTATAATGCGTTCTTTTACGGACGTAACGGTTAGATACGTTTCTAACCTTAGATCAAGGACAATAAGTATATTAGATTTAGTTGATTATAAGAATGTTCATACCATTAAAGTTAATCCAGGAGATCGAAATGCAGATCCTTCTGTAAATCAAGGAGCTCACGGTATAGCATATATAGAAAGATAAAATAAGAAAACACTATACTTTCTGTAGAAACTGACAGAAAGTATAGTGTTTTTTTGTATCTATTGATTACTGATGAATTCCAATTAGGTCTATTTTTTGTAAATATGGAACAATGTCATTACTTACACTGTCTATTAAGCGTTAAAACATTTTTTATTAAATAAATTAAGAAAGGAATCATCATTTTTAACTAAGGGAGAGATTGAATTGAAAAAATTATGGATGCTGCTTTTCGTTTGTTTCGCGGTTATGTTGGTAGGATGTAATAAAAACGAACCGCCAAAACAAGCATTTGAAGAATATATTAATTTATGGAATGATAGAAAATTTGCAAATATGTATGATCAATTATCAGATCATGCTCAAAAATCGATTTCTAAAAAAGAATTCACAGAAAAATATCAAAAAATCTATGAGGGGATTGGAGCTAAGAATTTAAAAGTTAAAATGAAAGGAGAGAATACGAAAGATAAAGAGCTTTTTCTTTTTGAAGTTAAGATGGATACGGATGTAGGACCAGTTTCATTCATCCATGAAGCAAAACTTGTGAAAGATAAAGAATCTTGGAAAATAGATTGGACACCGGACTTCATTTTTCCAGGAATGAAAAAAGATTACAAAGTACGTATGCAAGTAGAGCAAGGAAAACGCGGAGAAATATATGATCGAAATGGAAAAGGGCTTGCAACGAATGGTAAAGCGACTGAGGTTGGAATTATTCCAGAGAAACTAGGCAAAACAGCAGCGCAAACGAAAGAAATAGTAGCACAATTACTTGATATGTCTATAGAAGAGGTCGAACAAAAGCTCACAGCGAAATGGATAAAACCAGACTCCTTTGTACCAATTGGAATTTTAAAAGAGGGAACCAGACAGAATGATTATATTGAATTAGAAGGAGTTTCATCTCGCCCAGTAAATATTCGTACGTATCCATTAGGTGAAGCAGCGGCACACTTAACTGGATATATAGGAAAGGTGAATGCGGAGGAGTTAAAATCACTTCAAAAACAAGGTTATCAAGCAGATGATTTAGTAGGTAAGACCGGTTTAGAGAAAGTGTTAGAAAATAAATTGCGTGGTGAAAAGGGTGGACGCGTATTTATAGAGGATGAGAAGGGGAAAGAGATTAAAAACGTAGCAAAAAAAGAAGCAAAAGAAGGAGAAACTGTTACGTTAACAATTGATGCTGCAATTCAAGAAAAAATCTTTAATGAGATGAAAACTGAAGCAGGATCTAGTGCAGCGGTCAACCCTAAAACGGGTGAAACAATCGCACTTGTAAGTAGCCCTGCTTATAATCCAAATATAATAGTTAGAGGAGCATCGAAAGCCCAACGAGAAGCATGGAGTAACGATTTGAAACTACCAATGATGAATCGCTTCACGCAAGCATTTGTACCAGGTTCCGTATTTAAAACGATTACAGGTGCAATTGGTTTGGAAACAAACACAATAAATCCAAAGGAAGAATTTAAAATTCAAGGATTGAAGTGGACAAAAGATTCATCTTGGGGAAATTACTATGTCACGCGTGTAAAGGATGCAAGTCCAATTGATTTTGAGAAGGCAATGAAGTACTCTGATAATATTTATTTTGCTCAACAAGCTTTGAAAATGGGAAAAGATCAGTATGTAAATGAATTTAAAAAGTACGGATTTCATGAAAAATTACCAATCGAATACGAATTTCCTATTTCAATCATTGCAAAAGATGGGATAAAAAACGATATTCAACTAGCAGACACGGGCTATGGACAAGGACAAGTATTAATGACGCCACTTCATTTAGCATTAACATATGCACCGATTGTGAATGAAGGGAATATTCCGTGGCCACACCTTTTAAAAGAAGTAAAAGTAGCGGGGAATTGGAAAGAAAATGTGATTTCTAAAAAGAATCAAGAGATATTAAAGAGTGCATTAATCAAAGTCATTAATGACCCTGATGGCGCGGGGAGAATTGCAAAGGTTGATGGTGTTACGCTTGCTGGTAAAACCGGTACGGCAGAACTGAAAGAGTCTAAAGAAGCAGACGGAAAAGAACTGGGATGGTTCGCAGCTTTCGATGCAAATGCGCCAGACATGATTGTTACCATGATGATTGAAGGTGTAAAAGGAAGAGGAGGAAGTAACGTTCCAGGTGAAAAAGTAAAACATGTATTTCAGAAATAAAACTTAATTATAAGGTGAATTTTTTTCACTACATTTATCCCGCTATTTGCCCGTAAAAGCCCGATTGTTGAGGGTGGATTAAAGTTTCACTTTATTATATGTTTGCTTAACTCAAAGATATAAGTTGGGGAAAATATAGAACAATTAAATTTCAAAAAAGCATTCTTTCTAATCGAGAATGCTTTTTTGCTGCGACTATAGAAAATTGATACCTTATCTTTATTTTCATTTCTGAAAAGTTGGCATTGCTAATGGTAAATAGAAGGGAATAGCAAATTGAAATGGACAAGTAGAGTGTTACGTTAAATTCAAAAAATAGATTATTGTGAGTGGATTTTTATCATTGTATGCTTTACTTGTTTTTTAGTAGTATTATTCTGCCTGAAAAAAGATAAACAATGGAACAAATGAAACTTGTATCTTGTCTATATATTGAAACCATAATAAAAGTGAGGGCAGTTTTATGTTTATTCAAATAAGTTTGAGGTGTGGAAATGGAACAGACGTTTATTGAAAAGTGTAATCATGATGAGCTGGACTATGTTATAAAAGACTATTGGCAAGATGTATGGAATTATTCATTTATTATTACGAAAGATCCACACTTATCAGATGATATCACGCAAGATGTATTTATAAAGGTGTTTAAAAATTGGAATTCATTTCGAAAGGAGTCATCTATTAAAACGTGGATTTTAAAAATCACAAGAAATACGGCAATAAACTATTTGAAATCCTCCTATTTTAAAAGGATATCTTTAATAGGATTTTTTAGTGACGATAAGCAATCCCTGTCAGCAGAACAAGAATTTTTTAAGCAAGAAGAAATGAATGATGTGTGGAAGGTGGTATTAGAACTACCTAAAAAGCACCGTGAAATAATTATATTGGATGCAAAATATGAATTATCTTATGAAGAAATGGCTGAAACATTAGGAGTATCCATTGGAACTGTAAAATCGAGATTAAGTAGAGCGAGAAGTAAGGTTTCAAAATTAATAGGGGAGGGTAGTAGTGATGAACAATAAACAAAATCCTGACTGGTATAGAAAAATAAAAAAAGGCCCAATGGAGAATCGTAAAGATGAAGAAGAATTTATTTCTAAAATAAAGCAGTCTATATACGAAAATAATGAAGTGGATTTTGTAAAACATAAAAGACCATTTCGTAAAAAAGCATTACCTATTGTAGTTGTTTTGGTTTGTACAATGTTATTTTTCATTGTTCAACAACCTTGGCTTGATGATAATAAATCACCGGTACAAAGTAGTACTCAAATTAAGCCTAAAACAAAAGATGAGTCTGCTCAAGATTCATCATTAAAACAATTTATGAATGAACTATATCAAAGTACGAACTCAAAAAATGAAAATGAATTGTACAAAGCGTTAAATGATGAAGTTCTATTTAAAGGGAAGAGTTATAAGAAGGATGAACTGAAGTTTGATGAAGATATCTTTCATGAGTTGCAAGTCGCCCTTACAATGGGAGGAGAGTTTGCCAAAGATACAAAGCAAGTATATAAAGTACCAAGTGGATTGACAGAAAGTAATCAACCAAACCAAGCGCATTTTATATATGCGACTGTTACTGGAAATAAAACAAAAATTTTAGCTGAACCAAAGCGAGAATCACAAGTTTTATATGAAGTATCTAATGAAATGGTAAAAGCTTGGATTCCAGAAAAAGTACAGAATAATGGATATATAAAAGTTTCGACAATTAACGGTAATACTGGATATGTACAGAAAGAGTACGTTTTAACTGATATTAAATATTCATTTACATTCGAAAAGAATAATGAAGGTATATGGAAAATAATAAATATAAATTCTATATGGTAAAAGAGGAAGGTTCACTTAAATGAACCTTCCTCTTTGTTTTTATTGTCTTTTTGAAGAGTATTCCAGTACTCTAAAATTTCTGATGTAACGAGAGCGGCAATGTTTTTTTCTGAATTACTACCAAGGATAACGACAGAAACGGCAATTTGTGGATCTTCCGTAGGAGCATACGCAATGAAAAGAGAGTGATTTATCATTCTTGCTTGCTCATTTGGAAAACCTGTAATACCTGTTTTACCTGCGACGTCAAAGGGCAACTTTTTAATTTCCTCTATATTTTGACTCATCCCACCTTGCACGACACTCCAAAAGTTCATCGGGTAACGATTTGAACTTTCTAAAATGGGTTTAAACTTTTTGGTTTCCTTACCATCTTGACCAATAATCGCACTTACGATTTGAGGTTTATATTTGTCGCCTTTACTTGCCAAAGTTGCTGCATATTGAGCGAGTTGAAGAGGAGTATGCACTTCATTTCCTCCCCAAGAGGCATTTAATAATGCTGAAATCCCATTTTCAAATTTATTAGATGGATGGAATTCATATTGTCCGTCTTCTTCAAAGGGTAAATCAATCCCAGTTTTAGAACGTAGGCCGAATTGCATTAAATAATCTGTCCATATATGTGCCACTTTTTCTATATTACCATTATTTTGGTTGAATAAGGGCAGAGCTACTTTTGCTGTCATAAATGTGTTAGATGAATTAATGATAGCCTGCCTCGGTGTAATCTCCCCTGTTGGTGTTCCAGGCGCATTCGTAATGTTATTTTGATTATCATACTGAAAAGTACCTTTATCTAAATAAGTATCTTCTGGTTGAAAAAGCTTTTCGTTTAATCCAATTAAAATAGTAAGTGGTTTTATAGTAGAAGCCATATTTACATAAGATTCACCATACTTTAATTTTTGAATTGCTTTATTTTGCGAAAGAGATTTAATGTTTTCTTTTCTAGAAGATACATGTGTATTTAATATATTTGGATCAAAAACTACCGAGTTGGCCATAGTTAAAATTGCGCCAGTTTTTGCATCGCTCACTATAGCATAACCAGCTTTAGCATCAGGTGTTTTCTTAATTTGAGATTTTAATGCTTCTTCTGCCTTTTGCTGCAACTCAGAGTCTAAAGCTAGCCGCACGTCTTTTCCTTTTTGTACTTTTTGAATGTTCCATAAGAACTTTTTATTATTCAATTTAAAAATAAGAGTTTTGCCTTGTTTTCCTTTTAAATCATTTTCATATTGCAGCTCAATCCCGTTTTTTCCAACAGCCATATGCTTTGAATTAAGGTCATTTTCTACATACCCAATTACTTGTGAACCAATTTCGTGTTTAGGGTAATATCGAATCCATTCATCTTTAATTATTACATTATTGGGTTTGTTTTTGTTTATGAATGCAAGTTCATTCTCATTTATATCAGAGTATAACGGTATATCATTCATAGTCTGCTTTTTACAAGATTGTTGTAATTGAGATTTTATGTTCTCTGTAGAAATATCATGTTGAAACTCGCTTGAAAATTGATTGAAAAAAGCTAATGTGTTTGATGTATCTTGTTTCGATAGCTTTTCATCATTAGAAGTGCAATATAGAGACTTAACTTTCTTATTTGTAGCTAGCATTACACCATTTTTATCAAAAATCTTTCCTCTTTCAGCTGAAGAAGTTGCGATAGTAATTGAAATGAAGTTGATTTTTAATAAAATCAGTAAAATCAAACCTACAATAGAAAGAACCGCAAAAAATCTCCATCTTCTTGTATGTAACATATAACCCTCCCTTATGTAGCCTATTTCATCTTATATTTAATTATTTTTTTTGTAAATGTGGAACAACTTTATTGTTTAGGTTGTCTATTAAGTATTACAGCATGAAGAAAGGAATAATTAGCATGAAAATTTACTAGCAAGTTTATATGTAAGTTTAATAAGAGTCATTATACAGTTTAGCACTTCTAATGCAAGTGGCAAAAAAATAGAGAGAAAACAAGAAGGGAGAGTTATTAATTTCGTAGCTAAACGAAAAGGAATGGTTGCTTACAAGGATTAAGCAAAAAATTGAGGCGATATTTATAACCGATTATCGGTATCTAATATATAAGGAATGCTTTTAGTATTTGTAGCAATTCCTGAAAGGATTAAATGGAGGATTTATGAAAGAACAAAAAGGCAAGAAGCAGAAGACATATATATCTATTCGATTAAATATAATGTTCCTTTGCATATTTGTACTATTCTCAGCTATTATTATGCAGCTAGGAAAGGTACAAATCGTTGAGGGAGAGGCTTATAAGAACCAAGTGGAAAGTAGTCAAAATGCAATAACTAGTATTCCAGTTCCACGTGGACAAATTTTAGATCGAGAAGGGAAAACAGTTGTTAATAATAAATCTCTTCGCACAATTACGTATACAAGGGTGAAGGGAATTACGAGTGAAGATACTTTAAAAACAGCAAAAGACTTGGCGAAAGTACTTGAAATGCCTGAACAAGATATAAATAAATTAACAGATATCGATAAAAAAGATTTTTGGATGCAGTTGAATTCGAAACGTGCGGAGGCAAAGATTACTAAGAAAGATATAGAAAAGTTTAAAGAAAAGGGTATAGAGGGAAAAGAGTTAGATAAAAAAATAGAAGACTTAAGACGAGGTCGTGTTACAGAGGTAGAATTAGCAGAATTAACAGCACAAGATTTAAAGGTGTTAGCTATTAAAAGTAAAATGAGTTCAGGTTATCAACTAACACCACAAATCATTAAAAAAGATGTAACAGATGAAGAGTATGCGCGGATAAGCGAAAATCTTGCGGATTTTCCAGGAGTAGATGCAACTGTTGATTGGGAACGTAATTATGTAAACGGTAATTTATTTCGTTCTGTATTAGGAAATATTACGAGTAGTGAAGAAGGATTACCGAAAGAAAATTTAGATTCTTATTTAGTACGTGGATATAACCGTAATGATCGTGTTGGAAAAAGTTATATTGAACAACGATATGAAGATGTATTACACGGCACAAAAGAAGAAGTGAAAAATATTACTGATAAATCAGGAAACATTGTTAACACAGAAATAATCTCTAAAGGAAAAAGTGGTAATAGTTTAACATTAACGATTGATATGGAATTACAAAAGAAAGTTGAAGAAAGTATAGAGAAAAACTTGAGAGCTTTTAAGAGTTCAGAGCCACTGCTCGATCGAGCTTTTGTTGTCATGACGAATCCAAATAACGGACAAATTTTATCAATGGCAGGCAAAAAGATTGTAGAAAAAGAAGGGAAAATAGAGGTTGAGGATTTGGCATTAGGAAACATGACAACTTCGTATGAGCTAGGGTCAGCTGTAAAAGGTGCTACTTTATTAACTGGATATGAGACAGGGGCAATACATCCAGGAGATCAATTTTATGACGCACCGATGAAATTTAAAGGTACACAAGTTAAGAAATCGTGGAATGTATCCGGATTTGGTAATATTAATGATTTACGGGCTTTACAAGTATCTTCGAATGTATACATGTTCCAGACAGCTTTAAAAATTGCGGGAGTCAATTACGTACCAAATGGCTCATTAGATATTAAACAAGGAGCATTTGATACGATGCGCTATTATTTCAAGCAATTTGGTTTAGGTGTCCCAACAGGTATTGATTTACCGAATGAAATAATTGGACAAACGAGAAAAGTAGATAGTCAACCTGGTTTTTTACTAGATTTTTCTATCGGTCAGTATGATACGTATACGCCGTTGCAATTAGCGCAATATATTTCAACGATTGCGAATGGTGGTTATAGAATGCAACCTCAAATTGTACAAGAAATACGAGAACAATCAATAAAAGAAGAGGTTGGCAAAGTTATACGTTCCATAGAGCCTGTCGTATTAAATCGAATTGATATGAAGAAAGAACATATTGATCGTATAAAAGAAGGGTTTAGATGGGTATTCCAAGAAGGTGATGGAACTGGCGTGAAATATTTCAAAAACGCGCCATATAAACCAGCAGGAAAGACAGGAACAGCCCAAACTGTATATGGTGGAGATGACCCGATTGGCAGAAATGCAAAAGGAGAACGTATGGAATGTTACAACTTAACGTTAGTTGGATATGCTCCATATGATAATCCGGAAGTAGCATTTTCCGTAGTAGTTCCATGGCTTCATGATGATAAAAATGGAATTAATTCTATAATTGGAAAGGAAGTTTTAGATGTATACTTTGATTTGAAACAGCAACGTATACATGCTGAATCTACTAGTACAGGTAGTTCTAAGCAAAATTAGAATACTTTTCTCAGGGAAGAGAACCTGTTTATATAAAGCCATTTATAAGTAAAAAAATGAAATATGAAATAAGAGATAGTGGCGATCATAGCTACTATCTCTTATTTTGTTAATAACTCTTATACTAGCTATAAATTTTTTTCAGTTTATGGAACAAATTTGGTTCGGTGATTGTCTATTATGTGTACGTATAAAAAGGTGCTAAAAATTTGGAAGGAATGATGATTTTGAAAAATAAGAGGATGCTAAAAATAGGAATATGCGTTGGTATATTAGGTTTAAGTATTACAAGCCTAGAAGCTTTTACAGGAGAGTCACTGCAAGTTGAAGCGAAAGAAAAGACTGGACAAGTGAAACATAAAAATCAGGCAACGCATAAAGAGTTCTCTCAACTTGAGAAAAAATTTAATGCTCGATTAGGTGTATATGTGATTGATACTGGTACAAATCAAACAATCTCTTATCGACCTAACGAAAGATTTGCCTTCGCATCAACTTACAAGGCTTTAGCCGCGGGAGTATTACTACAGCAAAACTCAATTGATTCATTAAATGAAGTAATCACATATACGAAAGAAGACTTAGTGGATTATTCACCTGTTACAGAGAAACATGTAGATACTGGAATGAAACTAGGAGAAATTGCTGAGGCAGCTGTTCGTTCAAGCGATAATACTGCAGGGAACATTTTATTTAATAAAATAGGAGGACCGAAAGGATATGAAAAAGCGCTTAGGCATATGGGGGATCGGATTACTATGTCTGATCGCTTTGAAACAGAATTAAACGAAGCTATTCCAGGAGACATTCGTGACACTAGTACAGCGAAAGCTATTGCTACGAATCTTAAAGCTTTTACGGTCGGAAATGCACTTCCAGCTGAAAAACGTAAAATTCTTACAGAGTGGATGAAAGGAAATGCTACAGGGGACAAACTTATTCGTGCAGGCGTACCAACTGACTGGGTAGTTGGAGATAAATCAGGTGCTGGCAGTTACGGGACAAGAAATGATATTGCTATCGTTTGGCCTCCAAATAGAGCACCAATTATCATCGCAATTTTATCTAGTAAAGATGAGAAAGAGGCAACCTATGATAATCAACTCATTGCAGAGGCAACTAAAGTTATAGTTAAGGCTCTTAGGTAATAGTATTTTAGTTTTCGCATTTTTAACATGAAAGTATTAAAAGTATAAAGTTAGAAAACGACTCTTTTCTTGTGATAAGAGTCGTTTTTGTATTCTTATTATTAAAAAGGTAAAAGTAAAAATATAACGAATATATATGACATATCTCATACGAAATTTCATGTACTGTATTATTTTATTAATTTAAATAAATTTCAAGAAAGTATAATATAATTCAGTTAGCATATAGAAGTGTTTGATGAGAATGTAAAGGAGAAAATATGAAAAAGAAGATTAATAGAATTGTAATGATTATTTGTATATTAGTAGGTTTTACAATCTTTTTATATTTACAGAACAATTTAATAAGTATAACTGAGATTAAAATAACCTCTAGTAAAATACCATCCTCTTTTAAAGGGTATAAAATTCTACAAATTTCAGACTTACACAATAAAAAATTTGGCGATAATCAAGATGTGTTAATTCAAAAAATAAAAAGTATAGACCCAGATATTATTGCAATTACGGGTGATTTAATTGACAGTAAATCATACGATGCAGAAGTTAGTATGCAATTAATACGAGAAATGGTAAAGAAGTATCCTGTATATTTTGTGACAGGAAACCATGAACAATGGTCTGGAAAGTATAACAGTTTAGAAAAAGAGTTGAAGAAATATGGTGTCAATGTTTTAAGGAATGAACATGTAGGCATTCGAAAGGGTGAGCAAGAGATAAACTTGCTAGGTATTGATGATCCAGAGTTTGGTACTGGAAACCGTGATGAAGGAAATATTATAATAGATGAAATTAAAAAAGCAAAAATTGAAATGCAGCCAGAGAGATATAATGTATTATTATCCCATAGGCCTGAATTTATAAAGGAATATACGAATGAGAGGTTGGATTTGGTTTTATCGGGACATGCTCATGGAGGGCAAGTTAGATTGCCATTTATCGGTGGATTAGTTGCTCCAAATCAAGGTGTTTTACCTAAATATACAGCAGGTTTATATGTAGAACAAAATACATCAATGGTAGTGAGTAGAGGATTAGGAAATAGTATCATTCCGCAAAGAATTTTGAATAGGCCAGAGATTGTAGTCGTGCAGTTAAATTAAGCTGTACGATTTTTTTATACAAAAGTGAGTAAAGAGATTTTATGTATTTTGCAGGAGTTAACATTACAATTTTGTTAAAAATTTTCTACGTTACATAAAGTAACAAAATTTGACCCTGATTGTTTGTTATAGTGTAAATAATCAAAAAACTTAAAAATTGTCGAGTGAAAATTGTGATAAGTAATTCATGTAAAAAACTTAAAGGGGTGTACACATGCATAAAGAATATGAAATTGAAGAATACACGGCGATTGAGGAACAAATACATTATTATTGTAAATGTTTATTAGTAAGTCATCCTGATCAAATAATAAAGTATTTAGAAAAAAGATTAGAAAAATATGCAGAAACATTACAATATGCACATTTATATCCTGACACAGTTATTTTACCGTTACAGCAATTAGTTATTGAATATTCTTTAGATGTTGCTAGAATTCGGAAGTATATGAATTTAAAAACGTAAAGTGAAATTTATAGTTTAAATGAAACAGAGTCGGCTTTAGGAAATGAAATTCTAATGTCGACTCTGTTTCATTGTTTAATATCGTTGATTGAACATACATACTAATCAATGAAGTTTGACATATAATTAAGCAAGGGTAAAATAAAAGTGAGTACTCACTCATTTCATTGGAAAAGGAGGATGAAACGTGCAACAACCTTCAATTATTTTACGGACTGTATCAAAAAGTTTTGGAAAAAAAGAAGTGTTACACAATCTTTCATTGCAAGTTGAAAAAGCAGAAATTTTTGGTTTTGTTGGACCTTCTGGATCGGGGAAAACAACGCTCATTAAAATGATTGCAGGTATTAATGAGGCAACGAAAGGTGAAGTGCTTGTTAATAATACTAATATGCCTAATTTAAATGAAATGAAAAGAATTGGTTATATGGCCCAGGCGGATGCATTATACGAAGAATTGTCAGCATATGAAAATGCAGATTTTATAGCAACGATGTATGGACTAAAGGGAAAACGTAAAAAGACAAGAATTGCACAGGTTTTTGAACTTGTACAATTGTCACAGTATATGAAAAAGCAAGTACAACAATTTTCAGGTGGAATGAAAAAACGCTTATCATTAGCGATAGCACTCCTTCACGAACCAGAAATATTAATTTTAGATGAGCCTACAGTGGGGATAGATCCACTTCTTAGAAAAACAATTTGGGAAAAATTTTATGACCTTAAAAAGAAAGGTACAACGATTATTGTAACGACGCACATTATGGATGAAGCTGAATTTTGTGAGCGTCTAGGGTTAATTAGAGAAGGGAAACTAGTTGCGGTTGGAACAACTGAAGAATTGAAAAAACGCGTGTCATCTGGACGGATTGAAGATGTCTTTTTGCTGGAAGAGGTGGCTCCGTCATGAGAGTTACTGGTGTAATTATACGTATTATTCGTCAATTTTTTCGAGATAAGCGTTCGTTAGCAATGATGTTTGGAGCACCGATGTTATTACTTTGGCTTTTGTCACTAGTGTTTACACAGAAAGACTATATACCGCAAATTGCTGTTGTTGATATGCCCGCTCAAATAGTAAAAGTGATGAAAAATCAAGAAGCGTCAATTTATGAATACAGTAAGGAAAAGGCGATTTCTGAGTTGGAAAAACAAAAGGTAGATGCAGTATTTCGTATAGAGAATGGAAAAATGAAACTTCTGTTGGAAGGTAGTGATTCGTCAAAAAATCGTGCTGTACTTCAAGTATTGCAAAAAAGCACAGAGAAGAATGATGTATCGATTATGAAACCTGAAGTAAATTATTTACATGGCTCTAAAGACTTTACGATGTTTGATGGGCTTGGTCCTGTATTAATTGGTTTCTTTACATTTTTCTTTGTATTTATATTATCAGGTGTATCTTTCGTAAGAGAACGTTTAAGTGGTACGCTAGAAAGGTTATTATCCACCCCAGTAAGAAGATGGGAAATAGTCGCAGGTTATATTATTGGTTTTGGATTCTTTGCCTTTATACAATCCATTATTATCGTAAGCTTTTCCGTTTATATTTTAGATTTATACGTAGCTGGCTCCATATGGCTAACGCTACTTATTACATGTATGCTCTCTTTAACTGCACTAACATTAGGTACGTTTTTATCGACATACGCAAATAATGAATTTCAAATGATTCAATTTATACCGCTTGTTATTGTGCCACAAATCTTCTTTTCTGGATTATTTCCAATGGAATCTATGAACAAGTGGCTACAAATGTTAGGGAAAGCATTTCCACTCACATACGGCGCTGACGCAATAAGACAAGTGATGATTCGGAATCAAGGGTTTACAGAGATTGCATTAGATCTTACTGTGTTATTACTTTTTTCACTATTATTTGCAGTAGGAAATGTATTTGCTTTAAAGAAACATCGCAAAATATAATAATGACAAAAAGGAGCTTTATAAATGCAGAAAGATTGGCTGGAGGAATTAATAGCTGCAACTAATACGGATAAACGAAATGAACGTCAAATGCGAATATTAGAGGCGGCTGTTGATATGTTTGGAGAAAAAGGATACGCTTCAACTTCAACAAGTGAAATTGCAAAGCGTGCTGGTGTAGCGGAGGGAACCATCTTCCGCTACTATAAGACGAAAAAAGATTTATTACTAGCGGTCGTAATGCCAACTTTAACTAAGTTCGCTGCACCATTTTTCGTACAAACCTTTGCAAAAGAAATATTTAAATCGGAGTATGAATCGTATGAAGGACTTTTAAGGGTTGTAATTCATAATAGATTTAAATTTGCTCAAAAACACTTTCCTATGATAAAAATATTAATTCAAGAAGTACCATTTCAACCAGAACTGAAAAATGAAATACAGCAATTAGTAGAAACAGAACTGTTTTCACATTTCAAAAAGTTGATTGTGAAATTTCAAGAAGAAGGGGAAATAATTGAGATACCACCATCTTCCGTATTACGTCTTACTTTATCAGCTGTATTAGGTTTATTATTAACACGATTTTTATTATTGCCTGAAGAAAAATGGGATGATGAAGCGGAAATTGAAAATACGATTCAATTTATATTGTATGGATTAACTCCACGAATTTAATCGTTGAAGTGTGAATTACATACATTACTTTTAAGTGAAAATAAATCGCCTTTAAAAAGGCGATTTATTTTCATTATATATTTTTGATAAATAAGTACTTGTTTAATAAAAACATTCTAAATCAGCGTGTTTCTTTGTCTCTTCTTCTAAGACCTAATAATCCTGCTAGTCCTAATAAACCAAGCCAAGCCCAATTATTATTTCTATCACGATTATCATTTAAATCATTTGTTGTATTTACATTTCGAGTTCTCACATCATTATTAACTCTGTCTAAATTATTGTCATTTACTCGAGTTGAAATATCAGTGTTATTAACTCTGTTCATATTATTTCCATCGTATTCAGCTTGCGCAGATGTACCTAAAAACATAATAGATAGTGCTAAAACACTTAAGATTGATGATAATTTCTTTTTCATAACAATCCCTCCTTTCTTAATAATTAAGTTCTCCGAAGCATGTGTGTATTATTCATTTCACAATATCTAAACCCTCATTAAATAGAGCGCACATTTATAGAAAATAGAGTTGAATGATTGTTAATATTTCATTGGATATATATTTCTCATAAAAATAAATGCATCAAACTTTGCTTAAAATGTTAATCTTAGTACAATTTATATTATACGGACTAGCAATAAGGAGGTAATGAGATGCGACAATTTGCAAAACCTACAATCGTCGTAAGTAAATGTTTAGAATTTGATGCTTGTCGTTATAATGGAGAGATGATTCCAGATGTAACAATACGAAATTTGCAGCCATTTGTTACATTTATACCTGTTTGTCCAGAAGTCGAGATTGGATTGGGGACTCCTCGAGAAACGATACGAATTGTAGAAGAAAATGGTGAGAATAGACTTGTGCAACCGTCGACACGAGAAGATGTAACTGAAAAAATGGAACAGTTTTCAAATGACTTTTTACAAACGATACCGGATGTGGATGGTTTTATTTTAAAGAATCGTTCGCCAAGTTGTGGTACGCGCGATGTGAAAATTTATTCTGGTTTTGAAAAAGCACCAGCAAAGGGAAAAGGATCAGGCTTATTTGGCGGAGCAGTAATAAAAAAATTTTCGCATCTTCCTATTGAAGAGGAAGGCAGATTGTCGAATTTTATTATTAGAGAGCATTTCTTTACAAGGCTATTTACAATCGCATATTACAAAATGATTAAACATAATAAAAATATGAAAGACCTTGTATCGTTTCAGTCGGACAATAAATATTTATTTATGGCATATAATCAGGTGAAACAAAAGGAATTAGGGCGTATAATTGCAAATCACAAAAATGAAAAGATTGAAGTGGTATTTGAAAACTATGAGAAGACTTTATATGAATTATTTATGCGCACACCCCGTTATACATCGAATGTAAATGTATGCGAGCACATTTTTGGATATTTTAAAACAAAGCTAAAAAAACAAGAAAAAGATCATTTTATAGAACTGTTACAAAAGTATGCAGAAAAGAAAATACCACTTAGTAGTTTACTTACAATTTTAAAATCATGGGCCATTCGATTTGATGAGAAGTATTTATTAAGACAGACGTATTTCGAACCATATCCTGAAGCATTAGTAGAAATTTCTGATTCAGGAAAAGGTAGAGATTATTAAACAATAAATTACATAATTCGACACAAAATCTCCTATGTTGTTGTAGAACAATGTAGGAATTTTTTTGTGCATTAGTACAGAATCTGTTTTAAAATTAAGTTATGACAGAATTATAGCAATTGTCTAACTAATACTTTTGTCTTTTAAGTTGTTATGTTTGTAGTAGAAACTCGCACGCTGTCGAAACTCAATATTCGATAAGGGGTGTGTAGCGGAATGGAATTTACTCTAACTCGCGAAAAACAAATGATTAAAGAAATGGTACGTGACTTTGCTGAAAAGGAAATCGCACCGAAAGCTGTATATTATGACAAAACTGCAGAGTTTCCATATGAAACATTTCAAAAAATGGGCGAACTAGGATTACTAGGCATCCCATTCCCAGAAGAGTATGGAGGTTCAGGTGGCGATACGGTATCGTATGCGTTAGCAGTTGAAGAAATTGGTCGCGCTTGTGGTGGCACCGGTTTAAGCTATGCTGCAACAATTTCATTAGGTGCTTCTCCAATTTATTATTTCGGTACAGAAGAACAAAAACAAAAGTATTTAGTTCCAATGGCGTCAGGAAAAACATTAGGTGCCTTCGGATTAACGGAGCCGAATGCTGGATCAGATGCAGGTGGTACTCAAACGAAAGCGGTATTAGATGGTGATGAGTATGTAATCAGTGGTGAGAAGTGTTGGATTACAAACGCAGAGTATGCAAATACCATTATTGTAACCGCTGTCAATGGTATTGAAGAGAATGGTAGAAAACGCATTTCAGCATTTATCGTACCTACTACTAGTGAAGGATTAACGATTTCTAGTCCTTATGATAAAATGGGCGTTCGCGCTTCTAATACTTGTGAAATCGTACTTGATGGTGTTCGTGTACCGAAAGAAAATATTCTTGGTGATGTAAATAAAGGTTTTAAACAATTTTTATATACACTTGATGGAGGACGTATTTCAATCGCAGCATTGGCAGTTGGTATTGCGCAATCAGCCTTTGAACGTGCATTGCAATATGCGAAAGAACGTCAACAATTTGGAAAGTCAATTTCTAATTTCCAAGCGATTCAATTTAAATTGGCTGATATGGCGACTGAAGTAGAGTTAGCTCGTAATTTAGTACATAAAGCAGCTTGGTTAAAAGATAACGATAAACCTTTCGGCAAAGAAGCGGCAATGGCAAAACTATTTGCATCGGAAGCGGCAAGCCGTATTGCGAATCAAGCAGTACAGATTCATGGTGGATATGGGTATATGCGTGAATATGAAGTTGAACGACATATTCGTGATGCGAAACTATTAGAAATTGGTGAAGGAACTTCTGAAATTCAACGTCTCGTAATTGCTAGACATTTAGGATGTAGATAAAAGGGAGGAATCACTATGTTTCAAAAAATATTAATTGCGAATCGTGGAGAAATCGCTGTTCGTATTATGAAAACTTGTCAAAAACTAGGCATCCGTACTGTTGCTATTTATTCTGAAGCAGATGAAAATGCCCTTCATGTGAAAATGGCAAATGAAGCTTACTTAGTAGGTGGACCGCGTGTTCAAGAAAGCTATTTAAACCTTGAAAAAATTATTGAAATAGCTAAGAAGACAAATGCAGAAGCAATTCATCCGGGTTATGGTTTATTATCAGAGAATCCGTCTTTTCCGGTTCGCTGCAAAGAAGAAGGAATCGTATTTATCGGTCCTTCAGAAGAAATTATTACGAAGATGGGAAGTAAAATTGAATCACGTATCGCAATGCAAGCAGCAGATGTCCCAGTAGTCCCAGGGATTACTACAAATATTGAAACTGCTGAAGAAGCAATTGAAATTGCAAAACAAATTGGTTATCCATTAATGCTTAAGGCATCCGCAGGCGGCGGAGGCATTGGTATGCAGTTGATGGAAACTGAGCAAACGCTCACCAAAGCGTTTGAAAGTAATAAAACAAGAGCGCAAAACTTCTTCGGTAACGGAGAAATGTATTTAGAGCGATATATAGCAGATGCGCATCATATTGAAATTCAGCTTTTAGCAGATACACATGGTAACACAGTGTATTTATGGGAGCGTGAATGTTCGGTACAGCGCCGAAATCAAAAAGTAATCGAAGAAGCACCCTCACCATTTTTAGATGAAGGTACACGAAGAGCGATGGGAGAAGTTGCTGTACAAGCTGCCAAAGCACTTGGCTATACAAATGCAGGTACAGTTGAGTTTCTTGTAGATGATCAGAAAAATTTCTATTTCTTAGAAATGAATACGAGATTACAAGTAGAGCATCCAGTGACAGAAGAAATTACGGGATTAGACCTTGTAGAACAGCAACTCCTTATCGCAAGTGGAGAGAAACTATCATTTACTCAGGATGATGTAAAACGTAGTGGTCATGCCATTGAAGCTCGTATTTATGCAGAGGATCCGAAAACATTCTTCCCATCACCTGGGAAAATTACAGATTTAACATTACCGTCAAATGTACGGATTGATCACTTCTTAGAAAATCATGTAACGATTACACCTTTCTATGATCCAATGATTGCGAAAGTCATTGCACATGGCGAGACTCGTGAAGAAGCAATTTCGAAATTACATGATGCTCTAGAAGAATTAAAAGTAGAAGGTATTAAAACGAACACTCCAATGTTACTGCAAGTTTTGGAAGACGAAGTGTTCAAAGAGGGTATTTATACAACGGGTTTTGTAACGAAACAGCTCGTTAAAAAATAAGATTTAACAATATTAAGGGGGAAAAATGATGACGAAAGTATACGCATCGATGGCAGGAAACGTTTGGAAGATTGTTGTAGGAGTAGGGGACACAGTAGAGGAAGAGCAGGATGTCGTCATTTTGGAATCTATGAAAATGGAAATTCCAATCATTTCAGAGGAAGCCGGTACAGTTATGAAAATTAATGTGCAAGAAGGCGATTTTGTAAATGAAGGAGATGTATTATTAGAAATTGAATAGGGAGATATAGGGGGAAGCGAATTGAAACTACCTAATTTTGCTGTCATTAAAGAAGTAGGACCACGTGATGGTTTACAAAATGAAAAAAAGATTGTTGGCACAAAAGATAAAGTAAAATGGATTCAACTACTTACAGAAGCAGGATTGTCGTATGTTGAAGTTTCCTCATTCGTTCACCCAAAATGGGTACCAGCATTAGCGGATGCAAATGATGTGTTTTCTGAGCTGAAAAGGGATCCCAATGTTACATATGCTGCGCTTGTTCCGAACCAAAATGGTTTGGAACGAGCTTTTTTGCAAAATGTAGATGAGGTGAATGTTTTTTTATCAGCAAGTGAATCTCATAATAAAAGTAATATTAATAAATCGATTAAAGAAGCATTAGTTGTAATTGAAGATATAACAAAACAGGCATTATTCGAAGGGAAAAAGGTAAGAGGTTATGTTTCTACTGTATTTGGATGTCCTTATGAAGGGGATATAAGTCTCGCAGCAGTTGACGAATTATGTAATCAGCTATTTTCATACGGTATTTATGAAGCATCTCTTGGTGATACGATTGGTGTAGCAAATCCGTTACAAGTAGAGCAAGTATTAGAACATTTATTAAAGAAATATGATGCTTCGCAGTTTGCAATGCACTTCCATAATACGTATGGAATGGCTCTGGCGAATGTAGTTAAGTCATTAGAATATGGTATTACAACATTTGATAGTTCTTGTGGTGGTCTTGGTGGATGCCCATATGCACCAGGAGCATCAGGCAATGTTGCAACTGATGACTTAGTTCATATGCTCCATAAGTTAGGGGTACAAACGAATATTGATGAAGAGAAGTTATTGAGAGCGAGTCAATTTATTCAAAGTAAATTAAATATCCAATTACCGAGTCATGTGTATAGAGCGCTTCAACATAAAACGATAAGTAGGTGAGAAGATGCTACAATTACAAAACATTTCAGTTGATTACGTAACACCACACGTTGTAAAGATTTCATTAAATCGTGAAAGACAAGCAAACTCATTATCTTTAGCGTTATTAGAAGAGTTGCAAAACATACTAACTCAAATAAGTGAAGAGTCAAATACTCGTGTAGTTATTTTAACAGGGGCTGGTGAAAAAGCATTTTGTGCCGGAGCTGATTTAAAAGAACGTGCTGGCATGAATGAAGAACAAGTTCGCCATGCTGTTAGTATGATTCGCACTACTATGGAAATGGTTGAACAATTACCACAGCCAATTATTGCTGCTATAAATGGAATCGCACTTGGTGGTGGTACGGAATTAAGTTTAGCTTGTGATTTTAGAATTGCTTCAGACACTGCAAGTCTTGGTCTTACTGAAACGACACTTGCAATTATACCAGGAGCAGGTGGTACACAGCGCTTACCGAGATTAATTGGTGTTGGTAGAGCGAAAGAATTAATTTATACAGGTAGACGTATTTCAGCGCAAGAAGCTAAAGAATATGGTTTAGTAGAATTCGTTGTACCAGCTAATTTACTTGAAGAGAAAGCGATTGAAATAGCAGAGAAAATTGCTAGTAATGGACCTATTGCTGTTCGATTAGCAAAAGAGGCAATTTCAAACGGTATTCAAGTTGATTTACATACCGGATTACAAATGGAAAAACAAGCGTATGAAGGTGTAATCCATACGAAAGATCGAATAGAAGGATTACAGGCATTCAAAGAAAAACGCAAACCGATGTATAAGGGGGAGTAAATATGTTAGACCAAAAACAACAATCTAATTCATTTGAAGAACGAGTTGAAACAATTAAACAAGGCGGGGCACCGAAATATCATGAGCAAAATAAAGCAAAAGGAAAATTATTCGTTCGAGATCGTTTAGCGCTTCTATTTGATAATGGCGAATATGTAGAAGATGCATTATTTGCTAACTGTGAACAAACAGGCTTACCTGCGGACGGCGTTGTAACGGCAACGGGTAAAATACATGGTCGTACTGCGTGTGTAATGGCCAATGATTCTACTGTAAAAGCTGGATCATGGGGATCACGCACAGTTGAAAAGATTTTACGTATTCAAGAAACAGCTGAAAAACTACGTGTTCCGTTATTTTATTTAGTCGACTCTGCTGGAGCGCGTATTACAGATCAAGTAGAAATGTTCCCAGGGCGCCGCGGTGCAGGAAGAATCTTCTATAATCAAGTGAAGTTATCAGGTAAAGTTCCTCAAGTATGCTTATTATTTGGACCTTCTGCAGCTGGTGGTGCGTATATTCCAGCCTTTTGTGACGTTGTAATGATGGTAGAAGGAAATGCATCTATGTATTTAGGATCTCCTCGTATGGCTGAGATGGTTATCGGTGAGAAGGTAACGTTAGAAGAGATGGGCGGAGCTCGTATGCATTGCTCTGTATCAGGATGCGGAGATGTTTTATGTAAGACCGAAGAAGATGCGATTACACAAGCAAGACAATATATTTCATATTTTCCAAACAACTACTTAGAGAAGACTCCATTGGTTACACCTCAAGAACCGAAACAATTCGAAAAAACATTAGAACAAATCATTCCAGAAAATCAAAATGCGCCTTTCAATATGAAAGATCTCATTAATAGAGTTATTGATGAAGGTTCTTTCTATGAAGTGAAAAAATTATTTGCTCAAGAACTAATTACAGGCTTAGCACGTATTGATGGTAAGCCAGTTGGTATTATTGCAAATCAACCTCGTATGAAAGGCGGCGTATTATTCCACGATTCAGCTGATAAAGCTGCTAAGTTTATTAATTTATGCGATGCATATCATATTCCATTATTATTCCTTGCAGATGTACCTGGATTTATGATTGGTACAAAAGTAGAGCGTGCCGGTATTATTCGCCACGGTGCAAAAATGATTTCTGCAATGAGTGAAGCAACTGTACCTAAGATTTCTATCGTTGTTCGTAAAGCATATGGCGCTGGTTTATATGCGATGGCAGGTCCAGCATTTGAACCAGATTGCTGCTTGGCATTACCGACAGCCTCTATTGCAGTAATGGGTCCAGAAGCTGCGGTTAATGCTGTATTTGCAAATAAAATTGCAGCTTTACCAGAAGAAGAGCGTGCTAGCTTCATTGCTGAAAAACGTGAAGAGTATAAGAAAGATATTGATATATACCACTTAGCATCAGAGATGGTGATTGATGGTATTGTTCATCCAAACAATTTACGTGAAGAGTTAAAAGGACGTTTCGAAATGTATATGAGTAAATATCAAGTATTCACGGATCGTAAACATCCTGTATATCCAGTTTAAAAGCCTTATTTAGGGCTTTCTTGCTCAAAAAGTTAAGGAGGGGAAAACATTGAAACAAGCAGTTTGGTTTCCAACAGAAGAGTACAAGGGAAAAACACGTTTATATGGTTGGATGAAATCATTGGGATATGAAGACTATGAAACTTTTTATAATAAATCTATTGAGGAAACAGCTTGGTTTTGGGGAGAGGCAGAAAAAGCAGTGGGCTATCAATGGATGAAACCTTATACAGAAGTGTTAGATTTAGAAAATGGTACACCGTTTGCACAGTGGTATAATGGCGGAACATGTAACGTTGTAGAATCAGCTTTATCCCGCTGGCTTGCGGATGAAGAGACGAGAATACAGCCAGCACTTCAGTACGAAGGGGAAAATGGAACTTCAAAATCATTTACATATGAAGAGCTTGACAACTGGGTAAGCCGTGTTGCAAATGGTTTGAAACACGCGGGTATTGAGAAAGGTGACCGTGTAACAATTTATATGCCAATGATTCCAGAAACAGTTGTTGCGATGCTAGCTGTAATGAAAATCGGAGCAATTATTTCACCAATATTCTCAGGCTTTGCGTCTGATGCAGTTATGACACGTGTGCAAGCGGCAGGTTCAAAAATGATTATTACCGCAGATGGATTTTCACGCCGAGGTAAAATTGTTTCTTTAAAAGATGAAGTAGATAAAGCTTGTGAACATTGCCCAACTGTTGAAAAAGTTGTTATCGTTCGTCATGCAGGAAATGATTTTACACCACATAACTATGACTTTTCGTGGAGTACGCTAGAAAAAGAAAAACCATTCATACATGCAGAGGAAATGCAAAGTGATGATCCATTAATGCTCATTTATACATCAGGAACGACTGGTAAGCCGAAAGGAACAGTACACACGCATGCAGGATTTCCTTTGAAAGCAGCTTTTGATGCAGGATTTGGAATGAATATTAAACAAGGTGATCGTGTATTATGGGTAACTGATATGGGCTGGATGATGGGGCCGTTTCTATTATTCGGTTCACTCATTAATGGAGCAACGATGGTTATGTACGAAGGTGTTCCAGACTTCCCAGAAGCAGACCGGTTATGGGAGACAGTTGATAAATATGAGATTACTCATTTAGGTATTTCGCCAACGTTAATCCGAGCATTAATGGCAAAAGGTGATGAGTATGTCAATAAACATTCTTTAAAGAGTTTGGAAGTATTCGCATCAACAGGAGAACCTTGGAATCCTAATCCATGGATGTGGCTGTTTGAAACAGTTGGAAAAGGAAATGTCCCAATCTGTAACTACTCAGGTGGAACTGAAATCTCTGGTGGGATTTTCGGTAATGTTCTTATTAAGCCAATAGCACCGATTAGTTTTAACGCATCTTTACCAGGAATGGCAGCTGTCGTACTGGATGATCAAGGTAAACCAATTCGAGATGAAGTCGGAGAATTATGCTTAGAGAAACCTTGGGTAGGTATGACGAAAAGCTTCTGGGAAGATGATGAACGTTACGTAAACACATATTGGTCGCGTTTTGAAAATAAATGGGTCCACGGTGACTGGGTCATTTACGATGGTGAACAATATATTATCACAGGGCGTTCAGACGATACGTTAAATATTGCAGGTAAACGTATTGGACCTGCTGAATATGAATCTATTCTTGTGAAACATAACGATGTAATTGAAGCTGCTGCAATTGGTGTACCTGACGAAGTAAAAGGTGAAGTTTGTCATTGTTTTGTAGTATTAAGAGATCATGTAACATTCACAGAAGAGTTAAAGAAAGAATTAATGAGTTTAGTAAACTCTCATATTGGAAAAGCGTTGTGTCCTAAAGACATCCACGTTGTAGAAGATTTACCGAAAACACGTAACTCTAAAGTAATGCGCCGTGTTATTAAAGCAGCTTACTTAGGAAAAGAATTAGGTGATTTGTCTTCACTTGTAAATCCTGAAGTAGTTCCGTTTATTCAGGGGTTACAGTCTAGTAAATTATAAAATTAGAAAGGAGCTCTATATAAATAGAGCTCCTTTTTTATGTTTATAAAAAGAAAAAAGTGAATTTGATGAAGAAGAAAAATTTTACTATTAGTGTTAAGTATGTTTTTTAGTTTTAATCAAAATACGATATTATGGAATGTCTATTCAATGGAGAAATACTATTTTACAACAACAAGGTGATGACAAAGCGTGACTGCTTATATGTCTGTTTAAACCTTTACGTGTTCATATATAAAAAGCTGACTATACTCAGTCAGCTTTTTATATATTACATTCTAGTATTTATCTCGCTATTTGTCAGGCAGTAATGCCCCCACCTAAAAATTCAGCGAAAGCAAGGAAGTAGGTGAGGGATCAACTTTCCGGAAAAGTCTGATTGGTTCCAAAAGACATATTCTTTCCTTTAAGTTGACATTAAAAATATTACCAATTTTTTCTTTTACAATGGCAACAAATAAAGAAACATTTACAACGACACTTATTTCGTTTAGAACTCCAATCATCATCACGATGACACTTTTCTTTAGATTTCCACCAATCATCATTACAATGTTTTTCCTGAGAACTCCAATCGTCATCACAATGACACTTTTCTTTAGATTTCCACCAATCATCATTACAATGCTTTTTCTGAGAACTCCAGCAATCATTTTTCCAGGACATTCATTTCTACCTCCTTTCAATAGTGTTCATATTATTCTATGTTTTAATAAAAAAATGGCTTGTTTATTAACCTACTATTTTATTTTTATATGATAGAGTGTTTTCTACTCGGTATAGAGTTCATACAAACTATGCTAATTTTTAAGAGATAGTGGAGGGAACTACTACTAGTTATGGTATTTTTCAATAAACATTTGTTGAAGAAAATGTTCTGATTACAAATAATATCTTATTTTCGAGTACGTTTTTTAAAATGTATATTTTACGATAACAAAGGAAAAATCCATGAATAAAGTCTATGTATATATGAGTTAATGGGAAAATCTAGTGTGTTTTTAAGAGGCGTCTTATTTAAAAGAAAAAAGATTTATTTTAAAAAGTGGTGTCTAAACATTAAATGAAGTAGGACTAAACTCACCTGCCCTAATTAAACAAGCTTTTAATTAGGGCAGGTCTGTTTTTATAATGAATAATGAAAAGAAAGTTTGGTACAATTGTTTGTTTTTTTCTTTTTATGTGTTTGCCTCGTACCCTTTTAAGCTAATGGACATACTTTACTAATAGAAAGGATTAGGAGGTGAGGTATTGGGTTCTCGATTTAATAATTGTAAAAAGAAATGTACATGTAAACAAGATGATTGTTGGGAAGTATTCGAAGAGTGTAAAAAAGAACAGCATGAGAAATGTGATAATTCTTGTGTACAAGGAATTAGAGATGAACTTAAGAAATTAATTAATCGAACAGTTCAAATTAATACAGAGGGACGTACTTATGTAGGTACTGTCTCGTCTGTAAGTTGTGATGTAGTTAGGCTTGCGGCTATTCCTGGATCGGTTGCAGTAATTATTTCCATTTGCAAAATTGAAGCAATTTTCCCACCTGTTACAACGGTTACTGCTGACTTTGATTTTAATGGTATTGATGTAGCAAACAAAGCATAATTATGTTGCTTTTTTGTAAAGCCATTCACATGAATGGCTTTATTTTAATTTCATATAAAAGGAGAATATATTCTTTATATAGAAATAAGTTTGAGGTTATAAAGCATGATGTACGAAAGGAGCAAGGAAGTGATTAAACTAGAAACCTTTAAAAAATCTGATTTTAAACAATTAATAAATTGGATTAATTCCGAAGAATTTCTAATACAATGGTCAGGTAATGCCTTCACATTTCCTTTAGACGAACAGCAATTAGAGAAGTATATAGAAAGTGCAAATACATTCGCTTTCAAAGTGGTAGATGAAGAGACTTCAGACGTTATTGGTCATATTTCGCTTGGGCAAATAGATAATATTAACAAGTCCGCTAGAATTGGAAAAGTATTAGTTGGTAATACGAAGATGAGAGGACGTTCTATAGGAAAACATATGATGAAAGAAGTACTTCATATTGCTTTTGACAAATTAAAACTACATAGAGTAACTCTTGGTGTTTATGATTTTAATACGTCGGCTATTTCATGTTACGAAAAAATAGGATTTGTAAAAGAAGGATTATTAAGAGAGTCGAAAAAAGTAGGGGAAACGTATTGGAATTTATGGGAAATGAGTATGTTAGAATATGAATGGAAGAAGTAGTAACAATAGTGATTTATAATTATATTATGTTAACAAAAGGGGGTTGGTGGATATAGTGGATAATAAAACAAAAATTATTTCAGTTGCAGCTGTTTCAGGGGAGAGCTAGTATATTAAAACTGAGAAAGAAACCATTTTTGAAAAAGGCCCACCTGCATTGTTTCTGAGGAATAAGAGGACGAGCCCTAATTAAACGAAACTGAATGAATCTGTAAAAATTGTAACTAAAGTATGCATCAACAAGGTATTGAAAGGGATGAATAGTAAACTTTACAGATTATTCCATATATAACAAAACTGGTTAGCTTCTGATTTAAGCGCTACTAAATAATTATTATTAATAGAGTTATTCGTATACATTCTGTTCTTTTGGATGTTAAGTACCGTATAATTCACATCGTTTCGTTCATTTGAAAATGTTGATTCATTTAATAGTGTAAGTGTCGAGTTAATGTTGTATTTATCAATTCGCTCTTTTTTTCCTTTAAAAAACAGTTTGATAAGATGTGGCTCATTATTAATGAATAAGCCAAGTTCAGGCGATGAACGGACGATTAAATCATCTGATTTCCAATATGATTTACCTGGATCAAACCAAGAGATTTCTTTATTTTTAATGAATTTTTTGTATTGCTTTATGACATCAATGTAGTTTTGTTTTTTTTTCTGATCAACCGTTTGTACTAATGTTTCAAAACATTCAAAAGGTAGTTTGTTTTGATGAAATTTAATAACAGTTTCTCGTAATTGTTTCCAGTAATCAAAAGCTGGTTGATATTCAGGTTGGGATTTTAGATTTTTTATAAAGGTTGTTTTAGCTGTACTACCTTTCAGTGTGAAGTCTAAAAATTGTGTAAGCCCTACTTTAATTTCTGTCATATTACATCACCCTTCCAAACATTATTCATTTAATAATAGACGAAAAACCCTACACTTTTAAAGAAATGAGCTAGATGCTAGAAAACCTAATGTCCATGCACAATAGATACGGGAAAGCCAATCCGTAAGTATAAATGATGGACCATCCAATTGAAGATAAATTAGATAATGGTTACCAGGTGATAGGTTATTAATATAATCGGATAGTGAGGCGAGTTTAAAAGATAACAATATAGATTATTTAGCTTGGATTTGAGAAAAAAGTGCATGGGAATAAAGAGGGATATAGGGAAATGAGCCCTCATCAAAAAATATAAGTTGGTATCAGTATACCGTAGAGAATGAGTGTATAGAACATACAAGTAAAAGTATTGGCTAGCACACTTAAAATAAGCCGTATAAAGAGTTAATCATTGTGTGCTTTGATTATATAATGTCGCGAAATAAATAGTGTGAAGGACAGCTATCTTAGCAAGTGTTTCATGTAACGTTCATATACTTTAATTTTTTATAATTAATTAAATTTGAATTTTGTTTGTTGTTAAGAAAAGGTGAGAAGAAAATAAAAAAAGAGGGCTAATGCCCTCTTTTTCTTTTAATTTGGTAATTAATCACAGATTGGTATCCCAAGCACTCTTAGAGCTAATGCTACTTGAAGGGAAATCTCTAATCTAGCAATTTCAATACCAGCTACTGAAAGAACTAAAAAAGGTTGTCCGTTTACAAATACAACGCAACTATCCATAGTTAAGCCTCCTTTCTAGTAATCTACTATAGTATATGAATGGAACTTTAAAATGTAATAGTTCAATTGTTGGATTTAATAGAATTAATAGATTAACCCATTTAAACTAAACAAACGAATACAACGAAAGGAAGCAGAGATGGATGTATGCCTCAAAAAACATAGGTTTTAAGACATGTAATGGGATATGAAATTCATCATATTGGTCAGCTATCTATATGGGCGAGGGAGTTAAACTAGCAATTTGTTTCAGCAAATTTGATTGGACGAGGATGATAGAATTAAAAACCGACTTGCATCTCAAACGCAAGTCGGTTTTTATATATAAGAAGATTTCTTAATTGAAATCTTCGGATTTTTTTTGACGTATATGTAAAAACATTAAAATTGTAATTATAAAGAAAACCAATAATGTTTGTATGATCAAATTTTTAAACTGAAGCAAAACTGCCCAAGATGTAACAGCATCTTTAAACGCTTGGAGTGCAGAGCACGAGGAAGGATCAAAACCATACTGTAGTAACTTTTTTGTTTCAATAAATGAAATGTTTTCTTCATCTGCATCTAATATTACTGAAATTAGTCTAGTGTCTCCTAGTTTTGCTGTACTGACAAAACTATAATTACCGTTAGTTGAAAAACTAGTTTGTAAGCCATCAACACCTTGAAGTTTAATGTTTTCATTAAGGGAATATATCATTTTATTCGTATTGAAAACCTGGGAATCTTTGAAGGTAAATTGGTAAGAGGTTAGTTTCGTAATATTCAATACATCTGGAAAATCTTTTACTAATCGTGCTGCTAGTTTAGCTGCATCTATTGCTGTTGTAGTTGATTGTTTATTTGTATCATTATTAATTCCAGTAGAGTTTAGAAATGGAGATGGTTGTAATAACTTTAGTTCTTTTGCTTTTTTATTCATTAATATTGTAAAGTTATCTTCATTTCCAGCAATGTGTTCTGCTAGAGCGAGTGCAGAACGATTATTCCCTGCCAGTAGCAATGCATGAAGTAAATCACGAACCGTTGTTTTATCATTCGATGTTACTTGTATAGGGCTTGTTTCTACTCGGGAAACTTCGTTACTTATTTGTACGAAGTCATCTAACTGTATTTTTCTATCATTTAGTTGCTCCAATACGATATATTCTGTCATTAATTTAGATAAAGCAGCTGATTGTACTGGAGTTTCTTCATTTTTTTTATAAACAATTTCACCTGAATTAGCATTTATTAAAATAGCTGATTTAGCTTGAATAATGGGACCATTTACATAAAGATAAAAATATAAAACGATAAGTGCAGTAATAAAAAAAGATAATAATAAAATAGCGAATTTCTTTAAGAATTGCATAAGCGATCCTCCTATTATGACATCAATACTAGTATTGTAAAAAGGAATGCTTAATTAGGAAGAAAGAAAAGGTAAAGAATTTCTAAAGAATTATAAAGGATTATTAAATTTTGGGTGTTAATGGAAAAAGTTCAATTTCTTGTATGATAAGAAATTGAACTTTTTATTTATAATATTAACATTTGTATGGGAGTAGTTTTACAGTGAATGTTGTTTTTTCATCATCACTATATACTTCAATTGTTCCTTTATGCAATTCGACTATACTTTTTGCAATAGCTAATCCAAGTCCAGATCCACCAGTGTTTGTAGAGCGAGATTTCTCAACGCGATAAAAACGTTCAAAAATATGAGGTAAATCCGTACTAGGAATAGGTTGTCCGTAATTTGTTATATCAATTGTAATCATATTATTGCTTTCATAAGCAGTAAGGTCAATATAGCGACCTTCGCTTCCATAAGCGATAGCGTTTATAATAAGATTTTCAAACACACGCACTAATTTTTCACCATCAGCTAATACCATGAGCTTTTGAGATGGGAAAGAAGGTCGACATTCTATATTTGCTTCTTGAAATTGTATACGGAATTGAACAGTTAATTGCCCAAGTAACTCTACTATGTCAATAGGGACAGAATACAAGCTTAACTCTTTATTTTGAACACGTGTATATTCGAACAAGTCATTCATTAATGCATTAAGACGAGTTACTTTATCGTAAATGACTTGAATATAGTATCGCAATTCTACTTCATCTCTATAATTATCATGATGGATTAAATTTACGTATCCAACTATAGAAGTAAGGGGAGTGCGTAAGTCATGTGATACATTTGTAATAAGTTCACTTTTTGCTTGTTCCGCTTGTCTTTCTTCATCAATGGAGACTTTTAATTGTTCAACAATTTCATTGACCCCGATTGCTAATTCTTCTAGATAATTATGATTTACAATAGAAACTTTATGATTGAAGTTTCCATTTGCAATATAACGAATTTCTTCTATCATTTTTTTAATACAAGTTTCATAATAAAGTTTTTTCTCGTGAAGATAAAAAATGTAAAGATAGGATGAAAAAATAGAAAATAAAAACAAATAAGATACAATCATCATCCATAACGATTCTTTAATCCCTTTATACTTTTCATAACCAAAAATTCGAATGAATTCTTTACCAAGTTCAGTTAGAGTAAGTGAACTCTCAATTACACTCGTAACGAGGCGATAAATAATTAACTCAGTAATAGGCGTGAGTGTGATAGCTAATAAGAGCCAAAAAATAAGTTTCCATTTAGGGATATCTTTTAATATATCAAATGCTTCATTTCTCAATTTTATAGCCAACTCCCCAAACAGTGTGAATAAATTTTTCTCCATTTATTACTGTTTCAAGTTTATCCCGTAAGTTGCTAATATGAACCATTACAGTCTTATTTGAACCGTAACCATCTTCATTCCAAACGCGTTCAAAAATTTCTTCTGAACTAAATACTCTTCCTGTATTACTTGCAAGTAAATATAAAATATCGAACTCAATAGAGGTTAATTTAATATACTCTCCATTTACTTTAACAGTATGATTATGTTTGTGTATTTCAACAGAGCGAATACGAATAATACCATCTTCATTCTTTTGCGAAGTAGCGTTTTGGAAAGAGGATCTTCGTAATAAAGCTTTCACTCTTGCTACTAATTCTAATGGATTGAATGGCTTGATCATATAATCATCGGCACCTGTCATAAGACCTAATATTTTATCCATATCTTCTGCTTTTGCACTAAGCATTAGAATTGGTACAGTATTATTTTCACGCACTTCCTGACAAACTTCTAATCCGTTTCGCTTTGGCATCATAATATCCAAAATCATAAGGTCAACTTCATATGTAGAAACCTTTTGCAATGCTTCATCGCCATCATAAGCTTTATAAATGTTATAGCCTTCATTTCGCAAATAAACAGCAAGTAATTCAACAATTTCTTTATCATCATCAATAATTAATATGTTTTTATTCATTGTGTAGTTCCTTTCCTTACAAATCATCAACACTACTATAATATCAAACATTTATGTACTTGTAGTGACGATTCTGTATAAAATTTCATGTAACGTATTAAAAAGGAGTAAAAAGATTAATAACGAATATAAAATAACGAGGATATTTATATTCTATATTATACTGAAAGTTAGTTGTGAGGGGGATTTGTTATGCTGTATGACGATATATATTCATTTACTGCAACGGGAAAAATAGAAAATGATATTCAAGTTTTTTTACTAAAATATAATAAAGAGTTTACATATAAACATTCAATTTGTGTGGCAAATGTGGCAAAAAAGATTGCAGAAAAGTTTCACGTAGATAAAGAAAAAGCAGCAATTGCAGGATATTTACATGATATTAGTGGCATTTTTCCGAACGAGGAGCGGATTGCAGTTGCTGAAGAATTTGGGATAGAAATAGTGGAAGCAGAAAGAAAGTTTCCTATGATCATTCATCAAAAACTATCGAGAGTAATCGCAAAAGAAATATTTAAAGTAGAAGATGAAGAGATTTTAAATGCAATTTGTTGCCACACAACGTTGCGTAAACATGCAACGAAGATGGATTTAGTATTATTTGTTGCAGATAAAATAGAATGGGATCAAAAAGGGACACCACCATATTTAATAGAAATAAAAAAAGGATTGGGAAAATCTTTGGAAAAAGCAGCTTTTGTATATATTTCATATTTGTGGGAAAGGAAAGATATATTGAAAGTTATACATCCATGGCTAGAAGAAGCATATTGGGATTTAAAAGGAATTGTACAGTAGAAAGGACAAGGAAATGCAATTAAAAGAATATATGAATCAAACATTTCCAGGAGTTACATTAGTACCCTATTTATATTCTTAATGGGAAAATCATTTACATTTTGATTTTGGAAAAGATAAATATCAAATTGTAGAAGGAACCGACAATTTAAATACGGAATACTTTTCTCAACTATATACATATAATAAATTCTTATTTGAAGACATATTTTCAAAAGAAGATGTAGTGTTTGTAGTGACAAATGTTTATAGATTTAAAAAGGAAAATATAAAAACTCCACAGAAAATAAATGTATACAATAAATATATTAAGAAAAGAGATTTAAGATTTCATATAAGATAGAAACGTTACCGTTTTTATTTGAAGATGAAGAAGCAGATTTATATTGTACATATCATTTTTCTTTACAATGCCTTGCGGAACATATTAAATATGAATCGCTTATACAAGTTGTTAATCATGAGGATTTCTTTGATCTATATCCTCGATTTGGACGAAAAAAAAGAAATTTCTTATCCAGATGTATTTCTCATAAATGCAACGAAAGATATTGTCATGTTTATGTATGATGATAGAGGATGTGAAGTAATTGCGAAGAATAAAGAAATAATACGAGATTTATATAAGAAATACAAAGAATGGATTCCAGATTATGAACGAGAAAGTATAGATAACTTATTTAAATGACAATAGGGGAAGTGAAGCGTGTAATGAAACGTATTGCAATTGTATCTGCATGGGAACCAGAACTGACGTATTTGCATCAACATTATCCAAGTGAACGTGTTGAAAAAAGAGCTGCTTGGGAATTTCATTTTCATACTATTAATGAGCTGGAAATTATATCAGTTGTTACTGGTGTTGGTAAAGTAAGCTGCGCTAGTTGTGTACAATTGTTAATTAGTGAGTTTCAGCCAGATGAGTTGTTTATGACAGGAATATGCGGAAGTTTATCAAACAAAGTGAAAAACGGTCATATTGTAGTCGCACTAAACGCAATACAACATGATGTTACTGCTGCTGGTTCAGGGGAAGATGTTTTTAATTTATATAACGGTAGAACAGCACCTATTGAAACAACAAAATCACTTGTAAGAAGAATAAAAAAAATACGATCGTATGATCCGATCCATTTCGGTACATTTTTATCAGGAGATCAACGTATTCGTAGTTCGGAAATGAGATATTTACTCCATACCGTATATGGAGCATTAGCAGTTGATCAAGAATTAGCAGCTTTCGCCTATGTATGCCAAATAAATAAAAAACCATTTCTCTGTTTAAAAGCTGCTTCAGATCAAGCAAATGATAAAACGAAAGAAGAACAAAAAATCTTTAAAATGCTAGCATGTGAAAGAGCATGTGAGCATTTAATTGCTTTTTTACGTGTTTATGAGATTAATGTAGTAAATAATAGATAGTTTGTTATAAAACAAATTAAGAGTGAGTTATATGTAGGGAAATGTCCGTTCATTTCAAATAAAGAGCTGAAATTTATAATAGATGGAATATATTATATGGGTACATGTTTAGTTTAATACAAGCAATTGGAGGGCAATTTTATATGATTCAATATAAAAGGTGTAGTGATGTAAATATTGATTTAGTATATGTCGATAATGACTTAAAAGGCTCTCTATGCGTAAATGAACGAGGTAAAATTAGTTTTATTTTCGTAGACAAAGGTTATAGAAATATTGGTGTTGGGATGAAATTATTACAAGTAGCAAGAGAAGAATTAAATTTATCAAGTTTATCAATTGGGTTTCCTAACAATAATTTATTGGAGGGTTTTTTAAAGAAATGTGGATTTGAAAAGAATTCTTTAGCGCAATATGAAATGTATTTATTACTCTAAGAGCGGAAAGATTTATTCTTTTCGTTTTTTATTTAGCCGTTATGTTGGTAAATGCTCCGCAATTATAATTTGTAATGAGAGGGATTTTGTTTATCCTTAAGTTATTTTTTTAATTGTCAATTTTATGCTAATAATTTTCTTTGTATAATATTCTAATTTTATGTAGAATAGATACGATGGGAGGGGATGAAATGAATAATGGATTAAAGTTTAAGATTTTTGAATTGCATTGTCTCGTTCAAAAGACTTATTCTGATATTAAAATAGCATGTGATATTGCTATTTATCAAGAAAACACTTCTAAATATTTAATTTCATTAGGATTTTTAAATAAATCATATATGACTTATATAGAAGCAAAAAGATTCTATCGTGAAAATGAAGAACTTGTAAGTGTAGAATTTGATAATTTCTTTGATATGTATGATAAATTAGAAAATGAATTAAAACAAGTTATTTCAACTGAAGATAAAAATCCTTCATTGCTACATAGCAGACTTGATCAGTTTCAGCAGAAAGTTGAAAATATAAATGACCTAATAAAAGTATTGCAAAATGCTCGTTAATGAATGCTTTTTTCTTTTTTGTATAGAAATTATGTATTAAAAACATTTTAGGGATATTACATATTGAAGAGGTGGCTTTTGTAGATTACAAAAGTCATCTTTTTATGTTAGGAATAGATTGTATACATTTTAGCAGTTTCATATAAATAATAGAAATTTATACGAGGTAAATATCATGGGAAATAAAAAAGAAATAGCTATAGTTGCATTAACAACAGGATTCGTTTTAACAAGTGTAACACCATATGGAGTAGGTCATGCAGAGGAACCTGGTCAAATGCAAGTTGAAATTCAAGAGGATTCGTTCCGTACAGGTGATCTTACACAACCATCAAAAAAGGCGCCAGAGAATGTAGTGAAAGATGCACTTAAGGAAAATACAGAGCATGCTTTGTCTCCAAAACAAGTTAGTGCAGAAACAGGAGTAGATTACAAGGTTCTTCAAAAACGTGGTTCTTATGATGGAACTACACTTGTGCGCATGCAACAAATATATGAAGGAAAAGAAGTGTATGGCCACCAGTTGACTGCTCACGTAGATAAAAAAGGTATTATTAAAAGCATTTCAGGAGCTAGCGCACAAAATTTAACACAAGAAGATTTAAAGAAACCTATTAATTTATCAAAAGAAGAAGCGAAACAATATATTTATAAAAAGTACGGAAACGACATTAAATTTATTTCTGAACCAGAAGTTAAGGCGGTTATTTTTGTTGATGAAAATCATGGGCAGGCTAGCAATGCATATCAAGTTACATTTGCTGCTACAACACCAAATTATGTATCTGGAACTTATTTAGTGAATGCTCATAATGGCGATATGTTAAAAGATATGGTACAAGAATCAAGTTTGAAAATAAGTGAAGAGTATGTTGAATCCGTTAAGGAAAATAAAACTAGCAATTTCACATCATTAACTGGAACAGGAAAAGATGATTTAGGCGTAACTCGTACATTTGGTATTTCTAAACAGACCAGTGGGAATTATGCGCTTGCTGATTACACAAGAGGGCAAGGAATTGAGACATATGATGTAAATTATAGAGATATTACAAATGAAGAAAGTTATTATCCTGGCATACTAGCAACTAGCGCTTCAACAACATTTAATGATCCAAAGGCGGTAAGCGCTCATTTCTTAGCAACAAAGGTATATGATTTTTATAAAGAAAAATATAAGCGTAATAGTTTTGATAATAAAGGAAAAAAAGTAGTTTCAGTGGTACATGCATGGGATTCTGGAGGAACAAATGATCCTGAAAATTGGGAGAATGCATTTAGTACTAATATTAATAACATTAGTATGCTTTTATATGGAGATCCTATGGTAAAAGCGTTCGATATAGCCGGTCATGAATTTACACATGCAGTTACATCAAGTGAATCTAACCTTGAATTTTCAGGAGAATCTGGGGCAATTAACGAGGCATTATCGGATATTATGGGAACGGCTATAGAGAAATACATAAATAATGGGGAATTTAACTGGACAATAGGAGAACAAACTGGATCGACTTTTCGTAATATGAAAAATCCAACTGCAATTAATTTTTCAGAAGGACTACCGTATCCCGATGATTATAGTAAATATAATGATTTAAATGGAGAGGATTATGGAGGCGTTCATTTTAACTCAAGTATTATTAATAAAGTTGCGTATTTAATTGCACAAGGCGGTACTCATAACGGTGTAAATATAAATGGTATTGGTGAAGATAAAATGTTTGATATTTTCTATTATGCAAATACTGATGAATTGAACATGACTTCTAATTTCTCTGAATTGAAATTGGCATGCCTTAAAGTTGCAACTAATAAATATGGAACGAACTCAATTGAAGTTCAAGCAGTCCAAAATGCTTTTGATGCGGCAAAAATTCCAGGAACAGTGAAAGAAAACGAAAAAACAGCAGAAAATCAAGCTCCAGAGTTAACTGTGCCGTTTACCATTACACTACGTGTAGGTGATACGTTTGATCCAATGAGAAATGTAAAAGCTGTTGATAAAGAAGATGGTGATTTAACAAATAAAGTAAAGCATAAAGGCGATGTAGATACTTCAAAACCAGGTACATACATTGTGGAATACTTGGTTGTTGATTCCCAAGGGAGAACTACAACGGCTAGACAGACTGTAATTGTAGAGGGAAATGGAGAAATATTAGATTTAGAACCTAAATTAACAGTGCCTGTTGGAGCGACAATGCATGTAGGAGATTCATTCGATCCAATGATAAAAGTAAAAGCTATTGATAAAGAAGACGGCGATCTTACTTCTAAAGTAAAAGTTGATGGTGGAGTAGATACATCTAAAGTCGGTACTTACGTATTAACGTACACGGTTACAGATTCTAAAGGTCATGAAGTAACGGCGAAACAAACTGTAACGGTTAAAGTTAGAGAAGAAGTTACAAATGAAAAACCAATACTAAAAGTACCTGCTACAACTTCAATTACTGAGGGTGATCAATTTGATCCGTTGGTAGGGGTATCAGCTACTGATAAAGAGGACGGTGACCTTACTTCTAAAGTAGCGTATGAAGGAACTATAGATACAACTAAAGCTGGTACTTATGAAATAATATATAGTGTCAAAGATTCCATGGGTAATGACGTAAATACAAAACAAAAAGTATTAGTGAAAGATAAAGAAACTAGCAAAGCTAATGGCCTTGCTAATAAGGCAAATAAGAGTAATATCTCAAACAACAGTAATAGCGATAAAAAAGAGTATACATATAAGGAGCTTCCAAAGACGGGTGTAAGTACAAATAACAGTGCAGCAATCGGCATATTGATGATTATTACAGGCACAGTACTCACTTTTGTTCGCAAATTTAGAAAGATACAAAAATAATAGTAGGGATTATTCGTTTGAAGAAAAGAGTTCATTATTCAGAAGAAATAAAGTAGAAAGTAAGTAAAACAAAATATGGATTTTTTACTTAATAAGATTTTAGTAGTTAAGCGGTGCATTTGGCTTCTATAAAAATTTGTAGTTGGATCATGTTCTGTCTACAAAACTACATTACATAAAAAACACGTTACTATTCTCATTAAAATAAAAGAATAGTAACGTGTTTTTTGGTTTGGAAAAAGCATAAATCCTATAGTTCATGAATCTGGGAGTGCTTCTAATCTGCCATTGATGAGTTACTGAAAACATTTTGTTTTAATGGAAGTTTCACTCTAAATGACAACATGAGATTTTCGATATTTACCAGGTGTTTCATTGGTGAATTTTTTGAAAATTTTAGTGAAATAACTTTGATCGCTAAAATTAAGCGAAGCGCATATGTCTGATAAGGGATAGGTGGTGAAAGTTAATAATTTCTTTGCTTCTTCGACTCGTTCACGTTGAATGTACTCAATTAATGAAATACCGACCTCTTTTTTAAATAATATAGATAAATAATCTGAATTCACATTTGCAAATTTAGCAAGTTGTTTAACAGATATTGGATTGTAAATATTTTTAAAAATATAGTTTTTGCAAATAGCAATAGTCTGTGAATGTTGCTGTGTTTTTTGTGCCTTTACACGGTCTGCAAAGGTGCAAAAAGCATTTTTTAATAAATCCCAAACAGATTCTTTGTCTTTTAAATCTTCTGTTCTTTGAATATGTAAATCATAAATTTTGTAAGCAATCCCAGATGGAAGTCCCCCTTTTATCGCATATCTAGTAGCGAGCGTGATGAATGAAATACAAATGTTTTTATGACGTCTTAATTGATGGAATGAAGATAAAGATGAAAGAGTCTCTTGTTGGAATTCGTAATAATATTTGAGTACGGTTTCTTTATCGCCGTTTTCTATAGATCTAAGTAGTTGCTGCTCTATATATAAATTATGATAAATGGATTCGTCTTTTTGCATTGAAATATATACATCTTCGTTTAAGATTCTGCTATGACTTATATGAACTGAGTCACTGTTATTTGAAAAGGTGCTTACATCTGAATTTTTTTTATAGAGAATGTTATAAAACAATATTGCTATATTTACAAAGAAATTTTGATCTTTCACTGACAATGAAAAATAACGGTCTCTTGTTCTTTTATAATTCGGAATAAAATTAAGGTTACTATCCACTTTACTTGTAGAAAAATTTACATGTGCCATGGGCCCAATAATAATAGTACCGTTCACCATATAATCACTCTTTATGTGAATTAAAATGAAGTGCCCTAGATGTTCGTGAGTTCTGAAGATGGGAGAATTATATGTATCATTTCTTTGAAAAAGCATATGTAACTGTTCTATTTTTGATGTATACAACGAATGTGAAGCATTTTTTGATTTAAATTTTAAAAGAATATTGTTGTTACAATCTAAAAAACAAACTGGAATTTCGAAAGATTGGAAAAACATATTGCAAATGTACTCTATCTCAACTAGACTGAGCTTTTTAGTCATATTCTTCCTCCTTACAGTTATGCGTGATAGTTGAATAATTATATATTCCTTTTTTCATAAGTAGAAACGGAAAATCTTTATCAATAAAAAATATAAATAAAAGTTATAAACTTCTAAGAATAATACCATAATTTAACATGAATAGCACATATTATTTGAATATACAGGTAATAGTTTTGGACAGTAGCGTAAAATATGAATCGTCACACTTATTTGTTGGTTATTACTTATATGTATCAAAAAAGGATTAAGATTGGATTTTAAATAGGGATAGGAAGGGAGAAATGAATGGATTGACAGTAAGTGATTAGTCGAAATTAGCAGTGAAAGCTATTATGTAACAATGTAATAAGTCTTGAAGTAGAGATATGAGGGTAATTCAGGGGAGAAAATTACATATATCATGCAGAGAGACAACGTAATAATAGAAGATAAGAAAAGTGAATAAGTGATTGTAAACAATGGATTGTTGGACGACTATGTTTTATGTTATTGGTTTAAATCTGATACTTGGCACACTATTGCTTGTAAGAAGGTAATAGTAATAAAGAAATTTTTAAAATGATAGAAGTAGTAAAGGGGATAAGAGAAATGAAAAAAATATTTAGTGTGCTTTTAGTGTTATTCTTAACATTTTCTACATGGTCTAGTGTATTAGTAAAGGCAGACTCACCATCTAAAGGTACTTTAACGATTCATAAGTATGAACAAGAAAAAGATGGAGCGCAGGGACTAGAAGGTAATGGTTCTGCAAATCAAGAGGTGCCAAAAGATGTGAAACCATTAAAAGGTGTAACGTTTGAAGTGAAAAGGGTTGCTTCTTTTGAAAAAATTTCAAACGATGGGAAAATCGTAAAAGAAGACGTGAAACCTGTAATGGGAGCCACTCCAAATCAAGTAGTAACAGATGATAACGGACAAGCTGTATTAAAAGATCTTCCGCTAGGACGTTATGAGGTGAAAGAAGTGGCAGGACCTCCACATGTTAATCTAAACCCCAATACGTATACAGTGGATATCCCATTAACGAATAAAGAGGGTAAGGTGCTAAACTATGATGTTCACATGTATCCCAAAAATGAGATTAAACGTGGTGCAGTGGATTTAGTAAAAACTGGTGTAAATGAAAAAGTATTAGCAGGTGCAGTATTCTCTTTATTTAAAAAAGATGGTACAGAAGTGAAAAAAGAGTTAGTAACAGATGCTAATGGTCATATTCGCGTGCAAGGATTGGAGTATGGTGAATACTATTTCCAAGAAACAAAAGCTCCGAAGGGCTACGTAATAGATCCAACTAAACGTGAGTTTTTTGTTAAGAATTCCGGAACAATTAATGAAGATGGAACTATTACTTCTGGTACAGTAGTTAAATTAGAAGTGAAAAACTATGAAGAAGCAACTATTGATAAAAAGATTAACGCAAAATTGGAAGCGTTACCAATAAATCCGCTAACTAATTATAATTATGATATTAAAACATTAATTCCTGAAGACATTAAGGAATACAAAAAATATGTGGTAACAGATACTTTGGACAATCGTTTAGTGATTCAAGGAAAGCCAATCGTGAAAATTGATGGAGCAGAAGTAAATGCAAACTTTGTTGAGCTAGCTATAGAAGGTCAAAAAGTAACAGCTACAGTAAAAGATTTCACAAAATTAGATGGTAAAAAAGAATTTCATTTGCAAATTAAATCCCAAGTAAAAGAAGGGGTACCATCTGGTTCGGAAATTTTAAATACAGCAAAAATTGATTTTACAAATAAAAATGATGTAATGGGAGAAAAGGAGTCTAAACCTGTAGTTGTTGTTCCAACAACTGGAATAATTGAGTTAACAAAAATTGATGGTGCTAATAAGAATAAATTAAAAGGTGCAGAGTTTGTACTTAAAGATCATAATGGAAAAATAGTTGTCGTAGCAGGAAAAGAAGTAACAGGTGTATCTGATGAGCATGGTGTTATTAAATGGTCTAACATTCCATATGGAGATTATCAAATTTTTGAAACGAAAGCACCGACATATACAAAAGAAGATGGTACAAAAGCTTCTTATCAATTATTAAAAGACCCTATTGATGTAAAGATTAGCGAAAATAATCAAACGGTTAAATTAACGATAGAAAATAATAAAAGTGGATGGATTCTTCCGGTAACGGGTGGTATAGGAACGACTCTTTTTACTGTAATAGGCCTTACTTTAATGCTTACAGCGGCACTTGTTTTCTTTAGAAAAAAATTTGCTAGAAATTAAGATTTTAGGAACATGTAACTATATGAAAAGGGGAGAAGCAAAATGCTTTCCTCTTTTCGATATTTAAGCATATACAGAGGTGGAAATATGAAACGAAATCTTGTTTTGGGGGGTATTTTTTTATTTGGATTAGGTATTTTTTTATATCCTACTATTAGTAATTGGTTGGCGACCCGTGCACATTATTCTGAGATTAGCTCTTACGATAAGAAGATTAAAGCGCTACAAAAGAAAGAAGTCGAACGTAGGGAAAAAGAAGCAGCCGAATATAATAAACAAGTTCAAACTTCCATGAAAACATTTACAGATCCATTTTCTGAAAAAAAAAGTAATCATCAAGCGTATGCTGATGCGTTAAATTTAGGAGATGTAATGGGGTATATTGAAATATCGAAAATTAATATAAAACTGCCAATCTATCAAGGGACCTCTGAGGAAGTATTGAGCCGCGGGATAGGTCATTTAGATTTTTCTTCGCTCCCGGTAGGTGGAGAAAATACCCACACTATTTTAACAGGGCATCGTGGTTTACCATCAGCAAAATTATTTACAGATTTAGATAAGTTGAGTGAAGGAGATCTTTTTTTTATTCATTCTTTAGACAAAGTTCTTGCTTATAAAGTAAATCAAATTAAAGTAGTGTCACCACATGAAACGGACGATCTACAAATTGTAGAAAATAAAGATTATACAACTTTAATTACGTGTACGCCTTATGGAGTAAACACCAATAGATTGCTAGTTCGAGGTGAGCGTGTGGAGTTAAACGAGAAAGAAAAACAAAAAGTGAGTACAGAGATATTTATATTTAATAAGTGGACTGTAATAGTTACAATCCTATTGTTATGTGTGCTTCTAGTCGTAATTTATAAGAAAAAGTTAACTCGATAGAATGTATTTATCCTGCATTAATGGGAAGTGGGACCGGAAATTCAAAGATAAGTAAAGACGGTATATAGGGGATGAAGTAAATCATCATTAATAAAAATTCATTTTATTCGACTATAGAAAAAAACGGTAAAGGTGGGAACAAAGGAATTGAGGCTACGATTAAAGCTGGTAAGTATTCATTTTATTGTTTTGTTAATGTTAAGTGTAAGTTTTGTCGTATATGTACCAAAAGAAGCATATGGATCCACGACTACCTTAGAAGGTCTAGGAGATATATCGCGTTATAATGCTGTTATCTTTGGTAACCATAAAGCAATAGGTGGCGACATTGAAGGAGCAATTGCAGTTCAAGGTGATATGGATGCATCGGGGTATACGATTGTAGGTGCAGCAGCAGGAACATCTAATATAGTAGGTGAAAAATGGGTTGATGAGAGATATCCGTCCTTGTTATTGTCTGGAAAACTAAAAAAATCAAGAGAAGAATCTTTTATCATTCAAAACGGAATAGTCGTAATGACAAAAGAGAGTGATCCAGATCGCATCATACAACCTTCTTATGATCGTATCGTTTATAAAGAAAAACTAGAAATTGACGCGAAATTTAATGAATTTCGCAATATAGTGAACCAAGTTAGTAAAAATGCAGGTCAATATAAAACGAATGCCCCAATTCCAAATATGAGTCATGGAATCGGAAAAGATATAAACAATCCTAATATTTATGTTTCATCAGAATTGACAGAGAAAATCAATGTAGATATAAGAGATGTATTTTTGCCCAATGCTAAGGACAAAGATTTAATTGTAATGTATTCAGATGCAATAGAAGTTACATTTAAAAATGGGTCTATTCTATATGACACGAATAATATTGGAAAGGCTACAGATATAGTTCCTACATCACAACCATATTCGCCTAATTCCCCGTTTACTGAGCTATATGGGAAAATGATTTGGGTTTTTCCAAATGCGAAAAAAATTACAACAGAGGGATATGGTGTCGTTGGGAGTGTGTTTGCTCCCAATGCTGTATTAGAAACAAAAGGCGGTTCGATTAATGGACAAGCATTTGTCGGTGCGGTACAACAAACTGGTGGATTTGAATTTCACAATTTCAAATTTAACTGGCAACATTGGAACAAGCCTAGTATAGGAAAAGTGAAAATAAAAAAGGTTGATAGTAATAATGATAATAAAAAATTGGTGGGAGCAAAGTTTCATATAGAAGATTCAAAAGGGAAAATAGTTGGAGAACTAGTAACAAATGAAGAAGGAGAAGTAATATCAAAAGACTTACCAATAGGAAACTATACCTTAGTGGAAGTAGAAGCACCTAAAGGTTACGAATTATTAAAAGAAAAAATAACTGTAAAAATAGAAAAAGATGCAGTAGTAGAAATTAAAATAGGAAATAAGAAATTGCCCGATCCAATGGGGAAAATGAAGTTAGTGAAAGTAGATACGGGAGATAAAAATAAAAAGCTAGCAGGGGCAAAGTTTCATATAGAAGATTCAAATAAAAAAGTAGTTGGGGAGTTAGTAACAGATGAAAAAGGAGAAGTAATATCAAAAGACTTACCAATAGGAAACTATACCCTAGTGGAAATAGAGGCACCTAAAGGCTATGAATTAGTAAAAGATAAAATAGCTGTAAAAATAGGAAAAGATACAGTAGTAGAAATTAAAATAGAAAATAAGAAATTGCCAGATCCGACTGGGCAATTTGAAATTGAAAAAGTTGATGATAAGGATAGTGAATTAAAGCTAAAAGGCGCTGTATTTCAAGTGTTAGATAAAGAAGGGAAAGAAGTTAGTAGATTAATAACGGATGAAAAAGGAAAGGTAATTTCCAACCAATTAGCAATTGGAAAGTATACGATTAAAGAAATAAAAGCACCGAACGGATACATGTTACTTAGGGATCCAATAGAAATAGAAATTACAGAAGCAGTAAAGACACAAAAAATAACAGTGAAAAATGCGAAGAATAATTGGGTAATTCCTAATACTGGTGGGAGCGGAACAACAATTTTTTACGTAATTGGTATTATGCTAATGTTTGGTGTGCTATATTTCTGTAAGAAAAATCGTATATTATGAACTAATTTTATAGAGTTAGACAGATCGTTGCGTTAGAGAGTTTTAGGGCATGAGTTCGGTATTGTACTGGACTCATGGTACTACATTTGTTGAAGGAGGAAGGATAATAGTAAACATAGAATATATTAATGAATTAAAATGTTTAAGAGGTGAACATGGTGGCAATAAAACAAGACGAAATTAAAGTAGTTGTCGGAGCTGGAGTGTTTAATAATAATCCAGGCTGGATTCAAACGCAAGAAGATGAACTTAACTTACTAGATAAAGCTACGTGGGAAGAAAGATTTGAATACAACTCTATTTCAGCTATTTTAGCTGAGCATGTATGGGAACACCTTACTTTTGAAGAAGGTGTAAGAGCAGCTGAAATCTGTTATGAATTTTTAAAACCATCTGGTCATATTCGGTGCGGAGTCCCTGATGCATTCTTTCAGGATGAGGTATATCAAAATATAGTTCAAATAGGGAGACCCGGTCCAAAAGATCATCCAGCAGCAAGTCATAAAATCGTTCATAATTATAAAACATTAACGAAAATGTTTGAAACTGCTGGATTCGAGGTAGTTTTACTTGAATATTGTGATGAAAGTGGTCGGTTTTATTACAATGAATGGGATGCAAACGACGGTGTTATTTTCCGTTCGAAAAGGTATGATTCTAGAAATAAAGGCGATAAACTTGGTTTTCCATCGCTAATTGTCGATGCGATTAAGCGCTAATCATTCAACAAAAAAAGGAGTTAATCCTATGATTTCATAAGTCGCAAATGCGGCTTTTTTATTTGTACGTAAATCTATATTTAATTTTCAATACTATATAACTCGATTTAGAAAATATTTAAGTTTTTCTCAGCGTCATTCACTTTAAATTAACACTTCGTTGACATAAATATTTATTTTATATTTATATTCGTGTAAAATGAAATGGGAACATATATTCTGTATAAGGGGGCAATCAAAATGATAGCTGAAATTGGGAAACTAACTGATGGATATATTGTAAAATTTGAACGCGAATTTCCATATACGGTAGAGGAAGTTTGGTCTGTATTAACAGAAAACAGTAAGCTGAAAAAATGGATGTCCAATTTACAGATTGAAAGCCTTAAAACTGGTGGAATAATAAAGTTCGACATGATGGACGGTTCATTCATAAATATTGATATTTTAGAGTGTCAACTAAACTCAGTACTTGAATTTACTTGGGATAAAGACCGTGTCCGATTTGAAATACATAAAGAGGAAAATAGTACTCTTTTATTCCTTAAAGAGTACATTAATGAATTAACAGATCATACACCGAGAGATATAGCTGGTTGGCATATTTGTTTAAATCTTTTTTCTTGCGTTTTAGAAGGAGAAGAGAAAGAATTTTCTAAAGATGAATGGCAACAATGGTTTGAAATATACAAGGGTAAGATTCATGAAGTTAGAGGGTAATTACATAATAGGTAATATTCATTATGTAATTATTATATTGCAAATATGTTTTTAATGAGAAATAAGAATAGAGGTTCATATGAAGGTAAATCAATTGATTGCTAGTCGCGATCGAATCAATAAGTGAATTTTTATAACCTAAAGAAGGAAGAGGATATAAAAGTAAATAAAGAAATATAATTCAAACGTTATAAACAGTTGACCCTCACACAATGTCATTGTTTAAAATAAAGTTGAGCTTCAAAGTAGATGTAACTTATAGGAGGAAATCATGTTTAAAATAGGGGATTTTTCAAAACTATCTTCCATTAGTATACGAATGTTGAGACACTACGATAAAGTGGAATTACTACAACCAGTAAAAGTCGATGAGCAGAGTGGATATCGATTTTATTCAGCAGACCAATTAAAAAAAGTAAATCAAATTCAAACGTTAAAAGCTATGGGGTTTAATATTGCTACCATCAAAGAAATAATAGAATGCGATAATATAGATACCATAAAAGAGCAATTTTTTAATCGTAGTGCTCAAATTAAAGAAGACATGAATAATCTCCAAAAACAATTACGTCTCCTCGAAGACTCAATGAAAACGATGAGAGAGGATGTTGTTGAGATGAATTATCATGTTTCCATAAAAGAAATTCCAGAAAGAACTGTAGCTAGTGTTAGAAAGATTATTCCATCGTATAATTGCGAAGGTGATTTATGGAGTATATTAATGCAAGAAATTCAAATGAAAAATATTAGTATTGCCCATCCGAGTTATAGTATTGCGGTTTTCCATGATCGTGAATACAAAGAAAATGATGTAGATATAGAAATACAGCTAAGTATTCTTGGTAAGCACGAAAATACAAAAGACGTTACATTTAAAAATATGAAATCAACCAATGTAGCTTCTATAACAGTTAATGGAAGTTATGAACAGATGACAGCTGTAAATGAGGCTGCAGCAAAATGGATTGAGACAGAGGGTTACAAATTAGCAGGCCCGATGTTTAATATTTATCATGTGAGCCCAGCAATGGAATCCGATCCTAATAAGTGGGTTACAGAAGTTTGTTATCCAATAAACAAATAAGTAATAAAAAAAGGCATGTTTTATGCCTTTTTTATTTTATTAATATCTCGAAATATATAAATCTTAATCTTTACAGTTTTCGTATCGGACTATATAAGGCAATAAAGACTTCAATTATTTTAGTAAAAGCAGCTAAAGCAAATATAAATACAGGATTGTAGGCTGAAATAATTCCACCTACTAATGCCCCCAATGGCATAGATAATCGTGTAAGTACACGAGAAAAACCTAAAACACGTCCTTGCAAATTGGATGGAACAGTTTCCTGCCGAATTGATGTAACAATCGTATTCCATGTGATATTACATGTCATCGCGATTCCGAAAGCAATTCCGGGAGCAAGCCAATATGTACTCCACAAAGCAAATGTTAACCCAAGCGCTCCTAAAAATAGGAGTAAAGGAATAAGTACACCACGTCGAAATTTCTTTTCTAAAGGAACGGCAATTAAGCTTCCTAAAAGCCCACCTATTCCTATTAAAGTATAATTATAGCCACTTTGTGCGGAGGTAAGATTTAATGTCGATAATAAATAATACATAAGTACACCTAAAACAGCACTTGCTCCAAAGTTACCTACCATAGCTTGAAGTGACAAAGCTATATTTAACCGATCATTTTTGAGCCATTTAAAACCATCAAACAAATCATTTAGTACATTTTGCAATGTTTTTTTATCAGTATTCTTTTTATTTAAGTTTTTCATAGAAGGTAATATAATCACAGCAATTAATGTAGCAATAAATGAAAGAACATTAATCCAAAGTACTTGAAAGCCGCCAATAAAAGATATGAAAAGCCCAGCTATGATTGGACCAAACAAACTAGCCAATTGATTAACCATTTGATATAAAGAATTAGCCTTCGTTAATGATGCACCTGCGATGTGTGGAATGACTGTAACAGTTGTTACATCAAAAAGCATGGACATAACTGCTAAGATAAAAGTAATTACGTATAAATGCCAGACTTCTAATAGATGTAATGCATGTAAAATTGGTACGAAACTTACTAAAATAATATTGGTAATATCCGCCATCCAAAGTAACTTTTTTCGATCATATCGATCAACTAGTACACCAACTAAAGGGCCAAATAAAACGATTGGCAATACATTAACAGCAAATAAAGAACTCATAATTACAGCTGAACCAGTTAATTGATAGGCAATCCAAGGCAGTGCAAAAGTATATAGTGAATCCCCGATTCGTGAAATGAGTAAACCAAAAATAAAAATCTTGTATTCTTTTGAAAAAGTTGTCTTGATAGTTAATCTTCGTTCTTGTACAAATTTCACAATTGTATGACCTCCCTTTTTTATAGAGGAACTTGAAAATAATCCGTCCAATACGTATTAAATATAGAATTCTGTAAGAAGTTGTTGAATCCTACTTTATAATATTGATTTTATATAAAATTGTAGGGAATAGAAATTAGGGCGGTTTTTATGCGAGGAGGCGGAATGATTCGAGAACAAAAGGGGTTGCTGGATAAAGAGTTAATCTTACGACCTTTTCCACAACTTTTGTTTTAGCAGAACTAATAAAAGAGAATCCTATATTACTTCAGCGATGTTTAAATTAGCAACAAAAGCCACTGTAATAAGGGGCTTTTGTTGCTAATAATTTAATGATATGTGTACCCTCCATCTGGAAATAATACATTACCCGTAGTAAAACTATTTTGCATTAAATATAGAACAGTATGTGCAATTTCATTATTATGGCCAGGCCTTTTTACAAGAGAAAGAGATTTATAAGATTCATAAGCATTATCAAGAAATACCACCTAAAGTAGAATATAGCTTAACTGAACATGGAAAAACAGTCAGTACTGTTTTGGATAGTATTTGTAGTTGGGGAAGAAGACATTTAGAACATATAGTTAAAGATAAACTATAAAATTATTATGTAAACCAAATGTAGTGCGAAGTTAAATGTTGTTTTAATAATTTTTATTTTATAATATATAATTAAACAGTGTTGTAGGTTATATTACATATTTAATTTATTTTTACAAAGGGGAAGTAATAAGATGAACAAATTAGAGTATAAAAGCTTCTATGATAAAGTAGGAAGATTAAATGGATGGGATTTTAGCAAAATAAAATGTGAAACTGTAGGAGATACATGGGACTTTTATAGTGAGGTAAAAGAAAGGTGTAAACCATCACATATTTTACTTGATGTTGGTACAGGCGGAGGAGAAAATGTACTTAACATAGCATCTTCGGCTAAATTGTTAATTGGAATTGATAATTCTAACGGCATGATTGAAACGGCACATTCTAACTTGAAAAAATCAGGTGTACAAAATGTTGAGTTTCTTCAAATGGGTTCTGAAGCTTTAACATTTCCGCATGCCCATTTTGATATTGCTTCAAGTTGTCATGCTCCGTTTCTAGCATCTGAGTTAGCAAAAGTAATGAAAAAGGGTGCCTTTTTCTTAACACAACAAGTAAGTGAGAATGATAAATTAAACCTGAAAGAAGCATTTGGCAGAGGACAATGCTTAGGTGAACGAGATGGCACTTTAAAAGAAAAGTATATGGATGAACTTATTAGTGCAGGATTTGATCTCGTGCAAGTACGCGAATATGATGTTACTGATTATTACAGTACGCCTGAAGATCTTATTTTCTTATTAAAACATACACCTATTATTCCTAGATTTGGAGAAGAGGAAGAGGATTTTACTATTTTACAAAAGTTCATTGAAACGAATAGTTCTGAAAAAGGGATTCGTACAAATTCAAAAAGATTTATGATTATCGCTGTTAAATTATAATATATTTTAGTGTAAAAGCTGCTTTTCATTTAAAGAAAAGCAGCTTTTTGTGTGGAAAAGAATGCAGGAAATGAAGGGTTTGAAACGTTACTATATTAACAATGAAAAATTAAACGTACATATTACTGAATGGGGGAATAAGGATAAACCTGTTATTTTTTGTTTACATGGATTAGGAAGTACGAGTTTAAGTTTTATAGAAATTGCTGAGGAATTAAAAGAAGAGTATAGATTTATCTCCGTTGATGCACCTGGACATGGTAAAACACCGCCCTTTGAAAGAACGGAAGATTATGAGATGCCCAATTTAGCAAATTGGTTAAATGAAATAATAAATGAATTGAGAATCGAACACTTTTATTTTCTATCACATTCATGGGGAAGTTTTGTAGCGTTATTTTATTTGTTACATCATCCAGAAAAAGTACAAGGAAGTATTCTTATTGATGGTGGATATCAAACAAAAAGGCTTCAAGAAGAAACGTTGGGAGAAGAAATTGCTTATTATAAAAAGGACTTTGATGAATACGTTTTTAATAATTGGGACGAATTTTTCAAAAGTGAAAAAGAAGCTTATACTAGGTGGTCTTCATTGTTAGAAGTTGCTGTAAAGGACCTAGGGGTCGAAATGGATAATAAAGTATGGTGGCATGCCAGGGGGAATACAGCTAGTAATATAATAAGAGGTATGCATAAAGATGAAACGATAGATATATATGAGAAGCTGCCGGCTAATATTGTATTACTTCGAGCTACAGTTCCACAAGTTTGGGCGGATTATAGAGATAAGACAGTAAATGTTTTCAAAGAGAAAACGGACAGTATAGTAAAAGTAATTCCTGATACTACACACATGTTGCACGGGGATAAACCAGAAATTGTTATAGTAGAAATAAAAAATAATTGGAGCTAACATATTCATACTAAAGTTGTAGTTTCTATATAAAAAATCCACCCTTCCGTTTGATTTTATCTATTTATAAGTGTAATACAATACGAATAGATAATAAGAAATGAGGGGGAATGTAAAGTGATTACACATATATCAGATATAAAACTACAAACGGTTTCCATAGAAGGGGTAAAACAAGTTTATAAGGACATATTATCTTTTCCAATAAAAAAAGAAACAGCATCCTTCATTCAATTTGAAGTAACTCCTTATACAACAATTAGTTTTCAAGAAGTGTATGAACCAATTGTACCTGCACATTTTGCTTTTGAAATCCTATATTCAAAATTTCATGAAACAGCAAGATGGCTTGAGAAGTCTGGATTACTCATTGCGAAATGGAAAGATGGTCATATAATTGATGAAGAGGATGGTCGATTCAATTTATACTTTAAAGACGGAGATGGAAATCTACTCGAAATTATCGCGCATAGTTATGTTAAAGAAGATGTATTAGTACCGTATTCACCTTTAAACATTTTATATGTAAGGGAAATCGGTCTTCCCGTTAAGAGTGTACCTGTTTTTAGGGAATGGCTGAAATCAAATCTAAATATGAAAACGATGGAAGATGGGGATATTTTTAACTTTGTAGTTGGTGGCACTGCTTATGTCGTCGCAACTTGGTGGCAGCGACCTTGGATTCCAATCGCGATGAAAGCTCTATCACCGAAAGTACACGTTTCTTTCGGAACAGCAGACGTCGCATTTTTACAGCGAATCCAAAATAACTTTAAGAAAAATGGTGTATCATTTGAATGTAAATGTAATGAAGTATCATTTATTGAGCAAGGATATACATTTTCAATTGTGCATACATCAGAGTTTCATTCTGATATTCCTAAACAATTAAACTTACCGCTTTCTATTTAAGAATGAAAAGCGGTAAGTTTTTTGTATATTCGTGAAGAAGGTTTTAACTAGGGTTATAGTGAATGTAAAGAGAAGTACAAGGTGTTATTTTAATTTATGTTAAGGGGAGAAATGAAGTGGTTTTAGGTAATCCGATTGCAAAAGGAAATACAGCAGAAATTTATTTAACTGATGATAAGGTTGTAAAATTATTTAAAGATTACCTCTCAGATACAGAGTCTATGAATGAAGCAAAAAAACAAAAATATGCGTATTTATGCGGGCTGCCAGTTCCAAAAGTATTCGAAGTGACAAAGATACAAAATAGACAGGCAATTATTATGGAATATGTAAAAGGAGAGAACATTGGTGATCTCCTGCTTAATAATTTGAATGAGGCAGAGCGTTATATCGGCCTTTGTGTTATGTTAATGAGCAAAAAAAGATCCATGCTATACGTGTGAATACAGATGAAATGGAGTTAATGAGGAAAAGGTTAGAGCGTCAAATTAAATCTGTACATAAATTGGATGAAAGCAAAAAGAAGAATATATTACAAAAATTAGATTCTATTACATTTGATTTTAGGCTATGTCATGGAGATTTTCATCCATTTAATTTGATTTTGAGTAAGGAAGAGAAAGTGAAAGTTATAGACTGGGTAGATGCAAGTTCAGGTGATATTCGCGCAGATGTATTTCGAACATACTTGTTGTACTCACAATCTTCGGTAGAATTAGCTGAGATGTATTTACATATATATTGCAGTCGTACCGTCTTATCAAGAGATGAAGTTTTTCAATGGGCTCCTATTATTATTGCAGCTAGATTTTCTGAAAAAGTATCACCGCAAAATGAAGTGTATTTGAAAAGATTATTGAATCAGTATTTATAAGTCATAAAAAAGGCTGTCAGCAAATTAATAAATGCTGTTGTTTAACCAAAGTTTCCTTATAGTAAAACAATAGCATTCTTAAATGTTGATATAGGTATACTTATTTTCGATCTTCATCCTATAAAGGTTCATAATCCGTACTTGTTCCTCCGTTAATTCTTCTTTATCCCAATACATATGTATTAAGCTATATTCAAAAAATCTCCTTTAATTTAATAAATAATGGAAACTTGTCTATCATCTCTTTTGGTAGTTCATTTTCCTCTTGATAGCCTTCAAATAGTGCTTTTGTAATAGAATACTCATAGTCAACGATATTTCCATTTCCAGCAAATGAATATTCTATCGCACTATAAATAGGAACGGCTAAATCGAATATGTAAAAATGTTTTTGGAATGAATCCAAGAGAATATCAACCTAACAAAATGTCTATTCAATCATTTCTTACACTAAATTTAAATAAAGAAGGGGCGTTTAATATGAACATTTCTAGAAAAATAGAGGTTGAACAGTTGCGAAATAGGAATAGTGAGCTATTTGATAAAGATGTACTTAACATATTGAATGGTCAAATGATGTGTGAAGAATTTAAAACGGAGAAGCTAATGGGTGAGTCTGATTATGCCCCATTTAACGAGGCCATGTGTGTAAATAGCGCTACTGCACAAGTTTTTGATGAAGAGTTTATTAAAATAAGAGCAGAAGGTCATAACAGTTCAGTCGAAAATTATGCAAAAAAAGTTATAGATCCGTTAGAAAATCTATTTGCGAAAAAGTATAAATGTATTGTTTTATGGTTTGATGAAGATATGTTTTGCCAAATGAATCTACTTACTATACTTTCATATCTTGAACAGTCTTGTTATGAAGGGAAAATATATTTAAATAGTTTTAGAGAGGATGAATTTAAAGTAAGTCAACTTGAACTAAAATTAGGGAGTTATTCTACTATATACAATGAAGTAATGGTGAATCATAAAAAAACATCCCATAAAGTACCACCTGTAATGTATCAAGCTATAGATTTATATTTAAATATGTTAGGAGAAGATAATATTATAGTGAAATTCATCAATAAAAATAAAGATTTATCAACTCAGGAATTATTATCAAAGTTGTTTCAATTTTTTCCAACAATTGGATATGGTGATGCTCAGTACATAGAATTGATAAATAAAATAAAGAAGAAAGCTGAACCTAAAATATAGGAACAGCTTACTTCTTACAATTGTTCAAGTGACTCTAATTCGTCCTCTACAAATAACATTAGTTCTTTAATCGTTTCTCCAGAAAAATCAAAACGAATTCCAGCCGCTTCATATATTTCCGGTAAAGATTTAGAGCTACCTAATGATAAAGCTTTTTTATAATTTTCTATTGCTTGTTTAGGATTTTCTTTATATTGTTTATACATTTGCAACGCACCAAGCTGTGCAATAGCATATTCGATGTAATAGAATGGTATTTCGAATATGTGTAATACAGGTAACCAGCCAGTTGCGATCCAATTTTCATACCCTTCGATATTTACGACGTTTGATTGGTAAGTGTTATGTAATTCTAAATATTTTTCGTTTCTTTCCTTAGCAGTATGATTAGGATTTTCATACATCCAATGCTGGAATTGATCAACGATAAGCATTGGGGGTAAATATTTAACAATATCTTTAAAGAAATCTAATTTTGCTTTTATAAATTCTTCACTATTATCATAAAATGTACCCCAATATTCCATCGAAAATAATTCCATCGTCATGCTAGCGAGTTCAGCTGATTCAGAAGGGATTTCTAAATATTTTTGTAGCTCTAACTGCTTCATACATTCATTATGAATACTATGACCCATTTCATGGAGGAAAATAGTAACATCATCATGTGTATGATTGAGATTCATGAAAATGAAAGATAATCGAGAAGCAGGCAAATATTCGCAAAATCCTCCTGGCGCTTTTCCTTTACGACTTTCTAAATCTAAGCAATTATTTTTATGCATACGATTCAGTAGTATAGAAAATTCAGGGTCTAGTTTATGTAAAATATAAGAACTCTTTTCGATTAATTCACTCGCGTCTTCAATTGGTTTTAATGCTTTTTGATTTGGTGCGGTTGCTTTTAAATCCCATGGACGAAGACTATCTACTTGAAGTTCAGATTTTTTCTCATTAAATATTTTATCGATAAGTGGTACTACGTATTTACGAATAGATTCAGCAAGCTCATAGCAATCATCAGGCGTATAATCAAAACGTTCATGTTTTTTAAACATATAATCACGATAATTATCTAATTGAATATTTTTAGCCTTTTGATGACGGATTGCGATTAATTCATTTAATATATGTTGTAATGTATCTTCAACAGATAAGAATGTTGCAGAAATGAGCGTTTTTGCTTTTTTTCGTATATGACGATCTGGATCTTGTAAGTAAGACTGTAGTTCAGTAACTGTTTTTTCTTCACCGTCCCATTGTGCAGTTAAACCACCTGTAATTTCGAAGTACTCGGTTACTAGTTTATCTTCAGTTATCTCTAAATCAATGTTCTTTTCACAAAATAATGTTTGCGCATTCTTAATTCTTTTGTCTAGTAAGCTATACTTTTTTACATCAAGTTCCATTCGAAAAGGTGACTCTAAATATTTATTATCAAATGAATTTTGATAACGTTTCAAAAGAGGGCGTACATATTGTTGATCATATTCAAAAGTATCTTTTATTTTTTTATTATTTGTATTACATTGAAACGCGATATAGTGCGATGTTAATTGTTCTTCAATTTCCCAAATGACTGTAGATTGTTTTTTTAACCAGTTTTCAAGCTCTAGCTTTGAAGAAATCTCTTTATTTAATAAAGTAAAAAGAGTCTTTTCTAATTCTAGAACGTTACTAATATCAATTGTATTTAAGCGCTGCATGACATATCCCTCACTTTTTATTTACTTAAGGAAGTATTCTTCTTCTTTACTACAATCCCTTTTTTTACTAAGAAGTTTGTGCCCACTACTCCAAGAACAATCAAAATTGTTCCGATGATGTGATAGTATGCGATTTGTTCATGTAAGAATACAACACCCGCGATAATTGTAATAAGTGTAGATAAATTGCTAAAAACACTTATTTTAGCTGCTTCAATATAAGATAAGGAATAGTTTAATAGCAATGCCGTCAGCAAGGACGATAGTAACCCTAAATATAAAATTGAGATAAGAAATGTTCCATTCGTAAAAGGTTTAAAGTATACCGTTATTGTACCTTTACTTATATGGCTGGCGATTGCGATTAAATTAAAGCTAATAAAACCGATTACTGTCATAGTGTAAGTTAAATCCATTAGTTTGAATTTCTTCGTCATTTTTCGAGCTAACACATTATAGAAAGCAGATGATAATGCCGATAGCAAAATAAGAATAACACCTATGAAACTAGTTTCATGAGTTCCTATACCATTCATGATAAATATATAAATGACACCAATGACAGAAATGAGTACAGAGATTTTTTGCCATGTATTTGTATACTCTTTTAAAAAATAGGAAGCTAACATCATTGTAAATATAGGAATCGCCGCTTGTATAATTCCCGCCTCAGAGGAACTTGTATACAATAAGCCAAAAGCTTGAAAAGCAAAAAAAAGTGCTGGATAAAAAAACGCAATTGGTAAAAGAGAAAGTATGTTTTTTAATGATATATTTAACTTTACGAATCCAAAAATAATCGGAATATTTGCTGCTATGAAAGCAACTGTAAAACGATGAGCCAGAGTATCAAGAGGGCTTGTAATGGTTAGTGTTAGTTTCACGAATAAAAAGGAAAATCCAATAATAAATGAATAGAGTAAAGCTGATAAATATGCCTTTGTTGTAAGTTTCATAATTTCACCTCATAGTAACTGATTTTTTACTGGCCAGTATACGTACATATTAATCTTTCTGATCTAGTGCTACAATGTGAATAAATACAAACTGTACCGGTACAAAATAAACGTAAGAGGTGTCATAATGTATAAGTATTTACATGTTTTAAATGATTTAGAAAACATGATTCAATATGGAGAGATAAAAGAAGGAAAGAAATTACCGTCTATACGGTCACTCGTTATGCAATATAAGTGTAATAAGGCAACAGTTATACGTGCACTTCACGAATTAGAAAAGCGTCATATTATTTATTCCGTGCCTCAGAGTGGATACTACGTTGTTAAAAAATCAGGGAGTACCATAGAAAGTAACGAGATAATTGACTTTGCCTCTTCAGCACCAGATCCAGATGTTTTTCCATATTTAGATTTTCAACATTGTATTAATAAAGCCATTGATACATATAAAAATGACTTGTTCGTATATGGGACGCCAAAAGGTTTACCGTCTTTAATTCCGGTCATTCAAAAACAATTAGCAAACTATCAAGTCTTCACTAAAGAAGAAAATATTTTTATAACGTCAGGTGTACAGCAGGCGCTAGCAATATTAACTTCTATACCATTTCCAAATGAAAATGAAACGATATTAATTGAACAACCAACATATCATCTATATATTGAATATCTAGAAATAAACCAAATTCCTGTAATTGGTATTAAACGTATGAATGAAGGGATTGACTTAAATGAGTTGGAACGTATTTTTCGAACAGGTAAAATAAAATTCTTTTATACAATACCAAGATATCATCATCCGCTTGGAACTTCTTATTCTAAAGATGAGAAAGAAAAAATCGTATTATTGGCTAAGAAATATAATGTATTTATAGTGGAAGATGATTACTTAGCAGATTTAGAAACGGATTCGAAAGCTGATCCGTTATATAGCTTGAATCATAATAATCATGTCATATATTTGAAAAGTTATTCGAAGATTATTTTTCCAGGTTTACGAGTTGGTGTAGCAGTTATTCCACCGATTATTGCGAATGCTTTTTATACATATAAAAAAATTTTAGATATTGATAGCCCAATGATATCTCAAGCTGCTTTAGAAATTTATATAAAGAGTGGCATGTTTGAACGTCATAAAAATAAAATTAAATCTTCCTATCACGATAGATCTAAAAAATTAGCAGAAACACTAGAAAGAACTCATAGTGAAAACCCACTTTTATTCACATATAAAAAGCATAATACAATTGGAATTCATACTTGTTTAAAATTACATAAAACGAGTATTTCAGAAATGTTTTTCCAAAGACTAAGTGAAAAACAAATAAGTATTGATACAATTGATAAAAATTATGTGAGAGGTTTTCCGCAAGAAAGACTATTAAAGTTAAACGTATCGAATGTAAAGGAAGATAGGATTGAAGAAGGAATTCGTAAAATAATAGAGGAAATCAAACAATTGGAACATATAACCTTCCAATTTAAAAAAGAAAAAAATGAATAAGTAGCTTTGTTGTGAGACGCAAAATAATTCTTTTGTTTGTGTGTATCGCTATAATAATTGAATTTATTTTTGTAACTGAATATTATAATAAGGATGATAATTATAATCCTTCAAAGATACATGGCACGATTTATTAGAAGATAATTCCTAAAGCCAATGCTTAATTAAGGTTATGGCGGGTGTAAACCAATTAGAACGTGATCTGATCCGTACGTGGAAACATAAAGGGATTGAGCTGAATAAGAAAGAAGGAAAATTTAAAGGTCGGTTAAAGAAATACCATAAAAATCATGCAGGGATGAATTATGCAGTAAAGCTTTATGAAGAGGTAGATATGAATGTAAATGAAATTTGTGAAATTACAAATGTGTCTAGGGCCTCATTATTTAGAAAGCTATCGGAAAGGAACAGTTGATGAGTTATACTAAAAATCAGAAATATATAATAAGGGATAAATTCCATAGAGAGGTGGAATTACATGCCTAAAATTGATAATATGTTAGCGATTCTATGGATGCTTCGCTCAGATAAAAAAATTACTGCAAAACAAATTTCAGAAAAGTTAGAGATGAATATAAGGACTGTGTATCGTTATATTGATACAATTTCAACAAGTGGTGTACCTATAATTTCAGAACCAGGACATAACGGTGGATACACGTTATTAAACAATTTTATTGAGGCTCCTCTTTTTTTTGATTTTGAAGAGCAAACTTCACTATTTCACGCTGCTGTTTTTGCAGAAGAAGCCGGATATTATGGAGGTGAAGCATTAAATAGGGCCATTTCAAAACTAAGTAAATACTCAAATCAAGAGCAGGAAGCAAAGATAAACCGACATTTAAGTAGTCTAGAAGTAATAAGTCGATTTAGTTCATCCTCTATGGAACATTTTTTGAAGGAGTTGGAGCAGGCCGTAACTGATGGGTATTCAGTAAAAATTCTTTATTATAAAAGTGGGAAAAAGCAATTAAATTATAGATTGGTCGATCCGTACAGAATTATCTATTGGAATAATAAGTGGTATGTGATTGGATTTTGTCATCTTAGGAATGATATCCGTAGTTTTAGGGTAGATCGAATTGAAAATTTAATGCTAACCGAAAATAAGTTTAACCGGCCAGAAAATTTTTCAGCACGTGACTTTTTTATAAAAAATCTTCTTCCAACTATAGAAGATAAGGAAGGGATTATTTCTTTGGTTATTAGTGGGGATAAAAGTGTATTGGATGATATTTGCCAACATTGGTTTTTAGGGCATTATTTACAAGTGCGAACTTCAAATCAAGCAGTTTTTCTTCTTGAAAAAGATATGATACATACATATGTACCTTATTTACTTTTACCGTACAATAAATCTATTAAAGTTATTGAGCCAATAAGTCTTAAGAAAAGACTTATTGAAGTTCTGTCGGAATTAATAAAATTTCATGAAGTATGATAACTTCCCTGACGTTAACTGTCAGGGAAGTTATATTATAATATCCATATCAATTGTGATTGGAGTGATATGGGATGCAAACAAAAAAAGTTTTTCTATATGTATTTAATACAATGTCGGACTGGGAATATGGATATTTAATTACCGAACTAAATTCAGGAAGATATTTTAAAAAAGATTTAGTACCTTTAAAAGTAATTACAGTAGGAGCTAATAAAGAAATGATTACTACTATGGGGGGACTGAGCATAAAACCAGATATTTCCCTTGATGAATGTACTTTTGAGAGTAAAGATCTTTTAATTTTACCAGGAGGGACTACTTGGAGTGAAGAGATTCATCAACCTATCTTGGAAAGAGTTGGCCAAGCTTTAAAGTTTGGTACTATTGTTGGTGCAATTTGTGGTGCAACTGAGACCCTTGCAAATAGGGGATACTTAGATACTAGAAAGCATACAACTAATAATTTAGAATACACTAAAATGGTATGTCCTAACTATAAAGGAGAAAAATTCTATGAGTTGAGATCTGCGGTATCTGATGCGAACTTAGTTACTGCATCAGGAATAGCTCCTCTGGAATTTGCGATGGAAGTACTGAAAAAATTAGATGTATTTGCACCAGATACATTACATTCATGGTTTAACCTAAATAAAACTCACAAACCTGAATACTTCTTTCAGTTAATGAATTCAATAAATTGATGAACTAAAAAATCAACTAAGCAGATTTATATTTGTTTAAATAGTAACCATGCTCTAGACAATGTCAAAGCATGGTTATTGAATATAACTTAAAAATGGTTATAAAGTAATGAAAATTCCTTAACTTTGTATATTCGTATTTTCCTGACGTTACCTCTATAAAAGGAAATATGATAACAATCATATACCGAAAGTGATAGAACTGAGTTATAAAAAGTAGAAGAAAAGTGTTATGTTAATAATTTTTAGAGCACCCAATTGTTGAGTGCTCTTTTTGTTTAGGACATAATTGTTTTAAATGGAAATAAACTACCAATAGATGATATCTTTAAAGTATAGCATTTATTTTGAATGGGAGTTATTGGTTTACTCGCTTGTTATTTCTTAAAATCCTATGTAGGTGTTGAGCATGTGGATGTTGTTGAGCCAAATAAAAATAGAAGAGAATTTGCAAAGAAGTTTGGTGCGAAAAACCTCTTTGATTCAGAAAAACAAATAATAGAAACATATAATTACGGTTTGGAATGTTCTGCTACAAATAGAGGGTTTCACACATTACAAAAGGCTATTAATAGTAATAGAGCGATATGTATTCTTTCTGATGGTAATATAGAAGACTTAACATTAACCGCCGAATTTTATCGAAAAGAATTGAAAATCATTGGTTCAAGTGATGGATATGGTTACCAAAAACATGCAGATTGGTTTTTTAGTCAAATAGAACAGACGCCATGGATAGAAGAGATTTTTCAATATGAAATTCATTATACTGCACTTGAGAAATGTTTTGAGGAATTAAGTCAAGGAATAATTACTCCTTTAAAAGTATTTGTCTCATATGAATAAAATGACAACGTACTTGTCACGTAGCTTACATATATTTTGTCATTAATATGATAATAAAACGAGGAGTAGCATGTACGTGTTAATTTTTAATAGGCACAACGGGTTGTTGCTCTTTCATTATGTACAAATCGTATATTATCTTTCTCAATGTACATATTAAGTAAAGTATTTAATATCACGTACATAAAAGGCGGGGTTATATGGATGGAAATAAGAAAAATGAAGAATTGAGTAAATTTAAGAAACAATGGTTTAATGAAGATAATCAACCAGTAGCTGGTATAGAGCTAGCTTTACCGCCTGATATAGGCAGCATGTTAGACTTGAAATCAGTTGATGATAAAAGTGGAGAAAGTAATAATGAATAAGTTTAATCTATAAGCATCCATTTGGGTGCTTTTGTTTTTTTGACAATAGAAAATAGATCATCAAATTCTTATTGAAAAAAAGTGGATCTAAATAGATCCATTTTCTATATATGTAAGTTTTAATTTTCACCAAAAAGTTTAAAGTGCATCTAGCATGCTAATAACATTTACCATTAAAGGATTGGGCTATTATGCATATTATTGTTGAAAGCATTACTTTAATTCTCACTGGGATTCTTGCATTAAAAATGACAGGTAGTAAATCTGTTAGCCAAATGACAAGAGTTGAAATCATTATAGTAGTATCAATTGCGCGTATTATTATAGAGCCTGTATTAAGTAGGAAAGTAGTCCCATCTATATTCGCGGCCATCATATTTGCAAGCATACTACTTATCATTCATTTCTTTGAATTGAAATCAAGGGAGGTGGAACAATTTCTAAATGGAAGTAGCATTGGCTTTTTTTATTTTCTACAAGCGTAAGGATTAATAAAATAGGGTGGATTTTAAACCAGTCATTATAATAGATATAGACTTATAATTATGCTATATTCAATGGACCTAAAGTGAATGTGGTAAAAAATTAATTTGGCATAGGTAGCCGCAGTGTAAAAGTTGATAAGTTTTTAATGTGATACTAAAAATGAGATGAAAACAAGGAGATAGAAACATAATGGAATTTTGGGAATCAAGTTTTATTGAGAAACAAACAATGTGGGGATTTGAACCTACAGAATTTGCAATTTTGACAAAAGATTTTTTTCTAGAAAAGAACATTAAGGACATATTAGTTCCCGGTATTGGATATGGTAGAAACGCAAAGGTATTTATTGAAAATAGTATAAATGTAACAGGTATTGAAATTTCGAAAACAGCGATCGATTTAGCAAGAGAAAACGGACTAGAAGATGTTAGTATGTATCACGGTTCAGTAAAGGAAATGCCTTTTGATAATAAACTGTATGATGGGATATTTAGTCATGCACTTCTTCATTTGTTGAATGGACAGGAAAGAGAAAAATTTATTGAAGATTGTTATAATCAGTTAAAACCAGGTGGATATATGGTTTTTACAACTGTTTCTAAAAAAGCTCCCATGTACGGAAAAGGAAAACAGTTGGATAAAGATTATTATGAGATAATGGAAGGTGTAAAAATGTTCTTCTATGATTCTGAATCTATAAAAAAAGATTTTAATCAATATGGATTAGTACAAGTTTCGGAAATTGATGAACCAAATAAGAACATAGTAAATAAACCTTCAATCAATTTCTTAATGATAAAATGTAAGAAAGAACGATAACTAAAAGTTATTAAGAATGATTAAAGATGTTTATATATTGATTATGCACAAATAAAAAGGACAAGCATATAATATAAATACCTTTTAACTTTAAGTAACCTTAACTTTCGTTAATAGGGTATCTCAAAATCCCCAAAAGAGCACTTGCGGAAACAAGTGCTCTTTTATTTTTTTGTTTCATAAATATTTATACTTGTAAATTTCGTGCAATAAAAATAAATCTGAGAGAAATAACCATATCTTTATTATACGATTATTTCTGAACTACAAACGTTATAGCATTTGTTTTTAATTGAATGTGTCTTTCATTACGAACTATATTATAAGCTAATTCTTTTATTTCAACTTTTACTTCTTTCCATCCTTTATAAATGCTTTTTAATAGACGTATCATTTCTTCGGTTGGGAGATTAATTTCAATTAAAGCTTTTACTTCTTCATTCGTTTTTAAAACAATTTCTTGTATGTTAGAGTTAATAATTAAACAATTAATACCGCCGTTTTTTGTACCTCTTTTCATAGATTGGAGTACATTTTTAAAATCTTCTTCTGATTTGACATGTTCCAAACTTGATACTGCAACGATATAGTCATAAGTATTAGATCTAATATGATAGTTTTCAATTGCTGCTTGTTCTGTTTTTATAACCTCGAATACGTCATGTTCTTTGCTATAAATTTGTAGCTTTGTTAAAGCGGAATCAAGTAAATCAACACATGTAACAGTTCCGCTAGCATTTTTAATCTTTTGTGCAATTGGAATGCTATTTCTACCGACGCCAGAGCCAAGATCAAGCACTTGTAATTTGTTTTTCTCTTCAAAGTAGTCCATTAAATCAATAACTGTTTTAACCGGCTTGTGAAGCCAAGATCCAGTTTCAAATAGTTTATATTGTTCATAGCAAAGATCGTGATATTCCTTTTCTTCTTGTCTTATGTAATCGATACGGTTCATATTGTGTCAGTTCCAATATTTTCATTACAAAATGAATAGGTGGGGCAGCCTTTAACATTTGTTTGAATTCGAAAAATACCACCAGCATGTGGATACTGTTTTAATTCGTCATCCGTCATTCTTGTTCTGGCTGTTGTAACATATAAATCAGTTAAGTTAGGCCCACCAAACGTACATGATGTTACATATAACGCAGGAATTGGAATACTTAATATTTGTTCTCCAGTAGAGGGATTCCATCTAGTTATTTTTGAACCTCCCCAATGTGCAATCCATAAACAACCTTCTTCGTCAATTGTCATACCATCAGGTAGACCGTCATTTTCAGAGAAAATGATTACATCACTTGGATTATGAATTTCTCCAGTACGTATATTATATTGATAGCGAACCACTTTTTTAGTAGGTGTATCTATAAAGTAAAGGTATGTATGATCAGGTGACCAAGCCATTCCGTTTGAAGTATTTACATGTGAAATTTTTTTCTCTACACTTAAATTATTATGTAAACAATATAAGGAACCTGCAGCATTCATACCGTATGTATCTGTAGTACCTGCCCAGAAACGACCAGCGGGATCACATTTTCCATCGTTAAAACGATTTTCTATTAAATGTTGTTCGGGGTCAAAAATATGTGTCAGTTTTTCTGTATTTACATTAATAGAATAAAAGCCGTTTTCCATAGCTAAGAGTAGTACATCCTCTAAATATGGAACAACACAGCCAATTTGTTGATTGAGAGCAATTACTCGGTTCGTATTAGCGGTAGGATTGTATATGCATAATTTTCTCTCCATAATATCAACCCAATATAAAAGTTGCTTTTTTTCATTCCAACATGGTCCTTCAGCTAAACTTGCTTTAGCATCTAAAACTAATTCTATATCACTGAACAAGATGTTCACCTCGCGTTATAAGATATTAATATAATTCGATAAGAATAGAGGTAAACCTTTTAGTCAGAGGATATTAAGATTTATACTGTAGAAAAATGACCTTCTCACAAGTGATTAAAAAAGTGTATAAACAAGGAGAGGAAAATGCATATGATGTTTTACGAAATTGTTTGCTTTTCTTGTAAGAATATATTTCGTGTTTACGAAGGTAGTGAAAAATATAAGCGATTTAAAGAGAAACCAAAAGGGGCATATTGTTGTGATGAGTGTAGCCACAAAATTCAATTAGAAGCGATAAAGAATTTTTTTAGGTAATTAAACTAAAATTCCGGAAATCATAACTTAATTTTTATTTTAGAAGATTTTTTAAGAATAATGTCTAAATATAGAATGTAAATAAAGATGAAGTATACACAAAACAATTCGTTTAATCGATAAGTATATATTATGAAAATTGAGTTATAAAAAAAACGGCAAGCTAGAATTCGCTTGCCGTTTTTTTATAGTTTTGTATGTATTTGTATACCTTTTGCTTTTTCTTTTTCGTTCTTTACGCGTACAATTAAATTATAAGATCCAGATTTTGGTGCTTCAAAAGAAAGTAAACCTTCTTTTTGAGAAGTGACTTCTTCTTCGTAAATGACCTTATCGTCTTTAGTGATTTGTAATAAAATTGTACCCTCTTCAACGGTTGCATCAAAAGGGAATTGTACATTTCCTTGTTCAGTTTTGATCGTTTGTACATCGTAATACCCTTTCAGGGAGCCAATGTTTAAAGTTGTTTCGCCGTTTTTTTGAACCTTGGTGACTTTTACTGCTGTATTACCACATGCGCTTAATAATACAACAAGAGTTAGAATGAGAAATAAACGTAGTAATTTCATAGTGATCCCCTTTTTATCATTATAAAATTTTTCCAATGCGTAAATTAGTTTATCATTTTTTTATAAACAAATATATATATTAAAACTAAAAGTTGTTATTTAGTGATAATCTCTTATATACCATTTGGTTTCTATTAGTCTAAGAAACTTCAGTACATGTTGAATATTCAATTAATAAAATGTTATAGGAGTTAAATATTTTATCTTACTATTAGATTACTTGAATAAAAAGAAAACACCGAAAGTATATATAAAAGCAGGTACTTTCAGTGTTTTCTTTTTTACTATCGTGAATACATTTTCGGACATTCATCACCACTTGGTTCATAAAAACAATGGCTTTTAAACTGTCCTACAAATGGCTGGTTATACCATTCAGGTGAACAAGCTCCAACTGGACGGAAATACCAAAGTGCCCATCGTGCGGGCCAGCGCCATTCACCTTGCAAAACTTTTCGTGCGATTTCTTTTTCTGATTCACGAGCGCGTTGGTAAAAATACCCGTATTGTACTGCTTCGAATCCGCCGGGGCTTTGATATACAGCGTCGCGTACGGTACGGAGTTGTTTGAAATCTAAGCAATCACAAAATACACGGTTTACTACAACGCATCCAACTAACTCCTCACCTTGGCGACCTTCGCCTTCAGCTTCAGCACGAATTAAACGAGCTAGTAAATCAACATCACTTTCGTTGTATGGAATAAGGGGCATAGCAATACCACCTTTCTGTTATAGTAAAGATTGTATGTTATAAAACAATCTGCGTGCTTTTTTACATAAAAATAATATTAACTTTAAGAGGAGCTTGTATAAAAAAAGCTAATTAGTAATAGTAGATAAATATAAAAGGGAGAGGTATTATGTATCGAATTCATAAAGACCATATCATTTACTCAATGTCACCAGATAATCAGCCTTGTATCGAAGTAGAAATAGGGAGTCGTCTTGTATTTGAAACATATGATTGCTTTGAAAATCAAATTGATTCTGAAGATGTTGCGTTTCAAGAATTAGATTGGAACCGAATTAATCCAGCGACTGGTCCAGTATTTATTAATGGTGCAGAACCTGGTGATATATTAGTCGTAACGATTGAAAAAATTAAAATTGCAGAGCAGGGCGTTTTAACTACAGGTGCAAACCTTGGTGTAATGGGGGATGAGTTAAATGAAAATACAGTGAAAATTGTCCCAATACATAACGAACATGTTTTGTTTTCAAGTGAACTACAAATCCCGATTAATCCAATGATTGGTGTTATTGGTACTGCGCCGAAAGAAGAGAGCATTTCATGTGGCACCCCGCATGATCATGGTGGAAATATGGATTGTAAAGAGATAAAAGAAGGGACGACATTGCTATTACCTGTAAATGTTCCTGGTGCTCTATTAGCATTAGGCGATTTACACGCAGCGATGGGGGATGGTGAAATTGGTGTTAGTGGTGTAGAGGTTGCTGGTGAGGTAACTGTAACAGTTCAAATTATAAAAGAAAAGAAATGGCCGTTACCAATGGCTATTCAAAAAGAAAAAATGATGACGATTGCTTCAGAGAAATTGTTAGATGATGCAGCAAATCGTGCTGTACGTAATATGGTGACATTTTTACATGAAGAATTAGCAATGTCTAAAGCTGATGCAACTCTTTTATTATCGGCAGCAGGTAATTTAAAAGTTTGCCAAGTTGTGGATCCGCTGAAAACAGCGCGTATGGAACTAGGAATGGATTATGTGGAGAAACTAGGATTTACTTTTAGTAAATTTCATATTAAATAGATAAGGGACGAAAAAGGATACTTTTGTATAAAAGCATCCTTTTTTAATTTACTGATTTTGTGAAAAGAGGTAGTATTTATTTTATATAAGTATATTTGAGATTGTGCATTAAAAAGGAGTTCAATAATGGTCAAAATTATGATTGTAGAAGACGATATGAAAATTGCAGAACTATTATCGACACATGTTGCGAAATATGGTTATCAAGGAGTTATTGTATCGGACTTTCAAAATGTATTAAACATTTTTTTAGAAGAACAACCAGAGTTAGTTTTATTAGATATTAATTTACCGAGTTTTGATGGGTACTTTTGGTGTCGTCAAATTCGGGGAGTTTCAACATGTCCGATACTATTCATTTCGGCCCGTGAAGGCACGATGGATCAAGTTATGGCGTTAGAAAACGGTGGCGATGATTTTATTCCGAAGCCTTTTCATTATGAAGTTGTAGTGGCGAAAATTCGTAGTCATTTAAGACGTGCATATGGAGATTATGCACCGAAATTAGAAGAACGAATGATTGAACAACAAGGTCTTTGTTTATATCCCGAAAGACTTGTATTGAAACTTAGAAATGACGAGATTGATATAACGAGAAACGAAGCCATTTTATTAGAGACATTAATGAAAAATTATCCGCGTGTTGTGAGTAGAGAAGTGTTACTTAATAAATTATGGGATAGTGAATCTTATGTTGATGATAATACATTAAGTGTAAATACAACACGTGTGCGTAAAAAGTTACAAATGTTGCATATAGAAGGTGCGATTGAAACAATTCGTAGTGTTGGATATAGATTTCATATTACTTGGGATAATGGTATAGAAAAATGATAAGGTTGTTTATACGTGATCATATACCACTTATTTGCTTTACCATAATTCAACTACTAGCTATATTTCTCGTATATTGGTTTGATGGGCATAATCATATTACAACGGCGTTATATGCAATGTTTCTAGGTGTTTTCTTTATGGGAAGTTATTTAATGTTTCGTTATTTTACACATCGTTCTTTTTATGAGCGCTTAGCAAACCCCATGCAATCTTTGGATGAATCTGTTCAAAAATCTGATTTTGCAGCTGTATCGGCTGCTCTTCAAGAATTACTTGAGGTGCAATATAGACATTATCAAAATCAGCTGCAAATGCAAGAGAGAAAAAATAATGACCATTTAACCTTTATGAATCAGTGGATCCATCAAATGAAAACACCTTTATCTGTAATAGAATTAATTACACAGGATGAAGTAGATTCACGTTTTGAAAGTATAAATGAGGAAACTGATCGATTAAAAAAGGGATTAGAAATGGCTCTGTATGTCGCACGTTTAGAAGCGTTTACACAAGACTTTTATGTAGAAAGGGTACAACTACATAAAATAGTGAATGATTCGGTACATGAACATAAACGATTCTTTATCCGGAATTTTGTATATCCAGAGCTTGAAATTGATAAGGATATTACTGTAGAAAGTGATGTGAAATGGTTACAATTTTTAATCGGACAAATACTATCGAATGCGATTAAGTATTCATCAGGTAGTAGAGAAAAGATTAAAGTGAAAGCTTGTAAGCAAGGTAATACAGTTGTGCTTGAAATTATCGATAATGGTGTAGGAATACCAAAGCAAGATTTACCAAGAGTCTTTAAACCTTTCTTTACAGGAGAAAATGGTAGAGATTTTAAAGAATCAACAGGGATGGGACTATATCTTGTATATGAAATTACAAAACAATTAGGTCATAGTGTAGAGATTCATTCAGAAGTTGATAAAGGTACGGCAGTACGAGTAATATTTTTTAATGTGTAAAAATTGATCAAGGCTAAAGAACTTTGGAGATAAGTTTTTTAGCCTTGTTTTGTATTTTTTTTTAAGTTTTCATATGAATAAACGATACAAATTAGTAAAAATTAAAGATACGAGCACATGAAATTGTAGAAATGAAAAATAATGGTTTTTGTAGTACAAATAATAATATTTACGCATACAGTATTATCATGGTACAATATGGTTACTAATGACGGAAAGGAATGATGGGTGGACGATGATTAACTAATCTTATTTTTAAATGTTGAAATTCAATAAATTTCAATTTCTAAAAAATAGGATTAGTCTGCCCAATTTCCATAGAACGGTATTGCTATTTATGTTACGTAATAGCTTATTTGGGTGTGAATATTTTAACGACTAATCCTGCCAAATTTATTTGGGAGGATTTTTTTATTCTCCCTTAATGAAAGGGATCGGTATTATGAAAGAACTATTAAAATTAAATGATGTTTATGTTGAAATAAAAGAAAATATGTTGTTAGAGAAAATGAATGTGACAGTAAAACAAGGGGATGTTATCGGATTAATTGGTAAAAACGGTGCTGGTAAATCAACGTTACTTCAATTAATAAATGGAAAGATTGAGCCTTCAAAAGGGATTGTTGAATGGCAGCAAATAAATATGACAACCGCATATGTTGAGCAAGAAATAGAATCTTTTATTAGTAACGATGTAATTGCAAAAGAAGCAGAACTGCTTGCGAAATGGGGCGTGCCAACGAACGATTTTCATACTTTAAGTGGTGGTGAAAAGCTGAAAATTCGATTAGCAAAAGGATTTGCTGAAAATCCTAATGTCTTAATATTAGACGAACCGACAAATCATTTAGATGAGATCAGTACGGGATTTCTCATTAAACAAATAAAAAACATGAAAGGTACAGTTATTGTTGTATCGCATGATCGATATTTTTTAGATGTTGTCGCAACAAAAATATGGTCAATTGAGGACAAAAAATTAATTGAGCATAGTGGTAATTATACGAGCTACATGAAAGCACGTGAGCAAAGAAGGAAGTCGCAGCAGCGTGAATATGAAAAGCAGCAAAAAAAGATAGAACAAGTAGAAACACATATAAAAGAATTGAGTTCATGGTCACAAAAGGCACACGCGCAGTCTACAAAACAAGAAGGTGTGAAAGAATTCTATCGTGTAAAAGCGAAGCGAATGGATGCACAAGTGAAGTCAAAACGAAAACGACTCGAAAAAGAGCTGGAGAAAACGAAAGTAGAACGTGTGAAAGAAGAGTATTCAGTTGAGTTTTCTATTCAAGCGAACAAAAAAGTAGGAAAACGCTTTTTAGAAGTAAAGCAATTAAAAAAAGACTTTCATGGGAAAGTATTATTTGAAAACGTTAATTTTACAATTCAGCACGGTGAGAAAGTTGCGATTGTTGGACCAAACGGTAGTGGGAAAACAACATTACTGAAGATGATTATGGGAACGGAAACTGCTGAAGGAGAAATATGGATTTCACCTTCAGCAAACATCGGCTATTTAACACAAGAAGTTTTTGATTTACCCCTTGATAAAACACCAGAAAATTTATTTTTTAAAGAGACGTTTGAAGAAAGAGGAAAAGTCCAAAATTTAATGAAACATTTAGGATTCCAAGCGTCTCAATGGAAAGAGCCGATTGAGCATATGAGTATGGGAGAAAGAGTAAAGTGTAAGCTAATGGCTTATATTTTAGATGAAAAAGATGTACTCATTTTAGACGAACCGACGAATCACTTGGATCTACCTTCACGTGAACAACTTGAAAATACATTAGCTGAGTATAAAGGAACATTAGTAATTGTATCTCACGATCGATATTTTCTGGAGAAAACAACTAACACAAAACTCGTGTTTTCAAACAATACGATACAAAAGCAGCTAGAAGAACCTACTAAAACAAGAGATGATATTGAAGAGCTACGTTTAACGTTAGAAACAGAGAGACAAGAAGTATTAGGAAAATTAAGCTTTTTAACTTCTAAAGACAAAGAATATAAAGCACTGGATGAACGGTTTATTGAACTTACGAAGCAGATTAAGGAGCTATAACGTAAGTAAGGGGGATTAACATGGGAGAAGAGAGATTCACTAAGTTATTTAAAATAGATTGTAGAGATATATACTTGCAAGAGTTTACTGTCAAAGATGCAGAGAGTATTTATAAAATAGCAAATCAACCGGAAATAGCAAAATTTTTACCAGACTGGAAATCAACGAAAGAACAAAGGGTGGATTGGATTGCAGATTATGAAATACCAGCAAACAAAGCATTTCTTGATGCAGTGAAAACTACGAATAACATAGATAATCATATGTTAAAGCTAGGAATATTTAAGAAAGCTACAAATCAACTCATTGGATGGTGCTGCACAGGTATGAAAGAAGAACTTGCTTCACCAAACAGAGAGATAATGTATGCTATCTCAAATGAATATCAAAATCATGGCCATGCTACAAAAGCGACTAATGGTTTAATTGATTATTTGTTTAAAGAAACAAATTTAAATGTCCTTAACGCAATTGCTTTAATTAACAATGTAGCATCAAATAAAGTTATTGAAAAATGCGGGTTTATTTATAAGAGCCAACAGAGGATAGAAAATCAAATATATAATCATTATATATTGAGAAAATCTGAGTGGATAAAAATATAACGTTTGGTAGTAAAAGACCGATAGCAATCGGTCTTTTCTCATTTATATAATAAAGATTTATTATACATTATATTTCCTACTACTATACAATTATTATAAGATAGTTATGCGTTAATTTTAGTTTGAAATAATTATGTTGTCAGTTTTTTTAGAAATCTTACAAGCGTGTAAGGTAAATGAAAGATGAATCAATATGAGCTGTAAGATAATTCATTTACACTTTATAGTGAGTAGTGGAAATGAAGGGAGAATATACATGGAAATTTTACAGGCTAAAAGTATTAGTAAAGTATATAAAGGGAAAGTACCTTATAAAGCATTAGTAGATATTGATTTATCAATTCAAGAAGGTGAATTTGTAGGAATTATGGGTCCATCAGGTAGTGGGAAAACAACGTTATTAAATATGGTATCTACTATTGATTCTCCATCATCGGGAGAAATATTTATTAATGGCACAAATCCTTTTCAATTATCATCAGAAGAATTAGCGTTATTCCGCAGAAAACAATTAGGATTTGTTTTTCAATCATTTAATCTTCTTAGCACACTTACTGTAAAAGAAAACATCGTATTGCCGATGACTTTAGATGGTGTTTCCGTGCAAGAAATGAACAAGCGATTGGAAGAGATTGCAGAGAAGTTAAATATTACAGATATATTGAATAAAAGAACGTTTGAAATATCAGGGGGACAAGCTCAAAGAACAGCAATCGCTCGTGCGATCGTTCATAAGCCGCAATTATTACTTGCAGATGAACCAACAGGGAACTTGGACTCTAAATCTTCAAATGATGTAATGGAGATGCTTGATACTCTAAATAAAGAAGAAAAAGCAACGATGATGTTAGTTACACATGATCCGTATGCAGCGAGCTTTTGCAGCCGAGTAATCTTTATTAAAGATGGTCAACTATATAACGAAATTTATTGTGGTGAAAGTAGGCAAACTTTTTATCAAAAGATTATGGATGTCCTTTCTTTGTTAGGAGGGAAAAGGCATGACTTTTCGTCAGTTCGCATTTAATAATATTTTTCGTAATAAGCGTACATATGCTGCCCATTTTTTAAGTAGTGCATTTTCTATTATGATTTTCTTTACGTATGCTCTTTTATTATTTCATCCTGATTTACAAGGTGAGTTGAAATCGACAAGTGCAACAATAAGTGCATTTGGTACATTGGGATTTTTAGTTTCGCAAGGATTGATTTTTGTATTTTCATTTTTCTTCATTTTATATTCAGTTAGTTCGTTTTTAAAAACGCGTAAGAAAGAATTTGGCGTTTTATTGATGCAAGGTATGTCAATGAGACAGCTTAAGAAATTATTATTAATTGAAAATATGTTGATTGGACTTGGTTCAATTTGTATAGGGATTTTCATTGGACTCATATTTTCTAAACTAGTCTTATTGATAAGTGCAAGTGTATTAATGATTAATAATGGTTTACCTTTTTATATACCAGTGCGGGCTGTATTATTAACAGTTATCACATTTCTTTTCTTGTTTTTAATTGTTTCATTATTTACATTTAAAATGATAAAAGTAACGGAACTTGTGGAACTTATTCGAGCAGAGGAAAAGCCAAAAGCTGAACCGAAATCTTCAGTTTTATTATCGCTACTTTCTTTAATTAGTATAGGGTATGGATATTTTTCAGTATTTCGCTTCATACCAAGTACCAATTTTATTACGCTTGGAATAGGTGTGCTCCTAGTAATTATAGGAACGTACTTTTTATATACACAGTGTAGCGTGTATATATTGCGCCTTGCTAAAAGGAGGGACTCTTTCTTTTTAAAGAGAACAAATATATTAACATTTTCTGAATTAATTTACCGTATGAAAGATAATGCAACGATGTTTTTTATAGTATCTATTGTTTCAGCAGTTGCATTTACAGCAATTGGTACAACAGCCGCAATTGGAAATAGGGATTTGGTAAGGATGACAAATCCCTATACATTTTTGTATGGAAGTCTTGAAAATGACAAAGTATTGAATAAAAATCTTTCTATTATAAAAAAGCACCTTTCTGATGCTAATATTCCGTATCGAATGGCTTCATCTTCATATATATACACAGAAAATGGCGTAAATGTAATGAAGTTAAGTGAATACAACGATCTTGCTAAAGCACTAGGTTATCAACAAGAAACAATTGAAAAAGAAGATGAAATTTTATTAATTCCTGGAGTCGTATCACAAAAACAAGAATTTAAAAATGGCGAGTATAAAAAGAATATAGAAGTCATTCAAGGTGACTGGACAAAGACATTTCATGTGAAAAAAGCTGTAGAAAATTTAGTTTTACCACACGATTCTAGAACTATTTATATCGCTGTTCAAGATCAGGTATATGATGGAATGCCTCTTACTAGTGACCCAGTTAATAAAGAAATTCCATATCGTACTTACGGATTTGTTGTAGATGATTGGATAAAAACGAAAGAGATTTCCAATCAATTAAAGAGTATATTCGATAAAGATCTTAGGGACAGAGATTTCTACTTTGAAGCTTTAACATTAAACTTGTTGGAAGCAAAGCAAAAGAATGGTTTATTACTTATGGTAAGTATTTTAGTCGGAATCGTCTTCTTTACATTCGCTGCTAGTTTTATTTATTTCCGATTATATACAGATTTGGATCGCGATCAGCAGCAATATAAAATGATTTCGAAAATGGGATTAAGTAAAGGTGAGTTAAAAAAAGTTGTAACGAGACAGTTATTATTAATGTTCTTTTTACCAATTGTCGTTGCAGTGATTCATACTGTAGTCGCTTATATAGCATTACAGCAATTAGTCGATTTTTCTATCATAAATAGCTCTATCGTTATTTTAATTTCATTTATATGTATACAAGTTTTATATTTCTTTATAACCCGTTGGCGTTATCTGCAAAAGCTTTATAAGGTTATGGAGCAATAGAATTTATTAGCTTGTAAGACTACAATAAAGTATGTAGAAAAATGAACTGTATGATGAAAGGAAACGAGATGAAAAGAATTTTAACTATTTTTATGTTAACGATACTACTATTAATAAGTTTTAGTGCATGTTCTAAAAAGGAGAATCCATTTCCTGCAAACGGTGTATTAATTATTGGAGATGAAAATAATATTTCACCAATTATTAATCGTTATCAGGAAATTACGAAAGAAAATGAAGTATTTTCTGTGAAAAAAGGGGAAGTTGGAAATGGAAATGTCTTAATTTTAAATGAATCTACAGCACAAGCATTGATTAAAGAAAAACTTTTTCGAAAACAAGATAATGGCTCCAATTATATTATAGATACGTTACCGAAATTCCCAAAAGAAGGAGCACTATTATTTACAAGTGAAGCCGATATGACTATGAAAAGTATTAAAATAGGAGGGGAAGAGATTCCTGTTACATACAATAGTGATGCTTGGATAGGCAACAATCGTAAATATTCAACGGAATGGTATATGATTATAGCAAAAAATAGTGTGTATAAAGAAATAAAGGCAAATGAAATGAAAATGCATCTTCTTCATTTGAAAAAATCTCTAGGTGACGAAAAACCTAAAATGTCAACAGATAATACATTGATTAATGAAAATGTCAAAGTAAAAAAGTTAATTAAAGGTTTGGAAGGAGAAGTATCTTTTCAATTCGTAACGATTGGCGAAAAACCTTAAAAAAGAGTTCGAAGTTGATAAAAATTTCATCAGTTTCGAACTCTTTTTAGTTTATAGACAAATCAATTATTATGCTTTACATTACTTCATTTAATCGAGTCTCGTTTGTTCCCTCAATCGCATTTGAATTTTGAACTGAATTATTTTGGGCTTCTTTTTCTGTACGAGCCTTTTGTAGCATTTCAAGGATGATCCATAAAGGAACACCTTTATCCTTTAACATCTTCCATAAATCTAATTCATTAAATTTATGCTCAGGCTGTTTCATTTCTTTTTCAGATGAACGAATATCAAACTTGATAGGATCATTTACTTTCTTACTTTCAAGTTTACTAGAAGAGATAATATTATGCTCAAGAGTAGATGGAGTTATTTTAGTAGGTTGAGATAATGTATGAATATTTGATCCAATTTGCATGCTTTTTCCTCCTTTTCAAGCAATGAGATTAGTTTTCTTATGATTTTTAAATCTTTTTAACATGAGGAAACTATATCTAATTATAAATCCTAATAAATAGATTTACAAGTTATATTGTAAAAAGTAAATATTTACTTGAATTAATATTTATCAACATTTGTATATGTTTTCTATATATACAACGTATATAAAATACTTTACATTATGTTTAAGTTGTTAAATTATTCTGTTAATTTTTTAAAAAGAAAAATGTAAACGTTTTATTAGGGGGGAGAAAATATGGGGAAGTTATTTTTAAAAATATGTTTTTTTGCATTAGTGACCGTATGTTCATTCGCAGCGAAAATATCATACGCTGAAGAGAGGCAGCAAAATAATTATCCTATCATATTGGTGAATGGATTTGCTGGATGGGGTAGAGAAGAAATGCTTGGCGTAAAATATTGGGGTGGTGTTTATGATATACAGGAAGATTTGAAACGAAATGGTTATACGGTACATACCGCAGCTGTTGGACCTGTTTCTAGTAACTGGGATCGTGCATGTGAATTGTATGCACAAATTAGCGGTGGGACAGTAGACTATGGTGCAGTACATGCTGAGAAACATGGACATAATCGTTTTGGCAGAACTTATAGTGGTTTTGCGCCGAATTGGAGTGAAACAAATAAAGTTCATTTAGTTGGACATAGCATGGGTGGACAAACGATTAGAACATTAGTACAGCTATTAAAAGAAGGTAGTTTTGAAGAAAAGAATTATGTGAAAAATCATCCAGACACCAAAATATCACCACTATTTGAAGGCGGAAAATCATATGTTCATAGTGTTACAACATTAGCAACCCCTCACAACGGTACAACACTTGCGGATGGTAGTCTTCTACTGCCGTTTGTTAAAGATTTACTCATTACAGCTGCAAGCTTTGGGGGAAACAATAATTTATCATTATATGATTTTAAATTGGATCAATGGGGTATAAAGAAGAATGCTGGAGAGTCCTTTTTCCAATATAGTAATCGTATTCTAAATAGTTCACTTTGGAAAAATACAAAAGATATAAGTCAATGGGATTTAAGTACAGATGGTGCAAAGAAGTTAAATAATTGGGTAAAGACGCAACCAGATGTGTATTATTTATCCTATAGTGGACATGCATCACAAGCAGCACCTATAACAGGTTTACATTTGCCTCATATAACGATGAATAAAGTGTTAATGGGAAATGCATTTTTCTTAGGTTCTTATGCGAGATATGAAGAAAACCGTCCGCTAGTTGATACTTCTTGGTGGCAAAATGATGGTGTAGTAAATACAAATTCTATGATTGCACCATCTTCTAATGTTACTGTAAATAATAATGAGTCATTACAGATTGGAAAATGGAATCATATCGAAACGAAAGCGAATTGGGACCATCTCGACATGGTAGGGTTAAGTGTTTCAGACTCGTTAGGTTTTTCTAGCATTCAAGAGTTTTATAGAACAATTGCTGAAAAGCTATCACGTTTACCGAAATAGGTAATAATAAAGCGCTCTCGATGGAATTCGAGAGCGCTTTATATTATATTGAAAGAGGGATTTGGTAGAAAAATATGGGGGGATATTATGAAAATTCAAGTTGTATTATCAGGATACGGAACAGTAGGCAGAGAGTTTATAAAATTATTAAATGAAAAATATTCATATATATATGAAACATATGGGATTCAATTAGTTGTAAGTGGCGTATTAGGGAGAAATATTGCAATACATAATGAAGACGGCTTATCACTTCATCATTTATTAATGTATGGTGGCGGTACCGCTGCAATTGAAAAATATTTAGAGTATCATCCGAAGGAACGTGCAACAACTAGCATAAGTGGTACTGTATTGGTAGAATCAACAGTTACAAATCTTAAAGATGGAAATCCAGGGAAACAATATATGAAACAAGCGATTGAGAAACAGATGGATATAGTAGCAATTTCTAAAGGTGCGCTCGTTACAAACTGGAGAGAAATAAATGAAGCAGCAAGAGGCGCAAATGTACGAATTCGATATAGCGGTGCAACAGCCGCTGCACTACCGACACTAGATATCGGACAATTTAGTTTAGCTGGTTGTAGTATTGAAAAAATAGAAGGAATATTAAATGGAACAACTAATTATATTCTTACGAAAATGTATGAGGAAGATATGACATTTGAAGAAGCACTGAAAGAAGCACAAAATAAAGGAATTGCTGAGACAAACCCTATATTAGATATAAGTGGTTCAGATAGTGCGTGTAAATTGTTACTTTTGACAAACCGCTTAATGGAAACAGAGAAAACACTTACTGATATACATATAAAAGGAATCGAGCACGTTACAAAACAGCAAATTCGAAATGCTAAGGAACAACATAAAATTATTAAATTAATAGCATCAACATATAAGGATGAGGGTGGCAATATCAATTTAAATGTTGAACCGTGCCAAATAGAAAAAAAACATCCGTTAGCAAAAGTAAATGGAACTGAAAAAGGAATTACGTTCTTTACAGATACGATGGGACAAGTTACTACAATTGGTGGGGCTTCTAATCCAAGAGGCGCTGCAGCTGCAGCTTTAAAAGATGTAATTAACTTATATCGAAAAGATTTGTAAGACTGTACCGCCCTTTATAAAAAATACATATGTCGTGGACCTTTTGAGAATGAAATAAATATGCAAAAATGATTGCAGGGGGGAAGAAATTGTTTAAGGATTTTAAAGTTGTTAAAGATCGTCCCGTTTATATTCAATTGAAAGATTATTTGAAGAAGATGATTATGAAAGGGCATTTGCTCGGGGATCAAAAAATTCCATCAACAAGAGAACTAAGTGAATTACTAAGCGTGAGTAGAAACACTGTACTCGCTGCTTATGCAGATTTAGAGCAAGAAGGACTCATTTATGCAGTTAAAGGAAAAGGGAACTTTGTTGCGAAGGTGGATATATCTAACACTTCGTCTGTTGAAATAGATTGGAAAAATAAACTTAATACAGTGACCGCATTAGCGGATGAATTAGATTTAATGAAACATGGTGTTCGTTGGGAAAAGGGAATGATTGTTTTTAATAGTATAGCCCCGGATGAGAAGCTATTTGATGTTGAAAATTTCAAAAGAGCTTTTCTTACTCGTATGTCCATTGAAGGGGACATCGTATTGAACTACGGATATGCAAAGGGATATAGACCGTTAATGAATTATTTACTTCATTACATGGAAATGAAAGGTGTAGACATTTCAAATAAAGATATTCTAATTACAAATGGATTTACAGAAGGATTGGATATTGTACTCTCTTCTTTATCAAAAAAATCCGGTCGTGTCATTTGTGAGAATCCAACTCACCACGCTGCACTTAAGCTTTTCCGTTTACATGGACTTGAAGTTCATGGGATTGATATGCATGAGGATGGTATTGATACGAATGAAGTTGAAAAAAGTTTGCGTGAAAAAGATTTTGATTTTGCTTATTTAATTCCTTCTTATCATAATCCAACTGGTATTGTTACGAGTTCAGAGAAAAGAACGGAATTGATGAGGTTATTCTCAAAATACAACGTTCCTATTATAGAGGACGGATTTAATGAAGAACTACGTTATTCAGGTTCACATTTAGCTCCATTATTAACTTTTGCTGGAGCTGGCAATAATGTGATTTATATTAGTAGCTTTTCAAAGGTACTTTTCCCTGGTTTACGTGTAGGCTGGATTATTGCAGATAAAGAGCTGATTCATTATTTAGAAAGCGTAAAAAGAGCAAGAACGATTCACACATCTACGCTAGATCAAGCTGTTCTGTTTCAATATTTACATGAGGGATATTTTGAAAAATATTTAAAAAAGGCAAGATCTGTTTATAAGAAAAAATATGAGTTAGCTGTCGGGACATGTAACCAGTACATTCCTTTTAAAAGAATGACTGGAGATGGTGGACTTCATTTATTTATAGAGCTAGAAGAGCATATGAACGCCCGCACACTTTTACAAAAGTGTTATGAGAAAGGCGTTACGTTTTCACCTGGAGATGTTTTTTACTCTGATGGAGAAGGAGCGAACACTTTCCGATTAGGATTTTCGCGCTTGAAAGAAGAAGCAATAGTTCGGGGAATTAAAATAATTGGTGATACATTAAAAAATGAAATTTGGAGTTGAGAAAATGAAAATCGGTGTTATTATGGGCGGGGTATCGTCTGAAAAACAAGTTTCAATTATGACGGGGAATGAAATGATTGCTCATTTAGATAAAAATAAATATGAAATAGTTCCAATTACATTAAATGAAAAAATGGATTTAATTGAAAAAGCGAAAGACATTGACTTTGCGTTGCTCGCATTACACGGAAAATACGGAGAAGATGGGACAGTTCAAGGAACACTGGAGAGTTTAGGGATTCCTTATAGCGGAAGTAATATGTTATCTAGCAGTATATGTATGGATAAAAATATTTCGAAAAAGATTTTACGTTATGAAGGTGTAGAAACACCAGATTGGATTGAACTTACAAAAATGGAGGATCTAAAGCTTGATGAGTTAGATAAGTTAGGATTTCCATTAGTAGTAAAACCAAACTCTGGCGGATCGAGTGTCGGGGTGAAAATCGTTTACAATAAAAATGAATTGATCTCAATGCTAGAAACTGTATTCGAATGGGATTCTGAAGTAGTAATTGAGAAGTATATAAAAGGTGATGAAATTACATGTTCAATTCTGGATGGAAAACAGTTACCTATAGTTTCAATTCGACATGCAGCCGAGTTTTTTGACTACAATGCAAAGTATGATGATACTAGTACAGTTGAGGAAGTTATCGAACTTCCAGCAGAAATTAAGGAACGTGTAAATAAAGCGTCACTTGCTTGTTATAAAGCATTAAAATGTAGTGTTTATGCAAGAGTTGATATGATGGTGAAGGACGGAATTCCATATGTAATGGAAATTAATACATTACCAGGGATGACACAATCAAGTTTATTGCCAAAAAGTGCAGAAGCAGCGGGAATTAGTTATAGCAAACTATTAGATATGATTATTGAAACATCATTAAAAGTTAGAAAAGAAGAAGGATTTTAAGGGAATTATATAACTAATTCTTTTGACAGTTTCACGAAGTATGCTATGATGAATACATTATAAAAATAAAATATTTATCCACTAGGGGGGCCTTTTATAGGCTGAGATCAAATGTGATTTTGAGACTCTTAGTACCTGATCTGGTTAATGCCAGCGTAGGGAAGTGGGAAAGACGTTGCTATTTAATGAGTAAATAAATACTGTCAATTTCACTTTCTTTACGCCTGTAAAGAAAGTTTTTTTATTTTACAGCTTTAATAATTGTGGATAAATACTTATATTTTATACATTATTGGAGGGATTTAAATGACTTTTTCACAATCATTACGTAAAGAAGTAGATTCAATTTGGGAAGCGAGTTTTAACCATCCCTTTGTAAAAAAACTTGGTGAAGGAACGTTAGATTTAGCTAGTTTTCGCTATTATGTGCTTCAAGATTCATATTATTTGAGTCATTTTGCTAGAGTGCAAACTTTAGGAGCTGCAAAAGCTCTTGAATTAGAGACGACAGCTCGTATGGCACACCATGCTCAAAATACATATGAGGCCGAGTTATCTTTACATGAGAATTTTGCTAAAAAGCTAGGGATAACAAAAGAAGAAAAAGATAATTTTATTCCTGCGCCAACTGCATATGCGTATACTTCACATATGTATCGTGCTGCCTATGAAGGACATTTAGGAGATATCATTGCAGCAATTTTACCTTGTTATTGGTTGTATTATGAAATTGGCGAACGCTTAAAAGAGTGTCAGCCGGAAGAGCCAATTTATAACGAATGGATTTCTGCTTATGGATCTGATTGGTTCCGTACGCTAGTTGAAGAACAAATTACACGTTTAGATACTATCGCTGAAAAAGTAACAGAGGCAGACCGCAAGCGTATGAAACAGCATTTTATTATTAGCAGTCAATATGAATATTCATTTTGGGAAATGGCTTATACATTAGAAAAGTGGCCAGTGGATACAGACGTAAAAGACGTAATTGGATAAAGAATAGAAGTAATGTTATAGATAGGTATGGATCATACCTATCTATATATTTTTTCTTGTTAAATTTGCGTAAAGTTATTAGTGCTACGGATATGGCGAAATAGAATATCGATAAGTTAGCTCATTTAATTGTCTACGAATTAACTGGATAAAATTCTGTCACACTTATTTTACAATCAAAGAACGTAAAGATTGGTGGTATGAAGTTAAATAAGAAAAGAAACCGGCTCTGTTAATTGTAACGGATTTACTTTTTCTTTACGGGAATTTCTAAATCATCATGGAATGCTGTTCATACAATATGCAAATATGCATATTGTATCTTTTTGAGTTCTTTATGTGTTAAAATTAAATATAGGGATATGGAAATATAAAGAAGCAAAAGCAGGAATATCCAATGAATTTTGAGAGGTGTTATATGTTTACAAATAAGAAATTAATTCGATTTGGTTTATCTTTGTTTGTGTTTTTAGGGATAATTAATTTTACAATAAGCTATTTCCAAACATATCTTGAAACAGCAGCAGATATCAAATGGGTAATTCCAGAAATTTGGAAAACTATTTTGCTAGATGTTCCTCAAGGTATACTTGTCCTTTTAGGCGCAATTGCTTTATATGATTTCACAAAAGAGGCATCACAAAAAGACGCATCAATCTAAGTGTGTCTTTTTTGATTAGCAATTTCATAGAGAGTTTTGCTGGAGAAATAGAAAAAAAAGCCCTAATCAGGGCTTTTTTTTGTAGAAATTTCTTAACCATCATAGAAACCGGTTACTAGGAGGTGTTGGCATTTATAGTACAGAAAAATCTAAGCGGCAGACGGAAATATATAGGAAATGGCACCATAATTATTGAGAAATTAATTGAACTTAGTAAGTATAAAGATATGAAACTAGAATTTATATTTTTTAATTTTTATTTATCCCACCAATCGGGCTGTCCGTAAAAGCCCGATTGGTGAGGACTAATAAAAGTTTCACTTTATCAATTAAAAAACATTAGTTTTATATATGTACGTGCCAACAAAGAATATAGCCATTATTAATGGATATATTCAATCATTCAAGTGAAAGAGTAACAATAAGATATATAGGTGTAATCAAGATGTGATGGATAAAGCAATGACTAGATTTAAAATCTAATCATTGCTTTTTTTATGGTTTTACTATCAAATATCTGTCTAGATTAGCGATTGATTTCTTCTAGCTAATGAATTTATTACAACTTTGTAAGGTTAATGTAATGTTAATCGATAGTAAATGAAGATGCTTGAGTGTAATTTAAATAAGATTAAAAAGTACTGTTTATCTATAAAATAATTGGGTAAATAATATGTAATTAGGAAGTGTATGAATATGATTGAACTAAAATCTATTATCCATTCGTATAAACTAAAGAGAAAAATAGCTAAAGATTTATACGGAAAAAGAGATGAATTGACACTGTTATTAAATGAATTTAATAATATGAAATGTACAGTAACATCTGAAAAGAAGAAAAACAATATATTATCTCGTTTGCAACTAATTTATCAAAATATGAAATTAGATAAGCAGTACCCTCTAGCAGTTGCTTTTGATAGTAAATTATTGGAGCGGTTAGAAAAAGAATCTCTACATACTATTGAGGATGGTGTAACATGTCTACATTTAATGTTAGATATGAATTATGAGAAAATAAAACAATATGGGTCGAGTACAAGTAGGTCATTTGTTCCATTATCGCAGTCTTCTATTTGTCTTGCTGATTGTATTTGTTTAACAGGATTTGTAGTAGGTTTACTAGGAGCAATTTCATTTGGAGGATTCATGTTATCTATATGTTCAATTACATAAAGGTTAATATTTGTAAAAAGGGCACCGATTTAAGGTGTTCTTTTTTGTTTTTCTGTAAAGTTATTGTAAATGATAAGTACAATACATCACATAAAATGTATAATTTAAATGTATTGAAATACAAATATACAGAGGTGTTGTAAATGATAATTACTTTAAATTTTTAAAAGAGTTGTTTTGATAAAATTTTATTTATATAAACAGTTTTTACTTTTCTTTTAAATACTTGGTTTGAATGGATTAGATTAAGTAACTATTGTTCTAGCATTTTGATAATCAAGACAACTACAGAAAGGAAGGAATCATTTTATGAAAAAATTAAGGCTGTTAACATTTGAAAATATAGTAGAACCCCTTTTAAATGAAGAGGTATCATTTATATACTTTCCTATTGAATGGCTTGACATCGTAGAGATACATTATAAGACGTTTTTATTAACGAGTAAGTTGAAACGTTTAAATGAAAGATTGTATGATATGTTTTCCGATATATTGTTTATTCAGCATAATCCGTACGTATTAAATGAAAATACACCATGGATTGTATCGAAAGAACCTATTAAACAAGAGCAGCTCGATTATATTTTTCAAAGTTGGTATGAGATTATTCATGATTGGAAGCCAAATAGATTAGTAGAGCCACCAAAATATGAATGGCAATCCGATTTGATTTCTAATTTGCCAGTACTACATGATAATGAAACGTATTCTAAGTGGGTGCCCGCTTTAATCTCACATATTTTTTGTGAGCGCCCTATATATTTAGAAAATACAAATGAAGAAGAAATCTATTTTTCTCCTCTTAGATCACAAAATATTTGTGAGGCGATGTCAGGACCGATAAAAGATGAAAAAACAGAAGATTTTTTCTCCTATGTATATCGATTCGAATGCATAACCCGCGGTGGTGAGAACGCTCCATTATTAAATATTTCAATAGGGATTCGGAGATTTTATCAAGAATATAAGATGATAGGTCAAACAAACCTTGATATGACAACGTTTGTTTGACTTTTTTTGATAAAATGCAAACATTTTGCAAACATAGGTTATCCAAAGATACTTTTACCGAAGTTTTTAACTGCTTCTTCCTGCATATTCGGTAAAACATGAGAATAGACACTTAATGTCATTGAAATATCTGTATGACCTAATCGCTCACAGATGATTTTAGGGTTAACTCCTTGTTTCAATAGTAGAGTTGCGTGTGTATGTCTTAAATCATGGAATTTAATTTCTTTTATACCTACTTTGTGTGTCATCCTAATGAAACATTTTCTGAAATGTGCTCTTTTTATTATTCTTCCAAACTCATTACAATTTATTAAATCTTGATCTAGATAAGAAGAACCAAACCTTAATTTCTCTTTATTGATTAAAATTTTATGTTTTTTTAAGGCTGCTATTGTTTCATTAGGTACAGGAATTGTACGTTTTGATGAATTTGTTTTTGCAGTTTTTTTGATTTTATTGTCATGACCGGATGTTTGATTTATTGTAACAGTATGTTTTTCAAAATCAATATCCTGCCATCGTAACCCTAGAACTTCTCCCAGACGCATACCTGTAGTTATTGCAAGTAGATACCCAATATGATATCGTGATTCTTGTGAATGAGCTAAAAACTTTTTTACTTCTTCCTCTGTCCAAGTCTGGATAGGGGTTTTTTCTTTTTTAGGTATCTCAGCAAAATCTGCTGGATTTCGAGAAATAATATTTTGTTTTACGGCTAGGTTTAAAGCGCTCTTTAAAATTCTATGCATAAGCAGAATAGAATTGTTTGCAATCCCTTTATCTATCGCAGTCTTATAACATTTTTGAATGTGTATAACATTTAATTTATGGAGCGCAACCATTCCTATACTAGGTATAACATGTTGGTTGATAAATGCCTTATAGCCAGCAAAGGTACTCTTTTCTATGCTCATACTTTTAATTTCTAGCCAATGATTTAGATAATCTTTTAACGTGACTTTAGATGGTTCTATAAAAGTTCCTTCATTCAACTCTGTAATCTTCTTTGCCACATCGGCCTGTGCTTCTTTTTTTGTCTTATATCCAGAAAACCACTTCTGTCTTCTTTTTCCTGTCTCTGGGTCAGGACCGATATCAATAACGATGCAATATTTATTTCCTCTTTTTCGAATATGTCCTTTCACTTAAAACACTCCTTCATTTTGTTTTGAATCATGTTGTATAAGTCTAGTTGTAATTTTGCTGCTATGAAAATTACATGTTTGGACATATCAGCGATGGGTATATTTTACCATATAAAAATAAATTCAGTTATAGTGCAGGGTTTCATTTGTTGTTAAACAATAGTGAAATGTCTACTCTGGTTATTAAATGCAATATTGCATATTTTTTTAGGGGGTCTAAAAAACAAGGAGTATATTAATATTTTTAACTTTCTCAAGTATTTTCAGAATATGAGAGAATAGATGTTTGGATTATTTGTGATAGAATATTCTTAATAATATAATTTGACGGAACAAAAAAGACCCATAGCGTGTGTAATTGTGCTGGGAACACTTTTACACCGTTTGCCCTAATTGTAGTAGGGAAAACATTTGCCATGAGCCTTTCAGTTACGACTATGCGTAACATATACGGCTAGTATAACACAACTTTTAGATGTAATTCATCATTAAGGTGCGTTTTCATGATAGGGAAGTGTGTCTTGTTCCAATAAGGGGGACAAAACATGTGGAAAGCTCTAAATCAAATTGAAAAAGAGTTATGTGCAGCTGGAATAAGGAAAAATAAACTAGCAAATTATTGGGGAGTTAAGCCAAGTACTGTTACAAAAGTTTTTAAAGGTAACACAGACATGAGTTTTGGCTTCCTTTCTAAGACAGTCATCCTATTAAACAAAGGCATACAGGTTCAAGAAAATTTATTAACAGATTATATATATATAACGAAACCAAAATCAGAAAACTTACGTGAGGCAATGGAGGATTTAGCTTTAAGGGGAAAGTTTAATCTATTAATTAATATTATAAATAGTGAATCACAATCAAAGATAGCAGAAAATAGAGAATTTGCTAATGTGTATCGAATTATATATAGACGATATATAGGTGAGATCGATGCTACACAGTACCATAAGGCATTAAGCCTCGAAAGTAAATCAATAAGAACCTCAGAGATGGAAGTGTTAATTGAAATTTTATTATGTCAGGCGCAATATCAATCGGGTAATTTTACTTCTTTAAATGAGCGATTAAAATCTCTTGAAATAAAAATAAATAAAATAAGTAATAGGTACATTCGAGAATGTTATAAATTACGATATAAAGAAGCCATTGCCGTTACTTCATTGCAGGGTGGTGAAGTCATTGAAGCAAGGAATGTTAGCATGGAACTATTAGATGATCTTGAATGGGATAACTTTTTTTCTTTTCCAAAAGTAAATGCATATTTAAAGTTAGGTGAATCGTATATTTTTTCATCGAATGAATATGAGAAGGCAAAATATTATTTGGAAAAGACTCTTGAAGTGATAGGGGATAGTAAGATTAATGGAATTGAGAGAAAAAGAAAAATGGTGCAACATACATTATCATTTCTAAAGATTCATCATGATAAAGAAATTAGTAGCTCAGATGTTGTTCATTCAGGTGAACTAGCATATTTAAGGATTAAACAAGGTAAGAGGATTGAAGCGAGAAGACTATTGAATCAATTAAAAGAGAAGAATGGAAGGTTAACAGACATACAGACTACATATTTAGGTTTAACATATGAAGGTACTAAAAAAGAAGAGTTAATGAAACGTTCTCTTTTGATGTGTCAAAAATCTGGGAATATATTTTATTCGAATTTACCAAAAATACACTTGGGTTTAATTTGAATAATTGGTATAATTGTCTTCGGAAAGAGGTGAAATAATGAAGAAAATAATTACAATCATTCCTGCGCTATTAATAGCTGCTACATTATTCATTAACACTGATTCTGTAAAAGAAAAACCTAGTACAAATGATTCAAAACCTACAATTCAACACATGATGGTTGACCCTGGTGGCGGCTGGTAAAATACATAATAAAGGTTTATATATATTACAAATGACATCGTCTTAATTGGCGATGTCATTTGTAGTTTTAGGAGAAATTTCTTTTTTTGCTGAAAGAAGAAAAAAGAAATTATTGTAAAAAAAATACAAAAACACAAAGAGGGAGATCGAAGAAGATGAAGAGCAAAGAAGGGGAAGTTAATCTAATTAAACAAGCTTTATTACTTTTGCAAGAAGAGGATAATCCAAAAGAGAAATTATTTTCTATTTGTTTGAGTGAATCCAAAAAAGAAAAAGTTATGTAAAAAAGACTATCTAACTTTTTGGATAGTCTTTTTACACTACATATTTCCTTTAGATTTTTCGTAGTTCACAAACATCTCTAATTGCTCTAATGCTTTTTTTCGTTGTTCTTCAGGTAATTCATTAATGATCTGAAGAATTTCGTGTGCTTCTTTTGTTAACTGTAAGTCTTCGCCCGCTGTTAAATCTGGTGAATCAGATAAACCTAACAAATAATCTGTTGTTACTTTTAAATAATTTGCTATCTTCTGAAGTGTACGTGTACCGGGTGCTTTTTTTCCCTCGACATAATTATAAACAGAAACATGACTAACACCAATTGCATCAGCTAACTGTTGTTGGGTGATGCTCTTCTTTTCAATTAATGATTTCAATCTCTCATGACTAAACATAATAAAAAACACCCCAAGTTTATTTTATATGAAATTATTTTTTCTTAATTACTATTATGGTGTCACACTGTCATTATATATTAACTATCAGTTAAGTGGAAAGGTAATTTTTTTGAAAAAAATTTTGGGAAACACTTGAACTTAACTTTAGGTTAAGTTATTATGTAATTAACAACAAAAACGGAAGAGAGGAGTTGTTTATGAAAACTCTAAAGCAGCTACGTGTAGAACAGGGATATACATGTAGGGAAGTAGCTGAAGCCGTGGGTATTACTGAAGTTTATTATTGGTATATAGAAAACGGGAAGCGTCGACCTTATTATGATTTAATTGTGAAAATCGCTGAGTTTTTTAAAGTGAAGTTAGATGCAATTAAAATTTTTTGCCCATAACTTAACCTTAAGTTAAGTTATGTTTGGTTAAGTAAATTAGAAAGGAGCAAAACAAAATGGGATTAGATCAAATCATTAAAGAGTCAATCCGCGAAGTTGTTCGCGAAGAAATTCAAGCAGCTTTAGCTTCATTCCAACAACAATCACAACCAAACAAGGTAATGAGGGTGAAAGAAGCAGCTGCTTACCTCAATATAGCAGTTTGTAGAATGTATGAATTAGCAAATCACCCACATTTTCCAGTGATTAGAGAAGGACGTAAATTACTTTTCTTGCAAAAGGATTTAGAAGCTTGGCTTGAAGCACAAAAGGAGGTGATCTAGTGGAAGATACAACATCATTAGCTATATTAGCGATATTAATTGCATGTGGTTCATGTTTATTTTACATAACTTATGAGCCGATAAAGCAATGGGCTTGGAGTGATGTGAAGCAAAGTAAAAAGACCCATGGCAGTGGGTCCTTTTCAAAAAATAAGTTGTTATAAGTATACCACGGAAAGTAGGGAAATAGCACATTGGTTTTATGAAAAGGAGTGAAAGCTATGAACAACAAGGTATTACAAATAGGGCAAATAAATTTTTGTGGCAATGTTATAGATCATGGATGGTTTAAAACACTTACATTAGATAATGGTAAACCTAATATTGTTGCAATTACTATCTTAGGAGAAATTGTTTATTGGTATAAACCTACTGAAGTAAGAAGTGAAGAATCTAGTCAAGTTCAATATAAACAAAAGTTTAAGGCAGACACGCTTCAAAAGAGTTATCAACAATTAGCGGATTCATTTGGATTTACAAAAAGACAAGTAAAAGAAGCATGTGACTTTCTGAAAGAACGTGGACTTATAAAAATTGAATTTAGGACGATTCTTGTTAACAGAACTAGGTGTAATAACGTTATGTATGTTGAACCTGTACCTGAAATGATTCAGAAAATATCTATTATGTATTGGGGAAATGGTAACCCTCCTACACTGAAAAGTAATAGCCCTATTACTTTAGAAAGCAGGAGAGTCTTACATTCTAAAGCAATACCCTCCTACGATAAAACGAAAGAGTCTCTTACACTAGAACGTAAGACAAATACAGAGATTACTACAAATATTACTACAGAGATTACTACAAATATAAATGATGATGATGCTACTTCATCTCAGAAATTAATTGATCAAGAATTTAAAACTAGTTACAACTTTTTACTTGAAAATGGGATTCCGTTAAGTGAAATTGCAATTCAAGAATTAGGTGAGTTTTGCGATAGATTCGGTAATGAATTAGTTATTCACGCTGTTAATAAAGCAATTGATGAAAATGTACCAAAGTGGAGATATATTCGCAGTATTTTAATTAGTTGGGAAAAGGAAAAAGTAAAAACATTAAATGATGTTGCTGCTTTAGATACTCGATTTGAAATGAGTAAGAAAAACAACAAACATACTGGTAAAGGTTATTCCAAACGAACGGAAGTTGTACCGGATTGGTTACGCAAACAAGAAGAACAAGAGCCAATACAGCAGCCACAGCAAGCTTCAAACGAGGATCTCGAGGATAATAAGAAACGTTTGGATGAGATTCTAAATAAATATAAAAATACTAAAGGGGAGTAAGGTATGAAAAACACAGGTGTTGCAAGAAAAGTCGATGAGCTAGGTCGCGTAGTAATTCCGATAGAGTTACGCAGAACTTTAGGGATTGCCGAAGGAACGGCACTAGATTTTCATATCGATGGTGAAAACATTGTTTTAAGAAAACATGAAAAGTCATGCTTTGTAACCGGTGAAATTTCTGAAACCAACATAGAGTTGCTAGGTGGCCGAATGTTTTTGAGTAAGGAAGGGGTAATTGAATTACTGGATCTTATTCAGAAGAGTGGGCTGGCACATGCCTAAGCAACTAAACATTTTCGATGTAGATCCAGCAATTTGTGAGTTCGATGTAATGAAAGCCAATGTTAAGAAAGGAAATGGACGCGTTACATATGCAGATGTACGTGTCCAAGTTCCTAAGAATGCAAAGTGTACGGATGAATTACCACGCACAACTAAACAAGATGATCGCTATGACATCTTTGAGCAATATGTAATGGCAATATGGAAGATTTCAAAGAGCTGTAGATAAGTTTTTCAATTGGGATACAGCTGAAGAATTGTGTAAGGCAGCAAGGGATAAAAAAGAAATAATTCCGGTAAGGGTTTATTTAGGAAGTGGCTTTAAACCTAATGTTGTTGAGTACATGAGGTAGTAAAAGGGAGATGGGCATATGAAAAAAGTAGAAATTGATGTTAGTAACAACAAGCTTTTAATAGTAAAGGATGGAAATGTTACAGCATTCAATCCACCGGAGAGTGGTTTTGGTGAACAAGTTGCTGTTTGGATAAACGGTAAAGTTGATCGTGTAGATACTAAGTTTACTGAAAAGGTAAAATAATTATTTTTAGAAAGTAGGTTCGCTTATGAGTGTAGCGAGAAATCATGAAGCGATGAAGGAATCACGGTTGAAGGTATACATCGCTTTAGAAGAAGCTAACTTCATTTGGGATGAAAGAGATGTAGTTCGTTTTCGTAAAATGTGGAGTCAAGGTATGAGTTTGCCGAAGATGGCAAAAGCATTAAGGAGACATCAAGCGGAGGTTGCTCTCCTTGTAATAGATCAGGCTGATAAGTATTTAATTGAAAATCGTCCGATAGGATTAGGAATTTGCTAAATAGGAAGGGGAAATCAAAAATGAACATTATGGAAAATGGTGTATTAGAAGCAACTAAATTAATGAGTGAAGTAAAAAATGAGGGTCAAGTTATAAATGAAGCTACAGTTTTACAGATTGCAAGTATCTTATCGATTGATGAATTAAATGATTATCAGGAAGCAACTTTACGAACTTGGAATAACAAAACTGATTTTAGAGGACGAGTTTCAAATGCAGCTTTAGGACTTACAGGCGAAGCTGGTGAAGTTGCCGATATTGTTAAAAAAGCAATTTATCACGGACATGGTTTTCAACCATCGCATTGTCCAGGAGAAGAGGACGGAAACACTTATAAGTTAGCCTTAGAGCTTGGAGATATTCTTTATTATTTATCAATTATGGCGCATGAACTGGGATATACGTTACAAGATATTGCTGAAATGAATATTGCAAAATTAGCTAAAAGATATCCAGATGGTTTTAGTCGAGAAGCAAGTCAAGCACGTGTAGATGTAAAGTAAGACAAAATTTGAAATTTGTATAAAAAACGAAATATAAAATTGTGGCCATTAAAAATTCGAAAGCAAAATACGAACGAAATCATCAACTTTAATCCTTATATATTCGTAGTTTGGAAAGATGGCGTGAAAATGAAAAGTAAAGATTATCAAAAAGGATATTTGCGAGGGCAATTAGATGAGGCGGAAATTACTTATAAAAATATAGTTTCAATTATGGATGACATGATTGAAGATCCAACTCAATTCACTTTGGAGTGGATCAGTGAGCTAGAAAAGTTTTTAAAGAAGCATGGCAGATTATAAAACAAGACAAAAGCGTTATTATATAGTGATGCAAAAAGAGTACATATCGAATATGTACTCTTGAAAAAGGGAAGTGTAAATAAGTTATGAAACACTATACTACAACATATGCTTGTCTCATTTAAAAGTGCAAGGAATATGATAAAATAGTTATTGTATTGAAGAAAAACATGCACAAAAAATGTGCATGTAAAATAAAAAGCTATGTCTTGTCTATTTAAATATATGCTTTGTTTATATAAACCGTGAGTATGTTTGAGCAAAATGGTTATTTATTAGCAAATATAAAGAGCGTTTTTTTAAACGCTCTATGACCAAAACTAATATTGAAAATGAATGCCACATGATATTTTATGTATGTTTTTATTGAATGTGCAGTTTTTATACAAAAACGATATTGCGTTATGAAAAATAAAAAGGACAGTTAGTTACACTAATTGTCCTATGCATAAGAAGAATTCGATGGCTATTCATCTTGCACTTTGATGTATCTATAGTATTAACATATTTTCAAAAGTTATTCTTTAAACTAAGAAACAGCTAGCTAAAAGCTAACTGCTTAGTCCCAAGGAAGAGGAACGGTTTATTAGGTCTAAGGTTGAAATAAGGGTTTTAGATGTTAAGACCTAAATATAGTATGGATTTCACTTTAGAAATTATGCATATAAATTTTATTCTTGTAGAAATGGTTAAAATACAAAGCAGCTAGTTCAGTGAACTAACTGCTTTGCAATCTAAAAGAACAATACACATACACGCTATGTTTTGTAACTTAAGATTACAGTTATAGTATAAACAGTATTGTAGAATATATATATAAAATGAAAACTTTTGTTAGCACAACGAAGCAGTCAGCTTAATTTGCTAACTACTCGTTGTATAAAGGTTAGGCCCTACAAGTACAGATATGTAACTTGAAGTTACAGTTATAGTATAAACGTAATTGGAAATGTTATTCGGGAGTAAAAAGGAACCTGAATTTTATTTTGTAACAAAAACTTAGTCAAAGAGCAATGTATATAAGTGCCCTTTGACTAAGCTTTTATGAAATGAAGTTTGAATACCTTTTCAATATTAAGGTATGACAAAAATGCTTCGTTGGTGAAGCCGATATAAAAAAGAGCGCTCGTTTACGGCGCTCTAAAGATAGGAGGTAACTAATTCTGTGAACATAACGAACTTACTAACAATGTATGTTGTATGCAAAAAATAAGAACAAAAAAGCTAACTGCTCCAATCTTAAAGAAATATTAACTGAAATGTCTTAGAAGTTTCTGTACTTAAAGTATATTTAGTGTATTAAAAAAGGATTCTTCGAAAAATTTCTTTTCTCGGAGTAAATATTCAATGATATTATTTAAGGTTTTAAGAAATTTTATTGGAAATTGTTCAAAAAAGTATACAGATTTCATATAAAATTGTTGAAATAAAAAAGAGCACCATTATATGGTACTCTTTTATGAATCAGTAAACCATTTAAATATTGTTGATGTTTGTGAGTCATGAACAATTAAATGGTTTAACAAGTAAGGATTCAAGATAATGTATGTAAGATGAGTATAAGTTGTTACAAAGAAATAAAAAAGAGCACCATTATATGGTACTCTTTTGTGAATCAGTACACCATTCAAATATTGTTGATGTTTGTGAGTCATGAACAATTAAATGGTTTAACAAGTAAGGATTCAAGATAATGTATGTAAGATGAGTATAAGTTGTTACAAAGAAATAAAAATTAGTCAGCAAAAGCAAAATGATTAGCTCTTAATGGAAAATGAAATGCATTATTAGAAACTCTTGATATAAACAACTAGGTTGTGAAGATTAAACTTTTTCAAAAAACTTCATTTGATATTACTCTAGAATGGCATTATTGAACTTATAAATTAATATATCTTTTCGTTTATTGACAAAATAAACACGTTGATAGGAGTAATAACGTATTCCCTTAAAAATACGCTTTTTCATTAGGGAATTAATCTAAGCACTAGATAAATAGATGCGTATACTTATATTATGTGAGTTGTGAAAGTAATTAAGCTGAATTTTTATAGTTTAATTATTAGTAACTATTTTTATTCTAAGAAAAATGAATATTTAAAAATATTCAACACTATTACAATTGAGTGTTTCTTAGTATAAGAGTATTCTCTCAAAATTATTAAATAAGGAGGAAATAAATGAAACATAATGATTGTTTTGATCATAATAACTGCAAGCCGATTGTTTTTTCAGCAGATTGTTGTAAAAATCCACAGTCAGTTCCTATTACTAGGGAACAATTAAGTCAATTAATTACTTTACTAAACTCATTAGTATCAGCTATTTCAGCATTTTTTGCAAATCCAAGTGATGCAAACAGAGTAGCGTTATTCAATGTGTTTAATCAATTTTTAATTTTCTTAAATTCCTTATTACCTTCCCCAGAAGTTAATTTTTTGAAACAATTAACTCAAAGTATTTTAGTTTTATTACAATCTCCAGCTCCTAATTTAGGACAATTGTCAACATTATTGCAACAATTTTATAGCGCCCTTGCACAATTCTTCTTCGCTTTAGATCTTATCCCTATATCCTGCGACTCAAATGTTGATTCTGCAACTTTACAACTTCTTTTTAATTTATTAATTCAATTAATCAATGCTACGCCAGGGGCGACAGGTCCAACAGGCCCAACAGGCCCAACAGGCCCAACAGGTCCTGGAGGTGGAGTAACAGGTCCAACAGGCCCAACAGGTCCTGGAGGTGGAGCAACAGGTCCAACGGGAGCAACGGGTCCAACAGGTCCAACAGGAGCAACAGGTCCAACAGGCCTAACAGGAGCAACAGGCCTAACAGGAGCAACAGGCCTAACAGGAGCAACAGGTCTAACAGGAGCAACAGGCCTAACAGGAGCAACAGGAGCAACAGGAGCAACAGGTCCAACAGGTCCAACAGGTCCAACAGGTCCAACAGGTCCAACAGGCCTAACAGGAGCAACAGGCCTAACAGGAGCAACAGGCCTAACAGGAGCAACAGGAGCTGGAGCGGTTATTCCGTTTGCATCAGGTGGACCAGTAGCATTAGCAACTGTTTTAGGTGGATTGGCAAACACAGGAGCACTTCTTGGATTTGGAAGTTCATTCTTCCCAGTAATTGTCCCACCTGGTGGTCCAATTACTATAGGTCCTGTACCTCCAGTATTTGATTTTGCATTTGTAGCCCCTCGCGCAGGTACAATTACTTCGTTAGCAGGCTTCTTTAGTGTAAGTGTAGCGGTTGCTTTAGCATTAGGAAGCATACAAATTCAAATGCAGTTGTACAGCGCGCCAGCAGCAAGTAATACTTTCACTCCAGTAGGTGTACCATTACTATTAACACCAGCATTTAGTGGTCTAATTGCTATCGGTGCTACTTCAAGTGGTATTGTTGGAGAAGCAATTGCGGTCGCTCCACAAGATAAGATATTACTTGTTGTTTCATCAACTACACCTGGTTTCGATATAGCTACTGCTATTACAGGATTCGCAAGTGCGGGTATAACATTCGTATAATCGCTTATAAGTTTCTTGTTTGAAAACTTTGAAATAAGAAAAGAGAATGTCAAAAAAGTATCCAAAGATTAACTTTTGAAGACATTCTCTTTTTTTAATATTTTTTATTTTCGGTACTATACTATATTTTATGTTTAATGAAAATGATTAAATATGCTATGAGAATGTGATGTGATTGTGTTAAATTAAATGATCACTGCTAGTAAATTACATAGTAATAGACATAAAAGATGCACCAAGTAGGTGAAGAAATCCCAGCTACGCAGTTCGATACGTGGCTGGGACAATTTGAATTTTATTAATAAATGGGGAATGAGAAATGGCTATTGAAGCACATAAATGTAATGTTAAAGGGTGTAATGGTCTTGTAGTTTTCGAAAATGCTGGTTATGATTAGCAAAATCCAGACACAATTAAAGGAGTTTATGCATTTGATGATCCTTCTTGTAACGTTTGTAGAAAAGAATTTTTAGTAGTTCCCAGCTATGCTGTCATTGATTTTGATGAAGAAAAAGGAGATTTTGAAGAAATTGAATCAGCTTGTATTACTGAATGACAGAATCAAAAATTTTAATCAAAGCGTTATTTTATTATAGATAAATAGGTGACTCAGCAATTGTGTCAGCCGAGTCACCCAATATTATTGGTCTAGAAAATATTCTTTTTCTATATGTAGTTATAGTGAGTTTTTAGAGGTTAACTCCAAACCGCAGTTAAAGGACAAAGAATTTTATTTTAGAAAGTATTAGATTTAACTATGTTAATGCTACAACAGCAAGAGTTAAGCCTAACGTATTTAATGTATTAGAATATGGTCCTACATTAACAGTAAGAGTACTTGTTATACCTAAAGGTGTAGTGAAAATAGCGGGTGCTGATACAGAAGTGAATCCTGCAGTATATCCCAGAGAAGTACCAGAGCCAATGATTGGGTTATTATTAAGATACATAGTGATACCTGCCGAATTACCTCCTGGTTGAATGATAACTTGCACTTCATAGATTGCCAAATAGGTTCTTCCACCTTCAAGTAAAACAGTTGTTGGTGGTGTGAATGAGATTGCCGTACCATTAGAATTTACCACGGTATCTAATGGAATCGCAGAATTTACAGAGACTATTGATGGGGTAGTTTGAACAACATTTAAACTGTTAGCCGTGGGGAATGGACAAGTGCAAGGTTTGTGAATGTTAGAGTTGTTATCATTTTGGTAATTCACAAATAATCAAGCTCCTTTGCGTAAGATAATTTTTATCCTATATAGAACGTAGCTTTTTTGTATCTAAGTTATTTTTAATAAATTTTTAAAAATAAATCGAATATTGTTGGTCAGTCGACTCATAAAAGTATTGGATACTCTGGGATTTCAAAGTGTATCTGATAAATATATATGAATGTTTTTTAAGGACATTACTGTAAGTTAGGAAAACATAAATCTGGAAATAAAACTTGATATTCCGGGTTTAACCGAAGATCAGTAGTTGAGGTTGTAAAGTGTATATAATTTTTTTCTAATTTATCTAGTGTTGCCAGATGATGAGTACCTAAGCCACGCTGGATGCTATGTTTAGAAAGAGTAGGCCCAATTTGTAATTTTCGGTTTTTCATAGCTGTATTCCAGGGGCTGTAAAAGAATTTTAAAATGAAAGCAGGATACATGTAAACGATAAATGGATGAGGTGACCAATGCCGCCCTGCCCAATAGTTACCATGCGAATAATGGTGGATTAATCTACCGCCATAGTATGGAGCAGGTGGATTAGGGGGGATTATTCTCCCATGATAACGCTGTTTGACAAGGGGAATTCCGTATCTCGGATTGGTATAACCGTGAGCAGGGTCATCCACCATCAGAATAGTCCTAATAGCATACATGTTTTGCCCTAAAGTGGCAAGAGATGAGAAAAAGGCTTCCTTATCAACACAGCAAAGAAATTCAGTGGTATTTAGCACCATTTTCCATCCCGTAATTTCTTTTTCTATGTTCATTACTTCTTGATCAACTAAAATGGCATCAAACTCTAATACCTTTGATTCACGGATTTCCCAATGAGGTGCAAATAATTTGCATAATTCAACCGAACGATCAGTAGACCCACGATTAATAAGAATGCCATGATCAAATAATTTTGTGTGGTGCATTAACCACCACGGAAGCAGATACTCTTCGTTATAAAAATGAGAAATTAAAGTTGTGTTAATAAAAATTCCTCCTTTCAAAATTTTGTGGAATATATCCTTATTTAGTAAGATATGTTACATGATCTAAAAAGAATGAAGAAAGATTTTTAACAAAATAGTTATTTTAATAAAAAACGGGAAAATGAGGGGAGTGAAAGGAAAAGACCCCTTAATATAAAGGGGTCTTCTGGTGATTTAATATATCAATTACATTCGTGGTAATATTCATCACATGAATCGTTATTATCGTTACAGCATATACAAAATGTTTTTTGAACAAATAAACTAACTACACTAGTAGAACCTTCCTGCTTTGTAAGAGTAAGACTTTGAAAATCTTCAACTTGAAATATTTTTGTTTGAACAGGTTGTAATGTAGTAGTAATTGGTACGCTAGATCTTCTTGTTAGAATAGTTACTTGAACGGGTGCACTCATACCGACAACGAATAACTGAATTAATGTTTTATTATGATTGTTTGTAAAATCCTCAAATACAGTTTGTGGAGCGGTGGTTTCAAGGAAAACAGATACAGGTATATTTCCATTTTCATTTTCTGCAGAACCAGCTATCTTATGAGTTTCAATAAAACAGTTGTTTTTTTGATTGTTGGAATGCGATTGGTTTTTATAATATTTTTTACCCTCTTTATAAAAGTAATCAGCCATATGAATTTAAAGCTCCCTTCTTTTAGATATCTATATAGTCTATTTAATAAAGCGAATTAGTGCTTGTACAACATAATAAAATCCGCTCTCATAATTACCTGGAAATGTTATTTAAAAATTAAAGAGCGCCATTCAAGACGCTCTCGGATAAAAAATAATATTGAAAAAGAATACCACATGATATTTTATGTATGTTCTTAATACATGTGCAGATCTTTCTTTTGCACAACAAAGCAGCTAGTTAATAAAACTAACTGCTTGTTGTACAAAAGAAACGCTGCGCTTACAGAAATAGTTTGTAACATTAAGTTACAAAAATAGTATGAACAGGGTTAAAAATGTTATTCAGAAGTGAAAGAAAAAAATAAAAAAGAGCACCATGCATAAGTGCTCTTTAAGATAGGAGGTAACACTTTGAGCTGAATGTTTAGGTTAAAATTATATGATGTAGAAAAGGAATAAGACCTAAAACTTATTTTTAACTAAATACAAAAGAGCAGCTAGCATAGGCTAACTGCTATAAGAATATTACATCCACGAATTTAAGCGGTATAAATATTTCGTGAGTTTTGTATAGCATGGACGAAAATATCAAGTTTATGTAACAAAAATTAAAATAGAGCAGTGATTTGCATTAACTGCTCTATTCAATACAACCTGGGTAAGAAGCAGGTTGTATTGAGATTAGTATTAGCAGAATATTATATTTTATTCAGTTCTTTAACAATACCCTTATTTAGTAACAAATAAAGAGCACCGTAAAAGGTGCTCCATGGCCAATTCTGAAATAATCATGAGTATTGTATGTACGTTTCTAGTATAGGTGCAGCTTTTATATAAAATATTTAGTTAATATTTAAAGAGCGCTTTCCTAAAGCGCTCTTTCCCAAAATATAAGTTGAAAGAGGAAACATGACATTATATGCATGCTGTTTTAGAGTGGTGTATGTCTAAAGCTTTATTTTTTATGACCGCTTTAGATTTGTATGACTAGATAGTCACCATACAACAAAATATGCTTGTCCAATTTAAACGTGAAAGGTTTTTAGCAAAAACGCTATTTGGTATGTAAATATAAGAGCACTTCGAAAAGTGCCCTTCTGTAACGACTATCTACTTTAAAAAGAAATGATGCAATATATCATATGAAATTATGTGTATTAAGTTGTTTGTATTTTATATAAAAATTTCATTTTGTATTAAGTTGGAATATAAAAAGAGCACTTAGTAAAGTGCTCTCGTGACGAGCCTCATTTTATAATGACTATTTTATAAAGAAAGGAACTCAGAATATTTTATGAAGTTATTTTCGGTTAAGTGTGTATCTTTCATAAAAAATTTTATTTTATAGAAAATGAAAAAGAGCATCGTTTGTAAATGCTCTTTGACCAAAACTTTCAGGAGAAAACAAGTAATGTGAGTTCACTCACTATAAGGTATGCATAATATTTTTTCTTGTGTAGTGAATATAAAAAAGAGCACCTTTATATGGTGCTCATACGATAGGAGGTAACTTTTTGAGCTAACTGCTGAGGTTAAATTTATATGTTTTATCAAGAAAAAAAGAACAAAATTTCATTATTATTTCAATGTAAAAGAGCAGCCAGAAAAAGCTAACTGCTCACCTCTCGACCAAGAGAGCTAGAGTGGAAAGAATTTAAAATAACCTTTTAAATTGTTTCATAGTATTGGAATAAAATGGGGTTATATTCACTTAATACTTAAATTAGGAAGTTCAATAATTGAATGTATCTATAGCATAGAGCGGATCTCAAAATTTTTTCAAGGTGAATAAAGAATGGGTACTTATTGGGAAAAAGGTAGTCAAGGAGTATTTCAAGAAGCGAGAGTTGTAACGCAATAAAAAAGCAGTTAGCAAAAGCTAACTGCACAGTGAATAAGAAGTACACAATGGTCATTCGTATTCAACCTTGGTGTACTTATATTATTAACATGTTCTAGAAATTTATTCAATAATAGAGCAGCTAACAAAAGTTAACTGCTCGCGTAAGGAAATCAGAGAAAAGATTACCGTGTCATTTATAGTATTGACAGAATGTTGAGTTCTATTCAAGTGTAGAAACTCTCTTTTAAAAAAGGATATGATTTATCCTAGCAATTCATATAGGGTATACGTACATGGGCGAATTTACTAATATTATAACGCAATAACTCACTGTTCGAGATGTTAATGTTATTATTTTTTTGTGAGGTAATTACATTTGTAAATCGGGAGTAAAGTTAGAACTGAATAAAATAATCCTTTTAATATGAGCGGTATGTAACTTAAAGTTACAGTTAGAGTATAAACAGAATTGGAAGAGTTATATGGGAATAGAACTTAATGAAAGGTTTATTTTAAAAGAAAGTGGTGATACAAATGCATATCTGTCCAAAATGTTTAGATTGTTTCGCTGATCAGTATGAGTTATTTGAACATTTAACATTGTGTGGAGCGGATAATGATTCTTAAGTATTTTAATAAATTTAAAGATGTAGTTGGTATATAAAGTTGATTCAGTAATATGTATAAAATCAATATAGAAGTACGTTTAACAAATTTGCATAATTCCTAAAAATTACTTTTATAATACTTTATTATAAAATGAGAAAGTAAAGAGTAATTTAAAATTATTAACAGTCAGGTGGGGAATTGAATAGGATTATATTAATTACTTAATGCTGGGATATGTTTTAAATGGAAAACCAATTTAAAGAGATATTTGGTGCATGGGTAGCAGCAATAGGAACTATTACTTCCGCTATTGGAAGTACGCCTTTTGATTTTATAAGCAGTAATGTAAGAAAGGATTTAAATGTTTATGGAAACGTATTGCAGGCTGTTGGAAATGCTTTAGAGGCTGATGGTCAAGGAGAAGTGTCGCTTGAACAAATCGGTAATGAAATTCAATCAATTGGTAATGTTACTGTAATATCCGGATTGATTATTGAGTTTAAAGAAGAAACACAAATTAAATTAGTGATTGCTGGGAATTGGACACAGGCTTTGGGTGGACTTACAGCATTAGCAGATGAATTTGAGGATACATCCGATAAAGATGAATCCTTAAATATTATAGGAAACTTATTACAATCAATTGGGAATTCATTACAGGCAATAGGAGGTATTGAAGAATTAAAAAGTATCAGGAATGAGGACCGGTCTAATAAAGAAGGTAATGTAAATGATGTGGAGAAAGATATAGACACTCAGGTAAATAAAAAAACTAATGAAAATGAAGAAGGGAAACTAATAGATATTATAGGAAGTTGGGTTCAAGCAGTTGGTTCTGTAATTTCATTAATTGGACAAATACGTGAAGAGAGTGAGGAATTGGAGGGAAATGATGAATAGAGTGATTTAATAAAACAGTTAACAAATAATTATTTTAAAGTAAAAGCAAACAGAATATAGTCCGGCTAGAAAACTAGAGGACACCAATTCATTAAAGCAGCAATTAAAGCTGTTTTAGGAATAGGTGTCCTTTTTATTTTGAAAAGGGAGATGGGGAGATGAGGGTGTTAAAGGATTAGTTACATGAATGGAAAAATCAATCCAAGCAAGGAAAGAAGAAAAATAAGACAAAACCAAAAGAGAAATTAAGTACTCGTGAAATTGAGGATTTAATGGGGATGCATAGACCTTGTTATGAACGAAGACGCGGAGCATTAAGACAAAAATAATAACAATGGAGGAATTAAATATGAATAAACAATTATCATTTAAAATGCCAATCGTGGATGGGAAAAGGACAAAACAAGGAATTGAAAAAGTGTTCAGCCAGTATCGTACATATTTAGCAACAATGCCATGTGATATGCTACCAAAATTGACGCCATCATATTCTATTGTTCCTCCATCAACTACAAACAAGTGTAATAGTTCAACTGAGAATATCGCAATTGAAAGAATTAAGTATGAACAAGAAAGAAAAGAATTTATGAGTTGGTTGTATGATGCTGTGAATCGCCTAAGAGATGATGAACGGGAGGTCATCGTGAAATTTTATATGGAAGATGATATTGGATATGATCCCGATATCTGGATGGATTTAGGTATAGGCAAAACAAAGTATTATAAGTTAAAAGGACGTGCGATATTACGTTTAGCTTTCAATCTAAAGAAAGAGGTATATCTAAAAATATGTAGACAAAAAGAGGAGCAAAGCGTATGAACATTGTACAGCCAATTCGTGATAAAGAAATGATTAAAGAACTAAAAGAATATTTTAAGGAACAGAATGAACGTAATTACATTCTGTTCCTTCTTGGTATTAATACAGGATTACGCATTTCAGATATTCTACGTTTGCGAGTACGTGATGTTGAAGGGTGGAATATTTTTATTCGCGAAAAGAAAACTAATAAGATCAAAGATGTGAAGATGCCTTCAGATTTAAAGAAAGCATTAAGGGATTATACAAAAGGAAAACCGAAGAATGAATTTCTTATTAAAAGTAGGAATGGAAAGAATAGGCCTATTACAAGATCGATGGCATATGTCATATTGAATCAGGCAGCACAAGAATTTGGCTTAGAACGTATTGGAACTCATTCGCTAAGAAAGACCTATGGGTACCATCATTATAAACAGTTTAAAGATGTAGTTGCATTACAACAAATGTTAAACCATACAGATCAAAAAGAGACTTTAAGATATATAGGAATTCAACAAGATGCATTAAATGATTATCAAAGGAAATTTAAAATCTAATTCCTTTATTTTTTTATCATTTATTTAATTAGCCTTAAACTGAAAGTGTCAAATTCATTTTGATGAAATACTGGAAAGCTTGATAGCTCTAAGAAAATACAGGATAGGCTAACTCAACACAATCCAGATTATAGCTAATTCATTTCCTAGGATTAAAGAACATATTTATTCAAAACTATGCGAAAAGAGGCTGAAAAACGATGTAAAAAAATGCATAAATAAAAAACGCGAACTATTTGTGAACTATCTGCGGACTATTTGCGAACGATTTACGGACACGTTTTGGTTTTTAACATGATATATTTGTATTGTGAGAAGTGGCGGAAAACACAACTCACTATGTTGTTTCTAAATTTCTAAACGGCTTCATAATGACGGCACATAAAATCCGAAACCAGCAGATGGTACTGATTGAATGTCACCGTTAATAAGGAGAGCTTTTGCTCTTCTTCCAGTTACTTAATAATGTACGAGCGGTTTGATGGGGCAACATTAGGTGATTGGAAGAAGGATAAAACTTCATTTACCGTATTCATATTTTGAAGGAAGAATAAGTAGCGCAATGTTGCTCTTTTGTTGATTTTCAATAAGACTCTAAATTCTGAACATGATACAATTGTATTGGTTTATAAGTTTAATATTAAATGTAGAAAGGGTTGTGGAACGGATGAGTAGTTTAGATCAATTCATTGAAAGAGTAAAGGTAGTTGTGACTGCAGATGTAGAAGAAAAGATATTACGCGAAAAATACAATCAGGTAATACTTCCATGTATGAAAAAAATTGAAGAAAGTTTAAAACAAATAGATGGATACGATTACTTTATTTCTACATCGAATGAGAATTCGGAACTAAGAATACAAAATGTAAAATTTAGAGTTAGAGTGGACGAAAGTACTAATACTATTAAAGTGAAAAAAACAACAGATACATTCATACATGAAGATTTGGACGAAATTATTTTACAAGAAGGAAAACTATTCAGTAAAAACCGTGAAGAAATATTCACTGAAGGCATATTGGTGGAATATTTGAATGAGGCGTTTGAGGGGATTTTAGGTCAATAATTTATTTTAAAAAAGCATCCATTCGGGTGCTTTTTATTTTTGAGGAGGATGAATGATGGGGAACGAAACAATAGTATTTAAATCAACGTATCCACACAAGATTGATCCAAATAAAATCAAAACATTAGATGATGTGATTCAAATTTTAAAAAGAGTTACTCTACATGTTGATGATGAAGGATTAAAAGGAATTGAACATTTGATTTTAAAGGATGATGAATAGTGGAATTAAATAAGCTTGAAAAAGCAATGGTCATTGGAATAATCCTTCGCGCTCTTCGTAGCAAAAAGAAAATAAAACAGTATGTGGGATTAGAAAGGTTACCAGATGTCATTCAAGTGTTAGATGAGTTACAAGAAAAAGCAACACTTGAAGAAAAGGAAGAAGCTGTAACAAGTGTAACCAAAAAATTATTGGATGATTTGTTAGAGAAAGATAAGGGGTGAGTAAATGAAGAGCCTATTAGGAATGTGGATTGCTCAGATTAGATGGGCTAAGAGATATTATAAAAATGGATTGCTCTCATATTTTCTACATAAATTCGGGATTATTAAAAGTCCTACACTTTCTTTGATTGTAGTTTATACATTCAAAGAAGATATCTTTTTTTGGAGAAAGTTAAGAAAGGGTTGAGGAGATGGAAGATGTAATTGAGACTAGATTAAAAGAGTTCTATAAGTTATATGAAGCGTGTAAAGTAATCAGCAATTGGATTCGAGATAATTGGGAATCAATAATGGAAATGGCTAGAGCTTTTACACAATGCCTAGATTATGACTATGAACCAACAACACCTAAACAAGTATATGGATATTTTAGACATAAAGTGATGAAGTCACAGGTTATAAATCGCAAGCCTAGATGCATAAGAGCGAGGACGGTGTGTTAACAATGGACTATATTAAGCTCATAAGAGAAGGTAAGCTTATGAAGTTCTATAAGTCTAAAGAATGGAGAGCGCTGAGGCTAAAGGCTTTACAGCGTGATAATTGTGAATGTCAGATGTGTAAGTCAAAAGGTAAATACAAAGCTGCTGAGAATGTGCATCACCTTAAAGAAGTGAAGACACATCCACACTTAGCAATGGATTTAGATAACCTGCAATGCTTATGTATTCGATGTCACAATGAAGTACACGATCGGTTAGATAAGGTTGAGAAGAAGGTACCTAAGTTCATGAATGAGGAACGGTGGTAGCTATGATTATTGTGGATGGTAGTTGGACATTTGATACTGACTTAATGATTCAATACGCTGAGAAGGACGAGCGTACGTCATATGAGCGCGACATGCTTAATCAGTTCCGAAAGTATGCTTACTGGCGTTACTGCCAAATAAGAGATTGTGTGAACCCAAGAAAGTGCAAACGACTTAAACTTAATGATGTTAGAGAAAGATTGCAAGAAGAAGAGAATTTAATATTTACAACAGACATGCTAAAGATTTCTAGTGAAGAAGTCTTTTTTATTTTGGATTTTATTGAAACTTACTTTGAATTAGTTTCTTAAACACCCCCCGGTCAAAAAGTTCGGCTTTTAGTAGGAGGACCGTTCAACGGGGGGAGGAGATGGGAAAAAATATTTTTTGAGATATCAAATTAAGAGGGGGGGTACATGTGCAAAAACTATCAAAGAAAGCACAAATCAAACAAGATTTATTACAACAATTGGAAAATGCTAATTTGAATGGTATGCACTATGTTGACCTTGTCGACGATTACATAACATTGTTCGATACGAAAAACAAATTAGCGAGAGAAATTAAAAAGAATGGACCAATGATTGAATGGCAGAATAGTGAAAGCCAAAAGGGAATGAAAGCTAATCCAGCTACGAAAGAATTTCGTGAAACCAATAAGCGTATGACGGACTTATTAAAAGTGCTTGGTTTAAAAGAACCTGTATACGATGGAAGTAATGATGACGATG
>NZ_JBVYHY010000027.1:0-192500 GCF_056033865.1 Bacillus sp. FAU20
TTAAACGGTTTAAATCCACAGCAACAAAAAGCAGTACAAACAACGAATGGACCACTTCTACTAATGGCAGGTGCAGGTAGTGGTAAGACACGTGTGTTAACACATCGTATTGCGTATTTACTTGGTGAAAAAGGTGTAGCACCATGGAATGTACTAGCTATTACCTTCACAAATAAAGCAGCTCGTGAAATGCGTGAGCGTATTGATACACTTGTGGGACCAGAAGCAGAAGATATTTGGATTTCGACGTTCCACTCTATGTGTGTACGTATTTTACGACGCGATATCGATCGTATTGGTATTAATCGTAACTTTACAATCTTAGATTCAGGTGATCAGCTAACTGTAGTCAAAAAAATTATGAAAGAGCGCAATGTTGATCCGAAGAAATTTGAGCCGCGCTCTATTTTAGCGGGTATTAGTAATGCGAAAAATGAACTGTTATCTGCGGATAAATATGCAAAAAAAATTACAATGGCTGATCCATACGAAAAATTAACGAGCGATGTATACACAGAGTATCAAAAACGTCTTTTGAAAAATAATTCATTAGACTTTGATGATTTAATTATGACGACGATTCAGCTATTTGAACGTGTTCCAGAAGTATTAGAGTTTTATCAGCGTAAGTTCCAATATATTCATGTTGATGAGTATCAAGATACGAACAAAGCACAATATCTTCTTGTTAAACATTTGGCAGCGCGTTTTAAAAATCTTTGCGTTGTAGGTGACTCTGACCAGTCTATTTATCGCTGGCGTGGTGCAGATATTTCTAACATTTTGTCATTCGAAAAAGACTATGAGAATGCACAAGTAATTTTATTAGAACAAAACTATCGTTCGTCACAAAATATTTTAAATGCAGCGAATGCCGTTATTGAAAAAAATACGAATCGTAAGCCGAAGAAATTATGGACAGACAATCAAGTTGGAAGTAAAATCTCGTATTATCGTGCCGCAACTGAAAAGGACGAAGCGTATTTTGTTGCAAAAAAAATTCGCGACGATATTCAAATGGGGAAACGAAAATATACTGATTTTGCAGTGCTATATCGTACGAATGCTCAGTCTCGTATGGTCGAGGAGATTTTCCTTAAATCTAACATTCCGTACAAAATTGTGGGGGGTACGAAGTTCTACGATCGTAAAGAGATTAAAGATATTTTGGCGTACTTACGTTTAATCGGTAATCCAGATGATGAAATTAGTTTTGCACGTATTATTAACATGCCAAAGCGTGGTATTGGTGCGACTTCTATTGATAAAATTATTAATTATGGTGTGCAAAACGGAATTTCATTAACTGCTGTATTTGATGAGATTGAGCATGTTGGAGTAAGTGCAAAAATTACAAAGGCAGTAAAAGAATTCGCGAATTTATTAAATAACTGGGTAAATATGCAAGAGTATTTATCTGTTACAGAATTAGTAGAAGAAGTTATTGAAAAAACAGGCTATCGCGATATGTTGAAAAATGAACGTTCTTTAGAAGCGGAAGGTCGTTTAGAAAACTTAGACGAGTTCTTATCTGTTACGCAAACATTTGAATCTCAAAGCGAAGATAAGAGCCTTGTTGCATTCTTAACAGATTTAGCACTTGTTGCTGATATTGATCGTGTAGATGAAGACCCAACTGCTGGTGAAGAAGTTATTTTAATGACGATGCACTCAGCGAAAGGATTAGAGTTCCCGGTTGTCTTTATTGTTGGCTTAGAGGAAGGGATATTCCCGCATACTCGTTCTCTTATGGAAGAGGATGAAATGCAAGAAGAACGTCGTCTTGCTTATGTAGGTATTACTCGTGCAGAAGAAGAGCTATATTTATCTAATGCGCAAATGCGTACTTTATTTGGTAGAACAAGTATGAACGCTGCGTCTCGCTTCATTACAGAAATCCCGACAGAACTAGTGGAATCATTAAATGAAACAGCGCCGAAGCGTGAAAATTCGTTTGGTGCAAAAGGCAGAACAGCAAGTAGCGGCAAAACGACAATCACAACGACAACACGCTCTCGTTCAGCTTTCGCGCGCCCTGCAGCTAAGACGACAGGCGGTGAGCAAATTGGCTGGGCAGTAGGCGATAAAGCTTCCCACCAAAAATGGGGAATCGGTACAGTTGTAAGTGTAAAAGGTGAAGGTGATGCAAAAGAATTAGATATTGCGTTCCCAAGCCCGATTGGTGTTAAACGTTTGTTAGCAAAATTTGCACCTGTGACGAAACAATAGAAAGGAATGAGGATATGTCAAAAGAGATAGCAAAAAAACGTATAGAAGAATTACGTGATTTGTTAAATACATTTAACTATCAATATCACGTATTAGACAATCCTTCTGTTTCTGATGCGGAATATGACCGTAATATGCAGGAGCTTATAAAATTAGAAGCAGAGAACCCAGAGTTTATGAGTGAAGATTCTCCCTCCGTTCGCGTTGGGGGAACTGTTCTTGATATATTTGAAAAAGTAACACATAAGTCACCAATGTTAAGTTTAGGAAATGCATTTAACGAAGGAGATTTACGTGATTTCGACAGAAGAGTACGTCAAGGAATTGATGGTGCGAATGTAAGATATATATGTGAATTAAAAATTGACGGGCTTGCCGTTTCGCTTCATTATGAAAAAGGACGCTTCATTCAAGGGGCAACACGTGGTGATGGTGTAACGGGTGAAGATATTACTCAAAATTTAAAAACGATTAAAGCTATCCCACTTCGTTTAAATGAAGAAGTAACGTTAGAAGCACGAGGCGAAGCTTATATGCCGAAGCGTTCATTCGTTAAACTAAATGAAGAAAAAGAGCAAAATGGAGAAGATGTATTTGCGAATCCGCGTAATGCAGCAGCAGGTTCAATACGTCAACTTGATCCGAAAATTGCAGCGAAGCGTAACTTATCTATGTTTGTGTATGGTCTTGCGAATGTAGAAGAAAAAACAATTTCATCACATAGTGAATCGCTGGATTTCTTAGGTGAACTTGGATTTAAGACAAATCCAAATCGCCGTACATGTGAAACAATTGAAGAAGTTATAGCTTATGTAGAAGAATGGCAAGAAAAACGTCCGCATCTTGATTATGAGATTGATGGAATCGTTATAAAAGTAGATGATGTTGCTCTTCAAGAAAGTCTAGGAACTACAGCGAAGAGTCCAAGGTGGGCGATTGCTTATAAATTTCCGGCTGAAGAAGTTGTAACGAGATTAACAGGCATTGAATTAAGTGTTGGCCGAACAGGGGTTGTAACACCGACTGCAGAACTAGAGCCAGTGAGAGTTGCTGGTACGATTGTTCGTCGTGCTTCTTTACATAACGAAGATTTAATTCGCGAAAAAGACATTCGAATTGGTGACTACGTTGTTGTGAAGAAGGCTGGAGATATTATTCCTGAAGTTGTGAACGTTATTTTTGATAAGCGTACTGGTGAGGAAGAAGAATACCGCATGCCAACTCATTGTCCAGCATGTGAGAGTGAACTTGTTCGTTTAGAAGAAGAAGTAGCACTTCGTTGTATAAATCCAACTTGTCCTGCTCAAATTCGAGAAGGGTTAATCCATTTCGTTTCAAGAAATGCAATGAATATTGATGGACTTGGAGAACGTGTTATTACACAACTCTTTGATGCTGATTACATTCGTACATTTGCTGATTTATATGCATTGACGAAAGAGCAATTATTACAGTTAGAACGTTTTGGTGAAAAATCAGCAACAAACTTAATACAAGCAATTGAAAATTCTAAAGAAAACTCGTTAGAGCGATTATTATTTGGTCTTGGAATTCGCCACGTTGGAGCGAAAGCAGCACGTACATTTGCAGAGCACTTTGAAACGATGGATGAGCTTGTAAAAGCAACGGAAGAAGAACTAAAAGCAATTAATGAAATTGGCGAAAAAATGGCTCAATCTGTTGTGACATATTTTGATAATGAAGATGTATTAGAGTTATTACAGCAGTTTAAAGAGTATGGCGTGAATATGACATACAAAGGTATAAAAATTGCAGATTTACAAAATGTTGAATCTTACTTCGCAGGAAAAACGGTTGTTTTAACAGGTAAGCTAGAAGTTATGGGACGAAGTGAAGCGAAGAAGAAGATTGAGGCATTAGGTGGAAAAGTAACAGGAAGTGTTAGTAAGAGTACGGATTTGGTTGTTGCAGGTGAAGCAGCTGGTTCGAAATTAGCACAAGCGGAGAAACATAATGTTGAGGTTTGGAATGAAGAGAGGTTCTTACAAGAGCTAAATAAGTAAGAGGTGCAAACTTACCATGAAAAAAATAGCATTAGCGGTATTAAGCCTTGGCCTACTTGTAAGTGGGTGTAGTGCAGGTGCCGACAAAGATGAAAAAGTGGCTGGGAAATCGGGGAAAGCAAAAGAACAATCAGTTGTTCCAAAATACGCTATTTCGGATGAATATTATAAGACGACTATTCCATTTGATGGTGGAAAGGCACGTGGTTTAGTGGTGCAAGGGTTAAATAGTCGCCTTGATATAGATGAATTTGAAACAGGATTAATGCGAATTGCAAAAGAATCATTTAGTACGAAAGATAATTTTTTAAAAGGCGGAAAAGCTCTAGATACTCAAACTATACAGATGCTTGTTAAAAGAAAACGTACAGATGCTGAACAAAAGGAACTAGAGGAAAAATTAAAAAAAGATGCAGTTAAATTTCCTAATATAGGATTAAATCCTGCCTTAGGAACAGGATCCGAATCACTAGAAGTGAAAAATAAAAAAAATCCAATATATATTTCAAATATTTTAGAGCATGATTATTATGTGAAAAAAGGCGATAACGACGAGGAACGTGTTGGTATGGTAGTTGGATTAGCGATGAATTCTGTTCAATATTTTAACGAAGAGCATGGTTACCCACGTGAAGCTGCAATCCCAGATGAAAAGATGTTAGCTGAAGGGAAAAAAATGGCGCAAGAAATTTTGAAAGTCATACATCAAAAAGAACCTGAAACAAAAAATATTCCGATAACATTTGCGATTTATCGCCAAGCTCCAAAGTCTTCGCTCGTGCCAGGTAATTTTGTTTCTTATGCAAATGTCGAAAAAGGTAGTGAAACGGTTGAAGATTGGAAACAAATTAATGAAAAATATTATTTGTTCCCATCAGAGCAAGCGAAAACAGATAATAAACGTGAAGATCTTGCAAGAGTATCCAACTTTAAGGCAAAACTAAGCGATTATTTCCAAGGAGACTATACAGCTGTTATTGGTACTGGTATGTATAGAGATGATGAATTAAGAGAAATGAAGCTTGATATTCCTGTCCAGTTTAATGGAAAAGCTGAAATAGTTGGTTTTACACAATATGTGGCAGGGCTTGTTATGGAATACTTCCCGAATTATATGAAAGTACAAGTAACGATTAAATCTGTAGAACGCCCAGAAGCTATTATTATACGTGAAGCAAAAAAAGATGAACCACTTGTGAAAATTTTAGATTAAATATGAAGGCTGTTCCTCTATGGAACAGCTTTTTTTCTTATGTAATTTTGTTATAATTTAAAATGTTGTAAAAAATAGGGGGAAGGGGTAAAGCTCATGGACGAATTAAGTTTTCAAGTCATTATTTTATTAATTGCATTCGGTTTTTTAGCAGCTTTTATTGATTCCGTTGTTGGAGGAGGAGGGTTAATTTCGCTTCCTGCACTTATGTTTGTTGGCCTATCGCCAGCTTCGGCAATTGCAACGAATAAATTAGCGGCAACAATGGGGACATTTACGAGTGCGATGTATTTCATTCGATCAGGAAAAGTTGATTTTAAAATTGTAGGAAAGTTAATCCCGTTAACTATTGTTGGAGCTGTGGCAGGCGCTTTAGTAGTAAAATTTATTCCATCGGATATTTTACGCCCAATAGTACTTGTAATGTTGGTATTTATTGCTATTTATATTATTGCAAAAAAGAATTGGGGAAGTGTGTCTACCTATAAGAAGATGACGCAAAGAAAAACATTAATATTTTTCTTTGTTATTTTAATGATAGGATTTTATGATGGATTTTTTGGATCAGGGACAGGGTCGTTTTTAATTTTTGCATTTTTATTAATTGGCTTGGATTTTATTCAAGCAGCAGCATCTGGAAAACTTTTGAATTTTGTTAGTAATATTGTATCTTTAATTACTTTTTTATTTTTAGACATAATTCATTTTGAATACGGTATTATCATGGGATTATCAATGATCTTAGGTGCTTATTTTGGATCGAAGTTTGCGGTTCAAAAAGGTGTTGGATATGTGAGGACTTTATTTTTATTAGTTACCATATTATTGATTGGAAAAAATGTTTTGGAATATACTCATATTTTGTAGATTCATACCCATGTATGGATCTCTTTTTTTATTATATTTTAAAAATTTATTAATTTTTAAAATATAAGTCTAGGAATATTTGAATAAATCTAAATTATCGTGTAGAATAATGTTGTAAAATGTAAACGTTTTTCTAAGGGGAGGCTAAAAAGAATGGTAGTAGCATACAAACATGAGCCATTTACAGATTTTTCAGTGGAGGCTAACAAATTAGCGTTTGAAGAAGGTTTAAAGAAAGTAGAATCTTATCTTGGACAAGACTATCCATTAATTATTGGGGGAGAAAAAATCACTACAGAAGACAAAATTGTTTCTGTAAACCCTGCAAATAAAGAGGAACTTGTTGGTCGTGTTTCAAAAGCAAGCCGTGAGTTAGCTGAAAAAGCAATGCAAGTAGCGGATGAAACATTCCAAACTTGGAGAAAATCAAAGCCAGAAATGCGTGCAGACATTTTATTCCGTGCTGCAGCAATCGTTCGTCGCAGAAAACATGAATTCTCTGCTATTCTTGTAAAAGAAGCAGGTAAGCCATGGAATGAGGCAGATGCTGATACAGCAGAAGCAATCGACTTTATGGAATATTATGGTCGTCAAATGTTAAAATTAAAAGACGGTATTCCAGTAGAAAGCCGTCCAATTGAATATAATCGTTTCTCTTACATTCCATTAGGAGTAGGTGTTATCATTTCTCCTTGGAACTTCCCATTCGCAATTATGGCAGGTATGACAACAGCTGCTTTAGTTTCTGGTAACACAGTATTACTAAAACCAGCTAGTACAACTCCTGTAGTAGCAGCGAAATTTATGGAAGTATTGGAAGAAGCTGGATTACCAGCTGGCGTAGTAAACTTCGTTCCAGGTAACGGTTCTGAAGTTGGTGACTACTTAGTAGATCATCCTCGTACACGTTTCGTAAGCTTCACGGGATCTCGTGATGTAGGTATCCGTATCTATGAGCGTGCAGCGAAAGTAAACCCAGGACAAATTTGGTTAAAACGCGTTATCGCTGAAATGGGCGGTAAAGATACAATCGTTGTTGATAAAGAAGCAGATCTTGAATTAGCAGCTAAGTCTATCGTTGCATCAGCATTCGGATTCTCAGGACAAAAATGTTCTGCATGTTCTCGTGCAGTAATCCATGAAGATGTATACGATCACGTATTAAATCGTGCTGTTGAATTAACAAAAGAATTAACAGTTGCTAACCCAGCAGTATTAGGTACAAACATGGGTCCTGTTAATGACCAAGCTGCATTCGATAAAGTAATGAGCTATGTTGCAATTGGTAAAGAAGAAGGTAGAATCTTAGCAGGTGGCGAAGGAGACGATTCTAAAGGCTGGTTCATCCAACCAACAATCGTTGCCGACGTTGCAGAAGATGCTCGCTTAATGAAAGAAGAAATCTTCGGACCAGTAGTAGCATTCTGTAAAGCGAAAGACTTCGATCATGCACTTGCAATTGCAAATAATACAGAATACGGTTTAACAGGAGCAGTTATCTCTAACAACCGTGACCATATTGAAAAAGCACGTGAAGACTTCCACGTAGGTAACTTATACTTCAACCGTGGATGTACTGGTGCAATCGTAGGATACCAACCATTCGGTGGCTTTAACATGTCTGGTACAGACTCTAAAGCTGGTGGACCTGATTACTTAGCACTTCACATGCAAGCAAAAACTACTTCTGAAACTTTATAAGAAATAGTAGAGGAGCTCTTCACAGAATGTGAAGAGCTCCTTTTAAAATTGAAATCCTATATATTACTATCGTTCGAAAGGAATGAGCTAAAACCTATTAATAGCGGGATAAACATGTGAACAGAAATAAAATGATGAGAAAAGTTGACTTATTAGTCATTTTTTTTAGTATTCATTTTGAGAATTTCCTGTATAATACAATTTGAAAGAAAATCTATGGTTCGACAAGGAACACTCCTTTCGGTTTTGCTCACTGAAAGGAGTGTTTTTTTTATGTAGCTAAAAATTCTTTCGTGCTTATTACATTTGCATATACACCATTTAAACTAGCTAAAATTGTATTGTGAATATAAACAGCTGGTATAGTAGCGTTCTTAAAAGAAAGGTCTTTTGTAGCACAAGCATCATGTATAACGGTACATTGAAAGTCAAAATCGAATGCAGCCCTTACTGTAGCATCAATACACATATGAGTCATCATCCCGCATACAACGACATGTTCAATATCTAAACGTTTTAATTGCTCTAGAAGATTAGTTTCTCGGAAGCTATTTGGATAATGTTTGACTATAACTGTTTCTTCTCTAAGTGGACGTACGCTTTCGTGAATATGTACACCTTCTGTATTAGGTAGGAAAAAAGTAGCGTCATCTTTTATAGCTACGTGTTGGATATGAAAAATAGGTTCGTTGTTTGTTCTAAAGTGTTGTAATAACTGATTAGCATATTCGCTTGCTTCTACTGGATTACGCAATTCCATCTTTCCATTTGGAAAATAATCGTTTTGAATATCGACGAGTAAAAGAGCTGTTTTCATATATTTATCTTCCTCCGAGTTTCATATTCAAATAAATTTATTCAATTCGTAGAGAGGATTCTCCTGTTTAAAAATATGAGGAAAAAGAATTTTAAATAACCTTGAAAGTTACTATTTTCTCATGAATTTTCATCTGAAAATTTTAATAAAGGAATAATTAATATTTTTCTAAAAAATGTATTGACTCTTATTATTCTGAGTTCTATAATGAGAATTAATTAAACGACAATTAAATCGATACATTCTTATCCAGAGAGGTGGAGGGACTGGCCCTACGATACCTCAGCAACGGGTTTTTTTAATACCGTGCTAACTCCAGCAAGCCATATAAAGGCTTGGAAGATGAGAAGATGTGAACGAGTACATATAAGTGCTCTCCTTCTTATCTTTATGGTTGATAAGAAGGAGGGCACTTTTTATTTTACCTCGAAAGCTCTGCTTCAAGTTTTTACAGCATATAGGAGGGGAAAAAATGATCTCTTTTAACAATGTAAGTAAAGTGTATGAATCAGCTGGGCAATCTGTTCATGCGGTGGAGGATGTAACATTATCAGTTGAGAAAGGCGAAATTTTTGGCATTATTGGTTTTAGTGGCGCTGGAAAGAGTACGTTATTACGCTTAGTAAATATGTTAGAGAGACCGACGGCAGGAACGATTTCAATAGATGATAAAGATATTACATCATTATCCACGAAAGAATTACGTAAACTGAGACAAAGAATTGGAATGATTTTTCAAAGTTTTAATTTATTTAATTCAAGAACAGTATTTGGAAATATTGCTTATCCATTAAAGTTAGCGAAAGTACCAAAGAATGAGATAAAAGAAAGAGTAAATGAACTGCTGAAGTTTGTAGGGTTAGAAGATAAAGCAAACTATTACCCAGAGCAGCTATCAGGTGGACAAAAGCAGCGTGTGGGCATTGCTAGAGCACTTGCGACATCGCCAGATATTCTTATATGTGATGAGGCAACATCAGCCTTAGATCCAGAAACAACGACAGAAATTCTAAACTTATTAAAGAAAGTAAATAGAGAATACAATTTAACAATTCTTCTTATTACACATGAAATGCATGTTGTGAAAGAAATTTGTCACCGTGTAGCTGTAATGGAGAAAGGAAAAGTTATTGAAGAAGGAAAACTGTTTGATGTTTTCACGCAACCAAAAACAAAGACGACTCAAAACTTTGTACGTTCTGTCATTAATGATCATTTACCGGAAAGTGTTCTAGCGAAAATTCAAAATGGTGGTCAAATTTATCGTCTAACATTTACTGGTGAGGAGACAGGACAGCCGGTACTATCATATATCGCAAAAAACTATAACGTCGATGTAAATGTACTGTACGGAAATATTATTGAACTTCAAAATGTGCTATTTGGAAATCTTCTTGTAGAGTTGCAAGGTGAGCAGAGGGAAATTCAAAAAGCATTACAACATCTAAGACTGCAAGTGCAGCTGAAGGAGGTAGAAGCTCATGCGAGTTGATTGGAGTATATTTTGGCCGCGCATACTAGATGCGACGGGGGATACCCTCTTAATGGTAATTGTAACCCTTATATTCGCTACAATTCTTGGTATACCCCTAGGTTTACTATTATATGTAACGAGAAAAGGAAACTTTTTAGAAAATAAATGGGTCTTTTCTATTCTTAATATCATTATTAATACAATTCGTCCGGTTCCATTCATTATCTTTTTAGTAGCTTTAAGCCCACTAACAAGAAGTGTTATCGGAACGACGATTGGAACAGCAGCAGCAATCTTCCCAATGACGTTAGTTGCATCAATCGGCATTGCTAGAATGGTTGAAACAAATCTTGTTTCTGTTCCAAAGGGAGTCATTGAAGCAGCTCAAGCAATGGGGGCTTCGCCAATTAGAATTGTTTTTGAAATTCTTGTGCCAGAAGCGTTAGCGCCATTGATCTTAGGGGTTACATTTATGACAGTTGGTTTAATTGAATTTTCTGCAGTTGCTGGGCTTGTCGGTGGTGGCGGTCTTGGTGATTTAGCGATGACATATGGTTATCAACGTTTTGATACATCAGTTATGTTCGTAACGGTCGTTTTACTTATCATTCTTGTACAGGTAGCTCAAAATTTAGGAAACTACTTTGCGAAAGTCTTTTTACGCAGATCATAAAAAGGAAGAGGGTAAAAGAAAATGAAGAAAATTTTAGCATTTGCATTATCAGCGATTGTAGGAGTTTCAGCGTTAAGTGGCTGTTCAAGTGGAGACATAGGGGCAGGAGCTAAAGAAAAAGTAGTTCGCGTTGGTGTAACTGGAACGGATGGAGACGCTTGGGAAATTTTGAAGAGGAAAGCTGAAAAAGAAGGAATTAAAATTAAACTGGTTGAGTTCTCTGATTACACAACGCCAAATAAGGCGCTAGCTGATGGAGATATTGAACTAAACTCATTCCAGCATATTGCTTTCTTAGAGCAATTTAAAAAAGAGCATAAGTTAGATATTACAGCTGTTGGTACAACGCAAATTGCGCCAATGGGTTTATACTCTGAAAAATATAAGAAAGCAAATGAAATCCCAGATGGTTCAGAAATTGCAATTCCAAACGATCCAACGAACCAAGCACGGGCATTAAAACTTCTTGATGCAGCTGGATTATTAAAGCTTAAAAAAGACTTTGGTCTATTTGGAGATCCAAGTGGTATTGCTGAAAATCCGAAGAAATTAAAAATTACACCGGTTATCGCACAGCAAACACCTCGTGTGTTAAAAGATGTAGCGGCATCAGTTATTAATAACGGTGTTGCTGGTCAAGCTGGATTAGATCCAGCGAAGGATCCTATTTTCTTAGAAGATCCAAAGAATGAAAATGCGAAGCCTTATATTAATATTTTCGCAGCTCGTACGAAAGATAAAGATGATCCAACACTGAAAAAAGTAATTGAATTATACCATTCAAAAGAAGTAACAGATGCAATTAAGAAAGAAACAAATGATGGTTCCATTTCAGTAGATCTTTCACTTGAGGAGCTTGAAAAAATCGTAAAATAATCATTGGGTTTAATGGACTAACAGAAGGAACCCCTCCGCTGTTAGTTCGTTCAACATATAATCTACTTAACAAACAAAACAAACCATAATTCTGTACCTTCCAATTCTGTATAATATAGAATCCAATGTTTGTTAAGTAGAGTAATAGACCAGGAGTTTTCCTGGTCTTTTTTTATTACTGAAAGCAGCTAGCGAGTAGTAAGGTAATCCAAATTATAATGGGATAAGAAAATAAGCTGAAAAGGAGTGTAATTACGAATTGCTTTTGATGAATTAAGTGTTTTTTTGATAAAAAAAAGAAAATAGAAAAGAGAGTAATGAAAAATGCGGATATTACGCCGGGGTTATAGGAGCGATAAATGAAAAACAAAATAATATGTTGAACAGAGTTGAAGAAGATGGCCCCTTGTATAAAAATAATCCAGCATATAGAAGACAAGAAGTTAAGTTGATATAGAAAGACGATAAGTAATACAAAGATTGTTAATACGGAAATGGCAATGAAAAATTGTTGGCTAGTTATAAGACGGATTGAAAATTGATTAGCAAGGTATTGTGGCATTTGGAAAGCTTCTTCAAGGTTATGAATGAAAAATAATAAGGGAATAATCCAGAGTATAGTAGTGGAATGTTTTTTCATCAATTTACATCACTCCAATAAAGTATAGAAAGCCTAAAAAAAGGCCATCTATACAGAGATAGTTAATCAATTATGATATTTTTTAAATTAACTTCATGATGCTCTCGTTCTATCGAATAAGCAGCTAGTTCCTCTTGTAAAATATTTAATATTTGCTTAGCGGATTGCTGGATTGGATTAGGTAGCTCTTCTAATATATGCATCCCGACTTTTACTTTTGTACGAATTACCCTTCGTAGTAATTCCTCATGCATGGACTACACCTCCAAACCGAATATTTAGTACATCTTCATCAAATTTTGCTCCTTGAATAGAAAGGTGTGTTAATGTTTTTGGTAACGTGATGTTCCGTTTAACAGAACCCGCTCGAATAATAAGTTCATCACCTTTTTGATTTAAGGAAAGTTCACTTTTGTTTGAGAAGGGAATGGACAGAACGAAAATATACTCATCGCCATCCTTTTTTACATATTGAGTGCGCCCGTTAAATTTCACTTCTGTAGGGGAATGATCAGTTTTAAATAAAGAATCTCCTACACGTTCTAACATAGACAAACCAACAACTTCTTGTTCAAACATTGGAGCTTCGTAAATAGGAAGGGGTTGAAAACTATCTTGAATTAATGTTTTATATTTCTTCTGTGCATCTTTCCATGCCTGAAAATAAGGATCGGTGACAGTGTTAGGGATGACGCGGTTAATCATAATGGCATCTACGTTATAATCGTATAAATTCAAATAAGTAAAGCTGCGCTGGGCTTCCTTAATGACCATTTTTTCAGGATTTACAACGATGCGGATACTTGTTACTTCTCGATTTGATAAAATATCTCTCATTTCTCCGAGCTGTTCAAGTGTACTTGTTAATTCGTCCATAATATCGTCGGTTGGAAGAGGGACACCAAGGAGTGGTTGAGCTACAGGACGAACGACTTTTAAAACTTTTCTTTTAATAGGAAATAATTTTTCCATCCACCAGCCGAGCATGTCTGGAAAGCTTAGCATTGCTAATGTTTCTCCTGTTGGGGCACAATCAATAATGATAACATCATATGTGTTTTGTTTATAATAATCGAGTACGCGAAGTAGGCTAATTAAATCTTCCATACCGGGAAACATCGTTAATTCTTCTGTTGTAATATCATCGGCTGCTTTGGAAGTGAAGAGTAGTGTAATATATTTCTGTAATTTTCCCCAGCCTTTTTCCATCTCATAAATCGTATTAATTTCTTGTGCCCACAAATTTTTACGAACTTCTAATGGCTCAGAAGATAGCTTTATACCAAATGAATCTCCTAAACTATGAGCAGGATCTGTGCTCATTACTAATGTTTTTAATCCTTGTTTCGCACTTTGAATTGCTGTTGCTGCTGAAATGCTAGTTTTTCCTACGCCGCCTTTACCTGTATACAAGATAATTCTCATCATTCATATCCCCTTTGTTTCGAATGTCGAATATTACGAGTGTCGAAGTAAATGATTGAATAAAAACCCAGATAGGGTTTTATTCAATCGGAATGTTTTTCATTTTAGGTGTAGAAATCTTTTCTTCTGTTTTTTGCTGTGACGTAGCGATGTGATCCATGATTTTTTGGAAGATTTGTAGTAAGAATGCTTTTTCTTCTTCTGATAATGCTTCTGTTACTAAGCTAAAGTAATGGGCCGCATTTTGTTTTAATTCTTGAACGAGCATTACGCCGTTTTCTGTTAACCGAATTAATACAATACGTCGGTCATTTTCATCACGGTAGCGTTCAATATATCCCTTTTTTACAAGACGATTTACAACGCCCGTTGTTGTACTCATCGGTATATCAAGAAGATCAGCAATTTTCGTCATTGTAATATCTGTATTTCGTTCCATCCAAAGTAAACAAAATACTTCTGTTTTAGAAAGTGTTAAATCTAGGCTTACCCATTCTTCAGGATAGAAAAGTTTCTTGGCGTTATCTAGCAGTAAGTCTAAAAAATGTTCATATTGCAACAATTAATTCCACTCCCGTATATTTCGAGGTTCGTAATATTTATTTTTATTTTATGTAGAATAGAAATAATTGTCAATGATTTTAATTATTTTTTCAGATTAGGCAGAAAACTTTCTTTAAAATAGTATTCTTTTATGATAGATTTATAAATATAAAACTAGAATTTACATAAAAATCCATCATGGTAAATATACTTATCTATAATGGGTATACAGCTAACGAGGGGGAGAACGATGAGAAGACGTAATACGCAAGCGTTCACGTTTTTAGCATGGACTTCATTTGTTTGTGCACTTTCAGGTATGCTAATTGGGATTTATACGTTAGATGAAACGCTTAGTGTAAAAGGATACTATTTAATTGGAACATTATTTTTAACGATGTCTTGTTTTGTATTACAAAAAACAATTCGTGATAATGAAGAAGATAACGAGAGATTTCCGAAAAATAAACCGTTAGATAAAGAGTAAATTGTAAAGAAAGGCATTTGCCTTTCTTTTTTTATGTAAAAATGGCGTAAGTACTCTGTGTTGACTTGCTTGAAGTACTGAAAATTTGGTATCATCAATAGTATTGTAGATTGAACGATATATTATGGAGGTGGCCTAGCCGTGTCAAGAATTTCCGTTGAGAATGTAAAGCACGTAGCACATTTAGCACGTCTTGCAATTACTGATCAAGAAGCAGAAAAATTTCAAAAACAACTAGATGCAATTGTTACATTTGCAGAACAGTTAAATGAATTAGATACAACAGATGTAAAACCAACAACTCATGTATTAACTATGAAAAATGTTATGCGTGAAGATGTACCAGAAAAAGGTTTACCAGTTGAAGAAGTATTAAAAAATGCACCGGATCACAAAGATAATCAAATCCGTGTTCCAGCAGTATTAGAATAGAGGAGGGGAATTTCGATGTCATTATTTGATCATTCAGTATCAGAGTTACATAAGAAGTTAAACAACAAAGAAATTTCCGTTACGGATTTAGTAGAAGAATCTTACAAACGTATTGCGGATGTTGAAGATAACGTAAAAGCTTTTCTTACATTAGATGAAGAAAATGCACGCGCAAAAGCGAAAGAATTAGATGCAAAAATCGGCGCTGAAGATAATGGTTTATTATTCGGTATGCCAATTGGTGTAAAAGATAACATTGTAACTAACGGTCTTCGTACAACTTGTGCGAGCAAAATGTTAGCAAACTTCGATCCAATTTATGATGCGACAGTTGTGCAAAAGCTAAAAGCTGCTGACACAATTACAATCGGTAAATTAAACATGGACGAGTTCGCAATGGGTTCTTCAAATGAAAACTCAGGATTCTACGCTACGAAAAACCCATGGAACTTAGATTACGTTCCGGGCGGATCTAGTGGTGGTTCTGCAGCAGCTGTAGCAGCAGGAGAAGTACTATTCTCTCTAGGTTCTGATACGGGTGGTTCTATCCGTCAGCCAGCTGCATATTGCGGTGTTGTAGGTTTAAAACCAACTTATGGACGCGTATCTCGTTACGGATTAGTAGCATTCGCATCTTCACTTGACCAAATCGGACCGATTACACGTACAGTAGAAGACAATGCATACTTATTACAAGCTATTTCAGGTATTGACCGCATGGATGCAACTTCTGCAAACGTTGAAGTTGGAAACTATTTAGCTGGTTTAACAGGCGATGTTAAAGGTTTACGCATTGCTGTACCGAAAGAATACTTAGGCGAAGGTGTTGGCGAAGAAGCTCGTGAGTCAGTACTAGCTGCTTTAAAAGTATTAGAAGGTATGGGCGCAACTTGGGAGGAAGTATCGCTTCCACACTCTAAATACGCTCTAGCAACGTATTACTTACTATCTTCTTCTGAAGCATCTGCAAACCTTTCACGCTTTGATGGCGTGCGTTACGGTGTTCGTTCTGATAATGTAAATAACTTATTAGATCTTTACAAAAACACACGTAGTGAAGGTTTCGGTGATGAAGTTAAACGTCGTATTATGCTTGGTACATTTGCGCTTAGCTCTGGTTACTATGATGCATATTACAAAAAAGCACAACAAGTACGTACATTAATTAAGAACGACTTTGAAAATGTATTTGCTAACTATGATGTTATTATTGGACCAACAACGCCAACTCCGGCATTTAAAGTGGGCGAAAAAGTTGATGATCCAATGACAATGTATGCAAATGACATTTTAACAATCCCAGTAAACTTAGCGGGTGTTCCAGCGATTTCTGTTCCATGTGGATTCGGTGCTAACAACATGCCACTTGGTTTACAAATCATTGGTAAACACTTCGATGAAGCGACTATTTACCGCGTTGCACATGCGTTTGAGCAAGCAACAGACTATCATACAAAAAAAGCAAGTCTGTAAGGAGGCGAGCATAGATGAATTTAGAAACAATTATTGGTTTAGAGGTTCACGTTGAGTTAAAAACAAATTCGAAAATTTTCTCTGCGAGTCCAACAGAATTCGGAGCGGAGCCAAATACACAAACAAGTGTAATTGACTTAGGATACCCAGGGGTACTTCCTACTTTAAATAAAGAAGCAGTTAACTTTGCAATGAAAGCTGCAATGGCATTAAACTGTGAAATCGCAACGGAAACGAAGTTTGACCGTAAAAACTATTTCTATCCAGATAACCCGAAAGCTTACCAAATCTCTCAATTTGATAAGCCAATTGGTGAAAATGGTTGGATTGAAATCGAAGTAGACGGTAAAAAGAAACGTATCGGTATTACACGTCTTCATTTAGAAGAAGATGCTGGTAAATCAACGCATACAGCTGATGGTTCATTAGTAGACTACAACCGTCAAGGTATGCCTTTAATCGAGATCGTATCTGAGCCAGATATGCGTACGCCAGAAGAAGCATATGCATACTTAGAGAAGTTAAAATCAATCATTCAATACACCGGTGTATCTGATTGTAAGATGGAAGAAGGTTCCTTACGTTGTGATGCGAACATTTCTCTTCGTCCAGTTGGACAAGAGAAGTTCGGTACAAAAGCGGAACTGAAAAACTTAAACTCATTCACTTACGTACAAAAAGGTCTTGAGCATGAGCAAGTGCGCCAAGAAAAAGAACTGTTATCTGGTGGCATCATCCAACAAGAAACACGTCGTTATGATGAAGCAACAAAGAAAACAATCTTAATGCGTGTGAAAGAAGGATCTGACGATTACCGTTACTTCCCGGAGCCAGACTTAGTTGAACTTTACATCGATGATGAGTGGAAAGAAGCAGTTCGAGCTTCTATTCCAGAACTTCCAGATGCACGTAAAGCTCGCTACGTTGCAGAATTAGGCTTACCAGCTTATGATGCACACGTGTTAACATTAACGAAAGAGATGTCTGATTTCTTTGAAGCAACTGTTGCAGACGGTGCTGATGCGAAATTAACATCGAACTGGTTAATGGGTGAAGTACTTGCATACTTAAACAAACAACAAAAAGAATTAAAAGACGTTGCATTAACGCCTGCTGGTTTATCTAAAATGGTTCAATTAATTGAAAAAGGTACAATTTCTTCTAAAATCGCGAAGAAAGTATTTAACGAATTAATTGAAAAAGGTGGAGACCCAGAAGAAATCGTTAAAGCGAAAGGTCTTGTTCAAATTTCTGACGAGGGTACACTTCGTAAAGTTGTAACAGAAATTCTTGATAATAATGAGCAATCTATCGAAGACTTTAAAAACGGTAAAGACCGTGCAATTGGCTTCTTAGTTGGTCAAATTATGAAAGCTACAAAAGGACAAGCAAATCCACCACTTGTTAACAAAATCTTACTTGAAGAGATTAATAAGCGATAATAGTAGTGACTTTTAAAGATTAAGCAGAAAAACACCCGTACATGGGTGTTTTTCTAGGTTAATCAAACGTTTGTTTAAATGAGACAAAATCGTTTAAACAAACGTTTGATTAACTGTCAAAAGTGGAAAAATGTTTGTATAGCAACTATGGTATGATAGTTGCAAAAAGGTGGGAATAATGATAAATCTAAACATAGAGGTTTTTTTCATCTCATGAAATAATAGATAGTTATTATTCGTTATATGTAAATTTTTATGGAAGAATGGATAGAAATAAAGTGAAACTTTAATCAGTAGGAGGTTCATCCAAAGCTGATTATTAGCCCTCACCAATTGGGCATTTACTGCCCGCAAATAGCGGGATAAATTTTGGAGTCAAATAAAAAACCATTGAAATGAATATTTACTTTTGATGGACTACACGAATCGGGTTCTTACTGCCTGTTTGAGCGGGATAAAAGAAGGATAGCAAGATGAGAGGAGGTAGGCATGGGAATACTGAATAGAAGTTCAGTATGTTCTTTTTCGATACATAAAGAAATTTCCTGTGCTAATAAATGATGAAGCGAGCAAGAATTATTTATAATCCTACTTCTGGGCGTGAGCTATTTAAGAAGAGCTTACCAGAAGTATTACAAAAATTAGAACAAGCTGGCTATGAGACATCTTGTCATGCGACAACGGGTCCTGGAGACGCTACTGTGGCGGCGAGGCAAGCTGCGGATCGTAAGTTTGATGTTGTTATTGCGGCTGGTGGCGACGGTACATTAAATGAAGTAGTAAACGGTTTAGTTGGGCATGAATTCCGTCCGAAATTTGGAATTATTCCAGTTGGAACGACAAATGACTTTGCACGTGCAATTGGTGTACCTCGTTCTATTGAAGAGGCAGCAGATATTATTTGCGAAGGAAAAACAGTGCCATTAGACCTTGGTAGAGCGAACGATACATATTTTATTAACATCGCTGGTGGCGGTCGTATTACAGAATTAACATACGAAGTACCGAGTAAGTTAAAGACAGTATTAGGACAACTTGCTTATTACCTAAAAGGTATCGAGATGTTACCATCATTGCATCCGACATATGTTGAAATTGAGTATGATGGAAAGTTACTACAAGAAGAAATTACGATGTTTTTAATTACGAATACTCGTTCAGTAGGTGGATTTGAAAAGGTAGCACCGTATGCATCTATTAACGATGGGTTATTTGACCTATTAGTACTGAAAAAAGGTTCTATCGCTGATTTAATTAAAGCAGCAACACAAGCACAACGTGGTGAACATATTAATAATCCAAAAGTGTTATATACACAAGCGAACCGAATTAAAGTACATTCACCAGATAAACTAATGATTAATTTAGATGGTGAGTATGGTGGAGATGCACCGATGGAATTCGAAAATATATATCATTGTTTAGAACTATTTGTTCCTGAACATCAAGAGGATGCCCTGTAAAGGCATCCTTTTTTACTTTGTTAAAATGAATTGTAAATTGGGAGTTAGTTTGATTTTTATGGTATTTTTACAATTCTTTTATTTTACATCCATATTTTATTGATACACTGGAGGAGATAAGAAACGAGAGGTAGGATGCTATGGAGAAGGTAAAAGCAATACTATTTGATAAAGATGGGACATTAATGGATTTTCATTCAATATGGATAAAAGTAGCTGAAGAACTTGTAGCTGAATGTATAAGTTTATATCATTTACCAAGTACAATAGGGCAGACCTTATTAGAAGAGATTGGTGTAGAGGGAGCATTTGTTAATCCGAGGAGTGCAATAGCTGCTGGAACAAGCCTTGATGTAGCGAAGGGGCTTTGTAATTATATTGAGTCTGCTAGAGAAGAAGAGATGCACCATTGGGTAAGTGAGAAGTTATTTTCCCTTATGTATGAGCATCGTTCGCATATGAAAATGACAGCAGATTTACCGAAAGTGTTACAGGCATTAAAAGATAAAGGATTTATATTAGGGGTTGTCACGGCAGATGATTTCGCACCAACAGAATTATTTTTAAAACAATATAAGTTGGAGAACTTTTTTGATTATATTATAGCCTCGGATACATTCCCTGCGCAAAAACCAGATAAAAAGATTATAGAAGTGTTTTGTGAGAAATTTAATTTAGAATCATGTGAGGTTGCGGTTGTTGGAGATACGCCAACTGATTTACATTTAGCCAAAAATGGCGATTGCTATGCAATTGGGGTGCTATCTGGTACGGGAGACCGTCCAACATTAGAACCACTTGCTGATTTAGTGTTAGATTCTGTTGGAGAGTTTATTTCTCAATCGGGTGAAGTTTTTCTGGGAGAAAGAAAAGTCTAATGTGTAAGGAAAATAAGTCTATAAAGACTCTTAATGAGTCTTTATAGACTTATTTTTTATGCCTGGATACAAAGAATATAGGATAAATGCTAGAAAAGAAAGTTGGCATACATTTTGCAATAAAAAGAGAAAACAATGTAAAGAAAAGGATGGGGTACGCAATGAACACAAAAAAATTTGCTAAAGTAAATGAACAAATTCCAGGACCGAAAGCGGCATCTTTATTAGAACGCCGTCAAAATATAGTACCAAAAGGAGTAAGTAATGGCATCCCAACGTTTGTACAATCTGCCAATGGTGCTCTTGTAACGGATGTTGATGGTAATCAGTACATTGATTTTGCAGGAGCAATTGGGACAATTAACGTAGGGCATTGTCATCCAACGGTTAAAGAAGCGCTCCATAAACAAGTCGATCAATACATTCATACTGGATTTAATGTCATGATGTATGAGCCATATATTGAATTAGCGGAAAAGCTTGCGGCATTGGCACCGGGAAGTTTCGATAAGCAAGTCCTCTTTTTAAATAGTGGTGCAGAAGCAGTTGAGAACGCGGTGAAGATCGCTCGTAAATATACGAAGAGACCTGGTATTATCGCATTTTCTAAAGGTTTCCACGGGCGTACATTAATGACAATGACGATGACAAGTAAAGTGAAGCCATATAAATTTGGGTTTGGTCCCTTTGCTCCAGAAGTATATAAAGCGCCATTTCCATACGAATACCGTCGCCCAGAGGGATTAACGGAAGAGCAGTATGATGATTTTATTATTGAAGAGTTTAAGAACTTCTTCATATCGGAAGTAGCACCAGAAACAATCGCAGCTGTTGTAATGGAACCTGTTCAAGGGGAAGGTGGATTTATCGTCCCAAGTAAGAAATTTGTTCAAGAAGTACGCCGCATTTGTTCAGAGAACGGCATTTTATTTGTAGCGGATGAAATACAAACAGGCTTTAGTCGTACAGGAAAATATTTTGCAATTGATCACTATGATGTCGTTCCAGATTTAATTACAGTGTCTAAATCATTAGGGGCTGGTGTACCGATAAGTGGTGTCATTGGACGTAAAGAAATTATGAATGAATCTGCACCAGGTGAACTTGGTGGAACGTATGCAGGAAGTCCATTAGGATGTGCGGCAGCATTAGCAGTACTGGATGTAATAGAAAAAGAGAATTTAAATGATAGAGCGATAGAATTAGGAAAAGTCGTAATGAACCGATTCGAAGAGATGAAAAATAAATATCATTGCATTGGTGATGTGCGTGGGTTAGGAGCAATGTGTGCATTTGAGGTCGTTCAAGACCGTAAGACGAAAGCACCTGACAAAACGTTAACGGCTAATCTATGTGCAGAAGCAAATAAGCGTGGGTTACTGTTATTATCAGCAGGAACATATGGAAATGTTATCCGTGTGTTAATGCCTTTAGTTATTACAGATGAGCAACTTGAAGAAGGTTTAACAATAATTGAAGAATCATTGCAAGCTTGTTATGAGCAAACAAACATAGCTCGTGTTTAAAAACTGAAGGATAAATAGCAAACATTCTAGCTGACTCTATATTAAATACAGAAAATTCACTTTATAATAAAGGTAGTGAAGTGGATCGATGGATTTGAAGTTAGGGGTGGCTAGGATGGTTGCAGAAAAGGAACGAGTTTTAATGGATTTAAAAGATGTATTTGAATATGCGTTTGACGAAATTTTTGTTACAGATGAGCAGGGAATCGTTGTGCGTGTAAATAGTACATGTGAAAGGCACTACCAACTAGCTGCCGAAGAGTTAGTGGGTAAGCATGTAAAAGAACTACAAAAGGATGGAATCTTTTATCCATCAGCGACATTAGAAGTGATTGAAAAAAAGAGGCCAATTGAACTCGTTCAAACTACAAAATCAGGAGAGTATTTACACGTTCGTACAAGGCCTGTTTTTGATGATGAGGGAAATTTAAGAAGAGTGATTAGTTATTCTCGGGACCTTACTGAACTCTATCAATTACGTCAAAAGGTAGAGGAAATGGATAATCAGCTAAAAACATATAAAAAAGAATTAAGAGAAACATATGAGCATGAAGGACTTATTTTTAAAAGTCTAGCTATGCAAAAAATAGTCGATACAATTAAAAAAGTATCTGTAGTGGATAGTACTGTTCTCGTTTTAGGCGAAACTGGAGTTGGGAAAAGTCGATTAGTACGCCATTTACATGAAGTGAGTCACCGTAAGAATGAAAGTTTCTATGAAATTAATTGTGCGGCATTGCCAACTAATTTAATTGAATCAGAGCTTTTTGGATATTCAGGTGGATCTTTTACAGGTGCGAATCGTGAAGGGAAAAAGGGACTATTAGAATCCGCGCATAAAGGAACTCTTTTTTTAGATGAAATCGGTGAAATGCCGATTGAAATTCAAGCGAAGCTTTTGCAAGTATTGCAAGAAAAAACATTTCGTCCTATAGGCGGAAGAGAATTAAAAAAAGTGGATGTTCGAATTGTGGCAGCAACAAATAGAGATTTAAGTGAGATGGTGAAACAAGGAACATTTCGGAAAGATTTATACTATCGTTTGAATGTCATTCCAATTGCAATTCCCCCGCTTAGGGAAAGGACAGAAGATATTTTACCGCTTATTTATCATTACTTGCAGCACTTTAATAAAAAATACGGACGTGATGTGAAACTAGCGCCGAGTACGTTACAAATGTTTGTTGGATATCCGTGGGAAGGAAACAATAGAGAAATAGAGAATGTAATTGAGAGAATTGTTATTACTGTCGATGATGTTGTAACGGTAGAGGATTTGCCACTCTCTATGCAAGAGGCTGCAGTTGAACAATCGGGGCAAAGCCTTTATAAAATGCTGGAAGAGGTAGAGAGAAATATTATTCTTAAAGCGTATAAAACGTATGGATCAAGTTATAAAGTAGCTGAGTTTTTGCAAATTAGTCAATCTGCTGCTACTAGGAAAATTAAGAAGTTCATAGAGGAGGAAGAAAACATTGGATAAAAAGGCGACTTTCGTAAGTATAGATAGAAAGGCGATGTATATAAATGGTGAGTGGATTACACTACAAGAACAAATTGAAGTAAATAATCCTGCGACGAAGGAAATATTTGCAACTGTACCAAAAGGCGGAGTAACAGAGGCAAAGCAAGCTGTTGATGCTGCACATGAAGCTTTTAAAACGTGGTCTAAGTTAACGGCAGCAGATCGTGCAACGAAGTTAAAAAAGTGGTTCATGCTTATTGATAAAAATAAAGAAGAGATCGCAGCGATTATGACGAAGGAACAAGGAAAGCCGTTTGCAGAAGCGCTTGGTGAAGTAAATTATGCAAATAGTTTTGTTGAATGGTATGCAGAAGAAGGGAAACGTGTGTATGGTGAAATGATTCCTGCTTCTCATCCGAATAAGCGCATTTTAGTTATGAAGCAACCAGTTGGCGTTATGGCAGCTATTACACCTTGGAACTTCCCAGCTGCTATGATTACGAGAAAGGTAGCCCCAGCGCTTGCAGCAGGCTGTACAGCCGTTGTGAAACCGGCAAGTCAAACGCCGCTAACTGCATTAAAATTAGCTGAATTAGCTCATGAAGCGGATATTCCAAAGGGTGTAATTAATATCGTAACAGGTAGTGCAAAAGCAATTGCTGATACATGGATGGAAGATAGTCGCGTTCGAAAAGTGTCCTTTACAGGGTCAACGGAAATTGGGAAAGAGTTAATGGCTAGTGCGGCGCAAACGATGAAAAAAGTTTCACTTGAGTTAGGTGGTCACGCTCCGTTTATTGTAATGAATGATGCAGATTTAGATAAAGCAGTAGAAGCGGTGATTGGTTCGAAATTCCGTAACGCAGGACAAACGTGTATATGTACAAACCGAGTATTCGTTCAAGAAGAAGTATACGAAGTATTTGTAGAGAAGTTCCAAAGGGCAGTAGGGCAGTTGAAAGTAGGAGACGGTTTCGGTGACGGAACGACTGTCGGACCACTTATTGATGAGAATGCAGTTTCAAAAGTACAAGAACATATTGAAGATGCTATTCAAAAAGGTGGAACCGTTTTATATGGTGGTGAAAAGGTCGCAGAGTTAGAGGGACATTTCATTCAACCGACTGTAATTGGGTTGGCAAATGATACGATGCTTTGTATGAATGAAGAAACATTTGGGCCAGTGGCACCAGTTGCGAAATTTAAAACAGTTGATGAAGTAATCGAACGTGCAAATAATACACCATACGGTTTAGCTGCGTATATTTTCACGAAAGACATTAGCCAAGCATTCCAAATTAGTGAAGCGTTAGAGTACGGTATTATCGGTCTAAATGACGGTCTTCCATCAGTTGCACAAGCACCATTCGGTGGCTTTAAAGAAAGTGGTATCGGCCGTGAAGGAGGCCATTTCGGCATCGAGGAATATTTAGAAATTAAATATATTTCATTAGGACTATAAGTAGTATACTAGAATCTCTATAAGGTAACAGAGAAGGAGATTCTAGTATGGTATATTGGCTATTATTACTTGTTACAATTATTTTTGAAGTGGCTGGAACAATTGCGATGAAACTATCAAATGGTTTAACAAAGCTCGTTCCAAGTGTATTGATTTTCGTATTTTATGGAATTTGCTTCAGTGTGTTCGCCATCGTTGTGAAGAAGATTCATTTAAGTATTGCTTATGCTATTTGGTCTGGCGTTGGAACATTACTTATTACAATCATTAGTGTGTACTTTTTTAAAGAGCATATTAGTTTATTTCAAGCATTTTGTATTCTTTTTATTGTTTTGGGTGTCATTGGGCTTAAGGTTTCATCGGCATCCTGAAAGCTATCTTTTGTAGAAGATAGCTTTTTTCTATTTGTGCAGTTAGCAATTAATACGACAAAATATGACAAGAAAGAGTAAAGCGTTTTGTTATAATACATATGAAATATTGTCTTATGTGGAGGAAAGAGTATGTTAAAAAAGGTAAGTCAAATTGTTTTAATTTTTGGCATAGCTTTTAGTTTAAGTGCTTGCACTGAGACTAAAGATAGTAATGAAAGTAAACAAGAAGATGTTCAAGATAAAGTGTATAAAATAGGGGAGACAGTAGACGTAGATGGTTTGCAAGTAACTATCGATTCAGTTAAATTAGGATATCCGGATTATGATGAGGATAAAAAGAAAGAGGAGATTTTGGGGATTATTTTCAAAGTAGAAAATAATAGTAAAAAGGAAATACCTTTTGCATTTTATGAATTTGAGATTACCGATAAGAAAGGTACAAGATTTAAAGAATATAATAACCCTGATAGCTTTATTAGTAAAAAGTTAGCACCAGATGAAAAAATTCAAGATATCATGCTATTTGACGTAGCGAAAGAAAATACGTATATCGCTACGTATAGACCGGAGTTTACGCGTGAAAATAGAACGATAAAATTTGAATTGAAACCAAATAAATAAAGAAACACATTGGATTATCCAATGTGTTTCTTTATGGTAATAGATTTAAAACGCCCAGTTACCTTTACGGAAGATAGGCTCATGTCTGCCATCAGCAGTAATACCGTCAATATCAAGCTCAGCTGATCCAATCATAAAGTCGTTGTGTGTGATACTAGCGTTTGCGCCGTTTTCAGCAAGTTCTTCTTTAGACATTGTTTTTCCGCCAACTAAGTTAAATGCGTAAGCATTTCCAATCGCAAGGTGGCAAGATGCATTTTCGTCAAATAGTGTATTGTAGAATAAAACATTTGTGTTTGAAATTGGTGAGTCATGAGGTACTAAAGCTACTTCCCCTAAGAAGTGAGAACCTTCATCTGTTTCTACTAAATGTTTTAAAGCTTCTTCACCAACTTCAGCTTTATAGTCTACGATACGTCCGTTTTCAAATGTTAACGTGAAATTATCGATAATATTACCTGCAAATACTAACGGTTTTGTACTAGAAACTTGGCCGTTTACACCTGTTTTAAGTGGCATTGTAAATACTTCTTCAGTTGGAATATTAGCCATAAATGGTACGTTCTTTTCATTTAAGCTACCAGCACCAGCCCATACATGTTTTTCTGGAAGTTCGATTGTTAAATCTGTTCCAGGACCTGTATAGTGAAGAGCTTTATAATGCTTTTCGTTTAAGTAATCCACTTTTGTATGTAATGTTTCATCATGTTCTTTCCATGCTTCTACAGGGTTTTCTAAATCAGCACGAGTAGCTTTGAAAATAGCATCCCATAACTTTGCTTCTTGTTCTTCTGGCGCTACGTCAGGGAATACTTTCGCAGCCCATTCTTTCGTAGGAACAGAAATGACACACCAACTTACTTTATCTGCTTGTACGTAATCACGGTATACTTTCATTGCTTCTCCAGCTACTTTATGAGCTGTTGCGATACGCGATGGTTCTACACCTTTTAATAAATCAGGGTTTTCTGCATAGATAGACATAAATGCAGCGCCTTCTTTTGCTAATTCTTCACGAGCATGTGCTTTCCAAGATGGAAATTCAGCGAAAGCTTCTTCAGGAGCTAGATCGAATTTTAAGCGTGTTAACGTCTCATCATTCCAATCTACATATACGTGTTTTGCACCAGATTTATATGCTTTTTCTGTAACGAGGCGTACAAATTGTACAGCTTCAAGAGGTGCACTAATTGATAAAGTTTGTCCAGGTTGAATATTAACACCAACATTAACTGCAAGAGCAGCATATTTCTCTAACGTTTGTTCAAATGACATATGTATAATCTCCTTTAATTTGAAAGATTTCTTACTATATATAATACAAGAAAATTCTAAAAATATATATAAATATAAAGTAAAAAGAGAGCTCAAAATGTGTTGAGCCCTTATATTTACTTAATTGAAGAAGCAAACTGCTCTACAGTCGTTGTATGGTGTATACGAACGCGCTTCATCTTTAACAATTCATCAGGTTCACCCTTCGTAATGAATTGGCCAGGCTTTGTCGTCGTCGCAAATTGATAATACTTCTTCGTTTCTGTAACAACCTTATCATCTACATGACCGAATGGATAAGCAATCGCGATAACAGGCTTACCTGTTATTTTTTCTAGCTTTTCTTTTGAACCTTTTAACTCTTCCTCATAGTTTGTAATTTTCGGTAAGTCTGCATGTGTTGCAGTATGAGATTGCACCGAGAAAATGCCGGAATCAACCATTTCTTTTATTTCAGAAGTAGACAATGCTCCTTCTACATCAACGTTATCAACAATCATATATTCTGTTGCTGCCGTTTTAAAAGTATCATCTTTTAGCTTTTGTAAAATGCGAAATGCATTCATATTATTTTTCATACCGTCATCAAATGTAACAAAAATCGGCTTATTTACTTTATTTATATCGCCCCAGCGTTCAAACGTTAAAAGCGTATAACCATTATCCTTTAAATATTTTATTTGTGCTTCAAAGTTAGCTGGTGATACGAATAAGTCTTTAATACCTTGACCATGATAATCATCGATTGCGTGATACATAAGAACAGGAACCTTTTGTTCGAAAGTAATAGTAGATTTCGTAAGCGGGATTGTTTTCCCATCTTCTTTCATTCCTGTTGCTTCAATTTGGAACTCACCGCGTTTTCCTTCAAATTCTTTTATGTCAAAAGGAATTGTAAATTGTTTCTCCTTTTCTTTAGAAGAAAAAGATTTAGCACGTTCCTTTCCATCAGCTGTGCGCCAAATTTTATATTGTACTTCATTTAAAGAATCTTTTAAGTCTGTAATATGAATACTTGTGTTTGTAGATTCGTGTGTGATGGGAGTATAAGAAATGTTACCTTGTTCGTGTAGAGTCTCTTTTTGTATAGCTACTTCTTGAACCTTTTTCTCTTTTTTAGGTTCTTGGCTTACATTGCTAGTATTGCAGCCTGCTAGAATGGCAGACGTACATAAAGCAATTGCTGCGTATTTTCTCATGAAAATCACCTTCTATTGTGTAGTATGTTGCATATTGACATTAAAATCCCCACCGCTATAAGAGTGGTGGGGATATACCCTTGTTCATCATATCATTTGAAGAAAATGAGGGGAATATGATTTTTAGGAGGCTATTAAGGTAATAGATTAGTGACTTTGAATAGATGTATTTTTTTGTTTCTTATTAGAATTAATAATAATATAACCGACTACAAAAATAAGAGGAATAATGAAGACATAGATAGGCATTCCCCATACATAATAGCTTTTCAGCGTTAAGACTAGTAAATGTAAGAAATCGAAAATTGCGTGGGCTTTCATAATATCCTCCAATGGTTTTTTTGAAAATTATAACATTTTAAACTTGTTATTTGTATAATTTGGAAAGTGATTTAAGCTAATTTTAAAGTAAGAAGAAGACTTATTAATATGCAATTTTGCATACAGATATGGATTTTATTAAAATATAAAGATTTTATACTATAATAAAAACCGCTATAAAACTAAGTAAGAACAATGTATGGAGTGGAGAATAGAAATGAAATATAAAAAAATAATATATATCTTTTTCATATCACTATTTATAGTTGGTTGCCAAAGTGAAGTGAGTAAAGCGAATAGTGTGGAAGAGTATATTCCATCGCATCTTATGAATGCGGAAGTGACGGCGGATATTATGACACTAGAGATGGAACCAGATACTCTTAAAAAGGTAGGGAGTATTGGTCAAAGAATGAGAGAGCATCTAGCGAGTAATATGGAATGGTATTTAAAATATGTAGAAGAACATGCAGAGAAAAAAAGTTTTCCATATCACCCTAATTTCGGTGTTACAAAAGAAGAGTATGAGTTTGTACTAAATGCAATTGATCAAAGTAAATTGGTTAATACAAAAGATGGAAAGCTGAAATTTAAGAAAAAAAATGATCATGAAGTAGAGATTTTTTCAAGTGAAAGTATAAAGCTCCTTAAATATGTAGTTATTAATACGAAGAAGAATACAGTAAAAACATCTCTAGGCGAATGTGAATATTTTGGAGAAATACTGGCGTCACCAGAACAGAAGTTAACTGGTCCTTGGCACGGAAAACAATGGATGTTAAAAAAAGATGATTTAATATATATATTTTCTTTAGGGAAAATGGAAGCAGAAAATAAATCAATTATTGATATTTCGGTGAAAGGTAAATATAAGGGGGAAATTATTAATAAGGAAGAGGCATTAGAGTTTTCTTCAGTTTCTTAAATGATGATAATAAAAAAATCACCTTGCTGTCTAAGCAAAGGTGATTTTTTATTAAATAAACAATCCAGCGATTGTCGCAGATAAAATAGAAGCAAGTGTTGATGCAAATAGCATTTTCCAACCAAATTTAGAAACAACGCTTCCTTGTTTTTCAGAAAGGGCACGGATTGTACCAACGATTGCACCAATTTGGCTAATACTTGCGAAGCTAATTAAGAATACTGTAACGATTCCAACTGTACGTGGAGCTAATGTTGTAGCTGTGTCTTTTAAATCAAGGATTGCTACAAACTCGTTTAAAACAATCTTCGTACCCATAATACCACCAGCTGGGATAATATCTTGAGCTGGAATACCCATTAAGAATGCGAATGGAGAAAGTACGTAACCGAAGATTTGTTGTAAAGTAACAGCATGTCCCATTGCGCCTGAAGCTGCACTAATTACGTAGTTTACAACTTCCATCACACCGATAAAGGCGATCATTAATGCGGCAACGATACCAGCTACTTTTAAACCATCAAGCGCACCGTTAATCATTGCGCCGATAAAGCTGTCTCCGAATAGAGTTCTATCAAATTTCTGAATCACTTCATCTTCTTTCTTCGTATCAACTGGTGTTAATAACGAACAAACGATTAAGCTTGAGAATAAGTTTAGCGGAAGAGCTGCTAGTACGTATTTTGCATCTAACATCATTACGTATGATGCTGTAACAGAAGCAGAAACGGAGCTCATCGCAGAACAACAAATGATAAACATACGGTTTTTATTGAAATGCTGTAAATCGTTTTTAATAACGATTAATGCTTCACTTGAACCGAAGAATACAGAGTTTACTGCGTGGAATGACTCAACGCGTGGTAAACCAGTAATTTTTGAAATTGCACCGCCGACAACGCGAACGATGAATGGTAAAACACCTAAATAACTAAAGATTGAAAGTAGTGCTGAGAAAAATACGATGATTAATAATACGTTTAAGAAAAAGACAAAATCTCTGTGAATTCCATTAAAGAGAAAATCGACACCTGTCGTACCAAGTTTAATTAGTTTGTTGAAAACTTTACTAATGAAAATAATGATTTGTTGACCAATCTTTGTAGCAAACATAAACCAACCGATTAAAATTTGGAAACCAATCATAATTGCAATTGCACGGAAGTTGATTTTACTTTTGTTGTTTGACAAAGCAAAACATAAACCTAACACGGCAATAATACCGATAATGCTCATTACATATTGCATGTAGTTGCCCCTTTCAGAAGTTCGTATAAAGTTTGTACATAAAACGCTCGTTATATTACTAAAAATAAAGGAATGAGGTTTTATGTCATACGTAAGATGTCTGACCTTTTAGAAAAATAAAAATAAAAAAAGACCCATATGGATTCACTTTCATCTATGAGAGAAAGCTAATCAATATGAGTCCTTTTTTGCGCATAGGCTAATATTCATTAGTTTTCCCCATAGTCCAGCAATTTAAGGTTGCCGGGTAGAAACTCTCGATCCATATTATCAAGTATATATGAGGTAACATCGTCCGTATTAAATTAGTAGTAGCGTAACATTAACAGAGAAGTATCGTCAATAGCTTTTTTTCTTCCAATAGAAAAAGACCATATAAGTATGATAAAATGTAACGCAGTGTTATGAAAAAGAGAGGTCGGAAAATGAGTACTAAAATGACGCCACCAGTTGAGAAAAACGAGTTTATAGATGTAGTATTTGAAGATTTAACACATGATGGTGCCGGTGTTGCGAAAGTAAAGGGCTATCCTATTTTCGTTAAAAACGGATTACCAGGTGAAGAAGCGCAAATTAAAATTATTAAAGTGAAGAAAAACTTCGCATTTGGTCGTTTAATGAAGCTTCATACAGAAAGTCCATATCGTAAAGATGCTGAATGCCCAGTATATAATCAGTGCGGCGGTTGTCAGCTTCAGCACTTAACTTATGAAGGACAATTACAAGCGAAAGAAAAACAAGTACGTGACGTTATGCAGCGCATCGGAGGACTAGGCGATGTTCCTGTTCATCCTGTACTTGGTATGAAGAATCCGTGGGTATACCGCAATAAAGCACAAGTACCAATCGGAGAACGTGAAGGTGGGCTTGTAGCTGGTTTCTATCGCCAAGGAACGCATGACATCATTAATATGGAATCATGCTTAATTCAGGCAGAAGAAAACGATACATTAATTCAAGAAGTAAAACGTATTTGTGAAAAGCATGGTATCACTGCGTACAACGAAGAACGTAACAAAGGAACACTTCGTCACGTAATGGCTCGTTATGGACAAGTAACAGGGGAAATTATGCTTGTCTTCATTACACGTACAGCAGAACTACCAAACAAAAAAGCAATTATTGAAGAAATTGCAGCGAAATTTCCAGAAGTAAAATCGATTGTTCAAAACGTAAATACGAAGCGTACGAATGTAATTTTCGGAGATAAAACGACAGTACTGTACGGATCAGAATATATTTATGACTTTATCGGTGACATTAAATTTGCGATTTCAGCACGTTCATTCTATCAAGTAAACCCAGAACAAACGAAAGTGCTATACGATAAAACGTTAGAATACGCAAAATTAAATGGTAACGAAACAGTAATTGATGCCTATTGCGGAATCGGATCAATCTCGTTATTCCTAGCGCAAAAAGCGAAAAAAGTGTACGGCGTTGAAATCGTCCCAGAAGCAATTGAAGACGCAAACCGAAATGCAACACTAAACAACATGACAAACGCTGAATTTGGGGTAGGAGAAGCAGAAGTAGTCATTCCAAAATGGTACAAAGAAGGCGTAATTGCTGACACAATGGTCGTAGACCCACCGCGTAAAGGCTGTGACGAAGCATTACTAAACACAATCATCGACATGAAGCCAAACCGCGTCGTATACGTATCATGTAACCCAGCAACATTAGCACGTGATTTAAAAGTACTAGAAGAAGGCGGATATAAAACACAGGAAGTACAACCTGTTGATATGTTCCCGCATACGACGCATGTGGAGTGTGTGGCTTGGCTTAAGTTAGTATAATAGGAAAGCAGTTGATATAGAAAAAATCTATACCACCTGCTTTTTGGTTTACAAAAATACCATTCATAAGCGATTTTAGTTAAAATAAATATTGCTGATTTTCACAAATTATAAATTGAGATTTTGAAATTGTATTCATAGTGAGAGGATTTGAATTTGAAATGATAGATAATTTTTGGCGTGAATTACCACGACCATTTTTCGTACTTGCACCAATGGAAGATGTGACAGACGTTGTTTTCCGTCACGTAGTAAGTGAAGCTGGTCGTCCGGACGTATTCTTCACAGAGTTTACAAACTCGGATAGCTATTGTCATCCAGAAGGTATGAAAAGTGTACGTGGCCGTTTAATTTTTACAGAAGATGAACAACCGATGGTGGCACATATTTGGGGAGACAATCCCGAATACTTCCGTCAAATGAGTATCGGTATGGCAGAGCTAGGATTTAAAGGCATCGATATTAACATGGGTTGCCCTGTACCGAACGTAGCATCAAGAGGAAAAGGTAGTGGTCTTATTCTACGTCCAGACGTTGCGGCAGAACTTATTCAAGCAGCAAAAGCGGGCGGACTACCTGTCAGCGTAAAAACACGACTGGGCTTTAAAGAGTTAAGCGAATGGGAAGATTGGTTAACGCATATTTTCAAACAAGATATTGCAAATCTTTCTATTCATTTACGCACAAGAGAAGAAATGAGCCAAGTAGATGCGCACTGGGAACTAATTCCGGAAATCAAAAAATTACGTGACCGCATTGCACCCAATACGTTAATAACAATCAATGGAGACATCCTTGATCGTAAAATGGGACTGGAACTTGCTGAAAAATACGGCATTGATGGCGTAATGATCGGACGAGGCATCTTCAAAAATCCATTTGCGTTTGAAAAAGAGCCAAGAGAGCATAGCAGTAAAGAACATCTAGATCTTTTAAGACTACAACTTGATTTACAAGATCAATATGCAGAAGTACTGCCACGCTCAATCACAGGGCTTCACCGCTTCTTCAAAATTTATGTGAAGGGCTTCCCAGGAGCTGCGGAATTGAGAAATCAATTGATGAGCACGAAGTCGACGGATGAGGTGCGTGCTTTGTTGGATAAGTTTGAGGATAGTGTTGGTGAGGCTAGGGATAGTGAGACGGTTTAACTTTTAAGCAGTTAAATCATTTCATATGTAGTGCATGACATGAGTGAGTTGAAAATAAGTGCAGAGCTGGAAAAGAACAGTGTATTTGAGAAATCAAAGCACTGTTTTTTTCTTTTAGTTAATGTTAAGAGAGAAATCTTTTTATAGGCATATAAAAAACATGTAAGAGCTCTGTAGATACAATGATAGAGAAAAGTTCGGGTAAGACTATAAAACATATCTTTAAAATGTTAAAGTATTAATTTAGCGGACAATAACTAAAAGGTTAGATTAAACATGATAATTTAAAGCAGGTTATAGCATAAACTTTAACCGCTGAATAAATAATCAACATTTCAGGAGGAAACCCAATGGCAATGAGCAACAACGATATATTAAAAAGAGTAAGATACGCTTTAGATATAAGAGATATAGATATGGTGGAAATCTTTAAACTTGGCGGGATGGAAGTAACGAAAGAAGATGTAGTTGATATGCTTACAAAAATAAAAAGAGAGCCTCAGCACGAGCCTGAAAACCCTGATGTAATCGAAGATGAGTACGTATTAACATGCGATATGATGATGTTAGAGGCGTTTTTAAATGGATTTATTACTTTAAAAAGAGGGAAGCAAGATCCAAAACCAGGGCAGCCTGCACCTGTACAGAGCAAGGAGAGTGCCAATAACCTTCTTCTAAAGAAAATGAAAATCGCACTATCTTTAACGAGTGAGGATGTACTTGATATATTAGATAGCGTGGGCGTTACGGTAACAAAAGGAGAGTTAGGCGCTCTGTTAAGAAAAAAAGGCCATAAAAATTACAAAGAGTGCGGCGATAAATACGCAAGGAATTTCATTAAAGGATTAGCTGTAAAGTATAGAGGATAATGAGTTCGTTAAAGCAGTAAATGATATAATAGGTAGAGTAGGACGTTTGTATCCTACTCTTTTTTATTTGTAAAAATACTATGCTAGGTGATGAAATGGTACATACATATTTAGGTGAGACAATTAATTTTCATATAACTTATAAGAAGAAAAAGTCCGTGCGTCTTTTTGTAGATTCATACGGAAATGTGGAAGTGCAAGCTCCGAAAGGAACACCTGTTGAATACTTAGTCCAGTTGCTAGAGGAGAAGTGGGATTGGATTCAGACAACACGTAAGGAAATGCAGGAGCGAGCGCATGGACCACAGGAAAAGGATTACGATCAAGGAGAGGGCTTTTTGTATTTAGGGAATACGTATCCGATACAGATTTCCCAAGATGCAAGCATTGAGCAAGACAATGCAATTTTTGAAGGAGATAAGTTACATATTTATGTGAAAGAGCTTAAGGATGAGAAAATACAACAAGCTTTAAAACGATTTTATTATAAGCAGTGTAAAACTTTAGTAGAGAAGAGTATTAAAGCGTATCAAAGTAATTTCAAAACAAAACCACGTTCTATTCGTATTACAGATAGTAGTCGTACTTGGGGTACTTGCGATTCAAATTTACAACTAACATTCAATTGGAAGCTAGCAATGGCACCACAGCGAGTAATTGACTATGTAGTCGTTCATGAAATGTGTCATATGGTTCATTTAAATCATGATCGCTCTTTTTGGCGTCTTGTCGGGAAGATAATGCCTGATTATAAGGAAATGGAGAATTGGTTAGCGTTATCTAGTTGGAAGATGACGGTTTAGGAAGGGATATCGATTTTTGTCTGTAAATCGATATTTCTTGTCGAATCGTTGATATATTGTGAGTTTTGATAGATATATTTTAAAAATCGTTGATATATTGTAAGTTATGATAGATATATTCGAAAAATCGTTGATATAATTTCATTTACTACAGGATTGTTCAACAAATCGAAAAGAGAAGAGGTCACAGCAGACATCTCCTCTTTTCGACCATATAGATTATCGTCCAAACATCACAACAAAATCCCCATCCACTTTCGCCATCTCATACCCACGATACCCCTCCGAAAGCAAAGCCTGCTGTCCACTAGCATCACTCATTAGAATACTTTGAACATCTGTCCAATCGTTTTCCTTATCTCTGCGCAATTCCTTCACAAAAACATACCGCAGACTACCACCATACTTCTCCTTCAGCGCAGCAATCTCCATCCCTTGCGTAAACTTATCCTTCAAGCTCGGAATGTTAAAAGGAGCAACGGTGCAGCATACGTAATCATATTTGCTGTCTTCTTTTTGCAATTCGTCCATGATGACGTTTGCTAATATTTTTTGCATACCATTTCCTCGGTAGTTCGGATGAACGTTTGAGATTTCTTGATAGATGACGCGGTGTAGTTCACTTTCTGGCAAACCAATATCAAGTCCTAAATGTTCTTCGTCGATAGGAGGGACGAGTAGGGCACGAAATGCGATGAGTTCGTTTTCGATAAAAGCACCGATCATCATGCCGTTTCCTTCTAAAATGTATTGAAATTCTTCTTGTGAGAGTGGTTGTAAACGACTTTTATCTTCTAATGCTTTAACTACGATGTTTTGTAGTGATAAAATTTGTTCGATGTGCTCTAGTGATAGTAATGTAACGTGAAATGATTCGTTATTTTGTTTTAATGTTCCTTCGTATAGAACCGTCATATGATAGTCCTCCTTTAGCGTACAACGTCTTGAAAGACGGTTAGTTCTTGTAGTGTATCTTCGTTTATTTCAATGCCGAGTCCGGGCTTTTCGTTTAAGCGAATGAATGGTACATCATAATGTAAGTTTCCGATGTCTTTTGTGAATTTTAATGGTCCTGTTAGCTCTACGCTCGTAATGATTTTCTTTGAGAAAGCGACATGGAATCCTGCGGAAGAGGCAACAGATGATTCGACCATTGATCCCACTTGGCATTCAATGCCTGCCATTTCTGCTTGATGAGCGAGCTTTACAGCTGGATATATGCCGCCGCATTTCATTAGTTTTATATTTACTTTATCAGCAGCTTCTAATTTAATAATTTGGCGCATTTCACGAGAACTTTTTAATCCTTCATCAATCATAAGCGGGAGGTCTGTTTTAGAACGAATATGAGCCATGGCATCAATATCGTCCGCGATAACAGGTTGTTCAATCCAGTCAATGTTTAAATGTCCTAATGAACGCAGTGCTGTTAATGTGTTTGCGCTATTTTTCCAGCCTTGGTTTACATCAACGCGAATAGCAATGTCATTTCCTACACGTTCTCGTACAGCTTCAATACGTTTCACATCTTCTTTTACATTCGTACCAACTTTCATTTTGAAAGATTGGTAACCTTTTTGAATCATAGAAGCAGCTTCTTCAGCCATATCTTCAGGATCGGCAATACTTAAAACGTGAGTGACAGAGAATTCTTCATGATAGCGCCCGCCAATTAATTGATATACAGGTTGATTTAGTTTTTTGCCCATTATATCAAAACAAGCAATATCAATTGCGGCCTTCGCTGTTGGAACACCGTAAATTGTATTGTCCATCATGTCGTGTATTTTTTCGATATTCATTGGATTTTGTCCGATTAGGGCCAGGGTTAGCGTATGTTTTAAAGTATGGAAAGTACTTTCCCATGATTCACCTGTGACGTGATCATCAGCAACGCCTTCACCGTAACCGATAATACCTTCATCTGTTTCCATTTTGACGATAATAGAGGGCATATCAGAATAAGAGCCATAACTAATAACAAACGGATTGCGAAGCGGTAAACGAATTGCGTAAAGATGAATAGCTGTAATTTTCATTGAATAGAAACCCCTTCCTGTTTACAATAGTTTTATACATTTGATATAGTTGACGTTAAATAGTCGTTAATTAATGATAAGGAGTTAGAGAAAATGATGATAAAAATTGCAGTTGTCGGTTCAAAGGAGTTTATGGAGAACCTTTTTCCTATTGCTCAAAAATTAGAGGGAATAGAAATTGATCCATATATTTACCTTCATCCGGCGGAATCTTCTGAACTATTAAAGTGTCTAAAGCCTTGTGATGTCATCTTTTTCTCAGGTGCTTTACCTTATTATATGGCAAAAGAAATAAGAGAACAATTACGAATTCCAAGTACATACTTACAGCAAGACGAGACAACTGTCGCATCTTCCATTCTTTCTATCATGTATCATCAAAGTATTCAACCACATAACATTTCCATCGATTTAGTAGACCGCTCGTTTATTACAAATGTGTTCCATGATATCGGTATAAAAGAAAGTCCGCAAGTGTTGGATTATGAAAATATGCTGTGGAGTAAAGATGAGATAAATAGAGTTATCGATTTTCATGTAGCTAAATATCAATCTGGAGAAGCTCATTTAGCTTTAACTAGTATTCACGCTGTTTACGACGAGCTTCAAAAAATAGGTGTTCCTTCAGAGCGCATGATTGATCCAACACAATCCATTATACATGGGCTAAAAGATGCAAAAATAAAAGCTGAGTTAGCAAAAAGCTATTCAGCTACTGTTGGTGCTTGTATTATTTCTTCCTTAGAATTACGAGCGAGTTTGCTTGAAAAACTAGATGTCATTTCAAAAGAACTACGTGGTTCATTTAAACAAGTGGATGAAATGACATGCATTTTGTATACAACTCGTGGTGATATCGAATCAATTATTAAAACAAATGCAATAGATAACTTGTTTGCGAGCGTAGAAGGAACGATAGCTATTGGATTTGGTTATGGGAAAACCGTGAAAGAAGCGGAGCAAAATGCAAAAATTGCTCAAAGTTTTGCAAAGAACAATCCAATAGATCGTTGTTTTTATATACTAACAAGTGATAAAGATTTATTTGGTCCGTTCCCGAAAGAACAGAGAGTACAAAGTTTGAAAAATGATAATCCGGAACTAATGAAAATAGCGAAGGAAACAAAGCTTAGTCCGGCCAACTTGTCAAAGATCATTCAATTTAGTCAATCGCACCCGTCATTGAAGTTTACAGCAGCTGACCTTTCTGAGTATTTACAAGTGACTCGAAGATCGACAGAAAGGTTGTTAAAGAAATTAGTTGATTACGGGTATGCTCATATTTGCGGCGAGGAAATGCCCTATCAACAAGGGCGACCTCGCGCACTATATGAACTGAATTTACCGCTATTTTTAAGCTTCTAGTTGAGCTTTTTGTTTCTTTAGTAGTTCTGCTTTTTCAATGTCTGATAGTTTTACAATTGTGAAGCCTGTTATACCATAAATGATTGAGATAATAGGTACGATGAAATTCAAAATAGCATAAGGAGCATATTCAAATGCACCTACGCCAAGTGTTGCGAGAATAAATACACCGCACGTATTCCAAGGAACGAAGACAGAAGTTAATGTTCCACCATCTTCTAATGCTCTGGATAAGTTTTTTGAATGTAGTCCTTTTTCCGTGTATGCATTTGCGTACATTCTTGAAGGGACAACAATTGAAATATATTGTTCAGAGCAAGTAAGGTTTGTTGCAAAACAAGATGCGATAGTAGAAGCGATAAGCCCTTTTGCTGATTTCGCTAACTTTAAAATTTGATTTACAATTGAGCGAAGAATACCTGTATGTTCTAATACTCCTCCGAAAGTCATAGCGACAATTGTCATAGAGACTGTATTCATCATCGAATCTAAGCCACCGCGGTTAAATAGTTCGTCTACTAGTTTGTTTCCAGTGTCTATAACAAATCCAGCTTGGAGTGCACCGACAGATGCTGAGACAGAACCACCTTGAATAAAGACTTGTGATAAGAATCCTAAAATAATACCGACGAGAATCGCTGGTATAGCAGGGACTTTTTTAGCGACCAATATCATAACGACTACGGGTATAATGAGTAGGAAAGGCGAGATAACAAAGTTTTGTTGCAATACTTGTAACGTTTGATCGATGCTCTTCGCATCAATATTGTTAGCGCCGAAGCTTCTTCCTAAGAGAGCATAGACGATAAGAGTAATAATTAAACCTGGAACTGTAGTAAATAACATGTGACGAATGTGTGCGAATAAATCTGTATTTGTTAATCCTGCGGCTAAGTTAGTTGTGTCTGAAAGCGGTGACATTTTATCGCCAAAATAAGAGCCTGAAATAATGGCACCAGCAACCATTGGAGCTGGAATTCCCATACTTAGGCCAATTCCCATTCCAGCAACACCAATTGTGCCCATTGTAGACCAAGAGCTACCAATTGCTAATGCAACGATAGAACAAATGACGGTAATGGAAACTAAAAATAGTGATGGAGTTAAAAGTTTTAAACCGTAATAAATCATCGTTGCGACGATTCCACCGCCAATCCAAGCACCAATTGTTAAGCCGACAAGAATAATAATGACGATAGCGGGTAATGCAAGACGAATCCCTTTATACATTGCTTCTTCAAGATCATTCCATTTGTAACCGTAACGCCAAGCGACAATAGAGGCAACGGTTGTACCGATAATAAGTGGAACGTGAGGGCTTTGTTTTAATACAACAATTGTAACCATCATAACTGCAACGGTAATGATAATAGGGATAATCGCTATTCCAAAAGGTATTTCTTTTTTCATAAAGTTCCTCCTTGTTACGTATGTTTGTTTGTATTTTTAGAATTGTCGTAAAATAGACGTTTATTAGGTTATGATAACTAAAAGTTTATGTAAGCGTCAACATAAAAAACAGAAAATAAGGAATGTTCTAGTTGTTTGTTTAGTTTGTAATATAAGTGCAGAGTAAGATTTTTAAGTGTTTAAAAATAAATAATTGACTTTTTTCTTAAAATTCAATATGTTCATAAAAACATCTGTTTTTCATAAGTATAATTAACCCGAATCGTTTGTAATGTGGGAAGGAGACTGGAACGTTGAAAACATTAGAGCTACAAGAGCGCTTAACGGAGATTTTTCAGCATTTACACGAAAACCCTGAAGTAAGTTGGAAAGAATATGAAACGACAGCGTATATTACTGACTTTTTAAAAGAAGAAGGAATTTCATATAGAACATTTGATGATTGTCCAGGTGTAATTGCTGAGATTGGAGGCGGGAATCCAGTTATTGCGATTCGTGCTGATATGGATGCACTTTGGCAAGAAGTAAATGGAGAATTTAAAGCGAACCATTCATGTGGCCATGATGCTCATATGACCATTGTAATGGGACTTATTTTACAATTGAAAAATATGAGATGGAAAAGTGGTACGGTTAGATTTATTTTTCAGCCGGCAGAAGAGAAGGGGAATGGTGCTTTAAAGATGGTGGAGAAAGGTGCTGTAGATGATGCTGATTTCTTATTTGGCGTCCATCTAAGACCAATTGAAGAACTATCTTTGAAACAAGCAGCCTCATCTATTCGCCATGGAGCAGCAGGATTTTTAGAGGGTATGATTCATGGGGAGGATGCACACGGGGCAAGACCACACCAAGGTGTGAATGCAATTGATGTCATTTCCATGATTAATATCGGTTTGAAAAATATTTGGCTGCCACCGCAAAGTTCTTATTCAGTAAAAATGACGAGATGCCAAGCTGGTGGTGATAATTTAAATATTATTCCGGGAAATGGTCATTTTAGTTTAGATGTAAGAGCAGAGAGTAATATACTATTAGAAGAATTAAAGAAAAAGATTGAGCATGTAATAGAATCAGCTGCATCGATGGGATCAAAAACTTCATACGAATGGATGGATCTTGCACCAGGAGCAGAGGTTTCCGAAGAAGCAGAGCGTTTTATGCGTAAAGGTATTCTCGAGGTGTATGGGGAAGAGAGATGCACAGGGCCCCTCTATACGACAGGAAGCGATGATTTCCATTACTATACAGTGAAAAGACCACATTTAAAAGCTGTCATGCTTGGACTAGGAGCAGACCTACAACCTGGATTACACCATCCGTATATGAGATTTGATCATAGTTGTATTATGGATGGGGTAGAAATATTGAAACAAACTGTATTGAAAGTGTTAGAAGACAGGGGCTAAAGAGCTCCTGTTTTTTTGTCGTGAATTGTCGGTAAATCGATATATTTGAAAAATCGTTGATATATTTGAAGTTACGATAGATATATTAAGAAAATCGTTAATATAATTTCACGTACCTATTAATTTGATGAAAAATGAGCCTCCAGTACATGGTGTATAATAATAAGTACCATTTTTTAATAGGAGAAAACAAATGAATGAACAATATTACGATGCAGTTTTACATATAAAAACAGTCGGTGAGCAAAAAGGGTTTAACAAGTCTATGCACTATCACCGTTATGAACCGACGCCGTATAGCGGGTTAGATGAGTTATTGAATCAATATGAAATACGAAGTAGCGATCGAATTGTAGACTTTGGGTGCGGAAAAGGGCGATTAAACTTTTATATTCATCATAAATGTGGTGCTTCAGCAGTTGGAATTGAAATGAATGAAGAGTTTTATAAAGAAGCGATGGATAATCGAGATCGTTATGCACGAAAGGCACGAAACAGTAAGGGGAAAATTCAATTCCAATGTTGTTTAGCGCAGGAATATGAGATTGATCCACATGATAATAGATTTTATTTCTTTAATCCATTTTCTGTACAAGTGTTTATGAATGTAGTAAATAACATTTTGCTTTCAGTAGAAAACACGGGGAGAGAAGTGGATATTATTTTATATTATCCTTCTGAGGACTATATTTTCTTCTTAGAAAATCAGACTGCGTTTGTGCTGAAGAAAGAAGTTAGATTGCCAGGTGCTTATGAGAAGAATGGGAATGAGAGGTTTTTAGTTTATACATTAGGGTAATAAAAAACAGGGGCCAAGGCACCTGTTTTTTATTAGTTACGGATTAAGTAATCAAATGCACCTAAAGCTGCGTTTGCACCTGAACCCATAGAGATGATAATTTGTTTGTACGGATTATTTGTACAGTCACCTGCAGCAAACACTCCTGGTACGTTTGTAGCACCGTGCTTGTCTGTTACGATTTCACCGCGAACGCGTTCAACTGTTTCGCCTAACCAGTCTGTGTTTGGCACAAGACCGATTTGTACGAATACACCTTGTAATTCAACGTGATGAACTTCTTCAGTTTCACGATCGATGTAAGAAATACCGTTTACTTTATCAGTACCAGTGATTTCTTTCGTTTGAACGTTTTTCAGAACAGTTACGTTTGGTAAGCTGTTAAGACGCTCTTGTAATACAGCATCAGCTTTTAATTCTGGCATGAATTCAAGAACAGTTACGTGCTTAACGATACCTGCTAAGTCGATAGCTGCTTCAATACCAGAGTTACCACCGCCGATAACTGCTACGTCTTTGCCAGTGAATAATGGACCGTCACAGTGTGGGCAGTATGCTACACCTTTATTTTTGAACTCAGCTTCACCTGGTACGCCAACATTACGCCAGCGAGCACCTGTAGAAACGATTACGCTCTTACTTTTCAGAATAGCACCGTTTTCAAGTTCCACTTCAATAAGTTCTTTTTTCTCTAAACGTTTCGCACGTTGTAGATTCATTACATCGATGTCGTATTCTTTTACGTGCTCTTCAAGGCTTGCTACTAGCTTAGGACCTTCAGTCTTTTTTACGCTGATGAAGTTCTCAATGCCCATAGTATCCATTACTTGACCACCGAAGCGCTCAGCAACGATACCAGTGCGGATGCCTTTACGTGCTGCGTAAATTGCTGCACTTGCACCAGCAGGGCCGCCACCAACAACAAGAACATCGTATGGATCTTTATCAGAAAGCTCTGATGCATCTGGACCGTTACCCATTTTCGCTAAAATTTCTTCAAGTGTCATACGACCGCTTCCGAAAGATTCGCCGTTTAGGTAAACAGTTGGTACTGCCATGATGTCTTTACTTTCTACTTCCTCTTTGAATGTAGCGCCATCAATCATAGTATGTGTAATACTAGAGTTAAGAACGCTCATTACGTTAAGAGCTTGTACAACATCAGGACAGTTATGACAACTTAGGCTGATATAAGATTCAAAATGATATTCGCCTTGAATGTTTTTAATTTGATCGATTAATTTTTGTTCAATCTTTGGAGCGCGTCCACTTACTTGTAGTAAAGCTAACACTAGTGATGTAAATTCGTGTCCTAATGGAATACCAGCGAATACGACACCAGTGTCTTCATCAGGGCGGTTTACGCTAAAGCTTGGTGTTCTCTCTAATTCAACTTTTTCTACTGTAATCTTAGATGACATAGTAGCTAATTCGTCTACTAGAGCTAACATATCTTTAGATACGTTATCATCTCCTGCGCTTACTTTAAGTAAAATATCGTTCTCCATTAACTGAAGGTATTGGGATAGTTGTGTTTTTATATCTGCATCTAGTATCATTTTGATCGAACTCCTTAGATTTTGCCTACAAGGTCAAGGCTTGGTTTAAGTGTTGCAGAACCCTCTTGCCATTTAGCTGGGCAAACTTCACCTGGGTTGTTACGTACGTATTGAGCAGCTTTAATTTTGTTAACAAGAATGCTTGCGTCACGGCCGATACCGTCAGCATTGATTTCCATAGATTGGATAACGCCGTCTGGATCGATGATGAATGTACCACGAGCAGCAAGACCTTCTTCTTCCATTAAAACGTTGAAGTTTGTAGTGATTGTGCGAGTTGGGTCACCAATCATGATGTACTCGATTTTGCCGATAGTTTCTGAGCTATCATGCCATGCTTTGTGAGTGAAGTGAGTGTCTGTAGATACAGAGTATACTTCAACGCCTAAGTCTTTTAGAGTTGCGTATTGGTTTTGTAAGTCTTCAAGTTCAGTTGGGCAAACGAATGTGAAGTCAGCTGGGTAGAAACAAACTACACTCCATTTTCCTTTTAAACTTTCGTCAGTAACTTGGATAAATTCTCCATTATGGTAAGCATTAGCTTTAAACGGTTTTACTTCTGTGCCGATTAATAACATGTTAAAATTCCTCCTAAATGTTGGTTTTGAGCATCAAAAAATAGTGTGCTCATAAAATATATTTTTTAATTAACTATAATAATTCTAATTCGATATTAATTATCATATAGAAGTGGTTATTTTGTCAAGAGAATAAACCAACTTTATACCAATTTAATTAATATTTATTCTCAATTAAGACTAACAGGGAGTGGAAAGGTAACTTTAAGTTTATAAATTTTCAATGATTGTTTGAAAGAGTAGTGTGTATGTTAGAGATAGTGTGTAAGTTTAATTTCTTAGGAAGGAAATATTTCTTAGAGGTTGTGGTTTTGAAAAGGAACTGCTTACTTCTATTTTACAAAGAATTTTGTGATAAATAAAATAAAATGAATCGGAAATTTTTTGAACAATTTTTGTCATCTCAAATATATAATTAGGAAGTATATTACGATGATAGTTAGAAACATTGACTCAAAGTGCTAACAAGATATAATAAAATCTAGATATAACTTTCAAAAAGAAGAATACATATTTATAGGATGAAAAAATTCAACCTATTATTTTTTATAGCTTTTAGAAAACGCTTACAGTTAGTGTGGAGGGGAAACCATGTCTAAGTTCACGAAGTATTTTTTAATGGAAGCTAACGATGTGATTGCATATGTGAAAGAGAAATTATCTAAGTTTGAACATGTAAAGGGGTTACAGTGTAAAGAAATAGGTGATGGCAATTTAAATTATGTGTTCCGCGTTTGGGATGAAAAAGAGAACATGTCTGTCATCGTAAAGCAAGCTGGGGATACAGCGCGCATTTCAGATGAGTTTAAGTTGTCGACAAATCGTATTCGTATAGAATCAGATGTTTTGCAGTTAGAGGATGAGTTAGCACCTGGACTTGTTCCTAAGGTGTATTTATTTGATAGTGTGATGAATTGTTGCGTAATGGAAGATTTATCGGATCATACAATATTACGTACAGCACTTATAAATCATCAAATATTTCCGCGGCTTGCTGACGACTTAACTACTTTTATGGTAAATACACTTTTATTAACATCGGATGTTGTAATGAATCATAAAGAGAAGAAGGAACTTGTGAAGAATTATATAAATCCTGAATTATGTGAGATTACAGAAGACCTCGTATACGCTGAGCCATTTACAAATCATAATAAGCGTAATGAGCTGTTTCCGTTAAATGAAGGATGGATTAGGGAGCATATTTATAGTGATAAAGAGCTTCGTATGGAAGTAGCGAAACGTAAATTTTCTTTTATGACAAATGCACAGGCGCTTATTCATGGTGATTTACATACTGGTTCTGTTTTTGTAAGAGAGGATTCTACAAAGGTTATTGATCCTGAGTTTGCTTTTTATGGACCTATGGGATATGACGTTGGGAATGTAATGGCGAATTTAATGTTTGCTTGGGTGAATGCAGATGCAACGATGCCATCTGGAGCTGAGAAAGATACGTATATGGATTGGTTACAAACTACGATGGTAGAGGTAATTGATTTATTTAAGAAGAAGTTTTTAGATGCTTGGGATATTCATGTGACCGAGATTATGGCGAAAGAAGAAGGCTTTAACGAAGTCTATTTACAATCTGTATTAGAGGATACAGCTGCAGTGACAGGTCTGGAATTAATCCGCCGTATTGTTGGATTAGCGAAAGTAAAAGATATTACTTGTATTGAGAATGAGGAAGCACGTGCTAGAGCGGAGCGAATTTGTCTTCAAGTAGCAAAGAGTTTTATTTTACGAGCGAATCAATATAGAACGGGCACAAGTTTTGTAGAAACATTAAAAGAACAGTCAATGCACTACGCGAAGTAAGGGGAGAAGATGATGGAAGAGCAATTAATACCCATTCAGTGGAAAGATGATTCTTTAGTTTTGTTAGATCAAACATTATTACCGAATGAGGTTGTCTATGAATCTTTCAAGACAGCTGAAAGCGTGTGGGATGCCATTCAAGTAATGAAAGTAAGAGGAGCGCCAGCGATTGGTGTTTCGGCAGCGTATGGTGTGTATTTAGGTGCTAAGGAAGTTACTCAAAGTACGATAGAAGACTTTATAGCAGAAGTCAAAAAGGTGTGTGCATATTTGGCAACATCAAGGCCGACAGCAGTAAATCTATTTTGGGCACTTGAAAGAATGGAGGCAATAGCGGCGGAGAACTTACATTTATCAATTGCTCAGTTGAAAGATAGATTACTAGAAGAGGCAAAAGAAATTCATAGAGAAGATGAGGAAATTAACCGTCAAATCGGGGAACATGCATTAACGTTATTCCATGATGGAATGGGAGTATTAACACATTGTAATGCTGGTGCGTTAGCGACGACTAAGTATGGTACTGCGACAGCTCCAATGTACTTAGCGAAAGAAAAAGGATGGGACTTAAAAATCTATTCAGATGAAACTCGTCCTAGGTTACAAGGTTCAACGTTAACAGCATTAGAACTGCAGCGAGCGGGCATTGATGTTACTGTTATTACGGATAATATGGCAGCTATGGTCATGTCACAAGGGAAGATTGATGTGGTAATTGTTGGATGCGACCGTGTGGCAGCAAATGGTGATGTAGCAAATAAAATTGGCACATTAGGCTTATCTATTTTAGCGAAATACTACAACATTCCGTTTTATGTAGCAGCACCAACACCAACAATTGATTTAAAAACACCGACAGGAAAAGAAATCCCAATCGAGGAAAGAGATGGTTCTGAAGTGATTAATCGCTTCGGACAATATTCTGCTCCGAAAGAAAGTAAAGTATATAATCCAGCATTTGATGTTACGCCACATGAAAATGTAACAGCGATTATTACAGAAAAAGGGATTGTCAAGGCACCATTTACGGAAAACTTAAAAAAGCTATTTTAGTAAGTAGATAGATACAAAGTCAGTCATCATAAGCTTCATACTTAGGGGGATGTATATGTTATTACAAAAAGAAAGAGAAGAAATTGTAGCATACGGAAAGAAAATGATTTCTAGCGGTTTAACAAAGGGGACAGGCGGTAATATTAGTATTTTCAATCGTGAACAAGGTCTTGTTGCGATTAGCCCAAGTGGTTTAGAGTATTATGAAACAAAGCCTGAAGATGTAGTTATATTAAACCTAGATGGTGAAGTAGTAGAAGGAGAGAGAAAACCATCAAGTGAATTAGATATGCACCTTATTTACTATAGGAAGCGTGAAGATATAAATGCACTTGTGCATACACATTCTCCTTACGCAAAGACGATTGCGTCATTAGGATGGGAGCTTCCTGCTGTGTCATATTTAATTGCTTTTGCAGGTCCGAATGTCCGCTGTGCGCCGTATGAAACATTTGGTACGAAGCAATTAGCGGATGCTGCTTTTGAAGGCATGATTGATCGTCGTGCTGTGCTACTTGCAAATCACGGTTTAATTGCTGGTGCAAATAATATAAAAATGGCGTTTACTGTTGCAGAAGAGATTGAGTTTTGTGCTCAAATTTATTATCAAACCAAAAGCGTTGGAGAACCGAAGCTATTGCCAGAAGATGAGATGGAGAATTTGGCAAAGAAGTTTGAAGGGTATGGGCAGCAGTAGAATGAAACGAAAACACCCTCAAGAAAAGATCTTGAGGGTGTTTTTTACGCCTTCTTAAGCAACAAATACATAAAGTAAGGAGCCCCAATTAAAGCAACGACAATACCTGCTGGAATGCCATTAGGATCAACGATATTTCGTCCAATTGTATCTGCTAATAATAATAGCCATCCGCCGATTAAAAGGGCGATAGGCATGAAGATTTGATGTCTTGGACCTACTAAAGATTTCGCGATATGAGGAGCCATTAATCCGATAAAGCTAATTCCTCCTGTTACGGAAACAGCTGCAGCTGCAAGTGCAACGGCTGCAACTAATAAGTACCTGCGTTCTTTTTCAATTTCAATTCCAACGCCTATTGCGACTGGTTCGTTTAATGCTAAAATGTTTAATCGATTTGCTTTATAGAAAATAAATGGAATGAATACGATTAACCATGGGAGCATTGCTAAAACAAAGATCCAGTCATCTCCCCAAATATTTCCGGCAATCCATTTTGAAATAAAGTCTACTTTCATACGATCTGCGGATGAGATAAGGACAATCATCGTTCCAGATAGTGCAAATGCAAAACCGATACCGGTTAATGTTAATCGGATTGGCTGAAGTCCAGTTGATTTACTATATGAAAATACGTAAATTAGAACAGCTGTCAGAAATGCTCCGATAAATCCAACTACAGGTAGTAAGTAAAGAAATGAACCTACATCTATTGGAAAGTATAAAAAGAAAATAGCAACAGCAACACCGGCCCCAGAGTTGATTCCGAGAATACCAGGTTCAGCTAAATCATTTCGAGTAATTCCTTGGAATATAGCCCCTGATAAAGCGAGAGCCATACCAGCTAATAATGTAATGACGATTCTAGGTAGTCTTAAAGAGTATAAAACGAACTCCTCTTTAAAAGTCCCTTTCCCCATTAAGGTTGGGAGTAGTCGATCATAAGATAAAGATGCTGAACCAAGCCCCATTCCAACTACAATGGTTGTGATGATTATTATAAGTAAAGCGAGTATAATAAGACGCTGTTTTCTTAAAATAGATTGCATCATGAGAATGTTTTTCCCCCTTTACGTACAATGAATAGGAAGAATGGTAACCCTACAATCGCAACAATTGCCGCAACTGGTGTTTCGTATGGAGCGTTAATAGTACGTCCGATTGTATCTGCAAGTAGCATAAAGGAAGCTCCAGCAATTGCTGACATTGGTATAACAAATCGGTAATCTGGACCGACAATTGGGCGTACCATGTGAGGTACCATTAAGCCGATAAATGCCATATTTCCAACAAGTGCTACAGATGCACCTGCAAGTAAGATAATAATGATAAATAAAATAGTTTTAATAACAATAATTTTTTGACCTAGTCCAATAGCCACTTCCTCACTGAAACTAAGAACTGTCAATTTTTTTGCTAGTAAGATAGCGATAAAGATACTAATTGAAATGACTGGAATAATAATTTTTAATTGGCTCCAAGTTGTTCCAATTACGCCCCCAGCAGTCCAAAGTGATACATCTTGTGAAATTTTAAAGTAAATGCCGATTCCTTCTGAAATTGCAAGTAGAAATGCGGAAACTGCAGCGCCCGCTAATACAATTCGAAGAGGAGAAAGGCCGCCTTTTTTTACCATACCAATTCCAAATACCATAATTGCGCCAATTGCAGCACCGATAAAGCAAGCTAATGTTAAGTAAAGATAGCTGATGGAAGGGTTGAAAGCAAGTGTCAGTGCAAGCGCAGCATTCGCTCCACCAGATAGCCCTAATAATCCAGGATCTGCAAGTGGATTTCGTGTTAATCCTTGCATAATTGCTCCAGAAACGGCTAATCCAGCTCCTACAAAAATAGCAGCAACTTCACGTGGTAAACGTATTTCTCGAATAATAGATATTTTGTCTCCTTTAGCCGAGGAAGTGAGTGCTAACCATACATCTTTTATCGAAGTATCTGCAGCACCTAATACCATTGCAACGATAAAAATAAGAAAGAATGCAATTAAGCTTAAAATTAGTTTGTATGTAAAAGCTATAGAACGTGGATTTTCATGATCTTTTGTCATTCGTTTCACATCTTTTCTGTTCATAGAATAAAGGAAGAGGAATTCTTAAATTAAGAATTCCTCATGTTTGTATTATTTACCAAGAAAGTTCTTCTTGAAGAAGTCTAGTTGGAAATCTAATGTAAGTGGATCATTGAAATAGAATTCCATCATGTTTGCTTCATATACGCGATTATTTTTTACTGCTGGGATGTTTTTATATGATTCTGTCTCTTGGAATGAGTTATCAGTATCTTTATTTTTACTTACGATTAAGTAATCACCAGCAAATTCAGGTAATACCTCAGTAGATAATGCGTAATAACCTTCTTTTAATGCTTTTTCTTTTACTTTTTCAGGCATTTTTAATTTCATTTCTTGGTACAGAATTTCTGTTCCGCGGCCCCAGTTCTCGCCGTATACATAAAGCTGTTTGTTGAAGTTTTCTACAACAGAAACTGTAGCATCTTCACCGATTTTTGCTTTAATTTCTTTACCAGCTTCTTGTGCACGTTTCTTGAAGTCATCAACCCAAGTTTTTGCTTCTTTTTCTTTGTTTAATAACTTACCGATTTCTAAATGCTGTGTTAAGTAATCAACTTTTCCGTAAGTGTATGTTACAGTAGGAGCGATTTTCTTTAACTTATCGACATTTTTAATATTTGATAAACCGATGATTAAATCTGGATTTAGTTCAGCGATTTTTTCAACATTTTCATCTGATACTTCAGCAACATCTTTAAGTTTGCTATCAAAACGTGGGTTTTGTTTAGACCATGAATCTACCCCAACAAGATTTACACCTAATGACATTACGTTACCAGCGAATGATGATAATACAACAACGCGTTTTGGATTTGCAGGAACTTCTACTTTACCATTTTCAGATTGGTATGTAATTTTTTCTGATTTACTACCTTTTGCATCGTTCTTTTTGTCTGTAGAGCTATTGCTACAAGCGCTCATAACAAGAACGAAAAGAACTGTTAGTGAAATAAATAACTTTTTCATCGTCTTTCTCCTTTAACATAGATGATATGTGTATACAATAATTTGTTTAACTGTAATCTTTTTGAAAGAGTAGTGGTAAAGCAAAATAATTTATTAAAAATCTTGAATATGAGATTTTATAATATAGTATTAACCATATTAATGAAAGAAGATGTAATCTCAAATTTGCTAATTATTAACAAAATGATAATGATTATCACTATTGATTCTTTAAATAATATAATTTTATATAGGTGTATTGTCAATAGTAATTTTGATTGTAAATTTTGCGGAAACAGGTTATATTTTATTGAGAATGATAATCAATGATTAGTAGCTGAGGAGTGAGCACGAATGAATCGAGAAGAATTGTTTGATGTAACCGTGATAGGTGGAGGACCTGCAGGGCTTTATTCAGCTTTTTATAGTGGACTCAGAGAAATGAGAACGAAAATAATAGAATTTCAACCACATTTAGGTGGAAAAATACATGTGTATCCGGAAAAAATGATTTGGGATGTAGGAGGACTATTGCCAGTTACAGGTGATAAGTTAATTGAACAACTTGTACAGCAAGGGTTAACATTTAAGCCAGAAGTTGTATTAGATACAAAAGTGGAATCAATTATTCGTAATCAAGATGGTACTTTTACATTAAAAACAAGTACTGGGGAAGAACACTTTTCAAAAACAGTTATCGTCGCAACAGGAAGTGGTATATTGAAACCGCAAAAGTTATCTATTGAAGGTGCTGAGCGATTTGAAGTATCGAATTTAAATTATACAGTTAAATCTTTAAAGCGTTTCAAAGGTAAAACAGTTATTATTTCCGGTGGAGGCAATTCTGCTGTTGATTGGGCAAATGAATTGGAACCAATTGCGAAAAAAGTGTATGTAACGTATAGAAAAGAAGAATTATCTGGTCATGAAGCACAAGTAAAACAACTTATGAATAGCTCAGCGGAGTGTTTCTTTAATACATCGATTACAAAATTAATTGCTGGTGATAATCATGAAGCGATCGAATATGTAGAATTAACAAATCATGAAACAGGTGAGATTTCTCATTTACCTATTGATGAAGTTATTATTAATCATGGATATGAACGCGACATTACATTATTGGAAAATAGTGAGTTAGACGTTGCAATTATAGATAATTATTATATTGCAGGTAATGCAAATAGTGAGTCTTCAGTAGATGGATTATATGCTGCTGGAGATATTTTAAAGCACGAAGGGAAACTACACTTAATTGCAGGTGCATTCCAAGATGCTGGAAATGCTGTGAATAAAGCAAAGCAATTTATCCAACCAGATGCAAGTGAGTACGGAATGGTTTCTTCTCATAATGAAGTATTTAAGAAGAGAAATCGCGAACTGATTAAGCAGATGATGAAATAATAAGGAACAAGTATACCCCCACATACTTCTCTATTCAAATGGATGAGAGATGTACGTGGGGGATTTCCTGTTTACTATATTTTCAATCATTATAATGACACCGGTTTCATCAGTTCATATCATATGAACATTTTATTGGTAAAGCATCCTAGAAAACAATTTAGCTATGTTTTGCTTACGCAGAACATGGCTAAATTACGCTGTCCCTTTAGCGCGTTCATTAGGAAATGGCATATTTAGTATAGAAGCAATATACTGTTTTCCATGCATTCGAGCTAATGATTCTAATATTTGGCGAACACGTTTTGTAAGATGACCTTGTTTTTTGATGGCTTCACAATATGCGTCATAGAAAGCATATTTAGCCCAAAGGAAATCATCTTGTTGGAATAAGAAATGATTTTTGTACCATTCACCAATTGTATGATAACAATTGTTTTCATGTATTGCTGTGCTTTGAGAAAGAAAACGATCAGATAAAGATACATTCAAATGAGAAATTGTGTTTTCTGTTTCAACTTGTAGTGTTTTTTCTAACATTGTAATGATGTGACGAGTAGCCATATGTTAACTCTCCTTTGTGTAAATGGGTAATACCATTCTATATTTAAAAAATTCTTACTATATAATACTATACAATATATGGAATGCATCTACCTGCTTTTTGAACTGCATTTACAAAATCTTTTTTATTTGTTTACAAAAATAAAGTAAGATACAGTATAGATGAAAAAATAATAAAGGAATGAACACATTGTATATAACAGTAGAAGAGACTGCGGAGTATTTGAATTTACCAAAATCGTATATTGAAGAGTTAATTCAGCAAAAAAAAATTCGTGCGCTATTCGATGGAGAGCAATATTTAGTAAATAAAGAACAATTTAATACACATTTAGAACAAATGGAGAAATATAAGCAATTAGTGGAAGAAATATTGAACGAACCAATTCCAGAAGATATGGATGTTAAAGACGAAGATTAAACTATGGGAAATCCCTTATGAAGATATGCAGAAATGTATCTTCATAAGGGATTTTTTGTTTGAAGATATCAAAAATATAAGGAGTTCTTAGCCTTTCTTCAAATTTTGATAGGTAGTAGTCTACCATGTTAAAAGCATATTTTTTTCTAGCTAGGACAAACATAGAGAACGTAACCTGTACAGATACATATACTATCAGTGCAAAAGCTTATAAATTAATGGAAGGGGTTTTCTCGTGAGTATATTTCATTGTGATTTTTTGAAAGACTTAATTGGATCTTTTGTGAGAGTAAACAGGGGTGGTCCAGAATCTCAAAAAGGAACAATAATATCAGTATGTCCGGACTACTTCGTATTGCAGAATGAAAAAGGTGAACTGTATTACTATCAACTTAGTCATCTAAAAAGTATTACAAAAAATGCGAAAGACTGTGGATCAAGTGATTGCGAATGGGAAGATTGCGAATGTGCAGAAGACTTTGAAGCACTACTGCAAACTTTCAAATATTGCTGGGTGAAAATTAATCGCGGTGGTCCAGAGAAAGTGGAAGGCATTTTACAAGATGTTTCTTGTGACTTTGTGACAGTAATTGCAAAAGAAGAAGTTATATTAATTGCAATAAAGCATATTAAAAGCGTTAACTATAATGCATTAGCATGCGGAGAGAGCGATGAGAGCGACGATAGCAGCAGTAAAGAAAGTAGTAGCAATAATTCAGGTCGCGCTCGTGCCCAAAGACAATCAAGTAGAGGAAGATAATAAGAAAGGGGGATACAAAATTGGAGAACGTATTATGCTGTGACCAAATTAAATGTTTAGTTGGTGAGACTGTAAAAGTAAACCTTCGTGGACCAGAAAGTCGAGTAGGTGAGCTCGTATCGTTAGGCAAAGATTATCTAACGTTACAATTACCTCATGGTGAATTAGTGTATTACCAGTTAAAACATGTGAAGAGTCTAGTTAAGAAAGTGAAAGAAAGTAAATGTGGCGATTGCTATAGTTCATGTTTCTGCTCTGATGAGGATACTTTTTTAGATATATTAAAAGACTTGAAGTATAAGTGGGTAAAAATTAATCGTGGCGGTCCAGAGTGTGTGGAAGGTTTATTAAGTGAGGTACACCATGACTGTATTACACTAGTAAACTGTGATGAAGTTATTTATGTAATTAAGTCTCATATTAAGAGTGTGAGCCAAGTAGTTAAATGTAAAAAGAATGAAGATGAATAATGTTTAATAAATAAGAGGGGCATTATGAGGGAAAGAGAAGAACAATTTCTTATTTCGATAGTATGAAAAGGAATTACTTACTATTAAAACAGAACTTTGCCCTGATTATTTTTTTAGAAATGGAAGACAGGTAAGAAGAAATTCATAGGAAGGAGGATATAGATGAATGAGTTAAACAAAAGTATTGGAGAAAATATATATGTTAAATTAATCGGTGAAAAAAGGTTTAAAGGTGTATTAATAGATGTAGGAAATGATATCATTGTTCTTTACAATGGACAAGACTATGTATATATATCTTTATATCATGTACAATACTATAAATTTTTAAGACCATATGACGAAGAAATATTAAAACCAGATGTTGATTCTGTAATTAAGAGAGAATCCCCTTCCATTTCTTTGAGAAAAGTATTAAGTACTTCTAAAGGAATTTTTACAGAAGTTTATGTAGCAGGAAGTGCTCCAATACATGGTTATGTTACAAGTGTGATGAATGATTATATTGTTTTTTATAGTCCGGTTTATAAAACGGTATATATATCTTTAAAACATTTAAAATGGTTAATTCCGTATAAAGAAAACCAAGTGCCGTATGACCTCAATAAAAATGAACTCCCCGTAAATCCGTTAAATATTACGTTAGCTCGAACGTTTGAAGAACAACTTATTAAAATGTCTGGCAAAATCATGGTGTTCGATTTAGGTGAGGAATCTAATAAGATCGGAAAGATGGCGAAGATTGATGAAGGGCATATTGAAATATTAAAAGCACGTGATGCGAAAATGTATGTAAATATTCAACATGTAAAATCTGTCCATTGTCCGTAAGCTAGTTGAAAGGGCTGGCTTTTTCTTTTATATGCAGAAGAAAAGGTCGAGCCTATTTGTTTAGCTCGATTTGAATATGAGGGGAAAAATGAATTGAATATAAATATATTATGGTGTGATTTTTTAAAAAAATTTTGTACTAATTTATAAAGAAATGTGTACGAGCTATCTTTTTATGTATTCAATTTATTTTTTGAGAAGGAGCTGCTCAACTAATTTATTAAAGGAGTTTTGTTGGTGGAGCAGTTTCTAAATCCGTTATCGATTACATTACTTGGTAGTGCTGGTGGAGCAGCAAAAGCAGTTTTAGCAATTTTAAATCAAGCGATAGCAAATGAAAAAGATCCAATTTATGAAGTATTAAAGAATGCCAAATTTCATTTGGTGGATATAAAACAAAAAGATAGGACTTATTATGATGAGTTGTTTTCGAATTTGAAAGGTCAATTATATTTATATGAGATAAACCTTCAAAATGTAGTGGAATTTAAAGAACATTTAAAAGAAAAAAGTACGAGTGTTGTGATTGATGTTTCAGGGGCAGATACAATTAGAGTATTAAGCTGCTGTAATGAATTAGGAATTTGCTATATTAATTCAGCCTTGGAAAATGAAGCAGTAGATCAGGACGACAGCTTAATCGGCTTTCAGCTTACGGAAAGATATACAAGGTTTGAGAAGGAGAAAGAGAAATTTACAAATACAAAAGCGATTATAGGTTCAGGTATGAATCCAGGTGTTGTTCAATGGATGGTTGTTGAGCTTATGAAGGAACGACCAAATGAAAGGCCAAGAGCATGTTATATTGTAGAACATGACACATCATTTTTGAATGATACAGCACTTATAAAGCCACATACACTTTATGCTTCATGGGCAGTAGAGCGATTTTTAGATGAAGCGATCTGGAGTTATCCGATGTATATGAGTCATCATCGTCCTCTTTACTTTTATGAAGATGTATATTCTTCAGAGTATAAAGTGAAGTTAGGAGAAAAAGAATTCTATGGTTGTTTAATGCCACATGAGGAAGTATTAATTTTAGGGAAAAACTTTAATATGGAAGTTGGTTTTCTTTACCGAATTAATGAGTATACAACAAATATAATTAGACAGAACTTAGATCAAGTAGAAGATTTATGGAACTGGAATCGTAAAGTGTTTAATCCAGCGGAAGAAGAGGTTGCTGGAGAGGACTTGGTGGGTGTGTTACTCGTTTATGAAAATAGTGAGACATATATGTATAATGTGATGAATAGTAGCAAGGTTTTTCGTAAATATAAAACGAATGCAACGTATTTTCAGGTAGGGTGCGGGATTTATGCGGGCCTGTCCAGTTTACTTTTAGATCAATTTGAACAAGGTGCTTATTACGTCGAGGAGTTGTTATTAAATACAGAAAGTAAGTACGGTGAGTATTTAAATTTATATATGAAGGATTTTGTAATGGGGCATAATAATTTTACGGATGGATTGCTACATGACAGGGTAAGATGGATGTAAGTTGTTACTAAAAGGAAGGAGAGATCTCCTTCCTTTTAGTATTATAAGGTTAAATATTGCCCTGAAAGCAATTTCATACTTATACTTTAAGGAGAATAACAATGAAAGTTTTTTGTATCGATCAAGGGGAGTTTTTATATGAATAAATACAAGAGCTTGATTTATGAAGAAAGAAGAGCCTTAAAGGTATTTATATTATTATTCTATATTATATTCTTTTCATATGACGCTATATATTATTTTGTATATCCTGCTATGAATATTAGTGGAACAGCGGTAGGTTGGCCAGAAGGTAGTCTTGGGATAGGTGTGCCTATATTTGTAATGGCATTATTACCTATTTCTATATATCTTCAAAAAAGAGGATATGTATATTCTGTAAAATATTTATTTTTATTTGGGTACATGTTTATCAATCTTGTTAATAATTTAATGATTTATTTGCGAACGGATAGACCTTTTGAACATGGCAGTATGGTAGAAATGTTATTAATTTTATTTGCCCCAGTTTTCGTGAATAAAAAATACTTTTATTTAGTGTCCTTTAGTGTAATTGGAAAGTACGTATTTTTCACATTGCTATTACAAGATTTAAAAGTGATAATTCCACTTGTTTTATGTGTATTTTATTTCATTATTTCACATTCTTTATTAAAACGATTTAAATCTTATGTAAGAACAGTGGTTGAAATGATGAACAATATGAAAGAGACGGAAAATTTAGCTGTGATTGGGACTATGTCTACAACAATTGCCCATGAAATTCGAAATCCGTTAACAGCGTTAAAAGGATTTACGCAAATGCAAAAAGAAAGAAATCCAACTGATACGATGAGCTACGACATTATGCTACAAGAAATTGAAAGAGTCAATGGATTTGTTAGTGAATTAATGTTGTTAGGAAAACCAAAGCCAACAAATTATGAAAGGTGTAATATACGAGACATCCTTCTATATGTTGTGCATCTAATGGAAAGTTATGCAATGCAATATAGAGTTAAATGTTATTTACAAGTAGATGGGAATTTACCAACTATAAACGGTAATGATAAGCAATTAAAACAAGTGTTATTAAATATCATTAAAAATGGAATAGAATCAATGCCAGAGGGTGGAGAAATCCATATCCGTGCATATCAAAAAACGCAAGGATATTTGTGTATTTCTGTTGAAGACCAAGGATTTGGTATAGAGAATGAGAAGTTAGAAAAAATCGGCAAGGCGTTTTACACAACAAAGGAAACTGGTACAGGACTTGGATTAATGATTACATATAAAATTATTAAGGAACATCAAGGGAGTATCACAATCCAAAGTAGTATAGGAGTAGGAACAAAAGTAGAAATTTTTCTGCCGACCGTTTAATGTATTGGGAGAAAAGATTTTTCAGAAAAGTGTTCTTGTTGTGTAAATATAAACATTTTATAAAATGTTTCAAGAAGGGTTTTTTTTATAAAATACTTCGTTTATAATGGAGGAAAATATCGACATGAGATTGATTGCTCATGTAGCGGTTCAGTAGTGTTATGAAAAGATAAGAAGGGGTGCACGCGCATCCTTTTTTCTATGCAGATATTATGAAAGAGGTGGTATGATGGAATTAACATTAAATTCGACTGTATGTTTACACACGATTCAATTTCGAAAAGAGCAAAAGAATTATATTGTAAAAGATACAATTACAGGAGAAAAATATGAAATGCCGCCACTTTGGATTGATGCATTGGCAATGATGCGTGACGGTTTTTTATTGGGGGAAATTGAGGAGAAATTAAAAGAAGAGTATCCATCCGAAGAAGTGAATATGTTAGCATTCACGAAGCAACTGTTAGAACTAGAACTTGTTGAAATGGTAGATGGGGAAGAAATAGCTTGTACAAAGAAGAAAGAGAAGGATTATTTAGCTTGGTTACGTCCCCATGTTGAGCAATTCTTTCTTAATTTAAATAAAAAAAATAGAAGCAAAGGTCAATGATGATCTTTGCTTTTTTGTATAGTTTGTTTAAAAAATTACAGCGAATGCTCTTGCGAAAGCACCGTCGCTATCTTTAATTTTTAAAGGTGCTGCTGAGAAGAAGAAACGTTTCGTGTGAATGGCATCTAAGTTTGTTAAGTTTTCGATTAAATAAATATTATTCCCAAGTAGTATGTGATGAATTGGTGATGTTTCTGTCGTTACCTCATCAGGAGAAATAAAATCTAAACCGACAGATTTTACTTTTAATTGTACTAGTTCCTCGGCTAATTCTTCAGAAAGATAAAAAGCTTCTTTCTCATACGCCTCTGTATTCCATTTAGTAGATAGATTGGAATGGAAAATAACAATATCTCCTTCTCTTATATCAGCATCGTGCAGTACTTCTTTAGGTAGTTTTCGTTCTTGTACATGAGTTACATCAATAAGAATCGCTTCGCCTACAAATTGATTTAGGGGTAATTGATCGATAGTCGTTGCGCCTGAAATAAAATGCGCAGGAGCATCACAATGCGTGCCAACATGAACGACAGAATGAAAATCTGTAACTTGATAGCCTGATTCTTCAACACTTGTAACAGCTTCTAGTTGTATTTTAGGTGTTCCAGGAAATTGAGACATATTATTTTCAAATGTTTGCGATAAATCAATTACTTTCATTTTACATACCTCCAATATATGTTTTTCAAATAATAAAAAGCTCACCCTTCAATATCAAGAAAGGTGAGCTTTACATGCTAGTTGAATTTTATCTTCCAAAATGCAATGCATTTTGCAGGAATTAGCACCTATTCAGTTTGTATAAACTGAGGTTGCTGGGCTTCAAAGGGCCGGTCCCTCTGCCTCTCTTGATAAAGAAGTATTTAATTTTAAAACCGGAATTTTCCGATAGTTAAATTGTAATTCATTTCCTTTTTGCGTGCAATACAAAATAGGTATTCACCCAAATAAAGCTACGCGCATATTGTAGCTTATGTAAATAGAATGCTGCGAAGGAGTGAGTGCAGTGACAGGAAATGTATTGAATTATTATGCTGGTGGTAATACAGCTAGGGGATTTCATAATTTATATGAAGAGAATTTAAAAGGGTTAGACAGATTATTTATCTTAAAGGGTGGTCCAGGAACGGGGAAATCTTCTTTAATAAAGGCAATCGGTCGTGAATGGGTTGAAAAAGGATATGATATTGAATTTTTACATTGTTCTTCTGACAATAAATCGGTTGATGGTGTAATTATCCCAAAATTAAAAGTAGGAATTGTTGATGGGACATCACCACATGTAATTGAGCCCAAAATGCCAGGAGTTGTTGAAGAGTATATAAATTTAGGAATTGCTTGGGATTCAGATAAACTAAGGAAGCAGAAGTTAGAAATTGAAAGATTTGTTTCAGAAGCAAGCAAAGCTTTTCAGTCTGCTTACGCATGTTTTAAAGAGGCATTGCTTATACATGATGAGTGGGAGAAGATATATATTGATAATATAGATTTTAATAAAGCAAATGAATTAACCGATCAGCTAATCCAGAAATTATTTGCAGATAAAAGCGGGAGACAATCGCTTGTAAAACATCGTTTTTTAGGAGCTGCTACACCGAAAGGAGCAGTTGATTTTGTTCCTAATTTAACAGAAGGGTTACCATATCGTTATTTTATAAAAGGGCGCCCAGGCTCTGGAAAATCAACGATGCTCAAAAAGTTAGCTAGGGCAGCTGAAGAAAAAGGGTTTGAAGTTGAAGTATATCATTGCGGATTTGATCCGAATAGTCTTGATATGGTTATCGTAAGAGAATTAGGCTTTGCAATTTTTGATAGCACTGCACCACATGAATATTTTCCAAGTCGCGAGGGTGATGAAATTATTGATATGTATGCCCTTATTGTTACCCCAGGGACGGATGAGAAATATGCGAAGGAAATTCGTGATGTTTCCATTCAATATAAAGCAAAAATGAATGAGGCGATGTCTTTCTTAGCAAAAGCAAAATCGGTTCGTGATAAATTAGAACGAATTTATATTGCTGCTATGGATTTTTCAGTAGTAGATGCATATAAACAGGAGATTCAAAAAGAGTTTGAACGAATTGCTGCTACTGTAATCGAAAAGCAATAATAGAAGTTTCATTGGGCTGTCAGTAATTTCTGACAGTTTTTTTAGTATGTAGTAAAATTGATAGTGTATTGTCGAATTTCCAAGGAAATAATCAAAAAATGGAGATGTTATGAAATGAGAGAGAAAATCGAGTTGGAGTTAGAAAGAATTGAAAAAGAGAATGATGTGAAAATTTTATTTGCGGTGGAATCAGGGAGTCGTGCTTGGGGGTTTCCATCGAAAGATAGCGATTATGATGTTAGGTTTGTTTATATACATCCGGTAGAATGGTATTTATCAATTCATGACAAACGAGATGTAATTGAATATCCAATTAGTGATGATTTAGATATAAGTGGTTGGGATATTAGAAAGGCGTTGCAACTATTCGCGAAGTCGAACCCAGCTTTACTTGAGTGGATTCGATCACCAATTTTTTATTCGAAAAACTCTAATTTTCCAGAACTACTTCAACAGATGAGTGAGAAGAATTTTGATCCAAAAGCAACGATATATCATTATTTACATATGGCTTCGAAAAATTATCGTGAATTTTTGCAAGGTGAGAATGTAAAGCTGAAAAAGTACTTTTATGTATTACGTCCTATTTTAGCTTGTAAGTGGCTAGAAGAGAAAGCAACTTTACCACCTGTAGAATTTGACCGATTGATTACAGAATTATCATTAGAACGTAGCGTATTAGATGAAATTGAAAAGTTGTTAATAAAGAAAAAAGCAGGTACTGAATTAGATGTTGGATTGAAAATTAAGGTGTTGAATCAATTTTTAGAAGAACAAATTCATTACTATGGGCAATACGTGAAAGGTGTTGAAAAGGGGTTAGGGATCGATATTGAGATTTTAAATAAACTATTTCGAGACATGCTGTTTGAAGCATATGAAAAAGAGCACAAGTAAGTTTGTGCTCTTTTTATTTTGTAGGAATAAAGAAAACAGATATAGCTGCGATAAGACCTGCAAAGGAGAATAAGTAAAAATTCCATGATAAGTCATATTGCATTGTCATAATAATACCGACGAGAATAGGGCCAGCAATTGCACCAACTCGGCCAAGTCCAAGTCCCCAGCCTAAGGAAGTAGCTCGGATATGTGATGGGAAGTATTGGGTTACATATGCATTTAATATTTGAGTAATACCGACTGATCCAATTCCAGCAAGACCAATTAAAAGATAAATGATTGTAACAGATGGTTTAATTGTTAATAGTCCAATACATATAGCTGCCATAAGATAGGAGATGCTAATAACGATTTTAGCTCCTATACGATCCGCGATTGCTCCAGCAAATAATGCACCGATAGCGGCAGTAATATTTAGCATAAGTAGAAATGATAAACTAGATCCAAGAGGGTATCCTGCCTGTCGCATCATCTGAGGTAACCAAGTATTTAAACCGTATATTAAAAACATTCCCATTATATAAGTGATCCAAAAAAGTAGCGTTGCTTTTATGTATTCTTTTGAGAATAAAGTAAGAAATCCATTTTTCTTTCGTATATTAGACGGAGTTTGATAAGTTTCATTTTTCGCATAGAATACAATTTGAAAACGATTAAGGATTTGGTCCACTTCTTTTTGGCGATTACGTGATAATAAAAATTGAATGGATTCAGGTAAATAACGAATAATGAAAGGAATGAGGAGTAGTGGAATCATTCCGATGCCAAACATAGTTCTCCATCCGAAACTTTCTAACATAAACATAGACAAAATAGCGCCTAACACGATACCTAAAGGATAGCCAGTAAACATAAGAGCATAAATAAAAGATTGTCGTTTTTTTGGTGAATATTCAACAGTAAGTGCTGAAGCTGTTGGAATAACACCGCCTAATCCGATTCCTCCAATAAATCGAGATAAACCAAATAATTCGGGAGAAGGAGCAAGTGCAGCTAGTCCCATTGTGATAGAAAAAAGCGCTAAACAGCATATAAGCATCCATTTTCGTCCAATTAGATCTGTAATAGTTCCAACTAGAATAGCACCAATAAACATCCCAAATAAAGCATAGCTTGCAATTGTGCCAGCGTAAGCTGGTGAAAGTGCCCAGCTTTTGTCTTCTAGGAGCTTTGGAAGAACGGCACCGTAAATACCTAAATCATATCCATCAGCTAGAATGGCTAGCCAACAAATAAAAACAACAAGTTTTGTAATAGAGCTTGAAAAGATAGTTTCTGTAGATTCTAGATGAGGTGGAGCTGAAGGTTGCATAGTATTCCCCCCTTTTTATTTGTAGATGAATATATTATTTTATTTTATGTTAATATTTTCCTCCCTGTGTCGAAATTTATCTGAAAAGGTTTTATAATCAATAAAGAAGTTCAACAGGAAACCTGTTGAACTTCTTTATTGGTTTACTCATTATCAACTCGTTTTAACGGTTGATCTGCTGGACCTTCAATAACGTCTCCCTCAATTGAAAAGCGGGAACCGTGACAAGGACAATCCCAAGTACAATCACCATTATTCCATTCAACTTCGCAGCCGAGATGTGTACAAGTTGTATCGACGATATGTAATTTTCCTTCTTTGTCCTTATAAGCACCTGCCCGTTTACCGTTAACATGTACGACAGATCCTTCACCAACTTCGAGATCTTCTGGTTTACGTAATGCATTTTCAATCTTTCCTTCAATTAAATGTTTCGCAACATCAATGTTCTGGGAGAGGAACGTTTTTATATCTGGATTTGCATGGAAGCGTGATGGTGCATACAGTTCTTTATAGGGACTGTGGACTTTTAGGATGGAGTCCTTCAGTAGGTGAGCGGCAGCAGTTCCAGTTGTCATTCCCCATTTGCGATATCCAGTTGCAACAAATATATTTGGATTTCTTTCGTTAATATGTCCGATATAAGGAAGCTTATCTAGAGTGATTAAATCTTGTGCTGACCATCTATAAGGAACTTCGTCTATTCCAAAAGTTGCTTCAGCAAAAGAATAGAGTGCTTCATAATGAAGCATCGTATTTATTCCTTGCCCTGTTTTATGACTCTCTCCGCCAATCAAAATTAATTTTTCTCCATTGTTTGTTATATAGCGTAAGGAGCGCTTTGGATCATCAATACTTAAATACATGCCACCTGGATAATCCATTTTTGCTTTTATTGCAAGAGCATAGGAGCGTTCTGCGTACATTCGCGTAAAGAAAAAGCTATTTGCATCATAAAAAGGAAAATGTGAACAAGAGACGACATATTCACAAGTGATATGAAGGCCCTCTTTTGTAATTATTTGTGGATAATCTCCCTTTTCCACATTCATAGCTGTTGTTTGTTCGTAGAGCTTTCCGCCCATCTCCACAAACTTTTCTAAAAGTGTTTTTAAATAAAGAAGGGGATGGAATTGTGCTTGATTTTTCATTACAAGCGCAGATTGTACTGGAATAGGAATCGATAGAGATTGAACATAATCACAAGGTATATTTAATTTTTGATAAGCTTCATATTCTTTCGATAAATTTCTTAATCCGTTATCAGTAGTTGTATATAAATATGAATCTTCATTTGAGAAATTACAGTCGATTTTATATGTTTGAACAGTTTCGTTTATGAATTGTAGAGCCTGATTATTTGATTCATAGTAAAGCCGGGCCTTTTCTACACCGAAATGATTTATTAATTCATCATAAATAAGATCATGTTGTGCTGTTACTTTCGCTGTTGTATGCCCAGTCGTCCCGTTTAAAATACGACCAGAATCAATTAAAACCACATCGATGCCTTCTTTTGCAAGTAAATAGGCAGTGGTAATACCTGTAATACCAGCACCGATAATAGCAACTTTCGTTTTTATATTTTCGGATAAACGAGGAAAAGTAGGAAACTCGGTAGATTCAATCCAATAAGATAGCGGCAGTTGTGGAAATGTATCATTTGTCATTGCGGAAACCTCCTGATTTTAGAACAATTTTCCTTTTAATATTTCCATATTATATGAAAATCATGTGTGTTGTTTTAGAAGAAGTCTATTTTTATTAAAAGAGGATATAAATTATTTTAGTATAATTAATTAGGTAGGGCATTATGAAGAAGTAGGATTTATATAAAACTAAATTCAAGTGATTCTATTTGTTGATTACATAGAGAGTTATTGAATGAGATAGAGTCTATGGCGTTTAAGAAAATGTCTATATATAGTGGATAAAACCTTATGGAATCTATACATTTTCTTTAGTGAAATAAAGTATGATTATAAAAACATAACCACCTTTTATTACTAGGTCATAAAAGGTGTTGACAATATAGAAATTCTATTGTTATGATTCATCATGTGGAAAGGTTGATAGAGAGTAAAAAGAGAAATGTTTTTCATTGATAATAAAAGCGAAAAATAAGTGACGATAGAGTGAGTATATTTTCCTTATAATAGATGCTTTTTGGATCATCTAGTAAAATCAATCTGGAAGCAAGAATTGATATATGTAAGTTGCGCAAGGCGCGGCATAAGAAAGGGGCAAAAGGATGAAGGAGCTTCATACGTTTGGGTGGTATGCAGCACGTGTATCACCACATTTGCCGAAAAAAGCATTTAAACCAGTGCCTACTCGTTTATTTGGTGGACTGGCTTATTTGCTTGTGGCATTGGCGGGGTTAATATCGATTGGTGTATTTGAATTGAATGTGTGGGCGAATCTAGGAATTGCGATTGTTCTTGGATTATGTTTTGCTTCACTTGGATTTTTAGGGCATGAAATTTTACATGGAACTGTTGTAAGAAAGGCATGGCTTCGTGACTTCTTAGGCGCGATTGCATTTATGCCATTATCAACAGGGCCAAAGCTTTGGAGAAAGTGGCATAATGCAACGCATCATGTTCATACACAGCATGAAGAGAATGATCCGGATGCATGGCCGACACTTGAGAAACTTAAGAAGAGTAAGTTTTTGAGTTGGGTATATCGTATGCCTTTACATGTACGTTCATTCTTTAGTTTTCTGTCACTAACAATTCAATTTACATTGCATTCGACTCGAATGTTCTTTCATTTTATAAAAGAGTTCAAGTCATCCAATCAAAAATCTGTATGGCTTCAACTTCTTTTGCCTTGGACAGTTTGGATTAGTTTATTGTTTATTATGGGACCTGGAAAATGGTTATTTGCATATGTCATTCCGTTGTTAATTGCTAACTTTATTGTAATGGCATATATCGCAACAAATCACCGCTTAAATCCAATTGTTCCAGTAAATGATCCGTTAGCAAACTGTTTGTCAGTAACAGTGCCGCGCTGGGTAGACGTTTTACATTTCAATTTCTCATATCATACAGAACACCATCTGTTTCCTGCTATGAGTTCTAAATACTATCCGTTAGTAAAAGAGAAGATTAAAGAAATGTGGCCGGAACGCTATCATGAGATGCCGATGACAAAAGCTTTGGCAGCGCTATGGAATACACCACGTGTGTATTATCAAGGAAGTGAATTAGTGGATCCGCATAGAGAGCATTTCTATGGTTCTTTAGGAAATGGACTAGATCCTCATAATATTTCATATCGTGAGGAACATATAGAGGAAGACGAAAGTATTAAAAAAGTAAATCAGTAAAAATTAATATATTTTTGCAATGAAAAAGCAAGCCATCTCAGGCTTGCTTTTTCTTATAAAGAAACTTCCGTTTTGTTCTTTTTATGGACTTGGACGGAGTTAGTTTCTTTTCGTTGTAGTCGTTTTTCTAAAAGATTAACAAAGTAAGTAAATAGAAGAACAAGTACGAGATAGTATACACCAACGATTATGTAAGTATCTAATTGTTGGAAGTTACCTGCTGCAATTGATAAACCTGATCCCCATAATTCGGACAGTCCTACGTAAGCGACAAGTGAAGAGTCTTTTAATCCAATAATAAACTGGTTTCCTAGAGGAGGAAGAGACAGACGAAATGCTTGTGGTAATATAATCCGGCGCATAGCTAAAGGATAAGGCATACCTAAGGAGCGAGCGGCTTCCAATTGTCCTCGGTCGACGGATTGAATGGATCCTCGGAAGATTTCCGTAATATATGCACCGTTATGAATTGCTAAAGCGATTGCTCCTGCCCAAAAAGGGGAGAAAACAATGACAGATGTAATGCCAAAATAGAGAATTGCGATTTGAACGATTAAAGGTGTACCACGAATAATAGCAATATAGATATGAGCAATGCTATTTAAAACTTTGTTATTCGAGATTCGAAAGAAAGCGAATAATAATCCAATTAATGAACCGAGTACTAGGGAGGTTAATGTTAATTGTAATGTGACAATGGTAGCCTTTAAGAGTGTGGGATAGGTAGAGATAAAAATTTCAAACATGCGTTTCACCTCATATTGTATAGATTTTAGTAGAGAATGAAATGCCCCACATAAAATGAACATTTAATGAGTGGGGCACTGTTTATGAATCTTTTGAATGGCTAACTTACTTCGTTTTTTCCTCTTCACCAAGAATATTACGCCCGAACCATTTTTTACTGATCTTTTCATACGTACCATCTTTAATGATTTCATCTAACGCTTTATTTACTTTCTCAACCATTTCTTTATCATCTTTGCGAATAGCAATTCCCATTTCATCAAGATTTAATGGTTTTCCCGCTTCTTTTATATTCGATTTTCCTTCTTTTATCATACGTAGACCAACCATTTGATCCGTAATTACTGCGTCAACACGCCCAGGCTCTAAATCCATAAGAGCAGTAATGTCGCTGTCATATTCTGTAATTTGATCTGTATATTTTGCAACAAGATTTTTAAAGGTACTAGCTTTTACAACACCAATTTTCTTATCTTTTAAATCTTCTGGAGAAGAGATAGCAGTATTCTTTTTAGTCACAAAAATTTGAGCGCCAGAGCGATAGTACGGATTTGAGAAACTAACAGCTTTTAAGCGCTCCTCTGTAATTGCCATACTACCCAGTATTACATCATATTTCTTCGCTTGAAGACCTTGAATTAGCGTTTCCCATGGGTTTGTAACTGGCGTAGCCTTCATGTTCATCTTTTTAGCAAGAGCTTCACCGATTTCTATATCAAAGCCGACAAGTTTGCCGTCGTTTTCTTTATAATTAAAAGGTTTGTATAATCCACTCATTGCATAGCGAAATTCTTTTTCACCATTTGATGAAGTAGTAGAGCTTTCTTTGCTACAAGCTCCTAGTATGAAGGATGTACATAGTGTAATGCTCGCAACAATGGTTAATAGTTTTCTTTTCATAAAACCCCTCCTATATATTGATCATACGGATGATTTTAAGTATGTTATTGAAATATTTTATTTGGATGATTAGTTGTGCACCGTATGAATGTATTTCTTTTCGTTTGAAACAGAAGTTACACTATAAAACGTTGCGTAAAAATTGTTTTGCCCGTTCATGTGATGGAGCTGAAAAGAATTGTGCTGGCGGAGCATCTTCTACAATCTTTCCATCATCCATAAAGATGACGCGATCAGCTACATCTCTTGCGAAATTCATTTCATGAGTAACAATAACCATTGTCATCCCTTCTTCAGCAAGTTCTTTCATAACTTGCAATACTTCTCCAACAAGTTCAGGGTCTAAAGCTGAGGTAGGCTCATCAAATAGCATAATCTTAGGGTTCATTGCAAGAGCTCGTGCAATGGCAACGCGCTGTTTTTGGCCACCTGAAAGAAGATGAGGAGTTACATCCGCTTTATCCTGAAGGCCGACTTTTTGGAGAAATTGAGTTCCAATATCCTTTGCATTTGCTTTCTCTAATTTTTTTACGTGAATAGGTGCTTCTATGATGTTTTCTAGTGAGGTCATATGAGGAAAGAGGTTAAAGTGCTGAAAAACCATACCGACATTTTCACGGACTTTATTTAAATTTGAATGTTTTGGATCAATTCGCTCACCTTGTAAGTGAATTTCGCCTTCATCGTACATTTCTAAAAAGTTAAGACAGCGAAGTAATGTACTTTTACCAGAACCACTGGCACCAATTAAAACAACAACTTCTTTTTCTTTTACTTCTAAATCAATTCCTTTTAACACATCAAGTGAACCGAATGATTTTACTAGATTTTGAACTTGAATCATAAAAAACCCCCAGTTAAAAATATATTTTACAAATGTTGCCCCTTATTTCTGTTATTAGTCATAAATTGTCAGAATCCTTTATTTTTTTCGTGCAATTTGATATTCAAAGAAATAATATTTTTAAAATCTCTATATCCTTCTATAATGAAAATATGGATAATAATATATAGGTAGTATTTATATTGCTTATAAAAAGGGGGAAAGGGAAGATGGAAAAAGAAAGGAAAACATTTTCTTTTGGATTACGTACACAACTTATGCTATTCACTACAGTTTTAGCTTTTATTACATATTCAACAAGTATATTTTTTATTTACGTGATATACGATTATTTTCAAAGTTATGTAAGTCAAACTGTATATAATATTATCGTTATGTTATTAGGGGTAGTATGGTCTGGAATTTTAGCATATGGAGCAGCCGTATTTTTAATTAAACCACTTCGCAAGTTAGAGGAAGCGGCAAGAAAAGCAGCTGAGGGTGATATTCGTGAAGATGTTCCATTACCGAAGACAGATGATGAAATTAAATCTTTAAGTGTTGCATTTAATATGATGTTAGGAAACTTAAGGGGCATGGTAAAAAATATTGATACAACATTTTCGTATACAAATAATCAAGTACAGCAGATTAGAAAACAAACAGGCGAAGCAACGAGACAAGCGCAAGGTGTATCTGAGACACTTGCAGAGATTTCTTCAGGCGCTGAGCAATCAGCGGCATCAATTCAAGCAATTGTTTCTGCTGTTGATACAACGACGTCTATTGCAAGTGAAGTAGAAGAAAAAGCGAAGCAGTCTGATACATTGTCTTCAGAAATGGTTGAAGCTTTAGGGCATAGTACTCGTGTTTTTACGTCTTTAATTCAAGGTATTCAAACATTGGCAAAAGAAAATGAAGATTCAATGCAAAATGTACAGAAGTTAGAAGAACGAATGAAACAAGTAGAACATATTGTGTCTGTTGTGAGTGCGATTGCTAGCCAAACGAATTTATTAGCACTAAATGCTTCTATTGAGGCAGCTCGCGCAGGAGAGCATGGAAGAGGTTTTGCGGTTGTTGCGGAAGAAGTACGTAAACTTGCTGATGAAAGTGATCATTCTGCAAGAAACATATCGCAGTTATTACGGAATATGCAAGATGAAGTACAACAAGTTGCAATGAAAATGACAGAACAAGTGAAAATAGCTAAAGAAGAGGCGAAACGTGGGGAAGCTACGGAATTAATTTTAAAAGAAATGTCATCAAGTGTTATGGAAGTAGCCGATGCAACTCAGCAAATTAGTAGTTATATGAATGAACAAGTGAGCCACATTCATCAAACAGGAGCACAAACAAAAGCTGTAGCAGCAATTGCTGAAGAAACGTCAGCTGGTTCGCAAGAAGTGGCGCGTGTGACGCTACAACAGTCTAAAAATATGATAGTAATCGATCAATTATTAAAGGATTTAGAGAAGCAAGCAACTGATTTGAAACAAACAATTGAACGATTTTCAATGTAAAAGGAAGAACAGAATGCTGTTCTTCTCTTTTTTATTTAGCTTGATTTAATATTTACAGTTAAACTATGAACGTTTCCGCAACATTCTTTTCTGTCCCTTTCGGATGAAAATTATAGCGAGCTATAATATTAAAAGGGGTGTCTTTTATGAAAAAAGAAAAAAGACAACGGTTAATTAAACAATTTGTAAAGGAGTATGAAATAGATAAGCAAGAAAGATTAGTAGAATTGTTAGCAAAAAAAGGTGTATTAGTAACACAAGCTACGGTTTCTCGCGATATTCGTGAGTTAAACTTAACGAAGGTACCTTCTCAAGAAGGATTAATGATATATAAAGTTTTCTCAGAAGAGCATTTACAAACTGATATAAAGTTGAAGAAAAAATTACGAGAAGTTGTTGTAAAAATTGATTGTGTAGATCAATTAATGGTTATTAAAACATTACCTGGTAATGCACATGTTATTGGTGTTTTATTTGATGAGTTAGATTGGAAAGAAAAAATAGGATGTATATGTGGAAATGATACATGCCTTATAATTTCACAGTCGAAATCAGATAGGGAGATTATAGAAGAAAGATTAAATTTAATTATTTAGATACAAAAATCCTGTTTTTAATAAAATTAAAAACAGGATTTTTGTTTAAATACGGAAGTTAAATATTCAACATATATGCATAATATATGTATTTTTTATTGAGAAAGCGAGATAGTTTGTTATAAAAATACATATTCGTATGATTTTAAAAAAATAACTTGTTTAATATTTCACAATGATAATGTGGATGCTTTCACAAAGATGAAAGTGCAGAGCATTTATTATGTACTTGTAAGACATCAAACATATTTAAAAGGAGGTACAACAAATGAAACATCCGATACATGTTACTTCAGAAATTGGGGAATTACAAACGGTTTTATTAAAACGACCGGGTAAAGAAGTGGAAAACTTGACGCCAGATTATTTGCAGCAATTATTATTTGACGATATTCCATACTTACCAATTATTCAAAAAGAGCATGATTATTTTGCACAAACGTTACGCAATCGGGGTGTTGAAGTTCTTTATTTAGAAAAACTAGCCGCTGAGGCGTTAGTAGATAAAAAACTTCGAGAAGAATTTGTTGATCGTATTTTAAAAGAAGGACAGGCCGACGTAAATGTTGCACATCAAACTTTAAAAGAATATTTACTTTCCTTTTCAAATGAAGAATTAATTCAAAAAATTATGGGCGGTGTACGGAAAAACGAAATTGAAACAAGTAAGAAGACACATTTATATGAATTAATGGAAGATCACTATCCGTTTTACTTAGATCCAATGCCTAATTTATATTTTACTCGTGATCCAGCAGCTAGCGTGGGCGATGGCTTAACGATAAATAAGATGAGAGAACCAGCGCGTAGACGTGAATCATTGTTCATGGAGTACATCATTAAATATCATCCAAGATTCGCAAAACATACTGTACCAATCTGGTTAGATCGTGATTATAAATTTCCAATTGAAGGTGGCGACGAGCTAATTTTAAATGAAGAAACAATTGCGATTGGAGTATCTGCTCGTACTTCAGCTAAAGCAATTGAACGTTTAGCTAAAAATCTCTTTAGCCGACAAAATAAAATTAAGAAAGTGTTAGCAATAGAAATTCCAAAATGCCGAGCATTTATGCATCTAGATACAGTATTTACAATGGTTGATTATGACAAGTTTACAATTCACCCAGCCATTCAAGGGCCAAAAGGGAATATGAATATTTATATTTTAGAAAAAGGATCAGATGAGGAAACTCTTAAAATTACACATCGTACTTCTTTAATGGAAGCATTAAAAGAGATATTAGGCTTAAGTGAATTAGTTCTTATTCCATGTGGAGGAGGAGATGTAATTGCTTCTGCTCGTGAACAATGGAATGATGGCTCGAACACATTAGCAATCGCGCCAGGTGTAGTTGTTACATATGATCGCAACTATGTATCCAATACGTTATTACGGGAACATGGTATAGAAGTGATTGAGGTGCTAAGTTCGGAATTATCTCGTGGTCGTGGGGGTCCACGTTGCATGAGTATGCCAATTGTTCGTAAAGATATTTAGTATAAATAACGGAGAAAGTAGGGATGAAGTATGTTAATGACTAGACCAAATTTAAAAGGAAGAAGCTTTCTAGCAGAAAAAGATTTTACACAAGAAGAATTGTTATATTTTCTAGATTTGGCAGCAGAATTAAAAGAGAAAAAGAAAAATGGTATCCCGCATCATTATTTAGAAGGTAAAAATGTAGCGCTCTTATTTGAAAAAACTTCTACTCGTACGCGTTGTGCATTTACAGTAGCATGTACAGATTTAGGGGCAAATCCTGAATATTTAGGGAAAGGTGATATTCAACTTGGGAAAAAAGAATCTGTAGAGGATACAGCAAAAGTGTTAGGGCGTATGTTTGACGGAATTGAGTTTCGTGGATTTAGTCATGAAACTGTAGAATCTTTAGCACAAAATTCTGGTGTGCCGGTTTGGAATGGATTAACAGACATGTGGCATCCAACACAAACACTAGCAGATTTATTAACAATTAGAGAACATATAGGAAAATTAAAAAATGTGAAGCTCGTTTATGTTGGAGATGGACGAAATAATGTTGCTAATAGTTTACTAGTTGGTGGAGCAATCATTGGAATGGATGTACGTATTTGTACACCGGAATCTTTATGGCCTGCACAAGAAGTAATTGATTTAGCAAAAAAATATAACGAACAGGTAATGATAACAAGTAATGTGGAAGAAGCTGTTGCGAATGCAGATGTAATTTATACAGATGTATGGGTGTCTATGGGGGAAGAAGAAAAATTTGCTGAACGTGTGGAGTTATTGAAACCTTATCAAGTAAATATGAAAATGATTAAAGAAACAGGGAATGAAAACGTGATTTTCTTACATTGTTTACCTGCATTTCATGATGTTGAAACGATGTATGGCGAAGAAGTTTATGAGAAATATGGGTTGAAAGAAATGGAGGTAACTGACGAAGTATTCCGCAGTAAACATTCAAAAGTGTTTGATCAAGCTGAAAATAGAATGCATACAATTAAAGCGGTTATGGCAGCTACTTTAGGAAACATGGAGTAAAGAAGAAAGGGAGTTTTCCTTTCTTCTTTCTCCTCCTTTAGACACTATCATTCACTATTGCTTTTGTATTGTTATTGCAATTAAAGAGAGGTGAGTGGAATGGGTGAAGATAAGAAATTAGGGTTGTTTACACTAACGGCTCTTGTAGTTGGGTCTATGATTGGTGGTGGAGCATTTAATTTAGCAAGTGATATGGCAAAAGGTGCTGGTGCGGGATCCATTATTATTGGTTGGGTTATAACAGGAATTGGAATGATTGCACTCGGATTATCTTTTCAAAATCTCACTGTAAAACGACCAGATTTAGATGGTGGTATTTTTAGCTATGCAAAAGCAGGGTTTGGTAATTTTATGGGATTTAATAGTGCGTGGGGATACTGGCTATCTGCTTGGCTTGGGAATGTAGCTTACGGTACATTATTGTTCTCTTCATTAGGATATTTCTTCCCGATCTTTGAAGGCGGGCAAAATGTAGCGTCTATTATTGGTGCAAGCGTATTATTATGGTGTGTTCACATGTTAATTTTACGTGGAGTTCAATCAGCAGCCCTTGTGAATTTAGTAACTACAATCGCAAAATTAGTACCTGTATTTGTATTTATTGTCATAGGAATCTTCGCGTTTCATATTGATACGTTCTTAGATGGATTTTGGGGGCAAACTGGTTCTTTTTCATGGGGAGCAGTTGGCAGCCAAGTTAAAAGTACAATGCTTGTAACTTTATGGGTATTTATTGGGGTAGAAGGGGCTGTTGTTTTATCCAGTCGAGCAAAAAATAGAAGTGATGTAGGGAAAGCAACCGTTATTGGCTTAATTGGTACACTCATCATTTACATTTTAATCACATTATTGTCTCTTGGACTTATGCAGCAAGCAGATATTGCAGGTTTGAAAAATCCGGCTATGGCTTATTTATTTGAAAGTGTTGTTGGAAAATGGGGTGCTATCTTTATTAATTTAGGTTTGGTCATCTCTGTATTAGGTGCTTGGTTAGGTTGGACTTTGCTCGCTTCTGAAATTCCATATTTAGCGGCTAAAGATGGAGTATTTCCAAAATGGTTCGCAAAAGAAAATAAAAATAAGGCTCCAGTAAATTCATTATGGATAACAAATGGTTTAATACAAATATTCTTGTTAACATTCGTCGTTTCTGATCAGGCGTATAACTTTGCATTCTCTTTAGCATCTTCAGCTATTTTAATCCCATATGCTTTTTCAGCATTTTATCAACTGAAGCATAGCTTAAAGTCTGAAGAAGCAGATCGAAATAAAAATATAATAATTGGCTTGATAGCAAGTATTTATGGCGTGTGGTTAGTTTATGCAGCCGGTTTAGAGTATTTATTATTAACAATGACTTTATATGCGCCAGGTATTTTTATTTTTTACAATGTTCAAAAGCAAAAGAGTTCGAAGCAAATATTTACTCGAGTGGAATTAGCATCATCCGTAGCAATTGGTGCCTTAGCATTCTTTGCGATTTATGGATTAATTACAGGCAGTATTACTTTATAAAGCGCTGTGAAAGCGAAATCAACTGGAGGGCTGGAATATGGTACGAAGAAAAATTGTAGTTGCACTAGGGGGAAATGCGATACAGTCTGGAGAAGCTACTGCGGGAGCGCAGCAAGAAGCGTTGGAAAAAACGGCGGAACAACTTGTGAAAATAATGGAAAATGATGTGGATATAGTAATTGCGCATGGAAATGGCCCACAAGTGGGAAATATTTTATTACAGCAAAAAGCTGCAGAAACGGAAAAGACACCTGCAATGCCATTAGATACTTGTGGGGCAATGAGCCAAGGGATGATTGGATATTGGATGGAAAATGCGATTGAAAAGGCATTGAAAAAGCGGAATATAAATAAAGACGTAGCAACGGTTATAACACGCGTTGTTGTGGATAAAAAAGATGAGGCATTTAAAAATCCAACTAAACCAATTGGTCCTTTTTATACAGAAGAAGAGGCCAGAAGATTAATGGATGAAACAAAAGCAGTGTTTAAAGAAGATGCTGGTAGAGGATGGAGACGTGTTGTTCCATCACCGAAGCCTGTAAGTATTCATGAACATAAAGTTATTAATTCTTTGGTCGAAGATGGAAACATAGTGATAGCTGTTGGCGGAGGTGGAATTCCAGTAATTGATTCCGAAGAAGGGTTAGAAGGAACTGAAGCGGTTATCGATAAAGATTTCGCTGCGCAGAAATTAGCAGAATTAGTAGATGCTGATACGCTCGTTATTTTAACTGCAGTTGATCATGTGTATGTAAATTATAATCAACCGAATCAAAAAAAATTAGAGCATGTCACAGTGAATCAATTAGAAGAATATATTGAAGAACAACAATTTGCTGCGGGAAGCATGCTTCCAAAAATTGAAGCTGCTATTAATTTTGTTAATACAAATCCAAAAAGAAAAACGATTATTACGTCTTTAGAAAAAGTATATGAAGCACTAGAAGAAAAAGCTGGTACTATTATTTCAAAACAGAATGTATGCATGTATGTTTAAATTATTATGTACGCTACTTAGTAGTAAAAAAGAATGGAGTTAGTAACTTCATTCTTTTTATTTATTAATATTTTTTGTGCTCATTGTTCATAAAGTTTTCATGATGAAATCTGAATATATAAGTTAATTATGATAAAATTCAAATTGAATACGCTTTCTTGATTTTTCGCTCCAACATACAGCAAGAGAGAGGGAATTTTATGAATAGACGGAACGTAGTGAAAGACTTAAAGCAGTTCGAATTATTTGCTCATTTAACAGAAAAAAAATTGAAAGGGTTAACAGAGTTTGTTTATTGGCGAACTTATAAAAAAGGTCAATTTTTATTTTTAGAAGGGGATTCAAGGGAAAGAATTTACTTCATGTTAGATGGTTTTGTAAAGTTAGAGCGGGTTAATCAAAATGGGAACTTATTATACGATGACTATGTAAAGCGGTATTCTATTTTTCCTTATGGTGGTATGTTTACAGACAGAGGATATAACTATACAGCAGAAGCAATGACGGATGTGGAGGTATATTATATTCCAACGGTAATCTTTGAAGATATGGTAAAATCCAGCAGAACGCAATTGATGTACGTTGTTCAGCAATTATCATCTATATTAAAATTGAACGAAAATCGAGTGCAAAATATTACAATTCCTAATGCACAAGATCGTGTTATCCAAACGTTAAATTATTTAATGCAGGATTTAGGAGAACAGAGTGGGGAAAAGATTGTAATTTCATGTCCACTTACAACAATTGAAATATCCAAAATATCTGGAACATCTCGAGAGACAGTTAGCGGTGTATTAAAACAATTAAAAAATGATAGCATTGTTACAATTTTAGATAAAAAAATTACAATACATGATCCAACATATTTTGAAGAAATCTCTATGTGAAAATTGTATATTGATTTTTAATTCATACGGTATATTAATAAGGTTCTTTATATATTTATAAGGGACTTTTTTACGTTATCCGCTATAAAAAGATTGTATAGTATGGTAATAATAGCTAAAATCGATAATAAAAAACAAAGTAAAGGGGAGAAGGAATGATTCGCATTGAGTATGATCGATTAGTAGCTATTTGTTACAGTATAGGGGTTTTATTATTATTAAAAATTCCAAATGATAATGAATTAATTGGGGAAAAACTATTCAACGTCTATAGGGTTCCGATACATACGTATGTTTATATGGATTATAAAGTCTCAAATATATTGATTGTTTCTTTCATACTACATGTAATTGCATTTATATTATTTTTAAAATGGCTAGGAAAAAAGGAGTCTAGTACATTTAGAAAAATGAATAAGATAAAAGTAGTAGGTACTAGTATTTTGATTTTAATGATGCCGTTTATTTTAAATAACATCCTCCAGACATTGAATAAAACATGGTACTACGCAGGAAAAACAGGTGTAGAAGCCATAGAATATAAAAAAGATGATAGCCAGTGTAGAGTGGAGAAAAATGGAGAGGATATCGAACGAAAGTGCATCGTTACTTTAAAAAATTATCGTAGTCATTCACAAGCATTAAAAGTTGTTTTATATGATAATGCAAACGAAAATTCAAAAAGTTATCCGGTACCGAAACCAGTCTATTTGCAAAAACACGAGACAAAGCAATTCGAATTTCAAGTTCCTGTTTCTTATAATAGCGGTATTGAAAAAGATAAATTTCCAAATATTAAATTACATTCATTGCATGAAAATGATACGAAATACAATTAATCTATAAGTAAAAGTTTATGAGTAGGAGCAAGAATTTGAAACGATATAGAAAATCAATTTGAATCATCCAACATGCTGCGAGGTAACGGCATATTGGATGATTTTTTATTGTATACCTTTTTACATATGAAAAGGAGGGATACAAAAGAGAAAAATTATCGTAACTATGATGTCCGCTTCTTAATCGAAATGGTATACGACGTTCGCGTGCGTGGACAAGAGCTGATGAGGAATGAGATTTGCTCTTGTGAGAAATAAATAAAGCATAAGAATAAAGAATCTACATAGAGTTCAATGAAAACAGTTGCAAACTGTTCATATTTTGTTATGATAGTGTTACGAAAACGTTTGCATAAAATTCCGATGGGATGCAAAAGGAGAGAAGGACTATGAATAAGACATGGTGGAAAGAAGCAGTTGCTTATCAAATTTATCCACGTAGCTTTATGGATTCAAATGGAGATGGTATTGGAGATTTACAAGGTATTATTGCGAAACTGGATTATTTAAAAGATTTAGGTATAGATGTAATTTGGATTTGCCCAATGTATAAGTCACCTAATGATGATAATGGTTATGACATTAGTGATTATCAAGATATCATGGATGAGTTTGGTACGATGGAAGACTTTGATGCTTTACTAGATGAAGTTCATAAGCGTGATACTGAAGCTTATTATTGATTTAGTTATTAATCATACAAGTGATGAACATCCATGGTTTATTGAGTCTCGTTCATCTAAAGACAATCCGAAGCGTGATTGGTATATTTGGCATGATGGTAAAGATGGTGCGGAACCAAACAACTGGGAAAGTATTTTTAATGGTTCGGCATGGGAATATGATGAAGTAACAGGACAATATTATTTACACTTATTCTCGCGTAAACAACCAGATTTAAACTGGGAGAATAAAGAAGTTCGCGAAGTATTATACGATACAGTTAATTGGTGGCTTGATAAAGGTATTGATGGTTTCCGCGTTGATGCGATTAGTCATATTAAAAAAGAAGAAGGTCTCAAGGATATGCCAAATCCAAAAGAGTTAAAATATGTGCCATCTTTTGATAAACATATGAATGTAAAAGGTATTCAACCTTTATTAGAAGAGCTAAAAGAAAATACATTCTCTAAGTACGATATTATGACTGTTGGTGAAGCAAATGGCGTTAAGATTGAAGATGCTGAGCTTTGGGTTGGAGAAGAGCAAGGTAAGTTCAATATGGTATTCCAGTTTGAACATTTAAGTTTATGGGATGCAGAGAAGAAGAAAGACCTTGATGTTGTAGGATTGAAAAAAGTATTAACGAAATGGCAAAAAGGATTAGAAAATAAAGGATGGAACGCTTTATATATTGAGAATCACGATAAACCACGTATCGTTTCAACATGGGGAGATGATAAACAATATTGGCGTGAAAGTGCAACAGCTCTAGGAGCGATGTATTTCTTTATGCACGGTACACCGTTTATTTATCAAGGACAAGAAATTGGTATGACAAATGTTCAGTTACCAAATATTGAAGATTACGATGATGTAGCAATTAAAAATTTATATCGCGAGAAAATTGCAGAGGGCGTACCACATCAAGATATGATGGAGATTATATGGGCTTCTTGCCGCGATAATTCACGTACACCTATGCAGTGGAATGATGAGATGAATGCTGGTTTCACAACAAGTACACCTTGGTTTAGCATGAATCCAAATTACAAAGAAATTAATGTTGAGAAGCAAAAAAATGAAGAAAAGTCTATTTTCAATTTCTATAAGAAAATGATTGCCCTGAAAAAAGAGCACGATGTACTGAACTATGGTACGTACGATTTACTTTTAGAAGACGATCCACAAATTTATGCATATACACGTACGTTACAGGATGAAAAAGTCATTGTAATTAGTAATATCTCAAAAGAGGAAGCTGTGTATAATGAGGGTTCATTTGCACTAGAACGCAAACGTTTGCTTTTAAATAACTATGAAGTTGCGGAACATGAAGAAGTAACAACAATTGCTTTAAAACCTTATGAAACAAGGGTTTATCGCATTTCATAATAAAAAAGGATGCTCTTTGAGCATCTTTTTTTATGAAAAAAAATAAATTTCTATTGCAAAGTGAAAACGCTTTTATTAAAATAGATTTATGAAAACGGTTGCGTAAAAAGAAAAATGATATGAGGAATCGTTTTCATAAAAGGGACAGAAATTATAATTTAAATCATTATGTTGTTATAAATAAAGGGGAGGAAGAACAGATGAAAATTACGTCTTTTGATTTTTGGCAAAAGTTCGGGAAAGCTTTATTAGTTGTTGTAGCCGTAATGCCAGCAGCTGGTTTAATGATTTCCATCGGTAAGTTAATTGGTATGTCTGCTGGGGATGTTAACGCAGTTCATACAATCGCTCGCGTAATGGAAGACATCGGTTGGGCAATCATTACAAATCTACACATCTTATTCGCAGTAGCAATTGGGGGATCTTGGGCGAAAGATCGCGCGGGTGGTGCATTTGCAGCGCTATTAGCATTCGTCTTAACAAACCGAATTACAGGAGCTATATTTGGCGTAAACGCTGAAATGTTAGCGGATTCAAAAGCGAAAGTTTCTTCAGTAATAGCGGGAGATTTAATTGTAAAAGATTACTTTACTTCTGTACTTGGTGCACCTGCATTAAACATGGGAGTGTTCGTAGGGATCATCACAGGTTTCTTAGGAGCTACTTTATATAACAAATATTATAACTATAATAAACTGCCACAGGCATTAGCATTCTTTAATGGAAAACGATTTGTACCATTCGTTGTAATTCTTTGGTCTACAGTTACTGCGATTGTATTATCACTTCTATGGCCATTCATCCAAAGTGGGTTAAATGAATTTGGTCGCTGGATTGCAGCTTCAAAAGATAGCGCACCAGTTGTTGCACCGTTTGTATATGGAACGTTAGAGCGTTTATTATTACCATTTGGTTTACACCATATGTTAACGATTCCGATGAACTATACAGAGCTAGGCGGAACATATACGATGTTAACTGGTTCAAAAGTTGGACAAGTTGTAGCAGGACAAGATCCATTATGGCTTGCATGGATTACAGATTTAAATAATTTACTAGCAAATGGAGATACGAAGGCATATAACGATTTATTAAATAACGTTGTACCAGCTCGTTTCAAAGCTGGACAAGTTATCGGCTCAACAGCAGCGTTAATGGGGATTGCATTTGCGATGTTCCGTAACGTTGATAAAGAAAAGCGTGCAAAATATAAACCAATGTTTTTATCAGCAGCATTAGCAGTATTCTTAACAGGTGTAACAGAACCAATTGAATTCATGTTCATGTTTATTGCTCCAGTATTATATGTTGTATATGCTATTACAACAGGACTTGCATTCGCGCTAGCTGATTTAATTAACTTACGTGTTCATGCATTTGGATTTATTGAGTTAATTACTCGTACACCAATGATGGTTAATGCAGGTTTAACAAGAGACTTAATCAACTTTGTTATTGTTTCATTAGTGTTCTTCGGTCTTAACTTTACACTATTTAATTTCTTAATTAAAAAATTCAATTTACCAACACCAGGGCGTGCAGGTAACTATATTGATAATGAAGATGAGGCATCAGAAGGAACAGGAAATGTACAAGACGGTTCATTAGCAACAAAAGTTATCGATTTATTAGGTGGAAAAGAAAATATTGCTGACGTAGATGCTTGTATGACACGCTTACGTGTAACAGTAAAAGACTTAGATGTTGTTGCACCAGAAGCACAGTGGAAACAAAATGGTGCTTTAGGGCTTATTGTAAAAGATAAAGGTGTACAAGCGGTATATGGTCCGAAAGCTGACGTATTAAAGTCAGACATTCAAGATATGTTAGGTGCGTAATAATATGAAATTGCTAACTTTAAACTGTCATTCTTGGCAAGAAGAGAATCAAATAGAAAAGATACAATACCTTGCTAAAGTAATTCAAGAAGAAGAGTACGATGTCATCGCATTGCAAGAAGTAAGTCAGTCCATACAAGCTGAAAATGTATGCGGTAACAAGAAAGAAGATAATTTTGGACTTTTACTATTAGAAGAGTTAAAAGCGCTACATGTAAAAGATTACAATATTACTTGGGATTTCTCTCATATTGGTTATGACGTGTATGAAGAAGGATTAGCGATTATAACGAAGCATAATATTATAAAAGAAGATACGTTCTTTATTTCAGAAAACGAGGATACAACGTATTGGAAAACGCGTAAAATTGTAAGTACAACACTTGCTTATAATGGTAAGGATATAACGTTTTACTCTTGCCATCTCGGTTGGTGGAATGATGAAGAAGAGTCATTCAAAGGTCAAGTCGATCGTTTGATGGAGCGTGTAGATAGCAATAAGCTCGCCTTCTTAATGGGGGATTTTAATAACAATGCTCGATTGAAAGGCGAAGGTTATGAGTATATGATGCAAAAAGGGTTGTATGACACATATGAATTAGCAATAGAGAAGGATGAAGGAACGACTGTCCAAGGCGAGATTGCTGGTTGGGATGAAAATAAACATAGTTTGCGAATCGATCTAATATTGTGTAACCAAAGTAAAAAGGTTCATTCTTCAAAAGTTATTTTTAATGGTACAAACAGAAATGTAATTTCAGATCATTTCGGTGTAGAGGTTCAATTGGATATATAATAGAAGAAATCCTCACAGAGAATAAAAGCTGTGAGGATTTTTTTAGGAATACAAGTATTTCCAAGAGAAAATACTTGTATTTTTTATGACATTTCATATATATTTGTTATTATTGAATGTAAAACCGATTTGGTCATTTTGTATTCATACTTTCACTCACTTCGTTATATAATGAAGTAAGTGAAAGTTAATGGGAAAAAATAGTACGTTTTTGGTTAATACACGATGTAGAAAGTGATATAATTGCAAAATGTATGTATCATTTTCTAAAGAAGGAAAAATATATAATTAGGTGATAACTTCTATGAAACAGATTTGGCGTATTTATAAGACAGATTTACGGAATGTAGCCAAACATTGGGCTGCAATTGTTATTGTTTTAGGATTAATGATTTTACCATCGTTATATGCATGGTTTAACATTAAAGCTTCTTGGGATCCGTATGGAAATACAAAAGAGGTTCCCATTGCAGTTTCTAACCAAGATGCAGGTTCTAATTTAAGAGGGAAAGACATTAATATCGGGAAAGAGATTGTAGACTCCCTTAAGAAAAACAAAAATCTTGGCTGGAAATTTGTAGATGAAAAACAAGCAATTTACGGAGTTGAGCGTGGGGATTATTATGCAAGTATTACGATTCCAAAAGACTTCTCTGAAAAAATTGCAACTGTTCTGGATGAAAATCCTAAAAAACCAGAACTGGATTATTATGTGAATGAAAAAGTAAACGCGATTGCACCGAAGATTACAGCAAAAGGTGCATCAGGCATTACAGAAGAAATTAGTAAAAACTTTGTAAAAACAGCAAACGGTGAGATTTTTAAAGTTTTCAATGATCTTGGAATCGATTTAGAAACAAATTTACCAAGTATCGAAAAAGTAAAAGATCTTGTATTTAAGTTAGAAGCGCAGTTCCCAGAAATGAATACACTTATGGATAAGGCATTAGATGATGCAACTCGAGCAGAAGATGTTGTGAAAGTAGCGCAGAAAGATTTACCTGTTGTAGAGAGTGTAATAAATGATGGGCAGGAAGCGTTGGCGAATTTAGATAAGTTCTTTGCAAGACAAGATCAAACATTAAAAAATGCTCCAGGGACGATAAGAAATGATTTAGTGGCAGCAAAAGGCGTTATGGATAGTGCAGCTGCATTTACTGACTTTTTAATGAATCCAGGTGTAGAATTAAATATTCCTGATTTGTCTGGAATGAATGGATTACCTGAATTCCCAGCGAGACCAGATCTTTCTAAGTTGAATAGTGATGGGTATAAAGGGATAGCACAAAATATTAATCAAACAGTAAATAATGTTCTAAGCTCATCACGTGCAGGAACAGCTTATGCACAAAGTGTTATGGATGGATTGCAAAATGGAAGCGTTGATCCAGAGATAGCTAAGAAAAATATTTCGACTATATCTAATAATCTTCAAACGCATATTGACAATCTTTCTTATGTAATTGATGTTATGGCTCGTTTAGAGCAAGGGGCTCAAACTGAGTTTGGGCAAAATTTCTTTAAAACAAGAAAAGAGCATTTAACGGATATTAAGAATGGACAACAAGATTTAAATAATCGTTTTAAACGTTTAAACGATTTAATTAGCACAGGTCAGGAAGTTAAACAAGATGTGCGTGATGGAATTAATCAGAAATTAAATGAAACAAATGCTTTAATCGATCGAGCTGAAAAAGATTACAATGAAACGTTTGTAGCTGATTATAAAAAGGCAGTTAGCGCGGTAGATCAAGCTAAAGCTGATGCAAATCAAATATATGATAATGCAAAAGCAGATTATGATAAAGCAAAAAATAGCCTTGAAGGTGCAAAAGCAGATTTACAGAAAGCAAAAGAAGATGTACAAAATAGAGGTATTAACGGTTTAGATTCAACGAAAGTAGCTTTAAATAGCTTAAATGGTCAATTCCAATCTGGAATCGGTTTAATTGATGATATGATTCCAGTTCTAGAAAGTACAAATAAGGTTTTAGCGGATGTAAATAGTGATAAAAACCTTAATAATGGAATCGCAAAATTAAACAAAGCGAAAAGCAGCTTACAAAAAGGTGTAGAGGCAACGAATAAGGGAATTACACTTCTTAACAATGGCCAGAAACCTACAAAAGATGTAATTGAAAGTATTAACAACGCTGCGAAGGGCGGATCAGCTCAATTAACAGATGTATTATCGACGTATGATTCAGAAATTGTACCTAATTTCAATACAGCAATTGCTCGTACAAAAGAGATGTCGAAAAATACAACTCAAATTTTAAATGATGCAGACAAAAAGCTTCCAGATGTTAAAAAATTACTAGAAGATTCATCAAAAGGCTTAGTAGACGGGAAAAAGAAATTAGCAGATATTAAAGCTGAAATGCCAGCTACTGAGAAAAAGATTAAAGAATTAGCAGATAAAATTCGTGATTTTGAATCTGAAGAGGATTTAAAAGACATCATACGCTTATTGAAAAACGATGTTGAAAAGCAAAGTGATTACTTTGCGAATCCAGTAAATTTAAAAGAGAATAAATTATTTGCGATGCCGAACTACGGTTCAGCGATGTCACCATTCTATACAGTGCTTGCATTATGGGTAGGCGCATTATTAATGGTTTCATTATTAACGGTAGAAGTACACGAAGAGGGCGCGAATTATAAGAGCCATGAAATTTACTTCGGACGTTTATTAACATTCTTAACGATAGGTCTTTCACAAGCGTTTATCGTATCGATGGGAGATATATTCTTACTCGGTACGTACGTAGTCGATAAGTTCTGGTTTGTGTTATTTAGTTTATTTATTGGTGGAGTCTTCGTTTGTATCGTATACTCACTCGTTTCTATTTTCGGAAACGTTGGGAAATCGATGGCAATCATTTTACTTGTACTGCAAGTAGCAGGATCGGGCGGAACATTCCCAATCCAAATGACACCAGCGTTCTTCCAAGCGATTTATCCGTTCTTACCATTCACATACGCAATTAGCGCAATTCGTGAAACAGTTGGCGGAATGCTTTGGGATATCGTAACGCGAGATTTACTTGTGTTAAGTGCTTTCGTAGTAGTTATGATCGTTGCTGCGTTATTACTGAAAACACCAATTAACAAATCAAGTGAAAAATTTGTTGAGAATGCAAAAGGAAGTAAAATCATTCACTAAAATAAAAGGTTCCTACCGATAGAGGTAGGAACCTTTTTGTTTAATCAAATTTTAATTTTTTTAATGCTTCTGCGAATGGGTTATTTAATGGTTCTTCTTCTTTTTTCTGTTGTTTCATATATTTTTGAACGTCGCGTTTATCGGCTTTGTTTCCAGATTCTTTTTTACGTCGCTCTTGGAATGTTGATAATTTCTCGCGATAGCCACATTTACATGCGAAAATTTGGCCTGCACCCTCACCACGTAATTCTAGTTTCTTTTTACATTGCGGACAGCGAGCGTTTGTTGTACGAGATACATTTTTACGATGACCACATTCACGATCTTGGCATACGAGCATTTTTCCCTTTTTGCCGTTTACTTCTAGCATTGGTTTACCGCAATCTGGACAAGACTTCGTTGAAATATTGTCATGTTTATATTTTTTATCAATCGATTTAATTTCAGAAACAATTTCTTTCGTATAGTTCTTCATTTCCGAAATGAATACTTCTTTCTTTAATTTTCCTTTTGCAATTGCCTCAAGTTTTTGTTCCCATTCACCAGTTAGTGTAGGTGATTTTAATTCTTCTGGTACTAAATCAAGTAATTGACGACCTTTTGATGTAATGTGAATATCTTTACCACGTTTTTCAATTAAGAAAGAATTGAAAAGTTTGTCGATAATATCTGCACGTGTCGCTACAGTACCTAATCCACCAGTTGATTTTAACGTATCAGCAAGTTGTTTATTTTGCGTATCCATATATTTTGTAGGATTCTCCATTGCTGAAAGTAAAGTTGCTTCATTAAAGCGTGCAGGTGCTTTCGTTTGGCCTGATGTTTGCATAAGTAACTTTACAGTTAATGTATCGCCCTTTTCAATGTGAGGTAGAATCTGCTCTTTTACGTCATCAGTTACATCATCGTCTTCAAATCGATTTTCGTATACTTCCTTCCAACCAGCATGTAAAATCGTTTTTCCGCGTGCAATGAACGTTTCACTACCAACTTTGGTACGTAATGTTAGTTGCTCATATTCGAATGCTGGGAATAAAACAGCTAAGAAACGTTTTACAACTAAATCATAAATTTTGTGTTCTTTATCTGTGAATGCTGAGAAGTTAACGTATCCTTCTGTTGGAATAATCGCATGATGATCGCTTACTTTACTATCATCGACAAATGATTTGTTAGGTTTGATAGGCTTTTGTAATACTTTATGTGCGAAGGGACGGTATTCTCCAACACCACATGCTTTTAGACGTTCTGGAAGTGTTCCAACGATATCAGATGAAATGTAGCGTGAATCTGTACGAGGGTACGTTAGCACTTTATGCTGTTCATACAATTTTTGCATAATATTTAATGTTTCTTTAGCAGAGTAACCGAACTTTTTATTTGCATCACGTTGCAATTCAGTTAAATCGTAAAGACCAGGAGAGAATGACTTCTTCTGTTTCTTATCAATTTCCACAACAGTAGCATTTTGTTTATCTAAACTTTTTACAATACCATCGATTTTTTCTTTATTAAAACTACGGCTATTGCCATTTGCATCTTGCCAAGTAAGTTTGAGCTTCTCCATTGTTTGAGCTTCGATGCCGTAGTACACTTGTGGTTTGAAGTTTTTAATTTCATCTTCACGTGCAGCTATCATGGCTACAGTAGGCGTCTGAACACGCCCACAATTTAACTGGGCATTAAAGCGAGTCGTTAAAGCACGAGTTGCATTAAGACCGATATACCAGTCAGCTTCTGAACGCGCAACTGCTGAAGCGTATAAATTGTCATAGGCTTTACCTGGTTTTAAATTTGCAAAACCATCTTTAATTGCTTTATCGGTTACAGAAGAAATCCATAAACGTTTGATTGGTTTATTTATCTTAACTTTATCGATAATCCAGCGTGCGACTAATTCCCCTTCACGTCCAGCGTCTGTTGCTACAATAATTTCATTTACATCTTTTCTAAGTAGCTGACTTTTTACAGCATTAAATTGTTTACCAGTTTGTTTAATAACCGTTAATTTCAAACGCTCAGGTAGCATCGGTAAATCTTCTAAATTCCACTTTTTATATTTCACATCATAGCTTTCTGGATCAGCTAATGTAACAAGATGGCCTAAAGCCCAAGTTACAATATATTTACTACCCTCAAGATAGCCGTTTCCTTTTTTATCACACTTCAGTACACGAGCAATATCTCGTGCAACGGAAGGTTTTTCAGCGATTACAACGCTTTTTGACATATTAAAAACATCCTTTCAAATTTCCATAAGTTAAATATAGCATACATCTTCTTGAGATTCAGTTTCGCTCCATATTTGAGCTGTTTTTAATGGAGTGAACAAAATCCCAACTGATTAAAGTTTCACTTTATCAGTTGCTTCTATATTAAATAGAAAAGTAAAGAACTTGTTATTTTACTAGAATAAGAGTAGACTTTGAAGTAGATGAATAAGAAACACATGGGAGTTTGTGGATACAAACTGAGAGTATGACTAGTCCGTCATTGACCATTTGAACCTGTTGGATAATGCCAGCGTAGGGAGAGTGTAAAAGCACATGTTCAGGCACTTTGCGTACGCGCGAAGTGTCTTTTTGTGTATCTCCCATCATTATAGTTAGGAGATGAAAAGGATGAATATGAAAGAAATTAGTAAAGTAGTGGATTTGGTGAGAGAATCTAATCCGCTTGTTCATAATATTACAAATGTTGTTGTAACAAATTTTACTGCTAACGGTTTGTTGGCACTTGGGGCATCGCCTGTAATGGCGTATGCAAAAGAAGAAGTAGCAGAAATGGCTAGCATTGCTGGAGCGTTAGTATTAAATATGGGGACACTTCGTCCTGAAGAAGTAGAAGCGATGTTACTCGCAGGTAAATCAGCAAATGCGAACAATGTGCCAGTACTATTTGATCCAGTTGGTGCAGGAGCAACTTCGTATCGAACAGAAGTTGCGAGACATATTCCGGCTGAAATCGATTTAGCAATTATCCGCGGAAATGCAGCTGAAATAGCAAATGTTATTAATGAGAAATGGGAAATTAAAGGGGTAGACGCTGGTACTGGACATGGCAATGTTGTAAGTATTGCAAGGCAGGCAGCAGACGAATTAAATACAGTTGCGGTTATTACTGGAAAAGAAGATGTTGTTACAGATGGAGAGAGAACTATTGTTATTCGAAACGGTCACCCTATTTTAACGAAAGTTACGGGAACAGGTTGTTTACTAACTTCGGTAATAGGAGCATTTGTAGCAGTAGAAAAAGATTATGTAAAAGCAGCAGTAGCTGCATTAACATTTTATGGAGTAGCAGCGGAACTAGCAGCGGCTAAAACGGTAGAAAAAGGACCTGGTAGTTTCCAAATTGAATTTTTAAATCAGTTAGCGAATACTACTTCTGATGATATTGAGAAGTATGGGAAGATTGAGGAGTTAAAGTAAGGGGGAGGAAACACACGATGCGCATTGAAACAAAGAAAATGTCTAAGTTATTACAGGTGTATTTTATTATGGGAAGTAATAATTGCGCGAAGGATCCTTTATCTGTATTGAAAGAAGCATTAGATGGTGGAGTGACACTTTTTCAATTTCGTGAAAAGGGAGAAGGGGCTTTAATTGGAGAAGAAAGAGTGCGTTTTGCAAAAGAATTGCAGGCGCTTTGTAAGGAATATAGTGTTCCTTTCATTGTAAATGATGATGTAGAATTAGCCATTGAATTAGATGCAGATGGTGTTCATGTAGGACAAGATGATGAAGGAATTACATCTGTTCGTGAAAAAATGGGAGATAAAATTATCGGCGTATCTGCTCATACAATTGAAGAAGCACGCTTTGCAATCGAAAACGGAGCAGATTATTTAGGTGTTGGACCTATTTTCCCAACGAGTACGAAAAAAGATACGAAAGCGGTTCAAGGAACGAAAGGATTAGCTTATTTTAGAGAACAAGGAATTACAGTGCCAATCGTTGGTATTGGTGGGATTACAATTGAAAATACAGTGGCAGTTATAGAAGCGGGTGCGGACGGTGTTTCAGTTATTTCAGCAATTAGCTTAGCTGAATCTGCGTATGAAAGTACGAGAAAATTAGCTGAAGAAGTAAAGAGAAGTTTGTAGGGAAGGACGTGTAGTATTTTAAGTGCTACATGGAGAAATAGACTGCCCCAAAATTTAAACAAATATTTGATTAAAAAAGCACAAACCTTTTTAAATAAAGGTTTGTGCTTTTTCTTTAAAACATAATTGAAATTAAGAGCATTCCAATTCCGATAGAAGTAAATGTTGCAATTAGGCCCGGAATCATAAAACTATGATTTAATACGTATTTACCGATACCTGTTGTACCAGTGCGGTCGAAGTTAATGGCAGCAACGATTGTTCCATAGTTTGGAATGAAGAAGTATCCGTTCACTGCAGGGAACATAGCAATCAGTAATGCTGGCGGAATACCAAGAGATAGTCCAAGTGGCATTAAGGCACGAACTGTTGCTGCTTGGCTGTACAGTAAAATAGATAGAATGAATAATGCGATAGCAAATAGCCATGGTGCACTTGTTACTAAATGCTGAATGGATCCTTGAATCATATTTAAGTTTCCGTTAAAGAAAGTATCTCCCATCCAAGCGATACCGAAAATAGCAACAACTGCTGTTGCTCCTGCTTTAAAGACGTTACCAGATACAATGCTTTCTACATTTGGTTTACAGAAAATAATAATAAGGGCCGCGATAGTTAACATAACCATCTCAATTGTGTTCGGCATGGAAAGACGAGCTAACTTCCCATCAACTATCCATCCTGGACGAAGTGCTTCAAATGAACCAAGAAGTACAACAAGGAAGGTTCCTACAAGGAAAAGGATAACTGATAATTTGGCGCCCTTTACACCTACAAATTCTTTTTTCTCTTCAAGTTTAGGAATCATTCCTTCGTTTAATCGTTTTAAGTATTCAGGGTCTTCATTTAATTCTTTTCCCATCTTACTAGCAACAAATGCTGCTAACATACAAGCAATGAAAGTAGAAGGAATACTCACTTTTAAAATATCTAATAAAGTGATTTTATAGTCAGCTAACATTGCTAAAAGAGCAACTGTGGCAGCTGAAATTGGACTAGCTGTAATTGCTTGTTGAGAAGCGATTACGGCAATCGACATTGGGCGTTCCGGTCTAATCCCTGATTCACGAGAGACTTCTGCAATAACAGGAAGTACAGAATAGGCAACGTGACCAGTACCTGCACATAGTGTGAATAAATAAGTAACAATTGGAGCAAAAAAAGTAATACGCTTTGGATTTTTTCGTAATGCTTTTTCAGCTAGATGAACAAGATAGTCCATTCCTCCAGCAGCTTGCAAAGCACCAGCAGCTGTAATTACTGCCAAAATCATAAGCATTACATCGATAGGAGGCGCGGTAGGTTGTAAGTGGAAGACAAAAACGAGTATTGCCATACCAACTCCACCCATTACTCCTAAACCAACTCCGCCTAGGCGTGCACCAATAAAAATACAGAGTAACAAGGTAAGAAATTGTAGCCAAAACATGATAAACTACCTCCGAAATTCATTAGTTAAGATATATTCGAATAGTTTAATTTGAATGAAAATTAAATAAATACCCGAAGAAATCCTTGTTATTAATACATTTTTTATTATATAACACAAAAAAAGTAACATTCACGTACTTTTTGAAATTATTTTGAAAAAACAATGCGTTAAAAATTTGTATTTATATCTCTAAATAAGTAGACATTTTGATTTATATGTTGTAATCTTTGAAAGAGAATAAATTAATTCTCATAGAACTCCCATATCGTTCAACTCGTTCAGCGAGAAAGGCAAACTGATGGAAACATGAGGACGCAAAACTACAGGAGCTAAGGTCGAAAGGCTATGCTAGCCAGTTACCGGACGGATAGGGTTGGTCTTTGCCAATGCTTTTACATTGGCTTTTTTTTATTCTCGAACATATTGAGAAACATTTTTAAACAAAATATTCATATATTTTGTTTTTTTTGTTTATGTTAGTTAAGGAAGGTGGATATTAATGAAAAAATATTGGCATAAGTTATCGTTCCTTCAAAAGAACGTCTTATTAACCGTACTAGTTATTTTGACGCTTGTTGGAAGTATGGGTGCGTTAAGTTTCAACATGTTTCAAAATAGTATGATGTCTTTATTTGAAAGGCAGTCTATTGAAACAGGAGAAATAGTATTAAAAAAATTGGATTTAGAGTTAGTTAGAGACATGGCGAAAGATCCTACAGCCGAAAAAGTGAAAAAAGAAAAGTTAACAGAGAAATTAGATGAAGTTTCAAAAGAATTGAAAAGTGTTGGACAAACGTATGTTACAGGAGCAAAGCCGAATGAAAAGCGAGAATTACAACTCGTTGGTTTGACTACAGAGTTAACAAATGCATTCCCTATAAAGACGGGAGATTATTATGAACAACCCGCTCATTGGATGAAGGCATACGATAAAGTGATTGATACGAAAAAGGCACAAATGACAGAAGTATATGAAGATGAAATAGGTTCGTGGGTGACAATATTAGAACCAATTACGGATGGAGAAAACAATATTGTTGCAATTATTGCGGCTGACCTAGATGCTTCCATTGTTCCTATTACAAAAGAGAAGTTTATGATACAGGGCTTACTCTTTATCATTATTTCATTAGCAATTGCGACTATTACTCAATTCTTTATCGTGCGTCACTCGCTAGCTCCATTAAAAGATTTACGAGAAGGGTTACGTAAAATTGGTGAAGGAGACTTAAGTATTAAATTAAAAGAAAGACCAGATGATATTGGAATTATTAATGTTTATTTCAATAACACGATTGAAAAATTTAAAGGGATTATAGATAAAGTAAGGCAAACTGCTGAGCAAGTTTCTTCTTCTTCGCAAGAGTTGTCAGCGAGTACAGAGGAAAATAGTATGGCAGTTCAAGAGATTGCAAGTTCTATTGAAGGTTTAAGAGTAGGGGCACAGTCTCAAAAAACGTCAGTACAACAATGTTTAGGAATTGTACATGGAATGGAAGATAAGGTAGAAGAGATAACTGGGGCTGCAAAACAAGTTGCGGTTGCTTCTGAAGGTATGGAGCAACATTCAATTGAAGGTAATGAAGTGATTGGACAAATTATTAATCAAATGAGTTTAATCCAAAATGCAGTACAAGATTTATCTTCCATCATTTATTCGTTAGAAACAAGGTCAAAAGAAATTAGTGATATCGTAACTGTAATTACAGGTATTTCAAATCAAACAAATCTATTAGCTTTAAATGCTTCTATTGAGGCTTCACGTGCTGGAGCAGCTGGAAGAGGGTTTGCGGTTGTTGCTGATGAAGTACGAAAATTAGCAGAACAAACTGAAGCGTCTGCAAAAGATATAGCGAAATTAATTGGTGAAACACAAGCTGAGACAGAAGATGCTGTAGTTTCCATGCAAAAAGGTTCAAAAGAAGTAGAAACTGGAATTTCACTTGTTCAAAGTAGTGGAGATTTCTTTGAAAAAATTTCAAAATCAGCGCAATCTGTTACAGATCAAGTAAAAGCTGTTTCTGGTAATTCGAGTGACATTTTACAAAATAGCCAAAATATTGTTCAAGTTGTAAATGAATTATCGCATATTGCAAATACTTATGCCAACAGCAGTAGTAATGTTGAAGAAAGCATGAAAGAGCAAGAAATATCAGTACAAGATATTGCAGAATTAGCGACTTCTTTAAGTTGGCTTTCTCAGGAATTACAAGAGCTAATTGGTGAGTTTAAAAGTGAATAAGAAGAAAGATCAATTCTAATCAAAGGGGGGATCCCCCTTTGATTATGAATTGAACGAATCTGCCCGTTAATAAGGGATGAAAAAGGTGTGAATTTTCACACCTTTATTATATTTGAGAGAGGAATTTACATAAATATGAAATTAGCGATTTCTTATAATGAGATGGTAAAAGAATTTTTAGGAAAAGTAGAAGGAAATATTACAATACCTAAAGATGTGCAAGGAAAAGAAATTAGAATGAAAAGAAAAACGGAACTGTTTCTAAATTTGACTCACATTGTAGATTTAATAGGAGCGACTGCAACGTGGTTATATCATATTTCTAAAGAAAAACATATTGTCGTGTTTTATCATGTAAGAGGAAGTTTATTTCCGATTACTATTGAAGTTTCTAATTTTCTTTCCTATGAAAGTTTGAATCTACAGATTGAAGAGCAACTGGAACAAATTAAAGAAATAAATGCGGAAGAAATAGAAGAGTTTCAAAATGGTAAGAAATTATATGAAATGTCACCTATTATTATTGGTGAAACATATTATGAGCTACAAGATGCGAATACATTACAATTTGTATTTAGTAAAAATATGCAAAGTGTAGAAATAATATTTAATAGTGTTAATTGGAAAGAGACAACGATTACTCGTTATGCACAACAAATACAAGTTGTTTTAATTGATAAATCACAAAATAATAATAAACACATAAAACATTTTAATATTATTACAGAGGCCGAGATGGCACTTTATAGTCAAGTGAATGATACGACAGCGGTATATCCTGAGAAAAGTATCGTCGATATGTTCTATAATACTGTTACTCAATTTCCAAATCGTATAGCTTTATCTTCAAGGGAAGGTACTTTAACTTATGAGGAGTTAAATAAAAAAAGTAATCAAATAGCTCATATGTTAATTAAAAACGGCGTACGATTAGGAGACTATGTTGGAATATTTATGAAACGTAGCATAGACACAGTAGTAAGTATGGTAGCTATATTAAAAGCTGGTGCAGCGTATGTTCCAATTGATCCAGATTATCCAGAAAGTAGAATACAGTACATTATTCAAGATAGCCAAGCGAAAGTTATATTGATGAAAGAGACGCCTATAACATGTGATGGAGTTCAAACTGTTTCAATTTATGATAGTGAAACTTGTGAAGATATAGATGTAAAGTTGTCTATTCATTGTGATGATGTAGCTTATATGATTTATACATCTGGTTCAACAGGGAATCCAAAGGGAACGATGTTAGCACATAGAGGCGTTGTTAATCTGTATACTTGGATGAAAAAGCAATATGAATTGACAGAAGAGGATGTATTTGCCCAATTTCCTTCCTTTAGTTTCGATGCCTCTGTATGGGAGTCATTTGCTTCTTTATTCTGTGGAGGAAACTTGTATGTATTATTAGAGGAAGAGCGATTGTCTGTAGAAGCATTTGCACATGCAATCTATAAAGTGAAAGCAACTTCGATCTTGGCATTAGCAACAATTTTTGTTCGACAAGTAGCAACGTATTTAGCAGAAGAAGATATATATAAGCTAGCTTCCCTAAAAAGAATTGCGATTGGCGGTGAAATGTTGCCTGTAGAGGTTATTAAATTGTGGAGAGAAAGAATAGGTACAAATGTTGAAATTCATAATGTATACGGACCGACAGAATGTACTGTAGTGACGACAACTTATAAAATACCTAGTCAGTTAAATGAGGATGTTGCGAGTATTCCCATTGGTAAACCATGTTCTAATTATCAAGTTATGATTTTGGATGAGAATATGAATCTTTGTCCAATTGGTGTACCTGGTGAATTATATATAGATTCAGTAGGATTAGCAAAAGGCTATTTTAATAAACCTAATAAAACAATTGAAGCTTTTATTCCGAACCCTTTTAATCCTATAGTTAATATATATAAAACAGGTGATATCGTTAAGTTGCTAGAGGATGGAAATATAGAGTTTTTACATCGGAAAGATGATCAAGTAAAAATTAGAGGACATCGTATTGAACTAGGAGAAATCCAAAGTAAAATTTTTCAAAATCATAATATAAAAGAAAATGCTGTTTTTGCTAAGAAGAGTAAGGAAGGTAGCCAATATTTAATCGCGTTCTATACAACTTTAAATAAAAAAGAAATACCAGAATTAGTTTATCAGTTACAAGAGCAATTACCAGATTATATGGTGCCATCTAAACTAATTTATATTAATGAATTACCACTTACACCTAATAAAAAGATTGATGTTAAGAAGTTAGCTCAGTTAGAAGAAAAGTATGAACCGGTTCGTCTACAAGAATATGTTGCACCTTCTAATAAAGCAGAAAAACAAATAGCGAATGCTTGGGCGAAAGTATTAGGAATTTCAAAAGTTGGAGTGCATGATGATTTCTTTACAATTGGTGGACATTCATTGAAAGTATTACGAGTCTTAACATTGTTAAAAGAAGATTTCTCACATTTAACAATTCAAGATTTCTTTAAAGAAAGAACGATATATGGATTAGCTCGAATTGAGCGAGAAGTAAAAGTAGAGAAAGAAGAAGTATTTCGTGAATATAAAGTGATTCACGAACCGGATACTATTACGTATGCAAACGTTTTGGAAGAAACCCAGATTTCAAATGTCTTTTTAACAGGAGCTACTGGTTATTTAGGATCACACATATTATATGAATTGCTAAGAGATACATCTGCTACTATTTATTGTTTAGTAAGACCAACCAAAGATGTGCAGCAAAGAATTATAGATACATTAACAGGTTACTTTAATGATATATGTGAAGAATGGTTACAGCGTATACAGGCCGTAGCTGGCGATCTAGGAGAAGAGTATCTTGGGATGAGCGAAGAAGAATTTATGTTCATCAGTTCTAAGATGGATACGATAATTCATTGCGGTGCAGATGTAAGACATTTTGGAGATGTAAAACAATTTGAAAATATAAATGTACAAGGGACTAGCCGTATGCTAGCATTAGCGGAAAAAGGCGCTACATTCCATTTTATTTCTACAATTGGTATCCCGTTAGAATTAGCGGTAGATCAATGGGATACATACATGAAAACTGGTGATTTTAATTACAGTGTAGACTTAGAGAATGTATATTCAAATAGTAAACTACAAGCGGAAAACATTGTTCGTGAAGCAATGAAAAATGGTTTGCGTGGAAATATTTATCGTGCAGGTAATTTAGCATGTCATTCAGAAACAGGTTCGTTCCAACAAAATATTGAAGGAAACGCATTTTATCGTCTTATTAAAACAATGCTATTAATTGGGAAAGCACCAAATGTGAAGTGGAAAGTTGATTTCACACCAATTGATTTTGCTAGTAAATCAATTGTATCGTATTTACAAGATGCGCAAATTGTAGGAGAGACGTTACATATTTGTCATCCACATCAAATTGAGTTTGAACAATTTATACAGCTAATTGGAGAGTGTGGATACAATCTTGAAATGGTTCCACTTTCAGAATATGAAAATGCCGGACTTGAATTAGCAAAGGGAAATGAAGTAATAGCAGAGTTAATTGCTTCTCAAGTTGCAGGAGATGGAGCACAGCAATCTGAAATTGTAATGGGGACGCGTAGAACGAATGAATGGATTAAGAAAAAAGAATTGAAAGTACCAGCAATTAATAAAGAATTTATACAGCAGTTATTAGCTTATGGTGAAAAAGTTGGATATTTTCCAAAAATAATGAAATGATTATGCATGCTTTTGTTTGTTCAATAAAATAAATCATGCTACAATGAAAACGAATTAAGGACCGGGGAGCCAATTGGCTGAGAGGATGTAAGTAAACATCGACCCTCAACCTGATCTGGATAATGCCAGCGTAGGGAGTTACTTAAAGTGATGTAGCATATGTTATTCTATAATAACTTGCATACAAGGCTTTCCTACGCAGTAGGAAAGCCTTTTCTTATTTTTGAAATTTAATTTTATAAGGGGGATTTTATTATGTCACAACAAGTTACAATGTCATTTTCAGTAGTACCACAAGCGAAAACGAAAGATGTATATTCTGTTGTCGATAAAGCAATTGAAGTTGTGCAACAATCGGGAGTTCGTTATGAAGTAGGGGCAATGGAAACAACTTTGGAAGGAGAATTAGATGTACTTCTTGATGTCGTTAAACGTGCACAACAAGCTTGCGTCGATGCTGGAGCAGAAGAAGTGATTACTTCTATTAAAATCCATTATCGTCCAAGCACTGGTGTAACGATAGATGAAAAGGTTTGGAAGTACCGTGATGAATATGCAAAACCAGAAGCAATCTAAACTTATTACAACTATTTGGCTTATCCTTCTCATTGCGATATGGGAAGGATCTGTTTCATTATTTAAAATCGAACCGTGGATTTTACCAAAGCCTTCTGCCATTGTTCAAGAATTAATTGGGATGAAAGATTTACTATTACCAAATACGATGCAAACACTGCAGGAAGTTATAATTGGACTATTCTTTGCAATTTTATTGGGGACGAGCATCGCAATTATTATGGACGTTATACCGTTATTTCGTATTTTAATAAATCCATTGCTCGTTATTTCGCAAACAATTCCAATTGTTGTACTTGCACCACTATTTATTATTTGGTTTGGATATGGGATGTTGCCGAAAGTAATGGTCGTAATACTCGTTTGTTTCTTCCCAATTGCGCTTAGTATTTTAGAAGGTTTTCAAACAGTAGATAAAAACATGTTGAAGCTGTTACAAACAATGAAGGCGACGAAATGGCAAGTTTACCAGAAAGTAAAATTTCCAGCAGTGCTTCCATACTTTTTCTCAGGCTTAAAAATTGCAGTTACATATAGCGTAATGGGGGCAATTATCGGAGAATGGCTCGGTGCAAGTGAAGGATTAGGCGTTATGCTTACGAGGGCTACAAAATCTTTTTTGACTGCCCGAGTATTTGGTGTTGCAGCAATCATCGTTATGGTGACATTGTGCCTGTATTTTATCGTAGAGTTTATGGCAAGAATAACAGCACCATGGATATATAGAAAGGACGGCAGAAAATGAAAAAAGGTTTGAAAGTTATGTTAGCTGCCTTAGTAGCGGTAGGTGTGGCTGGATGTAATCCGGCGAAGAAAGAAGAAAGTAAAAGTAAAGATCAAAAAGTAAAAGTAGTATTAGATTGGTTTCCAAATACGAATCATACTGGCTTATATGTAGCACAAACGAAAGATTATTACAAAAAGCAAGGATTAGATGTAGAAATTATTCAACCGGGTGACAATGTAACAGCAGAGCAAATGATAGCATCAGGAAAAGCTGACTTCGCAATAAGCGCACAAGAAAATGTAACGTTGGCTCGTGTGGAAGGGATTCCTGTTGTATCTGTCGGAGCGATTATTCAGCATAACACTTCAGCATTTGCATCACTTAAGAAAGATAATATGACGTCACCGAAAGATTTTGAAGGTAAACGTTACGGCGGCTGGGGAGGACCAGCAGAAGAAGCGACATTAAAGACGATTATGGATAAGCATCAAGCTGATTTTAATAAAGTTGAAAAAATCATCTTAGGACAAACCGATTTCTTTAAATCAATCGGCCGTGATGCAGACTTTGAATGGATTTATTACGGATGGGATGGAATTGAAGCGAAGCGCCAAGGAAAAGAGTTAAATACGATTATGGTAAAAGACTTAGACCCAGCGCTTGATTTCTATAGTCCTGTTATTATTACGAGTGAAAAACATACGAAGCAAGATAAAGACTTTGTGAAAAAGTTTATGAGTGCAACAACAGAAGGTTATAATTTTGCAATTAAGGAACCGAAAGAAGCTGCTGATATTTTAATTAAAGCTGTTCCAGATGTAAATAAAGATTTAGTTCAAGAAAGCCAAAAATGGTTAAGTACGAAGTATCAAGATGATGCTAAAGCATGGGGAGTACAGAAGGAAGAAATTTGGACGAATTACATGAATTTCTTATATGACAACAAAGTTATTAAAAAGAAAATCGATGTAAAAGATGCTTTTACAAATGAATTCCTTCCAAGTGAAAAATGAGCGGATTACAAATAAAAAATATAGTGAAATCTTTCGATGGAAAGAATGTACTAGAGAAGATTAGTGCCTCTATACAAGAGGGAGAGTTTGTCTCCTTTGTAGGCCCGAGTGGTTGCGGGAAAAGCACATTATTAAACATGATTGCAAATGTTGAAAAACCAACAAGCGGGAATGTAACGTATAACGATAAGCAAGTACAAGAGCAAGATGTTGTTAGTTATATGCCACAACAAGATTTATTACTACCGTGGCGATCAGCTTTGCAAAATATCGTTCTTCCGTTAGAAATTGAAGGAAAGCCGAAAAAACAAAGACTGACAGAAGGAATGGAAGCATTAAAGCAGTTCGAACTAGATGAATATGCAGACCATTATCCAGATGAATTGTCTGGTGGTATGCGTCAAAGAATTAGTTTTCTGCGCACCTATTTATGTGAAAAGCCAATTATGCTGCTTGATGAGCCTTTTGGAAAGTTAGATGCATTTACAAAAATGGAAGTACATAGCTGGCTTTTAAACTCTTGGCATCAAGAGAAGCAAACAATCGTTATGGTGACACATGACTTAGATGAGGCAATCTTGCTGTCTGACCGTTTATTTATTTTATCTCAAAGACCAGCGTCAATAGTTGGCGAGGTACAAGTGAAATTACCTAGGCCGAGAACGATGGATATGTTAACATCACTCGAATTAAAAAAGGATAAAGAAGAGATTTTAAGTGTGTTAGCTCCTTATATGAAAAAATAGAAAAAGCTGATGTTTTAATTTTAGACGAACCGACTAATCATTTGGATGTAGAAACTAAGATGGCTTTACAGGAAGCGTTACAACAATACAAAGGAACGGTTTTAATTGTCTCACATGAACCTTCTTTCTATGAATCGTGGATAACAAAAGTATGGAATATAGAAGATTGGAATGCTGAACAATATGAATAAAGAAAAGGCATTAGCTTTTATGAGCTAATGCCTTTTCTTTGTGATTAACATGATTTTCGAGAACTCTTACATGAGAATTGTATGAAGAAGCACTCTTATGGTGCGCTTATAAGCGTGCTTTTTCTTTTGTTATATTTATAATAATACGAAAGCCTTTCCCTAACAGGTGACTATCTTTCTTTATATATATAGATAGTTCAAAATGGAATGAAAATAATTCCTATATGTAAAGGATAATATGGATATTATAGGAAGACAATAGAAATTAAAGGGAATTCATTTAAAATTCAAATGAACTTCATATAAACTTCATATATAAACTAAATATAATTATAATAGTTTATTTTATTTTTTTATTTTTCATAAAATTAAAAGTTTGAATTTAGGAGGTATTGCTCAAACCTAAATTCAAACTTTAGTGAAAGAATTAATGGATATTACGTCTAGTTTTCGCTAATTACGGCATTTAAAAGTTCGGCAGGATTACCCGTTCCTGCACCGCCAATTGTAATAGATCCACTAGGAGGAATTTCGCCATTCCATCCTGCGTTCGTAATTACATAATGGTTATTTGTTTTACTACTAATTTTAGAATCCCAAACTTGTGTTAAATTGCCGCTATAATCAAATTCTAATTTCCAATTTTTAATAGGAGTCGTTCCATTATTTTTGATTATAATCGAGAAGTTATAACCGCTGCCCCAATTCGAAGTGACTGAAAATGTAGCAGTGCCATTTCCATCAGGAGGTGTCGTATTAGCTTCATCCGTTTTGACAGTAAGAGCGGTAGGTTGTGATTTATTTCCAGCAGCATCTTCGGCAATTACTGAAAATGTGTATTCTGTATTAGGTTTTAAGTTTTTAATTGTAATGCTATTTGTTGTTGTACTCCATTTCTCTTCTCCAGCAGTAATTTCATATTCCGTAACTCCTACGTTATCAGTAGATGCAGTCCAGTTTAATTGAACTGAATTTGAATTTTTATTCGTAACTACAATGTTTTTAACATTCGTTGGTGGCTCAGTATCTTTTTGACTAATAGGTCCACCAAGTAATTCTTTTACTAGCGTATCAAGTAATTTTGGACCACTGCAACTATATTTTGGACTTGTACGGCAATCTCCGCTTAGTTCCCAAAACATTGCTCCACTTAAACCTTTCGTCTTTATATAGTCTGTTTTGTATTTCATAGATTCATTGTCATCGTAGCTAATAAATGTGCCTGTAGTTGCATTATATAAATAAGGTACTTTAGCTGTGTCATTCCAGTAGCGTACAAAACCATTTTTATTAACGTAATTGGCTGCTAAATCACCGTAATCATACACACCCGTGTCACCGGTAGAATAATCATCCCAAGTACCTTTAGAAGCAAGTTTCCCATCACTACCTGGTTTGCAAGGTTGATATTGTCCGTTATTTTCCTTGCCACAACTTTTCCAGCCACGTCCGTAAAAGGGTACGCCTAATACTAGTTTATCGACTGGAACACCTTCATTTGTATAAACATTTATAGCACCATCTACGTAAAAATTCGTATTTGCTGCTGGGTCATTTGGATCCTTATATAGAGCTGCATTATGATTAGAAGTAGCTTCCCATCCGCCGTGGAAATCATATGTCATAATATTAATCCAATCGAGTATTTGAGAAATTTTCTTTAGCTCTGTATGATCAGCGTAGCGTTGGCTTGCGCCTGAAGCGATTGTTAGTAAATATTGTTTGCCATCTTCAGCACCTGCTTTATTCAAAGCATTTCGGACGTCTTGAAGAAGGAGAGTGAAATTTTGTTTATCTTCAGGACGATAACTACCACCAGGAATCGTTTCAACGCCCGGATATTCCCAGTCTAAATCTACGCCATCAAACCCATATGCGCGAAGAAAAGCTACTGTAGAGTCAGCAAATACTTTTCTTGTTTTTTCATCAGCGGCCATATCAGAAAAGCGGTTAGACCAAGTCCAGCCACCAACGGAAATAATTGTTTTTAAGTGAGGATATTTAGCTTTTAATCGTTTTAGTTCACCGAAATTTCCGCAACGGGCATATTTATCGCAATCTTCCCAAGTTGTCCCTGAGCCAGGATACGATTTGGTAACATCAGCCCATGGTTCCCCGAGTACGAGAGTACCATTAGGAACCTCTTTATTTTGCAATGGTACACCAGATTCTTTACAGTTCCACGTTTGTTTATTTGGATTATCAGGATGAGTAGAAGGGTTTCCATGTTTTCCATTCCAACAAATATCCGCGAAAGCATAGTTAAGGTGAGTAAGTTTTGATGCATCAATGTCAGCAACTTGATAATTACGTCCGTAAACCCCCCACGAAGGAAAGTACCCAACAATTTTTTGACTTTGCTTTGGTGAATCTGCTAATGCGAGATTTGGAGTAATAAAATTTGTGAGAAAAAGAGGTAAGAAAAGTAGTATGGATAGTAATAGCAGTGTGAATTTTTGAGACCTCATAGCCATTTCTCCTTTCAAAATAAAAGATATATTTAAAGGCATACGCCAATAAATCAAAATGAATCTAGACGTGTGAAACGTCTAGATAAAATGATCAGACATCACGAAGTCTATACAAGGGAGCTGGGGGTGATTAAATCGTAACAAATGTAAGATTTAGTGTAAACGCTTTATTAAGTTGAAAAAGACTTTCTCAATACAAAAAGGCTTGAATACAAACTATATATGAAAACGAAAAATCGGTATGGGAGGAAAAAGCTCATTATAAATAAATTTGAGAAAAAATTGTATAGAGCCAATTATTAAAGACGTAGAAAGATAAGGAAATATCATGTAAAATAATAGTAAAAATATGTAAAGGAGGGAATAGTGTGGATGTGTTTTTGAACATTGCTGAAGAAAAAATTCGACAAGCAATACGGAATGGTGATCTTGATTATCTTCCGGGAAAAGGAAAACCACTACAATTAGAAGATCTTTCAATGGTACCTCCAGAACTTAGAATGAGTTATAAAATTTTAAAAAATGCGGGAATGATTCCACCAGAAATGGAACTACAAAAAGATATATTAAAAATAGAGGATCTAATTGCTTGCTGTTATGATGAAGAAGAGAGAAAGAAATTACGAGAAGAGTTAACAGCAAAAACTCTGCGTTTTCAGCAGGTAATGGAAAAGAGAAAGATTAAAGATAGTTCAGCTTTTCGTATGTATCAAGACAAAGTATTTCGTAAATTACGCTGAGAGGGATAAGATGAATACATTTAAAACGATAGAAGAATTAGCGACCTATATCGAAGAACAACAATTGGTACTTCTGTTTATTAAAACGGAAAATTGTGGTGTTTGTGATGTTATGCTAAGAAAAGTAAATTGCGTATTAGAGAATTATGATTACGTAGAGAAAATAGAGATATTACTACAAGATATGCAAGAGATTGCGGGGCGATATGGAGTATTTACAGGGCCAACAATTTTATTATTTCATAATGGAAAAGAAATTCTTCGTGAATCACGCTTCATTTCACTTGAAAATCTAGAAAGAACCATTCAATTATTCGAGGAATAAGGGAGGCTTTTATATGGAATTTATTATTGTCATACTATTATTTGTTGTAGTTGGAATAATCGTAACAGCAGTTCGATCGAACAAAAAGAAGGTAAATCTTACAAAACAAAATAACATTCATAATTCATCTAACAGCTCATCACCATTATTTTTCTTTGCTGGATCTGATAATGATAGCTCGCATGATGGCGGCTCACATGATTGTGGAGGGTCTTTTGGGGGAGATAGCGGAGGAAGCTGCGGTGGCGGTGGTGATTGATGAAAATGCGCCTTATATAGGCGTATTTCTTTTTAAACAAACGTTTGATTAGTCGGCTTACATATGCATAAACACAGTTAAACAAACGTTTGATTAATATTTTTAACATACTAAGGGGAATGGAAATGAAAAGGGAACCGAAAGTGAAAAATAAGGGGAAAGTAGTGTTATTTTTATTAGCTGCGGGAGGCGTATTTCTTGTTAAATTAGCATTTAAATTTGGAACCATACATATGATTCGAACTTGGTTTGAAAGTACGTTTTCTTAAATAAGGAATATAGCCTCTTGCGATAGAGGTTTTTGATTTGTTATTATTAGACTGAACGGTCGGTTTAAAGAGGTGTGAATATGAGAAGAAGCGCAGAAGAGATAAAGAAAGAAATTGCATATAAAGCAGAAAGTCTATTTTCACAGAAGGGCTACGCAGCTACATCTATGGAAGAGATTTGTGAAATTACAGAGCGAAGTAAAGGAAGTATTTATTATCACTTTAAAAGTAAAGAAGAATTATTTTTATTTGTAGTGAAACAGCATACGTATGATTGGATTGAAAAATGGAATGAAAAAGAGAAGTTGTATAGCACTAGTACTGAAAAACTATATGGTCTCGCGGAATATCATGTAGAGGACATACAGCAACCAATTTCAAATGCAATAGAGGAATTCTCTATGAGCCAAGTTGTAAGTAAAGAGATTCTGGATGAACTGTTAGCTTTAACTAGAGAATCATATGTTATGTTTGAGAAATTAATTGAAGTAGGTATACAGTCTGGAGAGTTCCGTGAAGATAATACTCGTGATCTTATGTATATTGTAAACGGATTATTATCAGGACTTGGAGTGCTTTACTACGAATTAGATTATAAAGAGCTGAAACGTATTTATAAAAAGGCAATAGATGTATTGTTAAAAGGAATGGCAGCTGAATAATAGGTCAGTTGCTTTTCTTACAAAATAAATTAGACCGAACGGTCGGTTTGTGAAAGGGGAATGAAAATGAACGCTTTATTTAAAAACCGAGCATTTATGCTCGTTATGGCGTCTGATATTTTACAACAATTTGCAATTTGGATCAGAAATATGGCTCTTTTGTATTTTATAATGGAGCGAACGAATAATGATCCAGTTTCTGTTTCGTTGTTATCAGTTATGGAATATGCACCTATTTTTATTTTCTCGTTTATCGGTGGTGCGCTAGCTGATCGCTGGAATCCGAAAAGAACAATGGTCGCTGGAGATGTATTAAGTGTACTGTCTATTATAGGAATTGTCTTGTTGTTAAAAATGGATTATTGGCAGGCTATATTTTTTGCAACACTCATTTCCGCGATTGTAGGTCAGTTTTCTCAGCCCTCATCTTCGCGTATATTTAAGCGCTATGTAAAAGAAGAAGAGGTAGCAAATGCGATTGCATTTAACCAAACATTACAGTCATTATTTCTGATTTTTGGACCAGTGGTAGGATCGCTTGTGTATACACAACTTGGTTTATTTACGTCACTATATAGCTTAATCATTTTATTTTTGTTATCTGCTATCGCCCTTTCATTCTTACCAAAATGGGTTGAAAAAGAGCAAGTGGCGAGAGATTCATTAAAAAATGATATAAAAGAAGGTTGGAAGTATGTTCTTCATACGAAAAATTTACGTATGATTACGATCACTTTCACCATTATAGGCTTAGCTGTTGGATTAACAACTCCATTAGAGGTATTTCTTGTAATAGAGCGCCTTGGAATGGAAAAGGAAGCAGTTCAATATTTAGCTGCAGCTGATGGAATAGGTATGTTAATTGGTGGTATTGTTGCTGCAATTTTCGCTTCAAAAGTGAATCCGAAAAAGATGTTTGTATTCGGTATGGGCATATTAGCGATTTCATTTTTAGTAGAAGGGCTATCTACATCATTTTGGATTACTAGTTTCATGAGATTTGGAACAGGTATTTGTTTAGCTTGTGTTAATATTGTTGTCGGTACGCTTATGATTCAACTTGTACCAGAAAATATGGTTGGAAGAGTAAATGGGACGATTTTACCACTGTTTATGGGGGCAATGCTAATTGGAACTTCACTAGCTGGAGGATTAAAGGAACTAACTTCACTAGTTACTGTGTTTTGTATAGCAATGGCACTTATTTTATTAGCGATAGGGCCAGTTCTACGTATGCAAATAAAAAAAGAAGATGTTGCTAATAAAGAGGCACTAACAAATTCGTTAGCTTCGAAATAACTATTGTAAGGGAGCAATATTGCTCCCTTTTTCTTTGAGGAACTTTTGACAACTATATGAGCCAATTATATACTGATGTTGTAAAAACGATTTTACAGGTTAGGAGCAATGGTGTGAAAAATCAAATCTATGAATTACGCACTGAAAATAATATTTCACAAGGCGCATTAGCTGATAAATGTAAGGTTTCTAGACAAACGATAAATGCAATTGAGAATAATAAATATGATCCAAGTTTAGCGTTAGCATTCCGTTTAGCTGAAGTATTAGGAACAACTGTTGATAAATTATTTTTGTACAAGCAGTAGAGTCGTTCATTATAAGGCGCACCTTTAAAAATAAAAAAGATTCTCTTCTTATGAGAAGAGGATCTTTTCTTATAGCGTTTTAGTCTTTTGACTAGGTGGTGTAACGGATGTGTTATTTTCTGGAACTCTAGTTAGTAAGAATCCTCCTATAATAAACAGAACAATAATACTAAGAACACCAGCGTTTGTTTTTCCTGTTAATTGCGTTGTAACACCGACTAATACCGGACCCATAATTGCGGCAAACTTCCCAAATATATTATAAAATCCGAAGAATTCATTAGCAGATTCTTTTGGTACTAGTTTTGCAAAGTATGAACGACTTAGTGCTTGAATACCACCTTGAGATGTAGCAACTAACATTGCTAAAATCCAAAAATCAAGTGTCGTTTTTAAGAAATAAGCATATATGCAAATGATGATATAAATAATGATACCGACATATAGCATTTTTTTACCTGTGAATGTTGCTGATAATTTTCCGTATAATAAAGCAAATGGACAAGCGACAATTTGTGTTACAAATAATATGATTAATAGATTAGTTGCACTAATACCGAGATCGGTTCCGTAAGCGGTAGACATAGTAATAATTGTATCGACTCCGTCAATATAGAAAAAGTAAGCGATTAGAAACATAAATACAGTTTTATATTCTTTAATATTTTTAAAAGTAGCAGCAAGGCGTTTGAAGCTCATTGTAATTGGTCTAGGGTGACGTTCAATATAGTGCGTTTGCTCTACGTTTTTTAGCATTGGAATTGTAAATAACCCCCACCAAAGAGCTGTTATCGCAAATGAAATTTGACTAGCAATACCAACAGATAAAGGGATAGTTCCTTTTTGAGAAAGAATAATAAGAGCGATACAACCGATAAAAGGAATTGTACTCCCGATATAACCTAATGCAAATCCTCTTGTAGAAATTCGGTCCATTCTATCTTCAGAAGTGACATCTACTAAAAATGCATCATAAAAAATGTTTGCTCCAGCAAAACCGACTAAGGCGAGCATATAGCATCCTAATAATAAGTACCACTGAGATGTTGGAACGACTGCTAACATACTTGTAAATACGATACCGAGTCCAAAGAAGAATGTGAAAAATCGTTTTTTAAATCCTTTATAATCAGCAACTGTGCCGAGAATAGGAGCAAGTATAGAAATTAAAAGTGTTGCGAACGAGTTTGCATATCCCCAATATGCTGTTGAAGTTGCCCCGGATAGTCCAGCTTCTTTTGCAGCTGCTTTAAAGTAAATTGGAAATAATGCAGTTGTAATGACGAGCGAATATACCGAGTTCGCCCAATCGTATAATATCCAGCTTTTTTCTTGTCTGGACATTTTTTTCATATAATGTTCCCCCTTAAATTTGTTTTACTAACAGTGTACAAAAATAAAAATTATAAAAAGAGAAACAGTGATGAATTTTACATAACTTTTACATATATACACAGTTCTTTACAATTGGAGTAAATCCTCTACAATTGCTCCGTCTGTTTCACCTAAGTGTAAACCGAGTAGTCTAGCGATAGTTGGACCTTCATCAATAAGTCTCATATACGGGACGGTAACGCCACTTTTTATTCCTTTCCCAGCAGCGATAAAAATTGTTTCATAGTTAGGTTTTGTTGGAGAGTATCCATGCGTACCAAATGTATATTTTTTACTAGGCGTAACATCTTTTTCAGTAATTTCTTTTATAAAATCTCCTGTATAGTTTTCAGTGAAATAATACCCTTCTCGTGCTTCTAACATGAATAAACAATTACCGTCTGCACCGCAGTCTTTGGCAGCTTCATCAAGAAGTATAAATTCAATTCCGTTTTGTTTATTTTGAAGTAGTTCTTCAAGGAGTAGTTGTACCTCCCGAATTGTATCCGTATCATTTTTGTCCTTTACATATACATAGGCAGAGCCGTCGCAACTTTGGCAATAGGCTTTCCAGTCTACTAATTTTCCTTTTTTATTAAGAGATATAAGTCCTCTTTGATGGAATAGCACATTTAATTGGATGGATTTGTTTTCACTTAAAGCGCTATGATCACCAAGGGCAATAATTGTACTTTCTTCGTATAGGTCACTTTCTTTTAGTGCTTGAATAATTTTCCCTAGACGTCCGTCGTGCCTCTGGATAGCAGCTATTGTTTCGTTAGATTCAAAGCCGTGATAGTGTCTTTGTGTGTCTAAATCGGTGAAATGTACGAACATGACATTAGGCTTTTTCGTCTGGATTGTATGCACAGCAGAGGCGAGGACGAAATCATCCAGCTCTGGTTGTGATAAACCATTTCTTATATGGCCGAAACGACGATTTAAATCTAATTGATATAGCGGGCTACCGCTAAATAAGGAAACTAACACTTGATTTTGCCAAGGTCTATTTGGAAAAATTTCTGGTAAATTGTAATCGATGTTCGCTCTTCCAGTAACAGGCCATAGAAGGGCAGCTGTCGTTAAATTTGCTTTGCGCGCTTCATCATACAATGTTGTTCCTTTTATTGATTTTCGATACCAATGCCAATCAGGTGATTCACGCCCTGGTTGAAGTAACGTATTGCTAACAACACCGTGCTTGTTAGGGTAATTACCAGTTACGATTGTTGAGTGGCTTGGATATGTTACAGAAGGATAAATTGGTTCTACTTTTTCGACAATCGTGCCCTTTTTTATTAGAGATTGGAAATGAGGTAGTTTTTGTAGTATAGGAAAATCTAAAGCTGATAAACAGTCGAATGATAAAATAATGACGTGGTTTGTTAATGCTTTATCCATAAAGTTCCCTCCTGATTATATAAAACCTATTATTATATATTGCTATTAATGCCTAGTAATAAAAATATATTTTTAGGTGAAAATTTATTATTTATTTTCAGAAAAATTAAACATATAATTAAGTATAAGGGAATCTATGGAAGGAGGAAACACTATGGATTGGTTAGATGGATTTGGTATCTTTTACATCATTGGCGGAATCACAATTATCCTTGTATTTGCTATTTCATATTTACTAAAGAAACGGTTTCCAGACAAACAGTTTGATATTATATTTGCACTTAGTTTAATACTTCTTTGTTTAGCGTCCTTTCCTGTTACAATGATGGTCATTGGTGGGTGGGAAGGAATGGGATATGGATTTATTGGTTTCTTCGTCCTACTTGGTACACTTATCGGTATGATTGCACATCAACTTGTGAAAATTACGCGGAAAAGCTACGTATAAAACTGCAAAAAATGAAAAGAATATATAAAAATAAGAAAATTAGCTATTGTTTAAAAAAAGAATTTGTATTATGATAATCAATAAATTTATTTCGTTATAACGATGAAAAAGGATTAGTACATGTTCAACCTTTTTAGCAGAGAGAGAATCCGTCAGGCTGAAAGATTCTTAAAAAGGTAATATGGAACCTGCCTTTGAGTTCTGCATATGCAGCGGGAATTTCCCGTTATCAAAAAGAGAGCATGCGCAATTTTTGTGCATGAATCAGGGTGGTAACGCCGGCAAAGCTCGGTCCCTATTTAGGGATGCGGGCTTTTTTGTATTTTCTAGAAGGAGGAAGACTGACTATGGCAAAAGAACAAGTGCAAGCCATTACGAAGATGGAAGAGGACTTTGCGCAGTGGTATACCGATATTGTAAAAAAAGCCGAACTTGTTGATTATTCAAGTGTAAAAGGGTGCATGATTTTACGTCCGTATGGTTATGCCTTATGGGAGAATATGCAGAAGGTGATGGATGAGAAGTTAAAAGGAACTGGCCATGAAAATGTATATATGCCAATGTTTATCCCAGAGAGTTTATTGCAAAAAGAGAAGGATCATGTTGAAGGATTTGCTCCTGAAGTAGCATGGGTTACGCATGGTGGAGATGAAAAGTTAGCGGAAAGACTTTGTGTACGTCCTACATCTGAAACTTTATTCTGTGAGCACTTTTCAAAAATTGTGCAATCCTATAATGATTTGCCAAAGTTATATAATCAGTGGTGTTCAGTAGTTCGTTGGGAGAAGACAACTAGGCCGTTCCTTCGTACGACTGAATTTTTATGGCAAGAGGGTCATACAATCCATGAAACGGCAGAAGAATCGCAGGCTGAAACATTAAATATTTTAAACTTATATGCTTCTTTCTGTGAGGATTATTTAGCAATACCAGTTATTAAAGGACAAAAAACAGAAAAAGAGAAGTTTGCTGGAGCAAAGGCAACTTATACAATTGAAAGTTTAATGCATGATGGAAAAGCACTTCAAACAGGAACCTCTCATAACTTTGGGACGAATTTCTCAGAAGCATTTGATATTAAGTTTTTAGATCGTAACGGTAAGTGGCAATATGTGCACCAAACATCTTGGGGTGTATCAACAAGAATGATAGGCGGGCTAATAATGGTTCATAGTGATAATAATGGACTTGTAATGCCACCAAAAGTCGCTCCAGTGCAAGTTGTTATTGTACCAATTGCTCAGCATAAAGAAGGAGTTTTAGCAAAAGCAACAGAGTTACAAGCACATATTCAAAAGGTTGCACGAGTAAAAATAGATGCTAGTAATAAAACACCAGGCTGGAAATTTAATGAGTATGAAATGAAGGGGATTCCAATTCGATTAGAAGTTGGCCCTAAAGATATTGAAAAGAAACAAGTTGTACTTGTAAGAAGAGATACGAAGGAAAAAGAGTTTGTACCAATGGATCAATTAGAAGAACGTATTCCAGCATTACTTGAAGAAATTCATATTTCTTTATTTAATAAAGCAAAAGTATTTCGTGATGAAAATACGTATGTTGCGACAAATTTCGAAGAGATGAAAAAAATAGCTGACGAAAAACAAGGATTTATTAAGGCAATGTGGTGCGGAGAATTAACTTGTGAAGAGAAACTAAAAGAAGAAGTTGGAGTATCTTCACGTTGTATGCCTTTTGAGCAAGAGCATTTAGCTGAAGAATGTATTTGTTGTGGTAAAGACGCTAAACAAATGGTGTATTGGGGAAAAGCGTATTAATACTTTTTCTGATAGGTGATAAAAAGGACTTTGGACTGCATAATAAAATGCAATCCAAAGTCCTTTTTAGTTTTATACATTATTTCATGTGTTATTTAGATGGAAGGATGTTGTTCTTATTTTACGTTTTTACGGCGAATAAATAGTAACATACCGATTAGGAATGTTGAAAGTCCCATTAAAATAGATGTAGGATAATGTGTTGCTGTATTCGGTAATTTATCACCTTGTTTTTTCGTATTATCTTTTACATTACCACCTTGAGAACAGTTGCCACCCTGAGAATTACTATCGCCTTTAACACGGTTGCCACCTTGAGAGCCACTGCCATCAGAACCGCTACCACTAGAACCATTGTCACCAGAGCCATTGCCACCAGAGCCATTGCTACCAGAACCATTGCTACCAGAACCATTGCCACCAGAGCTATTGCCACCAGAACCGTTGCCACCAGAACCATTGCCACCAGAGCTATTGCCACCAGAACCGTTGTCACCAGAGCCACTGCCACCAGAACCGTTACCACCAGAACCATTGCTACCAGAGCCATTGCCGCCAGAACCATTGCCACCAGAACCGTTACCACCAGAACCATTGCTATCAGAACCATTGCCGCCAGAGCCACTGCCGCCAGAACCGTTGTCACCAGAGTCATTGCCGCCAGAACCACTGCCACCAGAACTGTTACCACCAGAACCATTGCCGCCAGAGCCACTGCCGCCAGAACCACTGCCACCAGAACTGTTACCACCAGAACCACTGCCACCAGAGCCACTATCGTCCTGAGAACCACCGTTTCCTGGTGGTTTATTATTATCTTTCGAGTTACCTTCTACTAAATGATCGTTATTTTGTACAATTGCGTTTATTGCTGGAGAGAAGTTTTCTGTTGCTGCATTACCGATATTTAAACCGCTAAAAAAAGATAAAGAGAGTGTTGAGGCTAAAATGAAGATTTTCTTCATGGTTTTCCTCCTAAGAAATTAATATTCCATCTAAAATACATCCCTTTGTAATATTTCTTAGGAAAAAGAGTTTTATACAAAAAAAACTATATATAGAAAAAGGTGGAGTATTTCTAAAGAGAGAAAAGAGTTAGTGTAAATTTTTTATAATAAGTAGAGCGTGGGGAGTTTCAGACTCATTATAATAGAGGAAGTGACAGCAGATGAAAGAATATATTGCATTTGATGTTGGTGGTACACAAATTAAATATGGGATTGTTTCAGAAACAGGAACAGTACGAAAGCATCAAACAGTTCCAACAGAAATTCATTTAGGTGGAGAACAAATTATTCAAAAACTTATATATGTATCCAAAAAAATAATGAATGAACATACTATTGTAGGAATTGGTATTAGCACTGCGGGAATTGTTGATATTAACAAAGGAATTGTGACGGGAGGTGCGGATCATATTCCAGGATATAGTACTATTCCTATTATTGATAGATTGCAAGAGATATTAAAAGTTTCAGTATCGATTGACAATGATGTGAATTGTGCAGCGTTTGGAGAAAAATGGAATGGTAGTGGAAGAGAGAAAGAGAATTTTATTATGCTCACCCTCGGAACAGGGATTGGGGGAGCGATTTTTATAGATGGAGAATTGTACCGAGGAAATTCATTTAGTGCTGGTGAATGGGGGAATATGTTAATAGAAGGAAAAACGTTTGAAGAGGTTGCCTCGATTTCAGGATTAATTCGTCTTGTCAGAAAGTATAAAGGCAAAGGTGAGTGGAATGGGAGAACAATTTTTGAGTTGTATGATAAAGGAGATAGAGAAGTTGCTCAAGCAGTTGGGATTTTCTTTAGACATTTGGCAATCGGAATTAGTAATCTTGCTTATATTTTCAATCCAGAAACGATTATTATTGGTGGAGGAATTACCGATAGAGGAAATAAGTTTTTAAAAGAAGTAAAAGAAGAGGTCAGTAAATACTTAAATCAAGAGATTTATAATAATTGTGAGATTGAACTTGCACAAAACGGTAATTGTGCAGGAATGATTGGTGCTATTTACCACTTCTTACATCATCATAAGTAAATTATATGAATGTTTTCATATAACTGAGAATTTATCCTTTTTATCGCTAGGTAAATAATGCTACAATATAAGAGAAGAATACAATATTTTCCGATTTGGAAAATGCTTTGTAGAGAGGGAGAAACTTCATGCCTATTATTTTAGAAAAAGGTCAAAAGATCGATTTAACGAAAGGACAACCAAAAGTAGCAAAACTACAGGTTGGCTTAGGCTGGGATCCAATTGGGCAATCAGGTGGATTTCTGTCTTCATTATTTGGAAGTAAACCAAATGTAGATTGTGATGCATCTGTTGTTATGTTAGAAGGAGATCGTTTTTTAAACAAAAATGATTTAGTTTACTTCGGAAATAAACTTTCTACTTGTGGTAGTATTATTCATTCAGGAGATAATTTAACAGGCGAAGGCGCTGGTGATGACGAAACAATTTTCGTAGAATTACATAAAGTTCCGAGCCGTATTAATCGTTTAGTATTCGTTGTAAATATTTATGACTGTGTAAATCGTCGTCAAGATTTCGGGATGATTCGTAATGCATATATTCGTATTCAAAATCCGCAAACTGGTGAAGAATTAGCACGCTATAATTTATCGGATAATTATGCTGGCAAAACGACTCTAATTGCAGGTGAAATGTATCGCCACGGAAGTGAATGGAAATTCTCAGCTGTTGGAGAAGGTACACAAGATAAAAACTTAAGTGAGATTGTATCACGTTATCAATAAAATAAACCGAGGAGGAATTGTGTATGGCATCAATTTCATTGAAAAAAGGACAAAAGGTAGACTTAACAAAAACGAATCCAGGTCTTTCAAAAGTTCTTGTAGGACTTGGTTGGGATACGAATCGTTATGACGGACAAAACGATTTCGATTTAGATGTTAGTATTTTCTTAGTAGGTGCTAACGGTAAAGTTTCAGGTGCAGAGGATTTCGTCTTCTATAATAACCCAAAAGGTGCAAATGGTGCTGTAGAGCATTTAGGAGATAACCGAACTGGCGAAGGTGAAGGCGATGACGAATCGATTAAAGTAGATTTAAAAAATGTACCTGCACATATCGAACGTATTTGTTTCACTATCACAATTTACGATGGAGAAGGACGCAGCCAAAACTTCGGACAAGTTTCTAACTCTTTCGTACGTATTTTAGATGAAGAAAAGAATGCAGAATTAATTCGTTACGATTTAGGAGAAGATTTCTCTATTGAAACAGCGGTAGTAGTAGGTGAACTATACCGTCATGCAGGTGAATGGAAGTTCAATGCAATCGGAAGTGGATTCCAAGGTGGATTAGCGTCTCTATGTAATAATTTCGGTTTAGATGTAGAGTAATAGATTGATATATCCATCGATAAAACAGATGTTTACTGATGGATATATTTTTTAAGATTAAAATATAGAGGTGAATATAAATGGTTATTCAATTGCAAAAAGGACAGAAGATTGATTTAGGTAAGACAAGCCCTGGTTTAACAAAAGCAGTAATTGGTCTTGGGTGGGATATTAAATCTTACGACGGTGGATCAGATTTCGATTTAGATGCATCAGCATTCCTATTAGATGCGAACGGAAAATGTACGAAGGAAACTGATTTTATCTTCTATAATAATTTACAGTCTCCTTGTGGATCTGTTCTACATACAGGAGATAACCGCACAGGTGAAGGTGAAGGTGACGATGAGCAACTTGTTGTAGATTTGAAGAAAGTTCCAGCAGATGTGCACAAAATTGCTATTACAGTTACGATTTATGATGCAGAAGGCCGTAGTCAAAACTTTGGACAAGTAGGAAATGCGTTCGTTCGTTTAGCGAATGAAGAAACGAATGAAGAAGTTCTTCGTTTTGATTTAGGGGAAGATTTCTCCATCGAAACAGCAGTTGTCTTTTGTGAATTATACCGTCATAATGGACAGTGGAAGTTTAATGCAGTAGGAAGTGGATTCCAAGGTGGTTTAGGTGCGCTTGTAAGAGCGTATGGCTTGGATGCATAGAAAGGAAACGACATTCGTTTCCTTTTTTTGACCTTTCTATAAATCTAGCAAAGAATAGGGGATATAGGTAAGATGAGTATTTTGCAAGGAATCCTTGATACGTATGCTCAGTTTTTTGACTTGGACATGTGGATTAAAGTGTTGCAGGATCCAGTATCTTGGGGATTAATTGGTACACTTGTTGTACTTGAAGGGTTGTTATCTGCTGATAACGCACTTGTATTAGCAGTAATGGTAAAACACCTTCCGGAAGAGAAACGTAAAAAAGCATTATTCTATGGACTTATTGGAGCTTATGTATTCCGCTTTATTGCGATTGGAATCGGAATGTTCTTAATTAAATTATGGTGGGTAAAACTTCTTGGTGCACTTTACCTTGCTTGGTTATCAGTAAAATACTTTATTGATAAGCGTAAAGGTGCAAGTGAAGAAGACGAAGCTCACGGTATGAATCAAAATAGTATTCTCTTTAGAATGTTCGGTGTCTTCTGGGGAACAGTTGCGATGGTTGAATTAATGGATATCGCGTTCTCTGTAGATAGCGTACTTGCTGCATTTGGTGTATCTAATGAAGTTTGGATTCTATTATTAGGCGGAATGCTCGGTATTTTAATGATGCGTGGTATCGCTGGTGTATTCTTAAAATTGTTAGAGCGTATTCCAGAGCTTGAAACAACAGCATATATTTTAATCTTAATTATCGCATCGAAAATGCTATTGTCTCTAATTGATATTCATATTAGTCATACACTGTTCTTCATTATTTTAGTTGTAGCATTTGGAGCAACATTTATAATTCACTACATGAAGAATTCTGGACAAGCTAAAGAAGAAGTTGCAGCTACTAAAGAAGACAATAAATAATTGAAATGGGTTTGCTCGTTTTGCGAGCGCCCATTTTTTATAACCAAAAATAGTTTATAATATAAGAAGGACTTAGAAAAAACGTAAATGTTTTTGGAGGTGAACTGTTGTGTTTTCACGTTTTACACTTCAACCATATGCATTAAAAGATGAATCAGATTTAAAGCAATTTGAAATGCTTTTAGAAAAACGTCCACAATATGAGCTGACAGAGAATGAGATGAAATTTAGTTATATAGCATGTCGAATCCTTGGCGTTCCTAATGATGTAGATGAATATTTTAATGAATTGTTTGATTATAGTGAAGCGAAAGGAATCGAAGTTTTACACGAACAAAATTTAAACAAAGTGATTGATTCGGAAAAGCTTCGTCATATTCAAGAAGTGTTCGGATTACATCAAGAAGCACCCAATGGTCTGACAGTAAATAGGTTAGTTGCACACTTATCTGGGAAACAACTTTTACCGAAAGTAGACAATCCTGATTTACAGCATTACATACATACGACGTTTATTTCACTATTGAAATTATATGAGAAGCAACATAATCAGTCGTTAAAGACAGAAGGCTTCCGTCGTTTCTTAATCGACATAATTAAACTAAGTGAAAATTACGTAGCGAAGTGGTTTTCTACGATTAATTATAAGAAACAAATGCCGCGTATCGTTTGGTATGGTGATGCACAGGAAAGCCGTATATATTTCTTATATTTTCTTATTATGCTCGGTTGTGATGTGCTTTATTATCACCCCGAAGGAAAAGATGGATTTGAAAATATTGATGAAGAGGGAAGAACTTTTGTTGTATCTCATTCAAGTCGCATTTCGCTTGAACCGTTCCCTGATCGTCGACGTGAGCGTGTTGCAACAGTAGCATATCAAGCTTCGAAAGAAATTGAACAAGTACTTCACCACGATAATTCACTATTATATAAACCGTGGCAATTCCGTTCGTATACACCTGTAGCACGTACGTTAAAAACGACATATGATGAACTCTTTTTAATTACGAAAGAAAAGGCATTTGTACGTCCAACATTCTTTGTTGAAAATAAACATATTTATATCCCTTCTTTATTTGCGAAAATATCAGGTGTTTCAAAGAATGATAAAGAATATTTTCAACGATTAAAGGCTGTTACATCATTTGATAATAGTTTACTAATTAATACATTCCCATTTACGAAAGAGCAAAAAGCAAACTTCCAATATCATTATCGAGATGCATTGGACCGAGCTGGGAAATTACATCCTGATTTAATTATGAATAGCCATTGGTGGCCGCATAAGCGTTTACCGGAAGGTTTACAACATGGGATTGCAGAGGCGATTATCCATACGTGCGAAAGTGAAATGTGTAAACCAATTGCAAAAGAGACGAAACAAGATGTAGCGCTATATGTTTTCGCACAACTTTCTCAAATACCACCGAATATTTTAGAACAGCTTGAGAAATTTGATTATTCACAAGATGTACCAAAAATTGTTATATTTAATAATGAGAAGAGTGGAGAATTAACTCGTTCTGACGCTGTTTTATTACTATTTTTAAATCAAATAGGAGTAGATGTATTCCACTTCAATCCAACAGGAAGAAACGATATTGAACCGTATGTTGAAGCGGGAGCATTTGATTCTCATTGGCTTGAAGAAGTTAATTTCGATCTTGAGTTTCATGGTTCATCAGCCTATAAAAATTTATCACAAACAATAAAAGGACTATTTCGTCCATTTTTATAAGGAAAGGGAGAATACCATATGAATAACCCAGTCGTACTAGATTCGAAAACTGAATTGAATGAGCAAACCGCACAAGATGTTCGCTTGCAACTTAGACAAGATGCAGATGTGCAACGTATTTATAATGCAGTAGATATTAAAGACCAACTGGAATTAATTGAACTTGGAAAAGAACCTTCTATGGAAATTTCACGTTTTGCTGATCAAATTTTACATACAATGTCATTATCAAAAATAGAAGATTCTGGTGAATTGTTAAAGCAACTTGGTAAAATTATGGACAGATTTGATAGTAAAGACTTTGCGGAAGAGAAAAGTGGTTTCTTCTCACGTATGTTCAAAAAAGCGGATAAAATGATTGAACAAATCTTTAGCAAGTATCAAACGATGGGCCGTGAAATTGATAAAGTGTATGTCGAAATTACGAAGTATCAAGATGAAATGAAAAAATCAATTGGTACGTTAGATGGTTTATATGAGCAAAACTTAAAATATTATTTAGACTTAGAAAAATACGTAGTAGCAGGAGAAATGTTGTTAGAGCGTTTAAATACAGAGTTAGTTCCGATGTATGAAGAGCGCGTGCGTAATAATGATCAATTAGCAGGTATTGAATTAGAGTCGCTTAAAAACTCGGTTGAAATTTTAGAGCAACGTATTGATGATTTAGAAAAAGCTCGTATGGTTGCGTTACTTACAGCACCACAAATTCGTATGATTCAACGTGGTAATAATAAATTAATTGGTAAAATCAATACAGCATTTATTACGACGATTCCTATCTTTAAAAATGGTATCATTCAAGCGGTAAATGCCAAACGTCAAAAGCTTGTTGCAGATTCTATGGCTGAACTTGATCGCCGTACAAATGAATTACTTAAGAAAAATGCACAAAATATCGCAACGCAAAGTGTAGAAGTAGCGAGATTATCGGGTTCTTCTAGTATTAAGATGGAAACACTTGAGGAAACTTGGAACATTATTTCAAGAGGTATGCAAGAAACACAACAAATTGAAGAGCAAAACAAACGTGAGCGTGAAGAAAGCCGTAAGCGTATGGCTACATTAACAGAGAATATCAAAAAAGAATTACAAGGGTAAATGAAAAGGCAATGAGGAATAGTCCTCATTGCCTTTTAGTTTTTCTTCACTAATTTAATGATTTCATTCACAACAAGCGGAATGATACTTAATAAGAGAACAAATCCCCAATCTCGCATCGTTAATGCATGTACACCGAATATATTTGCAAGGGGCGGGATGGAGATGATACAAACTTGCATAAGAACACCGATAAGGAGGGAGAAGACTAAATATTTATTTGTAAAGATCCCAATTGAAAAAATCGATTTTGTTCTTGAACGCAAGTTAAATGAATGAACGAGCTGAGAAAAACTAAGAACGACAAATGCCATCGTTTGAGCATGTAATAGAGCATCGTCATCAATTTGCTCTGGGAAAAGAGGGAATAAATTTGTATCTCCAGTATAGAATTTTGCTCCGGCGATAAAAGCTATTAGCGTTAAAAGTCCAATGACAACTCCATTGAAAATTAGGAAAGGAACGCTGCCGCTAAATAAGCTTTCTTTCGTATGTCGTGGTTTTTCCTTCATCACATCTGGGTCTTCAGGATCAACCCCAAGTGATAATGCAGGCAGTGTATCTGTAATTAAATTCACCCACAAAATGTGAATAGGTCGTAGTGGTGTCGCCCAGCCGAGTAAAATGGCTAAAAATAAAGCGATAATTTCTCCGAAGTTACAAGAGAGTAGGAAGAGAATTGATTTTTTTATGTTGCGATAAATATTTCTACCTTCTTCAACGGCTTTCACGATAGATGAGAAATTATCATCTGTTAACACGACATCTGCTGCCCCTTTTGCAACGTCTGTTCCTGTAATGCCCATCGCTACGCCAACATCAGCTTGCTTTAAAGATGGTGCATCATTGACACCATCACCAGTCATAGAAACGATATTTCCTTTTGCGCGTAATGCCTTTACAATTTTCACTTTATGCTCTGGAGAGACTCTAGCGAATACATTTAAATGATTAATTTTGTTAGCTAGTTCTGTATCAGAAATGTTATCTAATTCAGTTCCAATCATAATTTCCGATATTTCTTCAGCAATGCCAAGTTCTTTGGCAATTGCAAAGGCGGTATCTTTATGGTCACCAGTAATCATAACTGTGCGAATACCGGCTTTTTTACATTCTTTAATTGAATCTTTCACTTCAGTTCGTGGTGGATCAATCATACCGACAAGACCAATAAAGATAAGATTTTCTTCAAGATGATTTATATCCACATCGTTTGAATCGTATTGTTTAAATGCGAATGAAAGTACTCTTAAAGCTTCTTGAGACATTGATCCGGCAGCTTCTAATATTTGATTTTTATCAGAATCAGTTAAAATCTCGATTTTGCCGTTTTTAAAAATATGGGTACATCGAGGTAAGAGTTTATCAATAGCGCCTTTCGTCATGCTATAGTAACTTTCATTGTACATATGTACGGTTGACATCATTTTACGATCTGAATCAAAAGGTACTTCGTTAACACGTTCATGTATTTTTTCTAAATGATCTTTTTGCATGTTAAAAGTGGTTCCAGCAACGAGAAGTGCAATTTCAGTCGGGTCTCCCGTTTGTGATTCGTTATTGTAAGACGCATCATTACATAGCACCATATTTTCTAACAATAGACGTTGCGCATCATTATTTACATTTAAACTTTCTAAGCGATCGTATGTGTTATCACTATAAAAGTGAGTAACGGTCATTTTATTTTGCGTTAACGTACCTGTTTTATCTGAACAAATAATTGTGACAGAACCGAGGGCTTCAACAGCTGGTAGTTTCCGAATGATAACGTTTTGTTTAATCATACGTTGCACACCAATTGCAAGAACGATGGAAACGATAGCTGGCAAGCCTTCTGGAATAGCTGCAACAGCTAAACTAATAGCAGTCATAAACATTTCTAATGTATCCCGGCCTTGTAAAAAACCGATGAGAAACATAAGGATACAAATAGCTACAGCGACAAAGCCTAAATATTTTCCAACTTGTGCTAAGCTTTTTTGAAGTGGTGTCATATCATCGTCTGCTTCATGTAAAAGGGTAGCAATCTTACCAATTTGTGAGTTCATCCCAGTTTCAACAGCAACACCGACGCCTCTTCCGTATGTTACAAGAGTGGACATAAATGCCATGTTTTTTTGGTCGCCGAGTGGTACTTGCTCATCACTTTGCATGGAAGGGTGGTAGATTGCATCTTTATCAACAGGGACAGATTCACCAGTTAGAGCAGATTCTTCAACTTTTAAATTTGCGGTTTCGATAAGGCGTAAATCGCATGGGATATATCGTCCGGCGTCGAGCATAACGATATCCCCTGGAACGACGTGCTCAGATGGAATTTCTTTTAGTTCACCATTTCTCTTGACGATAGCTTTAGGTGTTGCCATCTTTTTCAATGCCTCTAAAGCTTGTTCTGCTTTCGATTCTTGGACAACACCGATAACAGCATTTAAAACTACAACGAGCGCGATAATACTGGCATCCGCCCATTCACCTACAAAGGCAGAAATAAGGGCAGCAATAATAAGGACATATACGAGGACGTCATTAATTTGGGCGAAAATACGCTGCCATAAAGTGCGTTTTTGTTTTGTAGCTAATTCATTAGAACCGTATTGCTTTAAACGTTCACTTACAATCTCATCTGTTAAACCGTGTTGTTCGTTTGTTTCTAGGGCAATTAATGTTTGATTTTTCGTCTTACTGTACCAATTGCTCATAAGTAAGCACCTCCAGTAAAAACAGTTAGCAATGGTAGTGTTGCTATTATTTGTGAGTAGTATGTATGGAGAAAAAATCTAAGATGAGGTTCTACTTCTATTGTACAATATTTTACAGTTGGTTGAGGGAAAGAGATGAGTTGTCATGAATTTGTTGGAAATAAAAAAGAGCCTCATATAAGAGAGGCTTTTTTACTTTTTAATTAATGTACCTAATTCTTCTGTAATAGCTTGCATTTCACTAATGCTGAATGTTTCACGTTTCATAACATGATCATAAATGTCACGTAAATCTTCGTACATTTCTTCGTTAAAACTAGCAGCTCTCATCGCTCCAGCATTAACCATACGTAATTTTTCTTTAATAGCTTCGACCATATATTCAACGTTTTCTTCTGACTTTACGGATAAATCCACCGAAGTGTCCCCCTTTAAAATAACATAAGGCTATCTTAACATTTTTTATCATTTTCGTTAATGAATCTTTTCAATCCCATTAAATTAGTAGGGATTTCCTTTATATTCACTAATTGGTTGTTTATACTATAAGTATATATAAACAAATGCACCAAGAAAGGAAGAAACAAAAATATGGTTCAAGTATTGTTTGTTTGTCTTGGGAACATTTGCCGTTCTCCGATGGCAGAAGCGATTTTTCGAGATCTTGTCGTAAAAGAGGGACTTAAAGAGAAAATTGTCATTGATTCTGCAGGAACTGGAGATTGGCATGTTGGCCATCCGCCACATAAAGGAACACAAAAAATTTTAAAAGAAAATGCAGTCACTTTTGAAGGAATTAAAGCAAGGCAAGTAGAAAAAGAAGACTTAACAAAGTTTGATTATATTATTGCCATGGACAACAAGAATATAGCAGATTTAAAAAGTTTAGGTAAAACTGGAGGCTATATTGGTAGGCTGTCCGACTTTGTTCCAGACGGTGGCTGGACAGACGTTCCTGACCCTTACTATACAGGGAATTTCCAAGAAGTATATGACCTTGTAACAGAAGGGTGTGCAAAGCTATTAGCTTTCATTCGAAATGAACAAGGAATATGAGGAAGCTTAGAAAGAAATACTTTCTAACATAAGAAATGAAAGGGTGAAGGAATATGGCAAAGAAAAATAATATTGCTCGAAACATTGCGATTGGTGTAGCGGCAGGTGTAGCTGTATCCATGTTAAAGAAAGAAAACCGTGAAAAAGTAAAAAATACAGCAGAAAAAGCAAAAACAAAGATGATTGAAATTGGTGAAAATGCAAAGATCAAAGAAAAAGTGCAAACTGTTACAGATAAAGGACGCGAACTTGCTGATTTCAATGTGGTAAAAGCGAAAGTAGCAGAAATTAAAAAATTAACGCCATCTGTTGTAGAGACGTTAAAAGAAACGAAAGAAATTTTTAGTAAGAAAAAAGTTGAGCCAGAAGAAAAGCCAGAAACGATTGAAATTCAAGCTGTATCTCCAAAGGTAGATGAGCTAAAAGCAGAAGAAGAGCCAGTAGTTGCTGAAGATGGTGGTATGAAAGAAGCGCGTGAATTATTTATGAAAGACTCAAATGCAGTGGAAAAAAAAACTGAAGCGTACATTGAGTTAAAGCAAGATAAAGAAGAGAAGAGAAGCGTTTAAACATATATGAGAAAAATTTTAGAAAAGGTGAGAAGAAATCGTACTTATTCGTTTGGTAAAGATTTATATGACCGGACGATGCGCGATGATGTAGCGGGCTTGGCAGCACAGCTCGCTTATTTCTTCTTGCTTGCGATTTTTCCTGGGCTCGTTTTCTTAATTACGCTTCTTGGATTTATTCCCATTCAAACAGAGGATGTGCTTAGTTTATTAGAGGTTTATGTACCAGATGATGCAATGAACTTAATTGAGGTAAATGTAGATAAAGTTGTAAACCAGCAAAATGGTGGTTTATTATCATTTGGTTTATTATCCATGTTATGGTTTGCCTCAAATGGTGTTAATGCGGTTATGAATGCTTTTAACCGCGCTTATGACGTGAAAGAAACACGTTCTTTTATTACAACAAGAGCGTTATCAATTGTGTTTACATTAGCTATTATTTTTATGATTGTCTTTGCGTTAATTGTTCCGGTATTCGGACAAGTTATTGGAGCAGCAGTGTTTAAAGCACTCGGTTTATCAGATAGTTTTTCTTTAGTATGGAGCATTACACGATTAGTAGCGAGTTTCTTCGTGCTATTTGCTTTGTTTAGTTTCTTATATACATTTGCCCCAGATCGAAAGTTAAAAAGAAGAGAAGTTATTTCAGGGGCGTTATTTGCTACTGTAGGATGGATTGTGGTATCGTACTCATTTGCTTATTATGTAGATAAGTTTGCGAATTACGCCAATACATATGGTGGTCTCGGTGGTATTATTATTTTAATGTTATGGTTTTACTTAACTGGATGGGTAATTTTACTTGGCGGTGAAATTAATGGTTTACTCCATCATTATAGAACGGGTGACAATAATTCCCGTAATGAAAAATGACCTCTTGTTCCATAATAATAGGGAATAGGGGGGATATTTCATGAGTAATAATAAAAAGAATCACAACAATAAAAATAACAATAAACAAAAGAGCAGTTCGCATCCTAAGCATAAAACGAGTAGTAGTGCGAACGGACATAATAGCTACCATTAAAAAAAACGGGTCCTCTATGAGGGACCCGTTTTTTTTAATGGGCAGTAAGACCCCCACCTCAAAATTCAGCGAAAGCAAAGAAGTTAGGTGGGGGTCGGGCTGCCCATAAAAGTCCGATTGGTGAGGGCTGATAATCAGTGGGGGATGAAGAAAACCCCCACTGATTAAAGTTTCACTTTATTTGCTTCCTTTTAATAATCGTAAGCCATTCAAAATGACAAGAATCGTACTTCCTTCATGGCCAATAACACCGAATGGAAGAGCTAAAAATTGCAAGAAGTTTGAACAAATTAGCATGGCAATAACGGCTAGCGAAAAGATTACGTTTTGCTTCACAATACGGTTCATTCGTTTTGATAGACGGATCGCTTGAGAAAGACGAGATAGTTCGTTTTTCATCAGTACAACATCCGCAGTTTCTAAAGCTACATCTGTTCCTTCTCCCATTGCGACACCAATGCTAGCAGTAGCTAGTGCAGGTGCATCATTTATACCGTCTCCGACCATTGCTACTGTACCGTATTTTTCTTTTAACTTTTTAATCGTTTCAACTTTTGTTTCTGGTAAACATGATGCGTAATATTCTTTTATATTACTTTCAGAGGCAATAGCTTTTGCCGTTTCTTCATTATCGCCAGTAATCATAATTGCTTCGACACCAATGCTTTGCAATTCACGAATAGCAACTATTGTTTCTTGGCGAAGCGTATCTTTTAAAGCGATAAGTCCAAGAATGCCTCCTTCATCACTAATATAAACGACAGTTTTACCTTCCTTTTCAAGTGAGGCAGAAATACCATTATGAAATGTTTTGGTTTCTTCACCGATAAAATCAGCTTTACCTATTTTATAAGCAGTGTTTTCCAATATTCCTTTTAGCCCAAAACCAGTTACATCTTCAACCTTTTCTGGTTTTTTTAATGTAATGTCGTACGCATGTTGTGCATATTTAACAATAGATTCAGCTAAAGGATGTGTAGAGTGACTTTCAATGGATGCTGTAATAGAAAGTACTTCTTTTTCTGTTATATTTTCTCGAACATATACATCTGTTACGGTAGGTTTACCTTCCGTTAATGTACCTGTTTTATCAAAGGCGATTGCTTTTACTGAAGCGAGACGTTCTAAATGTACGCCACCTTTAAAGAGAATCCCATTTCTCGCTCCGTTAGAAATTGCAGATAACGTTGCTGGTGTAATGGCAGCAACGAGTGCACAAGGAGATGCGACTACAAGTAAGATCATAGCGCGATAAAACGTTTCATTCCAGCTCCAGTCAAGTAAGAAATGAGGAACGAACATCATAAGCGCAACAACGAGTAGTACACCTTTTACGTATGTTCCTTCAAACTTTTCGATGAATAGTTGTGATGGTGATTTTTCACTTTGTGCACTTTGGACGAGACGGATAATCTTTTGGAATAATGTTTGATCGCTCGGCTTCGTAATTTTAACTTCGATAGCACCACGTAAATTTACAGTACCGGCAAATACTTCATCGCCATGTCTTTTCTCATTTGGAATAGGTTCTCCTGTGATTGCTGCCTCATCGATATTTGTTTCACCGTTATGAATTGTACCGTCAGCAGGAACACGTTCACCTGGTTTAATTAAAATAATGTCGTTAATTTGTAACTCTCCAACAGGAACACGTTCCTCAGTTCCGGTGGAAATACGTAATGCTTCTTCAGGTTGTAAGTCAAGAAGAGCGGAAATTTCTTTTTGGCTCTTACTTAACGTATAAGATTCCATAGCACCGCTGAGCGCAAAGATGAAGATTAAAATAGCCCCTTCTGCCCAGTAGCCAATAATTGCAGCACCAATAGCTGCAAAGAGCATTAGCATTTCAACATTTAGCTCTTTTTCTTCAATCGTATCTTCAATTCCTTCTTTCGCTTTTGCATATCCACCAACTATATAAGCAAGGATATAGCAAGTAATACCTACATTCATTGCATCGTTCTTTGTGAATAACCAACCAACTAAAATAAAAATACCAGATGCTACTGCAAATACAAGTTCATAATGTTTTTTTAATGTGTCCCATAGAGAGGGATGTGAAATTGTTTCTTTTGCGTGTAACGTTTTTACTTCTGAGTTCATTACTACTCGCTCCTTCCGAATTCTTATTGAGAAAAATAATCAAAATCGAAACCCCTATAAAACGACGAAAGCTGCCATCCATAATGGATAGCAGCATTTCTGTTGAATCTGTTTTTAATAGTTATTATGTTGTAATTATTCTATAGTATATCATATGTTTTTATGAGATGGTACGGTTTTGTTTCAAGTATAAACGGAAAACTTGTGTTTTCGCAATTCCTCTGGTATATATGAATATTGTTCATAAAAGATCGGAAAGGAAGACAACAAGTGAAGACAGAGAAATTTTTTACCCATCCGATTGGCGTATTTATTGCTGCGATAGTAGCAACTTTTTTATGGGGAAGCGCATTTCCTTTTATTAAATTAAGTTATGTTGAACTTGGAATTCAACCACAAGAAGTTGGAGAGCAAATATTATTTGCCGGTTATCGTTTCCTTTTATCTGGAGTCATGCTCTTATTATTCTTTAAAATGTTAGGAAAAGATATGAGCTTCAAAAAAGGAACGGGGAAACAGTTAATACAAATTGGTTTATTCCAAACGTTTCTTCAATATATCTGTTTTTATATTGGAATGAGTTATAGTTCGGGAATTGAAGGAGCTATCATTTCAGGGACATCATCATTCTTTCAAATTTTACTCGCCCATTTTTTATATAAAGATGATGCCCTCAATATGAGAAAAATAATTGGGGTATCGATTGGTTTTTGTGGCGTCATTTTAGTAAATGTGCCGAGTGATGGTAGCTTATCATTTCATTTTGGAATCGGAAGCTTGTTACTTCTTAGTGCAGCAATGCTGTATTCATATGGAAACATATTAGCAAAAGAAGGTAGTAAAACATTAGATGTTGGCTATATGACAGCATACCAAATGATGTTTGGTTCTATAGGATTATTATGTATAGGGGCTTTACAAGTTGGAGTCATGCCATTTACATTTAGTCTACATGCACTACTTATGCTGATTTATTTATCTTTCTTATCTGCAGCTGGTTTTTGCATTTGGAATACAATTATGAAATACAACAAGGTTGGAAAAGTATCTATGTATATGTTCTTTATACCCGTATTTGGTGTATTATTATCGAGCATGATTTTAGGTGAAGCAATTCATTCATTTGTGCTATTCGGTTTAGCGTGTGTAGCCGCGGGAATTATTGTGGTAAATCGAACGCCAGCTAAGCAAAAAATGGAGCAAGAAAAACAAGTGGCATAGAGAGCAGAAAAGCGATTACAATGGAAGAACAGTACTGTTCTTCTTTTTTTTTGTAGAAAAAGGATAATAGACTAAGTGTAACGAAAAAAGATACAAAAAGCATTTATTGAGGAGAACATATTATGAATCTACTTTACGTGTTGTTAATTGGGCAAATACTTCTTTTTTTAATTGGTGCAATTTATGCAATACGGCAGACAAAAAGAACAAAAGATAATATGCCGTTACCTTTAGCAATCCGTCTTATTCTTAGTTTTTCTTTAACAGGTAGTGCAATTTGGATATGGGTACAAGATCCATCTGTAGAGTATAGTACGTGGGTTGCACTTGGTATGACTTTATCCACTGTGGGAGATTTGTTTATGGCTGGGCTGATTCCAATTGGTCACAGGTTAATTGGTGGGATGGTTACTTTCGCTCTTGCTCATTGTTTTTATGTAAAAGCATTTTTGCAAACAGGAATTTCGTGGAATGGTTTTTGGATTGGCTTACTCGTATATGGGCTCTTTCTAATTGTAGGATGGTTCTTCTTTATCCGAAATGATAAACAGGATAAATTGTTTACGATAGGAGCTCTAATTTACGGATTGTGGGTTGGAGGAATGGCTTGCTTTGCATTCGCCTTATATTATGAAAATACAGGAATATGGTGGATACCAGCGTTTGGTGGTTTACTGTTTGTGATTTCTGATTTCATTATTGGCGTGACAGATATCGGAGGGCGTAAATTGAAGTATGAGCCACTTTGGATTTGGTTTACATATGTAGCTGCTCAAATGTGTATTGTATATGTGGGATTATAAAAAGATACTCTCAAAATAGTGGATAGACTATTTTGAGGGTATCTTTTTTGCTTGTTTAATTTGATCAGTATTATTATTTTAAAATTTATAGTTTTACAATTAAGAATTTTGTAGAAAATCATCAGTTGTATTATTTATAATAAAAGTAAAAAGATGATGAGATGGTGAAATGATGCAAAAGAAAAAACGTTGGCGTGAATTCTTTGGAACTATTGCAATTGCATGTTTATTGGTGTTTTTGGCGAAAATTTTTGTGTTTTTCCCTACGACTGTAAAAGGAGCATCTATGAGGCCAACGTTGAAAGATGGAGATAAGGTGATTGTTAATAAGTTAGCAAAACAATTTGAAAGCTATGGGAGAGAAGACATTATTGTTGTGAAAACAGATAATTTTTATGTCAAAAGAGTGATTGGATTGCCTGGAGATATAATTGAGATGAGAAATGATCAATTATATGTAAATTCTGAAGTGGAAGATGAAGAGTATTTGGATAGTAATAAAAAACAAGCAGAAAAAAAACTTATGAATTTAACAGAGGACTTTGGACCGATTACAGTTCCTAAAAATAAGATTTTTGTTATGGGAGATAATCGCTTAATAAGTAAAGATAGTAGAAATGGTTTAGGTTTTATTGATAGAGAAGATGTGTTAGGAAAGTTAGCAGGCGTTTATTATCCGTTTGAACATATGAAAATAATAAAGTAAAAAAACCAAGCAAATTTTAGTTTGCTTGGTTTTTTTGTTAAACAGTAGGAGATTCGTTAGATACAAAGGTATCTTCATATTTCTTTGTAGTACTTAAAACGAATTTATGTTGTAGCAATTGTAGTTTAAATAACGCCAAAGGATCATGATATGTTTCTGGATTGCTTCTTAGCGTTGCTAATGTTTGCTCGTCTTCCTTTATCTCAAGTTGAGCTGCATCTACATTTTGTTTCAATATGTTAAGTGGATCTTTGAAGAACATCATGATATCACGTTCTAATGCACCTTCAAATACTTCAAATTGAAGGAAGAATTGTTTTGAAATTGTGTGAGCAATTTCTGTATAGTCTTCTGTTTCAATATATTGTTTATATTTGTTGGCGAGCATAGATTGGTTTTTTTGCATATTACCAAATAATTTTCCGGCACTTTTTAAGAAAAACTGTGTCGGTGTAAAGCGTAATAAAATATTGATGTTCGTTACTGTAATTCGATTTGTCATTCGTACAACATCTCGATTCCAATCATCTAATAATTTGAAATCGCAAGGAAGTTTCATACGTTCTTCTTTATATAATTTATTAAATGTTTCACTCATTTCATCTAAATAAGCTTGAGCTTGAATAAATTCATTATGTGCTGTTTCAATCCATTCTTGAATAGAACCAGTAAATTTAGGAAGAAGTACCTGTTGTACATGCTTTTGAACTCGTTCATTCATTGCAGCATTTAATTCTTCATGAACTAGTTTGAAATCACTATCTTCTTGAACAAGATCAGAGCAGCTCTGTAATAATTCAGGAATTTGAGAATGTATATCTCGTGTAATTTCTTCTTTCATTAAAAGATAGGATTCGGTAATAGAGCGAATTTTATCTTTTTCAAGAGCAGTAAGGTTATTAATAAATCCAGTAAGTTTCACTGAGATGTGTTTATTCCAGCGTACGGATTTTACTAATGTATTTTCTAATTCCACACGTTCATTTATGAGATAAGCAATTGTCTTTTGCGTAAACCATATTAGCTTTTCTATACGTTCTTTTTCTATATCGCGTTTTGCAAGATTAGAGAGAATAGATTCTGTTACATCTCCAAGTTGCTGGCTACTCTCTTGCGAAGGAGAGTATGGGAAGAATTGTGCATCTGGAAAATGTGCTTTAAGTTTATTAATTAGTTTTTCATTAGTAGTCGTATTATTTGTATGTAATACGAAGTGAATTTGTAAGTTTGGTACTTGTTCACGTAAATAAATTAACGTATCAATTTCTTCACTATGCAATGGTGAAGAAGAATTTAATACGTAAACAAGGCTATCTGCTGCTTGTAAGTATTCAAAGTATGCATTGTTTTTATCCAATTGTTCTTGAATGGATGGTGTAATAAGAAATGTAAACTTATTTTTTCTTAAAAACCTACTTGGTAGCTTAATTTCTATACATTTTTTCTCAAGTTCTGACTGAGCAGATGTAGACGTTATTTGATGGAATTCATCAAGGTTAGAGATATTTCGTATATCTAACTCGGTAAATTCTGTAATTTCAGTTTGACTAGCGTCTTTAAATAGAATAGGAGTTGTTAAAGTTTCAGTTAAGATGTTCTCTCCCAATATTGAATTAACAAATGATGTTTTATCATGGTCGCTAGTTCCAGCTATTAGTAGTGGTGTGACATTTAAATCACATAGTTCATGGACGAGTAGCGTAAATTGATGACTTAAATCTACATCATTTTTCTCAGCCCATACAGCGATTGTTTCGAATAAATGAGAAACTGTTTCCATATTTACATCTGCTTCAGCTGATGTATTAGAAAGTAAGGAACCAGCACTTTTTACAAGTAATGATTCTAAAGTTGTAGGTGAGACTTCATTCCATGCTAACACTGCTGCAGAGACAACTAGAGAATCTTTTGCTTTTGTTAAACTGAACCAATTTGTTAATAAATTTGGTACAAGTCCGTTTAATTCATGCATAAAGTGATTTCCGGTAATTAATGCAAAGTATGTTTCTTGATAGCGAGTACAAATTTCATTCCAATCGTCATTATTGTCTGTTTCAATATGCAAGAATAAATGATTAATACTTTGAATCCAAGGAAGGTATAAGGATTCATGTTGATAGCTATTCCAAAGAGCAATAACAAGTTCTTTAAATTGGGCTTGATCAACAGCATATAGAGCTTTTAAAGACTCATAGAAATATTCAGGCTTAATATTTTTTGTAAATCCTTTGTTTATGTAATTTATTAACGTATCAAACCAGTGTAAAGATTGTGTTCGAATACCTTCTTGAACAGCTAGTTCGATAGCGTTGTTCCAATCTTCTTGTTTTTCATAGAAAGAACGTGCAATTGCAGTAATATTTGGGTAATCCGGTTGGAATGCAACAGCTTCACTAATCGTCTTAAAAGCGAGTCCTAAACGATCTTGTTCGATATAAAGAGAAAGAAGTTGTAAGGAAACCTCCATCGTAAGAGTTGTATCTTCCGTTTGAATAGATTGATAAATTTCTTCTGCCTTTGATAAGAATCCTAGTTCAAAATAAGCATCTGCAATATTTTTTGTCGCCCAAAGTGCAAGAGCATTATTTACTTTTTCCCATTTAAATATAGCTGCTTCAAAATCTTTATTTTGATAATAAAATTCACCTTGAGCAAATCGAATATTAGAAATGTTGGAGAATTCATTTTTAGATTCATTTATATATGCTTCACCGAGTACTTCCGATGCAGGAGTAGAAGTTTCTTCTGTTAAAAATGTTTTATAGTAAACTTTTTGAATAAATTGATTTTCAATGGTCATGTTCGTTCCCCCCTGTATAATTTAGAAAAATGATGTTGTATGTAAAAGGGTGTATGTTCTTTTAATAGGTAGAAGTTGCATTATATAGACCAAACTATGTTTTTGCTAGATATATCATTTTTCTTGAGAGTTAAACCGTTGCGAAAAGTAACTTTCCTTTATTGTAACAAAAAAACACGCATATGAATTTTTATTTTTTATCGGGTCATTTGCATGCAGTAAGAATCTAATCTCAAAATTGGTGAATGTAAGTGAGTTATGTGGGAGTCGGGATGTCTGTAGAAGCAAGGTTAGCGTAGTTTAATAATTAGTAGAGGATGAACAAAACTCCCACTGATTAAAGTTTCACTTTATCTCTGTTAAAGGAAAGAATAGAAGTAGAGTTCATTATAAAAACAATGTATAGTGAATATGTATACCATGTTTGCCTTAAAGATAGGAAGGGTACAATGTGGAATAACGATCGTGCATAGGATGTGTCTTCCGAATGGAACAACATATTGGCGAGTTAATCGCGCATTATGGCTATTTTGGAATTGTTATAGCTTTGGCTGGTGGGATTGTCGGATTACCGATACCAGACGAGTTTTTATTGACCTTTGTTGGTTATAATGTTTCAAAAGGAGTTATGTCAGGAACTGCTGCTTTTTTAAGTGGGATGGCTGGTGCGATGTTAGGGATCACGTTAAGCTACATATTAGGTTTAAAACTTGGGCTCCCTGTTTTAAAGAAATATGGGCCGAAAATTAGAATTAAAGAACATCACATTGAAAAAACACATATTTTATTTGAAAAATATGGGCCATTTCTTTTAATGATTGGTTATTTTATACCGGGAGTACGTCATTTAACAGCATATTTTGCTGGGGTATCAAATTTGACACTTTGGCGTTTTTGTTTATACGCTTACGGTGGTGCGCTCATTTGGATAAGTGTTTTTATTGGGCTTGGCTGGAAGTTAGGCGAGAAGTGGCGCTTCGTTGAGTATAGTTTACATCATTATGGAATATGGATTTTATTAATTTCAGCAGTTGTTACATGTGTTGTATGGTTGTACATAAAGAAAAAGAAAAACCGCTAATAGCGGTTTTTTTAGCTGAAAGCAATAAATAATACACCAGCTGTAATAAAGAATACACCAACACCGGTCATAAAGTTTAACTTTTCACCGAGGATAATCATAGCGAGAATGATAGAAAATACGACGCTTAATTTATCGACAGGAGCTACTTGTGAAACCTTTCCTGTTTTGAGGGCAAGAAAATAAAATAGCCATGACGAAGCACCTGCAACCCCACTTAATGTGATAAATAGCAGTGCTTTTTTATTTAGCAGTACGTCGCCGATATTTTGAAATTTACCTTGTATGATAATAACGCCTATCATAAATAATGCCATAATAATAGATCGAATTGTTGTTGCAACGTTTGCATCGATGCCGTCTAAACCAAACTTTCCAAAAATCGATACAAGGGCAGCAGCAATTGCTGATAATAGGGCAAATAAGAGCCACGAACTCATAGTAAAATTCCTCCAATCTTACAGTATTATACATGAAAATGATTCTCATGTATAAGGTTGAAGCAATTGAGGTTTATAGGAAGCACGACTTCAACTTAACTTCTTGCTCCACCTGAATTTTAAGGTGGGAGTTTTACTGTCTGTAAATAGTGGGCTAAATAACGAAATAACGAAATAACGAAATAACCCCCACCTTATATTTTTAATAAGGTGGGGGTTATTATACTACTCTGCAATTTCCTCATATAAAAAGTACGTTACATTATAAATATGTTCTACTTCATCGTCTGTCATAAACAGTAATTCGTCACGCTCAATCCCTTTTTTCTTTTCAATAAACTCAATCATGTTTTTGCGTTCTTCTCTCTTCATCAATTTTATTTCTCCTCTCAATCTGTTTTAATACAGTTTATTTAAGTTACTGCTATTATATAACAGAATCTTTAGAAAGTTCCACCTATTTTATTGTTTTTTTCAAAAGAACTTTTCGACAAAACAAGCCCACCTAAGGGGGCTTGTTTTATTTTATAGTCGTAAAAACTCAGGCTCCGTCGTACCGGCACCATCGATGTAATAAATTGTGTCGGGATTGATTTTGATCAGTACGTAATTAGGGTCTTCAGGGCCGAGTAACCAACGTTTTAAGCTATTATTCCAAAACTTGTTTTTTAATGTCGAGTCTTCCTCGATTGAAGCCAATCCTTCAACTTCAATATAATCTTCATCTAATTTTTTCCCTTCTCGTCCGAGTAGTACATGGACATTAGGATTTTGTTCAATATCTGTTATCTTTTTTGATTGTCGATCTGTTGCAACATACAGTACAAAATCTTCATGGAAAAACATCATAAAGGCGCTATGAGGTTTCTCATTTCGTACTGTAGATAATACACCAGTACGTTGACCTTGAATAATAGTTGCGATTTTTTCTTTTAAGTGCATAATTTTAACCCCTTTTCACAATTTATAATTCTGTCTGTTTAAACAAGATAATTTAAATATCTTTCATACTGTTTTCTTCAATCCGATTTTTTAAACGTAATTGTGATGAAATCGGACAAGTTAGGAGAATAATAATAATATTGAGGAGAAATACATACGATGGAAGGATGAAAAAGCATGTTTAATAAAATATTTCTTATAGTAGCGCTTATAGGTGTACCACTGTCTGTGCTTGGAAAAACACTTCATTGGCCAGAAACAATTATGTTTGCTGTGTATTGTATTACGATTATCGCATTAGCTGGTTTTATGGGGAGAGCAACAGAGAGTTTAGCAATTGTTTCTGGTCCTAGAATAGGCGGGTTATTAAATGCTACTTTCGGTAATGCTGTTGAACTTATCATTTCAATTTTTGCACTTCAAGCAGGGTTAATTGAAGTGGTGTTAGCTTCTTTAACGGGTTCTGTACTTGGAAATTTATTATTAGTAGGAGGGTTATCTTTCTTTGTTGGAGGTCTTAAATACAAAAGACAAAGTTTTAATGTATATGATGCAAGGCATAATTCAGCTTTATTAATATTTGCTGTTGTTGTGGCCTTTGTTATTCCAGAGATCTTTTCAATGAAGATGGACGCTGGCAAGACGTATCAATTAAGTATAGGTGTTTCTATTATTATGATTATCATGTACCTTGCTGCATTACTATTTAAGTTAGTTACGCACCGTGGTGTATATCAACATAAAAGTGACGAAGTAGCGCATGAAGAAGAGCCAGAGTGGTCGAAAGGGAAGGCGCTCCTTATTTTAGCGATAGCAACACTGGCAGTAGCTTATGTGTCAGAGGCACTCGTGCATACTTTTGAAACTGTTGCAAAGTCATTTGGCTGGTCAGAGTTATTTATAGGGGTTATTATCGTTGCAATTGTTGGGAATGCAGCGGAACATGCGTCTGCAATTATTATGGCTTATAAAAATAAAGTAAATATTGCAGTCGAAATTGCAATAGGCTCTACATTACAAATCGCTATGTTTGTTGCTCCTGTATTAGTATTGCTATCTATGTTCTTCGCACAAAGGATGCCTTTAGTATTTACCATACCAGAACTTGTGTCTATGATTACAGCCGTTTTCTTAACGATTGCGATTTCCAATGATGGAGATACAAACTGGTTTGAAGGTGGCACTTTACTAGCGGCGTATGTCATTATGGGAATTGGTTTTTATTTATTATGAAAAATAGGCATAACAATTGCGCTCAGAGAAAACAATAAACGAAGTAGTATATATACCTACATAGGAAGGAGCCAGACAGGTGAAACGAGTATACAGCATATGCCTTTCAACTATGGTCTCGTTTATTTTATTATTTCCTAACATGAGTTTTGCAAAGACAACAGTAGGAACAAAAATGCCTTCATCTGTTTTAAATATTTCAAAAGACAATACATTTCCAAATGATGCGCAAGATTTGCCACGTTTACAACCAAGTAAATTTGCTCAAGAGCTATTGAAAACGGCTAATATTAAAATTGAAAATCCAGACTTAATTCGGATGTTTAATGAAACGACAATTTCAAATGCGCCGCTTGCAGTAGGGTATCGGGCAAAAATTTATTTAGGTCAATGGGCTTTACGTTATGAATCAGTAGACACATCGATTAATTGGGAATATAAACAAGTGAATCGAAATGTGTATGATAATCGCGGAGGAGACCGTTTATATCCACTTCGCTATAAGCAAGAAACACAAAAGACGGTTGAAGGCGATTTAACAGCAGATATGAAAGATGCTGCAGATGTGAAAAAAATGATGCTTCTCAAAGCACTTGAAAAAGTACAATTACCCCTTTCGTTTAAAACGACCATTGGTTATGGTACTGGGCATGAGCGTGTGTATAATATTAGCCCGAGTCAACTCGGATATTTATACGCTTATACACCAGCAGTAAATGAAAAAGGAAAAGTAACATTTGGAGAAGTGTATCTTGTATTAAAGGGAAATCAAAAAAGACTTGTTGTGAAAAATATTACTTCTCAAGGAATTGGAGCTGCTATTCCAATTCATGATCATTTGTATTTTAAATTCATTTCTTCTTCCCACTCGCAATAACATGAAAAAACGTCAGCTTATGAGCTGACGTTTTTTTATAATGTAATGTTTGCTGTTTTTGATAAGAAATCTTCTGTCGGATAGTAGCTGTTTTTTACAAGAACATTTGGTCCAAGACATTTTACTGCAGGACAGTGACAGCTTAATGATTTTGCTGTTTTTGAAGCGCTCCATTTTTCATACGCTTCTTGTAATGTGTTTGTTTGTATGTTTCCTAGAAGTGGAACATCACCAAAATCAGTAACGATAATATTGCCATCAAAAATATTTACATTTAAGCGTGAACGACCATCTGGATCGTTACGAACAGTTACATTTTTGCTCTCTTGTAACTTTTTAAATGTGGCAATGTCTCGCTCGTCATCGCTACAAGCATAGAAAGGTAAAGTTCCAAATAGCATCCATACATTTTCATCGCGAATTTCTAGTAAATGTTCAATCGCATCACGAATTTCAGCTTTTGTTAAAATTTCTAGATTACTCGCGAAGTCACTTGGATACATTGGATGAACTTCATGACGTTTACAGCCCATCTCTTCGACGATTTGGCGGTGAATATGTTCAATATGTGGTAGAGTTCTTTTGTTTAGCATTGTTTCGGCCGATACAAGTACACCTGCATCTGATAAAGCCTTACTATTTGTAATCATTCTTTCGAATAATTTTGCACGTTGTTCGTAAGTAGGCTTACGCTCCATCATTGCAAATCCGCCTTCAACGAAGTCATCAATTGTTCCCCAGTTATGAGAGATATGCAATACGTCTAAATAAGGAATAATCTGTTCATAACGTGCTAAATCTATAGTTAAGTTAGAGTTGATTTGAGTGCGAACGCCTCGTTCATGGGCATATTTTAAGAGTGGTGTTACATAGTTGTCGACGGATTTTTTGGAAAGCATAGGTTCTCCGCCAGTAATACTTAAAGAACGTAAATGAGGAATCTCATCTAATCGTTTTAATAAAAGATCCATCGGAAGCGGATTTGGGTCTTTCGGCTGTAACGTGTAACCAACAGCGCAATGCTCACAGCGCATATTGCATAACGTCGTCGTTGTAAATTCAACATTTGTTAATAGTAGTTTGCCGTACTCTTCAAGGTCCATATACGCTTCCCATGGATCGTAAGAAGGAGTAATCGGCTTCATTTTTTGTGATATCGTCATATGAAATACTCCTTTGACTATTGAAATAACAATTTGTCCATTCTCTATAATAGAAGAATATGTGCTTTTTATAAAGTGAAACTTTTTAGCATGAAAAGAGAGAGGGCTTACATTATAGTGGATGACTGTGACAAAATTGATGAAATTTCATGCCCATAGCAATCGTTTTTGCGGTATAATAAAAGCAACTCGAATTAAAAGGAGAGTGCCTTCATGGGAAAAGCAATTCAAGATAAAGATACACAATTAGTATATTTAAAAGAACGTTTAAATATGTTCATTGAAGTAATTGATACAATTGAACCTGAAGAAGTAGAATTAGAAGATGTAGATCGTCTTCTTGCAATGTTAGATGAATTAGAATTAAAATGTGAGCAATTTAAAAAAGACGAATAATATATTAAAAAGGCTACCAATTCCAATTTGGTAGCCTTTTTCTGTTCGGGTAATAGAAGGACGATAGAAAAAGAGGTATAATCAAGTTGTGAAAAATTTCATTTATGCTCTAATAGCGTGAAACAAATAAATAGCTAAAGAGCATAACAATTGAATTTTCAGCTCATAACGTTTTGGTAGCGTTCACAATTGAGGGGGAAGTAACAATGGAAAAGCTTCAAGAAAGCATGTATCAACTAATTGTTGAAACGTCAACGAACTTACCGAAAGATGTTCGTCGTGCGATTCAACAAGCGAAAGAGCGAGAAAATGCAGGGACTCGTTCTGCGATGGCACTTGGCACAATTACAAATAATATTAAAATGGCTGATGATAACATCTCGCCGATTTGCCAAGATACAGGGATGCCAACGTTTAAAATTTATACACCAGTTGGTGTGAATCAATTAAAGTTGAAGGAAGCTATCTATAATGCGCTTGAGCGGGCGACAAAAGATGGTAAACTTCGTCCCAATTCTGTTGATTCTCTTTTTGGAGATAATAGTGGAAATAATTTAGGACCAGGTACACCGGTGATTAAGTTTGAACAATGGGAAAAAGATTATATTGATGCACGTTTAATCCTAAAAGGTGGTGGCTGTGAGAATAAAAATATTCAATATAGCTTACCGTGTGAACTAGAAGGACTTGGACGAGCTGGCCGTGATTTAGAAGGGATTCGTAAATGCCTTCTTCATGCAGTATATCAAGCACAAGGGCAAGGATGTAGCGCTGGTGTAATTGGTGTTGGTATCGGGGGAGACCGCACATCAGGTTATGAATTAGCAAAAAATCAATTATTCCGTACATTAGATGATGTCAATCCAGTACCAGAGTTACAACATCTTGAAGAGTACGTATTAGAAAATGCGAATAAGCTTGGCATTGGTACGATGGGATTTGGCGGAGAAACAACTTTACTTGGTTGTAAAATTGGCGTCTATAATCGTTTGCCAGCTAGTTTCTATGTATCTGTTGCGTATAATTGCTGGGCATATCGTCGCCTTGGTGTGAAAATCCATCCTGAAACAGGAGACATTATGGATTGGTTATATCAAGAAGGGGAAGATACACTTCAGCATGAAGTACAAGAAAAAACAGAGCAACGTGAGATTGTATTACAAGCACCAATTACAGAAGAGCAAATTCGTGAACTTCGCGTTGGTGATGTTGTAACAATTAATGGCATGATGTATACAGGTCGTGACGCAATCCATAAGCATTTAATGGATAATGATTGTCCAGTAGATTTAAACGGACAAATTATTTACCACTGTGGTCCAGTTGTTGTGAAAGATGAAAATGACAATTGGCAAATTAAAGCGGCAGGTCCAACGACAAGTATTCGTGAAGAACCCTACCAAGGCGATATTATGAAGAAATTCGGTATTCGCGCTGTCATTGGAAAAGGCGGTATGGGTGCGAAAACATTAGCGGCTTTAGAAGAACACGGCGGTGTATATTTAAACGCAATCGGTGGTGCAGCGCAATATTATGCTGAATGTATTAAAGAAGTGAAAGATGTTGATTTCTTACAATTTGGTATTCCAGAAGCAATGTGGCATTTACGTATCGACGGGTTTAAAGCAGTTGTAACGATGGACTCTCATGGTAATAGCTTACATGCAGATGTTGATAAAACATCACTTGAAAAATTAGCTAGCTTTAAAGAGCCAGTATTTAAGTAAATAAAAAATGCATCTCGAATGATTCGAGATGCATTTTTTGGTATATATAGAAAAACATGTTCAGCATGAAAGAATGCGTAGCAACAGAAACTACAAGTACGATTATATATGGAAAGGAGACTATTTATGAAATATAAATGGTTATATATCGGTCTCATTTTTTCAATTATGATGGCACTTGTTCCAGTTTCAGCACTGGCTTATACAAATACTCCACATAACTGGGGAATCCCGCGTCCTAAAAATGAAACAGTACCAGATGCAGGAAAGTTATATACAGATTTACTACAAAAAAATGGCGGGTTTTATTTAGGAGATACGAAGAAAAAAGATATTTATTTAACATTTGATAATGGATATGAGAATGGATACACCGGGAAAATATTAGATGTATTAAAAGAGAAAAAAGTACCAGCAACTTTCTTTGTAACGGGGCATTACATTAAAACACAAAAAGATTTATTGTTAAGAATGAAGGATGAAGGACACATTATTGGAAACCATTCTTGGAGTCATCCTGATTTTACAGCGGTAAATGATGAGAAACTTCGTGAAGAATTAACGAGTGTAACGGAAGAAATTAAAAAAGTAACTGGGCAAAAAGAAGTGAAATATGTACGTCCTCCGCGCGGTGTATTTAGTGAAAGAACGTTAGCTCTTACGAAAGAAATGGGCTATTATAATGTATTTTGGTCACTTGCATTTTTGGATTGGAAAGTGGATCAGCAAAGAGGATGGCAATATGCGCATAATAATGTTATGACGATGATTCATCCAGGATCTATTTTATTACTTCATGCAATATCAAAAGATAATGCAGAAGCACTTGCGAAAATCATTGATGATTTGCGCGAGAAAGGGTATCATTTTAAAAGTCTAGATGACTTAGTAAAAAGCAATCAACCGTAAGCATGTATGCTTACGGTTTTCTCATGCTATAATGATGTGTAAAAAGGATGGGGAAACGTATGTGGAGCGAACATGTTACGTTAGAGTATCCGTATCATTTTGAAGAAGTATTAAAACGTTTATCTTTTGATCCTCTTAACGTCATTCAATTAGATGAGAAAGTTATTTATATCCCGCTTTGTATAGACGAGGAACAGGTTGTTGTTCGCTTACAAGGGATTGGTACTGTTCAAAATCCACAGTTTTGGATTTCTAGTCAGACAGGAGATCCAGAGAAAGTCATGAAACGAATGAGGGCCATTTTTCATTGGAATGAACCGTTTCAAGATATACAAAATCATTTTTTAAACACATCATTACGTCCACTATTTGAAATATATGCTTATACTCCAATTATTTTAGAATTTGATTATTTTGCTTGTCTTCTTCGCTGTATCATTCACCAACAAATAAATTTGAAATTTGCTACTGTGTTAACAGAACAATTTGTGAAACGGTATGGAACAGAGAAGAACGGTGTATTCTTTTTCCCCACTCCGGAAATAGTAGCAAATATTTCAATAGAAGAATTGAGAGAGCAGAAGTTTAGTCAGCGAAAGGCTGAATATATAGTAGGATTAGGTCGAAGTATTGTCAGTGGTACATTAAATTTAGCGAGTATAGAAAATGGGACAGAAGAAGAAGTTTCAGCACAATTGTTGCCAATTAGGGGAATTGGTGCATGGACAGTGCAAAACTTTTTAATGTTTGGGCTTGGACGGAAAAATATGTTCCCGAAAGCGGACATTGGGATTCAGCGTGCAGTGCAAGGTATATTTCAATTAGATGATAAACCTGATGATGCATTTTTAGAAAAAGTGAAACAAGAGTGTGAACCATACTGCAGTTATGCAGCGTTATATTTATGGAAAAGTATAGAGTAGAGGTGTAATAATGATACAAAAGCAACATGAGAGTAAGTTGGAAGTTGGTCAAACGTTTCCTGTGACAATTAAACGTCTTGGGATTAACGGAGAAGGCGTTGGTTATTTTAAGAGACAAGTTGTTTTCATTCCAGGGGCATTACCAGGAGAAGAAGTTGTTGCAGAAACAACGAAAATTCAGCGTGGCTTCGCTGAAGCGAAAGTGAAAAAAGTTCGTAAAGCTTCACCGCATCGTGTGAAAGCACCGTGTCCAGTATATGAGGAGTGCGGCGGTTGCCAATTGCAACATTTAGACTATAAAGAACAACTAAATCAAAAGCGTGATATCGTTGTACAAGCATTCCAGAAGTATATGAACAACGGTTTGGAAGAGAAAATTCGTCCGACGCTTGGCATGGAAAATCCATGGCATTATCGTAATAAGAGTCAACTACAAGTGGGGCGTAAAGACGAAAAGGTTATTACAGGGCTGTATAAACAAAACTCACATCAGTTAATTGATATTGCTCATTGTATGATTCAACATAAAGTAACGAATGAAGCGACAAAAGTTGTAAGACGTATATTAGAAAAGTTAAATGTTTCTATTTATAATGAGAAAAAGCAAAAAGGTTTAGTACGTACAATTGTGACACGTACTGCAGTGCAAACAGGGGAAGTACAAGTTACACTTATTACAACAAAAGAAGAATTGCCAAATAAAGAGCAATTTATCGCAGAAGTACAAAAACAGATGCCAGCTGTTAAATCAATTATGCAAAATGTAAACTGGCGTAAAACATCTGTTATTTTCGGTGATAAAACATTTAAATTGGCTGGAAAAGAAGTAATTCAAGAAACACTTGGTGATTTATCATTTGAATTATCAGCACGTGCATTCTTCCAGTTGAATCCAGAACAAACGGTTGTTTTATACAATGAAGCGAAAAAAGCCGCTGCTTTAACAGGCAATGAGAAAATTGTAGATGCGTATTGTGGCGTTGGTACAATCGGACTTTGGCTTGCAAATGATGCAGCGGAAGTACGTGGTATGGATGTAATTCCAGAAGCGATTGCAGATGCAAGAAAAAATGCGAAGCGTCACGGATTTACAAATACGAAATATGAAGCAGGTAAAGCTGAACAATGGTTACCGAAATGGGTAAAAGAAGGATGGCGTCCAGATGTAATTGTTGTTGATCCACCACGTACAGGTTGCGATGATAAATTACTGGAAACAATTTTAAAAGTGAAGCCGAAACAAGTTGTCTATGTGTCTTGTAATCCTTCATCATTAGCACGTGATGTACAAGTATTAATGAAGAGCTATGAAGTGGAGTATGTGCAACCAGTTGATATGTTCCCGCATACAGCTCACGTAGAAAATGTAGTGAAGCTTGTTAGAAAGTAAAGTTTATTAATATTCCCTCATGGTATGAGGGAATATTTTCTATGAAGGAGAATGAAATGTACAATTATAAATTAACGATTCAGTACGATGGTGCACGTTTTAAAGGATGGCAACGTCTCGGTAATAACGATAATACGATTCAAGGAAAAATCGAAAGTGTCATCTCTGAAATGGTCGGAAAAGAAATTGAAATTATCGGTTGTAGTAGAACAGACGCTGGTGTACATGCTTTGAATCAAGTTGCTAACTTTCAAAGTGATGAGAAGTTAGTGGAACATAAAGTGAAAAAATATTTAAATCAATATTTACCTAATGATATTAGCATTACGAATGTGGAAGAAGTACATGATCGCTTCCATGCTCGTTACAATTCTAAAGCAAAAACATATCTGTATAAAATTTGGAATGAAGAGCATACAAATCCATTTATGCGTAAATATAGCATGCATGTGAATAAAAAATTAAATGTGAAAAGCATGAAAGCAGCTGCGAAACATTTAGTTGGTTCACATGATTTTACTGCTTTTTCAAATGCGAAATCAAAGAAAAAATCTATGGTTCGAGAAGTATATACACTTGATGTGATGGAAGAGGCAGGGTTTGTACAAATTAGAGTAAGTGGTAACGGCTTCCTTCATAATATGGTAAGAAAAATTGTCGGGGCATTAATTGAAGTTGGATTAGGACAATTAGACGCTGAAGCAATTCCAAACATTTTAGAGGAAAAGCAGCGCAATCAAATTAATTGTCTTGCTGAGGCAAGTGGGTTGTATTTAGAGAATGTTGAGTTTTAATGGCAAATAAAAAAATCGGGCTAAGTAGCTCGATTTTTTTAGTATTACGAAGATTTTTCGTTTTTTATACGTAGCTTCAAATTCCAAAAAGCAGCAAGCATAATAGCTGCAAAGGAGCCACTAATTGTTCCTAATAGCTTTGCATAAGGAAAGCTACTCATATCACCATTAATGAATAACATTATACATAGAACAGCAGGGAGAAGGTATAAGTAGTGTAATAACTTTAATTTTTTATCATTACTCATATATATAGCCCCTTTCTAGCATGTTATATGTTTATTATAACATATTTTACCAAGTTATTTTTGCACTTGGAGACATGTTTATTTCATATGTGTAAATGCAGTTTTTTAATTCGATATTGTAAGTTTTGCCTACTTAATCCTAAAAATTTTGCAGCTTGTGAGATGTTGCCATGATTTTCTTTAAGAATTTGGTTAATGTAGTTCTTTTCCATTTTTTCTATTGTGTGTTTTAAAGTTTTAGGTGCATCAGTATTTTGATTAGTTAGTGCATGTTGCATATTGAATTCTGTTTTTATTCGTTCACGAAAGCGAGTAGGCATATGAAACGCTGTAATGATGGTTTCATCTTCTATCAAGTTCATGGAACCTTCAATTATATGTTCCAACTCCCGTACGTTTCCAGGCCAATCGTATGCATAGAAAAATTCTCTTACATTTACATCTACATCGGTTACATTGAGCCCAAATTGAGTATTATATTTTTCAATAAAGTGCTGAACAAGATCTGGAATATCTTCTTTTCTTTCACGTAAAGGCGGAAGACATAAAGTAACGACGCTTAATCGGTAATATAAGTCTTCTCTTAATCGATTATGTGCGATGGCTTCGAAAGGATCTTCATTGATAGTTACTATAATACGAACATCAATTTCTTTTTCGTGTGTGCCTCCGATTCTTCGTATTGTTTTTTCTTGTATAGCTCGTAGTAACTTCGCTTGAAGTGCTGGACTTAATGAGTTGATTTCATCTAATAACAAAGTTCCTCCGTTCGCTTCTTCGAATAAGCCTGATTTATCTATTGCTCCTGTAAAGGCACCTCGATTTGTGCCAAATAGTAGGCTTTCTATTAAGGTATCAGGTATAGCGGCACAGTTTTGTGAAATAAAGGGTTTGGTTGAACGCTGACTTTCATTATGGATGCTTTGTGCAAATAGTTCTTTACCAGTGCCTGTTTCCCCTACGAGAAGTATGGAGGAAGATGTACGAATTACTCTTTTTCCTTCTGTAATGATTGATTGAATGGCTTCAGAATCACCAATTATGTGATCAAAGGTAAATTTAGTGCTTTGTTTTCGAGAAGGACTTATTTTTATCGTTTGTTTTAAGTTACTAATTTCTTTTGATATTTCAATAGCGCCTTTAATTTTTCCATTTTCTATTATAGGGAAAGTATCGTTAATCGTTGTAATTTCTTGTCCTTTATTGTTAAAATACGTTTGTTTTATATTTTTCTTTGTTTTTCCAAATTTTAATGCCTCTATAAGAGTACTATTTTTATTTTCTTCAAATGCAAATACCTCTAAAGGACTTTTATATAGCACATCTAAGCGATCCATTGATTCAATTTCCATCATTTTGCGGTTATAGACAATCGTTTTACTTTCCTCATTAATAATATGAATCCCGATATCGAGTTCATTGATTAAAGTTTCATATAGCATATTCATTTCAATAATTTGTTTGAAATTAATTTCTTCTGTATGCATGTAACATCTTCTCCTCATTTCACCCTATGAAGACTGACTTTTTATAATTTTATTAAAATTCTTATAAAATCGCAAAAAAATTTTGCTATTTTTCGTTTAAAACTTTTTAAATGATCGAAAAATTTTGCGGTTGTGCACATTTTTTTGTATGAAACTCTCATTTAATATATGAATTAGAGACTTGGTACGTATTTTGCATAAATAATATTCGAAATCTCTAGAGGGGAGAATATGAATTTTTACAGGATATACAACGTTTTGGTGTCAATTAATAAGAGGGAGGAATTTATAAAGTGAAGACAGTTATAGAAGGTGTGTATAGTCCTTGTTATGGAAAAGTAGAGAAGTTATTTGTTACGGAAAGTTCTTACGTATACGAGTGGGAGAAATTAGCGTTAATTGAAACAATAGATAAACAGAAAGTAGAAATTAAGATAGGGATCAGTGGTTATATTGAATCATTAGAAGTAGTAGAAGGACAAGCTATTGCTGATCAAAAATTATTAATAACAGTAAGGGATGACCTTTTAGTAACAGGCAGTGATTAATGTAAGTGACGTGTATTTTTGCTCTTTTCAATCATTATTTTTACAATGAATACTTTTAAAAACGCTTACATTAAATGGGTTGGCAAAGTGAAAAGGGGGGATTTATATGATGGATCAAAACCAAGGATTAAAAAGAGAATTGAAAAGTAGGCACATATTTATGATTGCACTCGGTGGAGTTATTGGTACAGGACTTTTTTTAGGGTCAGGTTATACGATTCATGAGGCTGGACCTGGAGGAGCAATTGTAGCATATCTTGTCGGTGGATTTGTAATGTATTTAACGATGCTCTGTCTTGGAGAGTTGGCGGTTGCGATGCCTGACGCAGGATCTTATCAAACGTATGCGACAAAGCATATTTCTCCTGCAGCAGGTTATGTAGTGGGATGGATGTCGTGGTTAAACTGGTCTGCTACGATAGGCATTGAATTAATTGCAGTTAGTATTCTGATGAAACGTTGGTTTCCTGATGTACCGTCATGGATTTGGTGTGTAGTGTTCGCGGTACTGCTCTTTGCTATTAATGCGTTATCTTCAAGAAGTTTTGCGGAAGTGGAATTTTGGTTTGCAAGTATTAAAGTAATTACAATTATTGCATTTATTATTTTAGGTGGGACAGCAATGTTTGGGTTTCTAGATATGAAAGGAAATGAACCAGCGCCAATGTTCTCTAGCTTTACTGATTATGGTGGGTTGTTCCCCAATGGATTATCAGCCATTTTAATTACGATGATCGCAGTTAATTTTTCTTTCCAAGGAACAGAATTAGTTGGTATTGCAGCAGGTGAGAGTGAAAATCCAGAGAAAACAATCCCGAAGGCAATTAACAATACAGTTTGGCGTATACTTGTTTTCTTTGTACTATCTATTTTTATTCTTGCTGGACTATTCCCTTGGCAGCAAGCAGGAGTAATTGAAAGTCCATTTGTAGTTGTATTTGATAAAATTGGTATTCCTTATGCAGCAGATATTATAAATTTCGTTATTATTACAGCAGTGCTATCCGTTGCGAATTCAGGATTATATGCAACTTCTCGTATGCTATGGTCTATGTCTAATCAAGGAATGATTAGTCCGATTTTTGGTAAGTTATCTAAAAACGGTGTTCCTATTTATGCATTGATTGTAAGTACAATTGTAGGTTGTCTCTCATTATTATCAGGTATTTATGCGGAAGATACAGTTTATTTATGGCTGCTTTCTATCGCTGGATTCGGAGCGATACTAGTTTGGGCATCTATTGCTCTATCTAACTTATTAGCTAGAAGGACATATGTTAAGCAGGGCGGGGATGTGAAGGACTTGAAATTTAAAACACCATTGTATCCATTTGTACCACTTCTTGCGTTAGTATTAAATTTAACAGTAATCGTTGGAATGGCCTTTATTCCAGAACAAAGAATGGCATTATATTGTGGTATTCCATTTATGATTGTTTGTTTACTGTTTTATCGTGCTACAAGAAATAAGGGAAGTAATGTAGAGCATATTGAAAAGACAAATACAACGGAAGTAGAGAGTTTATAATAGTGATTAATTAGGAGACTGTAAAATTGTAAACAGTCTCTTTTTTTGTGAAAATAAAGCTGGAAACATACTATGTATGCAAAGGGGAATTAGCGATGAATCCAGAAGTTTCGCAGTTGTTAAAACAAATAGATTCAAGGAAAGAGGAATTGTTAGAACTTACAAAAACATTAATTCGTTTTGAAACACCAGCACCGCCAGCGAGAAATACAAATGAAGCGCAAGAATTTGTTGCAGAGTTTTTAAGAAAACGAAATTTTAGTATTAATAAATGGGATGTATATCCGAATGATCCGAACGTTGTTGGGGTAAAAAAAGGAATAAAAAGTGACTCATATAAAAGTCTTATTATTAATGGTCATATGGATGTAGCTGAAGTGTCAGCAGATGAGGCGTGGGAAACAGATCCATTTGATCCATTTATAAAAGATGGCTGGTTAGTTGGACGTGGCGCAGCAGATATGAAAGGTGGGCTGGCTGGAGCGCTATTTGCCATTCAACTTTTACAAGAAGCTGGTATTGAATTACCTGGAGATTTAATCTTTCAATCAGTAATAGGGGAAGAAGTTGGAGAGGCAGGAACACTTCAATGCTGCAGGCGAGGTTACGATGCTGACTTTGCAGTCGTAGTGGATACGAGTGATTTACATATGCAAGGGCAAGGTGGTGTCATTACTGGATGGATTACAGTGAAAAGTCCGCAAACGTTTCATGATGCAACGCGCAGACAAATAATCCATGCTGGAGGACGTTTATTTGGAGCGAGTGCGATTGAAAAAATGATGAAAATTGTGCAGAGCTTACAAGAATTAGAGCGTCACTGGGCAGTCATGAAAACATATGAAGGCTATCCATCTGGAACAACAACAATTAATCCAGCTGTTATTGAGGGGGGAAGGCATGCGGCGTTTATTGCGGATGAGTGCCAGTTATGGATAACAGTGCACTTCTATCCGAACGAAACACATGAACAAATAATAAAAGAAATTGAAGAATATATTGGAAAGGTAGCAGCTGCCGATCCATGGTTAAGTGAAAATCCGCCACAATTTAAGTGGGGCGGAGAATCAATGATTGTAGATCGTGGTGAAATTTTCCCTTCATTAGAAGTAGATAGGGAACATGCAGCTGTAAAAAAACTTAGCTCAGTACACGAGTCTATTTTATCAAAAAATGCAATTTTAGATATGTCTGCAACGGTAACTGATGGTGGTTGGTTTAGTGAGTTTCATATTCCAGCGATTATATATGGACCAGGTACATTAGAAGAAGCACATTCTGTAAATGAGAAAGTTGAAATTGAACAGTTAATTGAATTTACAAAAGTAATAACAGCATTTATATATGAATGGTGCCACACGAAAAAATAGATTTGTATAGTAAAATCGTACGAGTATGTATACTTGTACGATTTTTTAGTGAACTATTTCAGAGGTAAAAATAAACAACTGAAATAGTTCTTTATTTTGCTATGTCTTTCGCTTTATTTCAAGTAATTTCTCTTTTGCTAATTCAACGGCGATCGCATCATCTAAATAGCCAATTGGAAAGAGATAGTCGGGAATAATATCTGTCGATAAAATGAAATACAGTAATGCGCTCCCAAGAACTGCACGTTCTTCTTTTGAAATGGTTTCATTGCAAAATTGTTGATACATATCTGTTAATTGTTCAATAAAAGGACCAGCACTATCAATTTGCTCTAATTTACTTGCGAAACTGTCATGAATACGTTTTTCGCCTTCTGTTGTCTGGGCATAGCGTTCGTAATTTTCGAGTTCTTGTTTTACGCGAGTTGTAGTGTAATCGAAATCGAATAAGTTAGAGGATTGCAGCGTTTGCTGAATGGTATCAAGAGATGTGTACATATCTGTTTTTTCTTTATTTATGTGAGGAGAATCAGGGTACATTTCATCAAATAACAATTGGGGTGGAACTTGAAGACATTCTGCAAATTTTTGTAGATGTTTTTGTTTTGGCGGTTGTTTGCCATTAATAATTCTTGAGACTGTTGCAGGATCAATATTTGTAAGTATTCCTAGTTGGCGCATAGATAAGGCGCGTTCTTTTAAAAGTTTTTTTATTAATTTGCCAAGCCGATCATTCGGGTTTTCATTAGCCATAGTGTAGGCACTCCTTTTTTAGTATTGAAAAAATATTGAGCATTTATTACAAGTATATGAAACAGACAGGCACAGTTGCTCAACATTTTCATAATATGCATTGAAAAGTGAGAAAAAGGGGTGACTATTTATGAGTACAGTAGGCTTATTTTCAATTTTTTTAATCGGGATCGCTTCTAATTTAGATAATGCAGGTGTTGGAATTGCATATGGCATTCGTAAAATTCGTATTTCGTGGTTTAACAATTTTATCATCGCATTCTTTGGATTTTTATTTACTTTACTAGCTGGATTTTTTGGAAACTGGATTGCGTTATTTATTTCAGAGTTTACAGCAAATCTGATTGGAGCAATCGTTTTAGGGGTAATCGGTGTGTTTATTTTGTGCCAGCCTTTCTTGGGTCAAAAAAATACTGCAGGTTCTAAAGATGGTAATGTACTTATGGGCATTTTACGTAATCCGGAAAAAGCAGATTTTGATGGTTCTAAAACAATTAGTTTCTCAGAAGCAATTGTTTTAGGAGTTGCGTTGTCTATTAATAATATTGCAGGTGGATTTGATGCAGGGGTAACAAATTTAAATCTTTGGCTTACAGCGACTATTTCTGGGGTGTTTAGTTTTATTTGTATTAGTGGTTTTGCGTATGTAGGAAAACGATTTTTAGCAGAATACTTAGGAAAATGGGCGACAGTTATCGCAGGACTATTATTAATTCTTATTGGGATCGATCAGTTGTTGTAAGGAGAGTAGAAAACAAGGTTCGAGTATTTCCTTGGAAATACAGCAAGAGATTGCATATATCGACGTACTTTTCTCCATACTAATACGGATTTCTTTTAAGAAAGGGGGATTTGTATGGGACGCGGGAAAGCATTTGATCATAAGAAAAAAGGGCATGATCATCAACCACCTAAAGGTGCGTTCATTCATAAAGATGTAAATGAACATACTTTGGAAGAGGAAGAGCTACCAGTAAATATTGAGGCGTATAAAAATAGTTTAAAAAAACATTAAAAGCACCTACATAGGTGCTTTTTTACCGTATATCTTCAATTAATTGTTCGGATTCTTCATGCATACTGTACTCACTTAATACTTGAATGCAAAGCCACTTTAATTCCTCAATCGTATGCTCAAGTTCTTCAGGAAGCACATGATAAATGTCTTCAAGTCCCATCCCGAAATGAATAAGTTCAAGTACTTGATCATCGATGTTCCGATCCATTAATAATTCAAGTACTTCTAAATTGAATATGTATCGGTGAGCTTCGTCGAGTGAAACAACTTTTAACTTCAAGCTTTCTACAATACTCAATATAAAAAGAAGGATTGTTTTTTCAAGAACAGGTTGTTTTCCCATTTGAAATATTAGTTTCATCTTTCACACCTCCACATATAGCGCTAGGTTGTACTATATTATTCAGGAGGGGGGAACAAATATGCATGATATAGAGAAACTTTCAGCACTGTTTTTGTAAGAGGATTGATAACTGACAAAAGTGAGGTTTTGGCGAAATAAAAAATCCTGCTAGTATAGCAGGATAACTCGCGATTAAAAAATGCTCCAACCTTCTTGAGCAGAAAGAAGTTCAAGAATTTTAAAACCGGCAATACTATTTCCGTTTGCATCTAAAGCTGGTCCGAAAATACCGATTCCCATGTCTCCTTTTACGCAGCCAAAAATACCACCGGCTACACCACTTTTTGCAGGAATACCAACACGAATTGCAAATTCACCAGATTCGTTATACATACCACATGTGACCATAAATGTTTTGCAAATTTTTGTAATATGTTTAGGGATGATTTGTTTCTTTTTATATGGATCATATCCATCCATTGCAAAAATTAAGCCGATACGTGCTAAATCGATGCAGTTTACTTCAACTGCGCATTGACGAGTATATAAATCCATAAGTTCTTCAATATCACAATCGATAATTCCGTTTTGTTTCATATAATAACAAAGTGAACGGTTTAGGTAAGCTGTCTCTAGTTCTGAATCGGCAACTTTAGAGGAATAATTAATAGTAGGATTATCTGTTATTTCACGTACAAAATGAAGAATACGTTCCATTTTTTCCTCGTTATCTTTTCCTGCTAACATGCTTGTAATAGCTAAAGCACCTGCATTTATCATTGGATTAAGGGGTTTGGACGGACTTGTCGTTTCTAACTTAATAATAGAATTAAATGGGTCACCCGTTGGTTCCATTCCGACTTTAGAAAATACATATTCTTCACCACGGTCTAAAAGGGCAAGGGCAAGTGTAATTACTTTGGAAATACTTTGAAGAGTAAATAGTGTTTGTGAGTTGCCTGCATGGATATATTCTGTTTCTTTATGGAAAATGGCAATCCCTAAATCGTCTGGATTTGCATTTCCTAGTTCGGGGATATAAGTAGCAAGTTTTCCTTTTTTCGTATATGGTTTTACTTGTTCTAACAACTGTTGTAAGTTGTTTGTTTCAATGCACTGCATAGTACCAACGCTCCTATTTTGAATTAACTAAGTTTACTTTTCCCGATATGCTCGGAAATAAATAATAACATGAAAAAGTGGAATGATAAAACGAAAGTTCAATGTGATATAATAGGTCTTTCGTTTCGAGTATTCTGTATTTTAAAAAGGAGAAATTTCCTTTTATATAACAGTTTGGAAATAGGAGATTTATCCATAAAAAGTTCAGAAATAAAAACTACACATCTATACAACTATATGTTATTATGGTTATGTAATAGAAAGCGTTTTCTAAAGCGTACTTATAATGATAACGATTTCATAAATTTAATTAGGGGGAATTAAAATGTTGCAGTTTTTACAACGTATTGGTAAAGCTTTAATGCTTCCGATCGCAGTACTACCAGCAGCAGGATTATTGCTTCGTTTAGGGCAACCAGATGTATTTGATATTCCTGTTATGGCACAGGCCGGCGCAGCAGTTTTTGATAACTTAGCACTTATTTTTGCAATTGGTATTGCAATCGGTCTTTCAGTGGATGGTAGTGGTGCAGCAGGTCTTGCAGGTGCAATTGGTTATCTTGTTATGAAAAATAGTATTGATGCGCTTAGCAAAGGGTATTCAACTGCTGAATTACAAGATAAATTGGGTAAAGTCCAAGATTTAATAGGTAATAGCGCAAATGTAGATCCATCTAAGCTTGCGGATACAATGACACAAGTATCTAAGGCTGCTGAATTATCGACTAAAGTAGATATGAAGGTTTTAGGTGGTATTATTGTCGGTGTTATAGCGGGACTTCTTTATAATAAATTCCATAAGATTAAACTTCCAGAATGGTTAGGTTTCTTTGCTGGAAAACGTTTCGTCCCAATTGTTACATCAGTTGTGATGCTGATATTAGGAATTCTATTTGCACAAATTTGGCCAACAATTCAAAATGGTATTGATGCATTAGCTCATGGAATTGTTAATTTAGGTGCAATTGGTTCAGGATTGTTTGGTTTATTAAACCGTTTATTAATCCCAATTGGTTTACACCACGTAATGAACACATACTTCTGGTTTGTATTTGGGGACTTTACAAATGCAGCAGGTAATGTTGTTAATGGTGATATTGCTCGTTTCCTTGCCGGAGATAAAACAGCGGGTATGTTTATGACTGGTTTCTTCCCAGTTATGATGTTCGGTTTACCAGCAGCATGTTTCGCGATGATTGCAGCTGCTAAACCAGAAAAGCGTAAAGCAGTTACTGGTATGTTAGCTGGTCTAGCATTAACTTCATTCTTAACTGGTATTACAGAGCCTATTGAATTCTCATTCATGTTCTTATCACCAGTATTATATGGTATTCATGCTGTACTAACAGGTCTTTCTTTATTTATTACAACATCACTTGGCATTCATGATGGTTTCTCATTTAGTGCCGGTGCAATCGATTACGCTTTAAACTTCGGTATTGCAACAAAACCAGTCTTACTAGCAGGTATCGGTTTAATTTACGCAGCAATTTATTTCATAGTATTCTACTTCTTAATTAAGAAGTTCGATTTAAAAACTCCTGGTCGTGAAGATGATGATGAGTTAGTTGAAGATGGTGATGCACCAGTTGCAGGTTCAATTGGTGAAACTTACGTAGCAGCTTTAGGTGGAAAAGAAAACTTAACTGTTATTGATAACTGTGCAACACGTCTACGCTTACAAGTAAAAGATGCTGGTCAAGTAAACGAAGCAGCGTTAAAACGTGCTGGTGCGAAAGGTGTTATGAAATTAAGTAACACGAGTGTCCAAGTTATCGTAGGTACAAATGTTGAATCTGTTGCCGATGATATGAAAAAACACGTATAACTAATACGATAAGAGGATATCCGAAAAGATTGATGACATCAATTTTTTAGAGGATATCCTCTTTTTTGTTAATAATTTAAAGGGAATCTTACTTTTGTAAATTTTCTTTTTCTTTTTTGTACATATAGGTTGGTAATATGTGCAGTGCGTGATAAAGTAGGGATGATATAGAATGGATTATCCATAATCTACTAAAATAATTCTTTAGTAGATGAATTAAATTATTGTTGAGTAAGGGGAAAAAAGCAATTATGGATCAGGAAAAAAATAATGCGAATAGGGAAGCACGTCGGCCGATTGTATACATAAAAAGAACAATTATTTTCGTCTTACTACTATCACTTGTATATTTCATGTATACAAAAATTGTTGCGCATAATAAGAAAGAAGAAACTTTAAAAGCGGCAGCAGAAATGAAGAAACAAGAAGAGCTAAAAAAGAAAGAAGAAGAAAAAAAGAAGCAAGAAGAACAAAAACAACAAAAACAAAAAGAGCAGGAAGAACAAGTGAAGCAAGCGCAAGCTGTGGAGAAGCTTACCGAGGGACCACCTCAAGAAATTAATGAAAACGCTCAATTGGACCAGTATTTACAAAACGCAGGATTTAGTGGTACGGCTGTTATTGTGAAGAATGGAAAAGTTCTTTTAAATAAAGGGTACGGCATGGCAAATAAAGAGCAGCAAGTACCAAATAATTCAGAGACAACTTTTTATATTGGCTCTATTTCAAAGGCGTTTGTGGCAACCGCTATTATGCAGTTGAAAGATCAAAATAAATTACAAGTAGAAGATACTGTTGCAAAGTATATTCCAGACTTTCCTCAAGGTAATAGTATTCAGCTAAAACATCTATTAACACATACATCAGGGATTCCCGAATATGAGCAGGGAAAAGAAGATATTTCTCATGAAGAACTGATAAAGCGGATAGGAAATCAAAAGCGTATTGGTGGTCCAGGAGAGAAGTGGAAGTATTCTGATTCGAATTACTCTATACTTGCATACATTGCCGAGAAGGTAAGTGGACAGTCGCTCGAAGAATATATTAAACAACATATTTTTGCTATTGCGGGTATGAAACATTCTGGTTTTGGCACAGCGTTAGAACAAACAAGATTCCCATCAACGGGTTATAAAATAGTAAATAATAATATGACAACACCTAATATTCCGAGCATGTCACAACTATATGGTTGTGGTGATATATACACAAGTGCGCATGATTTATATTTATTTAACGAAGCACTATTCTCTGGTAAATTAATTTCAAAAGAGAGTTACGATCAAATGTTTACGGGTGGAAAAAAGGATTACGGGTTTGGATGGTACGTAGACCCAGGAAGCTATTCGAATCACGGTGTAATGCCAGGATGGAATTGCTTAAACGGATTTAGTAAAAATGGTAGTGTATATGTTGTTTTATTATCTAACATTCAAAATAACATTAAATCATTTGGTAAAGTGAATAACGACATTTATTCGATATTGCGGAATATTGAAGTGTAAGAAACTATCCTTTTGGATAGTTTTTTTTATGCCTTGAACCAAATATTTCTTTTAGAAAATGTATGTCTTACCTATCACAAAAATATCTATTTTGTATACATTAAGATGTATGGATGTGAAATTTTATAATCTAAAAATAATAGGAGGAGAAGTGTATGTGTCTGTTCAGAAAATATTGGCATAAATTATCGAGATTGTTTAATAGGCAATTAGATTATTTTTTAGATAATAAGTTATTACCTGCTGTGGAAAGACTTTTATTTTCACAAAACTTCGCGAGATTTATTCAAAGAAATTCTAAGCAAGCTACAGAGGAATTTATTGAATCAAGTAGATTTCAATCTATTATTTGTAACATTTTAAAAGAATGTAATACATCACCATTTAAAGAAATTGCAGAGCAGTATTTGGGTAAAAACGTAGAAATTACTGTGACAGTTGGACAGTTAACGGGTGTGATTGTAGCGGTTGGAGATGATTTCTTAACACTGCGAGAAGGAATAGGAACAGAAGTTTTATTACCATTTACAAGTATTATATCAATTAAAGAAGCGTAAGAAAGGAGAGTTATATATGTTATTTACTGATGAATTACGTAACCATGTTGGGGAACTAGTGCAAGTTGTGACAGCTGTAGAAATCATTGCAGGCGTTCTTTTATCTGTGACGGATGGGGCAGTAATTGTTCGTACTTCTCCTTCTTATGGACCACCAGAAGATGTAGTTGTACGTATTCCTATTATTGCTTATGTTCGCTTGGAAGGGTAAGAGTGATGCAAGTATGAGAGTGTCAGTTGTGATTCCAGTGCATAATGAAGCAAGTACTTTATCAAAAGTTTTAATAGAAGTAAGAAAGCTCGAACCATATGAAATTATCATAGTAGATAATGGATCGACAGATGGTACGAAAGAAATAGCGCTACAGCATAATTGCCGTGTGATTTATTATAGATATTCCCTTGGTAATGATGTGGGACGGGCAATTGGTGCTAGAGAAGCAAAAGGTGAAATTGTTTTATTTTTAGATGGCGATATCGTCATGAAAAGTGAAGAATTATACAATTTTATTATAGGAATACAGCAAGGACATGAGATTGTTTTAAATAATTTAACATGGTCCGTTTATTTGAAGATGAGACCGCATTATACGACGGTTGGAAAATATATGTTAAACCGTTATTTGAACAAAAAAGAGTTTGTTGTAGGATCTTTAATTGCGATACCACATGCGATAAGTCGTGAAGTGATTGAAAAACTAGGATGGTGGAATTTAGCGGATCCAGCACTATTTCAAGCGATGGCGATGTCTAGAGGAGTAGATATTTCTGATATGGCTTCAGTTGATGTCATTTACACAAATAAAGTTCGTCCTGTCCATACGGGCACATCACCTGGCTCTCCTTATCCGAAAGCGACTAGTCGTATTATGGGTGATCATTTGCGTGCTTTACAATACGTAATTGAAACATACGGTAATCGCGGTGATTTTTCAGAGGACAATAGAGATAGAGAGTTTGTAGGAAAGTATAAACCAGTTTTATTACAAAAGAAAAAAGCGAAATATAGTGCCATTATCCCGGTATCAGAAGAGAAAACAACTATAAGGTCTGTTATACAAGAAGTGAAAGAAGCAGGTGTAGATGAAATTATAGTTGTCGCGAATGGAGCAGATGTTGAGACTGTTAAACAGACAAAGCTAGAGAATGTTATTGTTGTTGAATTTACGAAGGCGCTTGGACATAATGTAGCACGAGCAATAGGGGCCATGCATGCTACGGCAGATATTTGTTTATTCGTTGATGGTGATTTTGTTATTCCAGCAAAAAAACTCACTCCATTTTTACATGCTGTTGAAGATGGAAATGACGTGGTGCTAAATGATTTACAATGCTTATTAGATATGTTTCATCCAGCAGATCCAATTAGTATGGGAAAATACTTTTTGAATTTGGTAGCGAAAAGACCAGATTTATGGAATAACTCACTAACTGCTGTACCACATGCCATTCATAAGAAGGTAATAGAGAAAATAGGATATGACTCCCTTATCATTCCGCCATTAGCACAAGTGAAAGCTATTTTAGAAGGATTCTCTATTACAGCAGTAGAGTTAGTAGATGTTATAAAAACAAATCGAGTACGTCCAGAGCAACACGAATTTGTAAATGGACGTATTTCAGCATTTGATCGTATTTTCGGTGATCAAATTGAGGCGATTGCGTATTTATTACAACGTACGGACGAACGCGGTGGCTTTACTGATGGAGATAGAGATAGAGATATAATTCAACAATTGAGAAGGGAAGAAGAGAATACAAATGAATAGTAGTAAAGTAGCTATTATTGGGTTAGGGTATGTTGGCCTTCCTTTAGCAGTACATTTTGCAGAAAGAGGGCATACAGTACTTGGATTAGATAAAGATATTAGAAAAATAGATTCAATTATAAAAGGAGAAAGTTATATTCCGGATGTTTCTTCTAAAGAGTTACAAAGTTTATTGACCAAAAAAAAATTAACAGTAAATACACCGGATCAAGGCATTGCTGATTTTCAAAATAGTGATTATGTTATTGTCACTGTCCCGACTCCAATTAATGAACAAAGAGAACCAGACTTAAGTGCCCTCATTTCAGCTTCGCATTATATACAACAAAACCTTCAAAAAGGACAAACCTTCATTTTTGAAAGCTCCACATATCCAGGCACACTTGAAGAAGTCATCCTACCTATTATTTCTCAAAATGGTAAAAAGGTAGGTGAAGATTTCTATATCGGATATTCCCCTGAGAGAATTGATCCAGCAAATAGTCAATATTCAGTTCAAGTTATTCCAAAAGTTATTAGTGGACAAACAGAAAAGTGTAAACAAAAAGTACAGGAGTTGTATAGCACTACATTTGATGTAGTTGTTCCAGTTAGTTCTCCAAAAGTAGCGGAAATGTGTAAGTTATTTGAAAATATTCAGCGCCTAGTCAATATTTCCTTAGTAAATGAGTTAAACACACTATGTGAAAGTTTAGGAATTGATTTTTATGAGGCGCTTGAAGCCGCATCTACAAAACCATTTGGATTTACCCCATATTGGCCAGGACCAGGAATAGGAGGACATTGTATTCCAGTAGATCCTTTATATTTCCAATGGAGAATAAAAAAGAATGGGGAAATTAGTCAATTAATTGAGGCTGCACATGTGATTAATGAAGAAATGCCAGAGAAAATAGTCCGGAAAGTAAAAAGTGTGGTGCAATCACCTGCAACGGTGTTAATTGTAGGGATTGCGTATAAAAAAGATGTAAATGATTTGAGAGAATCACCAGCGTTACCGATTATTCAGTTATTAAGAAATAAAGGATACGAGATAGAATATCATGATCCTTATATTTCTTCCGCGGAAATGGGAGATAAGGTGTACCAATCTGTTTCTTTAGATGAAGAAAAAGTTAAAAAAGCGGATTGTATTTTAATTTTAACGGATCATTCAAATATTGATTGGAAGCTTTTTAAAGGAATGGATCAAGTAATAGATACACGCGGGATCGTAAAGAAGGTGAGTAAATGAGTAAGAAATGTTTAATTACAGGTGGGGCCGGATTTATCGGGTCGCATTTAGCTGAAGAGTTGATGAGAAGAGGTTATGAGGTCACTGTTGTGGATAACTTTTATAAAGGTAAAAATAAGTATCATAAAGAGTTGATGAAAGAAATCCGTGTTATTCCAATAAGTGTTTTAGATAAAAATTCTATTTATGAATTAGTAGATCAGCATGATGTCGTGTTTCATTTAGCAGCAATTTTAGGTGTGAAAACAACAATGGAAAAAAGTATAGAGCTCATAGAAACGAATTTTGATGGGACGAGAAATATTTTACAAGCAGCGTTAAAAGGAAAGAAGAAAGTAGTTTTTGCTTCTACTTCAGAAGTATATGGTAAGGCCAAGCCGCCTTTCTCTGAAGAGGGAGATCGATTATACGGGGCAACTTCTAAAATACGCTGGAGTTATGCAGTGTGTAAAACATTAGAAGAAACATTATGTTTAGGATACGCATTAGAAGGTTTACCGGTAACGATTGTTCGTTATTTTAATATTTATGGTCCAAGAGCGAAAGATGGTCCGTATGCAGGGGTAATCCCGCGATTTATTAGTGCGGCACTGCAAGGAGAAGACATTCTCGTATATGGAGATGGAGAGCAGACACGTTGTTTTACGTATGTAAGTGATGCGGTAGAGGCAACGATTCGAGCGATGGATGAAAAGGTAAATGGTGAAATTATTAACATAGGTTCTGAGAATGAAAAGAGTATAAAAGAAGTAGCAGAAGTAATTAAAAAACTAACGAAATCTTCTTCGAAAATTGTCCAAGTTCCTTTCGAAGAGGTATACCCACATGGATTTGAAGAAATTCCAAATAGAAGACCGGATGTTGCGAAATTAAGAGAACTTGTTCAGTTTCAAGCAGAAGTAACGTGGGAAGAAGGATTGAAAGAAACTATTAAGTGGTTCCGTGAAGAAAATAATGGCTAAGTCACTATCGGTCATTATACCTGTATGTAATGAAGTTGAAACGATTTCAGATGTTATCCAATCGGCAAAAGGATTAAATCCAATAGAGATTATTGTAGTAGCAAACGGTTGTAACGATGGTACAGAAGAGGTTGCTGATCATTTAGGGTGTAAAGTAATCAAGCATACGGAGCTACTAGGGAACGATGTTGGCCGTGCGGTTGGCGCAAAACACGCGATAGGTGATGTATTACTATTTATAGATGGTGATTTTGCTATTCAAACTTCCAAATTACAATTATTCCTGAATCCGATTTTACATGATCAGACCGACATCGTTTTAAATAACTTGGATGCATTATTTTTAAAAAGGCAAAAACCCAATTCTATTACAGTATGGCGCCAAATATTAAATGCAATGTTAGAGCGTGAAGAATTAAAAATTGATTCCTTATTAGATGCACCTCATGCGTTGACGAAAGAAGTCGTTCAAAGCATTGGATATGAAAGCTTTGTTAATCCTATTGTCGCTCATTTACGCCTAGTTCAAAGTGAATGGAGAATTAGTCGGCATTGTGCAATTGACGTTATTACGCCAAATAAATTTCGGCCGACCGAGCATGCTGCATATGGCACGGGTCTGTCGCAATCTGAAAAACGGATGATAGGTGATCATATAGAAGCTGTAGCGGAGCGAATAGTAGGTAGTGATGAGCGCGGAGGATATTATGATGGAAATAGGAAAAGGGATAGTGTCTATCATACTCTAGATTTCGAAGATTTTTATCAAGGTTGGGGCATTACATCTAAATTGTATAAAGGAAAGCAATTATCAGTCATTATTCCTGTACAAGATGAAGAGAAAACAATTGGAAATGTTATAGATGAACTTCGAAAAATTGAACCTTTTGAAATTATCGTTGTAGTAAATGGCTCGTCTGATCAAACCGCAACGATTGCAAAAGAAAAGGGAGCAACAACAATTGTATATAAAGAAGCACTTGGAAACGATGTAGGGCGTTCACTTGGAACTTACTTTGCAAAAGGCGATATTGTGTTGTTTATAGACGGTGACTTTGTTATCCCGGCTAGGGAACTATATCCTTTCGCAAAAGCTATTGCAGATGGAATGGATGTCGCATTAAATGATCTAAATCATTATTTAGATTTAAGAGTACCGCTTCATCTTGTAACTGCATTTAAATATGCATTAAATTTAGCTTGTGATAGAAAGGATTTAGGGGTAGGATCACTTATTGCGGTACCTAATGCATTTAGCCAAAAGTGTTTGAAAGCAATTGGGTATAAATCTTTATTGTCACCTTGTGTAGCACAAGTGAAGGCTCTTCTTTCTGGATTTGAAATTGCATGTGTATATCATGTTGAGGTTGATAAGATGAACCGTATTCGTCCCAGTGAACATTTCGCAAAAATAGGTCACCCTCCAGCTGTACTTCGAATTATAGGTGATCATATAGAGGGACTAGAGCAAATAATTGCATTAACAGACAATCGTGGCGGATTCTATGACGGCAATAGAAAAAGAGATGTTTTAGAGTAGTAACAAAAAAAGTGTACAACATATGTACACTTTTTTGTTCTGTTATAAAAACTATAACAGATTAGGAGATAAGAGTATTACAGCTCTACAATGGTTATTGTTCTTATATTACAAAATAGGACTCGTATATAAGGGTACCAAAAAAATACAATTAAGGAAAGGGTTAATTATAAAGACTTTTAAGTGAAGTTAACACTATACATATAGTAGTTTGCTCAATATTTCACAAACATGTCACAACTGTTTCGTTCACTTTCGCAAAAAAGTAGTATTCTAAGTGTGTAAGCTGTTATATAAAAAATCTTAGTCCTGTACTAATCAAAAATGGAGGAGATTAGGATGACTCAAGTATTAGAAAATGTTAAAAACGCATGGGAAAACTTTAAAGGTGAAAAATGGAAAGCTGAGATTGATGTTCGCGATTTCATTTTAAATAATGTAAACGTTTACGAAGGAGATGAATCTTTCTTAGCGGGAGCAACTGAAGCAACGAAACAACTTTGGGATCAAGTAATGGATTTAACAACAAAAGAACGTGAAAACGGTGGCGTTCTTGATATGGATACAAAAATCGTTTCTTCTATTACATCACATGAACCAGGATATTTAAATAAAGATATTGAAAAAGTAGTCGGTTTCCAAACTGATAAACCATTTAAACGTTCTTTACAACCATATGGTGGTATTCGTATGGCGGAACAAGCTTGTGAATCTTACGGATACGAAATGGATAAAGAACTTAGTCGTATTTTTAGAGATTGGAGAAAGACTCATAACCAAGGTGTATTCGATGCTTATACATCAGAAATGAGAGCTGCTCGTAAATCAGGTGTTATTACTGGTCTTCCAGATGCATACGGACGTGGACGTATTATCGGTGACTACCGTCGTGTAGCATTATATGGGGTAGATCATTTAATTGAAGCGAAAAAAGCTGATTTAAATTTAACTGGCGGTGTAATGAGCGAAGAGACAATGCGTTTACGCGAAGAGTTATCTGAGCAAATGCGTGCACTTCAAGAGTTAAAACAAATGGCTGCTGCTCATGGTTTTGATATTTCTAAGCCAGCAACAAATACGCAAGAAGCATTCCAATGGTTATACTTCGCATATCTTGCAGCAATTAAAGAGCAAAACGGAGCTGCAATGAGTCTTGGACGTACTTCTACATTCTTAGATATTTATATTGAAAGAGATTTAGCAAATGGTACTTTAACAGAAGAAGAAGTACAAGAAATTGTGGATCACTTCATTATGAAATTACGTCTTGTGAAATTTGCAAGAACTCCTGATTATAATGAATTATTCTCTGGTGACCCAACTTGGGTAACTGAGTCTATCGGTGGTATGGCATTAGATGGTCGTTCATTAGTAACAAAGAACTCATTCCGTTTCTTGCATACATTAGATAATTTAGGACCAGCTCCAGAACCAAACTTAACAGTTCTTTGGTCTAAACAATTACCACAAAACTTTAAAAACTACTGTGCAAAAATGTCTATTAAAACATCAGCAATTCAATATGAAAATGATGACATTATGCGTGCTGATTACGGCGATGACTACGGAATTGCTTGCTGTGTATCTGCAATGAGAATTGGTAAACAAATGCAATTCTTCGGCGCACGTGCAAACTTAGCAAAAGCATTACTATATGCGATTAACGGTGGTAAAGATGAAAAATCTAAAGCACAAGTTGGTCCTGAGTACGCACCGATTACTTCTGAAGTATTAGATTATGAAGAAGTTATGCATAAGTTTGATATGACAATGGAATGGTTAGCAGGCCTGTATTTAAACACATTAAATGTTATTCATTACATGCATGATAAATATAGCTACGAACGTATTGAAATGGCACTTCATGATACAAATGTTCTTCGTACAATGGCAACAGGTATCGCGGGTCTATCTGTAGTGGCAGATTCATTAAGTGCAATTAAATACGCAAAAGTAAAACCAATTCGTGATGAAAATGGTATTGCAGTTGACTTCGAGATTGAAGGAGATTTCCCTAAATACGGTAACAATGATGATCGTGTAGATGAGATTGCTGTAAATCTTGTAAAAACATTTATGAATAAACTTCGTAAACATAAAACATACAGAAATTCTGTTCATACAATGTCAATCTTAACAATCACATCTAACGTTGTATATGGTAAGAAAACTGGTAATACTCCAGATGGCCGCCGTACTGGAGAACCATTTGCACCAGGTGCGAACCCAATGCATGGACGTGATACAAAAGGTGCATTAGCTTCATTATTATCTGTGGCTAAATTACCATATAAAGATGCACAAGATGGTATTTCTAATACATTCTCTATTATTCCGAAAGCACTTGGTAAAGAAGATGATGTACAAGTACGTAACTTAGTATCAATGCTTGATGGCTATGCAGTAAAAGAAGGTCACCACTTAAATATTAACGTATTTAACCGTGAAACATTAATGGATGCAATGGAACATCCTGAGAAGTATCCACAATTAACAATTCGTGTATCTGGTTATGCTGTAAACTTTATTAAATTAACTCGTGAACAACAAATTGATGTAATTAACCGTACAATGCATGAAAGCATGTAAATGAAAAAAAGTGTCCCTTCGTTCTTAATATATAGCGAAGGGAGGCTGTTTCAATAAAGGAGGAAGTAACATGGTAAAAGGAAGAATACATTCTGTAGAGTCTTGTGGTACTGTTGATGGCCCAGGGATTCGTTATGTCATATTTACACAAGGGTGTTTATTACGTTGTCAATATTGTCATAATGCTGATACGTGGGAAATCGGTAAAGGTAAAGAAATAACAGTTGAAGAAGTGATGCAGGATGTGACATGTTACCTTCCATTTATTGAAGCTTCCGGAGGCGGTATAACAGTTAGCGGTGGAGAGCCATTATTACAGCTAGACTTTTTAATTGAGTTGTTTAAAAAGTGTAAAGAGGCTGGTATCCATACAACAATTGACTCTTCTGGTGGTTGTTATTCTGAAGAACCAGAATTCCAAAATAAGCTAGATATTTTAATGGATTATACAGATTTAGTTTTATTGGATCTGAAACATATCGATTCCAAAAAGCATCGTAAATTAACAGGGAAACCAAATGAACATATTTTACAATTTGCTCGTTATTTATCGGATAAGAATAAACCGATTTGGGTACGACACGTATTAGTCCCTGGTGTTACGGATAATGAAGAGGATCTACAAAAACTATCTAGCTTTATTCAAAGCCTGTCTAATGTTCAAAAAGTTGAAGTGTTACCATATCATAAGCTTGGTGTATATAAATGGGAGGCGCTTGGACACAAGTACCCACTCGCAAATGTAGAACCACCTACTGAGAAAAATGTAGAACATGCTAAACATATTTTACAAGCGGTCTAATCCAAATATTGGATTAGGCTTTTTGCTTTCTTTACAATAAAATCTAGAGTATATATTGATAAAAGAGTATACTGAAAGTAGAATATCCATAATTTTGTAAGGAATAAGTGGAGAAATTTACATAATTGTAAAGGGAAATCAAAATAGTAAAAAGAATTAAGAAGTAAAAGAGTGAGTATCATGGAATAGAGAACATTTGTAAGTTATTGCGAAAGCTCTTATAGGAAAGTATAATGTAAAGATATGAGCACAGATAGGATTAAGGGGTCAATCTTATATGCTTTGCATATCCACGACAGGTACATAGCTGAAAGGGAATTATTAGAATCTGTTTATGTAATTTTTAAGGAAAATGTTTTTCCTATTGTCGTATATGCAATATGGAGAAACAAAAAGCTAGGAGTGGATTTGTTTGATAAAAAACCCCAAGGTTTTAATATTAACTGCACATTACGGTAATGGTCATGTGCAAGTAGCAAAAACATTAGAACAAACATTTCGCCAAAAAGGAATTGAAGATGTTATTGTATGCGACTTGTTTGGAGAATCACATCCATTTATAACTGACATTACAAAATATCTATATTTAAAAAGTTATACAATAGGAAAAGAATTATATCGTTTGTTTTATTACGGGGTAGAAAAAATTTATGATAAGAAAATAGCATCTTGGTATGCGAACTTTGGAAGAAAACGTTTGAAAACACTGTTACAGGTGGAGAAACCAGATATTGTAATTAATACATTTCCAATTATCGCTGTACCAGAATTGAAGAAACAAACAGGTATTTCAATTCCTGTCTATAACGTATTAACGGATTTTTGCGTGCACAAAATATGGATTCATCGAGAAGTAGATCGTTATTTTGTTGCAACGGATCACGTGAAAGAATTGATGGTTGATATCGGTGTACCTGCGGAACAAATTGTTGAAACAGGAATTCCAATTCGGAGTAGTTTTGAGTTAAAGGTAAATCCAGAAATCATATATAATAAATATCAGTTATGTGAGAACAAAAAGATTTTACTAATTGTAGCAGGTGCTCATGGAGTATTAGGAAATGTAAAAGAACTATGCCAATCATTTATGTCAGTGCCTAATTTACAAGTAGTTGTCGTTTGTGGAAAAAATGAAGCTTTAAAACAGGATTTATTAAGTTTACAGAAGCAAAATTCCGATGCATTAAAAGTGTTTGGGTATGTTGAAAATATTGATGAATTATTCCGTGTTACTTCTTGTATGATTACGAAGCCAGGCGGAATAACATTAAGTGAAGCAGCAGCGTTGCAAGTACCTGTCATTTTATATAAGCCTGTTCCAGGACAAGAAAATGAAAATGCGATGTACTTTGAAAGAAAGGGAGCAGCAGTTGTCATTCGCGATGATAGTGAGGTTTTTGCTAAAACAGAGGCATTATTACAAGATGATGTGAAGCTTCTTCAAATGAAAGAAGCAATGAAAAGCATCTATCTTCCAGAGCCAGCTGGTCATATTGTAGATGCAATTTTGGCAGAAAATCATGCAGAACCGCGCCATATACCTATTAAATCACCTGCTCTTGCACAATCTTTTACTTAATATGAAACCCTCTTTGTATATGTAAAGAGGGTTCTTTATTATTTTCAAAGAAAATTTAGCCAGTTATCCACAAAAGGATTACGCTTTCATTAAACAGTAAAGTCGGAATATTAACAACTATATCCACATTGTCCACAATTTTTAGAAAAATATCCACAATTAAAACAGCTGATATATGCTTTAATATAGAAAAATATTAAATGTTTTTGAAAATTACTAACAATTTCATTGATTTTGTGGATAAAGTTGTCCACAGCAAAAAAGACCCTTATGTATAAGGGTCCTTTTTGCTTACTTCTATCAGTCGAGAAAATTGTGTAATGAAAATGAATAATTAGGGGGGAAACTTCTAATTATTCATTTTCACTTTAAATGCTTTTCGAGCGATATCCTGCTGCACGATCTGCTTTTTGAAATTCGCGTTGATAGAGAACTTCTTGTGTACTAGATAATGTGTTTTTTGCTTTATCACGTTTCTTTTTATCCATTACAAATCACCTCGTGTCTTAAAGTTACTATTTATCGTTTCCAAAGACATGAGGGGATATACGCATATGGAAAATGTTAACTATTGATTATTATTTCAGAAAATTAAGATTACGCTTCTTTTAATTGATGAGCATCTTGGAAGGTTGTATCTCGCATTGTAGCAAGTGTGTATTGATCTTTTGGAATTTCATATAAGTTATACACTTCTTCGTTTGCGTTAATTTCATCATATACGGCTTTTCTTGTTTCGTTTGCTAGATTCACATATTGCAGTTTTTCTGCAGCTTTAATAGAACGAATATTTATTTTACGAATACGCATGAAAATTGTTTCAATATCTAATTCATAGAAAAGTTCACTAAAAAATGAATCTTTTGCCAATTTATTATAGCCTTTTCCATGATATGGTTTGCCAAGCCATGTCCCGAGAAATCCAGCTTTTTCTTGCACATCAAATAAAGTAATTGTTCCGATAGGGTTACCCCATTCATCTAAAATTGTGCGTGAAATTAATTCACCACGCTCTTCAGCTTCAATCGTTTGTTTCGTTAAGAATAAATATTCTTCATAAGAATAAGCCTTTTGACGCACAAAAGGGAAGACAGCTGGATCCACCATTAACTCGTATAGAACGTGGCTGTCGTGTAAGTCGCGTTTTTTCAACATACTAACTCCTCCTCACACGAGGGTAGCATGACGAAAAAACACCCCACCCTCGAAATTTTTATATCAATCTTTAAAAAATTTCGGGGTGGGAATCGAACCCACTAGAACCAGTTTCTAACGCTGGTGGCGCACCATTTGCCTTCCCCATTCATCAATTTGAAAATGATAATCACGACACAAATTGATTATGGTTTCATTCAGTTTATAATCGTATAATACTTTATCTAGTCAAAAAAATAAACTAGTTTTTTTTATTTTTTTTGTAAATTATTTTTCCATCAATCATAGTTAGTACAGGCTTGGCTAAATAATGGAAAGGATGATGAGTCCATAACACGAGATCGGCGTCTTTTCCAACCTCGATGCTTCCAATTCTATCCTCTAAACGCAAATTTCGCGCTGGAAATATGGTGATTCCTTCTAGTGCTGTTTTCTCGTCTAACCCTTCTCTTACTGCGACAGCGGCACAAATATTTAAATATTGAATGGGTGTATAAGGATGATCTGTTGTTATAGAAACTTCCACACCATTTTTAGATAATATATGGTAAGTATCCCATGTCTTGTTTTTTAGTTCGATTTTAGAACGACGTGTCAGAGTGGGACCAACTGAAACCTTCAAATTGTGTTTCGAAAGCTCTTCAACAAGAAAGTGTCCTTCTGTACAATGTTCAATACGTAGATCAAGGTTGAATTCCGTTGCAAAGCGTAGCGCAGAACTAATATCATCTGCTCGATGGGCGTGGATACGTACGGGTATTTCACGACGTAATGCTTTTAAAATAGGAAGCATTCGAAAATCAGCTTCGTGCCCGTAGTGTTGCGCTTCATAGAATGATTCCCGAAGTAACCCCATAATCCCCATACGTGTAATGGATTCTTTTGTTCCATTACTATGGACTTTTTTAGGATTTTCTCCAAAGGCAATCTTTAAACCAGCAGGTTCTTGAATAATCATATGATCAATACAAGTTCCAGCTGTTTTTATTACACAAGTCGTACCCCCGATAATATTTTGACTGCCAGGCATAACGTGAACGGTTGTAATTCCGTTTTGTACAGCGTCTTGAAAGGCAATATCGAAAGGGTGGATCCCATCTAAAGAACGAATATGTGGTGTTGAAACTTCAGATGTTTCATTGGCATCATTTCCAGCCCAACCAGTACCCTCATCATAGAGACCAAGGTGAGTATGGACATCAATAAAGCCAGGTAAGAGATGGAGTGCTCGTGCATCTATAACGGTCATATCCTGAGTAGGTTGAATAAAAGGTTTGACCTCGGTAATTCGCTCTCCTGTAACGAGTACATCGCCTTGAAATTTTTGAGATGTAATAGGGTATACAATGGCTTGTTTGAGCAATATTTTCATAGGTACCTCATTTCTGTTACTTTATAATGCTAATGGAAGTTAAGGGAAAGTAACTGAAAGGTTATTTGTATGGTGATGCTTCGGATTCTAGAAAATGAAAGTTTTGAAAGAGCCCATGTAAAATTGTGTTTTAGAAGTACTACATTGTATGCGAAAGTATATTTTGTAATGCATGGTCTATTGCCGGAAATGTGTATTGGTATCCATGTTCAATTGCTTTAATGGGTAATACACGTTGCCCTTCTAGTACAAGTATGCTCATTTCACCTAATAAAGTTTGAATGATAAATGAAGGTACAGGCAACCAATGAGGTTTTTTCATTATAGTTGCAATGGTTTCTCCAAATTCCTTCATTCTTATAGGTGTTGGTGCTGTCATATTAAGAGGACCATCAATTTCTTTTTTGTGTATGATGAAATCCATCATACGAACGACATCGTCTATATGAATCCATGATAACCATTGCTTCCCAGAACCAATGGTGCCGCCGATATAGAATTGATAGGGAAGTAGCATTTTTGGAAGAGCTCCTCCATTTGCACCTAATACAACTCCAAATCTTGTGTAGATTGTTCGTATTCCGAGAGAACTTGCTTTAGATGCTTCTTGTTCCCATGAATATACTGTATTTGCTAAAAAGTCATTTCCAGGAGTCTTATGCTGTTCTGTAAAAGATTCTATTTCAGACGTTCCATAGTATCCAATAGCACTTGCGTTAATAAATGTGTGTGGTTTTGTATGGAGTGTTTGCAATTGTTTAATGAGTCCTTTTGTTGTTTGAATTCTACTGTTTAAAATGGCTTTCTTTTGTTGCTTTGTCCATCTACTATTAATAGACTCTCCGGCTAGATTAATAACTACATCAATAGAAGAGAGGGGGAAGGTTTGTAAATCCGGTGTCCATTGAACATACTGAAGGTTAGGGTCGGAAGTTTCAGTAGTTTTTTTTCGTGTGAGAATGTAAACAGTATATCCTTTTTGAATAAAAAAAGTAGAAAGGTATTTGCCGATAAAGCCTGTACCACCAGAAATTGCGATTTTCACAAGTATTTCCTCCTCATTATATATATTCTTGAAAAGAAAAAATGTTCCTCGACTATGTTAAAATAATAGAGAGGTGAGAGTATGGCTGTCATTACAAAAATCGAAGTACAAAAACGATCGAAAGAACGATTTAATATTTATATTGATAAAGGTCAAGGCGAAGAGTACGGATTTAGTGTGGATCAAGTAATCTTAATAAAACATGGATTACAAAAAGGATTAGAAATTGATGAAATCGAGTTAGGAAATATTTTGTATAATGAAGAAGTACAAAAAGCATATTTACAAGCAATCTCCTATTTATCCTATCAAATGAGAACAAAACAAGAAATAGAAGATTTTTTACGAAAAAAAGAAGTGGGACAGGCCATCATCTCTGAAGTCGTTTCGAAATTATTACATGACCGATATATTAATGATAAAGAGTATGCTGTTTTATATACGCGAACGCAAAGTAATGTGAATCGAAAAGGTCCAACTGTTATTAAAAGAGAGCTATTAAATAAAGGTGTTCAGGATTTAATTATTACACATAGTTTACAAGAATATCCAAAGGAAAAGCAAATTGAGAATGCTTCGTTTCTCATAGAAAAGAAGAAAAAATCTTATCAAAAGCATTCTTTTTTACAAATGAAACTAAAGTTAGATGAGATGCTTGTTCGAAAAGGATATTCTAGAGAAGTAATTCAGATTTGTTTGGAAGAATTGAAAGACGAAAAAGATGACGAAAAGCAACAAGAAGCGTTACACTATCATGGGAATAAATATTATGAGAAATATAAGAAGCATGATGGATGGACATTTGAAAACAAGATGAAACAAGCGTTATATCGAAAAGGATTCTCTATTGATGAAATCGAGATATTTTTGCAAATGAAACGCGAAGAGGAATGAGGAGAATAAGATGAATATGCCAAAACGCTACAGTGAAATGACACCGCATGAGCTAAGGGAAGAAATTGGCGCTTTGAAGGAGCAAGCAGTAAAAGCTGAGCAGCTTGGGATTGTCAATGAATTTGATGTATTAATGAGAAAAATGGCAATGGCTCGTGCTTATATGACGGATATAAACAAATTCCGTATTGGTGAAACATATGAATTAGTAGAAGAACCTGGTGTATTATTTAAAATTACGTATTTCAATGGGGTATTTGCTTGGGGATATAAGCAAAATGATAATGAAGAGATTGGCATACCAATTTCCTTATTGCAAGAAAAATAAAAACCAGAGAGCACATATCTCTCTGGTTTTCATCTTTGGTAGGCGTTAAAGGAGATAGGAGATTCTAAAATTGGCGTTTTTTACATTCATTTGCCAATATAATGAGAGACTGGGTTTGTTGCGTCTGTCCGTTAACTTGCGCTTTCGCATGTTTTGGACGAGTCCACGTATGGTTAAATAATTCAGAACGACTATCTAAGCGATCACGGTAGCTCATCTTTATCACCTCGTGTAGGAAGTTAATTTAATTTGTACTACTCTTCCTGCTGATTTGCAGCACGCATACGTTCTTGTGGGTGCGTGTTAATTGTGCCGTTAGGTCGTTTCGAAGCGAAGCGTGATTTCGCTTTCGGTTGACCGTCGATTTTGCTGTTATTTTTTGACTCAGACCAAAATTCGGCTTGTTTACCCATTGCGAACGCCCTCCTCATTATCGGTTGATACCTCTTCTTTAAGAAGTATCAATTATAGAATGTGCAAAATTGAAGAAACTATCCTTTAGAAATGAAGGGATAAATAGGTAAAAGGAGATTATAATATGAATGATATTTATGAAATATTAACGAAAGAATTATTAGACAAGAATGACAAGCTTTCTTACGCACAAGCTCGTGCGTGGGTTGAGTTACTATGGGAAGATTTTCAAACAACTTATGCCAAATCAGGTCGTTATCAAGGCGATGAAATGACGGAACAAGTGGTACGATCATGGATTAATAATCATGGTATACGCCTTCATGAAATGCGTACAAATAATCCGAAGTATAGCCATTTAATTAATCAAGAAGATCATTTGAAACATTAAAAAAAGCGACTTAAGTCGCTTTTTTTAATGTGGAAGTAATTCTAGTTTTTTTCGAAGTTTTTCTTCACTAAAAATCCATCCTGTATAGGAGCTAATAATATTTAAATTGTGGTCGAGCTGAACGATCGCGACAAATGGATAATAATCTTTACTTCGGTATCGTAAATCAATGAATCGTACTTCGTAATAATGATCATGATCAAAAATATCCCAGCGATATACAGGAGAGAAAGATAAGAAGGCTGAGATGTTTTCATCTTGTTTAGCTGCTCGCATAATATCATTGTCTGGGAACGGTACCCGATCGAACTTATCATATATCATGATGTTACCACGATGCCATCTCGCAACGTAGTAATAATCAGCCGTAACGACTGCTAAATGATAATGATAAAATCGGTAAGAAGGAGAAATGATAATCTTCTCGACATTGTTGAAACGTTTGTGTACAACGCTTCTTATATTTCTATGCATCATAATCCGTCCGATATAGTAAATAATCATTAATATATATGCTGCTAAGGCTGTATATCCTTTATGAGAACCGACGAGCATGCAAGCAATTGCAAGTATATGGATAAAGAAAATTACGGTATCGAATGTATTAATTATGCCAAGTGCGACCCATTTTTTTGTGAAAGGTCGTAATGCTTGTGTACCATAGGCGTTGAAAATATCTACAAAGACGTGAAGAAAGACGGCAATAAATGACCAAAGTAGTAAATGAAGATATGGAGCTTCTGAAAAGAAGGCGAAAGAGATGCCACTTATAAGGAATGACCAAAGAATTACCGCGGGAATGGAATGAGTAATCCCACGATGATTTCTTATATATTTAGCGTTATTACGCAATTTTAAAACTGTGTCAATGTCAGGAATGTTGGAACCAGCAATTGTAGCAAGCATAACAGCTTGAGGGCCAATATCACTTTGTGCTATGGCTGGATCTAATGTTGCTAAGCTACCTAAAGTGATACCCATAACAAGGTGAGTGGCTGTGTCCATAGAAATCCACCTCCGTTTTTTTATTAATGTAACTCTTTTTATTCGATACCTCAAGTCCTTTGCCTTCTATTTCCTATGTCATCTTACTTAAATTTTTTCCTAAAATCTTTATAATAGTACTTATATGCAAAAAAATGAGGGGGATCAAGTTTGACACTTGAAATACTAAACAATTTTAATATAGAGCAGTTTCAAAATGATTTAATTGGTTGGTTTGAAGAAGAACAGCGCGACTTGCCATGGAGAAAGAATAAAGATCCATACCGCGTTTGGGTTTCTGAAATTATGTTACAGCAAACAAGAGTAGAAGCTGTAAAACCATATTACGCAAATTTTATGGGGAAGTTTCCTACACTTGAAGCGTTAGCGAACGCAGATGATGAAGAAGTATTAAAAGCATGGGAAGGTTTAGGATATTATTCTAGAGCACGTAATTTACATGCGGCAGTAAAAGAGGTAAAAGAAGTATACGGCGGGGTTGTACCAAGTGATGTAAAGAAAATTGAAAAGTTAAAAGGAGTTGGACCATATACAAAAGGTGCTATTTTAAGTATCGCATATGGTATACCAGAGCCGGCAGTTGATGGAAATGTTATGCGTGTATTATCTCGCATTTTATCAGTATGGGATGATATTGCAAAACCAAAGACTCGAAAAGTTTTTGAAGAGATTGTGCGTGAAATTATTTCGACTGAAAATCCATCTTATTTTAATCAAGGTTTGATGGAATTAGGTGCACTAATTTGTATTCCGAAAAATCCAGCATGCTTACTTTGTCCTGTACGTGAACATTGCAGGGGATATGCTGAAGGTGTTCAAAAGGAGTTACCAGTAAAAAGTAAAGCGAAAGCTCCGACGATGGTACCCCTTGTTGCAGGAGTACTTCAAACGGAAGATGGTCGTTACGTCATTAATAAACGTCCAAGTACCGGATTATTAGCTAACATGTGGGAATTTCCGAATATTGAACTTGGCGAAGGGATTCGAAATCAGAAAGAGCAGCTTATAGATTATATGAAAGAGAAATTTGAGCTCGGGGTTTCTATTGATGAGTACGCAATGAATGTACAACATACGTTTACACATCGTACTTGGGATATATTTGTATTTTACGGAAAAGTAACCGGTAATATTGTTGATACAGATACATTAAAATTTGTATCGAAAGAAGCATTCGAGCAATTGCCTTTCTCGAAATCACATCGTACTATTTACGAAAATTGCGTGGAGAAAATTACAATGCAATAAATAAAAAAAGTGTTCCCAATCTAGGGAACACTTTTTTAATCGTAAGAAATTTTTGTCCCATGAGTCCAACTAGCTTCGCCTTCTTGTAAGCCGCCTCTTGATTCGATTTCTACTACAATTTCTTTGTAAATACTTTGCCCTTCGGCGTTTAAATAAGGCAAAATTTGTTGTAATGAATGATGAAAATAAGCTAATTCATCTTCTTTCCACTCATTTTTTGAAACCATCGTTAGTTCAGTCATATCGCGTCCTATATACATATTCCCACCTCCATTTCTTATAGTTTGAATAAGTAACAAAAGATATATGCGGAAATTATTCAAAAGAAAATTACGGATAGCTTCTAAGTGAATTGGTTACATTATTGATTGTGGAGGTGAGAAAGATGAGTAAAAAACAACAAGGTTATAACAAGGCAACTTCTGGTGCTAGCATTCAAAGTACAAATGCTAGTTATGGTACAGAGTTTTCAACTGAAACAGATGTGCAAGCAGTAAAACAAGCAAACGCACAATCAGAAGCAAAGAAAGCACAAGCTTCTGGTGCACAAAGTGCAAACGCTAGTTATGGTACAGAATTTGCAACTGAAACAGACGTGCATGCTGTGAAAAAACAAAATGCTAAGTCAGCTGCAAAACAATCACAATCTTCTAGCTCAAATCAGTAATGAAAGAAAAACACTTCTCTAATTCGTGAGGAGTGTTTTCTTTGTGCGTGGATCGTTGTAATGAAAAGAAAGTGAACGACATAACTTCTAATAAGTCAACAAATGTAGTCAAAGGAGAAGGCAGTTAACAATTAGAATTATGTAATTAGGAATAATAACTGATGAATAAGTCCAAAAGGGGGTAAGTGATGAACGATTTTGATAAGTTGGTAGGGGAGCAATTAGAAACGATGGATGAGTTGTTAAAGTTACAAGCACATCTAGAGAAGTATCAACAAATTGAAATGAATGAAAAAGATACGTGTGATAAAAAAGAACTGCATTTTATCCGCCAGGAAATATATAGAACAGAAGTAGCATTGAAGATGTTACATGAGAAATTTGAAGAACAAACGAATAGTGTAATCCAATCTTTTGAAAATGAAAAAATGATTTCAAATTTAGGATAAGATATATTATTACTTTCAGATGAAAAGTCCTTCAATAGAGAGGGACTTTTTCTATTACATGTCCTCTTTTATAAATAATACAGTACAATCCTTGTTTCCTGAGAAGATTGGGGATTATTGTATTCAACAATAAACATTCTGCATATTCACTGTGAAAAATAGAGTCTTGTCCCTTTAGTTTTAAAATTTCGACAAAAAAGTTATAATAGAAAAAAAGTGAATGCCGTTCAAAGGGCATTTGCAGTTGAAAGAAGGGAGCATATATGGGATTTCCCAAAGAAGGAGAAAAAGTACAAATACATAGTTATAAACATAATGGCTCCATTCATAGAATGTGGGAAGAAACAACAATTTTAAAAGGGACACAGAGTCTTGTAATCGGAGCGAATGATCGTACAGTAGTTACAGAATCGGATGGCCGAACATGGATTACTCGTGAACCAGCAATTTGTTATTTTCATGCCAACTATTGGTTTAATGTGATTGGGATGCTTAGGGAAGATGGCGTATATTATTATTGTAATTTAAGCTCACCTTTTGCGTATGATCCTGAAGCATTAAAGTATATTGATTATGATTTAGATATTAAAGTATATCCAGATATGACATATACGCTTCTAGATGAAGATGAGTATGAAAAACATAGTCAAATTATGCAGTATCCACCTGTTATTGATACAATTTTAAAACGAAATGTAGCACATTTAACACAGTGGATTCATCAAAGAAAAGGTCCATTTGCACCAGATTTCGTAGATATGTGGTATGAACGATATTTAATGTACAGAAATTAAAACAAACCTGCAGGGGGCTTCCCGGCAGGTTTGTCCTATTAGAGGGGGGATTATGTGCAAGGCATAAAAAGATATTTACAATTTGTTAAACCATATCGATGGCTTATTGCTATTACAATTATTATTGGGCTAGTTAAATTCGGTATCCCACTTATTATGCCGTGGTTATTAAAGTATATTATAGATGATGTAATTCAAGGCGCGGGCTCACTTCAAGATAAAACATCTCAATTAATAACAGCGATTGGAATTGCTTTTTTTATTTTTGCGGTATTAAGACCACCGATTGAATATTATCGTCAATATTTCGCACAACGTATCGCAAATACAATACTGTATGATTTGCGGAAGCATATTTTCGGTCACTTACAAAAGTTAAGTTTACGTTATTATTCCAATACAAAAACAGGGGAGATTATTTCGCGTGTCATCCATGATGTAGAACAAACGAAGGATTTTGTAATTACTGGTTTGATGAACGTCTGGTTAGATACTGCAACAATTGCTATTGCTATCATTGTTATGTTTTCTATGAATATAAAATTAACATTTGTTGCGTTATTGATTTTACCTATTTATGTAATTGCAGTGAAATATTTTTTCGGACGTCTTCGGAAATTGACGAAAGAGCGTTCACAAGCGTTAGCGACGATGCAAGGGTATTTGCATGAACGTATTCAAGGAATGCAAGTGACACGTAGCTTTGCGTTAGAAGAGTATGAGGGGAAGCAGTTTGAAAAAAGAAATAATGAATTTTTAACGAAAGCATTAACCCATACAAGTTGGACGGCGAGAACATTTTCGGCAGTAAATACGTTAACCGATTTAGGTCCGTTACTTGTGATTGGTTTTGCAGCATATGAAGTAATTCAGGGGCAGTTAACGCTAGGGACGATGGTTGCTTTTGTTGGATATATGGATAGTTTATATAGTCCGCTTCGCCGCCTTGTTAATTCATCCACAACATTAACACAATCTTTTGCATCGATGGACCGTGTGTTTGAACTGTTAGATGAAAAATACGATATTGTTAATGTGCCAAATGCAGTACAAACGAAAAAATTAAATGGAGAAATTGTATTTGACAATGTTTCTTTTCGTTATAATGCAGATGAAAAAGAGATATTACACAACTTGTCATTAACTATGCAGCCTGGAGAGAAAGTAGCGCTTGTAGGAGCGAGTGGGGGAGGGAAGTCATCTCTTGCTAGTTTGATCCCGCGTTTCTATGATGTTTCTGAAGGCGCGGTTTATGTAGATGGCATAGATGTAAGAAAGTATAATATGAGAAATTTGCGTAGTCATATTGGAATTGTACTGCAAGATAATTTATTGTTTAGCGATACAATTGGAGCTAATATTCTATATGGAAATCCGAAAGCTACAGAGAAAGAAGTGATTGCAGCTGCCAAAGCTGCGCAAATTCATGATTTTATTATAGACTTACCAGATGGTTATAATACTGTCGTTGGAGAACGTGGTGTGAAGCTATCGGGCGGGCAAAGGCAACGCGTGGCAATTGCACGCGTATTTCTAAAGAATCCGTCGGTACTTATATTGGATGAAGCAACTTCGGCTTTAGATTTAGAAAATGAAAGGTATATTCAAGAGGCGCTTCAGACGTTAGCTGCTGACCGGACAACGATTATAATTGCACATCGATTAGCGACGATTACGCATGTTGATACGATTATTTACATTGAAGACGGTGAGATTAAAGAAACAGGTTCTCATGAAGAGTTAATGCGAAAAAGAGGATTTTATTATAATTTATATCAACTTCAACATATAACAGAAACAGCTCCTTTAGCATAAAAGGAGCTGTTTTTTATTCGTCTTCTTTTTTATCATCGATTTGGAGTTCTTTTTCTGGTTTATGGTATGTGTAGAAGCTATCTACAAGTAAATCTAAATGCTCTACTTCTTCACTATAGTTAATGATGGAAGAAATAAGAGGGAAGAGATGTAACCATGTTTTATATGCTTCTTCATCGTCCTTATTTTGATATTCCATAAAGATATCAATTAATTCTTGTTTACCTGTTTCGACTTCATCAAGCATTTCAACTGATTGTTGTTTTTTTGCTTTACCAATAAATTTTAATAAAACTTGTTCATGATAATGCGTTAATGAATCAAGTTCGTTTTGGATAGATTCCTGAAATTCCTCTGGCATATAGCGCAGTTCATTTTCAGTACGGTGTAATGATTTTAACGTACTTAAAGCACGGCTTGTTGTCGCTAACATTTGTCTGAATAAAACGAGCTTACGAATTTTTGCGAACTTTACTTTTTTCGTGTAGCTTCTTTCTTCTTTATACAGCAAATAGTAATGGTTTAGTTTGATCATTTTTTCTTTCATACGATCAATATCAGTTTTTAGCGTTGTAAAATCAGAAGCCTGCCTGCTATTCATTCGAATCCATTTTACAATTTCTTCTGTATTATCAACGATACGATGATAAAGTTTTGTTTCATATTTCGGCGGCATAAATACTAAATTTACAAGTGAAGCCGCAATAATACCAATCATAATCGTCGCAAATCGAAGTAAGGCAAAACTAAAGAAATCTTCGCCTTGATACTCCATAATGGCGATAACTGTTACTAAAGCAATTGATATTGTGTTTTCTAATCGTAATTGTAATGTAAGAGCAATTACTAATATACATGTTAATCCAATAATAAAAGGATTATGTCCAAAAGCAGTAGCAAATGCGATAGCAAATATCGCACCAATTACATTTGCTTGAATTTGTTCAAGTGCTGTTAAATAAGAACGGTATACAGACGGTTGAACAGCAAAAATAGCTGAAATTCCCGCAAATACCGGACTCGGTAATTGAAGTAAAATACAAGCAAATAAAGCTAACGTGATGGCAATACCCGTTTTTAAAATGCGAGCACCAAGTTTCATACCCTTAATAAGATCCTTTCTCTTGTCATAATGAATGTACAACATGATACTATACATTCATTACAATATGTTAGCAAGTGATATTTTAGTGACGTTAAAAGAAATTAGTATTCATTTTATCCCGCTAATTGTGAGCAGTAAGATTCACGCCTCAAAATTCAGAAGCTGGATGCCAGTAAACGTCCGATTGGTGTAGGCTAATTAAAGTTTCACTTTATAATTTTTCCTAATTCCTTTTAAACATCAGTTTTTAGTAAAAAAACCTGCTGAATTTCAGCAGGTCTCAAATTGTTACTATAGATTACTATGAGAAGCGTACTTCGTCAATTTTTTCTTAATAATGAAAATTACCTATTTTACTCTGTTGAGATAGATGGGTCTGCCTGTTCTTTTTTCGGGATAATCTCAAAAAACTGGTTCTGTATATCATCTAATAATGCTGTTAATATAGCAACTTCCTCATATTGCTCATGCTCATTTAATACACGAATATAGTCTAGCAATAATTCAGTTACATCTTTCAAACCATTTTTACTAATTGGTTGTAATGTAACATTTGCACCTTTTGCGATTCTTCTTTTTAAGGCCTGTTCTGTTAAGCCTAAGTTTGAATCACGACGCAAATAAACAACACCGCCAGTCATGCCAGCACAAATCCATGGCCCAGGGTCACCTAAAACAAGCGCTCGCCCATTTGTCATATATTCAAAAGCAAAACCTTTAATATTGGAGTATGCACCTATATTTCCTTGCTCTTTTTCAGGAAGTGGTTTTGTTATTCTACCTCCAATGATCATGTCTGCCCCAGAAAGGCGAATGCCAGCGCGAGCATCAGCGTTCCCTTGCACGTATAGTGCCCCTTTTTGTGCACCATATCCAAATCCTTTTCCGACAGAACCGTTATAATATACTCCGTCTTTTCCTTTTGATTTTGTTATATAAATCCCACCACCAAAGGAAGTTTTACCAATGCCATCTTGTGCGCCGCCATTTACGTGTATAAATAAATTTTCACTATTGTAAGCGCCTAACCCATTTCCAGGAATAGAACCATTCGTATACTTTAATGTAAGTGGTTCAAGTTGAGTAGCTTCATATAGTTTACTGCGAACGCGATAACACGATTCTAGACCACCCATAACGCGTTGCTCTACACCAACGCCTACTAATTCTTTTGAGTCAGCGGAATGAACTGTTTTAAATTGTTTTTCCGGTACGCCATCTGTTGTTGTAACAGATGGATGTTCTATTATTTGTAGTAAATTACGTAAGTTTAATAAATTTTCGCCTCGAACTTGCTCTAATAAATCAGAACGCCCAACTATTGCTTGTAAATTTGTATACCCAAGCTGTCCTGTTAATCGTTTTAGTTCTACACCGAAAGAGGTGAATAAATTTAGCAGGCCAGCAACTGCGCTTTCTAATTCGCGTGGGACGAAGCGGCGTAACCCATGTTCTTTTGCTTGTGCTTCAGACTCAATTTGTGTCGCAATTCCAACATGGCAAGTATCTAGATGACACCCACGGCAAGTAGTACAGCCGATTGCAATCATTGATAGTGTGCCAAATCCAATCCGGTTTGCTCCGAGGAGCATGATTTTCAAGGCATCATTTACACTTCGAATACCACCATCTGCCCAAATCTCTACTTTATGTCTCATGCTTGCTTCTAATAAAGCGTTGTGAGCGGCTTTAACACCAATTTCTACAGGAAGACCTACATGTTGCAATGCGTGAATACGGGCAGCACCTGTTCCGCCATCGAATCCGCTAATGTTAATAAAATCAGCGCCAGCTTTGGCGATACCGACAGCAATTGTTCCGATATTAGGAACGACAGGGACTTTCACGGCTACTTTGGCAAGTTGATTAGCTGTTTTAATTTCCGTAATCATTTGAGCTAAATCTTCAATTGAATAAATATCATGGTTATTAGAAGGTGAAATTAAATCTGAGCCAATTGTCGCATTACGTGCTTCAGCGATTTTAGCTGTTACTTTTGAACCAGGTAAATGTCCGCCTTCCCCAGGCTTTGCGCCTTGACCGATTTTGATTTCAATTAAGTTGGATGAGTTTAGTAGTTCGGCATTTACTCCAAATCGCCCAGATGCCACTTGTTGTCCACGTGTATGTGGGTATTTTCCAATCATATCTTTAATTTCGCCGCCTTCACCGTTCAAGCTAATCATATTTAGCTGATCGGCTGCTTCTGCATATGCGCGAAAGGCAATTTCGTTTTGAGAACCAAATGACATAGAACTAATAATAAATGGTAAATTATGATTTTGAATGCCGATAGATACTTCTTCAGTTGGAACGACATGTTTTGTTTGTTTCGTTTGGACAAGGTGTCTGATTGCGATTGGATTATTCTCTTCTAGTTCACTTAACTTGTCACGGTAATCATCATAAGAATTTCCTTTTGCAACGTCGCCGATTGCTTTCCAAATTCGCGGGAATATATGAAATGATTTTCGCATTCTAATTTTAGGATTGTTATAATCCTCTGCTCGTATTTTTGCATCTTCAGCAAGTGATTCGAGTGAAAAGGCTAAATCATTTGAACCGAAGAAATTTGTAATTTGTAATATATTTGCGATTTCTTCATGTAACCCAATAGATGAATAGAGACGTCCGTAACCACGTAACTCATGAATGCCAATTGTTGAAATGACTTTTTCTAATCCTTTATTAAGTGCATTATACAGATTCGTAATTGGTGTTTTTGTTCCATCATTTACAGTCGCGAATAATAAATATGGATTAATACTATCTGCTCCTAATCCATATAGCGTGACAATGTCATGTAAGGAGCGAAGGGCACCAGAACGTATAACGAGAGAACAATTGCGGCGTAATTTATTTTCACTTAATGATTGATGCACTTTAGCAGTAACTAAATGTGGATCAATCCAAAAGCGTTCATTTAGATGGGCTTTTGCGTCATCTAATACTAGTAGGGAAGCACCATTGTTAACAGCAGCTATCGCTTCAGAACTAATGCGGTTTAATGCACATTGTAGAGTTTCTGACGAGCTGAATGTAGCAGAGATTGTGGCGATAGAGTTATGAGTTTTAAATAGTTCTATGAGTTGTTCGTACGTAATTGTGTGTAATTCCTCTGCAATAGGTTGTGCCACGCTGCCTTCTAAAATAATTGGTGAAAGCATTTCAACTACAAATGGCCGTTTTGCGCCGCTTAATAAACTTGGACGCTCTCCAAGTACAGTACGTGTAGAGAAGTGTTCAATTTCACGGTCACGGTCAATTGCAGGGTTTGTAACAACAGCTACACTTTCTTTAATAAAGTCAGCGATATTTCGTCTATCAGTATCAAGTGCGGCAAGTGGTGAGTCATGCCCAAGTGAGCGTATTGGCTCAACGCCTTTTGTTGCCATCTGTTCAAGAAGTTGAATATGTTCTCGGTCCCATCCGAAAGCGACATATTGTTTCGTTTTAACTTGAACAGAATCACATAGCCCTTGAATTTTTTTCGTTTCAGGGATAGATAAATTTAAATGGTAATTGGTAGTATCAATTCGCTTTTTAAAACGGTTATATACTTGGATTTGATATTTGTCATATTCATAAAGAACAAGTTCATCTTGTTCATTCCATTTTAATCCGACTTTTTCTCCAGGAGCGAGTGGTTTTGGTTCTGCTACATATTTAGTTGGTGATACAACTCCAGGTTCAGAAGAGAAAATATAAGAGCTTTCTGTCTCTACTTTCCATACTGGGCGTAATCCAAGAGAATCAACGCTGAAAACAGCTTCATCTTTAAAACGTGAAATGATGCCAGCTGGTCCTTGTGCAAAATGTCCCCATGCTTCACGTATATACGTATATAAATCTTGTAAAGGTGTTTCATAAAGTTTAATTTCATTAATAATTGGTGGGAATAGTATTTCCATTGCTTCAAATAAACTGTAGTCGTATTGAACAAGTAGGGTTTCTAAGGTGCGGTTTAAATCTTGAGAGTCACTGCCTCCAGCAGTAAGTGGTACATCAATCATTTCAGCTTGATCGCGTAATTTCGCAATTGTGTTAATTTCACCATTATGTCCGAGAATACTAAATGGTTGTACACGAAAAAAATTAGATAATGTATTAGTAGAGTAGCGGTTATGTCCTAATGTCATAGTTGAAGCGATAAGTGGATGTTGTAAATCATTATAGTAGGCAACAAGTGTATCACCAGCACCTAGAACTTTATATACAACATGATCACGACTTAATGAAGCAACATGAATTGTTTCGTTTTCCTCTATTTTTATTGTGACAGAAAATAATGTTTGCTCAATATTTGTAATTTCGTTTTCTGCGATAAGGGCAACTTGCCAAAATAAAGGTTCTTCTTGTTTACCGAGTGGACCGAGCGCATCTGAGTTTGTTACATCATCACTTTCGAAAATGATAGTAAAGTTTTTGTTGTTTAATTGCGTACGAATATAATCTTTTAAGGCAGTAATGTTTTCTTTTTTATTTAGAAAAAAATGTCCAACGATAAAGTGGGGATGATCCACAATCGTTGGATTATATCCACTACTTTTTAGTTTTTCATGCCAAAGCGTTTTTGGTATATCAATGTGAATGCCGATGCCATCGCCCTCGCCATTAATGAAACCAGCTCTATGATTCATTTTGACGAGTGATTGTATGCAAAGGTCAATGTTTTCTTTTGTAGCAATTTTTCGTTTCTCCATAACGGAAACGATTCCACACGCATCATGTTCTGCATTTCTATAATCTCGAAATAAAGACGGTGTCCATGTATTTTTTTTATTGAGCATCCGTCAATCCCCCCTCTTGTAAAAGTTAGAATAATCTTACTATTTAAGGTGCGAATCACCTTGTACACAGAGATAGTAATGCTGTAAAAGAATATAAAACAGATAATTATGAATAATTATACTATTAATACGGAATTTATGAAATAGAAAAAAGGAAAAAAGAAAGGTGAGCTTTCTTTTTTCCTTTTAATGATGGGATTATTTATTGTCTGCTAGGGCAGCAAATGCTCTGCCAACAGCCTCGATTGTATATTCAATATCTTCTTTTGTATGTTCTGTAGTTAAGAACCATGCCTCGTATTTAGAAGGTGCTAAGTTAACTCCTTCTTGAAGCATTAGCTTGAAGAATTTACCGAACATTTCACCGTCTGTATCTTGTGCTGCATCGTAATCTTCAATTGTATTTGTTGTGAAGTATACAGTTAAAGCACCTTTTAGACGGTTTAATGTAATATCGATATTATGTTTTGTAGCTTGCTCTAAAATTCCTTTTTCAAGCATGGCACCAAGTTCATCTAATTTCTCATAAAGTCCTTCTTGTTGAAGAACTTCTAGACAAGCAATACCAGATGCCATAGAAGCAGGATTTCCTGCCATTGTACCTGCTTGATATGCAGGTCCAAGCGGAGCAACTTGTTCCATAATTTCTTTCTTACCACCGTAAGCACCGATTGGAAGTCCGCCGCCAATAACTTTACCCAGAGCTGTTAAGTCTGGTGTTACGCCAAGTAAATCTTGAGCACCACCGTACATGAAGCGGAAAGCGGTAATAACTTCATCATAAATTACTAGTGCGCCAGCTTCATGAACAAGTTCATTCACTTTCTCAAGGAATCCAGGTTTTGGCTCTACAATACCGAAGTTTCCAACAATCGGTTCTACAAGAATAGCCGCTACTTCATGTCCCCATTTATCTAACGCTTCTTTTAAAGTTTCTACATTATTAAATGGAACAGTAATAACTTCTTGAGCGATACTTTGTGGTACGCCGGCTGAGTCAGGTGTTCCTAGTGTAGAAGGACCAGATCCAGCTGCTACAAGTACTAAATCAGAATGACCGTGGTAACAACCAGCAAATTTCATGATTTTTGTGCGGCCTGTGTAAGCACGAGCAACACGAATTGTCGTCATTACTGCTTCAGTACCAGAGTTTACAAAGCGTACTTTATCTAAAGCAGGCATTGCCTCTTTTAACATTTTTGCAAATTTTACTTCTAGCGCTGTTGGTGTTCCGTAAAGTACACCATTTTCAGCAGCTGTTGTAATTGCTTTTGTGATGTGCGGGTGAGCATGTCCAGTAATAATAGGACCGTATGCTGCTAAATAATCGATATATTTATTTCCGTCTACATCCCAGAAATAAGCACCTTTTCCACGTTCCATAGCAACAGGAGCGCCACCGCCAACTGCTTTAAAAGAACGAGAAGGACTATTAACGCCGCCAACGATATGCTCTAAAGCTTCTTTATGTAATGCTTCTGACTTTGTGAATTTCACTACCATTCATCTCCTTACAAAAATCTATGTATTATTCTAACATGTTTTTCGAAAAGACGTATTGTTTGTGATAGAGAAGGCAGTTGGGTAAACTATTCGTTGTGACATTTAGGAGGGGGGTCCGATTATGAAGTCGGTAATTGAGGTACAAGGGTTACGTAAAGAATTTACAGCCTATTCAAGTCGTCCGGGTTTAAAGGGTGCATTTCGCGATTTATTAAATCGTAATTATAAAATAGTACCAGCAGTAAATGATGTATCTTTTACTGTAAAACAAGGTGAGATGGTTGGTTATATCGGTGAGAACGGTGCTGGTAAATCAACAACAATTAAAATGCTTACGGGGATTTTGACTCCGACATCAGGAGAGATTTTAGTAAATGGGATGAACCCACATAAGCAGAGAGAAGAATTTGTAAGAACCATTGGTGTTGTTTTCGGTCAACGCTCACAACTTTGGTGGGATATTGCTGTACAAGAATCTTTTCGTTTATTAAAAAAAGTGTACGGTGTATCAGACGCTCAGTATAAAGAGCATATGGAACACGTGATTGAAACGTTAGATATTGGTCCTTTATTAGATAAGCCAGTTCGAAAGTTATCTCTAGGTCAAAGAATGCGTTGTGAATTAGCGGCAGCATTAATTCATAACCCACCGTTATTATTTTTAGATGAACCAACAATTGGGCTAGATGTACTTGTGAAATTGAAAATACGTGAATTTTTAAAAGAAATGAATGAACGTTATAAAACAACAATTTTATTAACAACCCATGATATTACTGATATTGAAGCATTATGTGAGCGTGTTATCATGCTGGATGAAGGAAATATTATGTATGACGGTTCTTTAAGTAATCTTCGTACGCAGTGGGGAGCGGAGAAGGAAATACATTTTCAGTTTATTGCACCAGTTTCCTATCAGGCTTTATCAATGGTTATGCCAGATAGTCATGTCGTTTGGTCGAAAGCGAAAGAGGAAAACGCGTGGGTTGCAAAAATACCGAATGAAGAAGTTATTATTTCAATGCTTATTTCTAAAGTAGTACAAGCCTTTCAAATTAAAGATTTAAAAATTAATGAAGTGTCTACAGAGGAAATTATTCGTAACATTTATGAAGAAGGTATTAAACATGGGTAAGTATATTGAAATGATTCGAATTCGCTTTTTAATGATGCTTGCGTATCGCACAAATTATTATAGCGGGATTTTAATTTATACGATTAATATCGGTGCTTACTATTTTTTATGGCAAGCAATTTATAGCGGAAAAGAGAATATTGAAAGTTTATCTATTTCGCAAATGACCACGTATATCGCAATCGCGTGGATGGCACGTGCCTTCTATTTTAATAATATAGATAGGGAAATTGCGATGGAGATTCAAGAAGGACGTGTGGCTGTAGAATTAATTCGTCCGTATAACTATTTGGGAATGAAAGTTATGCAAGGTCTTGGCGAGGGAATATTCCGTTTTGCCTTCTTTTCCATTCCAGGCATGGTTATCGTTACGTTATTATTTTCGTTGCAAATTACAACGAATTTTCAAACGTGGTTATATTTCTTCTTATCTTTAATATTTAGTTTTATTATTAATACACAAATTAATTTAATGACAGGAATGCTTACGTTTTTTCTATTTAATAATAGTGGGATTATGTATGCAAAACGCGTTGTTATTGATTTATTTTCAGGTCTATTATTACCAATTAGTTTTTATCCGTTATGGGCCCAAAAAGCAATGATGTTCTTACCGTTTCAGGCTATTAGTTATATTCCAAGTATGATTTTTTCTGAAGGTATACAGGGGAGTAAGTTGTATGAGGCTTTAATATTTCAAGTGATTTGGGCGATTGTACTTATTATTCCAATTGTACTCATGTGGAGAACGGCGAGAAAACGTCTAATTGTACAAGGGGGATGATAAGATGCTATATATAAACTTATTTTTACAATATGCAAGTCAATATATAAAAACGAAATTGGAGTATCGAGGCGATTTTATTGTTGGTTTACTTTCTGATTTATCGCTTCAAGCAGTTAATTTAATATTTATTCTCGTTGTATTTGGGCATACACAAGCATTGAAGGGATGGAGTCGAGAAGAGGTAATCTTTATTTATGGTTTCTTTTTAGTACCATTTGCCATCTTTTCAGCTTTCTTTAATATATGGGATTTTAATGATCGATACATTATTAAAGGGGAGATGGATCGTGTATTAACGCGACCGATCCATAGCCTATTTCAAATTATATTAGAAAGAATGGAACTTGAATCTTTAATTGGAGCTATTACAGGGATTGTTGTAATGGGATATGCAACTGTGGAGTTACAATTATCTTTTTACTGGTATGATTTCTTCTTATTTATATTGATGGTAGGAGGAGGAGCACTTGTATATGGAGGGATATTTGTTACGCTGGCGAGCCTTGGTTTTTGGTCGGATGCGAAAAGTTCAATTATGCCTCTTATGTATAACATAGGTAATTACGGGCGCTATCCTGTTAATATTTATAATCGTGTAATTCGTTTCATTTTAACGTTTGTTTTACCGTTTGCGTTTGTTGGAGTATATCCAGCAGCATACTTTTTAAGAAAAACAGAATGGAATAGTTATGCATTTGCGACGCCAATTGTTGGTATTATCTGTTTTACGATTGCAATCACCCTCTGGAACCAAGGGGTAAAAAGGTATCGTGGCGCGGGTAATTAATTATAGAAGCTTGTTCGTTTCTAAGGGATAAATCAGTTCTCCACCTCATACATATAAAATGAGGTGGAGGACATGTTATGGGGATTTATTCTATTAATTGCAGCAATCGCTATTTTGAAAAGTGTCCAATTATTATGGAGTTCCTATTCGGATTCAACGCGTTTTTTTTCGCTCTATAATTTGGCCACATTATTTTTGATCTATACAACAGTACTGATCGCGTTTGGATTAAGTTACGTTGTATTAGAGGAAATGGGTTTCGCAGTTTTGAAAGAGGACGGAGAAAGTTTGAACGCTCATTCTTTTCAACTCGTCGAAGTTTGTTTATATTTTAGCGCAGTTACTTTATTGTCTGTTGGATATGGTGACATATCTCCGATTGGAATTGGGCGATGGATTGCAATCGCAGAAGCGCTAATTGGATATACACTCCCTTTTGCTTTTGTGATGAGGTCTGTAATAGACAATGAAAAATAAGGAAGCATTTGTTATAGTAAAGGAAAAGAGTAGGAGTGATAACTATGATTACAGTAGGAGAAATGGCACCAGAATTCACATTAGAGGGAAGTAACGGAGAAGAAGTTCGTCTAGCTGATTTCCGCGGTAAAAATGTAGTTCTCTATTTTTACCCGAAAGATATGACGCCAGGATGTACAACTGAAGCATGTGATTTTCGTGATGCGTATGGAGTATTTCAAGAGAAGGATACGGTTATTCTTGGAGTAAGTCCTGATTCAGCGAATAGACATTTGAAATTCATTGAGAAACATGAATTGCCATTTACACTTTTAGTAGATGAAGATCATAAAGTAGCAGAGTTATACGATGTTTGGAAGTTAAAAAAGAACTTTGGGAAAGAGTATATGGGAATCGAGCGTTCTACATTTCTTATTAATAAAGACGGTGAACTTGTAAAAGAGTGGCGTAAAGTAAAAGTGAAAGGGCATATTGAGGATGTTCTTTCTTATATAAAATAAATCTACGTTGGAGATAAAATATGCAGAAACAAGGCAAGTGTCTATACATATTTTACTGCCTTACATAAAGTGGAAGTGTAGGGCATACCTCCTCAGATGATAGTATTCCAAGTGCGATTATGTCGCACTTTTTTTCTATGTAATATATGAAGAAAAAGGGAAAGATACATAAAAACAAGTCCTGAATATAAAAATAAACCACATACTTATAGTAGAAATATTGACGATTTATAAGAAAAGGAGTACACTCTTTATAAGAATTATAAAATAATAATCCGTATAGAATCGGGGTGCATGACGGTGGTCAAAGAAGAATTAAAAGAAGCGCTAGAAATGCTGAAAAATACGGGTGTACGCATTACTCCACAGCGTCATGCTATTTTAGAGTACCTTGTGGAATCAATGACGCACCCAACAGCGGATGATATTTATAAAGCATTAGAAGGTAAGTTTCCAAATATGAGTGTTGCAACTGTCTATAATAACTTACGTGTGTTTAAAGAGGTTGGACTTGTAAAGGAATTAACTTATGGAGACGCTTCAAGTAGATTTGATTATGTTACAAGTCAACATTACCATGTGATTTGCGAAAAATGTGGTAAGATTGTTGATTTTCCTTATGGAGGCTTGGAAAAGCTGGAAGAGGAAGCTGCGAAAACGACAGGCTTCGTTATCAATAGTCATCGCTTAGAAATTTATGGCGTTTGTCCAGAGTGTCATAAGGCGTAATATATAATAAAGAAAGAGGCTGACGGCTATACGTCAGCCTCTTTCTTTATTATATAAGGATTAGCGTGAGGTTAATCGGGATTTACAGTGCTAAGTTAGTAAGAAGGGTTAGATAAAAGTTTGTCGAATTTACTTTGTATTGGTAGAAATGAATTCTTGGAGGGGACATTTTGAAGAAATATGAGATTAAAAATAACATTCCAACATTGGAAGAATATAAATATTTATGTGATTCTGTGGGATGGACTAATTATATGAACTTTGAGGTGGCGGAAATATCACTTCAAAATTCCATTTACTGTATAACAGTCAAGGATCATAATCAAATCATCGGCATGGGGAGAATTGTTGGTGATGGGGCTATCTATTTCTATATTCAAGATATAGTGGTTCATCCAGAGTATCAAAAGAATGGTATTGGAAAGAAAATAATGAATACTTTAGTAGAATACTTAAATGGGAATGCTCCAGATAAAGCATTCATTGGTTTGTTTGCGTCGCAAGGTAAAACATCATTCTACGAAAAATATGATTTTAAAGATTATTCGCCTAATATGACAGGGATGTTTACTGTTATTTCGAAAAAATAGGTGTAATAAATTTAATAAAACAATTAAAAAGTTGATTTTTAAGAAATCAACTTTTTAATGAGTTGAAACGTTTGTGGTGTTGCAAATTCGTATTTCCCTTGATACTTATGATTTATAACTCTTCTTATTATACTTTTCATCAAATTCTTTTCCATCTAGATCTCGATCTAGTGTTAAAGGTTGATTGCAGTGCATACATGCATCGACACGGCCGAGCATTTTTGTTGGCTTATCACAGCTTGGGCAAATAATTTGGATAGTCTTAGTAGATAACATACCAATCCAAAAGTAAACGACAGTGCTAGCGATAACGGCTAAAAAGCCAACCATCATAAACGTTGTCATAATAATAATGTTTTCGCGGAAAAAGACACCTAAGTATGCAATGAAGAGGCCGATAAATACTAAACTTAATGCAAAGGTCCGGATTTTATTGATTTTGTTTGAATACTTAATGCTCATTCTCACCACGCTCCTATACTAATAATATAACATAAAATTTAGAATTTTCACTCTCATGTAAATTGATAAAGGGATAAGATATGAAATGAATAGGAGGGGAGCCATGAAGAATGAATGGACACTATAATGATTTTTACAGCGGTTTTTAAGTTTTTAACGGGATGTGAAATTTTTTTATAAAAAGTATTGACCCCGTATATACTGCATGATATATTAATAACCGTCGCTGATGCGGAAACGCAGAAAACGACAAAAAAGAAAATGAAAAACTTAGTTGACATTGAAAAATGAAGATGTTAACATAAGGAAGTCG
>NZ_JBVYHY010000027.1:195000-400000 GCF_056033865.1 Bacillus sp. FAU20
AGACCCGAAACCAGGTGATCTACCCATGTCCAGGGTGAAGTTCAGGTAACACTGAATGGAGGCCCGAACCCACGCACGTTGAAAAGTGCGGGGATGAGGTGTGGGTAGCGGAGAAATTCCAATCGAACCTGGAGATAGCTGGTTCTCCCCGAAATAGCTTTAGGGCTAGCCTTAAGTGTAAGAGTCTTGGAGGTAGAGCACTGATTGGACTAGGGGTCCTCATCGGATTACCGAATTCAGTCAAACTCCGAATGCCAATGACTTATCCTTAGGAGTCAGACTGCGAGTGATAAGATCCGTAGTCAAAAGGGAAACAGCCCAGACCGCCAGCTAAGGTCCCAAAGTGTGTATTAAGTGGAAAAGGATGTGGAGTTGCTTAGACAACTAGGATGTTGGCTTAGAAGCAGCCACCATTTAAAGAGTGCGTAATAGCTCACTAGTCGAGTGACTCTGCGCCGAAAATGTACCGGGGCTAAATACACCACCGAAGCTGCGGATTGATACCGAATGGTATCAGTGGTAGGGGAGCGTTCTAAGGACAGTGAAGTCAGACCGGAAGGACTGGTGGAGTGCTTAGAAGTGAGAATGCCGGTATGAGTAGCGAAAGACGGGTGAGAATCCCGTCCACCGAATGCCTAAGGTTTCCTGAGGAAGGCTCGTCCGCTCAGGGTTAGTCAGGACCTAAGCCGAGGCCGACAGGCGTAGGCGATGGACAACAGGTTGATATTCCTGTACCACCTCTTTATCGTTTGAGCAATGGAGGGACGCAGAAGGATAGAAGAAGCGTGCGATTGGTTGTGCACGTCCAAGCAGTTAGGCTGATAAGTAGGCAAATCCGCTTATCATAAAGGCTGAGCTGTGATGGGGAAGCTCCTTATGGAGCGAAGTCTTTGATTCCCCGCTGCCAAGAAAAGCTTCTAGCGAGATAAAAGGTGCCTGTACCGCAAACCGACACAGGTAGGCGAGGAGAGAATCCTAAGGTGTGCGAGAGAACTCTGGTTAAGGAACTCGGCAAAATGACCCCGTAACTTCGGGAGAAGGGGTGCTTTCTTAACGGAAAGCCGCAGTGAATAGGCCCAAGCGACTGTTTAGCAAAAACACAGCTCTCTGCGAAGCCGTAAGGCGAAGTATAGGGGGTGACACCTGCCCGGTGCTGGAAGGTTAAGGAGAGGGGTTAGCGTAAGCGAAGCTCTGAACTGAAGCCCCAGTAAACGGCGGCCGTAACTATAACGGTCCTAAGGTAGCGAAATTCCTTGTCGGGTAAGTTCCGACCCGCACGAAAGGTGTAACGATTTGGGCACTGTCTCAACCAGAGACTCGGTGAAATTATAGTACCTGTGAAGATGCAGGTTACCCGCGACAGGACGGAAAGACCCCGTGGAGCTTTACTGTAGCCTGATATTGAATTTTGGTACAGTTTGTACAGGATAGGCGGGAGCCATTGAAACCGGAGCGCTAGCTTCGGTGGAGGCGCTGGTGGGATACCGCCCTGACTGTATTGAAATTCTAACCTACGGGTCTTATCGACCCGGGAGACAGTGTCAGGTGGGCAGTTTGACTGGGGCGGTCGCCTCCTAAAGTGTAACGGAGGCGCCCAAAGGTTCCCTCAGAATGGTTGGAAATCATTCGTAGAGTGCAAAGGCATAAGGGAGCTTGACTGCGAGACCTACAAGTCGAGCAGGGACGAAAGTCGGGCTTAGTGATCCGGTGGTTCCGCATGGAAGGGCCATCGCTCAACGGATAAAAGCTACCCCGGGGATAACAGGCTTATCTCCCCCAAGAGTCCACATCGACGGGGAGGTTTGGCACCTCGATGTCGGCTCATCGCATCCTGGGGCTGTAGTCGGTCCCAAGGGTTGGGCTGTTCGCCCATTAAAGCGGTACGCGAGCTGGGTTCAGAACGTCGTGAGACAGTTCGGTCCCTATCCGTCGTGGGCGTAGGAAATTTGAGAGGAGCTGTCCTTAGTACGAGAGGACCGGGATGGACGCACCGCTGGTGTACCAGTTGTTCTGCCAAGGGCATAGCTGGGTAGCTATGTGCGGAAGGGATAAGTGCTGAAAGCATCTAAGCATGAAGCCCCCCTCAAGATGAGATTTCCCATAGCGTAAGCTAGTAAGATCCCTGAAAGATGATCAGGTTGATAGGTTCGAGGTGGAAGCATGGTGACATGTGGAGCTGACGAATACTAATAGATCGAGGACTTAACCATATAATATGTAGCAATGTTATCTAGTTTTGAGAGAACATAAAAAACTTGTTGACTTTTAAAGTAAATAAGTTATAATAATGATTGTCTCAAAAGAATAATGTCTGGTAATGATAGCAGAGAGGTCACACCCGTTCCCATACCGAACACGGAAGTTAAGCTCTCTAGCGCCGATGGTAGTTGGGACCTTGTCCCTGTGAGAGTAGGACGTTGCCAGGCAATATTATTCCGCAGTAGCTCAGCGGTAGAGCTATCGGCTGTTAACCGATCGGTCGTAGGTTCGATTCCTACCTGCGGAGCCATTGGAGAGCTGTCCGAGTTGGCCGAAGGAGCACGATTGGAAATCGTGTATACGTCACAAGCGTATCAAGGGTTCGAATCCCTTGCTCTCCGCCATAGGATTTATAATATTTGGCCCGTTGGTCAAGTGGTTAAGACACCGCCCTTTCACGGCGGTAACACGGGTTCGAATCCCGTACGGGTCACCACTTTGGAGGATTAGCTCAGCTGGGAGAGCACCTGCCTTACAAGCAGGGGGTCGGCGGTTCGATCCCGTCATCCTCCACCATATAATTTTTATATGAATAGTATTATCGCGGGGTGGAGCAGCACGGTAGCTCGTCGGGCTCATAACCCGAAGGTCGCAGGTTCAAATCCTGTCCCCGCAACCAAATGGTCCCGTGGTGTAGTGGTTAACATGCCTGCCTGTCACGCAGGAGATCGCCGGTTCGACCCCGGTCGGGACCGCCATTTTAATAAGGCTCGGTAGCTCAGTCGGTAGAGCAGAGGACTGAAAATCCTCGTGTCGGCGGTTCGATTCCGTCCCGAGCCACCATTTATTTTAATAAAATATGCCGGCTTAGCTCAATTGGTAGAGCAACTGACTTGTAATCAGTAGGTTGGGGGTTCAAGTCCTCTAGCCGGCACCATGTAAGTTTCGGAGGGGTAGCGAAGTGGCTAAACGCGGCGGACTGTAAATCCGCTCCTTCGGGTTCGGCAGTTCGAATCTGCCCCCCTCCACCATTTACATAGGGGCATAGTTTAAAGGTAGAACTGAGGTCTCCAAAACCTCCAGTGTGGGTTCGATTCCTACTGCCCCTGCCAAATATATATTTACACAACATGGCGGTTGTGGCGAAGTGGTTAACGCACCGGATTGTGGCTCCGGCATTCGTGGGTTCGATTCCCATCAGTCGCCCCATTTTTATTTTAAAAATTACAAATAATCTAATGGATACTTACATATAATTAAGTAAGAATTCGATGGGCTATAGCCAAGCGGTAAGGCAACGGACTTTGACTCCGTCATGCGCTGGTTCGAATCCAGCTAGCCCAGCCATTTTTGCGGAAGTAGTTCAGTGGTAGAATACAACCTTGCCAAGGTTGGGGTCGCGGGTTCGAATCCCGTCTTCCGCTCCAATAAAATTTTATATGGCGGCATAGCCAAGTGGTAAGGCAGAGGTCTGCAAAACCTTTATCACCGGTTCAAATCCGGTTGCCGCCTTTTCTTTTGTGCCGATGTGGCGGAATTGGCAGACGCGCACGACTCAAAATCGTGTTCCTTCGGGAGTGTCGGTTCGACCCCGACCATCGGTATCATGAACGGCGTAAAAAACTCTATACAATTAGTATAGAGTTTTTTTGTGTTTTCTTTTCATTACATGACAAAATAAGCAGAAAAAGTGTACGGTGAGTAAACTGCGAAACATTAAAAGGATAAAAACAAACATTCATTTGTATCCTTTTAATTGTTGTATACTATAAAATTCCAGCAGAATATTGCATATACAATATTCCTTTCGAGCACTCTAGAGAGAATTTCTCCACCCCGGTGACATGAAGTTAAATCCGACACCACCAGTAGATATTAGTACATTATCAACGGTTAAGTTTGTAATTTCTAAAAACTTCTTTTCAAACTCTTCTCTGTTGTACTTATACATAGTTGAGTGGCACGCCCACATATGTGTTGAAGTACTTAACCAGTCCCCTAATTCCTTCAATTCAGGAAACGCCTCAAATTGGATTGTTTCATCTAATTTCATGAATCTTACTTGATAGATAGTTGGGTTTAACTTATCTCCTATTCCTTTAAAAGCATGTGATTTTTTGTCTTTTGAATGTGTCATAATTCTCCCTCCATCTTTTCTTCAAATTATTTCCTATTTTTATTATATAACAATAGAAAGTAATTATGGAAATATTATAGAAATCGGTATCGGCAATATAAAAAGACTCTAACAGAAATGTTAGAGTCTTTTTGTTAAATTATACTATGTGCTTCTAAAATTCGTAATAAACGTAGGAATTCATGTATAATATAACTTGTCGAAAGAACAAAATGATAGTGATTTATATTATGTCTGTAATATGAATCAAAAATGAACTTTTTATATTTCTTTTAAAAATGTGTTGAACACACATTATATTTCATATTAATATTTTTATGTAGATTTAAAACGGGAAAGAGAGTGGAAAGTATGGGCCGTAAATGGAACAATATTAAAGACAAAAAAGCATCAAAAGATGCAAATACAAGCCGTATATACGCGAAATTTGGGCGTGAAATTTATGTGGCAGCAAAACAAGGCGAGCCAGATCCAGAATCAAACCAAGCGCTAAGAGTTGTATTAGAGCGTGCGAAAACATACAATGTTCCAAGAACAATTATTGATCGTGCAGTTGAAAAAGCAAAAGGCGGTTCAGAAGAAAATTATGACGAGCTTCGTTATGAAGGATTCGGACCAAATGGAGCTATGGTTATTGTAGATACACTTACAAATAACGTAAACCGTACTGCAGCAGATGTACGAGCTGCATTTAGCAAAAATAGTGGTAATATGGGTGTGAACGGTTCTGTAGCTTACATGTTTGATGCGACAGCTGTTATCGGCCTTGAAGGTAAAACATCAGATGAAGTTCTTGAAATTTTAATGGAAGCAGATGTAGATGCACGTGACATTCTAGAAGAAGAAGATTCTGTTATCGTGTATGCTGAACCAGATCAATTCCATGCAGTACAATCTGCACTTAAAGGTGCTGGCGTTGAGGAGTTTACAGTTGCAGAATTAACAATGCTTGCACAAAGTGATGTAACACTTCCTGAAGATGCTCAAGCACAATTTGAGAAAATGGTTGATGCATTAGAAGATTTGGAAGATGTTCAACAAGTTTATCACAACGTAGACTTAGGAGAGTAATACGATAGATGACCCTTTTCGCTTAGCGGATAGGGTCTTTTTTATGAAGTTAATTAAGGTGATGAAGTATTAAAGGTATTTTGTTGTAGGTAGTGAATATGATTATAGGGATATATATAATATTCATTATCTCTAGGAGGCTTAATATGGAACATAAGACACCAAAGCATATAGTTGCTGTAGCAGGTTATTTAACAAATGAAAAAAATGAAGTGTTATTAACAAAAGTGCACTGGCGAGCTGATACGTGGGAGTTGCCAGGAGGACAGGTAGAAGAAGGCGAAGCGCTCGATCAAGCTGTCTGTAGGGAAATAAAAGAGGAAACAGGGTTAACGGTGAAGCCTATCGGAATTACAGGGGTTTATTATAATACCTCTATGCATATTCTAGCTGTTGTTTTTAAAGTAGCATATATAAGTGGTGAAATAAAAACTCAACCTGAAGAGATACAAGAGGCTAAATTTGTTGATTTAAATGAAGAGAACATAGATGAGTATATAACGCGTCCTCATATGAAATCCAGAACGCTTGATGCAATGAGAGCAACACATTTTATTCCGTATGAAACGTGGGAAGTACAGCCGTATAATTTAATAGGAAGATTGTAAAGAAAAGAGTAGCCGATTTGAGATACATTCGAATCACTACTCTTTTTTGTATACTGTTTAAGAAAAAGGTCAAAATAATAATAGCACTAGTATTGATTGTTAGAACGTTTGTTCTGTATAATAAATCTATATGTTATATACATTTAGATTACTAGATAGTCAAAAGTATATATATTTGTAGATGATATAATTAAAGTGTAAAGTGAAAATATAATAGTCTTAAGGGTTTCTCTTTTATTGGTTATTCGTGCTTTAACATAACCTATATTCAATATTTCAGATGAATAGTAGATAAAAAAATACTGTGATACAATACTTTTTTATCCCACTATTTGCTGGGCAGTAAGCCTGATTGATGAGGGCTCATTAAAGTTTCACTTTATACCTTACAATGATGTAAGGTACGTGTAAGAGAAATCGATGGGATATTTTTTTACAACAATGTATTCTTAAAGTAAGAGTTATATGCTGTGTGGAAAAGAGGTGTTCAAGATGAAAGAACGAGTATTATCTAGGGTGAACTATCATCAAAAAGTTGCATTAAATCCAATGACTAAACTTTTTTATAAAGCCATTATATTATTATTATTGTTAAGTTGTACGTTATTATTCATTGGAAATGTAATGATTGAGAAAAGTGATATTAGTAAATTACATGTACCGGCTAAGTTAGAGGTGCCAGAATCATTAACACATGCATTTATTGCGACAGAAGATAAAAGATTTTATCATCATAACGGTTTAGATTATATAGCAATTATTAGGGCCTCAGTTGAGAATATAAAGGCTGGTGGTGTCGTGCAAGGAGGAAGCACGATTACACAACAGCTATCTAAAAATGCCTTTTTAACAAATGAACGTACATTTTCTCGTAAGTGGAAAGAGATTTTTTATACGAAAAAAATTGAACGCACATTTACGAAGGATGAAATTTTAAAATTATATGTAAGTAATATTTATTATGGAGAAGGAGCGTGGGGAATTGAAAAAGCAGCAAACCTTTACTTCGGTAAAAAGGTGAACCAATTAACGTTGGCTGAAAGTGCAATGATGGCTGCTGTAGTAAAAGCACCTGCTTATTACTCACCTGCCCAAAACTATGATAAAGCAGTAGAGAGACGAAATGTCGTTTTGAGACTAATGGAGAAAAGAAGGCTATATAAGCCATGATGAGTATGTTCAAGCAGTTAGTGAGAAATTAGTAATTCGTCATGATATAAAAATAGAGCAGTCGATGTTAAATAGCGCGCGTAAAAAAGCAGTAAGTTAAGAGAAGTTCCTACAGAGGAGCTTCTTTTTTTGAATAAATTGTGACAAATTGTGACACAATATCGTCACAATTATTGTGTTTTTGTAATTTATGTGAGCGTGTTCATTGCGTGACGTATATAAGTGTTGATATTATGTGTATTGTGTACAATGCTGTATACAGAATATGAATTTAAAGAGGAATGTATATGAAATCAAATAAACTCATGGCTCTTGGTATAGTTTTTTCTATCGCAGTATTGATTGTAATTGGAACAATTGCGTATAGCATCATAAATGACAAAAAAGATAAAGGGAATGAGATGTTTGCTTATTCTACGCAACAATCTTTAGGGAAAGATGATGCTCCAGTTAAGGTAGTTGAATTTGGAGACTTTAAATGTCCTGCTTGTCGTACTTGGGATGTAACAGTATTACCTCGATTAAAAGAAGAGTATATTGATAAAGGCAAAGTGCAGTTATATTTTATTAACTTCCCATTTATCGGAAAAGACTCGGATTTAGGTGCAGCAGCTGGTGAAGCAATTTATAAACAAGATAAAGATTCATTCTGGATTTTCTATGATGAGATTTATCAAAATCAAAAGAAAGATACGGAAGAATGGATTACAGAAGATTTGCTTCTTAGCATTGTGAAAGAAAAACTTCCAAAAGTTGATGTAGAGCAATTTAAGAAAGATTTACACAGTAAAGACATTAAAGAAAAAGTACGTAAAGATTCAGATCGTGCTCAAAAATTAAAAGTTCAAGGTGCTCCTTCTGTATATGTAAACGGAAATCTTGCAAACCCTGATTTCGATAGTATGAAGAAGGCAATTGATAAAGAATTGAAAAAGTGATGAGGTCTCTCATCACTTTTTCGACTTTTTTCGATAAAATTCTTGCCTCTACTTTTTTTACATGCTATACTACTTTACATAAGTTATTCTAATATCTTATATGTAATTCATATTTGCGGGTGTAGTTTAGTGGTAAAACAAGAGCCTTCCAAGCTCTGGTCGAGAGTTCGATTCTCTTCACCCGCTCCAAATTTTATTAAATGTTTTTCTATAAATTGTGATCAACGCAGTGTTTCGTTTCCGAGATAAACGAGGCATTGCGTTTTTTAATGTTTGAAAAACCTAATTACATGCGAAAATAGAAGTAAATAATAGTATTCCAAAAGTGAATTACTAACCAATAGAGTCGTTACATAAGGGATGGATTCATCTGAGGAGGCGATTAAGAGTGGATTTTGAACAATTAAAGCAAGATGTAATTGCGTATAGTAAAACAATTGGCATAGATAAAATAGGCTTTGCGAGTGCTTCTCCTTTTGAGGAATTAAAGCAGCGCTTAATCCAGCAACAACAATTAAATTATCAATCTGGATTTGAAGAGCCTGATATAGAGAAGAGAACGAATCCGCAACTGTTATTACCGGGTGCTAAATCAATTATTGCGATTGCTTTAGCATATCCTTCAAAATTAAAAAATGCACCATTAAGTAAGCGTGGAGAACGCCGTGGGATTTTTTGTCGTGCTTCTTGGGGACAAGATTATCATCTTGTTTTACGAGATCGTTTGCAAAAATTAGAAGCATATTTAATTGAAAAACTTCCGGATATAGAAGTGAAGTCCATGGTTGATACAGGTGAATTAAGTGATCGAGCTGTATCAGAGCGTGCAGGCATTGGATGGAGCGGTAAAAACTGCTCTATTATTACACCTGAATTTGGTTCGTACGTATACTTAGGGGAAATGATTACAAATGTTCCATTCCCGCCAGATAAGCCGATAGAAGATCAATGCGGGGGCTGTACGAAATGTATCGATATTTGTCCTACCGGTGCTTTAATACAGGGGGGACAGTTAGATTCGAAGAAGTGCATTGCGTTTTTAACACAGACGAAAGGATTCCTACCTGAAGAATATCGCGATAAAATAGGAAATCGTATATATGGATGTGATACGTGTCAGACTGTTTGCCCGAAAAACAAAGGAATGGATTTTCATAATCATCCTGAGATGGAGCCGGATCCTGAGCTAGTTAAACCATTATTAACGCCACTTTTAACAATTAGTAATCGTGATTTTAAAGAGAAATATGGGATTATGTCAGGGTCATGGAGAGGGAAAAAGCCACTGCAAAGAAATGCGATTTTAGCATTAGCACATTTTAAAGAAACATCGGCAATTCCTGATTTAATTGGTGTTATGAAAGATGACCCAAGACCAGTACTACGCGGAACGGCAGCATGGGCACTTGGGAAAATTGGCGGAGATGGAGTAGGCGAAGCGATTGAGAAAGCGATGGAACGTGAGAAAGATGAAGAAGTGCTTCATGAAATGAATCGCGGGCTTGAATTGTTAGCACAGAAAAAAGAGTAGATAATATTTCCCTTTTTCATATTGTAATATGGGAGGGAGACAGAATGGTTGTAAAAACGAAGATTGAAAACCAATTACAACAATTTTTAGCATATATAACGGAGAAAAGAACGAATTTGGATGGTATTGCTGAGGATTTACTACAAATGGCACTGAGAAAGAAACAATTGTTTCAAAGACGTAGTGCACATATAGTGAAAGCAACTGCGGATGTTTCTTTCATTAGACAATTAAATAGTAATGACCATCAAGAAATTGATTATCAAATACATTTTAAATATTTAATTAAGCATAAAGAATTATTTTATATTGAAGAGGAACAATTAAAACGAAGAGTTTGTTTAAATAATAGTCGGATTATAGGCGATTATGCTATTGAAGTGTCAGAAGAAATTAGAATGGGTGAGACATTAGAAAGGGAAATTACGAAAGAGAAGTACGGTTCTTATCAGTATAATCGTTTAGAGGCAGTGAAATATGCAGAGCGTTGGTGGGATGACCGAAATCCTATGTATCGTAATTTCCCTGATAATTGTACGAATTTCATTTCTCAATGTCTTCATACTGGAGAAGTACCTATGAGCGGATATCCTAATATTCGTAAAGGATGGTGGCAAAGGGAGAATCAGTGGAGCTGGAGCTGGGCTGTTGCACATTCTTTTTATTGGTATTTGTCAGGTGCTACAACAGGACTTCGAGCAGAGGCGGTAGAGAGGCCAGAAGAACTTATTCTTGGAGATGTCATTGCTTATGATTTCGAGGATGACGGAAGATGGAATCATACGACGATTGTAGTAGCAAAAGATGCAGATGGTATGCCGCTTGTAAATGCACATTCAGCGAATAGCCGTCGACGTTATTGGAACTATGAAGACTCTAGTAAATATACACCACAAATGAAATATAAATTCTTTCATATTATTAATGGGTAGAGATTTTTCGCTCAAGTGGTATAATACGTAGTAGACAAAAAACAGAGGTGAATATCGCGTGGGAGTACATGTTGTTTTATATCAGCCAGAAATTCCAGCAAATACAGGGAATATTGCTCGTACTTGTGCAGCAACTGGAACAGAATTACATTTGATTAGACCGCTTGGATTTTCAACGGATGATAAAATGTTAAAGCGTGCAGGATTAGATTATTGGCAGCACGTAAAAATTACGTACTATGATTCAATTGAAGAATTTTATGAAAAAAATAAAGACGGTGAATTCTTCTATTTAACAAAGTATGGCGAGAAAGCTCATACAGCGTTTGACTATAGCAAGCGCGAGAAGGATTACTATTTTGTATTTGGAAGAGAAACAAACGGCTTACCAGCTAATGTAATCGAAGAAAACTTTGATCATTGTTTACGTATTCCAATGACAGATAAAGTACGTTCATTAAATTTATCTAATACAGCAGCAATTTTAATTTATGAAGCGTTCCGTCAACAAAATTACCCTGGATTAGATTTAGAAATCGTTTATTAAAAGTCGCCATATGGCGACTTTTTTTTATAAAATAAAAATAATATATAATCATACATTTAAAAGAGGGGACATAATCATATAGAATGGGATATATGATTAAAAATAGATAAGACGGGTTGAGATAAATATGAAGGAAGAATATAGTAATCAAAATACCTTTTTAAGTATGATAGATATGGATTTAATTAGACAAGGATTATTACATGCTATTCAAGATTTAGTATTCATATTGAAAGTTATTGATAATGAAACGTTTCAATATATGTATGTGAATAAAATAGGAATGGATTATGCTAGGTTAAGCGAAGAGTGCTATGGAAAAACTTTTGCAGAAGTATTACCAAAAGATATAGTGGGGATATTGCAAAGGCAATATGCAAAAGTAGTGAGAGAAGCGAAAGCACACACCTTTTGTGATGTAGTCAATTTACCAAAAGGTGAGATACATTATGAATCTTCACTTAATCCTGTCTGCGACGAAGAAGGAATATGTCAATTTATTATTTGTATTACAAGAGATATTACAGCTCAAATTGAGGAGAAGACAGAGATAGAGGAAAAACAAATGTTATTTAAGTCGTTACTGGAATATAATAATGACTCAATTATATCTATAGATTCTATAGGGAGAGTTACATATGCAAATCCGGCAACGTATGAAATATTTGGATACCGGTATGAGGAATTAAATAATAAATTTATTTTTGAATTCATTAATAAAGAATATGAAAAAGATTTTCAAATTATATTTAAGGGATCGATGCAAGGAAAAGCAAAACAAATTGTTTCAAAGAAATATGTTCATAAAGAAGGGTACGAGCTATATATTTCTTTGAGAACTATCCCGATTATTGTGAACGGTGAAATTGTTGGGATTTATATTGTTACGAGAGATGTTACAAGGCAAGTATTAAACGAAATGCGAACAGAATATTTAGCTTACTATGACCAGTTAACGGGATTAATGAATAGAATTTCATGTACAAATAAGTTAAATACTTTTTTAAATGAGAGTGTAAATTTTGCACTTGTATTTATAGATTTAGATGAGTTTCATCGTATTAATGATACATTTGGTCATAAAGAGGGAGATAAAGTATTACAAAAAGTTACAGAATGTTTAAGCAATCTAAAAATAGAAGATATGCACTTATTTAGAGAACACGATGATCAATTTGTTATGTTGATAGAAAATATAACGAAAGAATATGTAGAGGAAATTGCAAAAAGCATACTGAAAAATATTAGTGAATCTTTTGTAATCGAAGAAGAAGATGTATATTTAAGTGCGTCAATTGGAATTGTAATGGCTCCAGCAGATGGAGAAGATGAAAAAATACTATTTCAGAGAGTCGATGCTGCTTTAGAAAAAGCAAAAGAAAAAGGAAAAGGACATTATCATTTTTATTGTAGTGGATTAGACTGTGAGCGTGAACAAAGGTTTATAATAGAAAACCAGTTACATCGTGCTATAGAAAAAAATGAATTTTTCTTATATTATCAGCCACAAATTAATATTGAAACGAAAAAAATAGCTAGTATGGAAGCTTTAATAAGGTGGGAGAATAAGGAATTAGGACTTGTTTCTCCAAACCAATTTATTCCGTTGGCAGAAAGAACAGGCTTTATTATTAAGCTCGATGAATGGGTAGTAAATCAAGTGTGTCAGCAACTGCGCGAATGGTTAAATAAAGGATATGAAGTGGTCCCAATTGCGGTTAATATTTCAGCTAGACACTTTCGTTCTATTACATTAATAGAGATGATTACACGGGCTTTACATAAGTACAATGTACCAGCTCATTTATTAGCGATAGACGTTACAGAAGGAGCTCTTATACATAAAGATATATCGAAGAGAGTGTTAATACAATTAAAAGAACAAAATTTAAAGATTCATTTAGATGATTTTGGAACAGGCTATTCATCTTTAAGTTATTTAAAAACATATCCAATTGATACTTTAAAAATTGATCGTTCTTTTATGGAGGGTATACATATAGATGAACGTGATACGAATATTACAGCTGCAATTATTCATTTAGCTCATACTTTAGAATTGAATGTAATTGCAGAGGGAGTAGAAAAAAAGGAGCAAATACAGTTTTTGAAAGAAAAGAATGTGAAGCTTGTACAAGGTTATTATTATAGCCGACCAATATCCAAATATGATATGGAAAATATGTATTATAAATAAAAAAATGATGTGCTAAAAGCACATCATTTTTTATGTGTACCTGGTTTGTCGTTGTAACCGGATGTAAAAATAGCTGTAAGAAATGTGAGTGATACACCTAAAATTAATAATAATTTCATACTAATATCCTCCTTACTTTTTTCGGTTCATGAGTTTTATTTATTATCCAAAATGTATGTAAGGTTCTTAGAAGAAAAGAATTTATTTATAATGAATAGCAGTGTAAAAACGTTAATACCTATATTATACAGAATTTTCTTTGAATTTTGGAGAGAATTTTAGCGTGCTATTATATATTTCGTTTTGATTTAAAGAATGTTTAAGGACATCCTAGCATACCTTTTATAATAATCCGATTGAACAAGGAGATGGGGGAGGAGCTATAATGGATATTCTAAAAAAGATTGAACAGCACCGAGAAGCAGAAGAACGTTTACAATGGGAAGGTACGTTTGCGGAGTATTTGGAGCTTGTGAAAGAAAGACCATGGGTGGCTCAAACAGCACACTCTCGCATTTACAATATGATAAAAGATGCTGGAATTGAAGAAGTTGATGGTAGAAGAAAGTATAACTTCTTTAGTAATCAGCTCTTTGGATTAGAGGATGCTCTAGAACGTCTTGTAGAGGAATATTTTCATCCATCTGCAAAACGATTAGATGTTAGAAAAAGAATTTTATTATTAATGGGTCCTGTTAGTGGAGGGAAATCAACGTTAGTTACAATGTTGAAACGAGGATTAGAAACATATTCAAGAACAGATCGCGGAGCAATTTTTGCAATTAAAGGATGCCCAATGCACGAGGATCCACTGCATTTAATTCCACATCATTTACGAGATGATTTCTTTGATGAGTATGGGGTTAGAATTGAAGGGAATTTATCACCACTAAATGTCATGCGTTTAGAGCAAGAATACGGATCAAGAATTGAGGATGTAGTTGTAGAGCGTATTTTCTTCTCTGAAGATCGCCGTACAGGGATTGGTACATTTAGCCCGTCTGATCCAAAATCACAAGATATTGCAGATTTAACAGGTAGTCTGGACTTTTCTACGATTGCAGAATATGGTTCAGAATCAGACCCGCGTGCGTATCGATTTGATGGAGAATTAAATAAGGCAAACCGAGGAATGATGGAGTTCCAAGAGATGTTAAAATGCGATGAGAAGTTTTTATGGCACTTATTATCACTTACGCAAGAAGGGAATTTCAAAGCGGGAAGATTTGCGCTTATTTCAGCAGATGAATTAATTGTAGCGCATACGAATGAAACAGAGTATCGCTCATTTATAGCAAATAAGAAAAATGAAGCATTGCACTCAAGAATTATTGTAATGCCAGTTCCTTATAATTTACGGGTAAGTGAAGAAGAACATATTTATGAAAAAATGATTCGTGAAAGTGATGTATCGAATGTTCACATTGCACCACACACACTTCGCGTTGCAGCAATGTTCACTATTTTAACTCGTTTAAAAGATCCGAAGCGTCCGGATATTGATTTAATTAAAAAGATGCGTTTGTATGATGGAGAAACGGTAGAAGGTTATAATGCGATTGATGTAGAAGAATTACAACGTGAATATCAAGATGAAGGTATGAAAGGTATTGACCCTCGTTATGTCATTAACCGAATTTCGTCTACAATCATTCGAAAAGAGGTACCATCTATTAACGCGTTAGATGTACTTAGATCGCTCAAAGACGGGTTGGATCAGCATCCGTCAATTAGTAATGAAGATCGAGAGCGTTATATGAATTTCATCTCATTAGCGAGAAAAGAATATGATGAAATTGCGAAGAAAGAAGTACAAAAAGCATTCGTGTATTCATATGAAGAATCAGCGAAGACACTTATGGATAATTACTTAGATAACGTTGAAGCATATTGCAATAAATCGAAATTACGTGATCCATTAACAGGTGAAGAAATGAGTCCAGATGAAAAGCTAATGCGCTCAATTGAAGAGCAAATTGGAATTTCAGAAAATGCTAAGAAAGCATTCCGTGAAGAAATTTTAATTCGCATTTCTGCTTATGCGCGTAAAGGAAAACGTTTTGACTATAATTCACATGAACGTCTTCGCGAAGCGATTCAGAAAAAACTATTTGCTGATTTAAAAGATATAGTGAAAATTACAACATCAACGAAAACGCCAGACGAAAATCAGCTTAAGAAAATAAATGATGTTGTTGCACGCTTAATTGATGAGCACGGCTATAATTCTTCATCTGCGAATGAATTATTACGCTATGTAGGTAGTTTGCTAAACCGATAGTTTGATAACAAAACGCTGTCTCTTGTATTTTGCGGGACAGCGTTTTATTATACGTTCATATGTGTATAAAGTGTCATACCTTGTCCAAATATAATAAATTAAGATGCAATTTTATGAATTTATTGTCAATTATTTTTACAATATGCATATGATAGAGTAACCAACCATTCATACGAAAAAAGCCAACACAATACAATATGTTGCAAAGTAAAAATGTGTGCAACAATGCATTGTGTTTCTTTCTTATCAGTGGCTGAATATTTCTTTCTATTATGTGAGTGGCAAAATTTTGTTTAGGATGCTCGGGGTATTGTATGAAAAACGTTATAAATGTTTATGGGATGATTTTCTGTGGACAGTTACCTTTCAAACATTCTAGCTTGCACATTATAGAACAAAATTTATAGATTGCTGTTCATACAGGAAGACAATTACAGTAAGGAGGGAAAGGAATGGGCGAAGAAAATCAACCAAATTATACGATTTCACAGGAAAACTGGTCCCTCCATCGCAAAGGATATGACGACCAACAGCGCCATCAAGAAAAAGTACAAGAGGCAATTAAGAATAATTTACCCGATCTTGTAACAGAAGAAAGTATAGTTATGTCTAATGGCAAGGATGTTGTAAAAATACCAATTCGTTCTCTAGATGAATATAAGATTAGATACAATTATGATAAAAATAAACATGTTGGGCAAGGAAACGGTGACAGCAAAGTTGGTGATGTCGTTGCGAGAGATGGATCAGGTGGTCAAAAACAAAAAGGGCCAGGAAAAGGGCAAGGGGCAGGAGATGCAGCTGGGGAAGATTACTATGAAGCTGAAGTCTCTATTTTAGAATTAGAGCAAGCGTTTTTCAGAGAGTTAGAACTGCCTAATTTAAAGAGAAAAGAAATGGATGAAAACCGGATTGAACATGTTGAATTTAATGATATTAGAAAAACAGGATTATGGGGAAATATTGATAAGAAAAGAACAATGATATCCGCATATAAACGAAATGCGATGAGTGGTAAAGCATCTTTTCATCCAATTCACCAAGAAGACTTAAAGTTCCGCACTTGGAATGAAGTATTAAAGCCAGATTCAAAAGCTGTTGTGTTAGCGATGATGGATACAAGTGGGTCGATGGGAATATGGGAGAAATATATGGCACGGAGCTTCTTTTTCTGGATGACAAGATTTCTACGCACAAAGTATGAAACAGTAGATATTGAATTTATTGCCCATCATACGGAGGCAAAAGTAGTTCCAGAGGAAGAGTTTTTCTCAAAAGGAGAAAGTGGCGGAACGATATGTTCTTCTGTATACAAAAAAGCACTCGAGCTAATCGATAATAAATATTCACCAGACCGCTATAATATTTATCCATTCCATTTTTCAGATGGTGATAATTTAACATCAGATAATGCTAGATGTGTAAAGCTTGTTGAAGAGCTAATGAAGAAGTGTAATATGTTTGGGTATGGGGAAGTAAATCAGTATAACCGCCACAGTACACTCATGTCAGCCTATAAAAATATTAAAGATGAAAATTTTAGATACTATATTTTAAAGCAGAAAGCAGAACGTGTTTCATGCGATGAAAAGCTTTTTTAGAGAAGAATCAGGTGAGAAAATGGCATAACCTCTTTTAAAGAGGTTCTTTTTTTTGTAAACTTTTTATTTCTCTAGTTGACAATGATAATGAAAATCATTATCATTTATTCGAGAAATGATTACATTTCGAATTATATATTTCGGAGGAGATGTAAAGTTGAAACAAAATAAAAGAAAACGTATAAATGCAATGATTATAGCGGCGGCGTTATCACTTCCATTTGCTGTTTATTCAACACCTGCTTTAGCGGCAGTAGCAATTGAGGCGAATAAAACTGGACAAGGTTTAGAAGATGGTACATATGACGCTGTAATTAAAGCGTATAAAGATAAAACGAATGAAGAGTCTATGGCAGCTGTTTATATAAAGGATCCGAAATTAACAATTGAGAATGGAAAGAAAATTGTAACAGCAACGTTAAGTGATAGTGATTTTTTCCAATACTTGAAAACAGAGGATATTCATACCCCTGGTGTGTTTCATGATGTAAAGGTCATATCAGAAGACAAAAAGAAAAATGGGACGAAGGTTATTCAATTTGAAGTTGGAGAACTAGGAAAAAGATATAATATGCAAATGCATATTTATATTCCAACGATGGCCTATAATAATAAATATCAAGTGCAGTTTGAAGTAAATGCTATAAATTTAGAAAACAATGTTTCAGAAAAACAAAAGGAAAATAAAGAGGAGCAACAAGATGAAAACGGAAATGTAATATTAGATAAGCAATTACAAAAATATATTAATAAATATAACTTAGATAGAGATAATGTAGATACGCCAATCACAAAGAAAGATTTATTACAAATTAAAACATTATCCATTTATTCAGGTAAAGGGATAAACGAAATAGCTGGTTTAGAGTATATGACAAATTTAGAGAAGTTGACGTTACGAGAGTCTAATGTAACAGATATATCAGCTATCTCGAAATTGAGAAGTTTGAAGTACGTTGATTTAACTTCTAATTCAATTGAAAGTATTCATCCAATTGGGCAATTAGAGAATATTAATATGCTTTTTTTAAGAGATAATAAAATTTCTGATCTTACACCATTAAGTAAAATGAAAAAAATCAAAACATTAGATTTAATCGGTAATAACATTAAAGATATCCAGCCATTATTTACATTATCAACTATGAAACAATTATACTTAGCAAATAATCAAATCAGTGATCTTAATGGAATTGATCGATTAAATAATGTGGAACTATTATGGATAGGGAACAATAAAATTAATAATGTTGAATCTATTAGTAAAATGAGTAATCTTATTGAACTAGAAATTGCTGATAGTGAAATAAAAGATATATCACCATTATCTCAATTAGGAAATTTACAAGTGCTGAATTTAGAAGAGAATTATATCTCTGATATATCGCCGCTGAGCACCTTAACAAATTTACATGAGATAAATCTTGGAGCAAATGAAATTTCTGACGTAAGACCTGTTGAGGAATTAGGTAAGCGAATTTCAATTGACATTCAAAGACAAAAAATCTTTTTAAATGAAGCAAGCGTAGATGAAGAAATAAAAATCCCAGTATACAACCTTAAAGGAGAGCCACTTCAAAATATTAATGTAAAAAGTGAGGGGGCTACTCTGAATAACGGATTTATAAAATGGAATAGTCCTGGAGAAAAAATATATGAATTTAAACTAGATACTAATTCTACTGAAAGTAAAATAAGATTTAATGGTACGGTTATACAGAATATAGTTGAAAAACAAAAAGAAAGTCAAAATGTAATTCTCGATAAAACTTTACAACAACATATTAATAAAGAGAATTTAGGTAGAGAGAATTTAAACGCTCCTATAACAAAAGAAGATTTATTACAGATTAAAACAGTAGAGATACTTAAAGAAAAAGGAAAAGAGATAAAAGATATAACAGGTTTAGAGTACATGACGAATTTAGAAAAACTCACTATAGAAGGAGTAGGCCTAAAAAATATAGAGTTTATCTCAAACTTGAAACAATTGAACGATGTAAATGTATCTCATAATCAAATTGAAGATACAACACCGTTATCTTTATTGAAAAATTTGCAATGGTTAAATCTTACAGATAATCGTATTAAAGATGTAACGGTTCTTGGCTCAATGTTAGACTTACTTAGTTTAAAATTAGCTGAAAATGAGATTCGTGATGTAAGGCCATTAATACAATTAGGTCAGTGGGGGACAATTGATGTTAGAAGGCAAAAGGTCATTTTGGATGATGCAGAAATAAATAAAGAAGTGACAATTTCTGTATATGATCTAGAGGGAGAGCCAATTGAAAAGATTACACTAAAGAGTGAAGGTGGAACGCTTACCGATGAGGGAATCATTTGGAGTACTTTAGGAGAAAAAATATATGAATTTGATTTAGATGCAGATCATTATGAGACTGGCATATTATATAGTGGCATTGTAATTCAGAATATAGTAGAAACATTAATACCGAAAGAAGAAGTGAAAGAACCGGTAAAAGAAGTTGAAGAAACAAAAGAAGAAGTGAAAGAACCGATAAAAGAAGTTGAAGAAATAAAAGAAGAAGTGAAGGAACCGGTAAAAGAAGTTGAAGAAACAAAAGAAGAAGTGAAGGAACCGGTAAAAGAAGTTGAAGAAACAAAAGAAGAAGTGAAAGAACCGGTAAAAGAAGTTGAAGAAACAAAAGAAGAAGTGAAAGAACCGGTAAAAGAAGTTGAAGAAACAAAAGAAGAAGTGAAAGAACCGGTAAAAGAAGTTGAAGAAACAAAAGAAGAAGTGAAAGAACCGGTAAAAGAAGTTGAAGAAACAAAAGAAGAAGTGAAAGAACCGGCAAAAGAAGTTGAAGAGCCAAAAGAAGAAGTGGACGAGCTAACAACAGGAGTTGAAGAGTCGAAAGCGAAGGGGAAAGAAACAGGAAAAGAAATTGAAGGTTCAAAAGAAGCAGTAAATCCATCCGAAGTAGTCCAAGAACAAAACATGAATCATCAAGTTATGAAAGAAAATAACCCAGTTGCTAATAAACAGGAAGAAAGTAAGAAATCATTAGGAGCAACAGGTGGACAAGCGAATACATCAAAGTTACTTTCAGGCGTAGCATTAGTTCTTTCAGCACTGAGTATGTTTGTATTTAGAAAGAGATTATTTAAGAAATAAATAACGTGTTATCTTATTATATTGTAAAATAATTGTATAAGTTTTTGAGAAGACATTATCATGGCAGTTTCATTTTGAAATAGGCTTATGATAATGTCTTTTTTAAGGGGGATATAAATGGAAAAGGTGTCGGAGAGCAGTTATTACAAGTTGCAATTCAGTATATTTTCTCTTTCCAAGGGATGAGAGAGATAGTACTATGTTTGAATACGAATAATGATCATGCGATGAAATTGTACAAGAAAGTAGGTTTTGAGGAAAAAGCATGTTTACAACACTATATAATAGAGTGAAAAACCCATTCATATGAAAATGATATTTCATATGAATGGGTTTTATTACGGATTTAGAAGTGATTTGAGGCGCCAATCGTTACATAACCTTTTTTATTTTTTTCGGCACTTCTTTCGTTTGCAAATTAACATCTTCTTTTCGTAGCTCTTTAAAGAGCGAAGCAACCATAAGAACGACTACGATAGAAAATGGTAGTGCTGCGATTATAGCTGCAATTTGTAGTGCATTTAATCCTCCAGCTTGTAATAAAATAGCGGCAATTATCGCGATTGTTAATCCCCATATAAGTTTTAAACTATTTTTCGGTGATAAGCTTCCGTTACTCGTTTGCATTGAAACAACAAATGTTGCCGAGTCGGCAGAAGTAACGAAAAATGTGGCTACTAAAATTAACCCGATAATCGTTAAAAATGTAGAGAATGGTAGATGTGAAATAACAGCAAATAATCCAATCTCTGTACCATTTTTTGCAATTTCATCAGCTATTCCAAGCGATTGGAACATTTCCATATGGATTGCGGTACCACCAAATACTGCAAACCAAAATGTACAGATAAGAGTCGGGACTAATACAACTCCAAAAATAAATTCTTTTATTGTGCGTCCTTTAGAAATACGGGCGATAAATGTACCGACAAATGGAGACCAAGAGATCCACCATCCCCAATAGAAAATAGTCCAGTTTTCAATCCAAGAAGAGGATTTTTCATTAAATGCTCCTAAATTTAATCCCATACTAGGTAAAGCCCCGATATAAGAACCGAGTGTAGAGGTAAAGTATTTCATAATAAATACAGTTGGTCCTAAAAGTAAGAAAGAGACGAGTAAAATACCTGCAAGAGAGAAATTCAAGTTACTCAAATATTTAATCCCACGATCTAAGCCGGTTTGTGCACTTGTTAAATATAAAGCGGCGAAGATAGCTATAAGTACGAGCTGAGTAAGTAAAGTGTTATGAATAGAAGGGAATAAATAGCTTAATCCCCCAGCAATTTGTTGAGCACCAATCCCAACAGATGGTACAATGCCAAATACTGTAGCTAAAACAGCTAAAATATCAACTGTTTTTCCGATACGGGAATTTTTCGATCGATTAAATAATGGAGTAACTGTAGCCCCGATAGTGCTACCTTTTTGTTTGCGGAATGTGAAATATGCAATTGTTAAAGCGACCATTGCGTATAGTGACCACGGAAAGAGTCCCCAGTGGAAAAATGAATATTGCATAGCGAGTTTGGCGCTTTCTTCTGTACCTGCTTTTCCTGTTAATGGATCTGTAAAATGTGAAATCGGTTCAGCGATTCCATAAAAAAGGAGTCCAATTCCCATTCCTGCCCCAAACAACATGGATAGCCAAGATGGATAATTATATTTTGGTTTTTCTCCATCTTTACCAAGACGAATAGAACCGTACTTAGAAAATGCTAAATAAGCAGCCAAAATAATCATTGTAGTCATAAGTAGAGAGTAAAACCATCCAAATTTATTGAGGATAAATGAGTTTAAAGAAGATGTAACACTTTGTAAATCGTAGCCTTGTATCCAACTTGCTGGGGTAATTCCCCATATAATGAATAATGTTGTTAGCAAGAAGGAGATATAAAATACACTGTTTTCTTTTTTTATCATAGAATCCCACCCTTATTTAATAAAGTTAACAATTATAATAATCATAACAATTAAGTTTTTAATTGTCAAAAAATTCCCTTTTTATAATGTGAAAGGATGCAATTTGTTTTAGGGAGGTAAAGAGAAATGTGTTCACGATATGTACAAATTATAGGAAGAAATAATATGAAATATTGCATTTTATATTGTTACATCTGGATTTTATGTTAAATTCTTGAATGGAATATTAAAATAGGGGGCAAGGATATGAACAAGAAATCAAAGATCAATAAAGTGATGCTTAGCATTAGTACAATGGCTTTATCGTTAGGCGCACTTCAAACTCATGCAGCAGCGGAAGAAAAAGTACCGTATAACGTGTTGAAAACGAAACCGGTTGGAATTGAAAAGTCGGTAGATGAAGTTGGACATATTTCAAAAGTTGATGAAACTTTATCATTTCAAGAACGTTTAAAAGTAGGAGATTTTTCACAGCGACCAGCATCTATTACGAAGAAAACTGCAGTAAAGCAAGTTAAAGAAAGCTATTCAATGGCTGATTTAAACAAAATGAATGATCAAGAATTAGTTGAAACGTTAGGCAGTATTAAGTGGCACCAAATTACAGACTTATTCCAGTTTAATGAAGATGCAAAGGCTTTTTATAAAGATAAAGGAAAAATGCAAGTCATTATAGATGAATTAGCTCATAGAGGTAGTACATTTACAAAAGATGATTCAAAAGGAATTCAAACGTTTACTGAAGTGCTGCGTTCAGCTTTTTATCTTGCATTTTATAATAGTGAATTAAGCGACTTAAATGAAAGAAGCTTTCAGGATAAATGTTTACCTGCTTTAAAAGCAATCGCAAAAAATCCAAACTTTAAGCTTGGTACAGTTGAACAAGATACAGTCGTATCTGCATACGGTAAATTAATTAGTAATGCTTCAAGCGATGTTGAAACGGTTCAATACGCATCGAATATTTTAAAGCAATACAATGATAATTATACTACTTATGTAAATGATCGAATGAAGGGACAAGCAATATACGATATTATGCAAGGTATTGACTATGATATACAGTCGTACTTAACTGAGGCTCGTAAAGAAGCGAATGAAACGATGTGGTATGGAAAAGTAGATGGGTTTATTAATGAAATAAATCGTATTGCTCTTCTAAATGAAGTAACGCCAGAAAATAAATGGCTCGTTAATAATGGCATTTATTTTGCTAGCCGTTTAGGGAAGTTTCATAGCAATCCAAATAAAGGATTAGAGGTTGTTACACAAGCAATGCATATGTACCCGCGCTTAAGTGAACCGTATTTTGTTGCGGTAGAACAAATTACAACAAATTATAATGGTAAAGATTATAGCGGGAATACAGTAGATTTAGAGAAAATACGTAAAGAAGGAAAAGAGCAATACTTACCAAAAACGTATACATTCGACGATGGATCAATTGTGTTCAAAACAGGAGATAAAGTATCAGAAGAAAAAATTAAGAGACTATATTGGGCTGCGAAGGAAGTAAAGGCACAGTATCACCGTGTAATTGGAAATGACAAAGCGTTAGAGCCAGGAAATGCGGATGATGTATTAACGATCGTAATTTATAATAGTCCAGATGAATATCAGTTAAATAGACAATTGTATGGATATGAAACAAACAACGGTGGAATTTATATTGAAGAGACAGGTACATTCTTTACATATGAGCGTACACCGGAGCAAAGTATTTATAGTTTAGAAGAGTTATTCCGTCATGAATTTACTCATTATCTGCAAGGGAGATATGAAGTTCCTGGTTTATTTGGAAGAGGAGATATGTATCAAAATGAAAGGCTAACTTGGTTCCAAGAAGGAAATGCAGAGTTTTTCGCAGGATCTACTCGTACGAATAACGTTGTACCAAGAAAGAGTATAATTAGCGGATTATCATCTGATCCTGCAAGCCGTTATACCGCAGAGCGTACACTATTTGCTAAATACGGTTCTTGGGATTTCTATAATTACTCGTTCGCATTGCAGTCTTACTTATATACGCATCAGTTTGAAACGTTTGATAAAATTCAAGATTTGATTCGTGCGAATGACGTGAAAAATTATGATGCATATCGTGAAAATCTAAGTAAAGATCCTAAGTTAAATAAAGAGTATCAAGAGTATATGCAGCAGTTAATTGATAATCAAGATAAATATAATGTACCGGAAGTAGCAGATGATTATTTAGCTGAACATGCACCGAAATCGTTAACTGAAGTGAAAAAAGAAATTAGTGATACGTTGCCTATGAAAGATACAAAAATGACAAAACATAATTCTCAATTCTTTAATACATTTACATTAGAAGGTACGTATACAGGCAGTGTCACAAAAGGTGAATCAGAAGATTGGAAAGCAATGAGTAAAAGAGTAAATGAATCTTTAGAACAATTGGCGCAAAAAGAATGGAGTGGCTACAAAACTGTTACAGCATACTTCGTCAATTATCGTGTGAATAGTTCAAATGAATTTGAATATGATGTAGTCTTCCATGGAATCGCAAAAGATGATGGAGAAAATAAAGCTCCAACGGTTAATATAAATGGCCCTTATAGCGGTCTTGTAAAAGAGGGAATTCAATTTAAAAGTGATGGATCAAACGATGAAGATGGAAAAATTGTTTCTTATTTATGGGAATTTGGAGATGGAAGCACAAGTGCAGAAGTGAATCCAGTACATGTATATGAAAGAGAAGGTTCTTATAAAGTATCGTTAAGAGTAAAAGATGATAAAGGCAAAGAGAGCAGAAGCGAAACAACTGTTACGATTAAAGATGGAAGTTTAACAGAATCAGAACCAAATAATTATCCAGAAGAAGCAAATCGTATCGGGCTAAATAGTACGATAAAAGGCAGTCTTATTGGCGGGGACCACACTGATGTTTATACATTTAATGTAGCATCAGCGAAAGATATCGACATTTCTGTTTTAAATGAGTATGGAATTGGGATGACATGGGTACTTCACCATGAATCAGATATGCAAAATTATGCAGCTTACGGTCAAGCCAATGGGAATCATATAGAAGCGAAATTTAATGCAAAACCAGGCAAGTATTACTTGTATGTATATAAATATGATAATGGCGATGGAACGTACTCATTATCAGTAAAGTGAACTTTAATCAGTGGGAGTCTTACTGCCCGTTAACGCGGGGGAAAATAAGTGCTTTTCCAATGTATGTTTAACTTTACTTTTTGTGGAAAATAGTATATTATATAGATATATAATATATCGGTTATTTTCTAGGAGGAGCCTGTCACAATAGGTTTCTCCTGTTCTTTTTTAGAGGCCTGTCTTACAGGTTTTTCTTTAAAAGATAAATAACTGAAAATTAAGAACTATAATCTTTGAAAGAGGTGGGGCATACACATAACAAAAAAGGGATTGTTTAAGAGAGGGGGATAAGAAATGGTTTTATTTGGTTATCCACTTGAAACAATTTATTTATACGGATTTATTATTGCTACTATACTCACTGTGATTTATATCTTTTTTGGAGATATATTTGAATCCATATTTAGTTTTGGAGGCGGATCGGTATCCGTAGTTACTTTATTACTTAGTTTTTTCGCCATGTTATGTGGGCTTAGTTATATAGGAGAATATTTATTTTCCTTTAATAGCATTCTTATTTTCGGGGCTGCATGTGCTATATCCTTTATTGGTGTTTTCATCATGAAAATACTAATTTTAAAACCGATTGCAGAAGCAGAACAAAATACCGTACAACGTATGGATGAATTTATCGGTTGCAAAGGAGAAGTCATTACGACAATTCCTACAGAAGGATTTGGTGAAGTATTAATTTTATCCCAATTTGGAAGTAATGCAATCCCAGCTAAAACTGTTGGAAAAAAAGATATTTCGCAAGGAACAGAGGTTATTATCGAGGGAGTCCAAGATGGTGTTTTACTTGTACAAAACATCGCTTATTCTTTAAAAAAACCAAAATTATAAGGGGGAATTTACATGACGATTCCATTAATTATCGGTGGAGTTTTACTGGCAATTTTAATTCTACTCATTTTAGTATTCATTACGAAGTATCGTACGGTTGGTCCAGATGAAGCGTTAATTGTTACAGGGAACTGGCTTGGTGGCGGAAAAAATGTAGTTACCACTGATGATGGAAAGAAGATTAAGATTATTCGCGGTGGCGGTACATTCGTAGTTCCAATTATGCAACGAGCAGAGCCTTTAAGCCTATTAAACTATAAGTTAGAAGTGGGTACACGTGATACGTATACGAAGCAAGGTGTTCCAGTTACAGTAAATGGTGTTTCTATTATTAAAGTAGGTTCTACGATTGAAGAAGTATCTACAGCAGCTGAGCAATATTTAGGAAAAGAAACAGAAGAGTTAAAAGTAGAAGCAAAAGAAGTTTTAGAAGGTCATTTACGTGCGATTTTATCTTCTATGACAGTAGAAGATGCGTATAGTAATAGAGAGCAATTTGCTCAAAAAGTACATGAAGTAGCTTCTACTGATTTAAAGAAAATGGGTCTTCGCATCGTTTCCTTTACAATTAAAGAAATTATGGATAAGAATGGTTACTTAGATGCACTTGGTCAGCCGCAAATTGCGACAGTGAAGCGTGATGCAACAATTGCGAATGCAGAGCGTGAAAAAGAAGCTCGTATTGAAAAAGCTCGTGCTGAGAAAGAAGCAAAAGAAGCTGAATATCAACGTGATGCTCAAATCGCTGAAGCTGAAAAACATAAAGAATTAAAAGTACAATCTTATAAGAGAGAGCAAGAACAAGCTCGAGCAGACGCGGATCTTTCTTACGAATTACAACAAGCGAAAGCACAACAAGGTGTTACAGAAGAGCAAATGCGCGTTAAAATCATTGAGCGTGAAAAGCAAATCGAGTTAGAAGAAAAAGAGATTGCGCGTCGTGAAAAGCAATATGATGCAGAAGTTAAGAAAAAAGCAGATGCAGATCGCTATGCTGTTGAGCAATCAGCGGAAGCAGAAAAAGTAAAACAAATTAAAAAGGCAGATGCGGATCAATATAAGATTGAAGCTGAAGCGAGAGCTCGTGCGGAAGAAGTACGTGTAGAAGGTTTAGCGAAGGCGGAAATCGAAAAAGCGCAAGGTCAAGCAAAAGCGGAAGTACAAAAAGCACAAGGTACGGCGGAAGCAGATGTTATTAGATTAAAAGGTTTAGCAGAAGCAGAAGCGAAACAAAAAATTGCCGAAGCATTTGAATTATATGGTCAAGCAGCAATTATGGATATGGTTCTTAAAATGCTTCCAAGTTATGCGAAGGAAGTTGCAAGTCCGCTTAGTAACATTGATAAAATCACAGTTGTCGATACAGGCGGCGGTGGTAAAAATAGCGGGGCCGGAAAAGTTGCAGGTTATGCGACTGATTTAATGGCAACGATGCAAGAAACGTTAAAAGCTTCTTCTGGAATTGACTTAAAAGAGCTATTAGAAGGATTTGCAGGAAAAGGAGCGGTACAACAATTATCAAGCGATAAACCTGTTGTATCTGTAGTAGAAGATGAGAAAAAAGAAGTAGAAAAAGATAAAGAATAGTAAGGTGGAAAGAACCTCTAGTAAGTGAAATACTAGAGGTTCTTCCATGAATTATAATATTTCGAATAATATACATTTTTATACATTGTTTTAATTATTTAATTTATATAGAATGAAAAAGATATGTATCGATTCTTTATGATGTAGAAAAAATAGAGAGTCTCATCGATACATTTAAATCGTATTATTTTTATAGAAAGATTAAATGTTAATTAATTACATTTAAAACGGCATGGAGGGGTAGAAGTATGTTTCAAGGGAAATTAAGGAGTAGTAGTTTAAAAACAAAGTTACTTGTATCATTTATTATTATTTTAATTCTTCCAAGTATTGTAATTGGTTGGACGTCTTATCAACAGGCGAAGACGAATTTTAATGAAACGATTTTAAACTCGGCTAAAGATAATATAAAAATTTTGGATAATGTAATTAATAAAGAATTGGATAGTAAAAAAGTAGATGCAACTTATTTTACGAAATTATTCACACAATCAAGTTACCAAGCAGATCAAATTCAAAACATACAAAATAAACTAGAAGAATACAATAAACTGCATCCAGAAATGGAAGCAATCTATACAGGATCTAGTAATGGACAGTTCATTCAATCACCAGCTATTCAGATGCCAGATGGATATAATCCTACAGAAAGAGATTGGTATAAAGAGGCTGTGAAGAAAAGCGGAGAAGTAATTGTAACTCCTCCATATAAGTCAAAAACGACAGGGAATATTGTTATTACACTAGCAAAACAAAACGAGGATAAAAGTGGCGTTCTTGGGATTGACTTAATCATTAATGATATTGTTACTACTTCCAAGATGGTTAATATCGGTAAGGAAGGGTATGTAGCAATATTTGATCAAGATAAAAATGTAGTAGCGCACCCGACACTGAAGCCAGGAGAGAAATTAGAAGAGAAACTTAGTAAAGAATTGTATAAACAGGAAGCTGGGGATGTTCATTATTCATTAGATGGTGAAGATCGCAATATCACTTTTAAAACGAATAAGAAAACTGGATGGAAAATAGCAGGAATTATGCCTTCCAAAGAAATTATCCAAGCGGCTGAACCTATTTTCTATAAAACAATAACTGTTCTTGGAATTTCACTAATAATCGGTGGGATTGTAATTTACTTCATAATTGCGTCTATTATTAAACCGTTAAAACAACTTGTCATATCATCGAAGAAGATTAGTGAAGGTGATTTAACAGAATCAATTACAGTTCATTCTAAAGATGAAATTGGACAGCTAGGAGAAAGTTTTAACGAGATGGCTGCATCGTTACAAAGTGTCATTTCCAATATAAACACTTCAGCAAGTCATGTAGCGGCATCTTCAGAAGAATTAACAGCTAGTATGAAGCAGACAAGCGAAGCAACGGAACAAATTACACAGGCGATAGAGCAAGTATCAAGTAGTGCAGAAATACAAACGAAAGAAGTTGAAGAAGGAGCAACATTGTTAGAAGAAGTTACAGAAGGAATTCAGCGTGTTGCAGATAGTTCTTCATTAGTATCTACAGCCTCTATGTATACGAAGAAAAAAGCTGAAAATGGTGGGAAGTTAGTTGAACAAACAGTGAATCAAATGCAATTAATTCATGAGTCTGTTTCACAGTCAGACAAAATCATTGGTTTATTAGACGATAAGTCGAAACAAATTGGAGCAATCCTCGAAGTGATTCAACATATTGCAGAACAGACAAATTTATTAGCGTTAAATGCGGCAATTGAGGCTGCGAGAGCTGGAGAGCAAGGAAGAGGATTTGCAATTGTAGCAGATGAAGTGCGAAAACTAGCAGAACAATCAGGACAGTCTTCTACGGAAATTGGGAAACTAGTGAAAGAGATTCAATTTGATATAAAAGAAACAGTAAGCTCTATGAATCAAGTTGGAACAGAAGTACAATCAGGACTTGTAGTTGCAAATGAAACGAAGCAAAGCTTTGCCGAAATATTGAAGTCTACAAATGATACAGTTGTACAAATTGATAGCATGGTAGATGTAGCAAAACAAATGACGGTAGATGCAAAGCAAGTAAGTGCATCTATTAATGAAATTGCAGCTACGATTGAAGAAAATGCAGCAAGTGTTCAAAATATTGCTGGTTCCTCTGAGGAACAATTAGCTTCAGTAGATGAAATAAATGCAGCAGCAGTCCATTTATCACAAATGGCAGAAGAATTACAAGAGATGATTAGTAAGTTTAAAGTATAATAACAAATATTAAGAAACGAGGTAATAATTTTACTTCGTTTCTTTTTTTATGAAGAGAAAAAGAAAGAGATATAGAGTAACCGTGTTATGATTAAGTATAATTAAAGAGACTGTATATTCTTTAAATTCCATCTTTAATCATGTTAGGGGAATGGTTTTGAAATTTAAAAAATTAAAACTCCAACCGAGAATTACATTAACTATAAGTACACTTATTTTAGTTGTACTTATGCTAACGAGTTATTTATTTTATTACATATTATCTGAAACGGTAGAAGAGCAAATTGGGAAACGAGCTTTGCATGTTGCGAAAACAGTTGCTGCTATACCTGAAATAAAGGAAGCTTTTCAAAAAGAAAACCCAGCTTCTATCATTCAGCCGATTGCAGAAAGAATTCGAATGGATACAGAGGCTGACTTCATTGTAGTTGGAAATAAAGAGGGGATTCGATATGCGCATCCTGAGCGAGATAAAATAGGAGAAGCGATGATTGGTGGAGATAACAAAGGTGTTTTATTAGAAGGAAAATCATATGTTTCGAAAGCAACTGGATCATTAGGCCCTTCATTACGTGGAAAAGTTCCAATCCGTAATCAGGAAAATGAAATCATTGGTGTGGTGTCTGTTGGATTTTCAATGGATGATATTCATGGAGCGGTAGAGGTGTATGGAAAGCGTGTATTTTGGATTACAATAATAGGGCTATTAATTGGAGTAATCGGCTCTATATATTTAGCGGCAAGTATAAAAAGAATGATGTTCGGTATGGAACCAGAAGAAATTTCATCTTTATATGAAGAGCATAGTACAGTGATTCAATCTGTACGTGAAGGGATTATTGTAATCGATAAAAATGGCATGATTAGTTTAGTCAATCAAGCAGCCTATGATATTCTTTCGCTAGATAAACAACAAAATATTATTGGGGAATTTATTTTAAATGTAATTCCTAATTCAACGATACTAGATGTACTTCAAACTGGTGAAGAACAGTTTGATCGCCAATTAAATATAAAAGGACAGGCTGTTATTGCGAACCGTCTACCTATTAAAGTAAAGAATAAAGTAACTGGCGTTGTATCGAGCTTACGTTTGAAATCTGAAATGGATCAGTTAACAGCAGAATTATCTCAGACGAAGCAATATACAGAGGCATTACGAGCGCAAACGCACGAATATAACAATTTATTGTATACGCTTTCAGGTCTTATTCAATTAGAATCATACGAAGATGCTTTAGAGCTTATTCATAAGGAAACAGCGGTATATCAAGATTTTGTTCAATTTATTATGAAGCGGATTCAAAATCCATGGCTAGGTGGAATTTTAATTGGATTTTATAATAGAGCACGAGAGTTGAAGATTGATTTTATGCTAGATAGAGAAAGTGGTTTAGACAAAGTAAGTCCACATATTGAGAGTAATTATGTCGTTTCTATTTTAGGGAATTTAATTACGAATGCATTTGAAGCAATTGAAAAAAATGAAGAGAATGATAAGAAAGTAAGGATGTTTGTAACTGATATTGGAGAAGAAATATTAATTGAAGTGGAAGATTCAGGGCAAGGGATTCATGATGAAATAATTACTAGCATATTCTATAAAGGCTTTTCGACGAAAGAAGGAGGAGAGCGAGGATATGGATTAGCAAAAGTGAAAGAGTTAGTAGAAGATTTAAATGGAAGTATTGCAATTGAAAAAGGGGATTTAGGTGGTGCGTTATTTATTATTGCACTACCGAAAGAGAGAGGCGAATAGTAATGGGTGAGGAGATTGAAGTATTAATTGTAGAAGATGATATTCGGATTGCTGACATTCATCGTCGTTTTACTGAAAAAATTGAGGGATTTAAAGTAATTGGAACGGCAACGACTGGAGAACAAGCGAAAGAATGGCTAGAGCTTGTGAAGCCACAGCTCGTGTTATTAGATGTGTACTTACCTGATATGCAAGGAACGGAACTTGTCACATATATTAGGAATCATTTGCACGATACAGATATCATTATGATTACAGCGGCATCGGAAACAGATGTAGTGAGGCACGCCCTGCGGGGCGGAGTAACAGATTATATCGTAAAGCCACTAATGTTTGATCGATTTAAAGCAAGTCTAGAAGGCTATCAAAAAAAGATTATACAGTTAAAGAAGAACAATCAATTATCTACGGAACAAATTGAATATTTATGGTCTCAAAGAGGCGTGAAGGGAGATCAAATAGAATATGCCCCGAAAGGGATAGATCCTTATACTTTAGCGAAAGTAAAAAAGCATATGTTAACAGTTAATGAAGAAGGGATTACAGCAGAAATGTTAAGCTCAATGATTGGAGTAAGCCGATCAACGGCAAGGCGCTATTTAGAGTATTTGATATCTGGGAAGAAAGTCCACGCAGAGCTAATATATGGAAGTGTTGGGAGACCGGAGAGGCGTTATTTTCTTACTTCTTCATAATAAAAAACAGTAGAGGATTTTATTTCTTCTACTGTTTTTTTGCATCTTATATTGGAATAATCCCAATTACAATACCGGTAATTAACATAACCATTGTCGTTCCAACGGCCCACAATAAAGTGAAGCGTTGATGTTCACCGAAATCAACTTTGGCCATTCCGACCAATAAATAAGTGGAAGCGACAAGAGGACTTAATAAGTGAATGGGTTGCCCAAGTAAGGAAGCGCGTCCCATTTCAGCTGCACTAATTCCGTAAGTAGCAGCAGCCTTCGTTAAAATAGGCAATACCCCAAAGTAAAATGCATCATTGGACATGAAAAATGTGAATGGCATACTGAGAAGTGCTGTAATAATTGGCAATTGTGGTCCAAGTGCATCTGGTATAAGAGTTACTACACTGTTAGCCATTGCATCTACCATTTTTGTTCCAGATAAAATACCAGTGAAAATACCGGCAGCAAATACGAGAGAAACAACTGCTAATACATTCCCTGCATGAGAAGCAATACGTTCTTTCTGTTGCTCTAAGTTTGGATAGTTAATCATAACAGCGATAGCAAAAGCGATTGTAAATAAAACAGGTAACGGCATAACTTCTAGTATGAGACAGACAAGTAATGTAGCGGTTAATAAAAAGTTAATCCATAGAAGTTTAGGACGTTTATGCACTGCGGCTTCAACAGTTGCAGCTTGCTCATCCATTGTTTGCATTTGTTTTAAATACTGTACATCCATAATTCCTAAACGTTTTCTTTCTTTTTTTCCAAGATAGTAGGCAACGAAAACAACCCAAATTGCACCAGCAATCATTCCTGGAATAAGAGGTGTAAATAATTCGGAAGCCTCAAGTCCAAGTGCGCTCATAACACGAGCTGTGGGTCCACCCCAAGGTGTAAGATTTGTTACCCCCGCCCCTAACATAACAACTCCAGCTAATATGAGGGGGTTCATTCCAAGGCGCTTATATAGTGGATACATTGCGGAAACTGTAATCATGTATGTTGTTGTACCGTCACCATCTAGAGAAACGATAATAGTCAATATAGCCGTTCCGATAACGATTTTTAAAGGATCTCCTTTTACAAATTTTAAAATCTTACTAATGACAGGATCGAATAAACCGCTATCAATCATAATCCCAAAATATAAAATAGCGAACATAAGCATAATACCAGTAGGTGCTAACTTTTGAATCCCCTCTAACATCATAGGCCCCATATTGGCATAGAATCCGCCAATTAATGCAAAAACACTCGGAATTAATATTAATGCTACTAGCGCTGACATACGTTTCGTCATAATTAAAAACATAAAGACAAATACCATCGCAAATCCAAGTAGTGCTAACATGTAATTTCCCCCTCAAAAGAATGATTGCGCTTTCAAAATAGAATAAAAATTCAGAAAAAGGTTTTTTATTTATAATAAAAGCATCTATTCAAATGGTAAATAATTTGAAAAATAACATCATTAGAAGCATAATTTTTATTTTGTTCATTTTGTTCACGGTAGTTAATTTGAATTTTTAAAAAGTAAGCTGCTCCTCGTAAGAATGGTAGAATAAGATGAAAATAGTGAAGTGTGAAATAGGGAGTAGATGTTATATGAAAACGAGAATTGAAGAGGTTTATAGCTCTTATGAAGGAAAAGTAGAGGAGATTTTTATTAATGAATCTTCTTACGTATATGAATGGGAAAAATTACTGATGATCCGAAAAAATGACGGTGAGCTTAAAAAAATCGCAGTCGGGATTAGTGGAAATATAAGGTTGGTAAATGTAGAAGTTGGACAGGAAATTAGTGCGGATACATTATTAGTTAAGTTAGAAGATGATTTGTTAATTACAGGTTGCGAGTGATGAGAGATGTGTAGAAATAACTACACATCTTTGTTTGTTTCCTATATTACAAAAAGCACATTGTTTTTTCACAAATCTCACACAACCTTTTGGTATTCTTTTCGTGGAGTATACGGTTTCTAGGGAGGAATATTGATGAAAGTAAAATATGTCGTACTTGCTATATGTTTATGTTTCGTATTTACGGTAGTCGGGTGTGGAAAAAAGGAAACAGCAGCTGTTGCCATTGATGAGAAACATGATAAATGTGATATTTGCCAAATTGGGGTAACAGATAATCAATTTGCAACAGAAATTATTTTAGAAAATGGAACAGCGTTAAAGTTTGATGATATCGGTTGTATGTATAAATGGATGGAGATTAACTCAGATGAAAAGACGAAAGAGAAATTTGTCCGAGATTATGATTCGAAAGATTGGATTTTGTTAGAAGACGCTACTTACGTATATGATAAAACAATAACGACACCGATGGCTTATAATGTCATTTCATTTAAAAATAAAAAAGATGCAGAGAGCTTTGTATCTAACTATAAGGGGAAAGTTCTTTCGTATAAAGAGCTAGCAGAGCATAAATGGGAAATGAATAAAGAGATGATGGGGAAACCGAAAGCAGGAAATCATGGTGGACATCATTAATAATAGAAAAAGACAACTATATAGTTGTCTTTTTCTATTATTACTCAGGTGCAAATATAGAAAAGGTGTAAAATTTTTAGAAGAACGGTTACAATGGAATATAGTAACCTAAAGCAATCATTTATCCCGCATTAACGGGCAGTAAGATCTCCACCTCAAAATTTAGTGAAAGCAAAGAAGTTAGGTGGAGTCGGGCTGCCCGTAAAAGCCCGACTGGTGTGGGCTAATAATTAGTGGTGGATGAACAAAACCCCCACTAATTAAAGTTTCACTTTATGTACTTTTTAGAAATGTATACAAATGCGGTAAAAACGTGCTAAACTAATTGCTTCATAATGTTAATGATGGGGCCATCAGGCGTATCATTTCAATAGGTTGAGAAACATAGTATAAGCTTAAGATAATCCGTTTAAAGAAGGAATCTAAAGGGCTTATGGATAAATGTACTCAAGAAGAGTTATTGTATGTGATGGAGGAATGGTTAAGAAAACATTATCTTTCATAGGAGCTGTAGTTGTGAGAAAACAAAAAATTTTATTATGTATTTTATTAGGACTTTTAATGACGGTAGTGGCTTGCGATAAGCAAGAAGAACCAGAATCGAGACCGGTTCATGTGAAAAATGAAAAGAAAAAAGAGAAGCATAAAGAACAGGAAGAATCTAAAGAAGAGAAAAGTATAAATTTAATGGACAAACAGTTGTTACTTTCAGCTACTCTTGGAGACACAGAGACAACTATGAAGTTGATTCAGGATGGAGCGAATATAAACGTAGAAGGTGACAACGGAGAAACGCCTGTCCTTGCAGCGACGTACCAAAATCATGTAGAGACAGTTAAAGCATTAATTGGTGCAGGTGCTAATATTGAAATTAAAGATGAGAAAAAAAGTAATCCACTTCTTTATGCAAGTAGAGAAGGATATACGGATATTGTAAAAGTATTAATTAATGCAGGAGTTAATACGAAAGAAACGACTAGGTCAGGTGGGACAGCACTTATTTCTGCATCTGAGCGTGGCCATGTAGAGGTTGTTAAAGAATTATTAGAGCATACAGATATTGATGTGAATTATAAAAATGAACGTGGTGGAACAGCGCTATTAGAAGCCATTGTATTAGGAAATGGTAGTGAAAACCATAAGAAAGTAATTCAATTGCTTATTGATCACGGTGCAGATGTAAATATGGCTAACAAGGAACATCTGACGCTACTGCAATACGCTGAAAAAAGAGGTTTTAAAGATATTGTAAATATGTTGAGGGTAGCTGGAGCGAATGAAGTAGTACAGCCACAACAAACAGTAGAGTAAAAAACGAAAAATAATCCCATTTAGATAGACAGAATGAAGAAATCAGTTAGTATGATGGATTCAGTAATGTGTATTTGAATGGGATTTTTGTTTTGAACATGAAAAATAGATTATGAATGGATGGTAAATGGAGTAAATAAGGAGGAAGCCTTATTTTGCAATTGTAAAAAATGAAAAGGTAGTTTCTGTTTGTTGCAGTGCAAGAAGTACGCCCGTAGCTGCTGAGGCAAGTGTGGAAACTTTAGCGGAGTTTGAAGGGACCGGATATGGTACTGATGTTGTTACAGCCTGGGCTATATCAATACAAGAGGAAAGGCGCATTCCACTTTATAGTACTGCTTGGGATAACTTTGCTTTGCAAGCAGTGGTAAGCAAACTAAAAATCATTAACTATGGAATGAATTTACATATTGATTGAATTTTAAGTATTGTTTCGTTCTGATTTTTATATTTAAATATATAAATTAATGTAAATGGTGATGTGGTAAATATTAACATTCGATTAACACCTAATTAACAATCTATCAAAACTGACTTAATAAATGCGTAATATAGTAAAGGTAACAAAATAACTAGGGTAGAGAACATTTGAGAACACCCACTTACATATAATGTGCCACTTTCTTAGGTGTGCTCTATTCCCTAGAGTTCAAATAAGGAGAAAGGCGTTCTATGTAAGTAGGTGTTTTTAGTTTGGATAAAAATAGAACAGTTAGGTGGAATAAATGTTTGAAAAACCTTATATTGCGATGATAAAGGATTGGGAAGGATACAAAGCATACAAAAAATTGCCGAAAACAGTTTTTCTTATGACTGGTTCAATGCTGGAATTACCAGAGCGTGTATATGAATTGCAGAAACATGGACATGATGTATTTCTTCATTGTGATTTTATACAAGGCTTAAATATGAATACAGAGGAAGCGCTTTTGTATATTCAAGATGTTATCGGGGCACAAGGTATTATTTCAACAAAAGGTTCGACAATTCGAAATGCTAATAAAATTGGATTGAAAACAATTCAACGTATTTTTATTGTAGATACTTTATCTCTTACTAAATCAATTGAAAATTGTAAAACGACTAAACCGAATGCAGTAGAGATTATGCCGGGGATTATGCCTTCTATTATTAAACAGCTAGTAGAGAAACTAGAGTTTCCTATTATTGCAGGCGGGCTGATTCAAACTCGAGAAGATGCGGAAATTGCAATTCGTGCAGGAGCAAGTGCGATTTCAACAAGTCATTATGAAGTATGGATACAAGAAGAAAAAAGGAGTGCAACCTTGTGATTGAATTGAAAAATGTTTCAAAGGTATATAAAAATGCAGAAGAGACAGCGGTTAAAGGCGTATCGGTTCATATTAAGAAGGGCGAATTTTTTGTTTTAGTTGGACCTTCGGGATGCGGGAAAAGCACATTATTACGAATAATCGCTGGCTTAGAAGAGATTTCTTCGGGAGATTTAATTATTAATGAATGTGTTGCAAATGATCTAGAGCCGAAAGACCGTAATCTATCAATGGTATTTCAAAATTATGCATTATATCCACACTTATCTGTAGAAGAAAATATTTTATTTGGACTTAAGGTAAGAAAATTACAAAAAGAAGAGCGACAAAAGCGATTAATGGAAGCTATTGAAATGGTAGGACTGAAAGAGTATGTGAAAATGAAACCAGGCCAATTATCAGGCGGACAAAGACAGCGTGTTGCACTAGCTAGGGCAATTGTGAGTCAGGCACCAATCTGTTTAATGGATGAACCACTTTCGAATTTGGATGCGAAATTACGTGCGCAAATGAGAATAGAAATTAGAGAAATTCAGCAGCGATTAGGAATTACGATGATTTACGTTACCCACGATCAAATAGAAGCGATGACTATGGGAGATCGTATCATGGTTTTAAATAAAGGAAGTATACAGCAAGTTGGAACACCACTTGACATATATAACGAACCAGCAAACGAGTTTGTTGCAAGCTTTATAGGTTCTCCTTCTATGAATATAAATGATGGGGAAGTGAATAAAGAAAAAGGTGTATTACATATAGGGAAATTGCAAGTTCCATTATCTATTAGACAGTTAAAGCAATTACCAGAAGGAACAATTCGCATAGGCATGCGTCCTGAGCATATTGCACTGTCTGAGGAAGGACAAGAAGTGACGTTGCAATCTGTAGAAGTATTAGGGAATGAATCTATATTGAACTTTGCGGTAAATGGAACAACTTGGAGTGCGAAAGTTATCGGACAGTTACTCTTGAACAAAGGTGACAAAGTAAAATTATTATTCTCGCAAGAAAAGTTATGCTTCTTTAACGAAAACACGAATGAACGCTTAAAAGTGGTAGCTAAAGAAGAGTTGAAAGTGGTGGCGAAATAATGATCGAAGTAAGTAAGTTACCAGTTCAAACAAAGGTGTCAAAAAAGAAAAAATTATGGGGGAGAACGAAAGATTTAAGAATAGGATTATTGTTTTTGGCACCATCTATTTTGCTATTTTCGATTTTTCTGTTCTATCCATTGTTTAGGACGATTTACTATAGTTTTTATTTAACCGATATACATGGAGAAGCTAATCTTTTCGTTGGCTTAGAAAATTATCAATATTTATTCTCTGATCCAGCCTTCTACAAAAGTATAAAATCAACTTTATTATTTGTTTTATATACAGTGCCTACGAGTATTATATTTGCTTTGTTTCTTGCATTGATTGCAAATGGAAAGGTAAGAGGTATTGGGTTATTCCGAGTTCTGTTTTCTTCGACTATGGGAATATCAGTAGCTGCTAGTGCAGTGATTTGGCTATTTTTATTTCATCCAAGTGTAGGATTATTTAATAATATATTAGGCTCTATGAATCTTCCTGCAATCGCATGGTTAACGAGTCCGGACTGGGCACTATTCTCTGTATCAGTTACAACAGTTTGGGTGAATACAGGATTTGCATTTTTAGTTATATTAGGTGGTTTACAAAATATCGATACGTCTTTATATGAGAGTGCATCTATAGATGGTGCTAGTTATTTATATAAGCTTCACCGTGTTACATTACCGATGCTATCGCCAACTTTATTCTTTATTGTAACCGTAACGTTAATTAGTGCGTTCCAAAGCTTTGGACAAATTGATATTTTAACGCACGGTGGACCGAATGATGCAACGAATTTAATTGTGTACTCGATTTACAAAGAGGCGTTTGTGAATCATCAATTTGGAACAGCAAGTGCACAAGCGATGGTATTATTTGTTTTCATTTTCATTGCTACATTACTTCAATTTAAGTTTGCTGAGAGAAAGGTGCATTATAAATGATTGTTAAACAGTGGAAGCAAAATTTCCTATTATACATGCTGCTCATAATTAGTGCAGTAATGGTATTTTTTCCTGTACTGTATGCGTTTTTAATAAGCTTTATGACACCAGACGATATTCAAATGAGAAGGTTATTTCCAACTCAATTTACTTTTGATAATTTCATTAATATTTTTCAAAAAGTACCGCTTTTTACATACTTATATAACAGTTTAATTGTATCGATAGTCGTTATGATTGGACAACTTATCGTATCAAGCTTAGCGGCGTATGCTTTTGTTTTTCTTCAGTTTAAAGGAAGAAACCTTATTTTCTTCCTGTTTATTTCGACGATGCTTATTCCGTGGGAAGCAACGATGGTACCTAACTTTTTAACGATTCAAAACTTTGGCTGGATCAATAGTTTCGCTGGGATGACAGTGCCGTTTTTTGCGACAGCTTTCGGTATTTTCTTGCTACGTCAACATTTTATGACACTTCCGAATGAACTGAAAGAAGCTGCATTTATTGAAGGGATTGGAAATATAAGGTTTTTATTCAGCGTTGTAATTCCGTATTGTAAAACGAGTTTTATTACGCTTGGAGTATATAGCTTTTTAACAACATGGAATATGTATTTATGGCCACTTTTAGTGACCACAGATGAAAAAGTAAGAACAGTGCAAATTGGTGTGAAGCAGCTTCAGTCTCAAGAAGTTGCAACTGATTGGGGAAGCGTAATGGCCGGTGTTACGGTTATCGTTATTCCAACATTGATTTTACTATTTTTAGGGCAAAAGCAATTACAACAAGGATTAACAAAAGGTGCAATTAAATAACTAAGAGAAGGTGAGATTTAAATGAGTCTAGTTAAAAAAGGTGCTGCGCTATTAATGGTAGCAACAATGGCATTATCTAGTGCCGCTTGTTCAAATAGTAAAACAGAAGGAAAACCTGAAGCACAGGCAAAAGTAGCACCAGTTGAAAAAAATGGTGATAAAACTGTAATTCGCTTCTGGCATGCGATGGGTGGAAAAACACAAGGAGTACTAGATGGTCTTGTTGCAGACTATAATAAGTCGCAAAATAAATATGAGATAAAGGCAGAGTTCCAAGGAACATATGAAGAGTCTTTAACGAAATTTAGAACGATGTCTGCAACGAAAGAAGCGCCAGCTTTTGTTCAATCGAGTGAAATTACAACGAAATATATGATTGATAGTAAAAAAATCACACCAATTGATAGCTGGATAAAAAAAGATAAGTACGATACGTCAAAATTAGAAAAAGCAATTACAAATTATTATTCAGTTGATGGAAAAATGTATTCTATGCCATTTAATTCATCTACACCAGTATTAATTTATAATAAAGATGCTTTCGCAAAGGCGGGCTTAGATCCAGAGAAAGCTCCGAAAACATATGCGGAATTACAAGAAGCAGCGAAAAAGTTAACGATTAAAGAAGGCGGAAATGTAAAACAATATGGATTCTCCATGCTTAACTATGGTTGGTTCTTTGAAGAATTGTTAGCGACACAAGGTGCTTTATATGTAGATAACGAAAACGGTCGTAAGGATGCTGCAAAGAAGGCGGTATTTAACGGTAAAGAAGGACAGAAAGTATTTGGAATGTTAGATGATTTAAATAAAGCTGGCGCACTTGGAAAGTATGGAGCAAGTTGGGATGATATTCGTGCCGCGTTCCAGTCTGGACAAGTTGCTATGTATTTAGATTCTTCAGCAGGTGTTCGTGATTTAATTGATGCATCTAAGTTTAATGTAGGTGTTTCATATATTCCGTATCCAGAGGATTCGAAACAAAATGGTGTTGTTATTGGTGGAGCATCATTATGGATGACGAATATGGTTTCAGAAGAAACGCAACAAGGTGCTTGGGACTTTATGAAATATTTAACGAAGCCAGACGTACAAGCAAAATGGCATACTGCAACAGGCTATTTCTCAATTAATCCAGATGCATATAATGAGCCATTAGTAAAAGAGCAATATGAAAAATACCCACAGTTGAAAGTAACAGTAGATCAACTGCAAGCAACGAAGCAATCTCCAGCAACACAAGGTGCTTTAATTAGTGTATTCCCAGAATCACGAGATGCAGTTGTAAAAGCATTAGAAGCGATGTATGACGGGAAGAATAGTAAAGAAGCGTTAGATGAAGCTGCCAAAGCAACAGATAGAGCAATTAGCATTTCAGCTCGTACAAGTCAAAAATAAGAGAAAGCTGTATCCTTAACAGGGATACGGCTTTCTTTATAGGGAGATAAGGGATCAAAGAAATGATGAAGTCTTATCTCTTTTATATGAGTAAAGGGTCTAGAGTGAATGTTGTCCTTTTCATTATTTATTTAACTCCATTGCGACTTGTTTACCATTTACGAAAACCTCTACTACCGCTACTACAACTTCCATTACTTTTTTCATCTCTCATCTCTCCTTATTTTTTGTTTCATTTCTTACTCTCAGTATAAGGAAATACAGTAATTACAACTATCGAATTGGATGACAAGAGACTTACATTGTTGTAAGGGTAATTGTTTAGTTTGTAATAAAGTGAAACTTTAATCAATGGGGCTTTTCTTCATCCCCCACTGATTATTAGCCCTCACCAATAGGGCTTTTACGGGCAGCCCTACCCCCACCTAACTTCTTTGCTTCCGCTGAATTTTGAGGTGGGGGTCTTACTGCCCGTTAATGCGGGGGAAATTTAATTCAAGATTAAGATTCGGAATTTTCCGTTGTTTTGAACTATAATTAGAAAGAGGGGGGATAATATGAAAAGAATTCTTGTTATTAGTGATATTCATGGAGAAATAGAAAAGTTCGAACAGTTGTTGAAAGAAGCTCAATATAATGCGAAAAAGGATCAATTAATCTTACTGGGAGATTATGTAGATCGTGGTCCAAATGCGCGTGCTGTAATTGAAAAGGTAAAAGAATTGAAAGAAGAGGGAGCACTCATTTTAAAAGGAAATCATGAAGATATGATGATTAAGGCGTTAACGACAAATGAGGAACGTTCATGGAACCATTGGGTAAAAAGAAATGGTGGAGATAAGACATTATATAGTTATGGATTTGTAGAAGAAGATATTGCGGTTAATGAGAAAGACTTCCAAAAACCGATTTTACAATCTTCTGTATTAGAGGAACATATAAAGTTTATTCAAGAATTAGATCATTACATTGAAACAGAAGAGTATATATTTGTACATGCTGGGGTTGAGCCGATGAAACGAGTTTCTGAATCTGAACCATATACGTTAATGTGGATCCGTAATGAATTTCATAATGGATATAGCGGTGAAAAGGTTGTTGTATTTGGGCATACGGAAACAAAGACGCTTCATAGTAGTGAGGATTGCGGAGTGTATTTTGGTAGTAATCGTATTATTGGAATTGATGGCGGGGCTGTGTATGGTGGTCAGCTAAATTGTTTGGAGTTGCCAAGTAAAAAGGTATATGTAATAAAAAATTGAAAGAGATAAGAGGAATCTTATTTCTTTCAATTTTTTATTAAGGTAAATTTAAGACAAAGTTTTTATAATAAAAATTCAAAATTTGAGAAGGAAATAGTTGAAAATGAAATTACGTAATATAACTACATTCTTTTGTTATGAAGAGAAGAAATGTAATAATAAATAGAATTGAACTATTTGATGGAAGGTGAGAGCATGCGCTTACTTGTAATAGAAGATACTACTTCGTTATTAGAATCTATCGTACAAATTTTGCGTGATGAATTTGAAGTAGATACGGCAATAAATGGAGAAGATGGATTGTTTTTAGCGCTTCAAAATATATATGATGCAATTTTGTTGGATGTGATGATGCCAGGGATGGACGGATTTGAAGTGATTCAAAAAATACGTGATGAAAAGATTGAAACACCAGTCCTGTTTTTGACAGCGAGAGATTCTTTAGAAGATCGGGTGAAGGGATTGGACTTTGGTGGAGATGACTATATCGTTAAGCCATTTCAGGCCCCTGAATTAAAAGCGAGAATTCGCGCTTTACTACGCAGAAGTGGTAGTTTAACAACGCAGCAAACAATTCGCTATAAAGGGATTGAATTGTTCGGAAAAGATAAAGACGTTCAAGTAGATGGACAAGGTATTAAGTTGACATTGAAACAATATGAGCTACTAGAGTATCTCATTCAAAATAGCGGGAAGATTTTAATGCGTGAACAAATTTTTGATCGTGTTTGGGGATTTGATTCAGATACGACAGTAGCGATTGTAGAAGTGTATGTGCATCATTTACGTAAAAAATTAGAGCCATTCGGTTATCAGAAAGATATTCAAACCGTTCGAGGTATTGGATATATATTAAAAGAACAATGAGAAAAGGAAGTATGTTTCAAAAGACACGCATTCGTTTGACTATAGTGAATTCATTAGTATTTATCCTATTAATAGGTATATTAGGCAGTATTATTTATTCATACACATATAAGCGTATATATAATGAAGTGGATCAATCTATAAAAATGATGGCCCAGTATAGAGAGAAATTAGATGTTAAAATACCACCAAGAAAACGCTTGGAGAATATCCAGATTGGAGATCCGCGAGTAACTAGAATAACTTGGAATGGGAAAATAGTGAAAATAGAGGGCGATAACCGTAAATTCCGTTCTATTTTTGAAGAGAATTTGGAAAAGTTTTCTCCAAAAAAATTAGGGGAGTTACAAGATATTGAAGTACAAGGACGATATTTTAGAGCATTTTCGCTTCAAAAAGATGGAGAAATAGTTCAAATCGTGCGAGATATAACAGCGGAAGAAAGAATGTTAAATACTTTATTTTTAATCCTTGTTATAGGTTGTAGCATAGGAAGCCTCTGTGCGATAGGTATCGGCTTTTTCCTAGCTGGCAGAGCACTTGTACCTATTCAAAATTCATGGGAGAAACAGCAGCAATTCGTTTCTGATGCATCACATGAACTAAGGACACCGCTTGCAGTTATTCAATCAAAAACGGATGTGTTATTCCAATCACCATCCGCTACGATAGAAGAAAAAGCGATAGATATTTCTACAATTTCAAAAGAATGTAGGCGGTTATCGAAACTCGTTAGTAATTTATTATTGCTAGCACGTTCTGATTCTAATCAAATTGAGATGGATAAGAAAACATTTGAACTTGATAAATTGTTAGAAGAAATAGTAGCTCCGTATAAAGAGATTGCTTCTTATCAAGAAAAAGAAATGATACTAAAAGTAGAACGTGGTGTATCTTTTATGGGGGATAGAGAGCGGATTCATCAAATGATGGTCATACTGTTAGATAATGCAATGAAGTATACAAACGAAGGTGGGCATATTCAAATCGATTGTACGCAAACGAGTAGTTCAATTCGTATACAGGTGAAGGATGACGGGATAGGAGTGAAAGAAGAAGATATTCCGAAATTATTTGATCGTTTTTATCAAGGGGATAAAGCAAGAAGTACGTCAGAAGGAGCTGGATTAGGTCTTTCAATCGCAAATTGGATTGTAGAAAAGCATTATGGAAAAATATCAGTAGAGAGCAGGTGGGGAAATGGCACTGGTTTTGAAGTGATTTTCCCTAAAAATCAAAAAATATAAGTAAGAAGACGATCTTGTTTTTACAAGGTCGTCTTTTTTTAAGGGAAAGTTAAGAAACTATTTATATTATGTATGGCATAAAGAATGTTCGTTACATGAAGAAGAGACTAGGTGTATGTGAGTGGATTTTATCAATCATAATGTTATCTCAAGCAGAGATGAGATGTATGTATAGTATTAAAAAAATTATGGGAATGCTGAAAAAGAAAGTGTAAGAGGGAGGAATTAATTTTGAAAAAGAAAATGATGATGGTATTCACTATTGGAGTAATGAGTTTAAGCATATTAGGGGGTGCCTCTCCTTCTGAAACACAAAAAGGAAAGACAGATTACACGCAGCGCAGTAAAGAACAATTGAACAATGGTAAGATACATGCAGTGCATACAGAAGAAAAAGCAGAGGAACTAGGTATTGAAACGGAAGGAAAAGAACAAATTACATTAGAAAAAGAAATTCATGAAACAGAAGTAGGAAGGGAAGCAGAGCAGTTAGGTATTTCGATAGAAGGAAAAGATGTTGGGACGCTGTCAGAAGAAATCTATGAAACAAAAGTAAAGCAAGAAGCGTTAAAGCTAGGTATATCTATAGAGAATACATCAATTGTAGATTTAATTACTCAAATTAATACGATTAAAATTAAAGATGAAGCAGATAAATTAGGCATTGCTACAGATGGAAAAGAAATCGAAGACATCGCGGAAGAAATCTACGGAACGAAAGTAAGAGAAGAAGCAGGAAAGTTAGACATTTCTCAAAAAGGAAAAGAAATTGAAGAGTTAGCACAAGAAGTGTACGAACAAAAAGTACAGGAAGAAGCAAAAAAATATCATATTGATTTGTACGGTAAAGATATATATCAAATATTAAAAGAAATTAATGAACAAAAGGTGCTACAAATGGCAGATGAGCTTAATATGGATAAAATGAATATGAATATTCAAGAGTTAGCGGAAAAGATAAAAAAAGATCAGCCTGAAAAAGGAAAAGAACTAAATTTTGTACCGATGATTAGAACGGATGCTGACGCATTTTATTCTTATTTAACGAATTAATAAGGGCGTGAAAGTGATAAGAAAATTGAAGTGGTATATATGTACAGCTTTACTAGGTGCAGCAATATGGAGTGTATATACAAATGGAATTCCAAAGTATGTAGAGAAGTTTACATTCTCAAATATACAAAGAGGAAAAGAAACGGAGTTTTGTAATAACGATGAAAAAGTCATCTTATCAAATGTTCCATTAATTCAGCAGTTACCAGAATTGGATAGAGGCTGTGAAGTGACAAGTTTAGCGATGATGTTACAATATGCTGGTGTTTCAGTGGATAAGATGACATTAGCAAATGAAATAAAAAAAGTTGATTTTATAGACGATGGTGTGCGCGGGAATCCGAATGAAGGATTTGTAGGTAATATTTATACATTTTCTGAATCAGGATATGGTGTATATCATGGGCCACTTTTTCAGTTAGCGGAAAAATATTTACCTAATAAAGCTGTAGACTTAACTGGGAAGAATATAGAAGAGATTTATAAGAGTGTAAAAGCAGGACAACCGGTAGTCATGATCACAAATGCAACATTTGCACCATTAGATGAAGATGAATTTACTACATGGGAAACAAATAGTGGAGATGTTTCTATTACGTATAATGAACATTGTATTGTACTTATTGGGTATGATCAGGAATCTGTATATATTCGAGATCCACTTGAGGATAGCTTAGATGTAAAAGTGCCGAGAGAAATCTTTGAACAGGCATGGGTGCAAATGGGGAGTCAGGCAATTAGTTATGTAAAGAACTCCAAATAAATTAGGAGGAAGAGTTTTAGTAAGATGACTATAAGGCGAAGGATAGAGATTGAAGATTATAAGAGAAATTTTTTAGAGTAGAAGCTGTTGAGAAATAAGAGAACTTTAGTATATATAATGCTAAAGTTCTCTTATTTTTATGATTAAAATCCTTATTAAGGAGTGAATATGTAAAAATGCATAATTGACGAAAAATTTACATGTTATCATTATATATTGTTTTATACATATTAATTGTATAAAATGACACAAGTATCCACATTACATAAAGGAGGCTTATTATGCAAAAAATATTTAACGGGGTTAAATGTATGAGTATCAATAAAAAATTAATCATTTCATTTTTTATTATTTTAACTATACCAGGAATTATTATCGGTGGTGTTTCATATCAAACTGCCAAAACAAATTTTGAACATCAAATGACAGCTAAAGCAAAGGAGAATATTTCGATTTTAAATACTGTTATTTCTCAAAATATAGAAGAGAAATTTGTTGATGCGACGTACTTTGCAGACATCTTAACAGAGGATACATATCCAAATGGACAGGAAGAAATAGTAAGAACGAAGTTAGCACAATATATAAAGCTTCATCCAGAAGTAGAAGGTATTTATATTGGAACGCAGACGGGAAAGTTTATAAGAGAACCATTTATCCAAATGGCTGATGGGTATAATCCAACAGATAGATCTTGGTATAAAGAAGCACATGAAAATAAAGGGAAAGTAATTGTTACTGCACCATATCAATCAGCATCTACAAAAAATATGGTAGTGACCATTGCGAAAGAAGTAAAAGATGGTAAAGGTGTTATAGGAATTAATTTAAACTTAGATAACATCTTAAAAATTTCCAAAATGATTAACATTGGTGAAAAAGGTTATGCAGTTATTTTAGATCAAAATATGCAAATTGTTAGTCATCCATCTAGAAAACCAGGTGCGAAAGTTACTGATCCTTGGGTTAAACCAATTTATGAAGATAAACAAGGAAATGTGTCTTATACAGAACAAGATGATAAAAAGAATTTAATCTTTGCAACAAATGAAAAAACAGGCTGGAAAGTAGTTGGAGTTATGTTCGATGAAGAAATTAACCAAGCTGCCAGTCCAGTGTTTTATAAGACTTTAATTGTTATTGCTATCGCTATTGCATTTGGTAGTGTATTAATTTATTTCATTACAAGGTCTATTACAGGGCCATTACGAAAAATAGCTGAATCAGCATATAAAATTAGTAAGGGAGATTTAACAGAGAAAATTACAATCCATTCTAAGGATGACATAGGGAAATTAGGGACTTCATTTAATGAAATGTCTACGTCTTTACAAGATGTTATTACCCAAATTAGCTTTTCAGCAGAACATGTCGCGGCATCGGCTGAAGAGTTAACAGCGAGCGTACAGCAAGCAAATGATGCGACAGATCAAATTACAATTGCAATGGAACAAGTATCAGGTGGGGCTGAATCACAAAGTCAAGGTGTTGAAGAAGGTGCGGCTACATTACAACAAGTAAATACAGCAATTCAAGATGTAACCGGAAGCGCAGAGTCAATTTCTATTTCCTCATTACATGCGAGAGAAAGAGCTGAAGAGGGAGAAGATTTAGTTGAACAAACTGCAAAACAAATGCAGTCTATTTCTAGGTCGGTATCCGAGTCAGATGCTATTATTAAACTTCTTGATGAGAAATCAAAGCAAGTAGGAGCTATTTCTGAAGCAATTCAAAACATAGCTACTCAAACGAACTTATTAGCTTTAAATGCGGCTATTGAAGCAGCAAGAGCAGGTGAACAGGGTCGAGGATTTGCTATTGTAGCAGATGAGGTTAGAAAATTAGCAGAGCAATCAGGAGAGTCATCTGGAGAGATTGCAAATTTAATTGCAGAAATTAAGGCGGATATTGAACATACTGTTAAGGCAATGGATAATGTGAATGGAGAAGTTCAACAAGGGCTTGATGTTGTAACAAAAACGAAAGTAAGTTTTACGGAAATTTTAAGTTCTACTACACATATTGTTTCTCAAGTTAATCAAATGGTAGAAACAACGAAGAGAATTGCTGGAGATGCAAATGAAGTGACAAATGCTATTGATGAAATTGCAACGGCTGCAGAAGAAAATACAGCTAGTATGCAAAGTGTTGCAGCTTCAACAGAAGAACAGGTTAATTCAATGGAGGAAATTAGTTCAGCTTCGCAAAACTTAGCTGGGATGGCCGAAGAACTACAAGCGATGACTAGTAAATTTAAAGTATAATAACAGCAGATAAGTAAGGTGAAAATAATATCACCTTACTTATTTTTCTATTCAGCAATTAGGGGAGTCATTAACGGGATGAAAAAAAGAAAAAGACTATGGAATTTGTGGAAAACGATTACATTGTTAGTTTGTACAGTTGTAATTTTTTCTTTACTTGTGACAGATATATTAATTAGTCATAATGTAGAACGGGCGACGGAGGATAGCCAAGCAGAGAAAGCAAAAACAATTGCACACATTGTGGCGAATGATTCAATTGTAATCAATGGCTTGGTTGGGAAAGCGGATACTCCTGCAATCCAAACGTATACAAATAGGATATTAAAAAACACAGGTGTTCAATTTATTGTAGTTATGGACATGGATGGAATAAGAAAATCTCATCCAGATCCTCAAAAAATAGGTCATCATTTCATTGGTGGGGATGAAGGGCCTGCATTGAAAGGAAAAGAACATGTATCGTTAGCAGAAGGAACTTTAGGTATTTCCATGCGAGTATTTGTACCAATATTTTCTGAAACAGGTGAACAACTTGGAGCAGTGGCTGTTGGTATTTCAGCAGATAATGTAAAAGAGAGAGTTAAGGAAAGTAGACATATCATTTATATTGGTGTCGGAGTTGGGGTATTAGTCGGAATTATAGGAGCAATATTACTAGCTAGACATATAAAGAAAAGTTTATTCGGTCTTGAGCCGCACAGGATAGCAAAAATTCTTGAAGAAAGAAATACGATGCTACAATCTGTAAAGGAAGGTATTATTGCTGTAGATAAAGAGGCTAGAGTAACGTTAATTAATAATGAAGCGAAACGTCTATTTAAAAAAAGCGGACTTGAAGAAGATTTTATCGGTAAAGATGTTGAGTTGTATATGCCAAATTCACGTATAAAAGAAGTATTGAAAACGGGAGAAGTACAATTAAACGAAGAACAAAATATTTACGGAATTACGATTGTGACGAATCGAGTTCCTTTATATGTAAAAGGAGAAATAGTTGGTGCAATTGCAACATTTCGTGATAAAACAGAGATTAGAAAACTAGCAGAGGAACTAACTGGTATTAGACTATATGCAGAAGCATTACGGGCACAATCTCATGAGTTTATGAATAAGATGCATGTCGTATTAGGGCTTACACATATGAAACAGTATGAAGAATTACAGAAGTATATAAGCGGCATGGTATCAGAGCATCAATATGAAATTGGTGGAGTTATGAAAAGAATAAAAAGTCCAGTATTTGCTGGTTTTTTACTAGGTAAGCTCAGCTATGCTAGAGAGAAAAATATAAAATTAATTATAAGTGAAGATTCTTATATGCCGGAAATAGATGATGAAAGTATTACTCATGAACTTATTACGATTGTTGGAAATTTAATTGATAATGCATTAGAGGCAGTTACGAATTGTGAAAACAAGCAAGTTGAAGTTAAGATACAACATGGGGATATACTAACTATTACAGTACAAGATACGGGAAAAGGTATACAAGAAAAAGAAATAGAGGAATTATTTACGAAAGGTTATTCCACAAAGGGAGATAACCGCGGTTATGGTTTGTATCTTGTAAAAGAAAGTATACAGCGAATAAATGGGGAAATTCATATGCATTCATTAGTAGGAAAGGGAACAACGATAACGATTGAAATACCTAAAGGTAGGGATGAGAGGCAAATATGATTAAAGTTTTAATTGTAGAAGATGACCCGATGGTAGCAATGTTAAATACGCATTATTTAGAGCAAGTAGGAGGGTTTGAACTTGTTCAAGCAGTTAACTCAGTAAAGTCGGCGATAGAAATATTAGAGAAATCACGAGTAGATTTAGTATTACTTGATATTTTTATGCCTGAAGAGACTGGGTTTGAGCTTTTAATGTATATCCGGAACCAAGAAAAAGAAATCGATATTATAATGATTTCAGCTGTACATGATATGGGAAGTATTAAAAAAGCATTACAATATGGTGTAGTAGATTATTTAATTAAACCATTCACATTTGAACGATTTAAAGAGGCATTAACTATATATCGAGAAAAACTTACTTTCATGAAAGAACAACAAAAAATTAGTCAATCGGAATTAGATTCGTTAATTTTACAAAAAGAAAAAAGAGAGCCTACTGTCACTAAAGAGCTTCCGAAAGGTTTAACGAAGCAAACGTTGCAATTAATTTGGCAGAAGATCGAGTCTCTGAATGGAAGAGTATTTACAACAGATGAAATGGCACAATTAGTTGGAATTTCAAGAGTTTCTATTCGAAAATATGTAATGTTTCTGACTGACATTGGGGTGTTAGAAAACGAAATGATGTACCAACATGTGGGAAGACCTGTAAGTAAATTAAGATGTGTTGATCAAAAGAAAATAGAGTTTTACGTATAAGCGACTTAATATAAGTCGCTTATACTTTTTTTAATTACAAAATCAATTACAAAACTTACAAAAACTATTTTTACTATTGAAAGCGTTTTAATATTGTTATTAAGAAAACGAGGGGGTGCCATATGGGAATTCAAAAGAATGTGGAAGCGGTATCATTTTCTGAAGGAAATGAAGTACAAAGAGAATCTTTCGCTTCTAAAATTATGAATGTAAAAATCGGTGTTATACCTTTACCGTTATATGTAGTATTGGCTGCTATTATTTATGGGGCATCTGTATATAATAAATTGCCAGCAGATATGATTGGTGGATTTGCAGTTATTATGATCATGGGGATTTTCTTAGGCGATATTGGGATGAGAATTCCAATTTTAAAAAATATCGGCGGTCCAGCAATACTTTCGTTATTTATTCCATCATTACTTGTATTTTTTAACTGGATGAATCCAGCTTCAATGGAAGCTGCGACTATGTTAATGAAAAAATCGAACTTTTTATATTTATATATTTCTTGTTTAGTAGTCGGAAGTATTTTAGGAATGAACCGTAAAGTGTTAGTACAAGGTTTCGTTCGCATGTTTATTCCTTTAGTAGTAGGGACGTTAGCTTCTGTAGCAGTAGGATTATTGGTCGGTTCATTATTTGGATTTGAAATGAAGCAGACATTCTTCTTTATCATCGTACCAATTGTGAGTGGCGGTATCGGGGAAGGGATTTTACCATTGTCGCTAGCTTATAGTGATATTTTAAATGAATCATCAGCAACGTTTGTATCACAGCTTATTCCAGCAGCTATTATTGGAAATATGTTCGCAATTGTAAGTGCAGGGTATATGAAGCGTTTAGGTGAAAAGAAACCGGAGCTTAGTGGTAACGGTGTATTAGTGAAAACAGACAATCAAGCAGAATTATTAAAAGAACAAAATACAGAGAAACCAATTGACTTCTCATTAATGGGAGCAGGTTTATTAATTGCGTGTACGTTCTTCATCTTCGGAGGATTTGCTTCTAAGTTCATCGGTATTCCTGGGGCAATTATTATGATTTTCTCAGCAGCACTTGTGAAATACTTTAAATTAATGCCAGCAAAAATGGAGCAAGGAGCATTCCATTTATATAAATTTATTTCGAAGAATTTAACTTGGCCTTTAATGGTTGGATTAGGATTGCTGTATATTCCGTTAAAAGACGTAGCAGCAGTTCTTTCAGTAGGATATGTTGTTGTGTGCGCATCGGTTGTTCTTACAATGGTAGCATCAGGTTTTCTTGTAGGGAAAGTGATGAAGATGTATCCAGTTGAATCGGCGATTGTAACTGGATGTCATAGCGGTTTAGGCGGAACTGGAGATGTTGCTATTTTATCGGCTTCAAATCGTATGGAATTAATGCCGTTCGCACAAATTTCGACTCGTTTAGGCGGGGCGGCAATGGTTGTAACGGCGACAATATTATTAAAGATGTTTTCATGATCAAACAAGCTAGCTATATTCATATAGCTAGCTTGTCAAATTAAGGGGAGATTATAAGTATGTTAGCAAATCAAATTAATGAAAGATCATTGTTATTGCATAAAGAATTAGTAGGGAAAATTGAAATTACAAGTAAAGTTGAGGTAAATTCAGCGTATGATTTAAGCCTGACGTATACACCAGGTGTAGCGGAGTCTTGTAAAGCAATTGCGGCAGATGAAGAAACAGTGTATGACTATACAGCACGTGGCAATATGGTGGCAGTTGTTTCAGATGGAACAGCGGTACTCGGCTTAGGAAACATTGGACCAAAAGCGGCTATGCCTGTTATGGAAGGAAAAAGTATTTTGTTTAAGAAATTTGCGAATGTAGATGCTTTCCCATTATGTTTAGGCACAACGGATGTAGATGAAATCGTTACCCTTGTAAAAAATTTAGAGCCTACATTTGCAGGGATTAATTTAGAAGATATTGCAGCACCGCGTTGTTTTGAAATTGAAAAACGATTAAAAGAAGAAACGAATATTCCTGTATTTCATGATGATCAACATGGAACAGCTATTGTCGTTTTAGCAGCTGTTATTAATGCATTAAAAGTTGTTAGCAAACAAATGGATAATGTGAAAATCGTTATTAACGGTGCGGGCTCGGCAGGAATTGCAATTGGAAAATTATTATTAAAGGCTGGTGCAAAGCACATTACGTTAGTTAGCCTAGAAGGTATTGTTTGTGAAGGTGAAACATGGATGAACGAAGCGCAAATTGAAGTTTCAAAAAAGACAAATCGTGAACATGTGCGTGGAACGTTAAAAGAAGCGATTCACCAAGCTGATATTTTTATTGGCGTATCTGCTCCTAACGTATTAACGAAAGAACTTGTGCAGACGATGAATGAGAAAGCAATCGTGTTTGCAATGGCGAATCCAATTCCAGAAATCTTCCCTGAGGATGCATTAGAGGCTGGGGCAGCTGTAGTAGGAACTGGGCGCTCGGATTATGCGAATCAAGTAAATAATGTATTGGCGTTTCCCGGAATATTCCGCGGTGCGTTAGATGTGCGCGCAACTGATATTACAGAAGAGATGAAATTAGCGGCAGCATATGGGATCGCTAACATCATTACTGACGAAGAACGTAATGCGAATTATGTAATCCCAAATCCATTAGATAAAAGAGTTGTTCCAAGTGTTGCAGAAGCAGTAGCGAAAGCAGCTATTGATTCAGGCGTGGCGCAAATTACGAAAATACCAAGTTATTAATAGCTAAAAGCAGTGCCTAAAAGGCACTGCTTTTTTGAGATAAGAAATCAAAATAATGAAGAAGTGTAGAATTATTTATATTTCTTCACTATTTATTTAATTCCATTGCAACTTGTTTACCATTCACTAAAACCTCAGTTACTGCTACGATTACTTCTATCATTTTTTTCATCTCTCATCTCTCCTCGTTTCATTTCTTACTTTAAGTATAAGAGAAGAGAGATAATTCAACTATCGAAGTACATGATGTAGAAATTACATTGTTGTAAGAAAGTGGTTTATTTTTGTCACTTTACTCAGCAGTGATTACAAACTGATCATAATATTTTTCATTCACATATATATTTAATAACCATAATCCAGATGAAGGTAGTGACATAGTGAGAGGGAGTTCGTTTGTAGTAGAATCGATTGTATTTGAAGTAGTCCAAGTTTGTTTGGAAGTTTCTTTTTGAAAGAGTACTGGTGTTGGAGTTACAGATCCTTGTTTTAGCGCAATAATAGACAATTTTCCAGTTGGTATTTCAGAATCTAGAAAGTACCACATTATTTCATTTTGTTCATTTGCGATAATAGGACTATCAGCCATTGCGATTTTTCCTTCGATGCCTTTTAAAGGTATTTTTCCGTCTATGAATGAGGGGGCTTCTTCCCAATTTACATCTTTTAAAACACTAAGGTGAAAGAAGGAAGGTGCGTTCACTTGAGTGGATGACGTTGCGACAGCTTCAGTTTTAGATGCTTTTGAATCAGATTGTGCTTGTGTGCATCCAGTGATGAGAAAGGAGAGAAGTAGCATAGTTCCGATTTTTTTCATGGTGCCACACTCCTAGTTTTTATTGTTAGTGTAATTGTATTTGCTAGAAGGCGGGACAATTCCTTTAAAGTATAAAAAGAGGTCGTAAGTTTTGTACGACCTCTTTTGACATTTTTTATCCCGTAAAAGCCCGATTGGTGTAGGTTAATAATTAGTGGGAGATAGCCCCAACTAATTAAAGTTTCACATTATACTTGTTCAGTTGTATAGGGTGGTTCGGTTTCTTTTTGAGGCATCGTCAAAAAAATAACGGACAGAACGATACATACGCCGCCTAATAATTGATATGTTCCAAAAGATTCATTTAGCCAAGTGATTGAAACGATGGCAGCTACAAGGGGTTCAATGCTAGATAAAATGCTTGTTTCTGTTGCTGCTAAATATTTAAGACTACCGATATATAGAAGGAAAGAAAGGGTACCACTAATAATGATAAGAATAAGCATAGAAAAGGTTTTTAGTGTAAGAGTTTGTGAAAATTGATTCCACCCGAATGAACGATTATAAATAAGTAGTACAATTCCTCCGATTAACATCCCCCAACCAATTACTACAGTTGTCCCGCATTCTTTAATGAGAGAAGCCGGATGAAGGGTATAAAATGCAAATCCGATTGCTGTTAATAGTCCAAAAATAATAGCTTCTTTGGATAAAACAATATTTTCAATTGAGCCATTTGTAATAATAAAGTATGTTCCTATTAGCGCGGCTATAATTGCGAATAGTTGCATGGGAGCAGGGAATTTTCTTTGTTCAAATGCAACATACATGGTAATAAGAACAGGACCTAGAAATTGAAATAGCGTTGCTGTGACTGCATTACTAATATGAACCGTTTCGATAAAGGCGTATTGCGCACCAAGCATGCCGAGAATAGAGAAAATAATAAGTTGTATAGAATATCTAGGGTGTTTCCAAATTTGAAATATGTTTTGTTTCTTTATAAGTAAGAAAGACAAAATAAATATTCCTGCAAGCAACAATCGAATTGTTAAAAAATCAATTGAGGATACATTAGTATGCTGAAATAGCCACTGAATCATTGGACCAGATAATCCCCATAATGTAGCCCCTGTAATAATCATAATGAGTCCGATACGTTTAACATTGTTCATTATCATGTTTCTCCTCTCCAGTATTTGATTTTTTATGTGTGACATGATAAAAGGAATTATATATAACTTCTGGTACTGTAAAAAGTATCAGATTTTAGTTTTATTAAGGGGTCAGATATTATGTTAGAATTAACGCCTAATTTAAATATGAATAGTAAAAAGGCATTATATGTGCAATTGTATGAGTATATAAAAAAAGAAATTAAAGATGGATCGATTGTCCCTTTTACGAAATTACCAGCTAAGCGAAAGTTAGCGATACATTTACAAGTAAGTAAAAATACAGTAGAGGCAGCGTACGAACAATTACTTGCAGAAGGTTATATTGAGCCGATATCGAGAAAAGGTTATTTTGTATGCAAGATTGAGCAAATGGTTCATGTAGAGGATAGCGGAGAGAGAATAGAAGAAGTACCGTTTCAGGAGAAGAGTTATAAATTTGACTTTACACAAACAGGAATTGATACAAATGCTTTTCCATTCAATATGTATCGGAAAATTGTAAATGAAGTATGGCAGCCGCATAATAACGAACTTCTCTTTCTAGGACACCCTCAAGGGGAAGCGAGCTTAAGAGAAGAGATTACGAATTATTTGTATGAATCTAGAGGTGTGCGTTGTTCAGCTAGTCAAATTGTATTAGGAGCGGGAACACAAATATTAGTGAAACTATTGTTTCAATTGTTAAAGGGAAGCAATTATGCAGTTGAAAACCCAGGGTATCATAGGAAGATGGTTGTTTTTGAACAGGGAGAAGCAAGAGTCCAAATGTTATCTTTAGATAGAGATGGAATTTGTATTGCAGATTTAGAAAATAGCAATGCGAATGTTGTATTTGTTACACCTTCCCATCAGTTTCCAAATGGAATGATTATGCCTATTACGAGAAGGATGCAGCTTTTACAATGGGCAAAGAAAGAAGAGGGCAGGTATATTATTGAAGATGATTATGATAGTGAATTTCGCTATTCTGGAAAGCCTATACCGGCGCTGCAAGGATTAGATACAGAGGGGAAAGTTATTTATATGGGGACGCTATCTAAAGCATTATTGCCATCGCTACGGATGAGCTATATGGTGTTGCCGAAGAAATTAATTAAAAAGTATCAACAGCAATATTTATTTTATACACAAAGTGTTTCAAGAATGGACCAAGAAGTGATTAGAAGATTTTTAAATGAAGGCTATTGGGAAAAACATATTCATAAAATGCGTGTCGTCTACCGAAAGAAGAGAGATCGACTTGTTTTTGAAATAGAGAAGTATTTCTCTAATCGTGTTGAAGTGATAGGAGAAGATTCGGGATTACACATTTTATTAAAAGTGCATAATGGAATGCGGGAAGAAGAATTAATTCAAGAAGCTGCGAAATATAGTATCAAAATATATCCTGTGTCTACGTACTATAAAGATGGTACGGCGCCTGAGAATGTAGTTTTGCTTGGGTTTGCGATATCATCAGAGGAAGAAATTGCGAAAGCGATTCAATTATTACACAAGGCATGGTTTACAAGAAAGTAAAAAACATCCTCCAAACATGAGGATGTTTTTTATTATTTATTTTCATCTAAGAATAAGACCATATGCTCTTCGTCCCAATATTGTCCGTTATATTTTAATGAACGTTCTTGTACACCGAATGTTTTAAAACCTAATGACTCATAAAGTTTTTTTGCTCCATCGTTGCCAACAACAACATCAAGCATAACTTGTTCTACTTCTAAAGATTTAGCAAGTTCAAGACATTCTTTAATAAGTGCTTTTCCTGCTCCAAGTCCGCGTGCTTTTGGAGAAACATATACAGAACCGATTTTAGCTTTATGTTCTTGTTTTACATATGGTTTCGTTTCCAGTGTTGCAACCCCGATTAATTTCCCATCTTTAAATGCACCTAGCGTATAGTTTTCATCTTGTGCTAATTTTTGTGCTTTATATTCAATCGCACACTCTTTATTAATAATATCTTCATAAGAAGAGCTGAATGCTTCAGGGTTTTGCTTTAATCCTTCTACGCGAAGTTCTAAGTAAATTTCTGCTTCGTCTTTTGTTAATACATGGATATCCAATTATATCACCCTCCAAATCTTTGACAAATGTATCTTTATTTTATATTGAAATAAGAATAATTTCAAAAGCTTAGCTTATATAAGCTGTTTTTATGAACAAAATAACACCAGTAGTGTTTACTACTACTGGTGTTTTCACACGCATATTATTCAAAAGGTATATCGATTATAAAGTTTGTTCCCGCTCCTAATTGGCTTGTTACTAGAATAGAACCGTTATGCAATTCTACAATTTCTTTTGCAACAGCTAGCCCGATACCTTTTCCGCCTGTAGCTCGTGTTCTGGATTTATCAACACGATAAAAACGGTCAAAAATATGCGGGATATCTTGTTCAGGAATACCTTCACCTTCATCTTGTACACTTATTGTAAAAGAATCTGTTTCCATGAGTACACGTATCGTAATGGATGTGTTTTCTGGCGAATGTTGATAAGCGTTGTGTAATAAATTTAACATAACTTGTTCCATACGTCTTTCGTCTATGCAAACTTCTAAATCATCTTTGCAATATACATGAAGTTGCATTTGCTTATTTGTTAATGTTGTTTTTGTTTTTTCTACCATTCGTTCTAAAAATGGCTGAAGAAGCACTTTTTGTTTTTTTATAACAAATTGGTGTTGTTCTAATTGTACAAGCATAAATAAATCTTGGACGAGATCGGTTACACTATCCGTTTCATCCTCAATGATTTGTAAGTATTCTTCTCGCTCCTCTTTTGTTAAAGAGTCTCTCTTTGCTACCTTCGCATAACCTTTCATATAGGTCAATGGAGTTAATAGTTCATGAGCGACACTAGCGAGAAATTCATTGCGCTCTTTTTTCATATACGTAAGTTCACTCGATAAATCTTCAATTGTTTTTGCTAAACTTCCGAGTTCATCATTTCGCTTAATACCTAATTGAATTGGCTTGTTTAATTTTGACATTTTTTCTGTCGCTCTCTTCATTTTTACAAGTGGTTCTGTAATAACGCGTGAAAAAACAAAGACAGAAATTGTTGTTAAAATAATTGTTAAAACGCTAATGATAAGAAATTGGTTCATGAGTTTAAGTAACATATTTTCTAGGAAAGATGTTTTTAATAACATATATAGCTTTCCTTGAAACTTTGTTGTGTTAAGTGGGCTTACTGTTGTGATGAACTTTGATTTTTTCCAGTTCCTTTCAACGACCAACCCGCCGTCTGGGACAGTTTCTGTTTTACAAGTAAGTTGTTTTTGCATATCTTTTGTTACGGGTTCTGAGGTGGAAATAATTTTGCCGTTATGGTCAGTAATAATGATAGCTATATCGGAGTTAGAAATTGATTCCGATTCAACTAAGTGTGCAGCCTCATTCGTAATATCGAACTCAGGGTACACAGGACGTTTAGGATTTTTATTATGTTCAGCGTGTTTCATTTCTTTATAATATTCATCCCGTCTCTCGCGGCTTTTAATTTTTTTACTATAGCGATTACCTTTCTCTAAAAGAGCATCTGTTTCCTCTTCAATACGTATTTTTGAAAGGCTTTTATAAAAAGATACGAAAGCAATTGTTTCAATACATAAAGCTAATATTAAAAAGTATGTCCCAATTTTAAGGGAAAGTTTACTCATTTTTTCACCATACCTTATCCATAATAAAGAGTCAGTGGTATACGATTTCCCACTGACCGAAGTAATTATTCACTTTTCCATTTATATCCGACTTTATAGACCGTTTCTAGGTAATCTTCAATCGGAAATCCTTTTTTGCGTAGTTTATCACGGATATTACGAATGTGTGAATCAATTGTTCTATATTCGATATCTGTTTCATAGCCCCAAATTTTTTCGATTAAATCATCTCGGCTATAAGCTCGGTTTGTATTTTGCAAAAATAGTCCGAGTAACGAAAATTCGATAGGAGTTAGCGAGATTTTTTCATCATAAACTGTGACAGTATGTTTCGTTTTATCCCACTCAATACCATTGAAACTAACAAAACCATCTTTTTTTGTACGGCGTAATATAGCCTCGATTCGTGCGACTAATACATGCTCATCAAATGGTTTTGTAATATAATCATCTGCGCCCATCGTGAGGCCTTTCACCATATCGTAGTTTTGGTTGCGAGCTGTTAACATAATGATAGGAACGTTGGAAATTTGACGGATTTGATAGCAAGTATCCCATCCATCCATACTTGGCATCATAACATCTAATAAAATAATATCGAATTCTTTTTGTTCGATTAAATTTAGTGCTTCAAGGCCAGAGGTAGCTTTCATGCAAAAATAGCCGCGAGGGCTTAAGAACAGATCTAATAATCGTAACATACGTTCTTCATCGTCTACTAATAAAATTTTTACCATAATCTTGTGCACCCCAAACTGTTCATTCTACTTATATAGTTTACATGAAAATAATAAAAAACTCTTTTTATGTGATTGAGTGGAAGAGTTATTTTTCGCTCAGAGTAATTGACATAAAAAATGCACTAGTTTTGCACAACTATTTTTTATAATAGAAAACGTAGCGACACAAAATACCCTATGTTGCGACATAACGTCATGTCATTTTATTTATAAAATGACAATTCCATTCTATTGTGTATGTGAGATAGAGAGGGTTTTCGTATTCACCTCGCATCGGATAAGAAAAATTTCCTATCTCACACTTTTTTTAAAAAGGAGATCATACACATGAATCCAAAAGAAGAAATTTCAAAAAAAGAAAAGCAAGATCGTAATACGGTTGTCATGTGCGTTGCCGTATCTATGGTTATTATTATAAGTTGCGTAAATAAAATTTTGGGGATTTTATAATATAAAAAAAGCTGATTGCTTCTTAAGAAGCAATCAGCTTTTTTCATTGTTAGGGGAGTATTTCTATTATGCCTTTCGAGAGGACTCCGTAAGTGAAGGTGGTGAGGTGAATCGAAAAAAATATTTTATTTTCAAAAAAATAAAGGGAACATACGTTCTTTTTTGCTATAATATCCTTAACAAGGGGGTGAATAAAATGACAAAGGAAAATCCATCAAACTATAAAACTCTTCAAATTTGGATTAAAAAAGGGCATCGTATGTATTCTTATTTTCAAGAATGTTGTCATAATGCTAAGAACATGTACAACACCACAAACTTTTATATACGTCAGGTGTACACTGGATTAACACAAGAAAAAGAGTTGCAGCCTTTGCAAAAAGAAGTTCTGGATAATATTCATAAAAATATTGGTAAAATGAATGACACACAACTTCTTGCCTATCAGAAGAAATTGGAAAAAGAGAATTTAAAGCCTAAAGAAGAACAGAAAGAGATTAAATGTAATTTGTTTTCAGAACCTAATTTTGAAAAACCTTATGTAGATTACAACTTTCTAGATGCACTATTTAAGGCTATGATTCAAAATGATTATCGAGCTTTGCCTACGCAATGTAGCCAGTCAATCATGAAATGTTTGTTCCAAAATTGGAAATCTTTTTTTGCTAGTTTAAAAGACTATAAAAAGAATCCAAACAAATATGCTGGAATGCCTAGGATTCCAAAGTATATTCGTTCTTCTGAAAAAGAGATTCTGTATACAAACCAAGATTGCATCATTAAAAACGGTAGATTTTTAAAGTTTCCAAAGACGAAATTGCAATTAAATATTGGGAAACTAGGTTTCACTGAAGGTAAACTGAAACAAGTTCGTGTGATTCCAAAATACAATGAATATGTAGTGGAATTGGTAATTGATGTTCCTTCTGAACAACAAATGATTGAAGAGAATGCTCGTTATATGAGTATTGATTTAGGGATTGATAACCTTGCAACCATCGTAACAAACACAGGTATGAAACCTGTCCTTGTTAAGGGCAAACATGTCAAAAGCATAAATCAATATTACAATAAAATGAGGAGTCATTTTACAAGTATTCTTAGAAATGGAAAACAAACTAATAAAGGACCTTTTACTTCTAAAAGGATAGAAAAACTTCATCAAAAACGTTACTTGAAAATAAAAGATGTCTTCCATAAAGTTAGTCACCACATCGTAAAACTAGCTCAAGAAGAAGAAGTTTGTAAAATCGTTATTGGTCAAAACAAAAGTTGGAAACAAGAAACGAATATGGGAAAAAGAAATAACCAATCGTTTTGTTATATCCCGCATAATTTACTGATTCAAATGATTACATACAAAGCAAATGCTGTAGGCATTCAAGTTGTTGTAACTGAAGAATCATATACATCGAAAGCAAGTTTTCTGGATAACGACTTCATTCCAACGTATGGAGAAAATGACCAAAATACAACTTTTTCAGGAAAACGAATAGAGCGCGGCATATATCGTTCAGCAAATAAAACTTTAATTAATGCAGATGTAAATGCTGCGGCTAACATTTTACGAAAAGTAATCCCAAATGCATGGACAAATGGGATAGAGGGGTTAGGCGTGAAACAGCTCGCTAATGTGTTAACTCCCCTGACGTTAATCATCCGTTAGGTCGAAACGTTAGAAACCCCCACTTCAAGCTTTGCTAAGTGGGGGAGTGTTCATATGATAAACCAAGGTAAAATTGCTAATCCAGAAGTTACAATTGCTGTAGTAAATATTAAAAGCATAGCTCGTTTGTTTTGTTTCATGTCACATTCTCCTCTACATATCAAGTACATGCGATCAGCGTGGGATGTAGTTCCCCACTGAGTAAAGTTTCACTTTATATTTTTAGTATAATGAATGGAAAGGTTTGGTACGATCGATAAAGGTGACATGAAGATTACATTGTTGTAATGAAAAAGCATCTTTCTTATTAAGAAAGATGCTTTTGGAAAACTCCCCCACTGAGTAAAGTTTCACCTTATATTGAAGTATTAATCATTTAAGAACAGAACCATATGTTCCTCGTCCCAATATTGACCGTTATGTTTTAATGAACGCTCTTGTACGCCGTAAGTTTGGAAACCTAATGACTCATATAATTTTTTTGCTGCATCGTTACCAACTACAACATCGAGCATAAGTTGTTCTACATGTAATTTATCGGCATTTTCAATAATTGCTTTAATTAGAGCTCGTCCTGCTCCGAGACCACGTGCTTTTGGAGAAACAAAAACGGAGCCAATTTTTGCTTTATGTTCTTGTTTAATAAATGGTTTTGTTTCTAAAGTAGCGATACCAATTAAATCATTATCTTTGAAGACACCTAGAGTATACTTATCCGGATTGCTTAATCGTTTAGCCATAGCAGCCACAGGATTTTCATGTTTAAGAACATCTTCATAAGAAGAGCTAAAAGCTTCCGGATTCTTCGTTAAACCTTCCATACAAACTTTTAAATATATTTCTGCGTCCTCTGTTGTTAATAAGCGAATTTCCATAGTTGTAACCTCCCTGGTGGATTTCAAATAAATCCATTACTTTTATAAGATTGAGTATATGTTTTGTTAGTATTCTCTTTTAATTTGTAAAAGAATGAAAAGATATATGCTACAATGTTTTGTTTTAATTATGTAATGAAATTATATATTAACTTTGTTAACTATTCAAGTGTTTAATATGTTACATTTTTATAACTAAAATAACTCCTCGATTGAGGAGTTATTTTTTAAACATTGGATTGATAGCCATCAATTCGTTTTGGATGTGTGTAAATATTACAAGATTCATTTCTAATAAACCCTACGACTGTAATGCCTAAATCATGGGCAAGTTGCAATGCCAGTTTTGTTGGAGCGGATTTAGATAGAACAATTTCACATCCGATTTTTGAAACTTTGAGTAAAATTTCGGATGAAATACGTCCGCTAAATGCGATGATTTTTCCTTTAATCGATATATCGTTACGCAAACAATGACCATATATTTTATCTAATGCATTATGTCTTCCAATATCCATTCTTGATAGGAGGATATTGTTTCGATCACATAGCGCGGTATTGTGAACACCACCAGTTTGGCGAAAGGTAGTGGAAGATTGTTGTAAAGTATTCATTAAGTAAAAGCATTCTTCAGGAGTAATTTTTACATGTATATCATGTAAGTCTTTTGCTTTTGCTGCGTCGTTTACGAAAATAAAACCTTGTCTACCTTTTCCGCAGCAAGAAGTGATGTATCGTTTATTATATAAAGTTTGATAGAGCGGATTCACTTTTGATGATTTTACATGGACAATTCCGTTATCTTTTTGAACCCATAGTTCTTCAACATCTTTATAGGAAGAAATAATCCCCTCAGAAATTAAAAAACCAATTACCATATCTTCAATATAATTTGGTGTGCATACGACTGTTACATATTCTTCACCATTCAACTTAATAGTAATAGGAGATTCTGTAACAATCTCATCAAGCTGTTTTGAAAATGTACCAGATTGATAGCGTACAATTGTATAAGTCTCTTGCGTAGGCCCCATATTAAATTCCCCTTTTATATGTATTTCTCTCCCACATTTATCATAAAACAATGGAAAAAATAAAAACACCTATTAACAAGAAGATCACAGATTATTTTGGTTATTATTGTATATGTACGATATAATAGAACTGTAGAATAGTGATAATTTCAAGCTTTCGTAGTTATACCTTATAACATCTAGAATCGACTTCATAAGAAAGTATTTGGGTAGAGCGTTTCAAAAATATGTACAGTAATGCGATTTTGAAAACGGATTCATAATTGTGTTGTACAGTTGGTTGTAAGGAGAGGGGAAACTATGGCAGAACAGACAGTCCGTGTAACCGTCGATGGTAAAGAATTTTCTGCATCAGGTGAAAAGACGATACTACAATTATTTAACGAGAGTAATTTGGAACATCCTCAAATTTGTCATGTACCAGAAGTAGATCCAATTCAAACTTGTGATACGTGTATTGTAGAAGTAAATGGGAAGTTAATGCGTGCTTGTTCAACGAAATTAGAGAATGGTATGCATATTGAAAGACAGTCCCAGCGTGCAAAAGAGGCACAGACTGAGGCAATGGATCGGATATTAGAGAATCATTTATTGTATTGTACTGTTTGTGATAACAATAATGGTAACTGTAAAGTCCACAATACAGTACATATGATGGGGATTGAGGAACAGAAATATCCGTATGAGCCGAAAGTAAGTGCGTGTGAAGTGGATATGTCACATCCATTTTATCGATATGATCCAAATCAATGTATTGCTTGTGGGCAGTGTGTAGAAGTATGTCAAAACTTACAAGTGAATGAAACTATATCGATTGATTGGAGCTTAGACCGTCCACGTGTTATATGGGACAATGGTGTAAGTATAAATGACTCATCTTGTGTAAGTTGTGGGCAGTGTGTAACAGTATGTCCATGTAATGCGTTAATGGAAAAAACAATGCTGGGTGAAGCTGGATTCATGACAGGATTGAAACCGGATGTGTTAGACCCGATGATTGATTTTGTAAAGGATGTAGAACCTGGATATAGTAGTATTTTAGCAGTTTCAGAAGTAGAGGCTGCGATGCGTAAGACGAAAGTGAATAAAACAAAAACAGTTTGTACATTTTGTGGTGTAGGTTGTTCATTTGAAGTATGGACGAAAGACCGCCACATTTTGAAAGTACAGCCTGTTTCAGATGCGCCGGTTAACGGTATTTCCACATGTGTAAAAGGCAAATTTGGATGGGATTTTGTAAATAGTGAAGATCGCATTACGAAGCCATTAATTCGCCAAGGAGATATGTTTGTTGAAGCTTCATGGGAAGAGGCTCTTGAAGTTGTTGCATCCAATATGCAGCATGTTAAATCAGAATATGGAAGTGATGCATTTGGATTTATTTCTTCTTCGAAAGTAACGAATGAAGAAAATTATCTTATGCAAAAACTAGCCCGTCAAATATATGGAACGAATAATGTAGACAACTGTTCCCGTTATTGTCAATCTCCAGCAACAGACGGTTTATTTAAAACTGTCGGTATGGGCGGGGACGCTGGAACAGTGAAAGATATTGCGGAAGCAGGCCTTGTCATTATCGTTGGAGCAAATCCAACAGAAGGACATCCTGTACTTGCAACGCGTGTAAAACGTGCACATAAATTACATGACCAAAAATTAATTGTGGCGGACCTTCGTAAACATGAAATGGCAGAGCGTGCTGATTTATTTATTCATCCTCGCCAAGGAACTGATTACGTATGGCTCGCTGGTATTACGAAATATATTATTGATCAAGATTGGCACGATAAAAAGTTCATAGCTGAAAATGTGAAGAATTTTGATGAATATAGCAAAATGGTAGAAAAGTATACGCTTGATTATACAGAAGAAATTACAGGGATTTCGAAAGAAAATCTGAAAGAAATGGCTCGTATGGTATATGAAGCAGATGGTACTTGTGTGCTTTGGGGAATGGGTGTAACGCAAAATACGGGAGGAAGTACAACTTCAGCAGCAATTTCAAATCTATTGCTTGTTACGGGTAACTATCGTCGTCCTGGTGCAGGAGCATACCCATTACGCGGACATAATAACGTACAAGGCGCTTGTGATATGGCAACATTACCAAACTGGCTTCCGGGTTACCAAGCGGTTTCAGATGATGCGCTCCGTGCGAAATTTGAAAAAGCATACGGTACTACAATTCCGAAAGCACCAGGCTTAAATAATATTGCAATGTTACTTGCGGCAGATGAAGGAAAACTGCGTGGTATGTATGTTATGGGTGAAGAAATGGCTTTAGTAGATTCGAATGCCAACCATGTACAACATATTTTAGCGAATTTAGATTTCCTTGTTGTTCAAGATATGTTCTTATCGAAAACAGCTCGTTTTGCTGATGTTATTTTACCGGCAGCACCAAGCTTAGAAAAAGAGGGAACATTTACGAATACAGAGCGCCGTATTCAAAGATTATATGAAGTATTGAAGCCGCTTGGTGATTCAAAACCAGACTGGTGGATTTTACAAAAAGTAGCTCGTGCACTTGGCGGGGACTGGAATTATGAAAGTCCAAGTGAAATCATGGATGAAATCGCATCGCTTGCACCTTTATATTCTCAGGCAACATACGATCGTTTAGAAGGATGGAATAGTTTATGTTGGGGTAGCCATGATGGTAGCGATACACCGCTATTATATGTGCATGGATTTAACTTCCCAGATAAACTAGCTCGTCTATCATTAGATGAATGGATACCACCAGTTGTAGCGCCAGATGAGTATGATTTACTTTTAAATAATGGACGTATGTTAGAACATTTCCACGAAGGAAATATGACGAATAAATCGGCTGGTATTTTATCTAAAGTATCTGAAGTGTTCGTTGAAATCTCGCCTGAACTTGCCCTAGAGCGCAATGTGAAAGATGGTGGCCTTGTAGAATTAGCATCACCATTTGGGAAAATTAAAGTACAGGCACTTGTTACAGATCGTGTAACGGGGAAAGAGCTATATTTACCGATGCATGCAACGGTAAATGAAGAGGCAATCAATATTTTAACTGGAACGGCGACAGATCTTTATACGTGTACACCAGCGTACAAACAAACGATGGTAAAGATGCGTGTACTACGTGAAAAAGGGAATCGTCCGTTACCATCTTCAAACCCGAGAGATAAAAAGCGTAATCCGCAAAACGGTGTTGAAATCGAGCAAAAATGGCAAAGAAAACAATACGTATCACTTGTGGACTAGGGGGCGGAGATAGTGGCGAAAGAAATTACTATAATTAAAAAGAAAGTTGTAACAGAGGAAGAACAGAAACAGCAATTAGCAGATGAACTTCTAAATGAGCTATCTAATAATCGTGAAGCAGTAGAAGAAACGATGCAGCTTTTAGCACAGTTGCAGAAGGCTGGTATATTAGATGCAGCGATTAGTTTACTTGCTGCGAAGGAAGATGTTTCAAAAATCGCTGTGGAGCAATTAAATCGTGAACCAGTTAAAAATGCACTCAACAATATGATGGGGGCAGGAGAAGCGTTATCTTCAGTTGACCCAGAAATAACGAAGCAAATTACGTCCAGTTTAGTTACAGGATTGCAATTTGCAACAGATGAATTAAATAGTGGTAAAAAAACAAAAGTGATGGATTTCTTTAAAGTATTAAAAGATCCAGATATCAATAGAGCTATTACATTCGGTTTTAGTTTCTTGAAAGCATTTGGACAAGGGCTAGAGAAAAAATAGAATAAATGAAAAAGTGATGGGAAGTAGCCATCACTTTTTTCATTATATGTATAAGAGTGTTCATGTTAAGCGGAATATATTATTATTAAAAAGATGGATTAGAACTGGAAATATGGAATCCATCTCAAATATCGTTTTAGAATGTGGAGGAATATATGCAACACCGTAAAAAACTATCTATACCAGGAGTAATAGGACATTCCTTTCAAACAGTTAAATTTGCTTTTTGGAATGTATTAACTTTTCAACTTGCTTATAAATTATTAGCAGCGATTGTGTTTGTTCCACTATTTGGAATCATTTTTAATAAGTTATTGTATTTTGGTGGTTATGCAAATGCGACAAATGATGAATTATTAGCGTTTTTAAAGACGCCTTATGGGATCTTAGCAATCGTAATTTTATCATTGTTAGCACTGTTTCTTATCTTTACAGAATTTGCGGTGCTTATTATTATTTCGTATTTCGCTCATAAAAGACAGAAGGTGAAATTACGTCCGATTTTATATAAAACGGTAACGTATTTACCTACTCTTTTCACATATTGCTTACCAGGATTTATTTTATATGCTGTCGTATTGTTGCCTCTTTTAAATATGGGATATGAAACGGCATTAATCCCACAAATTCAAATTCCTAACTTTATTACAGGAGAACTGTTTAAGACAACGATGGGACAAGTTGGTTATTACACGTTCTTTGCTGTAGTCGCGTATTTGAATCTTCGATGGATTTTCGTTCTACCTATTGTTGTTTTAGAGCAAAAACCATTTCGCGTGGCAGCACGTAAAAGTGCAACTTTAGTAAAGGAAAGCTTTTTTAAAGTACTATTCTTTTTAGTAGGGTTTTTTATTTCAATTGGAATTGTATATGTCGTGTTTTTAGGAATATATTTATTGTGTCTATGGGGTGTTTATGAATTTACAAACCCGAAAGGAACATTTGCATTATTAGCTGAATCAACGATTTCTGTATTTTTAACGAGCACATTGTATTTATTCAGCTTTATCGTGACGCCATTTTATATTATGGCGATTACGCGATTATACTTACAAAAGGTACCGGTTGAGGATGTTTTATTAGAAGAAGGATTAGATTATTCGAAAACGAAAGCAGATAAATGTTTCTTCCAAAAACATCGTTGGAAATTTATTGGCGTATATATTGTAGGGATTATTACTGCGGGAATGGTAGTTGCCTTCATTGTGACCTTTATTACAAACACATATAAAGAGCCAATTATTATGGCTCATCGTGGTTATATTTCAAAAGGTGTAGAGAATACGAAAGAAGCTGTGCAGGGAGCTATTGATGCGAAAGCAGATTATGCTGAAATTGATGTACTGCAAACGAAAGACGGTGAACTAGCAGTTATACATGATTTGAAGCTAAAACGTCTTGCCAATGCTAATGTTCATGTTTCGGATTTAACGATGGACGAGTTAAGACAGGTTACTCTTAGTCAAGATGGGTTTTCAGGACAAATAAGTACACTTGATGAAATCATTAAGCTGGCTAAGGGAAAAATCAAACTTAATATTGAAGTGAAGCTTCATGGTGGCGAAAAAGATTTTGTAAATAAAGTATTAAAAACGATTAAAGATAATGAATTTGAGAAGCAATGTGTTATTCAAACGTTACATTACCCGCTTATTAAAGAGTTTAAGCGTGCAAATTCAGATATAAAAGTCGGATATATACTGTATGCAAGTAGAGCCAACTTAAAGAATGTGAAGGCTGACTTTTACGTAGCAGAAGAATATATGTTAAATAAGAAGCTAGTAAAAGAAGCAAGGAAGTTAAACAAGCCAATTTACGTATGGACGGTAAATGATATGGAAAGTTTAAAGGGATATTATAAATTAAACGTAGATGGTATCATTACCGACTATCCTGAAGATGCACGTGAAACAATTAAGATGTTAAAAGAGCAAGAAGCGGAAGAAAGTGATCTGTTTGATAAAATTACTGAAACGACAGACGATTTATTTTCTAAGTTATTTATAAGTTACCCAGCTGCTAGCTAAATGCTAGCAGTTGTTTTTTTGTGAAAAGAATATATTTCTAAAGTATTGAGTAAAGTAATAACTGTATATGTATACGTTATCGCTTAGGTTTCTTACATTGTTACATTATTGTCAAATAATAAATGATTGCTGTTTATTTTGAAGCAGTATAATAAAAATAGAGTGAAAGATAATGGAATGACACGAAACCCCTAATAGAATCAATGTTTTTTATATTTACACTATTCTAAATATAAAAACTTTAGGAAAATGGTATGTTAGCGTTTTCATAACTTTTAAGTTATGCTAGAATAAGGACATAAGTTATTAATTATTACAAAAAGAAAAAAGACTTTCTTTTTTCTGTTAATTATAAGGGGGCATTTCATTATGCGTATTGGGGTACCAGCAGAAATTAAAAACAACGAAAACCGTGTGGCAATGACACCAGCAGGTGTTGTACATTTAATTCGTAACAATCACGAAGTATTCATTCAAAAGGGTGCAGGTTTAGGATCTGGTTTCACAGATGCTCAGTATGTTGAAGCAGGAGCAAAAATTATTGATACAGCTGAAGAAGCTTGGAACATGGAAATGGTTATGAAAGTTAAGGAACCAATTGAAAGCGAATACAAACACTTCAGCGAAGGTTTAATCTTATTCACATACTTACACTTAGCTCCAGAACCAGAATTAACAAAAGCATTAATCGAAAAGAAAGTTGTTTCTATTGCATATGAAACAGTACAATTAGAAAACCGTTCTCTACCATTACTTGCACCTATGAGTGAAGTAGCTGGTCGTATGGCTGCACAAATTGGTGCACAATTCCTTGAGAAGAACAAAGGCGGTAAAGGTATCTTACTTGCAGGTGTTCCAGGGGTTAAACGTGGTAAAGTAACAATCATCGGTGGTGGACAAGCTGGTACAAATGCTGCTAAAATTGCAGTTGGACTAGGTGCGGATGTAACAATCATCGACTTAAGCGCAGAACGTCTTCGTCAATTAGATGACATTTTCGGAAACCAAGTAAAAACTTTAATGTCTAATCCTTACAATATTGCAGAAGCTGTTAAAGAGTCTGATCTTGTAATCGGTGCAGTATTAATCCCAGGTGCAAAAGCGCCAAAACTTGTAACAGAAGAAATGATTAAATCAATGGAACCAGGTTCTGTTGTTGTAGATATCGCGATTGACCAAGGTGGTATTTTCGAAACAACTGATCGTATTACAACTCATGATAACCCAACTTATGAAAAACACGGCGTTGTTCATTATGCAGTTGCAAACATGCCAGGTGCGGTTCCACGTACATCAACTCTTGCATTAACAAACGTAACAGTACCATATGCAGTACAAATTGCTAACAAAGGCTACAAAGAAGCTTGCCTAGGCAACACTGCATTATTAAAAGGTATTAACACATTAGATGGCTATGTAACATTTGAAGCAGTTGCAGAAGCTCACGGTGTAGAGTACAAAGGTGCTAAAGAATTATTAGAAGCAGAAACAGTATCTTGCTAATAGAAGCATTATACAAAACAAAATCGAACAATATATAAAACAACATGATAAGAGCTAAGAGTGAAGATCTCTTAGCTCTTCTTGGCAAAAGGGGGCATACATCGTGGCCAACCTATTTAAAAAGAAATCCGTTACGCAATTGTTAGGGGAAAGTAAAAGTAAAACTTTGACGAAAACGCTAGGGGCATTTGACCTAACAATGCTAGGGATTGGTGCGATAATTGGTACAGGAGTTCTAGTATTAACTGGATTAGTAGCAGCAAGAGATGCTGGTCCAGCAGTTATTTTTTCATTTATGATTGCAGCCATCGTTTGTGGATTTGCAGCATTATGTTACGCAGAGGTTGCTTCTACACTTCCTGTTTCAGGTAGTGTGTACACATACTCATATGCAACAATTGGTGAGTTTGTAGCTCATTTAATGGGATGGACATTACTATCCGTATATGTTGTAACGACTGCCGCAGTAGCTGGCGGATGGACTGGTTACTTCCATAACTTAGTGAGTGGATTAGGGCTTGAAATTCCAAAAGCACTGCTAACGATTCCGTCTCAAGGTGGTATGGTGAATTTACCAGCAGTTATCGTTACATTAGTTATAACTTGGTTATTATCAAGAGGTACGAAAGAAAGTAAACGTGTGAATAACATAATGGTATTAATTAAAATTGGTATCGTTGTTTTATTCATTGCAGTTGGTGTATTCTACGTGAAACCAGAAAACTGGATACCATTCGCACCGTACGGTTTAAGTGGAGTTTTCGCGGGGGGAGCAGCAGTATTCTTTGCTTTCTTAGGATTTGATGCATTAGCAACTTCTGCTGAAGAGGTAAAAAATCCGCAACGTGATCTACCGATTGGTATTATCGCTTCGTTAGTCATTTGTACAATCATTTATGTTGTAGTTTGTCTCGTTATGACGGGTATGGTTTCTTATAAAGAGCTAGATGTACCGGAAGCGATGGCGTATGTGTTAGAAGTTGTAGGACAAGATAAAGTAGCTGGTATAATCGCAATTGGAGCTGTAATTGGTATTATGGCAGTAATCTTTGCTTACATTTATGCAACGACACGTGTATTCTTCGCTATGAGCCGTGACGGTTTATTGCCAGAATCTTTCGCGAAAATTAATAAAAAGACAGAAGCACCAACATTTACAGTTTGGTTAACAGGAATTGGTAGTGCTTTAATTGCTGGATTTATTGATTTAAAAGAATTGTCAAATTTAGCGAATATTGGAGCGTTGTTAACATTTGCGATGGTTGGTGTGTCAGTTATTATTCTTCGTAAAACACATCCGAAATTACAACGTGGATTTATGGTACCACTTGTACCGATCTTACCGATTATTTCAATTGCATGTTGTCTATTCTTAATGGTAAACCTACCATTAAAAACATGGATGTACTTCGGTGTTTGGTTAGCAATCGGAGTAGTTGTATACTTTGTTTATTCGAAAAAACATAGTCATTTAAAAGACGATGGAAGTTCGCAGGATAATTTAGAACAAGCTAATTAAAAGGGATATAAGTATAGTAAGCCTTGTGCGTCTAGGGAGCGCGCAAGGCTTTTTCTTTTGTTGAAATAAAGGGAATGTATATTACTTTGTTGAATTTTTATGTCGGAATATGAAAAAAGGGTGTGCGAATTGTGCATCCTTTTTTGTATGAGAATATAGAGAGTGCGGAAAATATGTATACGACTTATTAAAATGTGAACGGAATGTTCATAAAAAAAATTCAGATTTCATTGACACATATGAGTGGGTGCTCATATAATAAGAGTATAAGATATATGAATGATTGTTCATATGTTCAATTAAAGAGGTGAGCTATAATGGCTGGAAATAAAGTAGAAACACCACAAGAGACATGTTCTCAAACGATAATTCATGAAGAAGTTGTAGAGCAAGTAAAACAAACAATTCCAACTGATGAAAGTTTAAGTAAAGTAGCAGAACTATTTAAAGTATTAGGTGACCGTACACGTACGAGAATATTACATGCGCTATTTGAAGCTGAAATGTGCGTTTGTGATTTAGCTTATTTATTAGGAATGACACAATCATCTATTTCGCATCAGCTTCGTGTGTTAAAGCAAGCGAAACTTGTGAAGAATCGTAAAGAAGGAAAGGTTGTTTATTATTCGTTAGCTGACCAGCACGTAATTCATATCTTCGAGCAAGCGTTTGAACACGTAAACGAAGAAGAATAAAAAGAACGCGAGGAGGGAGAACGATGGCTGAAGCATTGGTGAAAAAGAAACTGATGTTAGAAGGTTTAGATTGTGCGAACTGTGCAATGAAAATTGAAAAAGGTGTTGGGAATATAGAAGGAGTAAATTCTTGTTCTGTAAACTTCGCAACAAAGACAATGATCTTAGAAACAGCACAAAATAAAGAAAACGAAGTTGTTACGGAAGCAAAACAACTCGTTACAAAATTAGAACCGCATATTAAAGTTCAAGAAGAACAAAAAAATAAAATTGCTAAAGAAGTATTTATATTAGAAGGTTTAGATTGCGCGAACTGTGCAATGAAAATTGAAAATAAAGTGAAGGAAATGCCAGCTGTCTCAGAAGCAACTGTTGATTTCGTATCGAAGAAATTACGAGTAGAAGTTGCGAATAAAAGAGAACTAGAAGCGACTGTAGCAAATATAACAAATGTCGTTCAAAAGTTAGAACCAGATGTGAAAGTTGTTCGTGAAGAGAAGAACGGTCATGACCACGGACATAGTCACGATCATGGTGAAGCGAATGTGAAAAAGATGGTAGGGAGATTAGTAGTCGGCGGAATTTTGACAGCAATTGCTGCATTAGCGGGCTTACCACAAATGGTAACAATTCCGTTATTCGTCCTTGCTTATTTATTAATAGGTGGAGATATCGTTTGGAGAGCGGTAAGAAACATAACTCGTGGCCAAGTATTTGATGAAAACTTCTTAATGGCAATTGCAACTGTAGGAGCTTTTGCAATTCAACAATACTCAGAAGCTGTAGCAGTAATGCTATTTTATCAAGTAGGAGAACTATTCCAAAGCATTGCGGTAAACCGCTCTCGAAAATCAATTACTTCATTAATGGATATTCGTCCTGATTATGCGAATGTAAAGGTTGGAAATGAAACGAAACAAGTATCACCAGAAGATGTACAAATTGGCGATTATATTGTCGTTAAGCCAGGTGAGAAGGTGCCGTTAGACGGAAAAGTAATTGAAGGAACATCAATGGTAGATACTTCAGCATTAACAGGTGAATCTGTACCACGTGAAGTAGAAGTTGGAAATGATGTATTAAGTGGCTTTGTGAACCAAAATGGTGTGTTGACAATTGAAGTTACAAAAGAATTCGGTGAATCCACTGTATCAAAAATTTTAGATTTAGTTCAAAATGCAAGCAGTAAAAAAGCACCAACGGAAAACTTTATTACGAAGTTTGCACGTTACTACACTCCAGTTGTAGTTATTACAGCGGCGATCATGGCGTTTATTCCACCACTTATTTTAGAAGGAGCTACATTCTCTGAGTGGATTTATAGAGCTTTAGTGTTCTTAGTAATCTCTTGTCCATGTGCGTTAGTTGTATCCATTCCTCTTGGATTCTTTGGAGGTATTGGTGGTGCATCTAAAAGTGGTGTGTTAGTAAAAGGTAGTAACTATTTAGAAGCTTTAAATGATGTAAAATATATTGTTTTTGACAAAACAGGAACATTAACAAAAGGTGTTTTCAAAGTTACAAAAATGGAACCGAGCGAAGGTACTACAAGTGAAGAGTTATTAGAGTATGCGGCATTTGCTGAAGTATATTCTAACCATCCAATTGCCCAATCTATTCGAAAGGCATATGGAAAATCAATTGATGAAAAAATAATCGATGATTATAACGAAATTTCTGGTCACGGTACAGTCGTAAAAGTACAAGGAAAAGAAATTTTTGCAGGTAATGCAAAATTAATGAGAAAAGAAAATATTGAATTTAAGCAACCAGAAACAGTAGGTACATTAGTTCACGTTGCTGTAGATGGAAGATATGCAGGTTATATTGTTATCTCTGATGAGGTAAAAGAGGATTCTAAACAAGCGATTCAAAAGTTAAAAGAACTAGGTATTAAAAAGACAGTAATGTTAACTGGTGATGCAAAACCAGTTGGTGAAGCTGTCGGTAAAGAATTAGGCTTAGATGAAGTTCATGCGGAATTACTACCGCAACAAAAAGTAGAAGAGATTGAAAAAATTGATGCAGCGAAACACGGAAAAGAAAAAATTGCCTTCGTTGGTGACGGTATTAACGATACACCAGTATTAGCCCGTGCAGACGTTGGTATTGCGATGGGTGGTTTAGGATCAGATGCAGCAATTGAAGCGGCAGACATTGTTATTATGACTGATGAGCCTTCAAAAATTGCGACAGCTGTAAAAATTGCAAAACGTACAAGAAGTATAGTGTGGCAAAATATTATCTTTGCTTTAGGTGTAAAAGGGATCGTTTTATTACTTGGTGCCTTTGGTATTGCAACAATGTGGGAAGCTGTTTTCTCAGATGTTGGTGTGACACTACTTGCAGTGTTAAATGCAATGCGTGTATTACGAGTGAAAGATTTATAAAAAAGAGGACGCGACCCGCGTCCTCTTTTTTATTGGTGATTTTGTTGAAATTGACTCAATAAAATAATACCAAATATTATTTTAATTTTAAATAGCGTGATATTAAAATTTACAAATAAAATACATTCGTCTTATTATTTTAATATATTTTTTACAAATATCCATATAGTATTGAAAAAACAGAGAAGGGGGAACTTCTCTGTTTACTTTTGTATGTTTTTTTCAACTTGTTCTCGAACTGTTTGAATGTAATTCATTTTATGATCCCAGCACTCTTGGCTTAAATCGACAGGGTATTCTTCAGGATTTAAAGTTCGCATATATTCTTCCCAAAATAGAGAGAGACTCTGCTCGTTATATTGTTGAATATCTAATATACTTGGCAGTTCATATGTTCTTTCACCGTTAACGAAAATGTCTTTATGCAGTTCACGGGCTTCAAAGTTTGTTACGAATTTACTTATATATGTGTGAACTGGATGGAACATTTTTAAGCGCTCTTCTTTTCCAGGTTCTTCAGAATCTAATGCAATATAATCGCCTTCTGCATGATCGTTAACTCGATTGATAATACGATAAATTCGTTTCAGTCCTGGAGTGGTAATTTTTTCAGGATTAGATGAAATTTTAATCGTATCATTTAATTTTCCGTCAGTATCCTCAATCGCAACTAGTTTGTAAACAGCTCCTAATGCAGGTTGCTCAAAGGACGTAATTAATTTCGTCCCAACGCCCCATACGTCAATTTTTGCTCCTTGAGATTTAAGGTGCATAATTGTGTATTCATCTAAATCGCTAGAAGCGATAATTTTTGTATTTGTAAACCCTGCTTCATCTAGTAGTTTTCGTGCCTTTTTCGATAAATAAGCCATATCACCACTATCAAGACGTATGCCATAGAAATCAATACGATCCCCAAATTCTTTTGCAACACGAATTGCATTTGGAACACCAGATTTCAATGTGTCATAAGTATCAACGAGAAAGACGCACTTTTTATGAGTTTCAGCGTATTTTTTAAACGCGACGTATTCATCGCGATATGCTTGAACGAAAGAGTGAGCGTGTGTGCCGGCTACAGGGATCCCAAAGCGTTTCCCAGCACGAACGTTGCTTGTAGAGGAGAAACCACCAATAAAGGCAGCACGCGTCCCCCAAAGGGCAGCATCGAACTCATGGGCACGTCTTGTGCCGAACTCTAAAAGCTCATCATTACTTGCAGCATGTTTCATACGAGCTGCTTTTGTTGCAATTAATGTTTGGTAATTCACAATATTTAAGAGGGCAGTCTCAATAATTTGTGCTTCACCAAGTGGTGCATCAACACGTAATAAAGGCTCGTTATTAAATACAACTTCCCCTTCTTGCATACTGCGAATCGTCCCAGTGAATTTCATATTTTGTAAATAATGAAGGAATTCTTCTTCAAATTGTAATTCTGCTAAATAAGCGATATCGCTTTCAGTGAAACTGAAATTTTCTATGTACTCTACAATTTTCTCAAGGCCAGCAAAAACAGCGTAGCCGTTCTCAAATGGAAGCTTTCGAAAATATAAATCAAAAACAGAACGGCGATTATGAATACCATCTTTCCAATATGTATAAGCCATGTTGATTTGATATAGGTCTGTATGTAAGGCATAACTATCGTCTTTATAATGAGTCATCGCGAGAACACCTCCATAATTTGGTTATAGTATACCAATTTTTCACCATTCGTAGCAAAGAAGAGATATTGATGTGAAGTCAAGAGAGAAAAAAATGAAATTATGCATATTTTTTAGAAAATTTATATTTATCAATTTATATTTCTCCAGATTTTATGTATTATTAGAGTAATGGGGGTAATGAGAATGGAGGAGGACAATGCAACAAACATTAGAAAAAATAGGCAAACAAGTCTTTTATAAACGGCTACAGCAAAAAATGACACAAGAAGAATTATGTCAGGGCATTTGTTCTGTCTCATACTTAAGTAAGATTGAAAATGGAAAGATTGAAGCATCAGAAGAAATTCTACAATTGCTCTGCACAAGACTAGAAATTGCTGTGACGGATTTGAGAGATGTAGAAGAAGATGTGAAGGGGAAGCTGGACGAATGGTTGAATGCACTAGTTCATTTGGACAAGCAACAAGTAGAACGTATATATGAAGAGTTGCAAGGTGAAATGAAGCATGTGTTGGATTTTGAAATTATAAATTATTATAAACTGCTGTATACACGTTATTTAATTATGAAAAGGGATTTTCCTGCTGTCGAAAAAGAGTTAGAGAGCTTAAAGAAGATGTACAAAAAGTATTCACCATTCCAAAAATTATTATATACGTATAGCAAAGGGTTATATTATTTTTTACAACATAGATATAAGAAGGCATTGGAGTATTTGACTCGAACAGAAGTAATGGCAAAGGAACAAGGTTATCATGAGAATGGAATATATTTCAATTTGGCTCTTGTTTATAATGAATTAGAAGTTGAACATATGACTTTACATTTTGCTAATGTAGCAATGGAAGGATTTAAGAATGAATATAAATTCCGTTATGTGATAAATTGCCAGTTACTTATTGCATTGAGTTATATACAAAAAAAACAATATAATGAAGCACTATCTATTTATAATAATATTTTGAGGGAAGCAAATTCTTTTGCTGATAAAGAAAGTATAACAGCTATTGCTTTAAATAATTTAGGCTTCTTGTACTATAACTTAAAAGATTATGCAAAAGCAAAAGATTATTATTTACAATGCCTAAAGTACAAAAAGGAAGAGGATTTAAATTATATTGATGCAGTGTATGAGATCGCTTTGCAGTGTATTGAATTAAAAGAATTTGAAGAAGCGAAAGATTGGATTAATAAAGGGATAGATGTTGCCAAGAGGGATGAAAAGTATAAAAGTATGCTATATATACTTTCAATGCTTAAGAATAAATACTTTGAAACGAAAGATGTTTATAAAAGATTTTTAGAAGTTGAGGCAATCCCATTTTTTAGAGGCGAAGAAAATAAAAAGGAATTAAAAATGGTGTATTTAGAACTAGCAGGATATCACGAGGAATTACTAGAATTTAAGGAAAGTAATAACTACTATAAATTAGCAATTAATTTATTAGAAGAAAAGGGAGGAAAATAATATGAAAAAAATAATTATTGGTGCTTTGGCTTTGGTAGCTGTATTAGTGGTATTGGAACCGCAATATGCTTGGACATCGGATATTTATGGTCAAGGAGAAAAAGTAGTAGAGTTAATAAATTCTTAACAGAAACCCCTTTCCAACAGGAAAGGGGTTTTTCAATATTTGTTCCTCAAAATTCTACAAAACTTGAGAAATAAATTAATTGAATTTTTAGTATATTAATAGTAGAAACATAATGCTAATATGAAACTACTCTTTTTCAAAAAAATTTTATTAGGGGGAAGGTTCATGAAAAAGAAAAGTTTAGCGTTAGTGTTAGCGACAGGAATGGCAGTTACTACGTTTGGAGGGACAGGCTCTGCATTTGCGGATTCTAAAAATGTACTCTCTACGAAGAAGTACAATGAGACAGTACAGTCACCTGAGTTTATTTCTGGTGATCTAACTGGAGCGACTGGTAAGAAAGCAGAATCTGTTGTGTTTGATTACTTAAACGCAGCAAAAGGTGATTACAAGTTAGGGGAAAAGAGTGCGCAAGATTCTTTCAAAGTGAAACAAGTGAAGAAAGATGCTGTAACTGATTCAACAGTAGTACGTATGCAACAAGTTTACGAAGGAGTGCCTGTATGGGGTTCTACTCAAGTGGCTCACGTAAGTAAAGACGGTTCTTTAAAAGTATTGTCTGGAACAGTTGCACCTGATTTAGACAAAAAGGAAAAGTTGAAAAATAAAAATAAGATTGAAGGCGCAAAAGCAATTGAAATCGCGCAGCAAGATTTAGGGGTAACGCCAAAATATGAGGTAGAACCAAAAGCGGACTTATATGTATATCAAAATGGTGAAGAAACAACATATGCATACGTTGTAAACTTAAACTTCTTAGATCCAAGTCCAGGAAACTACTACTATTTCATTGAAGCAGACAGCGGTAAAGTATTAAATAAATATAATAAATTGGATCATGTAGCAAATGAAGATAAATCACCAGTTAAGCAAGAGGCTCCTAAACAGGATGCAAAAGCAGTAGTAAAACCTGTAACAGGAACAAATAAAGTAGGAACTGGTAAAGGTGTATTAGGAGATACGAAATCACTTAATACAACGTTATCTGGTTCATCTTACTACTTACAAGATAATACGCGCGGAGCAACGATTTTCACATATGATGCGAAAAATCGTACTACATTACCAGGAACTTTATGGGTAGATGCAGATAATGTTTTCAATGCAGCGTATGATGCAGCGGCAGTAGATGCTCATTACTATGCAGGTAAAACATATGACTATTATAAAGCTACATTTAATAGAAACTCTATTAATGATGCAGGAGCACCATTAAAATCAACAGTTCATTACGGAAGTAAGTATAATAATGCATTCTGGAACGGCTCACAAATGGTATACGGAGATGGTGATGGTGTAACGTTCACTTCATTATCTGGTGGAATTGATGTAATTGGCCACGAATTAACGCATGCTGTTACAGAGTATAGCTCAGATTTAATTTATCAAAATGAATCAGGGGCATTAAATGAAGCTATTTCAGATGTTTTTGGTACATTAGTAGAGTATTATGATAACCGTAACCCAGATTGGGAAATTGGTGAAGATATTTATACGCCTGGTAAAGCTGGAGATGCGCTTCGCTCTATGAGTGATCCAACGAAATATGGTGATCCAGACCACTACTCTAAGCGTTATACTGGTACTAGTGACAATGGTGGCGTTCATACAAACAGCGGTATTATTAACAAAGCAGCTTATTTATTAGCGAATGGTGGTACGCATTACGGTGTTACTGTGAATGGCATTGGTAAAGATAAAGTAGGAGCGATCTATTACCGTGCAAATACGCAATATTTCACTCAATCTACTACTTTTAGTCAAGCACGTGCTGGATTAGTACAAGCTGCAGCGGATTTATATGGTGCTAACTCTGCAGAAGTAGCAGCAGTTAAGCAATCATATAGTGCTGTTGGTGTAAACTAAGACTTTAAGAGATAGTTATTAATAAAATACCTCAAAAATAAAGAAGGAGCCTATGCTCCTTCTTTATTTTTTCTCCATTTTTTCCACAAATAAAACAATCCAATAGCGCCTGCGATTGTTACAATCCACTTTGCTTCATTTGTTCCATTTATAACGTGATATGCAGAATATACTTCAATCAATAAGGCCGGTATTTTCCCTATTGTGCTGGCAATACTGAAGGAGAGTAATGACATCTTACCTAGAGCCGCAAATAAAGTCACGATACTTGATGGGATGAAAGGTATCAATCGAAACGATAGAACGAGTAGAAAGGCCTCTCTACCTTCTACATAAAGAAGACGCTCTACCTTTGGATACTTATTTACTTTATCGTGAGTGAACTTTTGAAGGCCCATGCGGTAAATATAAAACGAGATAATAGCCCCTAATGCTTCGCCTACGATCGAAATAACAGTACCATTTGTTACGCCAAAGAGCTGTATATTAATGGCGGTTAAAAAAATACTAGGGATAAAACCTAAAAGACTAATGATGATGTTAATTAAGATACTAAGTGGAATTGCGATTGAATAGTATTCTGTTAAGAAATTTTGAATCGTTTCAGCCATTGTTTAAAATCCTTTATCTTTTTTTGCATTACACCATATTTCGATTATATAGGCAAGGATAAATTTACATAATGTAGAAAACGTTGATAAAACACCGTTAATATACTATATAAGGGTATTGGGTATATTAAGTCAGGGGTATATTTTTATTTTTAATAAACCACCGGATAAATCCTTTAGATATGGGGTTTATCCGGTGGTTTTAGGGATGGATTAAATCGGGAAATAATCATAAAAATATAGGGGTATATTTATAGAAGGGGAGAAAATAGCGATTCTATGAAAATCGGTTGATAATATGGCAAAATAGGTGAGGAATTTAAAAAATGTGTATGTTTTTTCGTGTGAAATTGACTTTTAGTGAAGTTGAGATAATAATCATGGAAGAGGTGATATGATGAAACGAATAAGCAGTCTTTTCTTCAGTAGTTTATTGGCATTAATGCTGATCTTAAGCGGATGTGCAGGAAAAGAACAAAAGCCAGAGAAACAGACAGGGAATCAAGCTACATCGGTAGAAAAAATCAGTGATAATATTTTAGATGAAATGGAAGGACCACCTAAAAATGGTCATACGATTGAAAGACATGTAGGCAAGTCAGAAGAGGATTTGAAGAATCGCTTGAAGACAGATAAAGTGTCAGCTGCAAGTACATACTATGATAAAGAAACAGCGACGAAAGCTGTAAAAGATAGCTTGAAGCAACACGACAAGGAAATTCAAGATTGGTTAAAAAATTCTAAAGAGGCTCGTCTCGTATTAAATACAACTCATTCATTCCCGGTTGGAAAAACGGTAATAAAGAAAAATATGAGTGTAAAAGACAAGTTAGTAAAAACTGTTACTGTTTTAGCAAGAGATAAGTCAGGGGAATTAGGGTTTAAGATTATTACTTCTTATCCATCTGATAAATAAGAAGGGGGAGTACATTATGTATACGACATTACAATACTTTCTTAAATCGTACTGTACGTTAAGTATTCATGAGGATGAAATAGTAAGCGTGATGGAAGAGTTTATTGAACAAGAAGACGAAGAAATCGTTTTGAAATTACGTGATGAATTAATAAATATGAAGAAAAAGAACGCGTGGGAAGTGGCGTGTGTATTAGCTGCGAAGCAAGGAAATCGTATGTGGTCTTTAGAAGAAACGAAAGACCATCTTGAAACTTTTTTACTATTACTGCAAAAGAAAAAGGCGTGATTTAATCACGCCTTTTTCTTTATGTTATTCGGTTAATATTATCTATTCTTTTGGAGCGCTTTTATATACGCTTTTTGAAATTTGTCCATTTGATATTACTTCCCCGTTTTGTGTTACTTTTTTATACGTAACTGCTGTGATTTTATCACTAGTTCTACTAATTACTTGAGAAGAAACTTCAACATTTTTACCAGTATTTGTACCGAAAATGCGTGTAGTAATACTACCTCCATTTGAAAATGCTTGAATATAAATATGATTGCCTGTATTATTTTTAAATTTTAAATCTGGACCATAATCTGCTACTGCTGCATCTTGCCCAAGTGGTAAATAATTTACCGGCATTGAATGATTGCTTCGAGAAACAATGCCTAAATCTGCCCTTAAAGCTGCGCTGTATAATGTACTACTGACTTGGCAAACTCCTCCGCCTGCACTTTGTATTACTTTACCTTGTGAATATACTGCTGCAGATTTATAACCATGTGCAGCATCAGTTACGCCAACGCGGCCGTTAAAACTAAATGTTTCATCAGGTGCGACAATAACCCCACTTAAAGTATTAGCTGACTTATTTACGTTAAATGATTGATTTCCGTTACGGCCAGCCATTGGAGTAGAATATTCAGCAATGACTTCTTTAATACCCATTTTCTGTATGTCTTCTGTAGAACGTTCTGGTTTTATGAATGTAACTGGTAATGTAACATCTGATTTACCAGTAGTAATAGCTTCGTTTGTTAAACTGTTTAGTTTTCCTTTATCAATTTTTTCTCCGTTTTGGCTTTGACTAACATTTACTGTTGAGCCTTCAATACTTAATTCTGCATTAACAGGATTTTTTAATGTTTCATTATATTTATCTTTTATAAAGGTTTCATAAGCTGTTGTATTTAATTGTGGTGTTAATTTATAGTCCCGTTTTAATTCACCGTTTTCAGCTTGCTTACGCATTTTGTAACGATTCATTACGTTTCCTTCTTGTTCTTTGAATATTTTGTCAATAATATCTTTCTCTTTATAATTTACCCCTAAATCTTTCCATGTGTAAGTTTGTTTATCGTTTTGGAATATGTAGGTAAGGGATTTTTGATCTAATTCAGTTACCTTTTGATTAATAATTGCTTGAATGTCTTTCTTATTTTTTCCATCGAGAGAAATACCTTCAAATGTAGTATTTGGTAATGCAGTAGTATCTAATTGATTATTTAATTTGGATACATATTGATATCCCCCAACACCGCCTACACAAAGTAATATGCCCCCGGCAATTGCAGAACCAATCAGTATTTTACTTAGCTTCATTTATTTCCCCCCAGAAATTTATGTATAAATATATGTATTACATTTTTTGTATAAAAATGATGAAAATAACATTATGTACGTACTAGTATACTATTATTTTCACTGCGTGTGTAATGTTTTCATAAAAAATGTTACACGGCTGTAATAATTGTCACTTCTTGTCACAATGTGTATGAAAAATATGTTGAAAAATATAATAAAAAGGCTGTCTAGAAAGATCTAGCAGCCTTTTTATTATATTTTTTTATGTTCATTTTTATTCGTAACACCGAGATGTTTTTGAAGGGTAGTTGAAATAGTATCGACGCTTTTTTCATTTGGAACGTAATAATAAATACCACCTATATATTTATCTGTACCTTCTACTTGCATTTTTTCCATCTTTAAATTTGAATCCATTGAATTTTTTGTAATTGTCATCATATCATCAAAAGTTAAATTGGTTTTTAAATCTTTATCGACAGCGTCTAGTAGGCCACCGATTTTATTAATGGAATTAAGAGATAGTGCCTTTTCAGCAATGGCCTCTAATACAAGCTGTTGTCGTTGGCCACGCATATAATCACTATCGATGTGACGAGTTCTAGCTAGTGCCAGTGCCTCTTCTCCATTTAAATGTTGACGTCCTTTTTTTAGATGAATTGCATCTGCTTCATCTTTACTATTTTGCTCTGTGAACTCAACTGGAACGTCTACAGTAATACCACCAAGAGAATCAACAATTTTAATAAATGATTTAAAATTGAATTTTACATAGTAGTCAACTGGAACATCTAAAAAGTTCTCTACCGTATCAATTGTGCTGTCTACACCACCGAATACGTGCGCATGTGTGATTTTATCGTATTTATCACGTGATTTAATGTAGACGCGTGAGTCACGTGGAATGCTTACAAGTTTAACGGATTTATCGTTTTTATTAATTGTTGCAAGTAATAACGCATCTGTTCGAGTTGCTTTTCCATAACCTTTTTCCCTAATATCACTTTCATCAACACCCATAATTAGTACAGAAATATTATCGGTCATAGGTTTAACAGCTTTTTCACGTTTACTGGACTTATCTCCTCGACCTAGTTCAGCATAAGCATTATTTAAGACGGACTTTGCTTTACTGTATATATGGAAGGAGTAGCCTCCTGCTCCAAGTGCTACAATTAGTAATGGAATAAGAAGGAACCAAAGTAGGCGTTTTTTCTTTGAGCGTCCTTTTTTGGCTCGCGTATTGTTGTTCGTGTCGGATTTCATCATTTTTTCTCCTTTAAAACTATCAAAGTGTATACATTTAGAAGTGTACTCAAACACATAAAAAATATTTTACGCTAAATAAAAGCGATTGTACATGTATAAAAAATAGATGTCTTGATTATTTATCCCGCATTAACGGGCAGTAAAACTCCCACCTCAAAGTCCAGCGAATGCAAGGAAGTTAGGTGGGAGTTAACTGCCCGTAAAAGCCCGATTGGTGAAGGCTAATACTCAGAGGGGGGATAGCCCCCTCTGAGTAAAGTTTCACTGTATAAGACATCTATTCGTTATTGTATACAAAAGATAGGGATAAGAAAATGATAAAATTTTACCTAATTACAACATAATGCTTACGATAATTGCAGATAAAATACTAACGAGAGTAGCTCCATATAGTAATTTAAGGCCAAACCTCGCAACAACGTTTCCTTGTTCTTCGTTTAGTCCTTTTACCGCACCTGAAATAATACCAATGGAAGAAAAATTGGCAAAAGACACAAGGAAAACAGAAATAATACCAACTGTACGGGGAGAAAGGCTATTAGAAATTTTACTAAGGTCCATCATTGCGACAAATTCATTCGTTACAAGCTTTGTTGCCATAATACTGCCAGCTGCGACAATTTCAGAACTTGGTACACCGATAAGGAATGCGATAGGTGCAAATACATAGCCGATTAATTGTTGGAACGTAATACCGAATATAATGAGGAACAGGTCATTAATACAACTAATTAATGCGACGAACCCGATGAGCATAGCGCCGACAACAATGGCTACACGAAAACCATCAAGAATGTATTCTCCAAGCATTTCAAAAAAGCTTTGTTTTTCACCTTTGATTTCTAAAATATCTTCGTCATCTTTAACGTCGTAAGGGTTAATGATGAGTACGATAATAAAACCGCTAAATAAATTGAGAACGAGTGCAGTTACTACATATTTAGGTTCAATCATTGTCATATAGGCACCTACGATAGACATAGATACGGTTGACATAGCAGAGGCACAAAGTGTATAAAGACGGTGTTTTGGAATTTGAGCTAATTGCTTTTTCACTGTAATGAAAACTTCGGATTGGCCGACAATGGCAGAAGCAATAGCGTTGTAAGATTCTAATTTCCCAAGACCATTTATTTTACTAAGAAAGTACCCGATCCAATGAATGAAAAATGGTAGTATTTTGAAATGTTGTAATATACCAATTAAAACAGAAATAAAGACGATTGGTAATAATACATTAAGGAAAAATGGCATTTCACCTTTATTTGCAAGTCCACCAAATACGAAATTTATTCCATCAGCAGCATACTCGAGTAGTTTGGTAAACAAACTGGAAATGATTCTAATAAGTATGAGGCCGATTTCTGTATTTAATAGTAAATAGGTTAAAATTAACTGTATAATGAGCATGATAAAAATTGGTTTAAATTTAATATGCTTCTTATTATTGCTAGCGATATAAGCGAGCAAGAAAACAACAATTAGTCCGACGAAAAAAGTAATGAATTTCATGGTAAGCCCCCTAAAAGAGATATTCTGCTATATATGTTTTTCATTTCAAGGGAGAATATGCATCTTTGGTAAAGAAAGGAATAGAGAGAGTATGAATATATGTAGAGTGCATCACGTTGCAATTATTTGTTCGAATTATGAGACGTCAAAGGATTTTTATACTAGAATATTAGGGTTTAAAGAAATGAATGAAGTATATAGAAAGGAACGAGATTCTTATAAATTAGATTTATGTGTAGGAGAAGAGTATCAAATCGAATTATTTTCATTTTCAAATCCACCTGAGCGCAAAAGTTTTCCAGAAGCAGCCGGTCTTAGACATTTAGCATTTGCTGTTACAAATATAGAAGAAGCTATGAAGCATTTAAATCAATGTGGTGTTGAGACCGAACCGATCCGTATTGATGAAATAACGGGGAAGAAATTCGTCTTTTTCCAAGACCCTGATGCTTTACCTTTAGAATTGTATGAGATTTGAAAATTGGTGGATTTTATATAGAGTTGCTGTCCAATAATTGAAGAAACTAAAGTGAAACTTCTTTTTAAAAAGGAGGTGTAACTTTAGCTAAGAAAGCTAAAGAGCATATGTGGATATTTTAAAATTATTGATGGTAGTCCTTCTTATTGGGTTAACAGCATTTTTTGTGGCTGTTGAATTTGCAATTATTAAGGTACGTAGCAGTCGTATTGATCAACTCGTTAGTGAAAAAAGACGAGGTGCACTGGCAGCAAAAAAGGTAACTACAAATTTAGATGAATATTTATCGGCCTGTCAGCTAGGTATTACAATTACTGCTTTAGGGCTCGGGTGGTTAGGGGAACCAACTATTAAACATTTACTCGAACCGTTGTTTTTAAAATTGCAATTCTCACCTGCAATTTCTAGTACAGTTTCATTTATTATTGCCTTTGCAGTAATTACATTTTTACATGTTGTCATTGGGGAACTTGCTCCAAAGACATTTGCTATACAAAAAGCAGAACAAGTTAGCTTATTGTTATCGAAACCACTTATTTATTTTTACCGAGTTATGTATCCGTTTATTTGGGCTTTGAATGGTTCAGCGAGGGGTGTAACTGGTTTATTCGGATTACATCCAGCTTCTGAACATGAAGTAGCTCATTCAGAAGAAGAATTAAGGTTAATCTTATCTGAGAGCTATGAGAGCGGAGAGATTAACCAAAGGGAATTTAAATATGTAAATAATATTTTTGAATTTGATAATAGAGTAGCAAAAGAAATTATGGTACCTCGTACGGAAGTTGTAGGCTTATATGAGGACGAACCATTTGAAACACATATTAAAGTAATCGCGCAAGAAAAGTACACGAGATATCCTGTATTTGGTGAAGATAAAGATGAAATTATTGGGATGGTTAATGTAAAAGATTTATTTATTCGGTATATGGATGGTAATCGGGACGAGGAGTGCTCGATTATGCCATATACAAGGCCAGTTATTGAAGTGCTAGAAAATATTCCGATTCATGATTTACTATTACAAATGCAAAGAAAACACATTCCATTAGCTGTATTGTATGATGAATATGGTGGTACAGCAGGGATTGTTACACTAGAAGATATTTTAGAAGAAATTGTTGGAGAAATTCGAGATGAATACGATGAAGATGAGAATCCACCTATAGAGCATGTAAGTGAAGGTTATAAAATCGTAGAGGGAAAAGTGCTTATTAGTGAAGTAAATGATTTGCTTGGCATACATTTAATTGCTGATGATGTAGATACAATTGGTGGCTGGATTATGGTACAAAAACAAATCGTTGCTGAAGGAGATATTATTGAGAAACACGGTTTTTATTTTAAAGTCCTTGAAAAGGATATGCATCAAATTAAACGAGTGGAAATAAGGAAAGTAGAAGAATGATTTTCTATAAACTTTAATAAAAAGGATATACAGAAAAATAAATGTTTGCGCTTTCAAAAAAGGTGCTATATAGTGAAGGTGGATACTGAAAAATTCTTCTGAATGATACTCGTGTTTTTAGAGGGCGGATTTTTTGGATAAGGATTTAGAATGAAAAAGTATAGGTGATAAAAATGATAGCAACGAAGGATATACGTATAGAAAAAGATTTTTTAGGTGAAAAAGAAGTACCAAGTGCAGCTTATTATGGTGTACAAACATTACGTGCCGTAGAAAACTTCCCAATTACAGGATATCGCATTCATCCATCACTCATTACAGCAATGGCAATTGTGAAAAAAGCGGCGGCGCTTGCGAATATAGACACTGGTTACTTAGCTAAAGACATTGGACATGAAATTGCAGAAGCAGCGCAAGAAATTGTTGATGGAAAGTTTCATGATCAATTTATCGTGGATCCTATTCAAGGCGGAGCCGGAACTTCTATTAATATGAATACAAATGAAGTAATTGCGAATAGAGCGTTAGAACTTATGGGATATGAAAAAGGTGCGTATGCGAAAATTAGCCCAAACACTCATGTGAACATGGCCCAATCAACGAACGATGCGTTTCCAACAGGGATTCATATTGCAACTCTTATGATGTTAGAAAAGCTTCTTATAACAATGGAAGAACTTCATTCTGCTTTTCGTAAAAAAGCAAAAGAGTTTGATCACGTTATTAAAATGGGACGCACACATTTACAAGATGCAGTTCCAATTCGCCTTGGACAAGAATTTGAAGCGTATAGCCGAGTGCTTGCGCGTGATATAAAAAGAATTAAACAGTCTCGTCAACATTTATATGAAGTGAATATGGGCGCGACAGCTGTTGGTACAGGATTAAATGCAAATCCTACGTATATTGAACAAGTGGTAAAACATTTAAGAACGTTTAGTGGATTCCCACTTGTTGGTGCAGAGCATTTAGTTGATGCAACGCAAAATACAGATGCATACACAGAAGTATCTGCAGCACTTAAAGTATGTATGATGAACATGTCTAAAATTGCAAACGATCTTCGTATTATGGCGTCGGGTCCACGTGTTGGGTTAGCTGAAATTCAATTGCCAGCACGTCAGCCAGGTTCATCGATTATGCCAGGAAAAGTAAATCCAGTTATGGCAGAAGTGATTAACCAAGTCGCATTCCAAGTAATTGGAAACGATCATACAATTTGCTTAGCATCAGAAGCAGGACAATTAGAGTTAAACGTAATGGAGCCTGTGCTTGTATTTAATTTAATTCAATCTATTAGTATTATGAATAATGGATTCCGTGTATTCCGTGAATATTGTATTGAAGGAATTACGGCAAATGAAGAATTGCTGAAGCAATATGTTGAGAAAAGTGTTGGAATTATTACAGCAGTAAATCCTCATATTGGTTATGAAGTAGCATCTCGTATTGCACGTGAAGCAATTGAAACAGGAAAATCTGTTAGGGAGTTATGTTTAGAACATGGTGTACTGACAGAAGAGGAATTGGATATTATTTTAGATCCATTCGAAATGACTCACCCTGAAATTGCTGGAGCTTCTTTATTAAAAAATAAAAAAATGTAATGTGAAAAACACCGATCCTCTTGGATCGGTGTTTTAGTTTTAAAAGATATTAAATACAGCGTTTAATTGAAGTAAGCTAATAACAGCTAAGAAGATTAAACTGTATTTCATTGCTGTTTTAAATAGAGCAGATTCTTTACCAACTAGTCCAACTGCGGCACAAGCAACTGCTACAGATTGTGGTGAAACCATTTTTGCCATTGTACCACCTACTACGTTTAAGGCAACGAGTGTAGAAGGAACGATGTTTAACTGGTCTGCTGTTACTGCTTGAAGTGGTGCGAATAAAGAACCACTTGAAACTACTGAACCTGTAATGAATACGCCAATCCATCCTAAGATTGGAGAAAGAACTGGGAATGCATTACCAGTAGAAGAGAATGCAAGTCCAAGTGTAGATGACATACCAGAGTAGTTCTCTACGTAAGCCAAAGCGATAACGCTACAAATTGTATATACTGGAGCTTTTAATTCTTTCATTGTTTCAATCATTAATTCTTTAACCATTTTACCTTTTACGCGGTAAACAATAAGTGAAACGATAATTGCTAGTACAATCGCAGTAGTTGTAGAAGAGAATACATCAAATTTGAAAACAGCTGCGAAAGGTGTATCAGCTTTTGTAATTGGTGTAGTTTTCATAACAGCATTATGAAGACCAGGGAACTGAATGTTAAATACTAAGTTTGCTAACGCACCATCTGGAGCAAATAAAGCTTTAATCGGTTTTAAGTTAAAGATTGTTACAAATGCAGTTAAGAATACGAATGGAGACCAAGCATATAAAATTTGATTGAATGTATGTGATACTTTAGTTTCTTGTTTTTCTTCTTTAGTAGAAGATTTTGGTTGCCAAACACGTAAGAATAATGCAAGAGCAATCATACTTACAACTGCTGCGAAAATATTAGTAAGTTCTGCACCTAAGAAGTAAGTTACAGCGAATTGAGTAATAGCGAAAGAAACACCACTTACAAGAATACCTTGCCAAGTTTCTTTAATACCTTTAATTCCATCGACCATTGAAACAAGTAAGAAAGGTAAAATAATACTAATGAAAGGTAAAATAAGAACAGTTTGACGACCAATAGTTAATGCGTCAAGTTGAGTTAATTGTGCTGGCACTGTAACTGGAATACCCATAGCACCCATAGCACCACCAGCAATATTAGCTACTAAACAAATACCTGCTGCTTTTAATGGATTAAAGCCCATACCCACAAGTAGTGCAGCTGTAATAGCAACTGGAACCCCTAGACCAGCTGCGCCTTCTAAGAAAGCACCGAAAGAATAAGCGATTAATAATACTTGTAAACGTTGATCATTTGTAATGCTTGAAATACTATCGCGAATAATATTGAATTGCTCTGTTTTAACAGTTAATTTGTAAAGGAAAATTGCGGCGATAACGATAGTACAAATTGGATAAAATCCAGATAAAACACCGAATCCGGCAGATGCTACAGCTACTGTTGCTGGCATTTTATAAACAAATATTGCAAGGATAATAGCGACGATCACACTATAAAGACCAGCCATGTAACTTTTCATTTTGAATCCCATTAAACAAATGATGAAACAAAAGATTGGAAGTGCTGCGATTAGTGCAGATAACCAAATATTGTTTAATGGGTCATAAATTTGTGTCCAAGTACTCATAATAATGACAACTCCTATCTATTATATGTGAAGAAATTCACATTATTTGTGAAACTATTCACAATCAACTTACATGCTTAGTATATTCTCCTTCAACACTATTGTCAACGTAAAAAAGTATAATTATTCCATAATAGTGTTAAAAGAAAAGCTTTGTTCATAAAGTAGACAAAAAACACACTCAAATGAATTTAAGTGTGCTGTATAAACTATTTGCATATTATTTTGCTTATTCAGATGGCATGTTCTCTGGTGTATATTAGATGCTGTCTTTTATATCGAGTATAAAGTTTAATATATGCATTTATCTGTCCTGTTTGATCTAGTGAGGGAGGCACGTTGAGTGGATTTAATAGGAAGTTTTGCACAACAGTCCAACCGCTTGCAATACGAATAAAAAATTAGAAACAAATTTTTAATATCACATCATCTCTTTTTACTGAAAATTCCTTTTAACGTAACAAAGAGGTTAATTATAGTTCAACTACATTACGATAGGTTATCAATTATAGACGGTATTTTACAATACCGTTACTGTGCATTTCAATGAGGTGAAAATATAACAAAAAGCCTGATAAAACAACGTTTGCAAGCAAAGTATTCGTAGGCCATTATTTTGCTTTTTCGTTATATCATATAGTATAATATTCAAAATCAGCAAGGATTTTTTCCTGAATTTTTGCTGATAAAGATGGAAAAATTTTTCGGCTTTATAGGTTGATAAAGTTATGTCGTAACAGGAAATATAAGAACAGATATATAAATAAATAAAAAGAACATAAAAACGCAAATAAAAACGAAAATGAGGGGAACTTTATGAGCCAAAATCAATTCGAATGTCGTATTTCAGAAGAAGATGTACAAATGTTAAGAGCGTTAGCTCACCCACTTCGTCTACGTCTAGTAATGGAACTTATGCAAAGAGGAACATGTAATGTAACACAACTACAGGAAGTATTAGAAATTCCGCAATCAACGGTTTCACAACATTTAACGAAGTTAAAGCAAAATAAAGTAGTGCGCTTTGAAAGACGAGGATTAGAAGTGTATTATCAAATTCATAATGATAAAGTAAGTGCGGTAGTAAAAACATTATTTTCATAAAATTTGAATATTGTGGAAAAAGACGTATGTAATATACGTCTTTTTTTATTTGTCAGAAAGGTAGCGAGAGAGTAAATATTAGCATGTGAGGAAGAAATGACTATTAATCAACATGCTGCCTTACCGAATATATTCTAAAAGGAAAAGAAAAAATAGAAAGGAGTGTAGTAAGCAAAAGGAGGGATAGTAGTATGGATGTGAAACGTGTGAAACAAATCTTATCTTCTTCAAGTAGAATTGACGTTACATATGAGGGCGTACCAGTATGGATTGAGAGCTGTGATGAGCAGAAGGGGAGTGCTCAAGTGTATGATGTATCTAATCCTGGTGAGAGCGTTCATGTGGACGTGACAGCTTTAGAGGAGAAATAATAAAAAAGACGCTTCTAATTTTAGAAGCGTCTTTTTGTTATTCCATCATATGTGCAATTTTCTTAGAGAACATCAGAAGTACTAATCCCAGTACAATTACGATAATACCGATGCTTGCGAATACTTCTAAATATCCTAAAGATTGAGTGAAAGCGGCTAATTGTCCTGCTAATAAGTTTGCGAAGCCAGTACCAGCTAACCATACACCCATTAATAATGATGCTAATTTAACAGGAGCGATTGCACTTACCATAGATAATCCGATTGGTGATAAGAATAACTCACCGATTGTGTGGAACATGTAAGTGAATACAATGAATAGTAAATTTGCTTTCATTGTAATGTTACCTTCATCGCTACCAGTTTTTAAAACAGCTAAAGTTAGAACTAAATATCCAATCCCTAGTAAAATCATGCCTAATGCCATTTTTGTTGGGATTTTCAAATCACCATTTTTTGTTTTTGAAAGCTTAATCCATAACGCAGAAACAGGTAATGCTAGTAAGATAATGAATAGTGGGTTTACAGATTGGAACCAAGGTGTTGGAATTGTAAATCCACCGATTGTACGATCTACGAACTTATCTGTGTAAAGTGTTAAAGAACTACCAGCTTGCTCAAATCCTGCCCAGAAGAATACTACGAAACAAGTTAAAATTAAAATTGCAGCAGTACGTTTTTTCTCTTGTGTTGTTAAAGGTTTTTTCTCAATTGCTTTTGCATTTTTTTCTTTAGATTGTTTACCTACAACAGTTGTTCCGATAGACCCTAAGTAACGAGGTGCTAAGAAATTAAAGGCAAGCTGCCCAATAATCATACCGATACAAGCTGTTAAGAAACCGTATCTATAATCTGCGAAGTAACCGCAAATGAATGGAGCGATAAGAGCTCCTAAGTTAATCCCCATGTAGAAGATAGTGAAGGCACTATCACGACGAGAATCATTTTCGCTATATAATTGACCTAATAAAGTCGAAATATTTGGTTTGAAGAATCCGTTACCAATAACTAATAATCCTAATCCTAAGAAAAGTCCAGTTTTTGTGTTCATTGAGAATAATACAAAGTTACCAATTGCCATGATGATACCACCAATAGTAATGGCATGTCGCTTCGTAATGAAATGGTCAGTTAACCAACCACCAATAATAGGTGTGAAATATACAAGCATTGTGAAAATACCGTAAATTTGAACTGCAACTGCTTTATCAAATCCTAAACCGCCGCTTACTAAGCTCGTTGTTAAATAAAGAACTAATAAGCCACGCATTCCGTAATAACTAAATCTTTCCCACGCCTCTGTAAAGAACAACAAGTATAACCCTGGTGGATGTTTTTTTGGTGATTGTTGCTCTCCAGCTTTGTCTAATTTTAAAGCTGCATCCATTTTTGTTTCCCCCTAATCCTGTATAACGGATATTTATGTAATCATTTTAATTTACAAAATATTTAGAAGTCAATAGAATTATATGGAAATAGAAAGAAAATTTCTAAAAAAGTTCTATTTTTCTTCAACCGTTACTGTATTTTGCCCTGAAAACGAGATGATAAGCGTTTTCAAATGTAATAATTGAATTCTAAAAGAAAATAAAATAGTGATTAATCAGAAAATTTAGATTAAAAAAATATTCTGATATAAAGAAAATATACTCTATTTACTTTTATAATATAACATATTGGGAATAAAAATACAAAACGAAATAATGTGACATTTAAGTGAATTGAAAAATAACCAGCTCCATAGAAGGGAGCTGGTTAAGGAAATATTATTTAACAAAGCGCTTTTCGATGTCATCTAGTAATAGGTTAGCAGCCATTACACCGCCAGCTGTATTCCAAATAACATCGTCGACTTTGTATGCTTTACCATTCTTTACGGCATTTAAATTTTTAAATAGAGGATCGTTTATATATTCTTTTTCTAGTTCAGATCCTTTTTTCTCATTTCCTTTATCGAATGTGAAGTAGAATAATACGTCACCATCCATAGCAGAAATACGCTCTTTAGATACGTTACGCTCTGCAAAATCATCTTTATTTTGATCTCCAGGACGTTTAAATCCAAGTTCTTTTAAAATAACACCAGAGAATGTATCGCCATGATAAATACGAACATCACCAGGCATGAAACGAACCATAGAGATTTCTTGATTTACTTTATCGCCAAGTTTGCCTTTTAAATCTTTCATACGTGATTCGTAATCAGCTACAACTTTTTGACCTTCTTTTTCTTTATTTAATGCTTTTGCATAAAATTTGAAGTTATCTTTCCATTCACCACGTAATGTTTCTGAGAACACAGTAGGTGCAATTGCTTTTAGTTGTTCGTACACTTTTTCGTGGCGCATTTTGTTACCGATAATTAAGTCTGGTTTTAAAGAAGCGATTGTTTCAACGTTAACTTGTCCTTCATCACCAACAACTTTTACATCTTTCATTTTATCCTTAATATGTGGATACCATGGGTCACCAGTCCAAGACTTTACAGCACCAACTGGTTTCACACCTAATTCAAGTAAAGCTTCAGTTCCTTCATTTGTTAAGATAACTACACGTTTTGGATTAGCAGGAACTTCTGTTTTACCCATTGCATGTTCTACAGTAACCACTTCTTTTTTAGTATCTTCTTTTGGAGATTCTTCTTTGTTATTTGATTTTCCACAAGCGCTTAAAAGCATTGAAAATGCTAGTAAAAATACAAATACTGTAAACGATTTCTTCCGCATGAAATTCATTATGTACCCCCTATATGTTGAGAATATTTTTCAATAGCAAGCATGATATTAAGCCTTTATCTTTTAATTGTCAATATATATGGGTGAAAATAATTCTCATTTCCGTTGACAATGAGAATTAAGTTGAAATACACTAACAACGTATCATTATACATTGAAGGGGAAACGCTGCATGTTATTAAAAACAAATCGAGCAAAATGGATTGGATTATTTGTTGGAATCATTGCAGTCGTCATTTGTATTTGGGGAAGTATTATTTTCGGATATACAAATACGAGTTGGAAACTAGCATTGGATGCTTTTTTCCATTTTAACGGTTCCAATGAACATATTATTATTGAAAATGTACGTCTGCCTAGGGCGTTAATTGCAGCTAGTGTTGGTGCTAGTTTAGCCATTGCTGGTTGTCTTATGCAAACTTTAACGAAGAATCCACTTGCTTCTCCAGATTTTATTGGATTAAATTCAGGTGCTGCGTTCTTCATAGTTGTAGCAATTGTAATCTTTTCCGTGACATCATTATCAGCTTTCACATGGATTGCTTTTTTAGGAGCGGCGGTTGCAGCTGTACTTGTATTTGCTTCTAGTTCTTTAGGAAAAGAAGGGACTACTCCTCTTAAGTTAACGTTAGCAGGGGTCGCAATTAGTGCGTTATTTTCATCATTAACACAAGGATTACTTGTGTTAAATGAAAAAGCACTTGAAGAGGTATTATTTTGGCTTGCTGGATCTGTGCAAGGGAGAAAGTTAGAAATTTTACAATCTGTATTCCCGTATTTATTAATAGGATGGATTGCATCTCTTATGATGGCAGGGAAAGTAAATACATTGATGATGGGAGAAGACGTCGCGAAAGGACTTGGACAACGAACAATTTTAATGAAATCGTTCGTGTTACTTATTATTGTACTGTTGTCTGGTGGTTCAGTTGCGGTTGCTGGCCCAATTGGATTTATTGGAATTATTACTCCGCATTTTGCTAGATTTCTTGTTGGAGTTGACCACAGATGGAGAGTGCCCTATAGCGGATTGTTAGGTGCAATACTACTAATATTGGCTGATATAGCAGCAAGATATGTCATTATGCCACAAGAAGTACCAGTGGGAGTTATGACAGCATTTATTGGAGCACCGTTCTTTATTTATATTGCACGTAAGAGAGGGCTTAGCAAATGAAGAAATATATTCCGTTTCGTATAGGAAAAGGCGAGCTCTCGTTTTTAATGTATAAACGAGCTTGTCTCGTCTTGTTAAGTTTACTAGTTGTTTTAATAGGATTATTCTTTGCGAGCGCAGGTATGGGAGACATGAAAATTGCTCCTTATGACGTATGGCAAGCAATTACCGGAAATGGCGATGCGATGTCTAACATGGTTGTAAATAAGTTTCGTATGCCACGTATTTTAATTGCTATCCTTGTAGGAATTGCGCTTGCGGTAGCGGGCTGTATTTTACAAGGGCTCGTTCGAAATCCACTTGCTTCTCCTGATATCATCGGGATTACGGGCGGGGCAAGTGTCGCAGTTGTATTATTTTTAGCGCTATTTAGTGATAAAAATAATGCACTAACGGTAAGTATTCATTATATGCCGCTCGCAGCTTTTGCAGGAGCAACGATTGTAGCGGTTTTTGTATACTTATTTGCATGGAAAAATGATGGATTATCACCAATTAGTCTCGTTTTAATTGGTGTTGGATTTTGGGCATTAACGAAGGCGGCAACGACTTTGTTTATGTTATTAGCACCAATTTATCAAGCGAGTCAAGCGAATGTATGGATTACAGGTACCGTTTACGGATCTTCTTGGCAAAATGTTATGGTACTTGCGCCTTGGGTTCTCATTTTAACAGTAATATCATTTATCGCAGCTAGGCATTTAAATGCACAAGAGCTAGGGGATGATATAGCGGTAGGACTTGGGGTTCCTTTAACAAAGTCGCGTGTATTTATGTTATTACTTAGTACAGCTTTAATTGGTGGTGCGGTAGCTTTTGCCGGAGGGATTGGATTTGTCGGTTTAATGGCACCACATATTTCACGAAGATTAGTTGGTTCTTTATACGGTGCATTACTCCCAGTTGCAGCTATTGTCGGTGCAATTCTAGTACTTGCTGCAGATTTAATAGGGCGTACAATTTTCACACCACTTGAAATTCCAGCAGGGGTATTTACATCAGCAATTGGTGCACCTTATTTTATTTATTTACTTTATAAAAGTCGGAATTCATAAAGGGAGATGAATATGCAAAAAGCATTGGAGACGAAACGCTTGACGTTGTCTTATGGTGAAACAATTATTATTGATGAGCTGAACTTAGAAATTCCAAAAGGAGAAATTACAATTTTTATTGGTTCTAACGGTTGCGGGAAATCAACTTTATTACGTTCACTAGCCAGATTATTAAAGCCAACAAATGGTGATATTTTGTTAGATAATCAAGCAATTCAAAGTATGCAAACGAAGCAAATTGCTCGTCAAATGGCGATTTTACCGCAAGGACCACAAGCACCAGAAGGACTTACAGTATTACAACTTGTAAAGCAAGGGCGTTATCCATATCAAACATGGCTGAAGCAATGGTCAGAAAAAGACGAGGAAATGGTACAGAAGGCACTTGCAGCAACAGGTATGACAGAATTTGCTGAGCGAGATGTGCATGCCCTTTCAGGTGGACAACGTCAACGTGCTTGGATCGCAATGACACTTGCACAAGATACAGATATTATTTTACTGGATGAGCCAACTACATACTTAGATATGACTCACCAAATTGAAGTGCTAGATTTATTATTCGAATTAAATGAAACAGAACAAAGAACAATTGTTATGGTATTACATGATCTAAATTTGGCATGCCGCTATGCAGATAACATTGTAGCAATTCAAGATAAACAAATATATGCACAAGGTAAACCTGAAGAAGTGGTAGATGAGAAACTAGTACGTGATGTATTCCGAATGGAGTGTCAAATTAGTACGGATCCGTTGTTTGGAACACCACTTTGTATCCCGCACGGAAGAGGAAGACGTGTAGTTAAAGAAGTTGCCCAGGCAATGAGATAAAAAAACGATGAGTGATTCATCGTTTTTTTTATTTTGTACAAGAAAATAAGAGAAAGAGAGGAATTCGTAAGCGACGTTTATACTCTTCTTCATTTTGAAAATAGGTTGAATTTGGTGTAGCTTCTTTTAATGATGTAATGGTAAATCCAGCTTGCTGTAATAATGTGAAATACTGTTCCGTTGTACGATGATATTTAATAACTTCTTGGTCAATCCATGGTTCAACCCGTTTGCCTAGTTTAAAGTAATGATCGACGAGCCAACTCGTTCTTTTACCACTTGTTTGTAAGCTTTCAAACGAAGAAGTAATTACGGGATGTTGAACGCTAAAGGTAAAGGTGCCATTTGTTTTTAAAGTTTGAAACACTTTTTGAAAAATGGTATCAAGATGTTCAATATAATGTAAGGCGAGTCTAGATGTTACTAAATCAAAAGTGGAAGAGGGGTAGGTATAATCTTTGAGGTTTAAAAAATGAACAGATCCATTTTTATTTTCTAGTTGTTTTTTAGCTTTTTCATACATAAATTCGGAGCCTTCAATGCCGGTGTAAGAGTGGCATCCCTTTTCTAATAATTCCGCGCCAAACTTAGCGTCACCACAGCCTAAATCGAGAATTTGTTTTCCTTGTACATGACCAATGAGCTGAAAGAATACTGGTTTTTCAATGGATTCATTTGGGCTATTTTCTCGGTATCTTCGTTTCATATATTGTTCGAAAAATGCTGTGTTATTGTATACATCAGATTCTGTAAATGCCATGTTTGAAACCTCCCGAAATATTTTTTTAATTCTATCAAATATGAAAAGTAAATCATAGATTTATTGTAATGAATCATATATAATCTAAAATTGTAAGCGGTTACTTTAAACTATTTTTCTATAATAAATTCTGAAAACGTGTTAAGCTAGTAGAGGGATTATTGGAACTATTAAGACAATAATTCGCTTACATGAACGATGGGAGGCTTCACGATGTCTAGTAAAACACTTGCGAAATTTTTAGAAGAAAATTTAGAGGATTTAAAATCAAAGGGGCTTTATAACGTAATTGATCCGCTTGAGAGTTCAAATGGACCGATCATTACAATTGGCGGAAAAGAATATATTAACTTATCTTCAAACAACTATCTTGGATTAGCAACAGATAGCCGTTTGCAAGAAGCAGCAATTGGTGCAATTCATAAGTACGGTGTTGGGGCAGGAGCTGTTCGTACAATTAACGGTACTTTAGATTTGCATATTAAATTAGAAGAGACAATTGCAAAGTTTAAACATACAGAAGCAGCAATTGCTTACCAATCAGGATTTAACTGTAATATGGCAGCGATTTCAGCCGTTATGGATAAAAATGATGCAATTCTTTCAGACGAATTAAACCATGCTTCTATTATTGATGGTAGTCGTCTATCAAAAGCCAAAATTATTGTTTATAAACATTCGGATATGGAAGATTTACGCCAAAAAGCAATCGCGGCGAAAGAATCAGGTCTTTACAATAAATTAATGGTAATTACAGACGGTGTCTTCTCAATGGACGGAGATGTTGCGAAATTACCAGAAATTGTTGAGATTGCAGAAGAATTAGATTTAATGACATATGTAGACGATGCACACGGTTCAGGCGTACTTGGAAAAGGTGCAGGAACTGTAAAGCACTTCGGTCTATCTGATAAAGTTGATTTCCAAATTGGTACATTATCAAAAGCAATTGGGGTAATTGGTGGATATGTAGCAGGGAAACAAAACTTAATTGACTGGTTAAAAGTTCGTTCACGTCCATTCTTATTCTCTACAGCATTAACACCAGCTGATGCAGCTGCATGTATGCGATCCATTGAAATTTTAATGGAAAGCACAGAGCTACATGATCGTTTATGGGAAAATGGCCGCTACTTGAAACAAGGATTAAAAGAACTTGGCTTTAACATTGGGGAAAGTGAAACGCCAATTACACCTTGTATTATTGGTGACGAAGTGTTAACACAAGAGTTTAGTAAACGTCTAAATGAGGAAGGCGTATACGCAAAATCTATCGTGTTCCCAACTGTAGCTAAAGGAACAGGTCGTGTTCGTAATATGCCTACAGCAGCTCATACGAAAGAAATGTTAGATGAAGCAATTCGTAAGTATGAAAAAGTAGGAAAAGAAATGGGCATCATTTAAGTAACGACATCTTTTGAATAGCTTGCAAATGAGGAGTGGGGAAAATGAAAAAAATTCTAGTAACCGGTTCTTTAGGGCAAATTGGTTCTGAATTAGTAATGAAACTTCGTGATGTATACGGCGCATCAAATGTTATTGCAACAGATATTCGTGAAACAGATAGTGAAGTAGTAACATCTGGTCCATTTGAAACGTTAGATGTAACAGATGGACAAAAACTACATGATATCGCAAAGCGTAATGAAGTAGATACAATTATTCATTTAGCAGCTTTACTTTCAGCAACAGCAGAAAAAAATCCGTTATTTGCATGGAATTTAAATATGGGTGGACTTGTAAATGCATTAGAAGCAGCTCGTGAATTAAACTGTAAGTTCTTCACGCCAAGTTCTATCGGTGCATTCGGTCCATCGACGCCAAAAGATAATACACCGCAAGATACAATTCAGCGTCCTACTACGATGTATGGGGTGAACAAAGTAGCAGGAGAATTACTATGTGATTATTATCATCAAAAGTTTGGCGTAGATACGCGCGGTGTCCGTTTCCCAGGTTTAATTTCTTACGTAGCTCCTCCAGGAGGCGGAACGACTGATTATGCAGTTGAAATTTATTATGAGGCGATTAAAAAAGGTGCATACACCTCATACATTGCTGAAGGAACATATATGGACATGATGTATATGCCTGATGCTTTACAAGCAATCATTTCATTAATGGAAGCTGATCCAAGTAAGCTAGTGCATAGAAATGCATTTAACATTACAGCAATGAGCTTCGAGCCAGAGCAAATTGCAGCGTCAATTCGTAAACACATTCCGACGTTTACAATGGATTATGCAGTAGATCCAGCTCGTCAAACAATCGCTGATAGCTGGCCAAACTCTATTGACGCAACTGCAGCAATGAAAGAGTGGGGCTTTAAAGCAGAATACGATTTAGACAAAATGACAACTGACATGCTGGATAAGTTAAAAAAAAAGCTCACAGCTGGGTTAGTGATGAATTAATAGGAAGGGTCGATTCTTAGGAATCGGCTCTTCATCATTTTGGAAGGGAGAGAAGTCTTGTGCAAAGAGTTGACGTTGTATATGCACTAATACATGACGAAGAAACAGATAAAATATTAATGGTACATAATGTAGAACAAAATGTTTGGTCATTGCCAGGCGGGGCTGTGGAAAAAGGTGAAATATTAGAGGAAGCACTAATAAGAGAAGTGAAAGAAGAGACAGGTTTAACTGCTACGTTAGGTGGACTTGTTGCGATCAATGAAAAATTCTTTGAAGAATCAGGGAATCATGCACTATTTTTTACATTCCGAGCGAATGTAGTAAAAGGTGAACTTATTGCGGAAGATGAAGGTGAAATTTCTGCAATAGAGTGGGTGGATCGAAAAATTGTGAATGAGCGTTTCCCATACTATGACGCAGGATTTGAATCTTTATTAGAAGTAGCCATTCCGTACAAGTTTCAACCAGAAACAAAGTAATTGAACGAAAAAATAGGAGCCACAAGGCTCCTATTTTCTATTCAATCGTCTTCAGTAATAGTTTTTTCAGCAATGGTTTAATCTTCAATCGTAAATCTTCAGCATGATTTGCAACTAAGAAGTGATGGTTATAAATGTTTTTCATCAATTGATAAGTTGCTTCTTTCGCTTCGCCTTCTTCGATGAAGATACCGATTACTTCCATACCACTTTTACGCGCGAGTTTAACAGCTTCATGCGTATCTAAAATTCCGTCTTGTTGATAGTCTAGCGCAGAAGGCTCACCGTCTGTGAAGACTAGTAAGAATTTATGTTTCTCAGGTCTTTTGGCAAGTTTTTCAGAAACGATACGAATAATATATCCGTCGCGGTTATCTTCTTCTTCACGAAGTTGCATAATTTCTGGACCAACGTTTGGTAACGTTGAGTTTTTATAATTTACAACTTCATGGATAACGTTTGGTTTATCTTCAGGTTTAGCGCTAGAGGCATCTTCCCAAAATCCGCTAATAGCGTGTGGGATTTTTAAAGATTTTAAAGCTTCATGGAATAGTACAACACTCTTCTTCGTTTCTTCCATTTTGTTATACATAGAACCAGAACAGTCAACTAACAGTTGGAATGCAACATCGAGTTCTTGTGACTCTTGTCCTTTTTTATAAAACATACGCGGTTGTTTTTCGGTATAAATACGAAGGAATTTCTTACGAAGTCTTCCGTAATATTTATCGCTATTCGCATTCGTTTTATTTTCAATTGTTTTTTCGATAATTTTCTTTAATTCTTTTACATCTTTATTAACGACTGATTTGATAGCTTGGTAATCTTTTTTCTCATCTGAGTTTGGTTTGCGAGCTTCTTTAAATGTATGAGAAGCACCTACATTATACTTACCGTATGCACCGTCGTGCTGGCTAGAAGCGTGTGAAGCCCTTGCTTCTTCTGTATCAGCGCCATCAAAGTTGGATTGTGTACTTTTTTGTGAAGTACCTTGTACAGAACCAAGTGCTTGGTCGCCATCTTCTGATTCACGGGCAGTATCACCCATCATATTAGTTTTTGTTCCGCTTTCTAATTCAAAGCGTAAAAAGTTCTCGTTTTCGTTATTTTTATTTTCACGATGCCATGTGGAGAAACTTTCATCCATTTTGTTTTTATTTTCATCGTCATCTATAAGCTGCGTATCATCATTTGCTAAATCTTCGACGCGACAGTTCTTTTCGTCTGCAAGGACAGATAAGTAAAGTGGAGCATGTCCGAAATAGTTGTTAAGCATATCACTTTCAAGAAGCGCCTCTAAGCGATAGCGAATTTTCTCAACGATATACATAATATCTTCTGTGTTACGTGCTTGGAATGTTTCATGTAAAATCGCTTCAATTTGCTCAAAATATTCATTATTAAACATTTCATATTTATCGCTCGTTAATGAAAGATAGCATAGGCAAAATAGACGATCACTGTGATAATTACGAACGCGGTTTATTTCATTTTGAGAGCCGAAATAGTTGCGGTACATTTCTTTTCGACGTTTAAAAACATGCTTCGTGCCAGGACGTAAGTTCTTTACGATTTCCTCAACGCGTAAATCTTCTAATAGAACAAATAATTGTGTTAAAAACTTTTTTAGGGGCGATTCTTGCAATTCAATCGCATAAGAACGAATTAAAGTCATGTCCGAGTAATGTTTATTACCAAGTGCTTTTAAGAACACTTCGCTTTTTAATCCGATTACTGTATCTTCTTCTTTTCGATCATCCCAAAAGTGACTAATGACAACTTTCTTTTCAATTTCGTCGTAGTATGCTTTATAGCCATATTCAAGATAGGCATCGTCTTCTTTTAGAAGGGCATACATTAAATTTTCCATTTGTAGAAACAGCGACGCATCAATTTTTTTGTCACTAAAAATTTGTCTCATAAATTATCCCTCAAAGAAATAACTTTCTGCTAATTCACGGACAGTCATTTGTTCTGTTTCATCATTAAGTTTTGCAATTATGCTTCGTTCAATCGCTCGCATAACAGGAATATATACACCTAAATCACATGCGTCGATAATACCACGAATACTTGCTGCTTCTTCACTTACACGTCCATCGCGAGCTAAAGGCATAAGGTCGCTTGCAAATGCAACAAACTTTTCAATTGTTGCAACATCATTTAATTTTGATTCTGCTAATAATAGTTCTTTTAATGTGTCACCTTGAATGTAAGGAACTTCAATAATAACGAAACGGTTTTTTAATGCTTCATTTAGCTCACTTGTTCCAACGTAACCTTCGTTAATCGCAGCAATTACACGGTATTCGTCATCACCGAATACAACCTCTTGTGTAAATGGGTTTGTAATCATTTTACGGTAATCTAATGCGCCGTGAAGTAGCGGTAAAGTTTCAGGTTTTGCCATATTGATTTCGTCAATATATAGGAAGTGACCGTTCTTCATTGCTTTCATAAGAGGACCGTTAACGAATGAAACTTCAGATGCACCATCTTTCGTTTGTAGTGTGTTGTATCCTAAAATACCCTCTACATCTAAGTCGACAGAGCAGTTAATGCTATGCATTGGTTTTTGGAATAAAGAAGAAAGAGTTTCCGCTAGTACTGTTTTACCACTACCAGTCGGTCCTTTTAATAGAATGTTCTTGCCAAGAAGAAGTGCTGTAATTGCATCTTCAATAATGCTATTATCAGACGCTTTATATATTTTCGTTCCGATTAAATGTGCATTTTCACCAGCTTCTTGTTTATTCTTTTCATGAATCGTAGAAAGCTGTTGTTTTAAATCAGCATGTATATGAAATTGTTCTAACATGTATTTCCCACCTAACATTATTTTCATAAAGTAATACATCTTATGATAACTTGTTTTAATATGGTATGCAAAGAAAAGGAAGGAGGATAAAGGGAAAAGAAAAAGCAATCAAGATGAAGTTGATTGCCTACAGTAAAGGAGAAATGAGCCTCATGAAAGACTCCAATATGCGTTTTTTTATACTTCTTTTTTGGAAAGAGTTCCATTTAATTTCAGTTGAATGTTTAAAATCTTCTTCAAAATCACGTTTAATATCGTGAACTGTTTTTGATTCATAAAGTACGCTAATAATTTCGTAATTCAATTCAAAGCTACGTACATCCATGTTCGCTGTTCCAATAGTTGCAATTGTATCATCAACGAGTACAATTTTTGCATGCATAAAACCATCTTTATAACTGTAAATAGAAGCACCAGCTTTTAAAAGCGGAGTGAAATAGGATTGAGATGCTTGATCACTAATGATGCTATCACTTTTACCTGGATATAAAATCCGTACATCTATTCCGGCAATTGCACTTAAGCGTAATAATGTTAAAGTTTCTTGATCTGGAATAAAGTAGGGGGTAGCGATCCAAATGGATTTTTTTGCAGAGCCCATAACAGCTAATAATGTATTACGAATACTTTTATCATCGGAGCTTGGTCCACTTGCTACGATTTGAACAGCACCTTCTGCATTTGAAATCTCTTTACCTGGGAAGTATTGTCTATTCATGAATTGATCCCAGGAATAAGTATTTAAACCACTAGAGGCATAGAGCCAGTCTTCTAGAAAGATTGCTTGTAATTTATATAATGCTTTTCCTTCTATCTTTAAATGACTATCACGCCAAACAGGAAATTTCTTGGAACGGCCAAGATATTCATCACCGACGTTGAGTCCTCCGGTAAAACCAATTTCTCCATCTACAATAACGATTTTTCGATGGTTACGATAATTGACCGTTTCAAGTAACCAAGCTGAAAAAATAGGGTCAAATTCTACTATTTCAATCCCAGCTTCTTTCATAGGTTGCAAAAATCGTCTTCTTAACGTATTACTTCCAAGACCATCATAAAGGAAACGTACAATAACACCATCTTTTGCTTTTTGTATTAAAGCATCTCGAACTTTTGTACCAATTTCATCAGATTTATAAATGTAGTATTGAATATGTATATGATGTTTTGCCTGATCTATAGCTCGCAAAATTTCTGAAAATGTTTGATCTCCGTTTGTTAAAAGTTTTGTAGTTGTTCTATCTGCGACAGGACCGCCTCCAAATTTTTGTATGACTTCTGTTAAATGTATGGAACGTTCATTTAGTGGGACTGTGAGTAATAACTCTAGTCTTCTTCCTTCTAATATTTCACGGAATAATTTTCTTTGTTCTTCTGAACGATGGAGATGTTTTTTTCTTCTCCAGCGGCTGCGCCCGAAAATAGCGTATAAAAGCACACCTATAATAGGAAGAAGTGCTAATACTAAAAACCACGCTAATGTACTTTGTGGAGATCTATTTTCTATAAAAATAACGAATGAAATTCCTACGATTGTGATGGACCATAGGGCACCGACAAATGTATATAACGAAATATACGATGTATTTAATAGGAACAGAACGATAGATACAATTATAAATATTAATAGTAATTGAACGATAGGCTTCTTCATTTCTATATAATTCCCCTAATCTTTTTTCAATATAGACTTCTTAAATAGAAGATGTAATATGACATCTTTATTATAAGGTGTTTTGCTTTTTTTACAAAATATAGACATTTCACCTATACTTTCCGCATTTGTCCTACATACAGTGTACTATCCCATTTTTTATCCCACTCTTAACGCATATGAAAATGAAAAAATCGAAAAGGAGCGGAGAAGCATGAATTATATAGAAAATAATGGATTTTATTATCGAAATCATCATCATGGAGGACACAATCATGGTGGGCACAATCATAACGGCGGACATCATCACTATGATCACCATCATCATCACGGAGGCGGATGGGGCTGGGGTGGTGGTAGTTCATGGGGAGGCGGATTTTTCCCTGGAAGCTTTGCAGGAGGAGTGTTAGGCGGACTGACAGCTGGTGCATTAACAGGTGCAACAAGTGGAGGATATTATCCAGCTCCATATCCAGTAGCTTATCCATCACCATACCCTGTAACGTATCCAATGCCATACCCAGGTTATCAGCAAATACCATATTCGTATTAAACTAAAAAAGAGGCTATCCTCTTTTTTAGTTTAATACGGTATTTATTTATAAAATACTTCCAAAATTAAGGTGAAAATATGTTAATATTTTGTTATTGTAATTCAAAAACATATACATTGATATAGAGTTTTATATTATTATTCGTGAATAGTTATGTAGTATGGTCTAATTTCTATTTCGTTATTAAAAACAAAGAGATCAGATGTGAGTGGTATTAGTTGGAAACAAGGCTTGCATAGAGCCACTTAAAGAGATTGCAGTATAATAAGGCGCGAAATCATTAGGGAGATGAGAAGCTACTAGTTATAATTGGAACGGTATAATATTGCTTTTTATTACAAATAATATTATGTTATTTTAATCGGTCTATTTAAAAAGATAATTTATGTAATGGGCTAGTATTAGAAAATGAAATATCTCTATTTCTATGAAGAGAAACAGGTTGTGTTTTAGTCAGATAGAAGCAAGGAGAGATGCGCATGCTAGAACAGAGAGGTCATGCATTATATGACTCTTCATTGCGAGATTTAAAGTTAGCATTAGATGAGTCTTCAATTGTTGCAATTACAGATCGAAAAGGTCTTATTACATATGTAAATGATAAATTTTGTGAAATCTCTAAATACAAAAGAGAAGAATTAATTGGAAAAGATCACCGTATTTTAAATTCAGGACATCATCCAAAAAACTTTTTTCAAGAATTATGGAAACGTATTTTGAATGGGAAAGTATGGACAGGTGAGATTCGGAATCGAGCAAAAGATGGTACATATTATTGGGTCAAAACAACAATTGTTCCATTTTTAAATGAAAAAGGAGAGCCATACCAGTTTATCGCAATTCGAAATGATATTAGTAGTAGAAAAGAAGCGGAACATAGATTGCGGCTAAGTGAAAGTCGTTATAGGGAACTTGCCTATCATGATGCCTTAACGAGTTTGCCTAACCGTTTACAATTAATAACGACCGTTAATAAATTGATTGCAGATAAAAAAGAATTTGGTATGATTTACTTTGATTTGGATCGTTTTAAATTAGTAAATGATACATTAGGTCATATGATAGGGGATTTACTTTTAAGCGAAGTTGCTTCAAGGTTGCATTATGTACTAGGAGAGAAAGATGTTCTGGCTAGGCTAGGTGGCGACGAATTTGTGCTGTTAACAAAAAATCATAGACAAGATGATATGAGTCAGTTAGCGACATCTGTGTTGTCATGTTTTCAGGCACCATTTATGCTGGAAGGCCATGAAGTATACATTTCAGCTAGTCTAGGACTTTGTTCTTATCCACAAGACGGACAAGATGTGGAAACTTTATTGAAAAACTCTGACTTAGCTATGTATAGTGCAAAAGAACAGGGGAGAAACGCTGCATGTTTCTTTACAGATGAGCTACGTGCGAAAATAAATCGTAGAATGAAAGTTGAGTTTGCTTTGCAAAAGGCAATTCGTGACGAAGAGTTAGATGTAGCATTGCAGCCTATTATTGATTTGAAAACGAAGAGATATTCTGGTATAGAAGCTCTAGTACGTTGTATGACAGAAGACGGACCTATTTCACCAAGCGAATTTATCCCTGTAGCTGAAGAGTCTGGACTTATTATAAAGCTAGGAGACTGGGTATTAGAAAAATCATGTCGCTTGTTTAAAACATTGCCAAATTATCAAGAAGGACTAAAGTTATCTGTGAATTTATCTATACAACAATTAATGCAGAAACGTTTTATTTTGTCCGTACGTAGCATTTTAAAGAGAACTGGTTTTCCTCCGAACCGTTTAATATTAGAAATAACGGAAAGCATTGCAGTCCGCCATTTTGATTATATTATTGCTACATTACAAGAATTAAGAAATATGGGTGTTTTAATTGCTTTGGATGATTTCGGAACTGGCTATTCTTCCTTATATTATTTAAAACAACTACCACTGGATATTGTAAAAATTGATCGTAATTTTATTCGTGAATTTCATTATGATCACGCACAACCAGAACGAACGATTGTAAAATCCGTTATCGAAATTGCTCATAGTTTAAATTTAGCAGTAGTTGCTGAAGGAGTAGAAACAGTAGAGCAAGAGAGTTTGTTACAATCAATGAGCTGTGATTATGTACAGGGATTTTATTATGCGAAACCTTTATCTGTAGGAGAGCTAAAAGAAAAGTTAATTACAGATTTTTAATAAAAAAGAGAAGCCAGCAGCTTCTCTTTATTTAATCCGTTTTTTGTGAGTCTTTCATTAGTACTGGATAGAGAATAAGGCCTAATACGAATAATCCAATTCCTAAGAAGAATGTTTTTAAATCAGCAGTTCCCGTTTTGATAACCCAAATAGAGTATACCAACGCCAATGTAGTAATGATTCCATCTTTTACTCGAGATCCTGGCAGTATATCATACGTTTCTCCTGTAATAACTAATTTTAATTGGTACAAGGTAGAAACAAGGTATGGAATTAAATAGGCTAATGTTGCTACGACGATAGCGAAACTATACGCTTCTGAAACAGTACCAGAAATCGTTGAAAATAAGAAAATTTGCGTCATTACATTTGTAATCAATAATGATTTTGAAGGACTACCTTTTTTATTTGTTTTCCCGAAAAACTTAGGGAAAAGTCCATTTTTTGCTGCCTGGTAAGGTACTTCTGAACTAACAACGATCCAGCCAACTGTAGATCCAAATAAAGATATAAGAGCGAGTAAAGCCATTATATATGCGCCTTTATTTCCAATTGCTAAATTTAATGCGTCTACTAATGGTTTTTGAGACTCTTTTAAAGCATCTTGCGGAAGAGCTCCCATTGTAAGTAAAGTAATTGACATGTAAATAAGAAGAGCGATAATTAATCCGAAAATCGTAGCTTTTTTTACATCGCGCTGTGATTTTGCACGATTAGAAAGCATAACTGCTGATTCAATACCGATAAATGCCCAGAGTGTTGCAATAGCAGCTGAATTGATTTGTCCACCTAATGAGATTGATTGTCCTGCTTCATTCATAAAGGTTTGACCGTCTCCGAAATTAGAAGCATTGAAAATGAATAATGTAATTACAATAAACATTGTAAATCCGATAATTTTTGCAATGGTAGCAAGTAGATTCATATTTCCAGCTCGATCAATATTTTGAGAAAGAATATATTGAATTCCCCACAGCATAAGGCTACATACGAGGAAAGTTAACCCTTTTCCGAGTTCTAGTGAAAATCCGTTTATTGAAAAAAGAATTTGCTTACTTTGTAAAACTGGAAAGAATGTTGATAAATATCCAGCGAAGGAAATAATAACAGATGCTGTTGCAGCCCAGTTAGCAGCCCAATATCCCCATGCCATACTATATCCTGCAACTTTACCAGCTTTTTTTGAAGGAAACATTGCTTGAGCATAGCTTTGTGGTCCAGCTTTTAATTCTGGTTTACGAATCGCTAAATTTCCAAATACAAGTGCAATCATAAATACGCCAAGGCCTGTAATACTCCATGCGAGTGTAGAACCCATTGGACCTGATACTTGTGCTAAATTTGCTGGAAGCATAAATACGCCACCGCCAACCATATTCCCGATAACAAATGCTGTTAAAACCCATAATCCCCATTTTTTCGTTTCCATTTTTGTTAACTCCTTTGTAGTAAGTTTTGCTTAAACATCATTTTTCACTAGCTTTTTGACAATAAAAAAAGAGCCATGTAGATAAAAAAATACCTACATGGCTCTTTCGCCAAAGCGTAGGTACAACGGGAATAACCCTTGTACCTACGCGTAATTTTTCCGCTAGGTTTCAAGGGTTACGTATGATGATGATGTTTTTGTGCAAATGTAACTACAGTTGTTGTATAAGTAAGCATAGTTCTTTGCTCCCTTTCTCCTCTGATTTTGAAGTTAGTATACTACATGTTTTTTTGAATGAAAAGAAAAATATAAAAAATTTTATAAAAATACGTTTTAAAGATTAAATATTTACCTATATTTTTCTTGTAATGGAAAATAAGTGAGAGATTGGCAGAAGAGTGAAGCATGTTATAATACATATAGAATTATAAGGTGACAAGGGGCTATTGTAGATGATGAGTAAGTATGAACAAATTTATACAGAAATCAGTAAATCTATTGATAATAAACAATTAAAAGAGGGATGCAAAATCCCATCAGAAACAGAATTAATGAAGCAGTATGAGGCAAGCCGAGGCACGGTAAGAAAAGCGGTAGATTTACTGCAAGAGCGTGGATATGTACAAAAAATTCACGGAAAAGGTGTGTTTGTTTTAAAGCGAAAAAATATTGAATTTAATTTTGGTGGTATTGTAAGTTTCCAAGAAGAAAATGAACGTTTAGGGCGTCATTGTATTACAGACGTCGTAGAAATGGAGAAAATTGAAGCGACGAAAGACGTAGCAAAGTTATTAAACGTGAAAGAAAAAACAGTGATTGACCATATTAAACGTGTACGAAATATTGATGGAGAAAAAGTAATTTTAGATATAAACCATTTTGTATCGGAATATATTCCAGGCTTAACGAGAGAAATTGCAGCTACATCGATTTATAAATACATTGAGAAAGAGCTTGGGCTACATATTAGTTATTCACAGAGGGTAATTGAAGTACAGCCATGTACAGAGGATGACAGAAAGTATTTAGATTTAAATGGAACAGACTATGTTGTCGTTGTGAAAAACTTTACACATTTGTATGATGGAAGTCAGTTTGAATATACAGAATCACGCCACCGCTTAGATATTTTTCACTTTTCGGATGTGGCACGTAGGAAGTAAAGAGGTGGAACAAAATATTGTTTCATCTCTTTTTTTTATAAAAAAAACACAAACTCGTACATACGAGTGTTGACTAACTTATATATACGAGTTAATATGTAATTGTAAACGGTATCAAAAAAAGAAAAGAGGGACGGGAATATGGGGAAAGACTATCGTAAAACAGCAGAGGAAGTGTTGCAGTATATTGGTGGGAAAGACAATATTGAACAAGCTGCGCACTGTGTGACGAGGCTCCGTATCGCTTTAAAAGATGAAAGTAAAATAGATAATGATAAATTACAGTCTGTTTCATTAGTGAAAGGAGCTTTTCATAACGCTGGGATATTTCAAATTGTAATTGGTCCAGGGGATGTAGATCGAGTATATGCGGAATTGATAACGCTTGCGGGTATGAAAGAATCGACTGTAGCTGACGTAAAAGATTCAGGTAACCAAAAGTTAAATCCAGCTCAAAAGTTTGTAAAAATATTTTCGGATGTATTTATGCCAATATTACCAGCGATCGTAACAGCTGGTTTACTAATGGGTATTAACAACCTATTAGGCGCAAAGGACTTATTTTTTGATGGGAAAAATTTATTAGATGTTTATCCAAACTTAGGCGGGCTTTGGGATTTAATTAATATGATGGCCAATACAGCATTCGTATTCTTACCAGCACTTGTCGGGTGGTCAGCAACGAAGCGTTTTGGTGGTAGTCCAATACTAGGGATTGTTATGGGATTAATGCTTGTGCACCCGGCCTTATTAAACGCTTGGGATTATGGAAAAGCAGCGACTGGTTTAGAGGGGCAAAAGATTGAGTACTTCAATATTCTAGGACTGTTCCAAATTGAGAAGGTAGGATATCAAGGACAAATTTTACCTGTTTTAGTAGCAGCATTTGTATTAAGTAAAGTAGAAATTTTCTTAAAGAAACATGTACCAAATGCAATTCAATTATTAGTTGTACCAATTACAACAATCGTTGTGACAGGTGTGTTAGCATTAGGAATTATCGGTCCAGTTACACGTCATATTGGAGATTTATTAACAGTAGGATTAGTAGGTGTATATGAAACAGTACCAGTAGTTGGAGCAGTATTATTTGGAGCATTATATGCACCGCTTGTAATTACAGGTATGCATCATATGTTTATTGCAATTGATTTACAATTGATTGCACAACATGGCGGTACATTTATTTGGCCGATGATTGCTCTTTCTAACATTGCCCAAGGTAGTGCGGCACTTGCGATGTTCTGGATTTCTAAAAATCAAAATGATAAAAGTATGGCATCAACATCAGCCATTTCAGCATACTTCGGTATTACAGAACCAGCGATGTTTGGTGTGAATTTACGAAATAAGTTCCCGTTTTATGCAGCGATTATAGGGTCTGCTGTGGCAGCGATATTCATTACATTAAATGGTGTATTAGCACCTGCTATCGGAATTGGCGGATTGCCAGCATTTATTTCTATCATTCCGAAATCGATTCCAATGTTTATTGTCGGAATGATTATCGCAGTTGTAATCCCATTTACTTTAACATGGTTATTTGCAAAAAGAGTCAAACAGAAGTAGGAGGAAGTTAAACATGAAGGATTGGCATAAAAGTGTAGTCTATCAAATTTATCCGAAGAGCTTTAATAGTTATTACAATAGGGAAACCGGGGATATAAAAGGGGTTACAGAGAAACTAGATTATTTAAAAGAACTCGGAGTGGATTATATATGGTTAACACCGATATACCAATCACCACAAAATGATAATGGATATGATGTAAGTGATTACTACAGCATTGATCCATCTTACGGAACGATGGAAGAGTTTGAAGAACTTTTAGCAGAAGCGAAAGTACGTAACATTGAGATTATGCTTGATATTGTTGTAAATCATAGTTCGACTGAACATAAGTGGTTTAAAGAAGCGAAGGAAGATAAAAATAGTCCATATCGTAATTACTATATTTGGCGTGATGAAAAAAATAATTGGCAGTCTAAGTTTGGTGGATCTGCTTGGAAATATGATGAGAAGACGGAGCAATATTATTTACATTTATTTGATGAAACACAAGCTGATTTGAATTGGGAAAATGAAAAACTTCGTGAAGAAGTATATGATATGATGCGCTTTTGGCTGGATAAAGGGGTAACGGGATTCCGATTAGATGTCATTAATTTAATTTCAAAAGACCAATGCTTCTTAAACGATGAAGGTAATACTGCGACAAGTGATGGACGCAAGTATTATACAGATGGCCCGCGTGTTCATGAATATTTACAAGAGATGAACCGCAATGTTTTTGCAGGAAAAGATGTAATTACAGTTGGAGAAATGTCTTCTACGACAATTGATAATTGTATTAAATATTCTAATCCTGAGCGCAATGAACTGAGCATGACGTTTAGTTTCCATCATTTAAAAGTAGATTATCCGAATGGTGATAAGTGGAAGAAAGCAGAGTTTGATTTCATTAAATTAAAAGAGATTATGTCTAACTGGCAAATTGAAATGCAAAAGGGCGGAGGATGGAATGCGTTATTTTGGTGTAATCATGACCAGCCTCGCATTGTGTCACGCTTTGGTGATGATGGAAAGTACCGAAACGAATCTGCAAAAATGTTAGCGACAGCTATGCACATGCTGCAAGGAACGCCTTATATTTATCAGGGGGAAGAAATCGGTATGACGAATCCTAAATTTGAGTCCATCGAGCAATATCGTGATGTGGAATCGTTAAATATATACGATATAAAGCTAAAAGAAGGGCTATCAAAAGAAGATATTATCGGGATTTTAAAGCAAAAATCTCGTGACAACTCTCGCACTCCGATGCAGTGGAATGAAGAAATAAATAGCGGGTTTACAACAAGTACACCTTGGATTTCAGCGGCTAAAAATTTTAAAGAAATAAACGTAGAGAAGGCACTAGCCGATAAAGAGTCTGTATTTTATCATTATAAAAAACTAATTGAACTAAGAAAAACATATGATGTTATGACAGAAGGAGAATATGCTATTTTAGATAAGAATCATCCTAAGATTTGGGCATATACACGTACTGTAAATGATGAGATATTACTTGTTATCAATAACTTCTATGGAGAAGAAATAAAGTATTCTGTACCAGCTCATGTTCAATTAGATGGAATGAAACAAGAGGTACTACTGTCGAATTATAAAGATTGCAGCAAGGATATTACAAAACTTAACTTAAGACCATATGAATCAATTGTGTATCGATATACGAAATAAAAAGGTTGTATGCCCGAGCGGCATACAACCTTTTTATTTTAAGACACCACTATACAAAATATTTACATCTACCTCAGGTTTGAATTTTACTTTTGCATAATCTTTATTCCAATTTTTTTTCTTCCATAAGTCAGGGTGATAGGCGATAAGGTGTCTTCCGATACCGAAAGCATCACAGTTAGCTTTTTGTAGCTTGTTAGTTATCTTTTTAGCTTCTTTCGTAAGCTGTTTAGACAATTCTTTATTTAGTTTTTTTCTTTCATCCATTTTATAAAGGTTATCTCTTGGAGCTTCAAGCGCTATCACTTTTAGTTGTAGTTTAATGTGAGCATAAACATTTCCTTTTTTATCTGTCGTTATTTTTAAGTCTCGTTTTAACTTTCGATTGCTAATTTCCATTGTTAAATAATCAGATGTCTTCTCTGATTTCTCGCTAGTAAGCTTTTGGGTTATACGCGCACTTGTTCCCATTTTTCCGGTTAATAATACGAATAAAACCGATTGTTTCAAAGGTAAATGCCCAGTTAATTTATCATTGTTAAATAAAGCTAACCCGTTTGTAATTACTTCTTTTCCTTTTATTTTTATGGAAGGGAGTATAAAGTCTTTACCGGGGTCTAACATTTTTGTAGCAGCTGTTTCTAAAGTTTCTTTTGGAAATACACTCATATCTTCTAAGCTTTTCACTTTTTTCTTTAAAAAATCTCCAATTAATAAATTTCCTACTTTCTTTTTTTCGAGTACCTCGGACGTTTCACCATCTACTGCAATAAGCTTTACTAAAGCAGTTGGATTTGTTGGATCCCGAAAACTGACATCTAAATAGGGTAGTATCCCTTTTTTTAGAATTTTGGTTCCTAGTAATTGAACACCATATTTAAAATAGCGAATATTTCCAGTCACATTTTTTTTTAGGGAATCGCTTGTATCTCTTATGTTATGCCCGGTTGCTGAATGTATTTCATTCTCGAATGAAGATTGTTCTCCGCTTGAACTTTTTACGAGCTCGATTGTTTGCTGGAGTTTATTCTCTTCCGTAATATCAGCTCCAATACTATAAGCTAATCTCGCTTCTCTTAATGGTTCTTGATCCCAACAGCCAGAAAGGAGGGAACTAGTACATAATATAAAAAGTAATTTAACTCTTTTTTGGAACATATTGTTCTCCTTTCTTCTTTCTTATTACTGAATAAAGTAGAAATAAAAGAGGGAGGACAACGATGAAAATATAGGTAAACTTATCAGTGAAAGTTGCAATTACTTTTAATTCTTCAGGTGTATCTATAAATAAGGCTACACTAAAAGCAATTATACCAACGATTGGAACAGCTTTTTTATGATTAGCAAGGTTGAATATGTGTCCAATGCCGATAGAAGCAGCACAATAATAACTAGCAATAGAGGCAGCGACAGTTATCATCCAAATTGGTATGAAGATTAGGTCCGTTCGGTCTATAATTCCAATATGCAAGGAGCGTAATAAGTAAGCAACTGGCTCTGGAATAAGCTCAACTTGTTTTGGACTAAATACGATAAAGCAAATCCAAACGGTAAAAGTATAAAAAAGTGTTACAAATCCATTAGCGATAGAAATGGCCTTCAGTTTTGCCACAGAACTCCCGTTTACTTTTGGAAAGGCAATAAGAATAATTTCAAAACCATACATGGCTGTAATTGTTTCTTTCGATGCTTGAATAATATTCCACCACCCAGCCTCTGTAAGTGGGAAAATATAAGAAAAATCAGCTCGGGAAAACCCTAGGGCAATTAAAAGGGCCATTGGAATAATGAGAATAGAGGCCATGACATAAAATCGTACGATGACTTTAAATGTATTATAAGCGACATAACAACAAGCTACTGTACATAATATGAGAATTGCAGACCACGGAGTTGCTTGTAAAACCCATACTTTAATGACATTACAAGCATTTAACATAACCGTCATACCGATAAGTGTAAAATAAAAAACATAAGCAAAACCTAATAGTTTTCCAAACTTATTACCAAATAGCATACAAACACTTTCATACATATTTGCATCAGGAAATCGTTTTAAGAAAAGCCACATAAGTAAAATAATAAGTTGAATTGCCAGACCAGCGATAAGAGCAGAAATCCATCCACCACCTTTTGCTATTAGGTGAAGACGGTTCGGTAGAGAAAGTATGCCCACTCCGATTTGGCATTGAATAACGAAAAAGGTAAATTGAACTAGTGAAATTTTACTTTGCGTGTTTGTCACCGTCCTCATCCTCTCTCGTTACATGTTGGCGTTGCATTTTTTTCGGCTTTGGATCATGTGGTCTTTCCCAAAATGACCAAATTGGTAGTCTTACGAAAGAATCTTTCATATCTTTTATCCGCATCGGGGCAACAGGAGAAAGATATGGTGTATGAAATGAATGTAGCTGACATAAATGAACAAAAGTTATAATGAGACCGAATGATATTCCTAAATATCCGAATATAGCAGCAAGAAGCATTAATGGAAAACGAAGAATGCGAACTGCTGAGCTCATATCATTTGATGGAACGAGAAAAGATGAAATTGCAGTTAAAGCTACAACGATAATCATTGTGTAAGAAACAAGCCCAGCCTTTACAATTGCATCACCAATTACTAAACCACCTACAATACCGATTGTTTGTCCCACTCGGCTCGGCAAGCGAATACCAGCTTCGCGTAACAATTCAAAGATTAATTCCATTAAGAGAGCTTCAAAAATAGGAGGAAGCGGTACTTTCTCTAATGAAGCTTTAATTGTATACACAAGTTCGAGCGGTAACACATCAGGATGAAAAGCGACAGTTGCAATATATAAAGCTGGCAAGAGAAAGGCAATTAAAAAACTTACTAAGCGAATCATTCGGACGAAAGAACCTACAATCCAGCGGTTATTATAATCATCTGGTGATTGATAAAAAGCGAATAACGTAACAGGTACGATGAGCGCTGTTGGGTCCCCATCAGATAAAATTGCAACCCGTCCTTCCATTAAATTAGCAGCGGTCCTATCTGGACGCTCTGTATTTAATTGCTGCGGAAATGGCGAGAAGGACGTATCCTCTATGAATTCTTGTATGTATCCTGGAGGCATAAGTGCATCTGTCTTAATTTTTTCTAACCTTCTTTTCACTTCGGCAACTAGATCGTCATTGGCTATATTTTGCATATAAGCAATTGCCACTTTCGTGTGCATCTCTTCACCGATTGTAAAGTACTTAACAACTAAATTTGGACTCTTAATGAGTTTGCGAATAGAGGTTAAATTCGTTGCTAGATCCTCTACAAAACCAGTATGTGGACCGCGCACAATTCCTTCATTATCAGGCTCTGCTATATCTCTCTTTAAAGATAAAGCTGTTTCGAAAATACAAAAACTATTGACATGTTCATGAAAATATAAGGATTTACCTTGTAATAAAACCTGTACTCCATAATTTAAATTCGTTTCTTTTTTCATATTTAATGTGGAAAAGGCTTTATCTAAGGACAGATCCGATCGAGTTAATAATGGTTCAAGAGCTAATTGATGAATTAAATTTGGATCTGCTAAAGATTCAATATATAAGATTGTTCCTTTTCCGTTTTGAAAAGGGAGATCTAATTTTTTTATATCATCAGAATGAGAAAGTTTATTTTCAATGTAATTAATGTTCTCCGGAAGTGATGGAAACATATGCTTTTGTTTTTTACTCTCTTGTTGTTCTTTTTTCTCTGTCATACTTTCCACCTCTTTTAGAATAAAATTACTTCTGTTAATTTTTGCTTTTTGTGAGAAATTTATGCTTAGATTATTTTTTTAAGAAGAGAATTGAAAGTTACGTTACATTGTCTTTTGTGCATTATTCAATTTCATAGCAGTACTTCTCACGTTTGTGTCGAATTAAGAAGATATATAGGAGGGATATATATGGAAATAGCTGTAGAACGTGTTTTTACAAAGGAAATTTTAGCAAGAGCGGCAAGGGAATTTCATGTAACAGTAGAAGAAAAGCCACTTGGAGATTTTGAAAATTATATTTTTAAGGCAAAGGGTGATAATGATGAAGATTACGTATTACGTTTAACACATTCTTCTCATCGCTCTAAACAAGAGGTAGAGGCTGAACTAGATTTTTTACGATATGTTGCAGAGAATGGGGCAAAGGTAGCAGGACCTCTTGATTCAACGTCTCGAAATCTCGTAGAAGAAATCGTAGCAGAGGATGGAACGTTCTTTTTCGCGTCTTTATTTACATATGCAAAAGGCGAGCAAGTAAAAGGGGAAGGATCACCTTATTGGGGAGATGCTTATTTTGAAGCATGGGGAAAAGCGATTGGACAACTGCATCGCCTAACAATGAACTATCCTAAAACGAATCATCGTGATACGTGGGAAGAAGACGAAAGTGGGATTATTAATGAATTAGAAGATGATCAAGTGAAAAAGATTGCAGCGGTATTAATGGATGAAATTAAGGCTCTTCCAGTTGAAAGAGAAACGTTCGGTCTTATGCACGGTGATATTCATCCAGGTAATTTTCATTATGATGGTAAAGAGCTAACAATCTTTGATTTTGATGATGCGGCTTATAATTACTTTATACATGATTTAGCGATGGTTCTATACTACTCTGTTCTATTTACACCGTGGACAGCAGAAGAGAAAACAGATTTTGCTCGTAAACAGTTACAAGTGTTACGAAAAGGATATGAGTATGAGCACAGGCTGGCGGATAGTTGGTATGAATCGTTACCACTATTTTTACGTTTACGTGACATAGGTCTATACGGTACACTCCAAAAGAAGTTTAAGGGGAAAGATATGCCAGATAACTTCCAAAAATTATCTGAAGAGTTATATGAAAGAATTATAAGCGAAGAAGCAATTGTGAATATATAATACATTTTGTTCAAAACAAAGTATACAAAATAAATGTATACTTTGTTTTTTTATACAAAAATATGTTTGTTTTATTAAAATAATATTGTCCTAGATTCGGTATGTACTTATAATTTTATATATATTCTGAATATTCTTTATAAAGAAGGAGGGGGAATGTTGGAAACTTTCGTAAATTGGTTAAATAATATTGTTTGGAGTCCAGCACTTGTTTATTTATGTTTAGGAGTAGGTTTATATTTTTCCATTCGAACAAAGTTTTTACAAGTAAGACACGTAGGAGAAATGGTGAAGCTGACATTTCAAGGAGAAAAATCAGAGGCTGGTGTTTCTTCATTTCAGGCGTTAGCACTTTCTTTATCAGGGCGCGTTGGGACAGGGAATATCGCTGGGGTAGCAACAGCGGTTGCATTTGGTGGACCAGGGGCTGTATTTTGGATGTGGGCAGTAGCCTTCTTAGGAGCAGGTTCTGCTTATGTAGAATCGACATTAGCGCAAATATATAAGACGAAACATCAAGGACAGTTCCGAGGTGGTCCTGCTTATTACATCGAAAAAGGTTTAGGAGTTAAATGGTATGCTTTAGTGTTCGTTGCAGCGACAATTCTTGCAACAGGACTTTTATTACCGGGTGTACAAGCAAATAGTATTGCTGTAAGTTTAGAAACGGCTTTTGGTATTAATACTACCGTATCAGGGGCTATATTAGTTGTCGTATTAGCTCTTATTATTTTCGGTGGAGTGAAGCGAATTGTTAACGTAGCGCAAGTTGTCGTACCGTTTATGGCAATAGGCTATATTTTAGTAGCTTGCGTCATTGTTGCTATGAATATTGAAAAATTGCCAGAAGCATTTATGTTAATTATAAGAAGTGCATTTGCATTAGAAGCTGCTTTCGGTGGTATTATCGGTTTAGCAATTTCTTGGGGAGTAAAACGTGGTATTTATTCCAATGAAGCAGGGCAAGGAACTGGACCACATGCAGCAGCAGCAGCTGAAGTATCACATCCAGCTAAGCAAGGTTTAGTGCAAGCATTTTCCGTTTACATTGATACATTATTTGTTTGTTCAGCAACAGCATTTATGATGATTATTACAGGCATGTATAACGTATTTGATGCAAGCGGAAAAAACTTTATCGTTAATAAATTAAATGGTGCTCAGCCAGGACCAGGATATACACAGGCGGCGGTAGAATCTGTTTTCCCTGGATTTGGAAACGGTTTCGTTGCAATCTCGTTATTATTCTTCGCGTTTACAACAATTATGGCGTATTACTACATTGCAGAAACGAATATTGCGTACTTAAATCGAGATAAAGATCGTCCTTGGTTGTCTATGGTACTAAAATTTGTTTTTTTAGGAGCTGTATTCTACGGCTGTATTAAAACAGCAGCAACGGCGTGGGCTTTAGGTGATATCGGTGTAGGAATTATGGCATGGGTAAATATCATTGCGATTTTACTATTACAAAAACCTGCATTAGTCGCATTAAAGGATTATGAAAAACAGAAAAAAGAAGGAAAAGATCCAGTATTCGATCCGCAGCCATTAGGAATTAAAAATGCTGATTTTTGGGAGCATGAATACGGGAAAGATAAGAAAGAAGAAGTATCTTAACAGAATAGAAATGAAGAAGCAAAGGGGAAACTCTTTGCTTTTTTTTATGGACAAATTGAAGCTAAAAGTTATTTTTGGGACTATTTTTGAATATAAAAAGAATGTACATGCATTGTTAGGGGAAGGGGGAGTATGTTGATAGAATTTCGTAATGTAAATAAATATTATGGTAACTTTCAAGTTTTGAAAAATATTAATGTGCAAGTGAAAAAAGGCGAAGTGGTAGTAGTTGTCGGGCCTTCAGGATCAGGAAAAAGTACGTTGCTTCGGTGTATAAATCAATTAGAGCCAATTACAGATGGAGAATTAATTGTACAAAATACAGAGGTACACAATAAAAAAACGGACATGAATGAATTGCGGCGAAATATTGGGATGGTCTTTCAACATTTTTATTTATATCCACATAAAACGGTTCTTCAAAATATTACATTAGCACCGATTAAAGTAAATAAAGTTTCCAAAGAAGAAGCAGAGAAAACAGCAATGTTTTATTTAGAGAAAGTAGGAATTCCAGAGAAGGCTAACGTATATCCACATCAATTATCCGGAGGACAACAGCAACGGGTGGCAATTGCTAGAGGACTTGCAATGCAGCCGGAAATTATGCTATTCGATGAGCCTACGTCTGCTCTTGATCCAGAGATGATTGGAGAGGTACTTGATGTTATGAAAGCACTGGCTAAAGAAGGGATGACAATGGTTGTTGTCACGCATGAGATGGGATTTGCGCGAGAAGTAGCGGATCGGATTTTATTTATGGATGATGGCAAAATCATTGAGGATACAACACCGGCGCAATTCTTTGCGAGTCCTGAACAAGAAAGAGCGCGTCTATTTTTAAGCCGAGTGTTAAACCATTAAAGGAGGAGTTTTATGCTTAAAATGAAAAAGTTGTTTATGTTAATCATATTCTCGTGTTTATTCGTACTTGTCGTTGCTGGGTGTGGAAGTAAAAAAGATGAGGCGAAGGAAACAAATACGAAGCAAGGCAGGGCTGTTGAACAAATTAAGAAACGAGGGAAATTAGTAGTCGGGGTAAAGAATGATACGAATTTATTTGGATTAAAAAATCCTTCAACAGGGCAGGTAGAAGGATTCGATGTTGATGTCGCGAAGGCACTTGCGAAAAAGATTCTTGGAGATGAAAAGAAGCTAGAGCTGAAAGAAGTAACGTCTAAAACACGTATTCCAATGCTGAAAAATGGTGATATTGATGCAATTATTGCAACAATGACAATTACGGAAGAACGCAAAAAAGAAGTGGATTTTTCAGATGTATATTTTAAAGCAGGACAATCGTTACTTGTGAAAAAAGGAAGCAATATTAAGAGCGTTGATGATATAAAACAAGGCGTTAAAGTATTAGCTGTAAAAGGATCAACATCTACAAATAACATTCGTCAAAAGTCACCAGAAGCGACTGTATTAGAGTTTGAAAATTATAGTGAGGCATTTACAGCGTTAAAGGCAGGTAAAGGTGATGTGTTGACGACAGATAATGCGATCCTTTACGGAATGGCAAAACAAGATTCTAATTATGAAGTAGTAGGAAAAATTTTTACAGATGAACCATACGGAATTGCAGTGAAAAAAGGGGCAGATGATTTAACGAAAGAGATTAATACTTTAATTAAAGACATGAAAGCAAGCGGGGAGTATGACAAATTATATGAGAAGTGGATTGGACAAAAACCAGAAAAGTAGATAGTAAAAGTGAGAGGATGAGAGTACTCATCCTCTTCTTGTAAAGAAAGAGGGGAGAATATGTGCCTGATTTTTCTATATTAACGAATAACATTGATATGTATTTAGAAGGATTTAAATATACAGTTATGTCTAGTGTAATTGCATTGATAGGCAGTTTTATTTTAGGAGTAATTTTGGCAGTAATGCGTATTGCACCTATTCGTATTTTAAATTGGATAGGATCAGCTTTTGTGGAGTTTGTAAGAAATATTCCACTCGTATTAATTGCATTTATATTCTATTTTGCTTTACCTGTAATAGGAATTACTTTAAATGGTTTTGTAGCAGGAACAGTTACGCTTACGGTATATACGGCAGCTTTTATTGCGGAAGTAATTCGCGCTGGTATTTTATCAGTTGCGAAAGGGCAAATGGAAGCTGCCCGCTCTTCAGGGCTAACGTATGTGCAGGCGATGTATTATGTTGTCTTACCCCAAGCTGTGAAAATTGTAATTCCCCCTTTAGGAAACCAGTTTCTCAATTTAGTTAAAAACTCTTCAATACTTGGAATCATTGCTGGTGCTGATTTAATGTATCAAGGAGATTTAATTTCAACGAAGACGTTTGTTACGTTTGATGTTTATATATTTGTCGGGATGTTTTATTTAATATTAACAATTCCGCTCAGTATGCTAGTGCGTTATTTAGAAAAACGCTTGGCAAAGGAGGCGGTGTAAATGGATTTCAAGGGAGCAATTACAGGAGATCATATTCTATTTTTATTAAAAGGGTTACTTATAACATTAGAGGTAGCGCTCATAGCAATTGTACTTAGTTTTATTATTGGAAGTGTAATCGGTATATTGCGCTACACGAAAATACCTGTCGTCTCACAAGTATTAGGAGTTATAGTTGAACTGATTCGAAACTTACCACTACTGTTAATTATATTTTTCACGTATTTTGCACTTCCAGAAGCAGGCTTGAAATTAGAAATTATAACAGCTGCAATTGTTGCTTTAACAATATTTGAGGCAGCAATGATATCTGAAATTGTTAGAAGTGGTTTATTGTCTATTGAAAAAGGGCAGGTTGAAGCCGCACGATCTTCGGGATTAACTTATGTGCAAGCGCTTTGGCATATTATTTTGCCACAAGCATTAAGGAGAATGGTTCCGCCGCTTGTCAGTCAATTTATTTCATTGCTGAAGGATACGTCGCTAGCGGTTGTTATATCACTCCCTGAGCTTATGCATAATGCTCAAATTATTAGCGGGCAAAATGTGAATTACATGATTCCAACATTTATATTAGTAGCTTGTATGTACTTTATCGTAAATTATAGTTTATCAATTTTATCGAGAAGATTAGAACTTCGTTGACTCTTACAATATATGTAAGGGTTTTTTCCTTGTTTCTCCTTATTTTCCTCTAAATAGAATCTAAATCTTGCAATAATTAGATTTTTTATATTATTTTATCAGAAAAGTTTTAATTTTATATAGAAAATGTAATCGCTTTCGTGTATATTTTTATTATCAGAAAATTTTAACAAGATATAGGGGTATTGGTAGGGGGAGGATTTAGATGCAGCAACCAACGAATGAGAAATTACATCGCACGATGAAGAGTAGACATTTATTTATGATCGCACTTGGTGGTGTAATCGGAACTGGTTTTTTCTTAGGTTCAGGTTACACTATTAATCAGGCTGGACCAGGGGGAGCCATCCTTTCATATTTAGTAGGCGGATTTATTATGTATTTAACAATGCTTTGTCTTGGAGAGTTAACGGTAGCGATGCCAGTTTCAGGATCTTTCCAAAAGTATGCAACGAAGTTTATTGGACCAGGAACGGGCTTTATGATTGGCTGGTTATACTGGCTTGGCTGGGCAGTAACAGTGGGTCTAGAATTAACGTCAATAGGTTTAATGATGAAAAGATGGTTTCCAAATGTTGATGTTTGGGTATGGTGCCTTGTATTCGGTGTTATTTTATATGCTTCAAACGCAATTTCGGCAAAAAGTTATGCTGAATTAGAATTTTGGTTTTCTAGTATTAAAGTAATTACAATCCTTGCATTTGTCGTTCTTGGTGGTAGTGCATTATTAGGATTTATATCATATGACGGAAAAGAAGCAGCACCTCTTTTCTCTAACTTTGTAAGCGATGGTGGACTTTTCCCGAATGGACTAGCTGCCGTACTACTTACAATGATTACAGTTAACTTCTCATTCCAAGGAACAGAGTTAATCGGAATTGCAGCGGGAGAAAGTGAAAATCCAGAAAAAACAATTCCACGTGCGATCCGTAATACAGTATGGCGCATTATGTTATTCTTCATTTTAACGATGACAATTTTAGTAGGATTAATTTCTTGGAAAGAAGCAGGCGTAATTGAAAGTCCATTCGTAGTCGTATTTGATAAAATTGGTATTCCATACGCAGCTGATATTATGAACTTCGTTATTATTACTGCGTTATTATCTGTAGCGAACTCTGGATTATATGCAGCGACACGTATACTATGGTCACTTGCAAATGAGGGAATGGCACCAACTTCCTTCCAGAAAGTAAATAAGCGTGGTATTCCAATTACAGCGCTAGTCGTAACGATTGCGGTAGCAGGTCTTTCTTTATTCACAAGTTTCCTTGCAGAAGATACAGTATACATGTACTTATTATCTATAGCTGGTTTATCAGCTGTTTCAAGTTGGATCATTATTGCTCTATCGCAACTTCGCTTTAGAAGTCAGTATATAAAAGGCGGAGGAAAGTTAGAGGACTTAAAGTATAGAACACCACTATACCCAATTGTTCCAATTTTAGCTTTAATTACAAATAGTATCGTTGTTATTAGTTTAGCATTTATTCCTGAACAAAGAATGGCGTTATACTGTGGTATTCCATTTATCATTTTCTGCTATATATATTATTATATTAGTAAGAAACGGCAGAAACCGATGAAAGTGGAGATGGAAAAAACAAATGAAACTAACAATCAAACACGATGATATAGAAGCAGATTTATCGTATGATCAATTAGCGATTGGAAAAGAAAACGGGTATTCACCGTTACAATTACTCGTTTCTTCTATCGCAGGGTGTAGTGCAATTGTCTTTCGAACGATTTTAGAAAAGAAACGTATTACATATGATACGTTTACAATCGAAACTGAAATTGGTAGAAGTGAAGCTTTATCGAAGCCAGTTGAAAGTGTTCATTTGCACTATAAAATTAAAGCAGAAAACATTACAGAAGAGCAGCTGGACAAGGCGCTGCAGCTTGCAGTGAAAAATTGTACGATTGTTCAATCTGTAAAAGATAGTATAAAGGTTACGGAAACAATTGAGCTAATAAAGTGAAACATAAAAACGTGAGAGCCGTATTCTCACGTTTTTATGTTTTTAGAAAGAGGGGAAAGTGTAGTGGACTGTTTAGGTTGTAAATTAGCAAACGAAGAGGAAAAAATATATAAAGTATATGAAGATGATTATGTAACTTGCTTTTTAGATCATGCGCCTTTCTACCCAGGACATACTTTAATTGTGCCAAAGCAGCATGTTGTAGAAGTAGACGAATTAGATGACGTTGTAGCAAAATCCATTATGGATGCTTCTAAGCTTATTGCAAAAGCGATTAAGATAGTATATAAACCTGACGGAGTTACAGTTTGTCAAAATGGTGGAGTATTTAACGAGTTAACACATTATCACATGCATGTCGTACCAAGATATAAAGAGCGCTCATTTGCTGAGTTTTATACGGTGCAACCAGAGGAAAAGAAGAATCATAACTTGGAAGAGACAAAGAATTTGTTAAAAGAAGCGATAGAGCATATGCTGCTTACTGAAAAGGCGTAAGAGGGATATTCCTAGGGAAACAGTCAAGAAAATTCTAATATTAAAAAGCCCAATTTCTCAGTTAAAATAGAGAAATTGGGCTTTTGTTTATTTTATTATTAAATTTTATTTATAAATAGATTTTGTAGTGTCACAAAGTATATGGCTCATTCGTTATATAGAGTGAGAGGAGGAATTATATGAAAGTTACAAACAACGATTATGAAAAGATGGAAGAGCTATACGAGTTGTACGAACAAAAAATTTATTACGTAGCTTATTCTATTTTAAATAATATTCAGCAGGCAGAAGATGCAGTTCAAGAGACGTTTATTACTCTTTATAAGAACTTGGAAAAGCTCCATAACTTGGCTACTCAAGAGCTTAAACGTTACATTTTGAGGGTCGCGAAAAACAAGACAATTGATAGTTACCGGAAAAATAAACGACATGAAACATTTTTAGAAGAATATGAAAGAGAATCAGTAGAGGCAGTAGATGAAAATATTGAAGAGTGGGAAAAACGTAAAATGTCTGAGCTTCAAATTGATGCATTGCTAAAAGAGTTAAATGAATCTAACAGACAGGTGTTTAAGTACAAAGTCTTCTATAACTTAACGTATCAAGAAATTTCAAGTGTTATGGGGATAACGGAGGCAAATGTCCGCAAGCAGTTTGAACGCGCTCGAAAACGAGTCCAAAATATGATAGGAGGTATACAACATGACGAATTCAAAGAACTCCAAAGAAATATATGAACTTGCTGAAAAAATTGCTTTAGATGATTTTGATAAACTTGAAGAACAACATGAATTTTCACATACATATACGCGCAAAAAGAAATTGTTTATGGAGGAAATGAAGCTGCAAGATGGACAACCGCTGAAAAAGTGTAAAAGACATCGTATGTTAATCGCTGCTGCTTGCTTATTGATCGGCATGCCGACAACCGTTTTTGGAGCAGTGAAAGTCTATAATATGATCGTTCAAAAACAAAATTATGAAGTAAATGTTTCCTTAACAAATAAGGATTCGAAAAAGAGTGATCAGTGGTATAAGTTGAAGGTTGGTAAATTGCCAGAAAATATGGAAGCAATTGATGACTCTGCTATGAAATATTCATTTAAAGATAACTATGCAAAGGGTGGATTTTCTTTCATTCTTTGGAGAGTAGGAAAAGATTCGAATTTTAAAACGCTGTACTCAAAAAGCTACGAAGAGAAAGAGATAAATGGTAAGAAAGCAGTGATTGTTAATAAAGAAAATGGAAACAATAATTTAGCGTTTAACAGAGAGGTCTTTCTCTTTTTTGAGAAAGAGGGGATCATGTTACAAAGTTATATTGGAAACGATGTAAACGAAGAACAAATGGTGGATGTGTTAGGGAACATTTCACTTGAGCCTACGTCAAAAGAAAAGGCATCATATATAAGCGATTATGATAAAAAGTATTTTAGCCAAGAAAGTAAAACAACTAAGGTAATTCCTTTGAAGAAGGATAGCAAACGACTATTTCATATAGGGCAAAAGGTTCCAGTAACGATATCTATGGATAACAGTCAAATTGAATATGTGATAGAAAAAGTTGAAGCCTTTGATTCAATCAAAGATTTTAAACAAGAGAACTTTAATGAAATGGGCTTAGGAATACTAAGCAGGAATCAAGCTTTGGATCAAGCTGGACAATTGATACCATATAGAAGGGATAAATATAAAATTGGAAATGGTAAAGATTCAATTGATCAATTAGTAGAATCAAAATTAATTCATCCTAAATTTGTCTACCTGACAACAACAGTGAAAAATATAGGTAAACAGGCGACAGAAGAAATCTATATGACTCCATCTATAAAAGTTCTTGAAGATAAAGGAAATGCATGGCAGTATGCTGGGAAAGATGGAATCGCAGAAAAAAATATTATGACAGGCGAAGTTGATTATTTAGAGCCTCATGGAGATGGAAAAAGCTTTTACAATATTGGCAGTATCACACCAGGAGAAACGGTAAAAGTTAATTTAGGTTATTTTGTAGATGAAGATAAATTAGATTCAATCTTTTTGGATGCTTTCAATTACAGAGGGATTGGTGACACTGAAAATATGAATTCGAAAAATCGTTGGTGGTTTGATATTCGTCAATCGTAAACATAATAAAAACAACTAGATTAAAAAGCTGCTTATATTTAGCAGCTTTTTTCGTCTCCATACATATGTAAAACTTCTTTCGCACGCATACGTAAACCATCTATCAATTCTATCGGTTCTAAAACTTTTGCATCTTTTCCGAGTCTATAAAATAAAGGGGTAATAAAATCGATTTCTCCTTTATCAATTGTTGAATGTATATATCCTGTCCCGTTTTCGTTTGTTACAACGAATTCTTCAAGGTAAGGCACGCTTTTACATTGGCGTACGCCTTCTGTTGACAGTAAAACATGTAACTGAGTAGGATTATGTACTACGTGAGAGTTAGAGGCAAACCACTCTTCTAAATTCATGAATGTATCTTCATTTTCTTCCGTTGATAATATAGAAAGAATACGATCGACGCGATACAGTAATGTTTTTTCTACATTAAAATCATAAGCAGGTAAATACCATAAACCATCATGCGCATATACACCGATAGGATGAACGTGTTTTGTTTTGATCCTTGATTTAGATTCGTATTGAAAGTGTAAATTTTTATTTTCAATAGCCGCGGTTAATACTTCGTGTAAAAGTGGTGTCTCAATTGTTCTCTTCGGATTCCAAAAAGCAATATAAGAACGTATTTTATCAACTTTCGCTTTTGCCTCATTTTGTAGAGAACTATACAGTTTATGCGTAACGGAATTGATTTCTGTGTTAAAAGGTAAGTCTCGATAGTAATTTAAAGATTGAAAAGCAAAAAAGATGGAGACTGCTTCTTCTTCCGTAAATAAGATAGGGGGAATGACTTTATTCGTTAATACTTTATAACCTCCGTTACGACCTTGTTCAGCGTAAATGGGTAATCCCATATCACTTAAATCTAAAATGTATCTATGGACAGTACGAACAGAAATATTAAATTCATCAGCTATTTCTTGCGCTGTAAATGCTTTTTTCGCAGAAGCAAATATAAGAATATCTAATAAGCGTTTAGCTTTTGACAAATGTATCACCTTTTTTCTTTTTAAACATGACATAAATTGTCGTGTTTTATTGTTAGTATATTGTTTACAGCATAATGTTATCAAGATGAGATGTAAGGAGGAAAAAATATGTCACGTGAAATAGTTTTATTTATTGCGGCGAGCTTAGATGGATATATTGCGAAAGAAGATGATGATTTACAGTGGTTAATGGAAACCGAAGGGGAGGGAGATAACGGTTATACAGAAATGTACGAAACGATTGATACAATAATTATGGGAAAAAGAACGTACGATTATGTAGTAGAGCATATAGAACCATTCCCGTATTTAGATAAAAAATGTTATGTTTTTTCTAACTCAGAAAAAGGTTCAAACGAACACGTGGAGTTTGTAAATGAAGATGTAGTGGAGTTTACGAAAAGGTTGAAAGAGCAAGAAGGATCTAAAATATGGATGGTCGGTGGAGGGGGTCTACTAAGAGAGTTCTTTAAGAATAATCTAATTGATGAATATATCGTTACGATTACACCGCATATATTAGGTTCTGGAGTTCCGTTATTTCAAGACAAGAACCCGGAAATCAATTTAACTTTAACGGATACGAAACGTTTTGGACAATTTGTAAATTTATATTATAAAGTTAAATGATAAAGAAACACGACTACTGATGGTAGTCGTGTTTTTGTATAGATGCTAATGAAATGATAAAGCAAGACCCGTGATTAACTTCGCTCGTTACACTAATATTCCCGCCGTGTAGTTCTACAATTTCTTTTACGATAGATAGTCCTAAACCAGTTCCACCTGTAGCTCGTGATCTTGCTTTATCAACTCGATAAAAACGGTCGAAAATGTGAGGGAGGTCTTCAGGCGGAATACCTTCGCCTTCATCTTCAATTGTAATGGAAATACGTTTATGTTCTTTTGTAACAGAAATATTTATATGAGAATGTTCTTTTGAATGTCTATAAGCGTTATTTAAAATGTTTATTATCACTTGTTCAAATCGCTGTTCATCTAAGTTTACTAGCAGTGTAGGAGGACAAGAGAAAGAAACTTTAATGTATCTTTCTTTATATATGGCGTTCACTTTTTTAGCTATGCGAGTAAGGAAGGTGTGTAAATGCACTTCCTTTACTTGAATAGAAAAGTTATGCTGTTCCATTTGTGCAAGTGAAAATAAATCTTGAACTAAGTTTGTAATGTAATCAGACTCATCTTTTATAATAGATAAATATCGCAAACGTTGCTCTGGGGGTGTGCTTTCTTTTAAAGCAATGTCAGCGTAACCTCTTACGTATGTTAATGGTGTTCGTAATTCGTGAGCAACACTTGCTAGAAATTCACTTCGCTCTGTTTTCATATAATGTAAATCATTAGCAAGCGTTTGAATAGATGATGCTAGTTCACCAATTTCATCATTTCGAGTAGTCGTTAACGAAACTGATAAATCGCCTTTACTCATTTTTTCAGTGGCATGTTTCATGTGTAACAATGGTTTTGTTAACAACCGTGATAAGAGAAAGATAGTGATGGCTGTTAATAGAAACGTAATGACGCCGGCAATAATGAATTGTCTTGTTAGCCCATTCACCATCTCTTCAATGGATTCTGTCCCAAGAAACATGTACACATAGCCTTCATGTTTTCCATCTACTACAATGGGACTAACTGTACATATATAATTAGATGTTTTCCAATGATTCTCTATAATTGCGCCTTCATGATCTGTCCGTGTTTGCATCTTTTTAATATGCTTTTTTATAGTAGTATTTATTTCGTTGGATTTAGCTAGTACATCCTTATTTGCATTTGTAATAACAACAGTCGTTTCGGCTTCGGATTCCATTAGTGCAACATGGGAGATTGTTTGCTTATCAAAATACTTTTCAAGCACATCTCTGTGACTATTTCCGCGCTTTAATAAAGCTGTCATTTCTTCATTTACTCTATTGTTGACAAGGCTATAATAAAGCAAGACAAATAGAACACTTTCGATTAAAAGTGTAACAATTAAAAAATAAAATCCGAGTTGAATAGATATTCGCTTCATCGTTTTGCTCCTTAATCTAAAGTATCAATCCACCGATACCCGACTCCATAAACTGTTTTTAAATGGTGATCAATAGGGAAATTTACTTTTCGTAATTTATCACGTAAATTACGAATATGTGAATCGACTGTGCGATCTTCTGTATTTGTGTTTAACCCCCAAATTCGTTCGATGAGCTGATCACGGTTTAATACGTAGTTCACATGGCGTAAAAATAATCCGAGTAAAGAAAATTCAATTGGTGTGAGAAGGAGTTCTTCATTATGGACAGAAACGAAGTGTTTTGTTTCATCCCATACAATACCGTGATATTGGATTTGTTTATGTTCATTTGTACGTCTTAAAACAGCTTCAATTCTTGCGAAAAGTTCCTCCTCATGGAAAGGTTTCGTTACGTAATCATCGGCTCCAAGTTTTAATCCTTGAACGACATCTACTGTTTGATCACGAGCTGTAACCATAATAATAGGAATGTTACTAAAAGATCGGATTTTTTTGCACGTTTCCCATCCGTCCATCTTTGGCATCATAATATCGAGTAAAACAAATTTAAAGTTTCGATTTTCTATATGTAAAATAGCTTCTTCTCCTGAAGTCGCACATACGCAGTTATATCCAATTGGGGTAAGATAAAGCGTTAATAATTCAAGCATTCTCGGTTCATCGTCTACGAGCAGTATATCAATCATAGAGAGCCCTCCATATTTATAATCGTTACTTAAAGTGTAATGCAAAATCATGAAGAAATGGTGCAGATTATGATGCGTCTGCATAATTTCTTCAGAATTGCTTGTTATTGTGGAGTTGAAATTACATTTTAGGTAATCATATTGGCTCAAAAATGATTAATGCGGAGGCGGTATAGTGAAAAAAATGACCCGAATTTTTGGGATAACAATAATTACAGCAGTGGGTCTTGCTGCATGTGGACAAACGAATACAGACCATAAAAACCATGAAGCTACAAAAGAGAAGAAAACAGAGCAAAAGGAAATGAAAATGGTTCAGGAAGTAACTGCGCCGAAAGAAATGAACCAAGGGGCATCGAATGATTTATTAACGACAAGTCTAAAAAATGTGACGAGGTTAAATACAAATGATCCCCTGCAAATGGCAGTGTTAACTTCGCAAACGATATGGCCAGCAACCCATAAAGAGAACCAGCCAGGTGCTGTTATTTTAGTACCAGCAAGCGAGTGGCAATTAGGCATTGCGAGCGCGGACCTTATTCATCATCCGAATAACGGGCCGATTTTATTTATAGAAAAAGAAAAGGTACCCGAAATGACGTTAAAAGAAATAAAACGGCTAAATCCGCTCGGAACGAAAGATGGAACACAAATTATGGTAATGGGGGATGTAGGTGCTAGCACGCTTGCACAATTAAAAGATTATAAAGTAAAGCAAATAAAGGAAACGGATCCAGCTATATTCGCTAAAGATGTGGATAAAGAATACACCGATATAACAGGAAGCTACCCAAATAGTGTTATTATCGGTTCGTCTGAAGAAGAAGGACGTTTATATACAACACCCGCTGTAAACTGGATTTCTCATATGCCGGAACCACTACTGTATACAGAAAAGGATAAAGTGCCAGAAGCGACAATAGAGGCATTAAAGATGAGAAAAGATAAAGCAAATATATATTTACTAGGACCAGAAAAAATTGTTTCAAAAGAAGTAGAAAAAGAGTTAAGCAAATACGGGAAAGTAACGCGTATTAGCGGTGAGAATCCAACAGAAAATTCTATCGCATTTGCGAAGTTTAAAGATGAAAAAACAAAATTTGGCTGGGGATTCATAAAACCTGGTCACGGTTTATCATTTGTTTCAAGCAAAACACCAGATTTAGCAGTTGCTGGGGCACCATTTTCACATATGGGTAAACATGCCCCTGTTATCTTTTTAGAGGAAGGAAAAGCTTCACAACCAGTGTATGACTTCCTTGCAAGTATTCAGCCGAAGTTTAAAGATGACCCAACACTTGGACCGTATAATCACGGCTTCTTATTAGGCAGTACGAGTGATATTTCATTCGAAACACAAGGAATATTAGATGAGAGATTAGAGATTGTGCAAGAAAGTGGTCAAGGGCATGATGGGCATTAATAAAAGGAGTAAAGGCGCTACTGAGGTAGCGTCTTTTTCTTTAGGAAACTTTTACATAGCAAAAAATCTTCTACTCGTTATATAATAGCTTTCGTGCAGTCGGCTAGATTTTCTTATGGAGAAAATCAAATTATAAAGGAGTAGAGGAGTGGTATTTTGTTTCAAACGATAAAAAATGACTGGTTTTCTAATGTGAGAGGGGACGTGTTATCAGGAATTGTCGTTGCTTTAGCATTAATCCCTGAAGCGATAGCCTTCTCTGTTATTGCAGGCGTGGATCCGACAGTTGGACTATACGCAGCCTTTTGTATTGCGGTTACCATTTCATTTGTTGGCGGAAGAACTGGAATGATTTCAGCTGCAACAGGTGCAATGGCATTATTAATGGTAACGCTTGTTAAAGATCATGGTTTGCAATATTTATTTGCTACAACAATATTAACAGGTATCGTCCAAATTATTTTTGGCGTGTTCAAACTGAGCTCATTTATGAAGTTTGTTCCGAAATCTGTTATGAGTGGTTTTTTAAATTCACTTGGAATTTTAGTTTTTACAGCGCAATTACCGCATTTTAAAAATGCAACTTGGCAAATGTATGCACTCGTTGTATTAGGACTTGCAATTATATATTTATTTCCACGTATTACAACGGCTGTACCTTCTACGCTTATTTCAATTATTATTGTGACGAGTATTGCACTTATGAGCGGATTACAGTTGAAAACAGTAGGGGATATGGGAAGCCTACCGAAAGAATTACCGTTCTTTAGTATTCCTGATGTGCCATTTACATTAGAAACATTAGGGATTATTTTACCTTATGCAGTTATGCTTGCAATCATTGGTTTACTAGAGTCTTTATTAACAGCTTCAGTTTTAGATGATATGACGCATACGGAAAGTAATAAGCATAAAGAGGCACGTGGACAAGGGATCGCAAACGTTGTTGCTGGTTTCTTCGGAGGAATGGCAGGTTGTGCAATGATTGGTCAATCTGTTATTAATATTAAATCAGGTGGACGCGGACGATTATCGACGTTTATAGCGGGCGGGTTTTTAATTGTATTACTATTCGTTTTAGGTGATTATGTTGTTCATATTCCGATGGCAGCATTAGTTGCAGTTATGATTATGGTTTCGATCGGAACATTTGATTGGAACTCTGTAACAACGATTCATAAAGTACCAAAAGGGAATGCATTCGTTATGATCGTAACAGTAGTAGTCGTTCTTATTACCCACAATTTAGGGTTAGGCGTAGTCATTGGGACAGTAATTAGTGCCGTATTATTTGCATTCAATATGGCAAAGATTCACGTGAAACATTTATATATTGAAAATAAGAAAATATACGAAATTCACGGTCAACTTTTCTTTGCGTCTACGGCAGATTTTATAAATGCTTTTTCATTTAATGAAGATGTGAAAGAAATTGAGATGAACTTTACTCATGCGCATGTATGGGATGATTCAGCAGTGGCATCAATTGATAAAGTTATCATGAAGTATGAACAAAGTGGTGTGAAAGTGAGTATAACGGGATTAAATGAACGTAGCTCAAAACTTGTTGCAAATTTAGCTACTTATAATAAAAGAATTGCTAGTTAAAAGCCTCCTTTTTAGGGGGCTTTATTATATAATACGAGTAGGATAACGAAAAGGGGATTCAGCATATGTACAAACAAATTATATTAGCATGTGACGGTTCTGAACATGCACTTCGAGCAGCGGAGCATGCAACATATATTGCGAAATGTAGCGAAGAAACAAATGTTGAAGTTGTGTACGTAGTAGATAATAGAACGGCAAAATCAGATATTATACAAGGTCAAACAGATTTAGAAACAATATCAGCTAGTCGAAAAGATAAATTAAAAGAGATTGAAGGTTTATTAAAGAAAGAGAACATTTCTTATACAATTACGATATTACATGGTGATCCTGGAGATACGATTGTTCAATATGTAAATACAGGAGATATAGATCTTGTTATCGCTGGAAGTAGAGGATTAAATACATTGCAAGAAATGGTGCTTGGAAGTGTAAGTCATAAAATAGCAAAACGAGTGAAATGTCCGGTGATGATTATAAAATGAAATAGAATGTAACGAAGACCTTAGTATAACTGAGGTCTTTTTTATGTATAAATGACTCTTATTTGTGGAAATACTAGATATATAAGTTGAAAAGATGTTAACTTACAAATTTGTAAGTTAGTTGTTAGAGAAATCGATGTTATGAAATTTTTCCCATTGGTAAAATAAAAGTATCAAAGGGGAGATAGGGAGGATGGAAGCAATGAAATCATTTCAAAATTTGTCATATAGTCAAGGGGTAAGTTTAATTTGTCTAGGGGGATTTGCTGCATCTGTTACGTTAGCTGTTTTAATAAAGGTGTTTCATCAAATCTTTTAATATTAGAGTAGGGAAGGAATTGGTTGTTATTATTAGTAGGAACAGCAATGAAAATAAAAAATAGCTCTTAGCATGTATGTAGATGCTAAGAGCTATTTTTATGCTTGTTATATGTTATTTAAGCTTGTTTTGATTTTACTGACCCTGTCTTTAAAGTAAGAGCAAGGAAGAACATTGCAAGTACGCAAGATGCGAGTAATAAGATGAATCCACCATCCCATCCGAATGCATCTACGATAAAGCCCATAGCTGCACTAGCGAAAGCAGCTCCGCCTAAGTAACCGAAGAATCCAGTTAAGCCTGCTGCAGTTCCAGCAGCTTTCTTTGGTGCTAAATCTAGAGCGTGTAGACCAATTAACATAACCGGTCCGTAAATTAAAAATCCAATTGCGACAAGTGCGATACTATCAACCATTGGATTACCAGGAGGGTTTAACCAGTAAACAAGAACTGCGATAAATACACCAACCATAAATAAAATACCAGCAGGTGCACGACGTCCTTTAAATAGTTTATCACTCATCCATCCGCAAAGAAGTGTACCTGGAATACCAGCCCATTCATATAGAGCGTAAGCAGTACGTGAGCTACTATGAGTAAAGCTTTTTTCTTCTACTAAATAAGTAGGAGCCCAGTCTACAACGCCGTAACGTACGAAATATACGAAAACGTTCGCAATAGCGATGTACCATAAAAACTTATTGTTTAATACATATTTAAACAAAATTTCCTTTACTGAAAGCTCGCGTTCGCGATCTTTTACTTTTTCATCTGGTGGATATTCCCCAGTATGTTCTTCAATAGAAGGTAGTCCACAAGATTGAGGCGTATCTTTCATCGTAATTAATACATAAATACCAACTAAAATTGAAAGAATACCTGGGAAGTAAAAAATACTTTTCCAGTCATCTGCGAAGAAGTATAAGCCTAATGTTACAAGGGAAGGCATAAGCGCTCCGCCAACATTATGAGCGACGTTCCAAATAGACATTTTTGTACCACGTTCGCTAATAGAGAACCAGTGAACCATCGTACGACCACAAGGAGGCCATCCCATACCTTGTACCCATCCATTTAAAAACTGAAGTACAAACATAAGTATAATGCTCGTTGTAATGAAAGAAAATGAGCCGAAAATAATATTAATGATACCTGATAAAAATAGCCCAGCTGCTAAAAAGTAGCGAGGATTACAACGATCGGATACGATACCCATAAGAAATTTACTTAATCCGTAAGCGATAGAAACTGCTGAAAGGATAACCCCAAGTTCCCCTTTACTAAAGCCTTGCTCGATTAAGTATGGCATTGCTAGTGAAAAGTTTTTTCGAACAAAGTAGTAACCTGCATAACCGATGAAGATACCTAAGAATACTTGTAAACGTAATTTACGGTATTCGCTATCAACGCGATCAGCTGGTAAGCGTTCCGCGTGGGGCGCAGGTTTAAATAATTGTGTGAAAAACATAAAATGAAAATCCTCCCCTAATTAATTCGAAGCGTTTTAAGACAGAGAACATAAAAAGGCCATGAAATATAAAAAAGTTTCCTTTTTTATGATTCATAGCCGTGTACTCCGTTTCTCCGTGACTGTCAATATTAACTTCGTCGAAAATTATACAACTTTGTGACAAAAATGTAAACGTTTTTATGAATAAAAGTATTGACGGATTTTGTTCGTGGGATTAATATTTAAATACATTAAATATTTTATTGTTTAAATAAGAGGTGGATAACATGCCAAATGATATGACGCATATCGATAAAATTCAAGCTCTTGCCTTTTCGATTGGAAAGAAAATGCAGACGGAGTTATTAGAACAAATGCAAGCGACAGGACTTACACCACCGCAGTTTTATATTTTAAAGATTTTAGATCATTATGGGGCTTCAAGAGCGACAACATTAGCGAAAAAGATGTATGTGAAGCCTAGCGCGATTACAGTGATGATTGATCGTCTAATCGATCAAGAACTTGTAGAACGCTATCACGACAAAGATGACCGTCGCGTTGTCATCATCGAGTTAACGAAAAAGGGGAAATCTAGAGTAGAAGAGGCAATGACAGCTCGTAACGAGCATATTGCAAAATACTTTTCACATTTAGAGTTGCAAGAAAGAGAAGATTTATTACGTCTCTTTGAGAAGTTAGAAACCATTATTTGTGGGACACAAGAGAAAAAAGAGAATAACTAAGAGGAATTGAGGAGATTACATGGAGCAACAAGAAAATCAAAATAGAAAGTTGTTGTTAATCGGTTTAATTATCGCGATGCTATTTGCTGCATTAGATGGAACAATTGTTGGTACAGCAATGCCACGTATCGTCGGTGACCTAGGTGGATTAAGTTTAATGACATGGTTAACAACAGCTTATATGTTAACATCAACGACAGTTGTACCAATTGCAGGTAAATTAGCGGATTTACTTGGTCGTCGTAACGTATATATAACAGGGCTAGTTATTTTCATGATTGGTTCGGCGTTATGTGGTATGGCAAATGGTATGACAGAATTAATTATTTTCCGTGGTATTCAAGGTCTTGGTGGCGGTATTATGATGCCAATGGCTATGATTATTATTGGAGATATGTTCACGGGGAAAGAACGTGCAAAATGGCAAGGTATTTTTGGTGCGTTATACGGCCTTGCTTCTGTAATTGGACCACAAGTTGGTGGTTGGATTGTAGATGCAGTGAACTGGAGATGGGTATTCTACATTAACTTACCGGTTGGTATTTTAGCAACAATCTTTATTGCAATGGGATTAAAATCGCATAAACAAACAGGACCAATTAAAATTGATATCGCTGGAATCTTTACGATGATTCTCGGTGTTGTAAGTTTATTACTTGCGCTAACGTTTGGCGGAAAAGATTATGCATGGGATTCTTGGCAAATTATCGGTTTATTTGCACTAGCTGTAATTGGTATTGTTAGCTTTGTTATCGTTGAAACGAAAGCTGAAGAGCCAATTTTACCAATGCATTTCTTTAAAAATCGCACATTTACAATACTGAATGCGATTGGATTCTTTATGAGTATTGGAATGTTCGGCGCGATTATGTTCGTACCATTCTTCATGCAAGGTATTGTAGGAGTAAGTGCTGCTGAATCAGGAACAATTATGACCCCAATGATGATTACAATGATTGTGATGAGTATTATCGGTGGGCAACTTGTATTAAAAGTTGGTGTAAAACCACAAATTATCGCAGGTATGCTTATTATGGCCGGTGGTTTCTGGTTATTAACAACGATGGATATGCACACAACGAAGCTTACAGCTACTTCTTATATGATGGTTATCGGTTTAGGAATGGGTCTTGTAATGCCGACATTAACATTAGCGTTACAAGAAAGCTTCCCGAAAAAAGACCTTGGTGTTGTAACATCATCAAGTCAGTTCTTCCGACAAATCGGTGGTACATTTGGTATTACAATTTTAGGATCAATTATGAATAACACTTCAGGTACGACATTAACAAAGAATTTAGTACCTGTATTAGATACATTCCCGAAAGAAGCGGGTCAAATGGTAACGAAATTTAAAGATATGATTCACACAGATCCACAAGGTTTATATTCGATGCTATTTAGCCCAGAGGCATTAAAACAAATGCCAGAAGCGTTCGCTAACAGCATTGTACCTATTTTGAAAAACTCTTTAGTAGACTCGCTTCATACTGTATTCTTAACAGGATTAGTATTTATCGTAGTAGGTGCCATCTTTACGATTTTCTTACAAAAAATTAAACTATCAGATCGTAAAAAAGATGCTGAAGAGCCTGCTGTAGAAGAAAAAGAAAAAACTGTATCATACTCATAATGAAGAAGCATCGCCTTATGGCGGTGCTTCTTTGAGTATAACCTTAAAAGCTTTTTAGTGAGAAATGATTGACGTATTTTTAGAAATACGTTATATTATTTTCTGTAAACGGTTACATGAAGTGAGGAGAAAAGAGAATGAGTACGATCAAAGACGTTGCGAAATTAGCGGGAGTATCTGTTGCGACCGTTTCCAGAGTTCTAAATAAAAATGGATATGTTCACGAAGATACATTAAAAAAGGTAGAACGTGCAATTGAGATGTTAGATTATAAGCCTAGTACAGTAGCGCGTTCACTGTATAATAAAAAGTCTCGTTTAATTGGCTTAGTTGTTCCAAATATCGTGAATCCATTCTTTCCGGAAGTTGCACGTGCCGTAGAAGATGTAGCACATAAACAAGGTTACACAGTTGTCCTTTGTAACTCTGATGAAAGTTTAGAAAAAGAGAAACAATATATTGATGTGCTTAGACAAAATAATGTAGATGGATTTATTGTAGCAACGAATCCACAAAATAGTGTTAATTACATGAATGTATCTGTTCCAGTTGTTGCGATTGACCGTATGTTTAATGAGCGTATTCCTACTGTATATGCAGATAACTATGCAGGAAGTCAGGCTGCGACAAAGTTGTTACTAGATAAAGGATGTAAACATATTGCACATATTCGCGGTCCACGTGATGTGAGTACTGCAAATGAACGCTTTGAAGGTTTTGTAGACGTTATTACGCAAAATAATCTTTCGTATATGATTGCAGAGAGTACGTTTGATCCAGCAAATAGTGAGCGTGTAGCGATGGAATTATTAGAAGAATACCCGCATATTGATGGTATTGTTGCTGGGAATGATTTAATTGCGATTGGTATTGTAAAGGCTGCACTTCAAAAGGGGATTGCCATTCCAGATGATTTACAAATTATCGGATTTGATGGAATTTCTTTAACGGAAATGATGTATCCATCTATTACAACAGTTGCACAACCGATATATGAAATGGGGAAAATTGCAACAGAGTTGTTGCTAGAGCAAATGGAAGGAAATACATTAGAAGAGAAACACTATCGTTTACCGATTGAAATTATAGAACGAAATACAACGAAGTAAGGAGATGAAACAGATGCCAAATATTGCAGTAGTAGGAAGCATTTCAATGGACTTAGTGGCTGTTTCAAAGAAACGGCCGAAAGCAGGAGAAACAGTAATTGGTGAAGAGTTTCATACAATCCCAGGAGGGAAAGGGGCAAACCAAGCAGTTGCTGCAGCTAGGTTAGGAGCAAATGTAGCAATGGTTGGAGCCGTAGGAAATGATGATTATGGAACAGTAGTTAGAAAAAATTTAGAGGACGAACGCGTTTTTATCGATTATGTGGTACCGGTTACAGATAGAACGACAGGAATTGCTCATATCGTTTTAGCAGAAGAAGATAACAGTATCGTTGTCGTACAAGGGGCAAATGCTTTTGTAAACAAGTCAGTGGTAGATCGCTCCAAAGACCTTCTTGTAAAAGCGGATATGGTTGTTCTTCAACTGGAAATTCCACTTGAAACAGTAAAATATGTATTAGCTATTTGTGAGGAACATAACATTCCTGTTATGTTGAATCCAGCGCCAGCACAAGTTTTATCAGAAGATATTTTAGAAAAAGCAACTTATATTACGCCAAATGAACATGAGTGCCGCATCGTATTAGATGATTTTACATCACCAATTGAAGATTTATTGGCGAAGTATCCAAATAAATTATTGATGACAGAAGGTTCTAAAGGTGTCCGTTTCCATAATGGAACAGAGATTGTACATGTTCCTAGCATTGCTGTTGATGTAGTGGATACAACTGGAGCTGGTGATACATTTAATGGTGCGCTAGCAGTTGCACTTTCTGAAGGAGAGACACTTCAAAAAGCAATTCGTTTCGCGAATATTGCTGGTGGTCTTTCTGTAACAAAACTTGGAGCACAGGGCGGTATGCCAACGAGAGATCGAGTACGTGAAGTGCAGGTGATTGTTGGATGAAAAAGCATGGTGTATTAAACAGTGAAATCGCGGCAGTCCTTGCTTCACTTGGGCATACAGATATGGTTGTAATTGCTGATTGCGGGTTACCGATTCCGGATGGAGTAAAACGAATTGATTTAGCTGTTGAGATTGGAAAACCGAGTTTTTTAGAGGTGTTACAAGTTGTAGCTGATGATATGGCAATTGAAAAAGTGACGTTAGCAGAAGAAGTCATTATAAAGAATGCAGAAGTAAATAAAGAAATCGAGCAGAAATTAATAGAGCCAGCATTTGAGTATGTATCTCATGAACAATTTAAAGAGCATACAAAGAAAGCGAAGGCGATTATTCGTACAGGTGAGGCTACGCCTTATGCAAATATAATTTTACATGCAGGCGTGATTTTTTAATAAAGGGAAGTGATGAGAATGCATATTGAAATGAAAAATATTTCAAAAGCGTTCAATGGCAATCCTGTTTTGAAGAATGCACAGTTTATGATTGAAACAGGAGAAGTTCATGCATTGATGGGGGAAAATGGAGCGGGTAAATCAACGCTCATGAAGATTTTAACAGGTGTATATAAAAAAGATGGTGGGACGATCACGATTGATGGGCAAGAGCGGACCTTTAAAAATGCGAAAGAAGCTGAAGAGTACGGCATCGCATTTATACATCAAGAACTAAACATATTGCCGAATTTAACAGTAGCTGAAAATATGTTTCTCGGTAAAGAGTTAATGTATGGGAAAACAGGTATTTTACGCACTCGACAAATGAACGCGATTGCGCAGCAACAACTAGCAGAGCTAGGATTGCATGTAAGAGGCGCTATGTTAGCAGAGGAATTATCGGTTGGACAACAGCAAATTATCGAAATTGCGAAAGCATTAATGACAAACGCGAGCGTTATTATTATGGATGAACCTACTGCGGCACTGACGGATCGTGAAATCGAAACGCTCTTTACAGTAATTAATAAGTTACGTAAAGAAGGTGTTTCATTCGTGTACATTTCGCATCGTATGGAAGAGATTTTCTCAATATGTGATGCTATTACGATTTTGCGTGATGGAGAATACGTGGGAAAGAGATTAATTCCAGAAACATCATTTGATGAAGTAGTGAGTATGATGGTGGGGCGCAGCATTGGTGAACGTTACCCAGAGCGAAATAGTCAAATTGGTGATATCATTTTTGAAATGCGTAACGGAACGAAGAAAGGGAAATTTGAAAATGTTTCGTTTCAAGTGAGGAAAGGTGAAATCCTTGGTGTAGCTGGTTTGATGGGGGCTGGTCGCACTGATATTATGAAAGCGATATTTGGTTATGAACCTTTAGACTCTGGACAAATTTTTATAAATGGACAAGAAGTAAAGATTGATAGTCCAATAGATGCAATTAGACAAAGAATTGCTTTTATTACAGAAGATAGAAAGTCTGAAGGATTAGTGCTAGATTTTTCAATTCGAGAAAATTTAGCTTTACCGAATTTAGAAAGTCTTTCAAAGGGAAGTGTTCTAAGCAACGAGCTAGAACAACAGTTTACAGAGGATATGATGAAGCTTCTTAATGTGAAAGCATCTAGCGGAGAGCAGGCAGTGAAATCTCTTTCTGGTGGAAATCAGCAAAAGATTGTAATCGCAAAATGGTTAGGCATTCATCCGCAATTACTCATTTTAGATGAGCCAACAAGAGGTGTTGATGTTGGAGCGAAAAAAGAAATTTACTCTATTATGAATAAGCTTACAGAGCAAGGCGATGCCGTTATTATGGTATCATCTGAGCTTCCGGAAGTTTTAGGGATGAGTGATCGAGTTCTTGTTATTCATGAAGGAAAAGTCCGCGGCATTTTAGGGAAAGATGAGGCATCACAAGAGTCTATTATGGCACTAGCTACAGGGGGAGAGTAAGGATGGCTAAGAAGGGGAATGTATTACAACAACTCGGTTCTTTAATCGGTTTAGTATTAATTATCGTCGTAATTACAGCTTTAAATCCAGCGTTTATTGAAATTCCAAATTTATTTAATATACTGCGTCAAGTATCGATTAATGCGCTTATTGCATTCGGAATGACCTTCGTAATTTTAACAGGGGGTATTGACTTATCGGTAGGTTCTATTTTAGCATTATCAAGTGCACTTGTTGCTGGAATGATGGCAAGTGGCATGGATCCGTTCCTTGCAATGGCAGTTGGACTATTAGCAGGTCTTGTAATGGGAATTGTAAACGGTATCATCATTGCGAAAGGAAAAGTAGCTCCATTTATTGCAACTTTAGCAACAATGACTATTTTTCGTGGGTTGACGCTTGTTTATATGGACGGACGTCCGATCACTGGTCTTGGTGATCATTTAATGTTCCAGATGTTTGGCCGCGGTTATTTTCTTGGTATTCCTGTACCAGCTGTTACAATGATGATCGCTTTCGCAGTACTGTACTTCATTTTGAAGAAAACGACATTTGGTCGCCGTACATTTGCAATTGGTGGAAATGAAGAAGCAGCAGCACTATCAGGTATTAATGTTACGAGAATTAAAGTAATGATTTACGGTCTTTCCGGAATTTTGGCAGCGCTTGCAGGTATTGTCTTAACATCACGATTAGATTCTGCACAGCCGACTGCAGGTACTTCTTATGAATTAGATGCAATTGCAGCAGTTGTATTAGGTGGAACAAGTCTTTCTGGGGGAAGAGGATGGATTGTTGGTACATTCATCGGTGTACTTATTATCGGTGTACTAAATAACGGTTTAAATTTATTAGGTGTATCTTCTTTCTTCCAACAAGTTGTAAAAGGACTTGTAATCTTACTAGCTGTATTAATTGATCGCCGAAAAGAAGCGTAATGGAGGGACAGTTCATGAAGAAATGGTTACTTATACTCGTTGCATGTATTATGGTCATTACTGCTGGTTGTTCAATGGAACCACCAGAATGGGCAAAGGATTCTAGCGATAAAGGTCGAAATAAAACTATTAAAGTTGGATTCTCTGTTTCAACTTTAAATAATCCCTTCTTTGTAACTTTGAAAAAGGGTGCAGAAAAGAAAGCGAAAGATAGCGGCATCGAATTGATTGCTGTTGATGCACAAAATGATGCAGCAAAGCAAACGAACGATGTTGAAGATTTAATTCAAAAGGGTGTCGATGTAGTTGTTATTAATCCGACCGATTCAGATGCTGTTGCTTCAGCAGTAAGTGCGGCAAATGCAGCGAATGTTCCTGTTATTACAGTAGACCGCGTTGCGAATTCAGGTAAGGTTGTTTCTCACATTGCATCTAATAATATCGAAGGTGGTCAAATGGCTAGTGATTACATTCGTGAATTAGTCGGCGATGGAGCAAACGTTGCTGAGTTAGAAGGAATCCCTGGATCGTCTGCTGCTCGTGAACGTGGGAAAGGATTCCATAACGTAGCCGATAAGTCTTTACAAGTAGTTGCCAAACAAGCGGCTGATTTTGATAGAGCGAAAGGATTATCTGTTATGGAAAACATTTTGCAAGCAAATAGCGATATTAAAGCCGTGTTTGCGCATAACGACGAGATGGCATTAGGTGCACTTGAAGCATTGAAGTCTGCTGGAAAAACGGATGTAGTCGTTGTTGGATTTGATGCAACAGAAGATGCTGTGAAAGCGGTTAATGATGGGCGTATGGCTGCAACAGTCGCTCAAAAACCAGAATTAATCGGAGAGAAGGCGATGCAAACAGCAAAAGAGATAACACAAGGTAAAAAAGTGGACAAATCTATTCCGATTGAATTAGAGCTTATTAAGAAAAATAAATAAATATAAAATGAAAATTAGGAAGGAAGAACAACAAATGAAATTCTTTATTGATACAGCAAACATTAACGAAATTAAAGAGGCAAATGCATTAGGCGTATTAGCTGGAGTAACGACAAATCCATCACTTGTAGCAAAAGAAGGCGTAGATTTTCACGAGCGCATTCGTGAAATTTGCAACGTTGTAGAAGGTCCTGTAAGTGCAGAAGTAATTAGCTTAGAAGCTGATAAAATGATTGAAGAAGGAAAAGAATTAGCGAAAATTGCTCCAAACGTTGTTGTAAAAGTTCCAATGACAACAGAAGGTTTAAAAGCAGTAAAAGCATTCTCTGACTTAGGAATTCGTACAAACGTTACATTAGTATTCTCAGCAGTTCAAGCGTTACTTGCAGCTCGTGCTGGTGCAACATACGTTTCACCATTCTTAGGTCGCTTAGACGATATCGGTCATAACGGTATGGACTTAATTCGTCAAATCGCAGAAATCTTTGCGATTCATGGCATCGAAACAGAAATCATTGCAGCATCTGTACGTCACAGTGTTCACGTAACTGACGCAGCATTAAACGGTGCACATATTGCAACAATCCCAGCAAACGTAATTGCTTCATTAGTGAAGCACCCATTAACAGATCAAGGAATTGAGAAATTCTTAGCTGATTGGGAAAAAACACAAGAGAAATAATAGAAAATCAAGAATCCTAGTTTAATTGACTAGGATTCTTTTTTATTTAAAAGAATTTTCATGCAATTTTGCATATTGTCTTTTAAATTTGTTATATAAGATATTTAATATATATCACATAACTCTTTATTTTTCATATTTCGATATAAAGTGGAACTTTAATCAGTGGGGGCTTTGTTCATCACCACACTGATTATTAGTTAAACCAAGGGATAAACAGATAGAGGGTCTGACCAGAAAACTGGAGGGCATGATTCTATAACAGAAAGTTTAATGTTTATAGAATTATGTCTTTTTATATAGGGAGGGTAGTAAACAGAGATTTCGACAAAAATGCACAGATTTATCTGAATTTTAAGTTTTATAAAAGGAGAGAAATGGAATGAGAAGAAAAGCCCCATTTAGAGTGTTGTCATCATTAGCAATTGCAGCAATTATCGGATGCACATCTGTAATGAGTGCGCCGTTAGCATATGCAGAAACGCCAGCAAAAGAGAAAGAGAATGTGTCTACAACGCCAATTGATTACAATTTAATTCAAGAAGATCGTTTAGCGGAAGCTTTGAAAGAAAGAGGAACAATTAATCCAGCATCTTCTAAAGAAGAGACGAAAAAGGCTGTCGAGCAATATATTGAAAAGAAACAAGGAGATCAGGCGAACAAAGAAATTCTTCCAGATGCTCACTCACAAGAAACGTCTGATTTCACAAAAAAAGTAAAAGAGAAAAAGATGGAAGAAAAGGAAAATGTAAAAAAGACTGAAAAAAATGTTAGCCTTGAGCAAAAGCCAGAACCAAATAAAAAGCAATTGAATGGGCAAGTTCCAACTTCAAAAGCAAAGCAAGCTCCATATAAAGGATCTGTTCGATCGGATAAAGTATTAGTGCTACTCGTTGAATTTAGTGATTATAAACATAATAATATTGATCAAACACCAGGTTATATGTATTCGAAAGACTTCAGTAGAGAACATTATCAAAAGATGTTGTTCGGTAAGGAGCCTTATACATTATTTGATGGTTCAAAAGTAAAAACGTTTAAACAATACTATGAAGAGCAGTCTGGTGGTAGTTATACGACAGACGGATATGTAACGGAGTGGCTAACAGTTCCAGGAAAAGCATCTGATTATGGAGCTGATGGTAGCAGTGGTCACGATAATAAAGGTCCGAAAGGTGCACGTGATTTAGTGAAAGAAGCTTTGCATGCAGCTGCTGAGAAAGGACTAGATTTATCTCAGTTTGATCAGTTTGATAGATATGATACAAACGGGGATGGGAATCAAAACGAACCTGACGGTGTAATTGATCATTTAATGGTAATCCATGCTGGTGTTGGTCAAGAAGCTGGTGGCGGTAAATTAGGTGATGATGCGATCTGGTCACATCGTTCAAAATTAGCAGTAGATCCAGTAGCGATTGAAGGTACAAAATCAAAGGTAGATTACTTTGGTGGAAAAGTAGCAGCACATGATTACACAATTGAACCAGAAGATGGAGCTGTAGGTGTGTTTGCGCATGAATTTGGACATGATCTTGGATTACCAGATGAATATGACACGAAATATACTGGAAATGGTTCACCAGTCGAAGCTTGGTCATTAATGAGTGGAGGTAGTTGGACAGGGAAAATCGCAGGAACAGAGCCGACTAGTTTTTCACCACAAAATAAAGACTTCTTACAAAAGAATATGGGTGGCAACTGGGCAAAAATATTAGAAGTAGATTACGATAAAATTAAGAGTGGTGTGGGAGTTCCTACATATATTGATCAAAGTGTTACGAAATCAAATCGTCCCGGCGTTGTACGTGTTAACTTACCAGGTAAAAGTGTTGAAACGATTAAACCGGAGTTTGGAAAGCATGCATATTATAGTACAAGAGGCGATGATATGCATACAACGTTAGAGACACCATTCTTTGATTTAACGAAAGGAACAAATGCAAAATTCGATTATAAAGCAAATTATGAGTTAGAAGCAGAGTGCGATTTCGTCGAAGTACATGCAGTAACAGAAGATGGAACGAAAACATTAATTGATAGACTTGGAGAAAAAGTAGTCCAAGGAGATAAAGATACAACAGATGGGAAATGGATTGATAAATCATATGATTTAAGTCAATTTAAAGGCAAAAAAGTGAAACTACAATTCGACTATATTACAGATCCGGCTGTAACATATAAAGGTTTTGCGATGGACAATGTAAATGTAACTGTTGATGGACAAGTTGTATTTTCTGATGATGCAGAAGGACAGTCTAAAATGAATTTAAATGGTTTTGTTGTTTCTGATGGGACAGAGAAGAAAGCTCATTATTACTACTTAGAGTGGAGAAACTATGCGGGATCAGATAATGGTTTAAAAGCAGGAAAAGGTCCAGTGTATAATACAGGTCTTGTCGTTTGGTATGCAGATGATAGTTTCAAAGATAACTGGGTTGGGATGCATCCAGGTGAAGGATTCCTTGGTGTTGTTGACTCTCATCCAGAAGCGCTAGTTGGTAATTTAAACGGCAAACCAGCATACGGTAATACGGGCATGCAAATTGCAGATGCTGCATTTTCATTTGATAAAACACCAGCATGGAGTGTAAATTCATTAACACGTGGTCAGTTTAACTATTCTGGATTACAAGGTGTTACAACTTTTGATGATTCAAAAGTATATAGTAACAAGCAAATTGCAGACGCAGGAAGAAAAGTTCCAAACCTTGGACTTAAATTCCAAGTTGTTGGACAGGCAGAAGATAAATCGGCAGGCGCTGTTTGGATTAAACGTTAATAACATAAAAGCACATTCTTCATATGAAGAGTGTGCTTTTTAATTTGTACAGTAAGTTATTATTTTAGTTTATCCCGCATTAACGGTCAGTAAGATCCCCACCTCAAAATTCAGCGGAAGTAAAGAAATTAGGTGGGAGATCAACTGCCCGTAAAAGCCCGATTGGTTCAACTAATAATCAGTGGGGATGAACAACCCCCCACTGATTAAAGTTTCACTTTATGTAATACAAGTGTTTATTCATGTGTAGTGTATCAAATTATGTGAGGAAAGGAAATATTTCCGAGGAAATTGTCGAAGTATCGTCAGTATTTATAAACTTTCTGTTTAAAAGAAGAGATGTATTATTGCCTTTACGGCTCAATTTATTTACATTGTTATTTGGTTATACACAAAAGTAATATATTGAGCAAAAAGAGTTCTATTCGATAGGGCTCTTTGGTTTTGTATTTGATATACAAATATTAACCTCGATTGTTTGGAAATGTATCTTCTTGTTTAGCGTCATTTGGACTTTAACTGCAGTTTTTGTTTTTCGTTTATATGAAGAGCGAGATGAGCCATTACCTTTTATATTTAAATTAATTGGCATTATTCCAACGCTTCCATTATATTACGGATTATATCAATATGCATTTTAAAAAAGACAACGATGGATTATCCCATCATTGTCTTTTTTACTTTGCTTCTTACATAAATCATACCAGCAAATGTTAATAAAAATGCTGTCCCGATAATGAAGCTGATGCTAGGTGATGCTCCGATTGCGCCGACTGTAAAGGAGCCAGCAACAACTCCTAATGAGAAGAAGGCATAAAATAATCCGAATGCCTTTCCGCGATTATCGTCTGTAGTATTTTCAACGAGTAAAGCGTTAATAGACGGAAAGAGGATTGCGAATCCAATTCCATAAATCATCATTACAATAAAGAGCATACCTTTTGTAGCAAATAATCCGAGTAAAGATAATGCGAATGCCATAACTGCAATTCCGATTAGCATTAGTTTCGAACGATTAAATCGATCGTAAATACGATTTGTTGGAAGCAAGAAGAAGAGGATAGCAGTAATACCAAATACACTTAACATCATGCCTGTTGTAGAGGCTTTAAGCGCTAATGCCTCAACTTTTACTGGTAACATATAAGTGACAATTCCTTGTGAAAACATTAATGTGAAAGCACCAATATATGCTTGTAATAACGGTTCTGATTTTAACAGTTCAATCATATCTTCTTTGTTCATCATTTGCGTTCTTGATGTATCTTTTCTTGATACGTTATTTGGTAAGAAGAATAGAGATACGATTGTACCAAGAGCCATTAAAATAGAAATAGTAATGAAGACCCATTCTACGCCAGCTGTTGCTTTCATAATACCGCTGAAAGCAGGTCCTACGATTGCCGCTGTTCCAACAGCAGCACCAGATAGAGCCATTGCTTTTCCTTGTCTTTTTGCATTTGTTTGTTTTGATAAAAATGTAAAGGCAGCAGGAATTAAAAAGCCATCACTAAATCCATGCATAAAGCGAACAACTAATAGTTGTTCACCACTTTGAACAACGGTGTATAACAAGACTATGAAACTCGTAATTCCCATGCTTATATAAAGGATTTTTTTTGCACCAAATTTATCGACAGCTGCTCCAGCAATAATATTACCGATCATATTAGCGAATGAGTACATACCGACAACTAGCCCGATAATAAGAGGGGTTCCTCCAAGGCTTTGAGCGAAAGTACTCATAATAGGTAATTGTGAAAATGTATCTAAAAAAGCCACGATAACGATAAAGTAAATAAAATATTTCAAGCGATATTCACCTCTCCTATGCTATTATGGCACAATGCTAATTTCACCTGCAATGAAATTGAATTAACAGATGTGGAAAAAAGTACAAAGTGACAAAATATTGAACGTTATTTGTAAAAAATTAGTAGAAATGCGATTGTTTTTTTGAAATATATGGATAGAAGTATTATAATAGAATTGTAAACTTCACCAGGTTAAGTATATACATAGAGAGGGATGTATAAAATGAAAGCACTACTTTGGCATAATCAACGTGATGTACGAGTAGAAGAAGTACCAGAACCAACAGTAAAACCAGGAACAGTGAAAATCAAAGTTAAATGGTGTGGTATTTGTGGGACAGACTTGCATGAATATTTAGCAGGGCCTATTTTTATTCCAACAGAAGAACATCCATTAACACATGTGAAAGCACCTGTTATTTTAGGTCATGAGTTTAGTGGTGAGGTAATAGAGATTGGTGAAGGAGTTACATCTCATAAAGTGGGAGACCGCGTTGTTGTAGAACCAATTTATTCTTGTGGTAAATGTGAAGCTTGTAAACATGGACATTACAATGTTTGTGAACAACTTGTTTTCCACGGTCTTGGCGGAGAAGGCGGCGGTTTCTCTGAATATACAGTAGTACCAGAAGATATGGTTCATCACATTCCAGATGAAATGACGTATGAACAAGGTGCGCTTGTAGAACCAGCAGCAGTAGCAGTTCATGCAGTACGTCAAAGTAAATTAAAAGAAGGGGAAGCTGTAGCAGTATTTGGTTGCGGTCCAATTGGACTTCTTGTTATCCAAGCAGCTAAAGCAGCAGGAGCGACTCCTGTTATTGCAGTTGAACTTTCTAAAGAACGTCAAGAGTTAGCGAAATTAGCAGGTGCGGATTATGTATTAAATCCAGCAACTCAAGATGTGTTAGCTGAAATTCGTAACTTAACAAATGGTTTAGGTGTAAATGTTAGCTTTGAAGTAACAGGTGTTGAAGTTGTACTACGTCAAGCGATTGAAAGTACAAGCTTCGAAGGACAAACTGTAATTGTTAGTGTATGGGAAAAAGACGCAACAATTACTCCAAATAACTTAGTATTAAAAGAAAAAGAAGTTATTGGTATTTTAGGATACCGTCACATCTTCCCAGCTGTTATTAAATTAATTAGCTCTGGTCAAATTCAAGCAGAGAAATTAATTACGAAAAAAATTACAGTCGATCAAGTTGTTGAAGAAGGATTTGAAGCACTTGTAAAAGATAAAACACAAGTGAAAATTCTTGTTTCACCTAAATAAGATAGAATCGAATAGAGTAGCCCTTTTCTAGAAATAGAAGAGGGCTACTTTTTTTCTATACTGAAAGGTGATAGACTTTCCTTTGACTAAATGTATTTTTGTTTGGAAGGGAGAATCTAATGCTTTCATTTTTGTTAACTTTAAAGCGAATGTTAAGAGCCTGTTTACGAGCGTGGAAAGATAAAGAATTTCAAGTATTATTCGTATTAACAATTTTGACTTTAATATCGGGTACGATTTTTTATAGTACAGTTGAAGAATTACGTCCTATTGACGCTTTATATTTTAGTGTGGTCACGTTGACGACTGTCGGTGATGGGAATTTTAGTCCGCAAACTGATTTCGGAAAGATATTTACAATCTTATACATATTTATTGGGATTGGATTAGTGTTTGGATTTATTCATAAGTTAGCAGTTAATGTACAATTGCCAAGTATATTATCGAATAGAAAAAAAGAGTAAAGCATTCAGATGCTTTACTTTTTTTTACATTAGTTTAGACAAGCCTTAATAATAGTTTATTAAAATGAAAGTGTATTCATTCATTATATTCACTGTGTATAAAGTTATAATGATATGAACATTTGCATATTTTAATTTAGTGATAGAAATTTCGTGAAAGGTGGGATATTCTAGTCATAGGTTAACCGGACGACATCATAGGATCCTAACAAAATGTTTACAATAACTCAATTATAAAATGGAGGATTTTATATGAAAAAGAAAGTACTTGCTTTAGCGGCAGCTATTACATTAGTTGCTCCATTACAAAGTGTTGCATTTGCTCATGAAAATGATGGGGCACAGAGATTTGGAGTTATTCCGCGCTGGTCTGCTGAAGATAAACATAAAGAAGGCGTGAATTCTCATTTATGGATTGTAAACCGTGCAATTGATATTATGTCTCGTAATACTACAATTGTAAAACAAGATCGAGTTGCATTATTAAATGAATGGCGTACGGAGTTAGAGAACGGTATTTATGCTGCTGACTATGAAAATCCTTATTATGATAATAGCACATTTGCTTCACATTTCTATGACCCTGACAATGGGAAAACTTATATTCCGTATGCAAAGCAGGCAAAGGAAACTGGAGCTAAGTATTTTAAGTTAGCTGGTGAGTCTTACAAAAATAAAGATATGAAACAAGCATTCTTCTATTTAGGATTATCTCTTCATTATCTAGGGGATGTAAACCAACCGATGCATGCAGCAAACTTTACGAACCTTTCGTATCCACAAGGGTTCCATTCTAAATATGAAAACTTTGTAGATACGATAAAAGATAACTATAAAGTAACGGATGGAAATGGATATTGGAACTGGAAAGGTACGAATCCAGAAGATTGGATTCATGGAGCGGCAGTAGTTGCGAAACAAGATTACGCTGGCATTGTAAATGATAATACGAAAGATTGGTTCGTGAGAGCTGCTGTATCACAAGAATATGCAGATAAATGGCGCGCTGAAGTTACACCAATGACAGGTAAGCGTTTAATGGATGCACAACGTGTTACTGCTGGATATATTCAGCTTTGGTTTGATACGTACGGAAATCGTTAAGTATTTAAAAAAGGTCAAATCTCAGAATAGAGTATTTGGCCTTTTTATCACTATACAATACATGGAGGTATGAAACGTGAAAGGTAAATTGCTAAAAGGTTTACTTAGCTTAGGTGTTGGTTTAGGGGCTTTATATAGCGGAACGTCAGCTCAAGCAGAAGCGTCTACAAATCAAAATGATACATTAAAAGTGATGACGCATAATGTATATATGCTATCAACAAACTTATATCCGAACTGGGGACAAACTGAGCGTGCTGATTTAATTGGGGCGGCAGATTATATAAAGAATCAAGATGTAGTTATATTAAATGAAGTGTTTGATAATAGCGCCTCAGATCGTTTATTAGGGAATTTGAAGAAAGAATATCCAAATCAAACAGCGGTATTAGGTCGTAGTAGTGGTAGCGAATGGGACAAGACGTTAGGAAACTATTCATCTTCAACTCCTGAAGATGGTGGCGTTGCGATTGTGAGCAAATGGCCAATCGCTGAAAAGATTCAATACGTATTTGCAAAAGGATGCGGGCCAGATAATTTATCGAATAAAGGATTTGTATACACGAAAATTAAGAAAAATGATCGTTTCATTCACGTGATTGGTACGCATTTGCAAGCGGAAGATAGCATGTGCGGAAAAACTTCACCTGCATCTGTACGTACAGACCAATTAAAAGAAATTCAAGACTTTATTAAAAATAAAAATATACCAAAGAATGAGTATGTGTTAATTGGTGGTGATATGAACGTAAATAAAATAAATACAGAGAACAAGAATGATTCAGAGTATGCATCTATGTTTAAAACATTGAACGCTTCTGTACCATCTTATACTGGACATACAGCGACTTGGGACGCGACGACAAACAGTATTGCAAAATATAATTTCCCTGATAGTCCTGCTGAGTATTTAGATTATATTATTGCAAGTAAAGACCATGCGAACCCATCGTATATAGAGAATAAGGTGTTACAGCCGAAATCTCCACAATGGACTGTTACATCATGGTTCCAAAAATATACGTATAATGATTACTCTGATCATTATCCAGTAGAGGCGACTCTTTCTATGAAGTAGTTTCAAAAAGTTTCTTCGTAAAGAAGAAACTTTTTTTATTTGCAAACAGGAAAATCACACTTTCTTTCCAATATGTATAAGACATATTGAGAAGAGGAGAGAAAAATGTGGATCGAGGACTTTTTAAAGAAGTTCCATTACCGTGTGCATTTTTGGATGAAGTGGCTTTAGATAGAAATATTCAATCGATTATAGAGTTAAGTGGAAATAAAAAGATTCGTATAGCGAGTAAATCGTTACGCTCTGTTCCGATTATGCAAAAGATTTTAGCTGCAAATGATCGATTTCAAGGTATTATGTGCTTTTCACCTAGAGAGATTTTATTTTTAATAGAACAAGGATTTAATGATTTATTGCTTGGATATCCTGCTTACGATGAAAGAGCTCTGTATGAAATTAGTTTGTTAACAAAGAAAGGTTTCATTATAACTTGTATGGTGGATTGTGAAGAGCATATTGTGTATTTAGAAAACATTGCTGAGAAATCTAAAGGATGTTTTCGTGTTTGTTTGGATATTGATATGAGTAGTCGTTTCTTTCAATTTCATTTTGGTGTACAAAGGTCCCCAGTAAAAAATGTGCAGGATGCGTTGAAAGTAGTAGAAAAGGTGAGAAGGTCATCATATTTAATGTTAGATGGTGTGATGGGTTATGAAGCTCAAATTGCTGGGGTGGGAGATCATATACCGAATCAATGGTTGAAAAGTAAAGTGATTTCGTATTTAAAGCAGAAATCAGTGCTAGAAGTTAAAGAAAGAAGAGAACATATTGTAAAAGCAATACAAAACATTGGTATTGAGCTAAGGTTTGTAAATGGAGGCGGAACAGGAAGCATAAAAACAACCGAGAAAGATAATTCAGTTTCAGAGATTACAGTAGGTTCTGCTTTTTATTCTCCAAAGCTGTTTGATTATTATAAAGAGGTGAAATTTCATCCAGCGGTCGGATTTGCCTTACCAGTTGTGCGGAAACCAGTCCCGTTTATTTACACTTGCCTAGGTGGTGGATATATTGCTTCAGGAGCAGTTGGAAAAGATAAAGAGCCTGAAGTTTGGAGACCGAAGGGTGCAAAACTATTAGCTTTAGAAGGTGCTGGAGAGGTACAAACACCAATTTTTTATAACGGCGAGGAACGAGTGGATATAGGAGAGTCCATATTGTTTCGCCATAGTAAAGCTGGTGAGTTATGTGAGCGTTTTCCTTTTTTGTATCGTGTTAAAAAAGGAGAGATTGTTGGGGAGTATTCAACATATCGGGGGGATGGCCAATGCTTTCTATAAAGGGACAAAAGTGGAGAAATTGGACAGGGAATGTAGAAGGAACGCCGCATTATACGATGTATCCAGAAAGTATACAAGATGTAGTAGAAGTTGTGGGGCTTGCGCGAAAAAAGGGGAAGAAAATTCGTGTTGTCGGTTCAGGACATTCGTTTACACCCCTTGTGCAAACGGAAGAAGTTTTAGTTTCTTTAGATGAATTGAAGGGTATTGTGAATATTGATGCAGAGAAGATGGTTGCTGAAGTATGGGCAGGAACAAAGTTATATGATTTAGGGAAGTTACTTGAGGAAAAAGGTTATGCGCAAGAAAATTTAGGAGATATTGATTTACAATCTATTGCAGGAGCGATTAGTACGGGGACTCATGGAACGGGTATTACCTTTGGGAGTTTATCAACACAAGTTATAGAGATTACGGCAGTTTTATCTAATGGTGAGAGTATAGTTTGTTCGGAAGCTGAGAACGTAGAATATTGGAGAGCGTTTCAGTTGTCACTTGGAATGTTAGGTATCATTGTAAAGATAAAATTGAAGGTTATTCCAGCGTATTCACTCGTTTATGAAAGTGAGAAACAGTCATTATCTACTGTAATGAACAAACTAGAAGAATATAAGAAGCATCGTCATTTTGAATTTTTCGTTTTTCCTTATTCTGATGAAGTACAAGTGAAACTTACGAACGAAACAACGAATAAAGGCAGTGATTTGAAATGGCATAAACTAAAGGTAGAGTTACTTGAAAATAGGATGTTCTCTTTACTATCTAAAGGATGTAAATGGTTTCCTTCTATAAGTAAAGGAGTGAGTCGATTATCAGCTAAAGCTGTACCAAACACAAAAATAATTGGCCCGAGCTATGAAGTATTTGCTACATCACGTACGGTACCATTTTATGAAATGGAGTATAGCATTCCTTCAAAGTATATGAGGACGGTTGTAGAAGAAATCTCAAATCTTATTGAAAAGAAAAAGTATAAGGTGCACTTCCCAATCGAATGCCGCTATGTAAAAGGGGATGATATATGGCTTAGTCCAGCCTATGGAAGAGATTCAGCGTATATCGCTGTTCATATGTATAAAGGTATGAAATATGCTGCTTACTTTGGCGAAGTGGAAAAAATTTTTCTGAAGTATGAAGGGCGTCCGCATTGGGGGAAAATGCATACATTATCGTATGAGCAATTACAAGATATATATCCAGAGTTTCATTCGTTTTTACAGGTGAGGAAATCTCTAGATGAACTTGGAATGTTTTTTAATCCTTATGCAGAAAAGTTATTTATCCCGCTATTTGTCAGGCAGTAAGACCCCCACCTCAAAATTCAGCGGAAGCAAAGAAGTTAGGTCGGGGCTGATTAAAGTTTCACATTATGTATATGAAAAAGCTGACAAATAATTATTTGTCAGCTTTTTTTAGTGTAATTGCATTTCTTGTATGACTAATATGTTCATAAAATAGTAGTTTATCACGGCTAAATACATGAAGTAAAACATGAATAATGAATAGGCCGTTAATGATAAATAGGAATAACAATGTAACGAGTAATACTAAAGGCTCTGTGTGATTTAAAATAGAGCTACTAGAAAGAATATAATTGATTCCGCCTAACGCAAAATAAAATATACCGTAGCGAATAAATAGTTCTTTTAATGTAATACGATTTGATTTTCCTTTCACGTGAATGCGAAGCAATGCTTTCCCAATTGTTTTTCCATTCGTAAAGTATGGAATAATAATAAAGTAAATAAGGATTGAACACGTAATGAAAATGAGTTCATACATATTCGTGTAAGATTGCATATTAGAAACGAAGAAAGAATTCCCTTTGTTTTTAACGACAGGTACGACGATAGATAAGAAAATCCAATCAATTTGCATCGCGATAAGGCGACGAATGAATCCGACTGGTTTCGTTTCCAAATTAATATGACTATCTAACTCGTTTGTCTTCGGAAGGAAGTACGTAAATATTGGTGCAATGATAAAACCAATTACGCCACCTAATGTATTTAAAAATAAATCATCGATATCAAATAATCGGTATGCACAATTGTATATACCGTATAATCCAGTCACTTGTGTTAGCTCAAAAAATAGTGAAAGGAAAAAGGAAATGCAAATTGTTTGTAAGAAACTACGTCGGAAATAATAACGTAAGTAAATGCCGAATGGAACAGTTAATAGAACATTAAAGGCAACTTGTAAAAACGCAGACTCTTTTAATAAGTAGAAATAAGTAGTTGGTTTCGTTAAAACTGCCGATGTATGACTACTAATCTCTTGTATGAAATAAAATGGTGAGAGTTGCATGTGTTGTGTATTAGCCGGTTGTAGGCTACAAGTATCAAACGTTTGTGGCAACGGCAAAATAACAAGAAAATAGGCATTTAATAAGTAAAGTAATAATGAGTATAAAATAAATGAGCGCCATTTATTTAAATAACCGTATTTTCGATAATTAAATATTAAAAAAGGGATTAAAAGAAACATTGCTAAAAAAGGAAATAAAATAAATGCTGTTTTCACTGGAAATAAATATGCAGTCAAAGTAAAACTCCTTTCAATAAAAATTCGTTTATCATTATAGCGCTAAAAATATTTAAATACAAAGTTAAAATTTTTCGAAATAGAAATAATTACTAATTTTATAGGGATTAAGTTATAATAAATTAAATATAAGGATATTGTGATTATATAATTTGAGAGAGGGTACAAGAGATGCGATATGAACTTTTTTCTGTAAGTGGGGATCATATTACGACTTTTGAAAGTGCATGGCGTTTTCAGGAGGGAGAACAGATTTTTGTTCATGATGATCAAACAAAACGAAACTTTATTATTATTCGGCTGACACATGATGTATTTCAACAAAATAAACATGTTATTCGTTTGTATTGTCAAGAGAAGAAAGTGTATGCATAAGAGAAGCCCTCTTACAGTATGAAAAGTAAGAGGGTCCTTATCTCGTTATTTGTGAACAGCCCAATTGATGAGGGCTGATTAAAGTTTCACTTTATCATTTTGGCCCTCGTAAGGAATAAAAAGAGAAGGATTAATGCACATAGGTAGCATTTGATTTGGAAGAAAGGATATAGCCTTGTATTTTGTGCTTCAAAGTTTCATTGCCTTCTTTTTGAGAAAGCCATGTATGGTAATCTTGTTGTGTTTTCCATAACATACGAATCATATACTCTGCCTTATCATTTGTACGATGAACATGTGAAAACTCTATGTTAATACAACCGTTCGTTCCGGGGGAAGGATAATATTGTTTAAGCCCATAAAGTAGCTCATTTTCATATCCGTACTTAATGTGAATGAGTTTAGTAACTATAAACATATAAACACCTCTTTTACGATAATAGTAGGAAAGATAGAATTACTGTAATAGTGAACTTTATAAAAAATATACTATTCAGAAAATTATAAGTAAATAATAGGTTTTAACTTAATAAAGGTATAAAAAAGCGAGTTATTCTATTACACTAGATGACTCGCTTTCAATTTGTAAGTTTTACTTTATAAGAAAATAAGAGTAAGTACACCTACGATAATACAATAGAAAGAGAAATATTTTAAATTTCCTTTTGCCATAATGTTCATAAACCATTTTAGTGAAATATACGTCATGATAAATGTTGCGATGAATGCAACGACATATGGTACGAATAATGTGTCTAGATTTGGATCATTTGCAATGTCTGTAATGCTTAACAATAAGCCACCTAAGCTAACAGGAATGTATAGTAAGAATGAGAAGCGAAGAGCTGTTTCTTGCTTCATACCAAGTAACATTGCTGCTACGATTGTGGCACCAGATCGGCTTATTCCGGGAATCAGTGCGCAAGCTTGTGCTAATCCGACGATGATTGCATCTTTCATAGAAAGGTCGCCATCATTTTTACGACCGCGTAAATTTCTAATAATCCAAAGGCCGACAGCAGTAATAAGAAGGGAAATCCCAACCATCTTCACACCTTTTAAGTACTGATCGATGTAATCTTTAAATAAAACACCAATAACACCTGCTGGAATGGTTGCCATAACAAGATAAATAATAAAGAAGAAATCTGATTTTGCGTCTTCTGCTCTTGTAAATATATAAGAGAGACCATTCTTTGTTAGACGAATTAAATCATTTCTATAAATAAGTAATACAGCTAATAATGAAGCTGAATTAACAAGTAGTTCGAAGCTAAACCCTTCTATTTTTAGTTCTAGCAAATGTTGTGCTAAAACGAGATGACCACTTGAAGAAATCGGAATTGGTTCTGTTAGTCCTTGGAACAGACCGAGAATTAAATATTTTAAAACGTAGTAAAATTGTTCCATAATAACCTCCTTGTTTATTAGTTGAAAGAAACAACTTTTCCATTATAACAAAGATATGGATGAATATTGAAAAGAAATAAATATTCGAAATAAAATAAAAATCCCTTATAGCAGTATAAGGGATTTTTATTTTTAATTAAGAAGTTACTGTTCCTTGAAGACTTTTAGACAATTGAACATCGACTTTTTCAGCATCATGAATATGATTCATAATAGTAGTATTTAATTTTTGGAACATTTGTTGTGTGTTAGCGAATTCTCGTAATATGTCATCATTACAAGATTTTTGGTTTTCAATAGCCTTAATAACATTTGTAGCACCATTTTGTAACGTTTGAATCATAACTAAAATATTTTCAATTCTAGCATTTGTATCGGCGCTCATTTCTACACCTTCATCGACTAAATGTAAATTATCTTTTGTGTTATCATATGCTTTTTCAATTTCTTCTTGAATTTTTTTCGTTAAGTTGCCGATGTTTTTTGTACTTTCTGCTGTACTTTCCGCTAGTTTTCTTACTTCATTGGCAACGACAGCGAATCCTTTACCGTGCTCTCCAGCACGTGCGGCTTCAATACTCGCATTTAAAGCAAGTAAATTTGTTTGTGCTGCAATGTTTTGAATGACTTCTACAATTTGCTCGATTTCCTTTGAGCGTTCGCTTAGATGATTCATACTATTAGATGTGCGTTGAGATTGTTCACCTAATTTATTAATTACAATAAGTAAGCGGTGAACGGATTCTTTTCCTTCATTAGAGCAGTCAATAATTTCTGCAATAGATTGAATTAAGCTTTGTTCCTTTTGTAACATTTCATTATTTAGCTCATTGGAATGTGTCGTACGTGTTGAAACATTTTCGAAACATGAACTTAATTGTTGAACTAAATTTTGAAGTGTATTATGTTGGTTATTTACAAGTTGATGCTCTTGGACAACACTTTGTACACGATCGTGGATAGTAGAAATAGTCTCTTGTTTTTCAATATCTTTTTGTTTTAATTCTGCTTCTAATTGTTGTATACGCTCTTCTAATTGAGCAATTGTATGTTGGAGTGATTTTTTTTGAGTAAACATGTATTTATTTCAACCGCCTTCGAAAGTTATATTTTCTCTATATTTGGATTTTAGCATCTTTTGTATTTTTTAAATATAGGAATTGTTAAATATTTAAGAATCTATTACATTTTATTCATAATTCTCTTTTTTTTGTCACGAAAAATAAACTGTATTTAATCGTTTTGTAAACAAACTGTAAAATAAATCATGTATAACTGTATAAGAAGGGAGTCGGATTATGAACTATTTTAAGCGAATCAGCTGTCTAGTATTAGCAGGAATTATCGGTCTTTCTAGTACAGTCGCTGTTAAAGCAGAGTCAAACGACGAGAAACTTAACAACATGCAACAGCAATTGCAACAAAACGATGCAGAAATGCAAAAGAAAGAGCAAGAGAAGCAAGCTGTTAGTAAAGAAATTAAAGGTATCGAAAACGAACTACATAATTTAAATAATACAATTGCAAAAAATAAAGAGGATCAAGCTGCTATTCAACGTAAAATCGATGAAACACATAAGCAGATTGAGCAAAAAAAGCAAGAAATTGTCGTTTTGGAGGATAAAGTCCTTGCTCGTAAAGATATTATGAGAAAACGTATGGTTTCTGTTCAAAACAGTTCAAATACAAGTTTAGTAGTAGAAGTTGTAGTAGAATCAAAAAACTTTGCAGACTTCTTACAACGTATGAACGCAGTTTCTACTATTCTAGAAGCTGATAAAGAAATTTTACGTCTACAAGAACAAGATCTTCGTCAAATTGAAGAAGATAAGAAAACAATTGACGAAAAAGAAGCATCTTTAGTAGTAGACAAACAAAAATTAGCAAAAGCGCAAGCTGAACTGCAAGATAACTTGAAAAAGCGTCAAGATAACTTACAAACAGTTCAAGCTAAATATAATGAAGTTGCAAGTCAACTTAATTTAGCAGCGGAAGAAAAAGCTAAAATTGAATCAAATATGAAGACAGTACAAGAAACGATTGCTCGTGAGCAAGAAGCAGCAAGAATCGCAGCGGAAGAGCGTGCAAAAGCAGAAGCGGCTGCAAAAGCAGAGCAAGAAGCTTTAGCGAAAGCACAAGCAGAAATTGCTGAAAAGCAAAAGCAGGAAAAAGCTAGTAAACCAGCTGAACCAGTTGCTAATAATAATTCGAAGGTACAACCTACCAAACCTGCACAACCTGAACCACCTTCTAAGCCAACTGCTGGTGGGAAAGAAATTTATGTAGAAGCTACAGCTTATACAGCTGATCCAGCGGAAAATGGTTATGCACCAGGTCAACAGGTATTTTCTGCATGGGGACACTATAACTTAACTGCAAACCCAGGAATGAAATTAATTGCTGTAGATCCAAATGTTATTCCATTAGGTAAGACTGTAAATGTTGAAGGTTATGGAGTAGCAATTGCAGCCGATACTGGTGGAGCTATTAAGGGGCATAGAATTGATGTTTTAATGCCAGATAAAGGTTCATCAAGTAGTTGGGGCAGAAGAACAGTTAAAGTTACAATTTTAAACTAAAGCGAAATCCAACTTTACAATATGTAAAGTTGGATTTTTTTATAATAATAATGTTAAGTTGAGTTTACATTTTGTTAAGGATAGCATACAATAATGGTGAGAGGTGGTAAATTTGACCATTTTAAACAGAGTAAAAGAATTAAGAGCTCGTTTTAACTTTACGCAAAGCGTATTAGCAGAAAAGGTTGGAGTAACGAGACAAACAATTGCAGCAATTGAAAAAGGGGATTACGTTCCTTCGTTGTTATTAGCACTTACGATTTGTGATGTGTTTCAGTTAAAGATGGAAGATGTGTTTGTTTTAAATAAGGAGGGGGAAGAGGATGAATAGAATTGTTTTTTCTTATATCATAAACGTGCTTTATACTGCTTTAGCATGCTGGACATTTGTTGAATTTTATAGTGTCATTACAGAGTTAGCAGATATAATTAAAAACGAGAAATTCCCATTTGAAGTATGGTTTAATGGAGTACCATTCATTTTATTATTTATTGGAGCAATTATAGTTACAATTTTTTATAGAATTCAAAAGAAAAAATATAAGAATTTATCTTTTTTGATGTATCCATTATTATTTCCACTAGAAGATGAACGTGAAAAAGCGATTACGGATAAAGCTTGCCGAACAACATTTGTATCGTTATGGTTTGTGTTACCTTGTGCAGTTGGATTTTTAACTTTTTCGCCTATTATTAATGAATATCTTCCTGGATACCCATTATATATTATATTTTCGATTTTCTTTATTCAAATGACAGTATTTCACGTATCACTATACAGAAATAAATTAGCTTAAAAAGAAACCTTCTTGCACCGGCAAGAAGGTTTCTTTTCAGCTAATACTTGTACATATGGCGATATTATTTTATCATTTTATATAGAGTAAGATTTTGTAAGGGAAAGGAATTGTATATGAATAAGCAAAGAATTTATAGTATAGTAGCAATCCTTCTATTTGTTGTAGGTGGCGTGTTAATTGGAAAGCCATTTTATGATGGATATCAGGCTGAAAAGAAACAGACTGAAAATGTGCAGGCTGTTCAAAAGATGGATTATGAAAAGCATGAGACGGAATTTGTAGATGCTTCCAAAATTAATCAACCAGACTTGGCGGAAGTAGCGAATGCATCATTAGATAAGAAACAAGTAATCGGTCGTATTTCGATTCCAAGTGTTTCAGTAGAACTGCCTGTTTTGAAAGCTTCTACTGAAAAAAACTTATTATCAGGTGCAGCGACAGTAAAAGAGAATCAAGTTATGGGAAAAGGAAATTACGCACTAGCAGGACATAACATGTCTAAAAAAGGTGTTTTATTTAGTGATATAGCTTCTTTGAAAAAAGGCGATAAAATTTATTTGTATGACAATGAAAATGAATATGAGTATGCGGTTACTGGTGTATCTGAAGTGACTCCTGATAAGTGGGAAGTTGTAGAGGATCATGGGAAAGATGAGATAACGCTTATTACATGTGTATCTGTAAAGGATAATTCTAAGCGTTATGTTGTTGCTGGTGATTTAGTTGGAACGAAGGCGAAGAAGTAAAAAAGAAGGGGAACTCTTTAAAGAGTTCCCCTTCTTTTTTACTAATGTTGAGAAATAATAGAATATTTCGGTTTGTATTTAATTATTCTTCTATTTATGTATAATAAATTTAGAATTCTATATTTTGGGAGGAACAAGAGTGAGACAACAGGTGAAGAAACTTCTTTTAACAACGAGTATAGCGTTATTGGTAGCTCCAATTTCAGCTTATGCGCATCCAGGGCGTACAGATGCTAATGGCGGACATACGTGTCGTACAAATTGTGAGAAGTGGGGATTACAGTATGGGGAATATCATTATCACAATAAACCAGCTTCTAGTAGTGGCGTAACGAGCCCAGCTCCTAGTCAGAATAATAATAGTGCTGTAGAAACTGAGAGACAAGCAGAAGCACAGCGCAATACTGAGGCTGAAAAACAACGTGCTGCAGAAGCACAGCGCAACGCTGAGGCTGAAAAACAACGTAATGCAGAAGCACAGCGTAAAGCTGAAGAAGAGAGACAACGTGTAGCCGAGGAACAAAGAAAAGCTGAAGAGGCACGTAAGCAAGAGGAAGCACAGCGCCAAGCTGATATGGAAAAAGGTCAACTTGAAGGTCAAAAGAATGGAGAAACTGATTTTAAAGCAGGAAAAAATGATGCAGAAGTGCATGTAGCTGGAAAATCTGATGCATATAAACAAGCGTTTAAAGCGACTTATGCAGCCGCATGGTCTTTAGAAGAGCAGAAGAAAACGCATTTTGAAAAAGGAAAAGAACAAGGTTTAGCACAAGAGACGATGGACGATAGTCAAGTTGCTCCAGAGTTTAAGGTAAACTTTGCAGACGGGTTCAAAGCAGGGAATAAAGAAAGAACAGAAAAAATTGAAAAAGAGCAAGCTGAATTAGGGGAAAAGACAGGGAAAGAACTAGCTGAAAAGAATCCTGAAAATAGAGAGAAAGAAGTATACGTGAAGGCATATGAAACAGCGTATGAAAAAGGCTATAAGTCTACAAAAAAGGCAGTAGAAAAGGCTGGCTATAAGTATGCATTTGAAAACTATGATTTAAAAGTTCCTGCTAAGTATGAACGAAATGAATTGTTAAAGAAGTGGTTTACTGAAGGATTTAAATCGAATAAAAAAGCAGCGGAAATTCGAGAAGAAGGGTATAAAAAAGGAGACAGCTGGTTCTCATTCTTCTATGAGAGTTTCGTACCAAGTGAATATAAAGAACATAAAGAGCTGTACGAACAAGCAATAGAAAAAGGTAAAACAGCATAAAAAAGATGAGGAGAAATTCCTCATCTTTTTTAATCCATCCATTTCACTAATTTCTTAGAAATTAATAATAAAACACAACCTAATACAATTGCCACAGCGCCAATAACTGTGAATACTTCAGCGTATCCAAGTGAAGTTGTGAAGCTTGCAAGTTGTCCGCCTAAAATGTTGGCGATACCTGAACTTGCTAGCCATACACCCATTAATAAAGATGCTAATTTTACCGGAGCAAGCGCACTAACCATTGATAGTCCGACAGGTGATAAGAATAGCTCACCTAACGTATGGAAAAGATACGTAAAGACGATAAACAGTAAGTTTGCTTTTTCTGTAATGTTATGTTCATCACTACCTGTTTTTAATGTAGCGATAACGAGAATGATATAACCGATACCGAGTAAGATCATACCAAGTCCCATTTTAGTTGGGATTTTTAAATCACCCTGCTTGCGAGTTGCAAGTTTTGCCCATAATGCAGAAATGACTGGAGCAAGTAAAATAATAAATAATGGATTGACCGATTGGAACCAAGATGTTGGAACTTCCCATCCGAACACAGAGCGGTCTACAAATTTGTTTGTATATAATGTTAATGAGCTACCAGCTTGTTCAAAGCCAGCCCAGAAGAAGACAACGAAGCATGTTAAAATGACAATAACTGCGGTACGTTGTTTTTCTTTTTTTGTTAACGGTGTATCTCCTACTGATGGTTGTCCAGTAGCTGTTTGTAAATCGCGAGTTGGTTTCTTACCGATATTACCAAGGAAGCGATTTGATAGTGTTGTAAATAAAATTTGTCCAATGATCATTCCGATTGAAGCGGCTAAGAAACCGTAACGGAATCCGTAATGTACAACGCCATCAACTGTTGTTTTGAATAAATTTTCTGATAAAAATCCGCAAACGAGTGGAGCTAAAAATGACCCGACGTTAATACCCATATAGAAAATGGTAAATGCACTATCACGTTTTGGATCGTTCTCTTCGTATAATTCTCCAACCAGTGTAGAGATGTTCGGTTTGAAGAATCCGTTACCTATAATAATAAGCGCTAATCCGAGGTATAGACCTAATTGGTTTTGCAAGGCAAATAGTGTAAGGTTACCGATTGCCATTGTTATACCACCAATTGTGATTGCTTTTCGTCTACCTAGAAAACGGTCTGTTAAGTATCCACCAATCATTGGTGTGAAATAACAGGCTCCAGTATAAAATCCGTAAATAGAGAGTGCCCATGCGGGACTAAACCCAAGACCACCGCTTACTAAAGCTGTCGTTAAATATAATGTTAATAATCCTCGTAATCCATAGTAACTAAATCTTTCCCACATTTCTGTAAAGAAGAGTAAGTATAAACCTGGAGGATGTTTCTTTTTTCTTTGTTGTTCTCTTTCTAGTTGTATCGCTGATTCCATGTTATTTTCCTCCTGACACAAACAAAAACAAAGTTAATAATTTTGTATATTTAATATTTTACCTTATTAACTATTATAAGTCAATAAAGGTTGATTTTTCAGAAGAAATTGGAAAAGAGGAATAGCTATAGAATGGGTGTTTCTTTTGTGATAGACTATGGACTATGTTTTCTTTGTAAGGAAGCGGGTTAGTGTACTTTTTTATATGTGAAATTGATTTCATAAAAGATGAAATTAAAGAAGGAGAAAGAAATGAAATTGTTACAGAAAAAAGAAATTTTACTTATTAGCCTTATGTTATTCTCTATGTTCTTTGGAGCAGGGAATCTTATATTTCCACCTTTCCTTGGGTATGAAGCAGGAGAACATGTTTGGATTTCATTAGTAGGGTTTATTATATCAGCAACAGGTCTTCCTATATTAGGTGTTATCTCTATTGCAAAAGCAGGAAGTTTTCAAACGTTAGCGGGTAGGGTTCATTCTTCATTTGCAATTATTTTTCCATGTATCGTGTATGTATTTATTGGACCTGGGCTTGGTATACCACGTGCGGGAAGTTTAGCTTTTGAAATGGGGCCAGGTCAGTTATTCCCTGAAGCAGGAAGCGGACTATTGTTGTTTTACACAGTTATTTTCTTTAGTATTGTTTACTGGTTAAGTTTATCTCCATCTAAATTAATGGGGTTGTTTGGAAAAGTATTGACGCCGTTATTATTATGTATGATTGCACTTATTTTTATAAAGAGTATGTTTACACCGGTAGGAGATATGAAAGAACCAATAGGGAACTATGGACAAGCTCCTATGTTTCAAGGGTTTTTAGATGGATATTTAACAATGGATGCGTTAGCTGCTTTAATCTTTGGAATTGTTATTGCAAATGCATTACGTGCAAAGGGTATTGAAGATGATAAAGGTTTAGCGAAATATATGAGTATTGCTGGAATTGGGGCAGGATTATTATTATCGATTATTTATGTCATCCTTGGATATGTGGGGGCAATTAGTGGCTCATTAGGAACATTTGATAACGGTGCGAAAGTGTTAGCACAAGTTATGATTACATTATTTGGACAGGGCGGAGTCGTTCTATTAGGTCTTATTTTTACTATCGCATGTTTATGTGTTTCAATTGGACTTGTTACGTCTTGTAGTCAATTTTTTGCGAGTGCATTTCCAAAAGTATCTTATAAAGTGTGGGCATTTATAGTAAGCGTTGTTAGTATGATCTTAGCTAATTTAGGATTAACGCAAATTTTAAAAGTATCAGTACCAATTCTTGGATTTATTTATCCAATTGCATTAACTCTTATTATTCTAGGGTTATTCCATAAGTATATTGGAAAGTATGCATACGTATATGCAGTAACTGTTTGGGTTGTAGCAATATTTAGTGCAATTGATATTTTGAATAAAAATGTAATGATGAATCAGTGGACGTCAGTATTAAAATATATTCCGTTTTATACAGAAGGTGTTGGGTGGATTGTTCCAGCTATTGTAGGCATGTGTCTTGGTTTCATCGTTAGCATTGTTCTAAATAAGAATAACTGAGTAAAAAGGTGTTTTCCGATTTTGGAAGACGCCTTTCTTTTTTGGAAAAATACTATTGAAAATGAATAGACTAAGAGTATGATAAAGATAATTGGTAATATATAGGTTTAATGAGAGTTACGAATGAGGGGGGAGCGTATGAAGAAGGATTTGGATAAGAAAATAGAAGCACTCGAAACAGCAATTGAAACAATTCAAGAAGCACTTGCTGAATTAAAAGTGAAGCAAAGGGAAATAGAAGTAGAAAACGCTCAGCAACATGCTAGTAAGGATAAGAAAGAATATATTGAAACGGTAATGGAGGAAAAGCCAAAAGAAGAAATAGTTAAGATAAAAGAGCCTTTGCAAGAACGTGAGGTAAAACAAGTAGATATATCTGCTTTTAAACCAGAGCCATTTAATATTATTAAGTTTTGTCAAACATGGTTACCGCGTGTATTTGTCGGTATTATGTTGCTTGGAGTGATCTGGTTATTTAAAGCAGGGGTAGATGCTGGCTTATTAACACCAGCGATACGAATTGTGTTTGGTATCGTATTATCTATCGGATTGTATTATATAGGAGATATTCAAATTAAAAGAGAGCGGCAGGCGTTAGGGTTAGTATTAGCTGGAGGAAGTATTACCGGGATTGTTCTAACAACGTTTGCAGCACATTATTTATATGGATTTATTCCGGCAAGTGTCGCGTTTCTCTGTAATATTGCATGGGTTATTTTAGGTATTTATTTAGCGAAAAGATATCAATCGGAATATCTCACTATTTTCGTAGCGGTCGGAGCGTTCTTCGTACCATTCTTGTTAAATAGTACGACTCCTAATCCTTATATTTTCTTTGGATATGAGACAGTATTAACACTTAGTTTATTATGGTATGCGTTGAAAAATCGTTATAAATACTTATATATGATTTCTTACGCTGTTGCTGCCATTGTCCTTTTCGTTTTCTTTGCTGTTATGTCAATGTTAGTAGAGAACTTGCAAATACAGTTAACGATTGTATATGGTTTGATTCATTTACTATTATTTTGGCATATGTTTACGGAGAGAAGTTTTATACTAGAACCACGTTTGGCAATATTTAGTGCGAATGCAGTGTTCTTTATACTAGCTATTTCAAAAATACCTGATTTTACAACATGGGGATTAATTATTAGTGCACTCGTGCATGCCATTATGTTCGTATTTGAATATAGGAAAAATAGACATTCTACATTTACAAATCTCTTATTTGGTTTCGCAATGGGAGCATTTAGTTTAGCAATTTTATATGAGTATAGTTTAGTGAATGCAGCGATTGTACTATTGTTACAAGGTTTCCTCGGCATGGTCACTTCTATTAAAGTAAAACAACAGATAAAGTTGTATGTTAGTGCGACGGTTTACGCAATTGGAATGATACAGACTATTTTTAGCCCGTTTGATCAATTTATTTCGGCAGGCTTTGTTGCTCATCTTATTTTAATAGGAACGTTCTATTATTGCATGAGAGAAGCGAAAGAAGTATTAGCGAGCTTCGGCAAATATATGTATTCTATAGTGCTCTATTGGTTTATGATAATTGTATTTATTACAATTACGAGAATCGGTGAAGTTTTATCTACAGATGGAAGCGTAATTAGTGTATCAGTATCGTTATTATGGATGGTATATGCATTATTTGCAGTTTGGTTTGGAAGAAATAGAAATATGAATGAAATATTATATGCTGGTTTAGTCGTTTTAGTCGTAACGGTAGGGAAGTTATTCTTACTTGACTTACCAGAGGTATCGATGATGATTAGGGCAGTGTTATTCCTAATCGTCGGTAGTATAGGTATCGTTATTTCAAGAATGTTTTTCTCGAAGGAAGAGAAGTGAGAAGAAGGCAATCCATGTATGGATTGCCTTTTTTATTATTTCTTATTAATCGTCACAGTTTCATTATATTTCGTTGTTGTATTTTGGCGTAGACGAAGCGTTGCTTGTCCAGTTGTATTTGAATCAATCTGTACATTTACAACTTTCTCAGCAGAGCCTAAGCTGTTTGTTGTGAAAGAAAATGCACTACTATATCCGAAAGTAGATGGCCAAGTGCCGTTTGCATTTTGTACTTTAGCCACTTGTGTTCCACCAGTAGTGAAGATACCTAAAGAATAGTTGTTATACGTTGTATTAGGTAGTAAGTTATTTACTTGAATCTTCATTTGGAAAATTTCATTGTTTGGTAGAATGCTAGGGTGTGTAACGACGTAGTCGCTTGTTGTTACCGCACCGTTATAACCGTATGAACCTGGTTTAAAAGTATTTGTATTAAACCATTGATAACCTGCATTTGGTGCACTCCAAGGTTCAGGTTGTGGTTCTGTTGATAAGCTTGGCTGTTCAAATGTTTGTAGAGCTGTAGGTGAATCAAGTTGTAAACCATTTACTTGATCTAAACTTGTAAATGTCTCTTTATTTGATAACCAATTTACGATGTTTTCTAATAAGATAGCATCGTTTTCTTCTTTATAACCATCGTAAGTTTTCTTTGTTTGGCCAGAATCTTCACGAACGTACTTTGGCGTAGCATCTTCAACAGGAGAAGAGTCACCAATAAAGGCAGCTTTTCCAAGTCCTACTTTTGCAATTGCAGCATATGGGCCTTCTGCAATACCACCGCCATTATAAACGCCGCTATCAACAGCGTTATTCCATTTTGATGGATTTTCTGGAAGGTAAACAAGTCCTTTTGCTAGTTTTGGATTTGTAATTGCCAGAGTAGAACCAGCATGCATTGCTACAGACGAAACACCTTTTGTAATTCCGAAAGATTGTTCAGGCGATACAATTGTTTTCGCTGAAACATCACCAAGTGCATTGTAGCGGAAGCGAATACCGAAGTTGTCAGAGAGCCAATCAGAGCTTTCTACTCCTTGCATAGCTTGTGAATTTGCTTCTTCATTAGACATTCCTTTTGCTGGATTATCCCAAGCACCACGTCTATATCCATTAAATACTTCAGAAGAGTCCCAGCGATTTTTATTGCGATCCGCATTGTAATGATCAGCAATAAAGAAGATACTACCACCATTTTTTACATATTGTAACATAGCGTCCTGCTCAGATTTTTTGTAAGGAATATTAGCTTCTGGAACGATAAATACATTGTAATCTTTTAAGTCTTCGTACGTAATAGGTGTTGATTTACGAAGTTCCTTTACGTGATATCCGTTTTTTGCAATGCCGTTTCCGAAGTCAGAAAAGCCGCCGTCAATAACCCAGTCAGCTGTCCCAGCAGTTTGACCGTGTGTATTATCGAATAATACTTTCTTCCCATTGTTTTGATTTACAACTTTTGCAGCAATTTCAGGAGCTGGGTCTACAGAGCTTTCGGCATAAGTAGACGGTATGAACGAGGTCCCTATACTTAGTGTAATTGCTGTTGCTAAAGAAAATGTAATCCATTTTTTATTCTTCATAGAAGAATCCCCCTAATAATAAATATATGTGCTTTAATAATGTAATTTATTTTTCTGTAAAAATAAAGACGGAAAACATAAAAAATATTAAAAGATTGTAAAAATACCGTGAATTATGTTGAGAAATATTTATATAGATATAAAAACATCCCTTCCAAGTAATAAGGAAGGGATGTTTTGCTTAACTAATTTTTGAGTTAGGTGTTTCATCAATCTTATGAAACCCTTTCATGTAATATACAATTGCTAAGCCGATAAGCCAAATTGGGCCGACAATCAATGCGATTCGTGTATCTTCTGAATACGCCATTATACCTAATACTAATACAAGGAAAATGAGTGAGAAATATGAGCTTAATGGGTATAAAGGCATTTTATACGATAACTTTTGTTTATTTTGAGTAGGCAAGCTTTTACGGAATTTAATTTGAGCAACTAATATAATTCCCCAAGTCCAAATTGCGCCGAAAGTTGAAATGCTAGTAAGCCATGTAAATACCTTTGCAGGTACGAGATAGTTTAATATAACACCAATGAGTAAAACGATAGCAGTTGCTACAATTCCTTGGCTTGGAATGCCATTTTTATTTAAACGACCAAATCTTTCAGGAGCTTTTTTCTGCTGAGCTAATGTATATAGCATACGGCCTGTACTAAATAAACCACCATTACAAGAAGAAAGAGCTGCTGTTAATACGACAAAATTAATAATACCTGCTGCTTTTGCGATACCAATTTGCTGGAATGTTAATACGAATGGACTGCCTTTCTCACCAAGTTCATTCCATGGATAAATTGCCATCATAACGAATAATGCCCCAACGTAAAAGAGTAGAATTCTCCAAAATACGTTATCGATTGCCTTTGCGAGTGTTTTCTTCGGATTTTGAGCCTCACCAGCTGTAACACCGATTAATTCAACGCCTAAATAAGCGAATAGTACCATCTGCATGGAGAGTAGTAATCCAGAAAATCCATTTGGGAACCAGCCACCATGTGACCAAAGGTTTGAAATACCAGTAGCGATACCACCGTTTCCGAATCCGAATAAAATAATACCAGCTCCGACTACTATCATACAGATAATTGTGACAATTTTAATGAGAGCAAACCAAAACTCAAGTTCTCCAAATACTTTTACCGATAAGAAGTTAAAAGCGCTCATTAATAATAGAGCAAGTAACGCCCAAGTCCAGCGCGGAATATCTGGGAACCAGTACTGCATGTAAATACCAGCTGCTGTAATTTCAGCCATACAAGTAACAACCCATAAGAACCAGTAATTCCAACCAGTAATATAGCCAGCGAGTGGTCCAATATAATCATATGCATATTTACTAAAAGAACCGGCAACAGGTTGTTCAATTGCCATTTCCCCAAGCGCTCGCATAATGAAAAAAATAACGAGTCCGGCAATCATATAGCCTAGTAAAATAGAAGGACCGGCTAGTTTAATGGCGGAAGCGGATCCTAAAAATAGCCCAACGCCAATAGCTGAGCCCAGTGACATTAAAGTAATATGTCGTTCTTTTAAACCACGATTTAAAGTTCCAGATTTGTTTGCGTGCTGCATAAGAAGAATCCCCCTTGTAGAGTGAACGATATTTGAATGCGTTTACTAAATATTTAACTATTTCAAATTATAAAACATTTCTATCTGTTATGCTACAAAAATAATCATAATGAACTGTACTACATCTGTACTTGTCCGACTTAAACTTAAAATTCGAACTATTAGGGAATATATTGACTCTTCTTTTTATTGATTGTTAAGATTAAGTATTATATTTTCTCACATACTAGTAAGAAAAAGAATGTGTGATAATAATTCAGGTGTAGGAAGGGTACATAAGCATGTTTCAATTACAAAAATATAACACTTCTGTGAAGCAAGAGTTTTTAGCTGGCATCACAACTTTTTTTACATTTGCGTATATTCTTGTCATCAATCCAAAAATATTATCTGATGCAGGTGTACCGTTTGACCAAGCGTTTACAGCAACAATTATTGCCACTGTTGTTGGAACAGTAGGTATGGCGATTTTCGCGAATTACCCGATTGTTATTGCTCCAGCTATGGGAATGAATGCATATTTTGCTTATTCTGTTGTACAGAAGGCAGAAGGGATTACATATGTAGTTGCCTTTTCAGCTGTATTTGTAACGGGAATTATTTTTCTTTTATTATCTTTTACTTCGTTTAGGCAAAAGTTAATTTTAGCAATTCCTGATAGTTTAAAGCATGCAATTGCAGGTGGAATTGGACTATTTATTGCTTTTATTGGATTACGCCTTTCTGGAATTATCGTGGATCATCCGTCTAATTTAGTTACGATTGGTGATTTTCATTCTCCAGCTGTTATTTTAACTTTAATTGGTTTAATCTTAGCGGCGGTATTAATGGCATTACGTGTGAGCGGTGCATTATTTATTAGTATGATTGTGACAGGAATTATTGCCTTCTTTACAGGGCAATTGAAGTTTGCTGATAAAATTGTGGCGATGCCTCATTTACCAGAGGGTATTATCGTTTCAAACCCAATCAATGCCTTTTCTGATGTAATTGAATACGGATTATACGGCGTTGTATTTTCATTTTTACTTGTACTGTTATTCGATACAACAGGTGCATTACTCGGTTTAATTAAACAAGCAGGTTTAATTACAGACAATACAGAGAAGCGTTTTGGTAAAGCATTTATTGCAGATGCAATTGGCGGGACTACAGGTTCTATCTTTGGAACAAGCCCAACAGCAGCGACCATTGAATCGTCAGCAGGTATTGCTGCAGGTGGTAAAACTGGATTAACAGGGATTGTAGTTGTTGGTCTAACAATTATAACGGCATTTTTCAGTCCTGTTATTGCTTCTTTATCAAGTGTAGCTGCTATTACAGCTCCTTCATTAATTATAGTAGGTAGTTTAATGGCACAAAGCATTCGAGATATTAATTGGAATGGATTTGAAGATGCGTTACCAGCATTTTTGATCTTTATAGGTATTCCGTTAACATCTAGTATTGCAAATGGAATCGCAATTGGATTTTTAGTATATCCAGTCTTGAAAATTGTGAAGGGTAAAGGGATGGAAGTACATCCATTACTATACCTATTTGCATTCTTATTTGGATGTCATTTATTCTTATAATATAAATATAGGAGAGGGCCTTCTTATGGGAGGCCCCTTTTTTGTGTATAATAAAGTGAAACTATAGGCAGTAGGGGGATCCCCACTGTGTATTAGCCCACACCAATTGTGATAAGATGAAAACTTAAATGATTTCGTAAAATATAAATTACTTAATGGAATATATATGTTACAATAAAGATAGAGGAGGAACATGAATGGCTGTAAGTAAAATAAAAGTCGCGCGTGTTCAGTTAGATTTAACACAGCAACAATTAGCAGAAAAAGTAGGCGTTACAAGGCAAACGATTAGTTTAATTGAGAAGGGGAAATACAATCCATCTTTAGATTTATGTTTAAAAATTTGTTATGCAGTAGATAAAACGTTGAATGATTTGTTTTGGGAGGAAAAGGAGTGGTAGGATGAAAATCGTGAAAGATGAACGTTTAATGATTGAAGGGTTAAAACATATTAGATTAGCTTTCATTTTACAAAATATCGTCATACTAGCTATCGTCTTTTACCGCTATGTCTTGCAAGGGGCAGGATATGAAAGTGTTTCGGATTTATTAATGGTATTTATGGGCGGGATAATAATTATTAACTTTTTAAATCTGAAAAATTCAGTGGAAGTGTATGAGCATACGGGCGGAGTGTCGCGTCGTTATTTTATGAAGCTATTATTCATTCCGGTGGGTATTATTATTGGGATTTTAGCTATTTGTATCGTTGTAACACCAGATATTTCGATAAAGGAAATTAGTATGACAGGACTTATTATGTTTGCTTGTTTTTTAGTTCCTAGTTTGTTTATATACATATATATGAAAAAAATAAAAAGAGAAGATTGAAATATAAGAAAGGCTTTCCTGTATTGAGGAAAGCTTTTCTTATATCTTTTTATACAAAACTTTATGAAGGCCAATTGGTTCAATTTCAAAAATTTCACCATGTTCCTGAAAGCCTAAGCGCTTGTAATAGTCAGCTACAGTAATTCGGCCATTACACCATAACATATTTGCTTGACGCTCTTGTAAGATTTGTTCTGCATTCTGAATTAAGGAGCTTCCAGCGTGGTTGTTTCGAAACTCAGGTAATGTGGCCATTCCTCGTAGACGATAATGAATACCGGCTGGTAGGTCAGGATATATTTCTTTTGAGAAGGAAGCGATACTAATTAGTTCATCGTTTATAAATGCGCCTAAGTGGAAGGTGTCTGTTTCATAATCGGAAGGATATTTACAATCTGCTAATGTTTGATTGGGGCGTAAAATTTTTTGACGTAATACGTAAGTTTCAGATCCCTCAATATTTTTCACGATAATCATATTAACATCCTTTCTTATAAGGCTTTTTCTGTTAATTGTATAAAGAAATAAGCAGGTGCGGCGAGAAGTCCGAGTATGCTAGCAGTTCCGAGAAGGAGTGAAAGTAGGAGGCAAGAATATTTTATTCCATTCGATTTTTTCCATCCGTAACTACAAATCTCAATACTAACACCGATGAGAATAATGGCAATGAGTATTTCTGCTAATAATAAAAGAGCTAAAGTTACAATAGACATAATGTGATCCATCCTCATAATATGTGATAGTAACATTTTACCATATGAAGTTAAAAAAATGCCCCTCAATTATGTGAGGGGCATTTTTTTACTCTAATATGTTTTTTAGTGTATCGATATGTTCTTTTGAACCTGTTACAAGTAATGTGTCACCGTGTTGTAGTCTTGTATCACCATGTGGTATTAATGCTTTGTTACCGCGGTAGATTTGAATGACAAGTACATCACCTAAAAACGGGAGGCGGCGAAGCGCAACGCCGTTATATTTATTGCTGCGCAGTTCAACTTCACGTACTGTTTCGTTTGCTGTTGTAATTAAGCGAACGAGACTAGGTTTATCAATAAGTGCACGTAATAAAATACGTGTAGAGTTAATTGTTGAGAATACAGCGATATGTTCTTGCGTTGCTTTTTCTTGTAGAAGTGGATCTTCTACACTTGCAATAACATGTTCAACACCTAGCTCTTTTGCATGTTCTGCCAATAATAAGTTTTGTTCATCATCGCTTGTTGCAACAACGACGCGATCTGCATCAAATGCTGTTTGTTCAGTTAATGATGCGATTGTAATATCATCTAATTTCACGATAGGAAAGTCGTGTGATTTCGCTTCTTCATCATTTATTTTGTTTTGCCGCATCATATATAGCGTTACGTCATAATCTTCTCGTTTTAAATCTAGTGATAACGGAAGGGTAATTCTGCTCGCGCCAATAATAGCTACTTTTGGTTTTGGTGTTTCTACTTTTGGGAACATTTTTTTAAACAATATAGGTGCAAAAATACAAGTAATAACTGCGCTTAAAATAAGAGAGGCAGATAAACTTGGACTGATAATCCCCAGTTTTTCACCAATTTGTGCAGCCGCAATAACTAAAGAAAGTGTCGATGTTAATAAAATTGCACTTCCAAGTACGATATTACGTGGATACCATTTTCTTAAGACGAGTGATGGTAAGAGTTTCGAAATAAAGAGTCCTACAATTAAGATTGGGATCATTAGCATGCTAGAAGGTTCTTTGAAAATAGACCACACCTCTAGATTTACACCAACCATTACGAAGAAAATAGGGATGAAGAAACCATAGCCGATAGAATCAAGTTTTTCCACCATATCTTCATTTGGTGATAATAACGATACAAGTACACCTGCTAAGAAGGCTCCTAAAATATTTTCTGCTCCAACAGATTCCGATAACCCAACTAAGATTAAAATGAGTGCAAAAACAGCTCGTGTATCAATTTGTACACTACCAGCTTTTAAACTATCTAAGTATGGAATGTTTTTAAAGCGTTTTGCAATAAAGTAAATGATAATACCGGCACCGAATAGAATAAGTAAGAGCCACATACTTTGGCCGCTTTCGGAATTTAATCCGACGAAAACAGCGAGTAAAATCATTGTAACTAAATCTGCAATAACAGCAACTAATAAAATGATTTGTCCGATTGCAGTTTTTCCTAGGTTGTTCTCTTTTAATGTTGGTACAACAACACCTAAAGAAATAGTTGAAATAATTAAAGTCATGAACATTGCATTATCTACGAATCCTAGCCATACGAATAGTAATGATAGGGCATAAGATAAGATGAAAATAAATAAGAAGATAATGCTTGCTGCTTGAAATGTATTTGGTTCGTTTGTCGTATTCTTTTTCCCTTTTTGTTTAAAGATAGAAAAATCAATTTCTAAACCGCTTAAGAACATGAGGAAGATAAATCCTAATGTTGATAAAACTTGAAGCCATATATCTGGCTCAATAATATTAAACCCACTTTTACCTACAAAGATTCCTGCAATAATTTCTGCAACGACCACAGGAAGTGCTTTTAATTTAAAGCGTTGTAACAAAAGGGGAACGAAAAACGCGATTGCAACGACAACCATAAGTGATAGAACAGAAGTATGATGTTCCATTGCGTTCTCTCCCTTCAAATAAATATAGTACCTATTTAGCCATATAATAGGTAGAAAAGCAACGCATATGGATTCGATTTCATAAAGAAAGAGTTTTCTTAACATTTGTCATAATAAGTATATTTTTCATGATTATGTTGTTAATTCCGTAATGTGGATGTAATAGGGGAGAGGATAAAAAAGGACTGCTGAGCAATCTCAGCAGTCCTTTTCATGTACATTACATTGAGAAGAAGATCCATACAGTTAAACCAACAGTTGCGGTTGCAACGAAGAAACTGTAGATCATAGTAAGAATTTGAACTCTTCCTTCTCCTTCTTTTAAATGCATGAACATAATTAATTGTAACAACGCTTGCGCAACAGCCATTATGATAATGGTAGTTAAGATCGTTGATAGTGGCAGGTTTGTGTAAAGTGCCACGTATAGAGCTAGAAACGTTAGTGCAAGCGATAAAATAAATCCGAAAACGTGTGACCAAGGGAATCCGCTATGCGCATGCCCGTTTGCTTGATTGTTATTTTGACTCATTTACGCCACCATCCCGTTCAAGTAAACTAGTGTGTAAATAAAGACCCAAACTAGATCAAGGAAATGCCAGTATAAGCTGATAATAAATACTTTACGAGCTGTAACTGGTGTTAAACCTCGTTTTAAAATTTGGATAATAACACAAATTGCCCAAATGATACCGCCTGTTACGTGGGCTCCGTGCGTTCCAAGAAGAACGAAGAATCCAGATAGGAAAGCACTTGTTTGAATTGTTGCGCCTTCACCAATATACATAATGAACTCTTCAATCTCGAAGAATAGGAAGCCTGCACCTAAAAGTAATGTAAGGACGAACCATCCAAGCATCGCTTTTTGGTTGTGCTTACGCATTTCGTGAATCACGATACCACATGTGAAACTACTTGTTAAAAGTAGTAATGTTTGAATTAAAAGCGTTTTAAGTTCAAACAGTTGTGCTGGTGTTGGACCATCTGCCGTACGACCAGCAAGTACTAGATAAGAGGCGAAAAGTGTTGCGAACAGCATAATTTCAGCCCCAAGAAAAATCCAGAATCCTAGGATATTCAATCTGCTTTGTTCGGATTGATATTCCAAAGGTAAGCTTTTATCTAAAGCCGCCATATCATTTCACCTCTCATGCTACATGTTCTGATTTTTTAATTTCATCAACACTAATATAGTAACCTTCATCGTAATCGAATGAACGATAGATTAAGCAAGCTAAAATACCAATGCCGCCGATTGCTGCAAGCCAGAACCAGCTAAATACTAATGCGAAACCTGCAAGACCGAAGAATCCAGACGCAATAATAGGCACACCAGAGTTACTTGGCATGTGAATTGGTTTGATGTCTTCTTCTGCTGGTGTAACTGTTTCCCCGCGCTTCTTCATGTACCAGAAAGCATCAGCTTCTTTAATTTCAGGAAGTTTCGCGAAGTTGTAATGTTGTACAGGAGATTGAGTAGCCCATTCAAGTGTACGGCCATCCCATGGATCTCCAGTTGTGTCACGTTCACCGTGACGAGCACTCCAAATTACGTTGTAACAAAGAAGTAGGAAACCAATACCCATCATTACCGCACCAACAGATGCGATTTGGTTTAGCCATCCCCATCCAAGACTTTCAGAGTAAGTGTACATACGACGAGTCATACCATCTAAACCTAAGAAGTACATTGGGAAGAAACAGATGTTGAATCCGCTCATAAAGATCCAGAATGTCCATTTACCTAGGCGTTCATTTAACATATGACCAGTCATTTTTGGATACCAGAATGTAAATCCAGCAAGCATAGCGAATACTGTACCTGCGATTAATACGTAGTGGAAGTGAGCAATTAAGAAGTAGCTGTTATGGTACTGATAATCAGCTGCTGCCATACCAAGCATAACCCCTGTAACCCCACCGACTACGAAGTTTGGAATAAATGCCAATGACCAAAGCATTGGAACTGTAAAACGAATACGTCCTTTATACAGCGTAAACAACCAGTTAAAGATCTTAACACCGGTTGGAATCGAAATCGCCATTGTCGAAATCGAGAAGAATGAGTTAACCGCTGGACCTGCACCCATCGTGAAGAAGTGGTGAAGCCATACGACGAAACTTAGTAAAGAAATTGCAACCATTGAGTATACCATCGCACTGTAACCGAATAGACGCTTACGTGAGAATGTACTAATGATTTCAGAGAAAATACCGAATGCCGGTAAAATAACGATATATACTTCAGGGTGACCCCATACCCAGAATAGGTTGGCCCATAACATTGGCATACCGCCGCTCGCCATCGTAAAGAAGTGAGCATCGAATAGACGGTCAAATGTCATTAATGCAAGAGCAACTGTTAATACTGGGAAAGCGAAAATAATGATAATTGTTGTAATTAAGATTGACCAAGTAAACATTGGCATTCTCATTAAAGTCATACCAGGTGTACGCATTTTTAAGATAGTAACAAGGAAGTTAATACCTGTCATTAACGTACCGAGACCTGAAATCTGTAATGCAATTGCGTAGTAGTTATTTCCTACACCAGAAGTAAACTCTGTACCTGCCATTGGGAAGTAAGAAGTCCACCCAGCGTCTGGAGAACCACCGATTACGAAAGCGATGTTGAATAACATTGCTCCGACAAAGAATAACCAGAAACTTAAAGCATTTAAGAACGGATATGCAACGTCACGAGCACCAATTTGTAATGGTACTACAAGGTTCATTAATCCCATAACGAATGGCATTGCCATGAAAAGAATCATTACTGTACCGTGTGTTGTAAAGATCCCGTTATAGTGTTCAGCGTTTAAATAAGTTGTTTCTGGGAATGTTAACTGTGCACGGATCATTAAACCATCCATACCACCACGGAATAACATGATAACCGCAGAAATAATATACATAGCTCCGATTTTTTTATGGTCAACAGTTGTCAACCATTCGTCCCAAAGCCATTTCCATTTTTTATACTTTGTTAGTACGAAAATGATTGCTAATGTCACAAGAACGATAGAAGCGTCTGCACCGTAAATAATCGGGTCACCTGTGACAAAGAATTCATCAAGCTTCACTGTGTTCACTCCAATCTGTTGGAATAATAGCTATTATTTTTTGTTTTTGTAGTAGTTGTAATCACAATATTCAAGTGATTTTGGATCTACATAACTTAAGTGGTGACTAGAGAATGTCATACGACCAACTACACCAGGTTTAACAATTTCGTTGTACTTATCTTCTGTTAGTTTAGGAGCAGTTTGTTGTACTTCTTTAACCCACTTGTCATATTTCTCTTTAGTTTTTGCTTCAACTTCGAACTCCATGTGTGTGAATCCTTCACCAGAGAAGTTCGCGCTACGACCTAGGTAAGAACCTGGCTTATCAGCTTGTAAATAAAGATCCATAATCATGCCATCCATTGTGTACTTCATACCACCAAGTTCTGGTACCCAGAAAGCATTCATTGGGCCGACAGAAGTCAGTTTGAATTGAATTGGTACACCAGCTGGGATGTTTAAATAGTTAACGGTTTCAATTTTTTCCTCTGGGTAACTGAATAACCATTTCCAGTTTGCAGATGTAACATAAATTTCAACTGGTTTAATATGTTTGGACTCTTTCGGCACCTCTTCAGAAGCATAAGTTGCTTTTACTGTTGGAATCGATAATGCGATAACGATAATAACAGGAACAAGCGTCCAAATAATTTCTAGTAATGTGTTACCGTGTTGTTCAGGTGGCTCATAGTCCATATTCTCTGGTTTTTCACGATAACGAATCAAGATGACTGTAAACAGAATGAATACAATTGCGATAATTAATGACATAAGCAAGAATGACCAAACAATTAAATCATACTGTGCTTTTGCAACAGGTCCTTGCGGATTTAATACTGCGAGTTTTTTATCACAGCCACCGAGGAACAGAAGTAATGATAACGGAAGAAGCGAAGCCAACTTCCAAAACGCTTTCTTTAGTTGCACGATTGAAAATCTCCTTTCTCCTTGGATTGAAACTATGCCAATAAAACAATATAAACCTATTAATTTATAGAAGGCAATAGTTTTTGATATATTGTTAAAAAATAGACACAAATGCACACTTTTTAAGGTGAATATCATTTGTAACTTGATTACATTGTAAACTATTTTCCAGAGAAAAACGTGATTGTGAAAATTTTAAGATAAATAAAGTTATACCAGGATATCCAAGAAATAGAAAAAAGCTATCTTATCATAAGAAAGATAGCTGAATGTTTTGTATATTTAGTTTATTTATCGTGTGACAGTTCGCGGCTGTTCAAGTGTGACAATTTTTTTATATTTAACTTGGTATAAAATGTAACAAATAATCATAAATGGAATGCCACAATAAAGAGCAATTCTTTGATCTGGAATGAAAGCCAAACTAACAAATGTAATGAAATTGAGCGAGAATGCTACGATTGGAACTAGTGGATAGAGCGGTGTACGATATTTTAAATCATTTATGTCGCCACCATTTTTCACGAAATTTCTACGGAAGAAAAACTGTGAAGCGGCGATTGACATCCAAACGACAACGGCAGCCATTGCTGCAATAGATGTTAAAACTAGAAAGACAGTATCTGCTGCAAATACACTTGTTAATAAGGAAAGGCTAGCAAAAATCAGACTGAAAATTAATGCATTTAGCGGTACACCTTTTTTAGTTAATTTCGTAAATGCTGGGCTTGCCATTCCTTGTTTTGCCATCGCCCACAGCATACGAGAATTTGCGTATAGACCAGAGTTAGCAACGGATAATACAGCTGTAATAATAACAAAGTTCATAATGTCCGCTGCATATGGGACACCGGCTACATCAAAAACAAGTACAAACGGACTTTCGACTAGATTAGCCTCTTGCCATGGGAGTAAACCTACAACAACTGATATCGCTAAGACGAAGAAGAAGAGAGTTCGCCAAATTGTATTTTTGATCGCTTTTGGAATTGTTTTTTCAGGATTTTCACTTTCTCCTGAAGCGATTCCGATTAATTCTGTTCCTTGGAAGGAGTAATTTACTGTAATCATCGTAAGAAGAACAGCTAATGCACCATTTGGAAATAGCCCGCCATTTTCAGTGAAATTATGAAGCATCGGAGCTGGCTTTCCATTAAAGTCTAGTAAACCGAACATAACAGCCCCACCAAGTACAATGAAAATAACGATTGTTGCGACTTTTACACTTGCGAACCAAAACTCTGCTTCTGCATATGCTTTTGCTGATAAAGCGTTTACGAGGAAGAGCGCTGCTGCAAATGTAACGCACCAAATCCATGAAGAAACGTCTGGAAACCAGCGTTTCATTAAAATACTTACAGTTGTTAACTCTACACCAACTGTAACAGCCCAATTTAACCAATACATCCAACCGACAACAAATCCAAAACCAGGTGAAATGAATTTGCTTGCATAGCTTTGGAATGAACCTGCTTCTGGCATAGCAACAGATAATTCACCAAGACATAACATCGTTAAATACATAACAAATCCACCGACTAAAAATGCAAGAATAGCGCCACCAGGTCCGGCATTATGGACGATTTGACCAGATCCCATAAATAGCCCGGTTCCGATAACACCACCGAGTGCAATCATAAATAGGTGTCTACTTTTCATTGTTCGTTTTAAATTTGTTTGTTCAATTTGTTGATTCATATGCCCCTCACCCCGTATTTTCTTGAATGTGTGAACTTCATTTTATTCTGAGTTTTTAATCATTAGTGGGGGATGCAACACACACTCGGTTTATTTGCTATGAAATGAATGGAGTATGTAAAAAACGAACTATGACTAAATACTCTAAGAATGTTTGTTAACATGGTGATATCTTCACTATGTTAACAATTTTGATTTTAGCAAAATATTCTGGAAATGTATATTTATTTTTCTTTTTATTAAAAATAATTAGAATTTTTACAATTAATTTTATGAGCGATAATTCACATGATCTTTCTAGCAAACTAGTAAGAAGAAAGGTACAATGATAAGAGTTGTGTCTGTAAAATAATAATTAATGGAGTTTTGTTTATAATGAAAAAGTTAAAATATCTTTTTGTTTTTGGTATTATACTTGTTGCTGCATTTTTTATAGGGAAAGATAAAATCATGCAAAAGGCGCAAGTTTTACGCTTAGAGTTTCTATCTGAAATGAAAGAAGCAGCTATGATTGAAGATGTTCCGTTTATTAAACAATTACCAGAATTACCTCGAGGATGTGAAGTGACAAGTTTAGCTATGTTGCTGCAATATAAAGGTGTACAAGTAGATAAGATGCAACTTGCTAGCGAAATTTATCGTGTTCCATTTGAACAAAATGGTTTGCGTGGAAATCCTTACGAGGGATTTGTAGGAAATATTTATACAAAGGCAAAGCCTGGATATGGTGTATACAATAAACCAATCTTTGATTTAGCAGAAAAATATGTTCCTGAAAAAGTAATTAATTTAACAGGTAGAGACATGCAAGATATATATAAAGTAATTAGTTCTGGCTCCCCGGTATGGGTCATTATTAATACGACGTTTAAGCCGCTAGCTGAAAGTAGTTTTGAAACATGGAATACGAGTTCAGGCGAAGTGAAAATTACATATTATGAGCATAGTGCAGTAGTAATTGGATATGATCAAAACTTTGTATATGTAAATGATCCTCTGAAAAATAATCCACGTTTGGCTGTTCCACGAGCAGAATTTGAGAAAGCTTGGGAGCAAATGGGAAAACAAGCGATTACTATTTTATAATAAAGAAAAAGTCATCTTTTGGATGGCTTTTTCTTTTTGTTTTATTGTAATTGAAAATTCAGAAGATTCTTTTAAAAGTTAACAATTCACGTTATAATAACATTTAACTTGGTGAAGAAGGAGTGAAGGGGTATGGATGTTGCAAAGGAACTTGTTTTGTCAAAAAATCAGTTAGTTGAGTGGAGAAGGCATTTTCATAAGTATCCAGAGTTATCTTTTCAAGAAGAAAAAACATCGCAGTTTGTGTTCGATATACTTCGGAAATGCCCATATTTAGAAGTGTCACGGCCGACTAAATATAGTGTGATGGCAAAGTTAGTAGGTAAACAGCCGGGCAAAACAGTTGCGGTTCGAGCCGATATGGATGCTCTTCCTATTCATGAAGAAAATGAGTTTGACTTTATTTCTAAATATCCGGGTGTAATGCATGCATGTGGCCATGATGGACATATAGCGATATTACTTGGGGTTGTACATAAGTTAGTAGAAGCAAGAGAGAAGATTAAAGGGGAGATTCGTTTTCTATTCCAACATGCTGAAGAAAATTTTCCTGGTGGTGCAGAGGAGATGATTGCGGCAGGTGTAATGGAAGGTGTGGATTATATCATTGGTGCTCACCTTTGGGCGTCGTTAGAGGTTGGGAAAATAGGCGTTATTTATGGTCCTGCAATGGCTGCACCGGATGTTTTTAAAATTAGGATAGAGGGAAAAGGTGGACATGCTGGAATCCCTCATGAAACGGTAGATAGTATCGCAATCGGTACACAAGTCGTTTCGCAACTTCAGCAAATTGTATCTCGCCTCACGAATCCATTAGATTCTCTCGTAATATCCGTTACGCAATTTCATGCGGGGACAACTCATAATGTAATACCAGAGCAAGCGGAGATTGAAGGGACAGTGAGGAGTTTAAGACATGAGTTACGAGGTGAAACAGAGAAGAAGATTGAGCGGATTGTGAAGCATATTACGGAATCTTACGGAGCGAAATATACGTTTTCTTATGAATATGGATATCGACCAGTTGTAAATAATTATGAAGTTACAGAGCTTATTGAACAAACGGCATTACAACTTTATGGAAGAGATAGAGTTGTTCGTTTGCAGCCGACGATGGCTGGAGAAGATTTTTCAGCGTTTTTACAAAAGGCACCAGGGGCATTCTTTTTTATCGGAGCGGGAAATAAAGAGAAAGGTATTATATATCCTCATCATCACCCTCGTTTTACGATTGACGAAGATGCATTACCGATTGGAGTGGAAGTCTTTGTATCAGCCATTATGAACTTTATAAGTAAAGGAGAATGAGATGAAGAAAATACACATTCTAGCGCTTATCCCAGTTCTTTGTTTAGTAGTTGGGCCAATATTTGCGAATTCAGTTACTCCTTACGTATTAGGGATGCCATTTTTATTATTTTGGGTATTATTATCAGTGTTTATTACATCTCTTTGTATGGGGCTTGTGTACGTGTTTGATCCTGCTAATAAGGAGGATGTAAAATGACTGCATTACTTATCATTATTTTATTTTTGTTTCTCGCACTATTTTTAGGGATTCGGGCACAACATGGAAAAGATATGAATTTAGAGCAATGGTCAGTTGGGGGAAGAGGATTTGGCACTATTTTTGTTTTTCTCCTGATGGCAGGTGAGATTTATACGACGTTTACATTTTTAGGGGGAAGCGGCTGGGCGTATAGTAAAGGAGCACCTACCTTTTATATTTTGGGATATGGTGCTTTAGCTTATCTTTTATCGTATTTTTTATTACCACCAATTTGGAAGTATGCGAAAGAGCATAACCTTGTTTCGCAGTCGGATTTTTTTGCGAAGAAATATAGAAGTAAAGCTCTTGGACTTATTGTTTCAGTTGTTGGTGTTGTTTCCATCATCCCATATCTTGTTTTACAGTTAAAGGGACTAGGGATTATCGTTTCAGAAGCTTCTTACGGAAGGGTGTCACCTGTTGTTGCAGTATGGATTGGTGCTATTGTTATAACTATATATGTAATGGTTTCAGGTATACACGGTTCGGCTTGGACGGCTGCTTTGAAGGATATTATGATACTGTTTATCGTTATGTTTTTAGGTATATATTTACCGTATCATTATTATGGAGGATTTCAGCCTATGTTTGAGGCTGTAGAAGCAGCGAAGCCGGGATTTTTATCTTTACCTGAAGAAGGAATGAGTATTTCTTGGTTTGTTTCTACTATTATATTAACGGCCCTAGGTTTTTATATGTGGCCTCATACATTTGCTTCTGCTTTTTCTGCAAAAAATGAAAAAGTATTTCGTAAAAATGCAGCAATTATGCCATTGTATTCTTTAGTGTTACTTTTCGTATTTTTTGCAGGGTTTGCTGCTATATTGCAAGTTCCTGGGTTAAAGGGAGCGGATGTGGATCTTTCGTTATTCCGTCTTGCTTTACAAACTTTTGATCCTTGGTTTATTGGAATTATTGGTAGTGCGGGAGTATTAACGGCGTTAGTTCCAGGCTCTATGCTTGTTATGGCGGCTTCTACACTGTTAGCGAAAAATATTTATCGAACGATGGTTCCATCTGCTTCAGATAGACAAGTTGCTAAAGCTGCAAAGTTATTTGTACCTGTAGTAACGCTCGTAGCAGTTTTATTTACATTTAAAGGAGGAGAAACAATAGGAGCCCTTCTATTAATGGGGTACAGTATTGTTACACAACTTTTCCCTGCACTTGTATGTAGCTTGTTTCCACGTCAGGTTATTACGAAGCAAGGAGCGATTGCAGGAATGGGAATGGGGTTATTAGTTGTTGCATATATCACTTTATCGGGCTCTAATATAGCTACGATGTTTCCGAGTTTTCCGCAGTCTATAAAAGATTTAAATGTAGGTATAGTCGCATTGTTAATTAATATGATTGTGATGTTTGTAGTTAGTGGATTTACAAAAAGTGTATCTATAAAGAAAAACAGCATAATAGTAGAAAAGTAATTCGTTTATTAGAGCTATCTTTGAAAAGAGATAGCTCTTTTTTGTATATATTTTCTTCTATTAGCGGAATCTAACTAAAAACTTGTTGAAAAGGAAGTTAGGTGGGGAAATTGTTAGAGCTTGAAGGTAACTTATTTGAAGTTATGAAAGAAATTAGGGATGAGTTAGGTTCACCTAATGATTTAACAATTAGAGAAGTTGCTCTTGCTGGGAGTTTTACACGTTGTGCGGTTGTGTTTTTATGTGGGTTAACAGACAAGGATAATGTTTATAAATATGTCGTTCGTACGCTGCAATACGAAGAAATTCCAAGTGAGGAAGCCGTTGTTCAAACGTTATTGGATCGTTTTATTTCTATCGCAGAAGTTGGTGTAAAGACGAAGTTTCCAGACATTATGAATGCGATTTTAGCGGGAGATACAGTTATATTAATTGATAATATTCAAACTGCTATCGTTATTAATAGTAGGGCTTGGGAGAAGAGAAGTTTAGAACCACCAGTGACAGAAGATTTAATACGTGGACCGAGGATCGGATTAAATGAAGATATTAACGTGAATAAAATGTTAATTCGCCGTAGTTTACGTGACCCAAAGCTGAGATTTCAATCTTATATTATAGGGAAGAGATCCCAAAAAGAAGTAACTTTAGTATATGTAGAAGACGTTATTAATCCTTACATTGTAAAAGAGTTAGATCGGCGTCTTCAATCAATAGTGACAGATGTCGTTTTTGAGACGGGAACGATTGAGCAGTTAATTCAAGATAATAATTTGTCACCGTTTCCACAATTTTTGAACACAGAAAGGCCTGATAATATTGTGGCCTCATTAATGAAAGGTAAGGCGGCTATTTTAGTGGATGGATCACCGTTTGCTCTTATTGCGCCATTAGTATTTGTTGATATTTTTCAATCTGTGGAAGATCATTATGAGCGCTGGGTAATTGGGACTTTATTAAGAATTTTGCGGATGGGTTCTGGTATAATTGCGATTTTAATGCCAGCGATGTATGTAGCGCTCGTCTCATATCATCAAGGACTTATTCCTTCTAAATTGGCTTATTCAATTGCTGGAGCAAGAGAAGGGGTTCCGTTTCCTGCATATATTGAAACGTTAATGATGGCATTAACGATGGAGCTAATACGAGAAGCAGGAATTAGGTTGCCGAAACCGATGGGGCAAACAATTGGGATTGTAGGTGGTCTTGTAATTGGAGAGGCAGCGGTGAATGCAGGAATTGTAAATCCATTTTTAGTTATCATTATTGCGGTTACAGCTATTGCTACATTTTCACTTCCAGTGTATAGCATCACAATTACGTTTCGGATTTTACTTTTCGTCTTTGTATTAGCAGCAACGGCTTTTGGGTTGTATGGAATCATTCTAGCTCTTATTGCGCTTGCTGTTCATATTACAAATTTAACAAGTGTTGGTGTACCGTATACAACTCCAATTGCTCCTGCATTTTATAAAGATTGGAAAGAGGAGTTTATTCGCATGCCAAAATCAATGTTGAAAGAGAGACCGGAATATTTACAAACGAAAGATTCTACAGTACGTCCAAAGGAGCGAAAATAATTGAAACCATTTGAGTATGGCGATGAAGAAATTGGATCTCGGGAAATTGGGTTTGCGGTATCATCGACCATTATTGGTATAGGAGCATTATCTATGCCAAGGGATATTGCTAACCAAACTTTATTTTCAGATGGTTGGATTATTTTGCTTTTGGGTGGATTGATATGTGCAGTTTTAGGCTGGTTTGTAACGAGGGTGGCTATTTTATTTCCAAAACAAAACTTTGTTCAATATACGAGTGCACATTTGACAAAGCCGGTAGCATACACGATTAGTATGGTTTTAGTATTAACGTTTGCTGCTTTGACAGCATATGAATCGCGAATGATTTCAATTATTTCTCAAACGTATTTATTTAGTGAGACACCGATACAACTACTGTCTTTCTTCTTCTTACTAGTTGTTATTTACGGAATAGCAGGATCAAGAGCGGCCTTATTAAGGTTAAATGTTCTATTTTTACCTATTGTTTTAATTGCGATAGTGCTTCTTTCTTTATTGAATATAAATTTAATGGAAATAAACAATTTATTTCCAGCTTTTCAAACGGAAGTAAGTCAGTACGCTGTTGGGGTTAAAAATTCTATATTCACATTTATTGGATTTGAGGTAGCTCTGTTTTATGCTGTGTTGTTGAATGATAAGACAGCGAAAAAGGCACCAATGGCAGTTGCAAAAGCCGTGATAGTAAATGTGCTCTCATATATTTTAATTTATGTAACTTGTATTAGTGTTTTTACGTATATGACAACTCGTGGATTGACATATCCAACAATTGAATTAGGGAAAGAAATTGAAATTGGTGGAGGCTTTTTAGAAAGGTTCGATGCAATTTTTTTTACGACTTGGATTATTACTATTTATAACACTACAGCAATGTATTATGACGTCGCATCTTTATTGTTTTGTGCCATGTTTCCGAAAGTGAAGAAACATATTTTTATTTTCGGAAGCGCGCCTCTGATTTTTATGCTGAATATGCTCCCTGGTAATTTAGATACGTTATCAAGTTACGGAACGTATTTAGCGTGGATAGATATGGGGTTTGTCGTATTAGCTCCTTTGCTAGTTTTTATTGTATATAAAATGAAAAGAAGGAATGGTAGAAATGAAAAACCTTCTTAAAATTATAATGGTTATGGTTTTAGCTGGATTTATAAGTGGGTGTTCTGAACTAGAAGAAATAGAAGAAAGAGGATTTGTAGTAGGCGCAGCTTACGATATTGTGAAGAAAAAGAAATCAAATCCGATTATGAAAGGGACGTATCAGATGGTACTTCCCAGTAAGTTAGCACAACAAGGTGGACAGGGCGATGGAGATAGTGAAAATTATATTAACGTAAGTGCGAAAGCAGATAGCGTCTTCGAGCAAATAAGAATAATTGCTAAAAAAATTAGTCGAACATTATTTTTTCCGCATATACAAGTCATTATTTTTTCGGATGAATTACTAGCGAATCCGTATGTTTTGCAAAATACGTTAGATGTATATTTTCGTGATCATGAAATGAGAAGAAATATTCGTTTGTTCGTTTCCAAGAAAAATGCAGAATCTATTTTAAAACAGAGCGCCAAACCTGAAAACTTACCGGCGCAGTACATTGATATGTTAGCTGAACATCCTCCGAAAAACGCTCAAATGATTGAGGCGGCGAGAATTGGTGAGGTACAAGGGAAAATGATTGCAGATCGAAGTTTTGCATTACCTCTCTTAGGATTAACTAAACAAGGAGTACAAATGGAAGGAGCGGCATTGATCCGTGGAAAGGATAATAAGTGCGTTGGAACTTTGAGTGGAGAACAAACATTAGGAATGAACTATGTAATAGGTAAAAAAATTGGAGGTTTCTTTACTGTTCGTAAAAAGAATCAGCTCATTACATATGAAATTCATAAGTTGCGCCGAAAGATTCAGGTGTCTACTGAAAATGCTACAAAACCGAAGTTTGATATTCATTTGTCCACAGAAGGCATATTAGCTGAGTTACATTTTAATGAACCGAAACAAGTGATGAATGAAAAGTTTTTAAAGAAAGAGATTTCAAAGGAAATGAAGAAGCGTATTGAAAAGTCTATACAGCTTGTTCAAAAAAAATATAAGGTAGATGTATTGGAATTAGGAGAGGTATATAAGAGGCATAATTATAAAGAGTGGAAGAAAATTAGTAAGAATTGGGATCAAGGTCAGAATTATTTTAGTAATGCTGAAATTAATGTTCACGTTGATCCAACAATTGAACATTCAGGTTCAGCATTACCAAAGAAAGTGAAGTAAGGTGATGGAAGTTGTTTACTGGATTAGGAATTAGTTGCACAATATTAATAGCGATTCTTCCAGGAGCCATATACTTTATTCATAAGAAACTCACAACGTATGGAGCGCAACCTTGGAATACTGATGTGCAAAAAAAGAAACCTGAATGATTTCAGGTTTCTTTTATACAAAGCATATGTGAAGGGGGATACCTTCTATGTATGCTTTGCTTTATACAAGCCCTAACCAATGTACCAATTGTGTAGAGAGGAATGTCACAACAATAGCGATAACGGTAGGGATTGCAAACGATAAGAATGTCCATTTTGCACTTTTTGTTTCTTTATATATGTTAACCAGTGTTGTTCCACATGGGAAATGAAGAAGTGAGAACAACATTGTGTTTAACGCTGTTAACCAAGTCCAACCATTTTCTAAGAATAAATTTTTAATTTGATTAAAATCATCTATTTCAGTTAAAGCCCCGGTTGATAAGTAAGACATTAATAAAATTGGGATAACAATTTCATTTGCTGGTAGTCCAAGAATGAACGCAGCTAGAATAAAGCCATCAAGTCCTAACATTTTAGCGAATGGATCCAGGAAGTTTACAAAATACATAAGTAGACTTGTATCACCGATGAAAATATTAGCTAGTAACCAAGTTAATGCAGCCGCAGGGGCAGCTACAACAACAGCTCGTTTTAAAACATAGACTGATTTATCGAGTGTTGCACGCACAATTGTATTCCAAACCTTTGGCTTACGGTACGGCGGTAACTCAAGTGTGTAGTGAGTTGGAACGCCTTTTAAAGCTGTTTTTGATAGTACCCAAGAAACGGTTAATGTCATAATAATACCAATTACAACCATTCCAACTACAACGCCGGCAGTAACAAGTGTTTGCATACTACCTGTATAACCAGCAGCCATAAATAATGAGGCCATTAAAATTAACATAGGCCAGCGACCGTTACAAGGTACGAAGTTGTTTGTTAAGATTGCTAGCATACGTTCACGTGGTGATTCAATGATACGTGTTGACATAATGGCTGCTGCATTACAACCAAATCCCATTGCCATTGTTAAAGATTGTTTCCCGTGTGCACCGGATCGTTTGAATAAGCGGTCCATATTAAACGCGACACGTGGTAAGTATCCGTAGTTTTCTAATAGCGCGAACATAGGGAAAAAGATTGCCATAGGTGGTAACATAACGCTAATAACAGCACCGATACCACGGAATAAACCAAGTATTAAAATGCCGTGTAACCATTCAGGTGCATGTGCTGCTTGGAACCAAGATGTTAAATATCCTTCGGCCCATCCGAAGAATTCGGCAATCATATCAGATGGTACGTTAGCGCCTGCAATTGTAAGATAAAAAATAATAGATAAAATACCAAGCATAATTGGGAATCCCCATATTGGAGATGTGAAAACTTTATCTAGTTTTTCGGAACGATATAATTTATCAGTATTTGTATATTGGACGGATTCTTTACATATGCTTGCAGATGTTCGGTAAATATCTCCGACTATATCATCTCGTATATCTTCTTTTGAAAGTGTTTGTGCATGTTGAATAATATAGTCTAATGGAAGAGCTTTACTGGCTGAGTGAGATTCCATTAATTACGACCTCCCTTACAAGTGGTTCATTATGGTGTTTTTGAAGTGTAGTTAAGAAATTTTTATCTCCATCTAGTATACGTAACGCAATCCAACGTGCTGGATACGTATCACCGAACACTTTATAAATTTGTGGTTCTAATTCCTGAATCATATTTTCGATTTTTTCGCTGTAAGTAATTTTAATTGGTGTTGGAATTAGTTTTTTATTTGCTACTTTTGCAATAACATTCAGCAAATGACCAATACCTACTCGGTTACGTGCTGAAATTTTAACGACAGGCACACCAAGTGATTTTGCTAATTTCTTTTCATCGATAACGATGCCTTTTTTCTCAGCTTCATCAATTAAGTTAATACAAATGACTACGTTACTCGTCATTTCAATCACTTGAAGTGCTAAATTTAAATTTCTTTCCATTGCAGTTGCATCTACAACGACTACAGTTACTTCTGGTTTTTCAAATATAATATAATCCCTTGCTACTTCTTCATCCGCAGAGTTTGAATATAGTGAGTAAGTTCCAGGTAAATCTATTAATGTATATTTACTTCCGTTATGTTCATATTCCCCTTCAGCTTTTAAAACAGTTTTTCCCGTCCAGTTGCCAGTATGTTGTTTTAAGCCTGTTAAAGTATTAAATAATGTACTTTTCCCGGTATTCGGGTTACCAGCTAAAGCGATACGATGTTTGCTCATCTGAAATCATCTCCTATTAATACCCCGAAAATAAGGGAACTTTCTTCTTTGCGCAGTGCAATAGTTGTGTTGCTTACTTGATAAGCAACTGGATCTCCAAGTGGACTGCGTTGCAATACTTTAATCGTTGCCCCAGGGATAAATCCCAAATCTAATAAACGTCGTTTCATAGTTCCTTCTAATTGTATCTTCTCAATTTGTACAAACTCTCCTGTTCTAAATTCGGAAAGTGGTTTTGTATTAGCCGATACCATAAAAGTTACCTCATCTCTATATTGTTAGTTTAAGTTTAAAAAGTTTCCTAAGGTAAACTTTTTGTTAGTAATATAGTAGACCACGTTGGATTATGTTGTCAATTAGTACTTTAAAAATATTCATTTAATTTTAGAATTGTTCCAATTTATTTAGTTGTACTAAAAAATATTACTGAAATTCTTTTTAATGTTCACAAATTAGGCGTGTAAAAGTTACAAAATGCGCGGAATTGTAAATCTAACTTTAACTAGAAAGGGAAAAGATAGAAAAACATTTACATTGAATTTACATTGTTAAGAATAAATTTACATTACAGCATAGTTAGTGTGGTTTTTGTTGGATTCTTTAACTATAAATGTTGGGATTCCTAGCTTTTAAAGAGTATTATCGTCATTTACTTAAAATTAAAAATTGCTTAACACTCACATAATATTGTTGTCCTACAATGAATTTGTGTTCGAAAGAAAATGAATTCGAAAAGCGATAATCCAAATGGGGGTACAAGACATGGTTATGAAAAAAGGTATTAAATTTTCTTTAGCAGCTTTAGTGGTGGCAGGAGCGTTAGTTGGATGTGGGAAAGCAGAAGATACAGCTAGTAAAGAAACTGCTAAAGGAAGCGATAATACAAAACAAGAGTTATCAGGTACGATTGCAGCAGCTGGTTCTACAGCTCTTCTACCTCTTGCGGAGGAAGCTGGAAAGAAATTCATGGAGAAAAATTCAAAAGTTTCTATTCAAGTACAAGGTGGCGGTAGTGGAACTGGGATTAACCAAGTAGCATCGGGTGCAGTACAAATTGGTAATTCAGATGTTCCATCAGGAGATAAAATAAAAGATGCTGAAAAAGCGAAAGAATTAGTAGATAACAAGGTTGCGGGTATTGCATTCGCACTTGTCGTAAATAAAGATGTAAAAGTTGATAACTTAACAGTGCAACAAGTACAAGATATCTTCACTGGAAAAGTAACAAACTGGAAAGAGGTAGGCGGGAAAGATGAAAAAATCAACGTAATTAACCGTCCGGCTTCATCTGGTACACGTGCTACATTTGAAAAGACAGTTATGAAAGAAGCAAAGATTAATGATGGAACTGGTACGACACAAGATTCTAACGGTGCAGTAGAGCAAGCGATTAACTCTACTCCAGGTTCAGTAAGTTATTTAGCGATGTCTTACATGGTTGGCGACAAAAAAGGTGCACTACAAACAGTGAAAATTGATGGTGCTGAACCAAAAGTTGAAAACATTTCGTCTGGTAAATATCCATTCTGGTCTTACGAGTACATGGTAACAAAAGGTGAAGCGAAAGAAGCAACAAAAGCTTACATTGATTATGTAAAAGGTAAAGACTTTGAAAAGCAAGTAGAAGATATGGGTTACATCCCAATGTCTAAATTAAATAAGTAATAAAGTTTATGGGGCTGGCTGCAAGGCCAGTCCTGTTCATTTCAATCTATGAAGTGGGGTCTGACCTGTGATGAAGGGGAAAAAACAAATTAATTACGTAAAAAGTGAATATATAGGAAGATCGCTTGTTACGTTTTGTGGTATTTTTATTGTTTTAATTACATTAGCTATTATCGCGTTTATTTGTGGTAAAGGTATTCAATCTTTTACACAAAGCGGTATTTCATTTACTGAGATGTTAACATCCACAAAATGGAATCCAAATGCTGACGAAGGAACCTTCGGGGCTTTGATTTTCATTGTAGGTTCAACAGTGGTTTCGTTAGGTGCGGTTATTATTAGTGCGCCAATTGCTATAGCTCTTGCTATATTCATGAATTTAATTTCGCCGAAGTTTGGAAATAAAGTATTGAAGCCTGTTTTAGAATTATTAGTTGGTATTCCTTCGGTTGTATACGGGTTATTAGGGGTTACGATTTTAGTGCCGCTATTACGTGATTCGTTTGGAGGAGTGGGCTTTAGTTTAATTGCAGGTATTGTTGTATTAAGTATTATGATTTTACCTACTATTGCTAGTATCGCTTCTGATGCAATACGCTCTGTTCCATTTGATTATTTAGAAGCTTCTTATGGTTTAGGGTCAACGAAATGGCAAGCGGTTAGCCGAGTGATTGTTCCTGCTGCGAAAAAAGGGATTTTAACAGGTATTGTTTTAGGTTTAGCGCGTGCTTTTGGTGAAGCATTAGCGGTTCAAATGGTAATCGGGAACACAATTAAATTACCAGAAGGAATATACAGTCCGACAGCAACGTTAACTGGTATTTTGACAATGGACATGACAAATACATTAAACGGAACTGCTTGGAACAATGCGCTATGGACTTTAGCGATGATTTTACTTGTTATTTCATTCCTGTTTATTTTAGTAATTCGAGCGATTGGGCAAAGAGGTGAGCGATAATAATGAATGCAAGAACGGTAAATAAAGTTTGGACAGGTATCTTTTATGCAGTTGCAGCTTTTGTTGTAGCTTTACTAGTATTCTTAGTGTTTGAAATTCTGCAAAAGGGATGGGGATTTTGGGATCCTAATTTCTTGTTTGGAGAACCAAGTAATACAAGAGCTGGTGGTGGGATTGGTCCACAGTTATTCAATTCCTTCTACATGCTTGTTATAACGCTTGTTATATCTATTCCTCTTGGTTTAGGTGCTGGAATATATTTAGCGGAGTACGCAAAACAAGGACGTTTTTTAAATTTTGTTCGTTTATGTATTGAGACAATGGCGTCTTTACCTTCGATTGTTGTTGGTTTATTCGGTTTGTTAGTGTTCGTTACAATGACAGGCTGGGGATACACAGTAATGGGTGGTGCTCTTGCTTTAACTATTTTAAATTTACCAGGTTTAACACGTGTTTGTGAAAATGCGATTTCAGAAGTTCCTCATAATGTAAAAGAGGCAAGTCTTGGATTAGGTGCAACGAAGTGGCAAACGATTGCTCGTATTATTATCCCATCGTCATTACCGCAAATTATTACAGGTATTATTTTAGCGGCGGGTCGTATATTTGGAGAAGCGGCAGCATTAATTTACACAGCGGGTTTAACATCGCCGATTTTAAATTCAGCAGCGGATTTCTCAAGTCCTGCGCATCCTTTAAATCCGTTTAGACCAGCTGAAACATTAGCGGTTCACATTTGGAAATTAAATTCTGAAGGAGTTATTCCAGATGCGAAGTTGATTGCGACAAAATCTGCAGCTGTATTAATTATTATGGTATTATTATTCAATGTTATTTCACGCTTGGTAGCGTCTATATTACACAAGCGTTTTACAGGAACGAAAAGAAAAAGTAAAACGACGAAGAAGGTAAAAGCGGCATAAGTTACAAAGGAGAACTCTCTATTTATAAGTAGGGGGTTCTTTTGTATTTTAATATAGAAGGAATGGATGTAATGATTGTTGAATTTGTAATTAATTATAAAGAAGAACAGATGTAATTTAGAGAGGAGTTTTAATTTGTTTTTTCTGCAAATGTCAGGTTTTCCTGGGTCAGGAAAATCGACAGTTTCTAAGTATATAGCGAAATCAACAGGTGCTGTAATTGTAGATCATGATGTTTTGAAATCCGCGTTGTTAAAATCATTAAAAGTAAAAGGAATTGAATCAACGATTGTTGGAGGGCTTGCGTATGATGCTGAATGGGTATTGATTGATTCTTATTTAGAACAAGGGCATAGTGTTATATTGGATAGTCCGTGTTTATATGAGGGAATGGTTGAAAAAGGGATTGAACTATCAAATAAACATGGTGTGAAATATAAATATATTGAGTGTTATCTTAATGATATGGAAGAGATTAATAGGAGACTGCAAACACGTAAGCGTATGATCAGTCAAATTGAAAAGGTGGAGTCGGAAGTAGGTTTTAAAAAGTGGTTAAATGGTAGTAAAAGACCTTCAAATAATGAATATCTTATTGTGGATTCTAGTAAACCTATAGAGCGATATGTGGAAAAAATGATGCATTATATGATTAAGTAGAGAAAAGGCGTTATCTTCATTTTTGAAGATAACGCCTTTTGTTTTTAAATATCAGGTGTTTCTGTAGAAGTGCTGATTTTCCTACGGGAGCGTCTTTTTCTCCCAATTTTATCTAACAGTTCATACATAACTGGAACGACTACTAATGTAAGAACAGTTGAGACTGCCAAACCACCAATGACAACGACGGCTAAACTTTTTGATACCATACTTCCTGCTTGGGATTGGCCAAATAGGAGTGGGAGCATAGCAACGATTGTTGTAATAGCTGTCATAATAATTGGGCGTAGTCTAGTAGAACCTGCTTCAAGTAAGGCTTCTCTTGTTTCCATTCCGTGTTCCCGATTTTGTTGGACTCTTTCTATTAATACAATAGCGTTTGTAACAACAATACCGATTAACATTAATGCGCCAATTAAGGAATTTACATCAACAGGTGTTCGTGAAATGATTAATCCTAAAATACCACCGACAGCAGCTAGCGGCAAGGAGAATAGGATTGCAAAAGGAGCACGTGCTTGCCCGAAGGTGATAACCATAATTAAATATACAATACCGATTGCAATCCCCATAATTTTGAATAAATCCGTAAAATTCTCTTGCATAGATTCAGTAGCTCCTGCGATATTTACTTTTGCACCGCTAGGTAAATCTAAGTCAGTCATCGCTTTATTTACTGCTGTGTTTACTTTGCTCAAATCTTCATTTGAAGCTTCGGCGGTAATTTGGATTGTTTCTTTTCCATCTTTATGGAAAATTTCTGTTTGCGTTTGTTTTTCTGAAATAGTTGCGATGTCTTTTAAAGGTATTGGGCCATTAATAGGTGATAGTATGTTTGTATTTAAAATATCTTCTTGTTTATTAATGTTTTCTTTTTTGTGTTCTATCATAATAGTAGTTTTTTCGTTATTAATTGTAATTTCGCCAATAGGTGATTTCTTCATAAGGAATGCTACTTGTTGCGCAGCTATTTCTGGTGTTAAACCTAGTTGTTCAGCCTTTGTTTGATCAATATGAATTTGCCATTCTTTCTTAGAGTCTTCTAAATTTGTTTTTACTTTAGAAAGATCATCCATGCTTTTTAGTTTTGTTTCAACGATAGTAGCCGCCTCTTTTAAATTCGCTTCGTTAGTAGCTGTTACGTTAAATTGTAAGTTATTGCCGCCGCCAGAGCTTGAATAACTTGTTTTTATATAATCAAGTTCAGCAGGCTCAAAAGTTTTATTTTCCTTTTTTAACTCTTTAATATATTGATCAATATCAGAACCTTTTTTAAAGACTACGAATATACTAGCGAGGTTATTTTTAGTTGTTTGCCCCCATTGTGCATCTTCTGCGCTAGATCCCATTCGTAAAATAACGTCTGTTATATCTGAATTAGAAAGTAATTTCTTTTCAAAATCAAATGCTTTTTGTTTTTGAGATTCAGCATTATAATCTGCTGGAAATGTCATGTTAATAGATAACATTGTGTCGTCTTCAGATTTTATGTTTGCTTTCGGTAGTAATATATAGGCTGCAATTGATCCTACAAATAATAAAAATGCAGTAAGTAGAATAATGAATTTATGAGAAAGAGCCCACTTTAACGTAGCGACATATCGTGATGAAGAACTTGGCTTTCGATGCTTTGTTTTTTTGAGTAGTAAAAAAGCCATAAGTGGAACAACTGTTAGTGCAACGATTAAGGATGATAGAATAGAATATACAACTGCTAATACCATAGGTAACATTAATTTTCCGATTGCTCCTGATACGAGGCCGATAGGTAAAAAAACAGCAACCGTTGTTAAAGTAGAAGAAGTAATTGCGACTGCGACTTCTTTCGTTGCATCGAGAATGATATCTTTAGAGAAAGAATCTTTTTGTAAACGGCGGAAAATATTCTCGATGACAACGATACTATCATCGACGAGACGTCCAACTGCAACAGCTAAACCACCGAGTGTTAAAATGTTAAGCGTAATGTTAGATTGATGTAGTAAAAAGAGTGTTAATAAAATAGATAATGGAATACTGACAACAGCGATGAGTGTTGTTCGGAAGTTACGTAAAAAGATTAAGATAATTAGAGTTGCAGCGATTGCTCCAAGTATTACTTCTTTTCCCATGTTAGTAACAGCATTTTCAACTTGTTCATGGGTTGAAGCCAAAAGTTTAATAGAAAATTGATCTTTATATTCCTTATCTATCTCTTTAACTTTTTTATCAATCTCTTTTCCAATGGCAACTGCATTTTTACTCGGTTCTTTCATGATGATTAATCCTGTGCCTTCTTCTCCGTTTATATGTGAGATTGTATCGTAGTGTTGTTTAATTTCAATTTGAGCAATGTCTTCCAATTTCACCTGGGGTGCCACAGTGATGTTTTTAATGGCATTTACATTTTTTATGTCCCCAATGACGCGGAGGTTGTATTCTTCCTGATTAACAGTAATTGCCCCAGCTGGAGTAGAAGTTTCTTTTCCTTGTAAAACAGTTAGTACCTGCTGTGATGTTACGTTTTTATTTTTTAATTGGTTCGGATCAAGTACGATAGATAATTCAGAGGTGGATTTTCCGAAAAACATAACGTTGGCAACACCATCAATGTTTTCGAGTTGTGGTACGATTTCTTTTTCAATTTGTTTTTCATCTGCTTTTGAAAAACCGTTTTGTTTCTGGATAGTAATTTGAGCGAGTGGAATCATAGAAGTGTTTAATTGACTAACTACGGGCTTGGTTACATCTTTAGGTAATTTAATTGTATTGACGGCTTTTTCGACTTCGCGTGCTGCATCTTTCATGTTTGCTTTTGATGTATACGCAATGTCAATACGTGATAATCCCTCGTATGTAGAAGAAGTAATGGTGTCGACGTGTTCTAAATTGCGAAATTGTTTTTCGAGAGGGTCAGTTACATCCTTTGTCATCGTTTCAGCGTCGAGTCCTTGAGATAAGGTTGTGACGGTAATTGCCGGATTGTCGATACTTGGTAAAAATTCCATAGGTAATTTAGAGCCGGAATAAACACCGAGTATGGAAATGAGAAAGATCATGATGATAATGGCAGCTCGGTTTTTTAATGAAAACTTTGTTAACCTATCCATAAAATAATTCCTCCATTGGTTTATTTATAGTTGAGTGCGTCCTTTCTTACTATATAACAAAAAATGGATATTTTTCATTAATTAAATGTAAAAAAATTCTAACAATACCCTTAAGTTTATATTAGGATTGGAATGTTGTTAATTTGTAGGGGGGAATTTTCGAATGAGAAGGAAGGGGATAATGCGCGTGAGTGACTGTTTAATGTAGATGGGATTTTTTCTTACGGCTAATTTGTATAGTTATTTTATAGAAGGATAATTATTATAAACCTTAATATAGAAGAGAATGAAAATTTGGGAAGGTATTGTGAAATTCAATTTTGTTGAATGAAGTGTAGTAGTATACAATCAGAATAACTATTTTTAGTAGAGAGGATAATAGT
>NZ_JBVYHY010000027.1:402500-480305 GCF_056033865.1 Bacillus sp. FAU20
GCACCCCGGAAGGGGAGTGAAAGAGATCCTGAAACCGTGTGCCTACAAATAGTCAGAGCCCGTTAACGGGTGATGGCGTGCCTTTTGTAGAATGAACCGGCGAGTTACGATCCCGTGCGAGGTTAAGCTGAAGAGGCGGAGCCGCAGCGAAAGCGAGTCTGAATAGGGCGTTTAGTACGTGGTCGTAGACCCGAAACCAGGTGATCTACCCATGTCCAGGGTGAAGTTCAGGTAACACTGAATGGAGGCCCGAACCCACGCACGTTGAAAAGTGCGGGGATGAGGTGTGGGTAGCGGAGAAATTCCAATCGAACCTGGAGATAGCTGGTTCTCCCCGAAATAGCTTTAGGGCTAGCCTTAAGTGTAAGAGTCTTGGAGGTAGAGCACTGATTGGACTAGGGGTCCTCATCGGATTACCGAATTCAGTCAAACTCCGAATGCCAATGACTTATCCTTAGGAGTCAGACTGCGAGTGATAAGATCCGTAGTCAAAAGGGAAACAGCCCAGACCGCCAGCTAAGGTCCCAAAGTGTGTATTAAGTGGAAAAGGATGTGGAGTTGCTTAGACAACTAGGATGTTGGCTTAGAAGCAGCCACCATTTAAAGAGTGCGTAATAGCTCACTAGTCGAGTGACTCTGCGCCGAAAATGTACCGGGGCTAAATACACCACCGAAGCTGCGGATTGATACCGAATGGTATCAGTGGTAGGGGAGCGTTCTAAGGACAGTGAAGTCAGACCGTAAGGACTGGTGGAGTGCTTAGAAGTGAGAATGCCGGTATGAGTAGCGAAAGACGGGTGAGAATCCCGTCCACCGAATGCCTAAGGTTTCCTGAGGAAGGCTCGTCCGCTCAGGGTTAGTCAGGACCTAAGCCGAGGCCGACAGGCGTAGGCGATGGACAACAGGTTGATATTCCTGTACCACCTCTTTATCGTTTGAGCAATGGAGGGACGCAGAAGGATAGAAGAAGCGTGCGATTGGTTGTGCACGTCCAAGCAGTTAGGCTGATAAGTAGGCAAATCCGCTTATCGTGAAGGCTGAGCTGTGATGGGGAAGCTCCTTATGGAGCGAAGTCTTTGATTCCCCGCTGCCAAGAAAAGCTTCTAGCGAGATAAAAGGTGCCTGTACCGCAAACCGACACAGGTAGGCGAGGAGAGAATCCTAAGGTGTGCGAGAGAACTCTGGTTAAGGAACTCGGCAAAATGACCCCGTAACTTCGGGAGAAGGGGTGCTTTCTTAACGGAAAGCCGCAGTGAATAGGCCCAAGCGACTGTTTAGCAAAAACACAGCTCTCTGCGAAGCCGTAAGGCGAAGTATAGGGGGTGACACCTGCCCGGTGCTGGAAGGTTAAGGAGAGGGGTTAGCGTAAGCGAAGCTCTGAACTGAAGCCCCAGTAAACGGCGGCCGTAACTATAACGGTCCTAAGGTAGCGAAATTCCTTGTCGGGTAAGTTCCGACCCGCACGAAAGGTGTAACGATTTGGGCACTGTCTCAACCAGAGACTCGGTGAAATTATAGTACCTGTGAAGATGCAGGTTACCCGCGACAGGACGGAAAGACCCCGTGGAGCTTTACTGTAGCCTGATATTGAATTTTGGTACAGTTTGTACAGGATAGGCGGGAGCCATTGAAACCGGAGCGCTAGCTTCGGTGGAGGCGCTGGTGGGATACCGCCCTGACTGTATTGAAATTCTAACCTACGGGTCTTATCGACCCGGGAGACAGTGTCAGGTGGGCAGTTTGACTGGGGCGGTCGCCTCCTAAAGTGTAACGGAGGCGCCCAAAGGTTCCCTCAGAATGGTTGGAAATCATTCGTAGAGTGCAAAGGCATAAGGGAGCTTGACTGCGAGACCTACAAGTCGAGCAGGGACGAAAGTCGGGCTTAGTGATCCGGTGGTTCCGCATGGAAGGGCCATCGCTCAACGGATAAAAGCTACCCCGGGGATAACAGGCTTATCTCCCCCAAGAGTCCACATCGACGGGGAGGTTTGGCACCTCGATGTCGGCTCATCGCATCCTGGGGCTGTAGTCGGTCCCAAGGGTTGGGCTGTTCGCCCATTAAAGCGGTACGCGAGCTGGGTTCAGAACGTCGTGAGACAGTTCGGTCCCTATCCGTCGTGGGCGTAGGAAATTTGAGAGGAGCTGTCCTTAGTACGAGAGGACCGGGATGGACGCACCGCTGGTGTACCAGTTGTTCTGCCAAGGGCATAGCTGGGTAGCTATGTGCGGAAGGGATAAGTGCTGAAAGCATCTAAGCATGAAGCCCCCCTCAAGATGAGATTTCCCATAGCGTAAGCTAGTAAGATCCCTGAAAGATGATCAGGTTGATAGGTTCGAGGTGGAAGCATGGTGACATGTGGAGCTGACGAATACTAATAGATCGAGGACTTAACCATATAATATGTAGCAATGTTATCTAGTTTTGAAAGAATATAAAAAACTTGTTGACTTTCAGAAGTGAATAAGTTACAATGATTCTTGTCTTAAATGAATACAGTCTGGTAATGATGGCAGAGAGGTCACACCCGTTCCCATACCGAACACGGAAGTTAAGCTCTCTAGCGCCGATGGTAGTTGGGACCTTGTCCCTGTGAGAGTAGGACGTTGCCAGGCAAAATGGAGGATTAGCTCAGCTGGGAGAGCACCTGCCTTACAAGCAGGGGGTCGGCGGTTCGATCCCGTCATCCTCCACCATATATGTCGGAGGGGTAGCGAAGTGGCTAAACGCGGCGGACTGTAAATCCGCTCCTTCGGGTTCGGCAGTTCGAATCTGCCCCCCTCCACCATTCTTAATTAATGGGCTATAGCCAAGCGGTAAGGCAACGGACTTTGACTCCGTCATGCGCTGGTTCGAATCCAGCTAGCCCAGCCATTAAGAGCCATTAGCTCAGTTGGTAGAGCATCTGACTTTTAATCAGAGGGTCGAAGGTTCGAGTCCTTCATGGCTCACCATTTTAATGAAATATGCGGGTGTGGCGGAATTGGCAGACGCACTAGACTTAGGATCTAGCGCCTTTGGCGTGGGGGTTCGACTCCCTTCACCCGCACTTTTAATAAAATAACTCATACATGTCTTGCGGAAGTAGTTCAGTGGTAGAATACAACCTTGCCAAGGTTGGGGTCGCGGGTTCGAATCCCGTCTTCCGCTCCAATTTTCAATATGACATGCCGGGGTGGCGGAACAGGCAGACGCACAGGACTTAAAATCCTGCGGTGGGTGACCACCGTGCGGGTTCGACCCCCGCCCTCGGCACCATATGCGCCCGTAGCTCAATTGGATAGAGCGTTTGACTACGGATCAAGAGGTTAGGGGTTCGACTCCTCTCGGGCGCGCTTTTATTAACGGGAAGTGGCTCAGCTTGGTAGAGCACCTGGTTTGGGACCAGGGGGTCGCAGGTTCAAATCCTGTCTTCCCGATATTCCCAAAAAACATGGGGCCTTAGCTCAGCTGGGAGAGCGCCTGCCTTGCACGCAGGAGGTCAGCGGTTCGATCCCGCTAGGCTCCACTTTATTTAATATATGTCTCGGAGGTATACCCAAGTTCGGCTGAAGGGATCGGTCTTGAAAACCGACAGGCGGTGAGAATCGCGCGGGGGTTCGAATCCCTCTACCTCCTCCATTTTTTCTTTAATGGTTTAGACATATAATAATAAAATATTTTTTCCTTCATGGAGGTATACCCAAGTTCGGCTGAAGGGATCGGTCTTGAAAACCGACAGGCGGCGAGAGTCGCGCGGGGGTTCGAATCCCTCTACCTCCTCCATTTTTTAAAACTTTATATTGTCGCGGGGTGGAGCAGCACGGTAGCTCGTCGGGCTCATAACCCGAAGGTCGCAGGTTCAAATCCTGTCCCCGCAACCAAATGGTCCCGTGGTGTAGTGGTTAACATGCCTGCCTGTCACGCAGGAGATCGCCGGTTCGACCCCGGTCGGGACCGCCATTTATGTTGGCTCGGTAGCTCAGTCGGTAGAGCAGAGGACTGAAAATCCTCGTGTCGGCGGTTCGATTCCGTCCCGAGCCACCATTTTTTTATGCCGGCTTAGCTCAATTGGTAGAGCAACTGACTTGTAATCAGTAGGTTGGGGGTTCAAGTCCTCTAGCCGGCATCATTTAGGGGCATAGTTTAAAGGTAGAACTGAGGTCTCCAAAACCTCCAGTGTGGGTTCGATTCCTACTGCCCCTGTAAAGTATATGGGCCTATAGCTCAGCTGGTTAGAGCGCACGCCTGATAAGCGTGAGGTCGATGGTTCGAGTCCATTTAGGCCCACCATATATTATTCCGCAGTAGCTCAGTGGTAGAGCTATCGGCTGTTAACCGATCGGTCGTAGGTTCGAGTCCTACCTGCGGAGCCATGGCCCGTTGGTCAAGTGGTTAAGACACCGCCCTTTCACGGCGGTAACACGGGTTCGAATCCCGTACGGGTCATACAAAAAAGAGTCAGCATTATGCTGGCTCTTTTTTATTTTGTTAATCCTTTTTATTACGTTACTTTCCAGAAATAAATAAAGGGATTTTGGAAAAGCTATGGTATGTATAAAAAGGAGGAAATAAATAATGACACGAGTTAGAGACTTAATGAGTACCCATATTGTACATTGTACACCGCTAGACAATGTATATGAGGCAGCTGTTAAAATGAAGGAAGAATCAGTTGGATTAATCCCAGTTGTTGAAAATGAGCAAGTTGTTGGGCTTGTTACTGATCGAGATTTAGTCGTTCGAGGGATTGCTGAAAAACATCCTGGATCTAATAAAATTACAAATGTGATGACAACAAATATTATCTCAGTTTCTCCAAATGATTCTATTGAAAAAGCTACAGAGCTAATGGCACAGCATCAAATTAGACGATTACCAGTAGTTGATAGTGGTCAACTTATTGGCATGTTAGCACTAGGAGATTTAGCTATAAGGGAATCAGCAGATGATCAAGCTGGATTTGCCTTGAGCGAAATCTCAGAGCATACAGAGTAAATTGAAACTTTCATTAACCGAGAGTCTGATGGTCACTCATAAAGAGCTAAATTATATATAAAGTTCAGATACATTATTCTAGCATATATGGATTAAACTAATATGTTAGCGTGATGTATCTGAGACATTATATAATAAGTATGTGGTTAATAATTTCGACAGTTTTTTAAAATTTGTTATTCTTCATTTTTAATAAGAGAAAAGATGATATACTGATAGATATAAGTATTATGAGAGATTTTGAATATAACAATATTAATTTTTAGTGGCGCGATAATAAATTAATATTTCCTACATAGATGAAAAGGGAAGGGGAATTATATGAAGGCTGTACAGGGCGATCCAAATTGGAATTTGGTTACAGATACATATATAGAACCAAATAATTTCGCTGAATTATTTTCTTTGCTTGTACCTTGTCACCCAAAAGGTGAGGGGAAAGAACGAACTATATTAGTATGGAAAGAGAAAGAATTTTATAAAGAAGAAAATTTAGCGTCATTTATCGTATATGGCATGAATAAAGCAAAGAAATTACCGCAGTTTCATAAAGATGAAATTCCAACTTTAGTGCGTATTCTTCGCTTATGCCAAGAGATTGGTTGGTATGAAGAGGCAAATGATTTTATGATAGCGCAAGGATTAGCTGAGTTTGTTCATACTTCATTGGAATATGAAACATGGGATCTTTTGACGCAATCAGTTGCTTTAAATTATTTAATTATTAAATATCGTATAGGTGAATTGACAGATAGGGATATTGAAATTTGGGATAGAGTTAAATTTAATGAGAAGTGTATAACCGATTGTAAACATTTATTATCTCATAAAGAAGTATTGGAATTTACATTCTTTTATATGTGCAAGAGAGCGAAATCATTATCAAAAGAGCAATTAAATAGTGATATGATGAGTTTAGCGATGTATTGTAATACTTTTGTATATGATTTGTATACACATGATTTATTACGGAAATATCGTAAGTGTACAGATTTCCTATCATATTATGGACCTAGTCAGGCAGTTTTAGCATGTCAAAGAGCTGTATTATCTCAAATTTCCGATCGCTTAGACCCATTAAAGACAACGCATGTAGATGATTATTTATATGTGATGAAAGAAATGATGGAGCATATGACGATAGGAGTAATGGATCGATACGGTCATTTTATTGGAAAGCTACTATCTTATGTGCCATTTTTCGAAATGATACAAGTTCCACAGCATGCATATTATTGTGAAGAATTACTGTATATTTGTAAGGGCATTGAATATAAAGAAGAAATACTACGCAATTATATATTTATACAATTACATGATTGTTTACCATCATTCTTTAGGCTATTTCTTAAAAATAAGCGTTACGCAACGATTCATGATATTCTTTTCTATTGGTGCGATGACGAACAACGAATGAGTTTAGAGAAAAAATATAATCTGAGCTTTATTTATGAAAAATATGCTTGTGGATAAACAATATTTTCGATATGAAAAATTCATATAAATTAAAAAGGATCTCCAGTTTATGTGAGATCCTTTTTTGTTAGTAAAACAAGGAGAAAGTGATTAAGACAAGAAAAAGCATTCCATATAGGAGGAGTTGTGCAGTATAACTTCCTTGTATACCAAAAAAAGTATTGGTTTTCTTATACAAATTCAATATGTATTTTATTGGAGTATCTTTGAAAGATTGGTACACAGTGTCTCCTCTTTCTAAGCTTCTTGTTTTTGTTTTTGGTTATAAGGGACATTAATATATCTAGCTACAAATAATAAAACAGCCATAAAGAATACTGGAAATACAGTAGATAAATAAAAGCCATTACTAATTATATTTGTTATGAGAGCACTTAAAAGAAAAATAGCATTATAAATATGGGCAATTTTTTGTTTTAGTTGCACTTGAAATGATTCCATCATAATTTCTAATGCAACAAAAGCAATAATAATAGATAAAAATACAATGTTTGTATTGTAAATGATTAAACAACAGATTAAACCTAAAAAGGCTACGTATTCAATTATAAGAGGTATATTGCGTGGCATACAATTTACCTAACTAAATATGGCAGTGGATTTACTGCATTTGTTTTTTCAAAATTCCATTCTCCATTATGTAATTCAAAATGAAGATGTTGCCCGTATGAATGACCTGTGTTTCCCATATGACCTATTAATTGTCCAGTTTGTACTTGATCACCAGCTTGTACAGTGCGATCCTTCATATGAGCATAAACAGTTGTATATAATTTCCCATTGATTTGATGCGCAATGAAAACAACATTGCCATAGCTAGCTGAATAATAAGATTTCACAACTTTACCTGCAGCAGCAGCTTGGATAGAGACGTTTCCTGGAGCGGCAATATCTATACCATAATGCATTTGTTCCCAGCGTATATCAAAGGTTGAGCTAATTCTTCCTTGAGCGGGGAATTTGAAAGCAGCTGGAATTGATGAAGGCTGATCTGTTTTAGCTTGTGGTTGATTTTGTACTACATAGTGTTTTGCTACATATCCGTATCCTGTGCCAAAACGAATTTTATACCAAGTTCCTACAGTTTCTACTACTTGTACTTGTGTACCGTTTTGTAATGAACCGAGTAGAGCGCTACTTGTACTAGCGTTGCTACGTACATTTAGATTAGGTGTTGCAACGGTATATTTTGTATTATTTTGAACGGTGATTCCTTTTACTAAGGGTTGTGAACCATTAGAGATGAATGCTTTTTGTACGTAACCTGTTTGGCCATTATGTGAGATTTTATACCATTCGCCTTGATCTTCTTGAACGGTAATAAACTTGCCATTTGGTAATACATCTAAAATGGAAGATTCTAAATTAGGTTCAGAGCGAACGTTTAATGCATTAGCATTAACGATGTATTGATCATTAGATTGAAGTTTGTTTTTTAGTAAAATAGCATCTTTTTGTACATAACCTACTTTATTATGAACAGATACTTTATACCAACCATTAGTTGTTTCAAGGATGTTCACTTTTGTATTAAAGCGAATTGTATCAATTGATGTGCTTTTTACGTTATCTTCTGTATGTAATGCTACTTGATCGACTTTGACATACCCAGTTTTAATATTAGATAATTGTTCAGCGTTTGCTTTTTGTACATTTGTTTCACCCATAGAAGGAAGTAAAGAAGCAATCGCTACAGTAGTTGCTGTTAAAGCAGTAGCTTTCATATTCATGGAATAGAGACCTCCTCTAGTTGTATAGTTGTAATTTTATTATAGTATAAAGATATAATATAGTGGGTGTATTCACATAAATGTAATATGAAATCAATATAAAAATAAATTTTTTGAGGATAATGATTCCTTTTTATACAATTAATTGGTGTTTTATTTTCTAAAATAGAATGTATGTATTGTATAACTTCGATATTATGTTGATAATTAAGAAAATTAAAAAAGTTGATGATGTCTTATTACGGTGTTATACTGACAGTGATAATTTTATAGTTTGCTAGGAGAGCTGGTGTTGCCAGCTGAGAGTAAGACCTTAAGTCTTTGATCCTTTTTATTACCTGATCTAGATTATGCTAGCGTAGGGAAGCAATTCGGACACTAATAATGAGTCCCCGTTTCTTTGCGTATAGAAACGGGGCTTTTTTATTTGAAAATTTCATATTGAAACCACTAGGGGTGCTTGTTGTGCTGAGAGAGGAATAATCCTTAACCCTTATAACACCTGATCTAGGTAATACTAGCGAAGGGAAGTGGAACAACGAATAAATTATAATTTTATTGGCTGTAACCACTTCTTATATAGAGAAGTGGTTTTTTATTTATATACACATACTGGAAGGGGATAGAGAAATGAAATTTTGCGATAGATTATTAGAAACTGTACAACCAGTTTGGGAGATGAGTCATAATCATCCATTTGTAGTAGGTATGGGGGATGGTACGTTAGAAAAAGATAAGTTTCAGTATTACATTATTCAAGATTATTTATACTTGTTAGATTATGCAAAGTTATATGCTATCGGTGTTGTAAAGGCAACGAATCCACAAGTTATGGGGAAATTTGCTGAACAAATTGATGGAATATTAAATGGAGAAATGACAATCCATAAACAGTATGCAAAAAGACTTGGAATTTCTATAGAGGAGATAGAGTCTGCAAAGCCATCTGCTAAAAATTTAGCTTATACAAATTACATGATGTCTGTATCTCAAAATGGCACACTTGCAGAATTAATAGCAGCACTTCTTCCGTGTATGTGGAGCTATTGGGAGATTGGAAAGCGTTTAAATGATATTCCGGGAGCAAGGGATCATGAATTCTTTGGTGAGTGGATTCAAGGATATAGTTCTGAAGAATACGGCAACCTCTGTATTTGGTTAATAGATTTATTAAATGAAATGGCAGTTGGAAAGTCTGAAAAAGAGCTTGACCGATTAGAGGAGATTTTCCTATATTCCAGTCGATTTGAATATTTATTCTGGGATATGTCCTATCGTAAGGAGATGTGGGGATTTGAGGAGCAAGAACATACTACAATTTCATAATGTTTGTTTTCATTATGATGAGAAACCAATCATCAATGAATTAAATGCTTCTATACAAGATAAAGAGTTTGTAAGTATTATCGGACCGAGTGGATGTGGGAAAAGTACTTTATTTCGCCTTATTACAGGTTTAGAAGAAGTAAGTACTGGTCAGATAGAGCTGATAGAAACAAAGAGCCATCCTGTAGGGTATATGCCTCAAAAAGATATGCTCTTGCCGTGGAGAACGATTATTGAGAATGCTGCTTTGCCATTAGAATGCCAAGGCGTGCCGAAGAAAGAAGCACAAGTAAAGGCAAAGGAACTATTGCATAAATTTGGTTTACAAGGGTATGAGACAAAATATCCGAAAGATTTATCTGGGGGTATGAGACAACGTGTATCTTTTATTCGAACTTTATTAACAGGCGGGGAGATATTGTTATTAGATGAGCCGTTTAGCGCGTTGGATGCTTTAACGAAGGCATCTTTGCAAGAATGGCTGTTTGAACAATGGAAAGAGTGGGAAAAAACAATTTTATTTATTACTCATGATGTGGAAGAAGCATTGTTTCTTTCTAATCGAATTTTAGTAGTGGAGCAGCAGCCGATAACTACTTTGACTGAGCGGATAGTGCCGCTTGATCATAACAGAACACGAAAAGATTTATATAAACCGGAAGTATTGGCGCTGAAAGATGAGCTTCTTAGTATGTTACAAAGGCAGGTACTCGTATGATGAACCGGTTGAAGGAGCTATTACCTGCTCTTACACTTTCTAGTATCTTACTTGCCCTTTGGGAAGTAGGAGCAATAATTGTAGATGAAATGTACATTTTACCGTCACCGTCTGCAATTGTAATGAAGATATGGAAACTAAAAGATATATTATTTACGGTTCATTTGCCGGCAACATTATATGTCGTTTTAATAGGTGTGGCAATTTCTATCGTACTTGGGGTAGGGCTAGCGATGTTAATGAATGCGAGTACATGGATGGAGAGAGCATTTTATCCATTATTAGTCGCTTCACAAACGATTCCTATTACAGCGCTTGCTCCGCTCTTCGTTTTATGGTTTGGATATACGATTTGGAGTAAAGTCGTTGTTACGGTTTTAATTACGTTTTTCCCGATTGCGGTCAATACGTATGATGGACTACGCAGTACGAAAAAAGAATGGGAAGAGCTTTTAGTTACATACGGGGCAACGAAAAAAGATGTTTTTCTTAAATTAAAATTGCCGTCTGCTCTTCCTTATTTTTTCTCAGCTTTAAAAATCGCAGTTCCGCTTAGTGTAATTGGGGCAGCAATTGGTGAATGGCTCGGTGCACAAGCTGGGCTAGGATATTTCAGTAAAAGAATGATGACGCAGTTAGACGGAGCAGGTGTATTTGCACCCATTGTATTGTTATCGTTATTAGCTATTTTCTTCGTCATACTTATTTCGATATTAGAAAAGAAATTCATTAGTTGGAGGAAGCATTCATGAAATTATTAAAACGCATCTTTGTGTTTACATTATTAGTTGCAATGATTGCTGGATGTTCTAGTAATTCAGCATCAGATAAGAGTAAAAAAGAAAAAGAAATAACGGTCATGCTTGATTGGTACCCAAATGCGGTACATAGCTTTATTTATGCAGCAATTGAAAAAGGCTACTTTAAAGAAGAAGGTGTAAAGGTGAATATTAAATTCCCTTCCAATCCGACTGACCCATTAACTTTAGCAGCTGCAGGAAAAGTAACGGTTGGCCTATATTATCAACCAGATGTTGTTATGGCAAAAGCAAACGAACAAATTCCAGTGAAAACAATTGGAGCTGTCGTACGTTCCCCATTAAATCATGTTGTATCACTGAAGTCAGCAGGCATTCAATCGCCAAAAGATTTAGAGGGGAAAACAGTGGGATATTCTGGAACACCTTTAAGTGAGATGTATTTAAAAACGATGGTAAAAGAAGCTGGTGGTAATCCAGATACAGTGAAAGTAGTCGATGTTGGCTTTGATTTAGTACCAGCATTAATTACGAAAAAAGTGGATGCGGTAACAGGGGCATACATTAACCATGAAGTACCTGTTATGCGTCATGAAGGTCATGAACCAGCGTACTTTAATCCAGCAGATTATGGTGTACCGAATTATCATGAGCTTGTATTTGTAACAGGTGATAAAACGTTGAAAAAAGATAAAGAAGCGTTGCAAGCCTTCTTACGTGGTACGAAAAAAGGCTATGATTTCATGAAGAAAAATCCAGATGAAGCATTAAATATTTTATTAAATCATCAAGAAAAAGAAAACTTCCCACTTGTGCCAGAAGTTGAAAAGGAAAGTATGAAAATTTTATTAGAGAAGATGGAAACGAAAGATGAGCCATTCTTATCAGATTCAAAAGAGTCTTGGGAGAAACAAAATAAGTGGCTGAAGGACAAAGGAATGACAAAAGAAACCGTCCCAGCCGATGAACTATTCGAAAATATTTTAAAGTAGGCGAATGAATATGAAAAATGAGCTCCACGTAATCTCAAATGGCCATATGCCATTCGAAGAGTTAGTGAATGTAGCGATGCAAATTGAGAGTGAGATTGATTATTTGCATATTCGTGAGCGTGAGAAGAGTACAAAGGAATTATATGAAGGTGTGGAAATTCTGTTAATGGAGGGCTTTCCGGCTTCTAAAATTGTCATAAACGATCGAATTGATATTGCAATTTTATTAAATATTCCTCGTGTTCAACTAGGATATCGAAGCACAGATGTAAAGTCAGTGAAAGAAAAGTTTTCTTATTTGCATGTCGGTTATTCTGTGCATTCGCTAGATGAAGCGATAGTAGCATTTAAAAATGGAGCGGATTCACTCGTTTATGGCCATGTATTTCCGACAGATTGTAAAAAAGGTGTGCCAGCGAGAGGGCTTGAAGAAATTTCGGACATTGCAAGGAGCTTATCGATACCAATTATAGCTATTGGAGGGATTACTCCTGAGAATACAAAGGATATTCTGGCAAGTGAAGTAAGTGGAATTGCTGTTATGTCTGGAATTTTAAGTAGTAGTAACCCGTATAGCAAAGCGAAGTCTTATAAGGAATCAATAAGAAAGTGGGCGGAAAAACATGTGTGAGAAGTATGATGTAGCGATTATTGGTGGTGGTGTAATTGGTAGTTCAGTTGCACATTTTCTAGCAGAAAGAGGACATAAAGTAGCGATTGTAGAAAAGCAAAGAATTGCATCGGAAGCTTCGAAAGCAGCTGCTGGTTTACTTGGTGTTCAAGCAGAATGGGATGCGTATGATCCGCTATTTGAACTTGCTAGAGAAAGCCGAGCTATATTTCCACAACTTGCAGCAGTTTTACGTGAAAAGACGGGTATTGATATTGGATATGAAGAAAAAGGAATTTATCGTATTGCTCAAAATGCAGATGAGAAGGAAAGAATTCTTCACATTATGGATTGGCAGCAGAAAACAGGTGAAGATTCTTATTTTCTAACGGGAGACCATGTGCGGGAAAAAGAGCCATATCTATCCGAATCTATTATAGGAGCAGTATATTATCCGAAAGACGGTCATGTTATTGCACCAGAGCTTACGAAAGCATTTGCACATTCTGCGACAATTTCCGGTGCGGATATATATGAGCAAACAGAAGTATTTGATATCCGTATTGAAAATAATAAAGTGACTGGAGTTATTACAAGTGAAGGTATTGTCACATGTGAGAAAGTCGTTATTGCAGGAGGTTCATGGAGTACGCAGTTACTCAGTTATTTTCACCGTGATTGGGGTACATATCCAGTTAAAGGAGAAGTGGTTGCGGTAAAAAGTAGAAAACAACTTTTAAAAGCACCTATTTTTCAAGAAAGATTTTACATTACTCCAAAGCGCGGTGGACGTTACGTAATTGGGGCAACAATGAAGCCACATACGTTCAATAAAACTGTGCAGCCAGAAAGTATAACTTCTATATTAGAGCGTGCTTATACAATATTGCCAGCTTTAAAAGAAGCAGAATGGGAAAGCACGTGGGCAGGATTACGACCACAATCGAATCATGAAGCTCCTTATATGGGAGAGCATGAAGAAATAAAAGGTTTATATGCTTGCACGGGCCATTATCGAAACGGTATTTTATTAAGTCCTGTTTCTGGCCAATATATGGCTGATTTAATAGAAGGAAAGCAAGAGAATTATTTGCTAGATTCATTGCTTTCTAAAACGGTTTAGAAAGGGGATGGAAGTTTGAATTTGAAAATTAATGGTAATCAAATTGAAGTGCCAGAGAGTGTAAAAACAGTAGCCGAGCTACTTATACATTTAGAGCTAGATAACAGAATTGTTGTAGTAGAGCGTAATAAAGATATTTTACAAAAAGATGATCATACAGATACATCTGTTTTTGATGGAGACCAAATTGAGATTGTAACTTTCGTAGGAGGCGGTTGATTATGTTAAACATTGGACCATTTTCATTTCATTCTAGACTTTTATTAGGAACAGGTAAATTCCCTGATTTTGACGTGCAGCAAAAGGCAATTGACGTTTCTGAAGCTGAAATTTTAACGTTTGCAGTACGTCGTATGGATATCTTTGATGCAAAGCAACCTAATTTATTAGAGAAACTTGATGTGAAAAAATATACGTTATTACCAAATACAGCAGGGGCAAAAAACGCTGAAGAGGCTGTTCGTATTGCAAAATTAGCAAAAGCCTCTGGGCTTTGTGACATGATAAAGGTAGAAGTTATTGGTGATGATAGAACGTTATTACCTGATCCGGTAGAAACGTTAAAGGCATCTGAAATGTTACTAGAAGAAGGATTTATCGTACTTCCGTATACATCTGATGATGTTGTATTAGCACGTAAATTACAAGAGCTTGGCGTGCATGCGATTATGCCAGGAGCATCACCAATCGGTTCAGGGCTTGGTATTGTAAATCCATTAAATTTGAGCTTCATTATTGAACAAGCGACAGTACCAGTTATCGTTGATGCCGGTATTGGTAGTCCAGCTGATGCGGCATTTGCAATGGAATTAGGAGCGGATGGTGTGTTATTAAATACGGCTGTGTCAGGAGCAAAAGATCCTATTAAAATGGCACAAGCAATGAAATTAAGTATTGAGGCAGGACGTTTAGGCTTTGAAGCAGGTCGTATTGCACGTAAGCGTTGTGCAACTGCAAGTAGTCCTTTAGAAGGAATGAGCGTAGTTGAATAATCGATATTCTCGCCAAGAACTATTTTCTCCAATTGGAGAAGAAGGACAGCAAAAGATAAGAGAAAAGCATGTGCTTATTATCGGTGCAGGTGCATTAGGTAGTGCAAATGCAGAGATGTTTGTAAGAGCAGGTATTGGCAAGATAACAATTGTTGACCGTGATTATGTAGATTGGAGTAATTTACAAAGACAACAATTGTATGCAGAGAGCGAAGTAAAGAATAATCTTCCAAAAGCTATAGCGGCTAAAAAACGTTTAGAAGAGATCAATAGTGATGTAACAATAGAAGCTCTCGTTCAAGATGTAACAGCTGAAGAGCTAGAAGAACTTGTTACAAATGTTGATGTAATTATTGATGCGACTGATAATTTTGAAACACGCTTTATTGTGAATGATATAGCACAAAAATATTCTATTCCATGGATTTACGGTGCATGTGTAGGTAGTTACGGTCTTTCTTACACAATCCTTCCTAGTAAAACACCATGTTTATCATGTTTATTACAGTCGATTCCGCTTGGCGGGGCAACATGTGATACAGCGGGTATTATATCACCTGCTGTATCTCTCGTCGTTTCTCATCAAGTAACAGAAGCTCTTAAACTGTTAGTAGAAGATTACGAATCACTGCGAGATGGACTTGTGTCATTTGATGTATGGAAGAATGAATATTCATGTATGAATGTGCAAAAGCTTCGTAAACACAATTGTCCTTCGTGCGGAGAGAATGCGATATACCCGTATTTAAATAAAGAAAACACATCGAAAACAGCAGTTTTATGCGGGAGAAATACAGTTCAAATTAGACCACCTCATAAAGAGGAAATGGATTTTGAGAGGTACAAAAAGCTGCTGGATGATCGTGTAAATGATTTAAATGTAAATCCATATTTATTATCATTTTCTGTGGAAGAAAAGAGATTAGTTGCTTTTAAAGATGGTCGTGTACTCGTACATGGAACGAAAGATATAAGCGAAGCAAAAACGATTTATCATCGCTATTTTGGATAGAAAAGGATGAGTGGGATGAAAGTGAATAAAGCTTTAACAATTGCAGGGTCTGATAGCGGCGGCGGTGCTGGAATTCAAGCAGATTTAAAAACATTCCAAGAGCTTGGTGTATACGGAATGACGGCTATTACGGCAATTACTGCTCAAAACACGCTTGGCGTTCAAGGGGTATATCCTGTTCCGTTAGAAGGTATTACAGAACAGCTGAATTCAATTGGTACAGATTTAACACCAGATGCAGTGAAACTAGGAATGTTATTTAGTAGTGAAATAATTCAAATTGTTGCAGAACAAATTAAAAAGTTTGGCTGGAATAATATTGTGCTAGATCCCGTTATGATTGCAAAAGGCGGTGCATCATTATTACAGCAAGAAGCAGTGCAAGCATTAAAAGAATATTTATTACCAGTAGCAACTGTTATAACACCGAATGTCCCAGAAGCAGAAGTGTTAACTGGGATGGAGATTCATAATGTTGAAGATAGTAAGGAAGCTGCAAAAGTATTGCACGAATTAGGTGCTAAATATGTGCTTATGAAGGGCGGACATGCAGAATATCAAGGTAATGAAGTAATTGATTTCCTCTTTGATGGAGAAAAATTTATTGAGTTTAGAAGCGAGCGAATTCCTTCAAAGCAAACGCATGGAAGTGGGTGTACATTTGCTTCAGCGGTTACAGCAGGACTTGCGAAAGGATACTCAATTAAAGATGCTGTTCAAGAAGCGAAACGCTTTATTAGTATAGCAATTAAAGAGCCATTGAATATTGGTAGTGGCCATGGGCCGACGAATCATTTTGCATATAAGTTGAGTATAACAAAAGCATAAAGAAATGAATTTTGAAGACAATTAAATCCTCTATCCCTTATATTTTCTAAGAGGATGGAGGGCTTGTTTTTTTCGAGGAGAAAATAGAAATAGCAGTAAAATATAACAGTTTAATAAAAAAATAGTGAAAGAATATATTGTTTTAAGCAAGGCTGAATTCATAGAACATAGATTATTCTTGAACGAAGCAAATAGATGAGACGAATATTTTCACTGCTACATTTATAAGATTGAAAAGTCTTTTATAAACACTAATAATTTGTACGTACTCCTTCATATTACTATCTGATAATTACTCCACAGTTCCCCCTCGGAAACTATTTTATATATTTCATATCAACTGCCTGCCTTGTTCGATAATCTAAAAAACTAATATAGGTAAAAAAGGATGCTTTTTAAAATAATACTAAAAAATGTAATTTGTTCCTTTGCTTTTAAAAGATGTTAATTTATTATTAAGTTGTTGCGAATTTTATTATTAATTTAGATTATTTAGAACAAATGATTATATTTGACTAGTATTTTCTCTGGGATTATTGGTGAAGTATAATTTACAACTACTAATCTATATATAATACTAATAAAACGTAATGATAAAATTATTGAATGGGGGTTTATCATGAAAATGAAAAAAATGAAGACATTTATTGTTGGTGCGGCGACGTTAGGGATTATAGGTACTGGTGCTGTTTCAGCACAAGCAATGGGACTACAGCATATTTCTATGGGTTCTGGTGCCACTGTTTACATTCAAGGGTTTAACGAAGTTGGTCACAAAGGTACTGGTGCTTATGGTACAAACAAAAATAAAGTAGTGACGGGTGTTAAAGTAACTTTAAAAGAAGGCAGTTTTAATGAGTCAGCTAACAATTATGCCAAGAGAGGAGGATGGACAAAGAAATTATCAAAAGTCAATAATCCATTCAACACGGCTTATACAAACTATAGTTGGAGATACTAGTTTAGTCTTTTACAAAACTATTTCTAACAGTATGTACATTACTGTTAGAAATAGTTTCATTTATAAAGAATAACTTTATTATTAAACATGATAAAGACGTGAAGGATAATGAGTATAATGTCTAAAATAATAAAAAAATCATGGTTACCTCTTTTTTTTACATTCATTGTATTTGGGACTATTGCTGGCGGAATTTCGATGATTTTATCTGTAGAAGAACAGATGTCAAATAATATTAATAAAAATACGTATCGGATTTCTATTAACCAAAATGAAGTAGAAACAAATTTTACAAACCAAGACTTACTATCATGGTTAAATAAACAACGTGCCAATTTTACATTTTATAAGAATATACCGCAAGAAGCTAGTCGATTAAGCTTTTCAAATGAAAATACTTTTATGTATAGCGTGGAGAAGGGAAAAGCTTATATTAATGTTTGGAACAAAGATGATCAAGTTGTTAAAAATGGTAAAAAGTACTTTTACTTTGATGGTAGGGAGTATGAAGTAATTGGCTATATTGATACTTTTACTAATGTAGTAGCGAATCTTGAGTCGTCGTTAGAAGCAACCCCAAAAGAATCAATAAAGGGAGAGTATTTCTTGGATGCAGGAGGAAATAGTGAGTCCCTTATACAGGATTTATTAACTACTATACAAGAAACAGATAATACAATTACAATCTCTTATGAAAAGGTTAAGCAAACATGGATAAATAATCTATTAAACCAAAAATATGCGCTTTTTATATTTCTTGGAACTAGTGCGATGCTATTTGTATCAGGATTTACTATCGTGCTTTCATGGGTAGAAAAATATAAGCGTGAGATGTTTGTTAGGCGATTATCAGGTGCGGGAGAAACAAGTTTATTATTAAGAGTTTATACTAATATGCTAGTTATTCGAGTAATAGGGATCATAATTGGAAGCTCGATAACATTTCTGATTACTGATGTTTTAAACCTATTACCGTATAATACTGTATTTCGTTTGGAATCAATCGTTGTAGGTATCATACTATTCTTTCTTATGGATATATTTTACACGTTCCCGATGTTGTTTATCAATCAAAGGAAACAATTAATCAAGATAATGAGGTAGGAAGATGTCAACTCAATTAAAATATGCTCTTGAAGATATTTGGAGGAAAAAGCTTTATTTTATTTTGTTTTTTACTCAGATTATGATTATCACATTGTTAATTACGGAATGTTTCTCTTTAATGTATAAAAAGCAAGATGCGTTTAACTATTTATCTAAGACATTTGATATTTCTAATGTTTATTATGTATCACTTGCAGAAAAAGAAAAGTATGTAGGTGGCGAATATGAAGAAAGTATTATGAAAGATTTATATACATATGTCAATGAAAATGAGAAGTATACAATTTTTTCTGATATTGAAGATTATATAGAAATAAAGGGTATTCCACAAAATTCTCTTTCCGTTGAAATAGAGCAAGGACAAACTAAGGTTCAAGCCTATAAAAGTTTAGCTATTTCACATAGTTTTATAGATGTTTTTGATTTAGCTTTATCAAAGGGAGAATTTTTTGATTCCGATTGGGAGTATACAAGTAACGAGAGTATACCAGTTGTACTGGGGCATTCTTATCAAAAGTTTATGAATATCAATGATGAGTTTGTTAATATAGATAATTTAAAGTATAAGGTGGTTGGTTTTTTACAAGAAGGACAAAGTTTCGTTGATATATCATCCGGCAAAGGTGTTATAGAGCTGGATGACACGGTATTAATACCAATGGATGTTACAAAATTTGATAATATGTATGTGAATGGAAATTATGCATATGAAACCTATCTTGAAAATGCAACAATTATAACAAAGAATAAAAATGATATAACAGAACTTAGAAATATTACAGAAAAATCACGACTATATAATTATAACTTCAATAATGTAGGTGGCGTCTCAAAGTATATGGAGATGTCTACCAAAAAATCTGTAGGTGTATTTTTGTTTATATCAATATGGGTAATTATTTTTGCCTTTTCATTAGTTATTATTAATACATTAGAATTTGTTAGAAAAAATTTAAGAGAATTTAGTATTCATATTTTTTGTGGTGGAAACAGATCGGATATTGCATTAAGGATTTTTTTACAAATATTTATTGTTTGGATCCTTGCTTCTATTATTTCTGTGCTAGTATCCAATCAACCTTTCATAGTATTAGGGGTTTCAGGAGCGATTTTATTTCTTTGTTTAATAACATGTATTCCTAGCTTTATTAAACTTTTTAGTTTACAGATAAGTGACATATTAAGGAGAAAAGAATAAATGATTGAGCTGAATAATATTTCAAAAGTTTATAATAAATCGAAGGCCAATGAAGTGAAAGTTCTTCAAAATATTGACTTGAAAATAGAAAAAAGTAGTATGTTAGCGATTATGGGTCCATCAGGTTCAGGGAAATCTACATTGTTGAATATACTTGGTTGCTTAGATATCCCGAGTATGGGTACTTATAAGTTGTATAATCAAGAATTGCAATCTTTAAATCGAAGGAAATTAGCTACTATACGAAATGAGCACTTTGGTTTTGTTGTACAAGATTTTGCACTTATTGAGGACTACACTGTTATGAAAAATGTTGAAATCCCAATTCTATATAGTAAGGACAAAACTAATAAAAAAGAAAGAGTGCTATCAATACTTGAAAGGCTTGGTATGAAGGAAAAGGCATCTGAATATGCATATAATTTGTCAGGTGGACAACGGCAACGTGTGGCAATTGCCCGAGCATTGATTAACAATCCAGATATTATTCTAGCTGATGAACCAACTGGAGCATTGGATCAAAGAACAGGTCAGCAAGTTTTAGACATTTTTAAAAGTATACATCAAGAACAGAAAAAAACTATTTTAATTGTAACCCATGATGATAGGGTTGCGAAACAGTGTGATGGAATAATAAATATAGTAGATGGAAAGGTTTACTAAAAAATATTGACTTGAAAATTTTTTATAGGTTTTTCAAAGGTGGAAGGGATGGTAGATAATGAGGAAAAATGAGCCATATGAATCTAAAAAAAGAATACAAGGAAGTTGGATTCTACCCTTAATAATAGTTATATTGATTCTCTTGCTACGCCACTTTATGTTTACTCCTGTAGTAGTTGAGGGAAGCTCAATGATGTCAACTCTTCAGGACGGAGATAGAATGGTAGCGAATAAAATTGGATACAAATTAAATGGTCTAGAACGATTTGATATTTCTGTATTCAAGCATAAAGATGGAACGAATTATATAAAGCGTATTATAGGCCTTCCAGGGGATTATATTGAATATAAAAATGACCAGCTATATATAAATGGTAAAAAATATAGTGAGGCTTATTTGGAGAGTCAAAAGAAAGATTTGGAAAGGGAGGAGTTACTTACTGATGACTTTAATATAAAAACATTGCCATCAACTCTTAGTCCTATAGTTCCAGAGGGGCATTATTTTGTATTAGGAGACAATCGCCGTGGTAGTAAAGATAGTCGCGATATTGGTTTTATACCGGCAAATAATATTATTGGAAAAACAAATGTTGTTTATTGGCCTTTGAATGAGATGAAAATTGTTAAATAAAAAACATGGGTTAATGAATTGGATGATAAGTTACATTATAGGCTAACGGCTATCGTAGGATTAAGAAAATAAATAAAATCAGTTTGTTTACCTATTGTAATTCTCTTGCTACACTTGCAAAAAAATTAAAGGAAGAATATTTTTGAGTTTTTTTGCAAGTGTAGTTTAGATTGTGAGTATATAATATTCTTGAAGTTATATATTATATCGTTATAATAAAATACGATATATTTAGAGGCGGATATTACCTTACGTGCAGAATTTTTGTAAGTTGCATTCGCGGGATAAATTTTGAAAGAAAGAGAGAGTAAATGTTAAGGACACCTAAGATAGGTGCTTATATACATTTGCTTTTTTGTATGTAAAATATCATTTCTGTGAAAAAAGAAATGATAAGAAAACAGATGAAAGGGTATTAAAAATACATATTATAAGCGTTTAAATAATGAGATGTTTTCTTATTCTAGGTAATTTACCTATTTACAAGTGAAATATAGAGGCGTATATTTACTTTCATAAATCATTTTTGAAAATTTTCAAAAAATCCTAAAATCGCTGAATTCCAAAAATGGAGCGGAGGAACCAATTTGTGCAGTTTCACTCGGGGTGAATCTTTCAAGTTTGAAAGTAGGGCTACTCTCAAAGTCCGAATCCGACAGCTAACTTCGTAAGCGTCTTGAGAGAGGACGGTGCCATGATGGATACATCACTTCATCGATCTGATTAGTATAGGGGAATATCAATTTATGTTTGATTTCTTTTATACTAAGGAGGATGAGGTACATGGAACTAACACTTATTTGTGTTGGAGAAGAAAGTAAGGTAGATAGTTTAAGAGATCTAGTATCATTTCAACATGAGTTAATTATTTTTACAGCAAATGAAGAGATAGCGGCTGAAGTTAGGAATTGTGGGTTTGATTGGACTTATAGCTGCAGTAAGGAGCAGGACTTTACTAGTATTTTTGAGTGTATTAAGAAGGTGATTTTACTAGGGGATGAGCTTCCAATCGTTAGTTTTTTCACAGAACACATTCGCTTTTCTTTTCAAGCACCTATTACTGTTGTTACAAGGAATAAACGATATCCAGCGAGGCTCTATGAAACAATTGGAGCTAAGTTTGTCGTGTTTACAAATTGTGATAATATTTCTTTTTTATTTTTTGAATAGGGCGGGGGAAGAAATGATGAAGGTACTATTACTTGGAGATATAGCAAATCGTTGGGCAGTATCGGTAGAGCGAGTTCAAGAATTGGTTAAGATCGATCCCCTTTTTCCAGGGCCGTATATTATATTACCATCAAAAGATGCTTTGTATTTAGAGGTGGATATTACCGAGTATGAGCAGCTACATGCAGAATTGACACAAGTTTATATTCGTGGGAGAAATTTACGTGCATTTTTACGAGGAGAATAAAGGTTGAATAAAAAAGAGCGAATGCTGAGTGCAACAAGCTATGCACTTCATCTCATTCGCTCTTTTTATTTCATATTTAAAAGGTCATTTTTAAGAAAAGAGAAGAGAAATAAAGAAAATAGATGAAATAATAGTAATAATCTTCAATGTAAGCGTTTAAATGAATGTAAATATTATTATTTTCAGTAATTTAACCCTTTACAAGTGAAATATAGAGGAGTATATTTACTCTCATAAATCATTCATAAAATTTCCAAAAAAACCTAAAATCGCTGAGTTCCAGAAATGGAGCGGGGGAACCAATTTTGTGCATCGTCACTTGGGGTGAATCTTTCAGTTTTGAAAGTAGGGCTACTCTTTAGGCCCGAATCCGACAGCTAACCTCGTAAGCGTTTAGAGAGGAGGTTTACTTTTTGTTGTTCATTTTTTGAACACTGAGTAGAGCTCAGTGTTCTTTTTTAATATTCAAATGGTAAATTTTAACAAAAACAAAGCGAGGGATAGCTATGTTAGATGTTGTAATGGTCGGGATTTTTATTTTATTAGTTGCATCAATGGCAAGTCTTGCAAGTTGGTCAGATAAAGTTGTGAAAGAAGGAAAGCAATCATGATGATTGTCTTATCGGTTATTGTCGCAGCAATTACAGTGTATTTAGTGTATGCATTATTAAATCCAGAGAAGTTTTAATTAGGGGGAATCATTCATTATGATTTGGGTTGCAGTCATTATTACAATGCTCTTGTTTATTTTAGTAGCAAAGCCAATGGGAATTTATTTAGAAAAAGCTTTTCAAGGTAGCAAAATGCTAGATAAAGTATTCGGGCCTTTTGAAAAACTTATTTTTAAAATTACGGGTGTAAAAGAATACAATCAAACGTGGAAACAGTACGCATTATCATTAGTTTTACTCAACGGATTTATGATTGTTATTGTATATTTCATTTTCAGATTACAAGGTGTGTTGCCGCTAAATCCAGCGCATATTGAAGGGATGGAGCCTACGCTCGCTTTTAATACAGCGATTAGTTTTATGGCTGATACAAACTTACAGCATTATAGCGGTGAAAATGGTTTATCCTATTTATCACAATTAATCGGGATTACATTTTTAATGTTTGCGGCACCAGCAACGACATTGGCGCTCGTTATGGCTTTTATAAGAGGACTTGCTGGAAAAGAACTTGGTAACTTTTTCGTTGATTTTACGAGAGCGTTAACGAGAGTGTTTCTTCCTATCGCATTTATTGCGGCACTAGTTTTTGTCGCACTTGGCGTACCGCAAACGTTAGATGGAGCGGTTACAGCACAAACGATTGATGGGGCAAAACAAAGTATATTACGTGGACCTGTTGCATCATTCGTTTCCATTAAGGAACTTGGAAATAACGGCGGTGGATTTTTCGGAGCAAACTCTACGCATCCTTTTGAAAATCCAGGACAAATGAGTAATATTTTGCAAATGATGCTTATGATGTTATTACCAACAGCACTTCCATTTACGTACGGACGAATGGTAGGAAATAAAAAACAAGGTCGCATCCTTTTCGTTTCACTTTTTATGGTGTTTTTACTAGGATTTATAACAATTACGACATCTGAACTAAACGGGAATCCGGCATTAAATGGAATGGGTATCGAACATGTACAAGGAAGTACAGAAGGGAAAGAAGTACGATTTGGAACAGTATTTTCTTCACTATACGCAACGGTAACGACAGCTGCTGAAACAGGCGCCGTTAATACGATGCATGATACGTTAACACCAATTGGCGGTTTAGTTCCACTTGTAAATATGATGTTAAACACAGTATATGGCGGCGTTGGAGCAGGTTTTGTAAATATTATTATGTATGCAATTATTGCAGTGTTTATATCTGGGTTAATGGTTGGACGGACACCAGAGTTTTTAGGTAAAAAGATTGAAGGTAAGGAAATGAAATTAATTGCGGTCACGATTTTATTTCATCCATTGCTCATTTTAGGCTTTTCGGCATTAGCTCTTTCAACAAATTTAGGGACGGATGCTATTTCTCATTCCGGTTTCCACGGTTTAACGCAAGTTGTATATGAATATACATCGTCAGCTGCGAATAACGGATCTGGATTTGAAGGATTAGGAGATAATACACCGTTTTGGAATATTACGACTGGTTTAGTTATGTTTTTAGGACGTTACTTCAGTTTAATTACGATGCTAGCTGTGGCAGCTTCGTTGAAAGAAAAAACGGTAGTGCCAGAAACAGTCGGAACGTTCCGTACAGATAATAGTTTATTTGGTGGCATCTTCATCGGAACAATTGTAATTGTCGGTGCATTAACATTCTTCCCGATGTTAGTACTCGGACCAATTGCAGAATTTCTTACATTGAAGTAATGGAGGGTAAATGATGAGACCGGTAGTAGTAAAAGAAAAACAATTAAATGAGTCACAAATACATGCTGTAGAAGATGAAGTTAGACAAGCGAAAACGATGGATCGTGATATCGTAACACATGCGATGAAGCAATCCATTGCGAAATTGAATCCGAAAGTCATGATAAAGAATCCGATTATGTTCGTTGTGGAAATTGGATTTATCATTACGTTCATTTTATCTTTTCTTCCAAGTAGTTCTAGTAGTATACCAGGTTGGTTTAATATAACAGTTTCTCTCATTCTATTATTTACAGTTTTATTTGCGAATTTTGCAGAGGCATTAGCAGAAGGTCGTGGTAAAGCGCAAGCCGATTCTTTAAAGCAGTCGAAGAAAGATGTGTTTGCAAATGTTGTAAAAGAAAATGGAGACATTGTCCAAGTTTCAGCAACTGATCTTACAAAAGGTGACGTTGTTATCGTAAAACAAGGAGAAATGATTCCAAGTGATGGTGAAGTAATCAAAGGGTTAGCATCTGTAGATGAATCTGCAATTACAGGGGAATCAGCTCCTGTTATAAAAGAAGCAGGCGGTGATTTTTGTTCCGTAACAGGTGGAACGATGGTCGTAAGTGATGAAATTACAATTGTCATTACGAGTAATCCTGGTGAATCATTTATCGACAAAATGATTTCTTTAGTAGAAGGAGCTGCTCGTCAAAAAACGCCGAATGAGATTGCTTTAAATACAGTATTAACGAGCTTAACTCTTATTTTCTTGATCGTCGTTATGACGTTGCCGATTTTTACAAATTATTTAGGTTTTCAAATTGATACTGCTGTGCTAGTTGCATTATTAGTTTGTTTAATTCCAACGACAATTGGTGGGCTATTATCGGCAATTGGTATTGCTGGGATGGACCGGGTAACAAAATTTAACGTGTTAGCGATGTCAGGGAAAGCAGTAGAAGCTGCGGGCGATATTAATACAATTATTTTAGATAAAACAGGTACGATTACTTTTGGGAACCGAATGGCTCATACATTATTACCTGTAGGAAATGAAACGATTGAGCAAGTTGGAAAGTGGGCTGCTATTAGTTCTGTTTTAGATGAAACACCAGAAGGCCGATCTGTTATCGAGTATGTGCAGGGAAAATCTATATCATATAATAGAGAACTTGCAGAACAAGGTGAGTTTGTTCCGTTTAAAGCAGAAACGAGAATGAGTGGTGTTGATTTACAAGACGGAACGAAAGTGAGAAAAGGTGCTGTAGGTGCCGTTATTGAATGGGTTGAGTCACAAGGCGGAACAATTCCGAAAGATGTAAATCAAAAAGCAGACTTAATTTCAAAAGAGGGCGGAACACCACTTGTAGTTGCAGTAGATAATCGTATTTATGGCTTAATTTATTTAAAGGATACAGTAAAACCGGGTATGCGTGATCGTTTTGAACAGTTGCGCCAAATGGGGATTAAAACGGTTATGTGTACAGGTGATAATCCGTTAACAGCAGCAACGATTGCAAAAGAAGCAGGAGTAGATGAATTCGTTGCCGAGTGTAAACCAGAAGATAAGATTGCTGTTATTAAAGCAGAGCAAGATAAAGGGAAACTTGTAGCGATGACAGGTGATGGTACAAATGATGCGCCGGCATTAGCACAGGCGGACGTTGGATTAGCGATGAATAGTGGTACGACAGCAGCGAAAGAAGCGGCGAACATGATTGATCTAGACTCGAATCCGACGAAAATTATTGAGGTTGTAGGAATCGGTAAGCAATTGTTAATGACGCGAGGTGCGTTAACGACGTTTAGTATTGCGAATGATATAGCGAAATATTTTGCAATCATTCCAGCAATGTTTACACTTGCGATTCCGCAAATGGAGGCATTGAACATTATGAAATTAACATCACCACTGTCAGCGATTTTATCAGCATTAATATTTAACGCTGTTATTATTCCATTACTCATTCCGTTAGCGATGAAAGGTATTGCATATAAACCGATGAGTTCTAATGCATTGCTTAGCCGAAACTTACTTATTTATGGGCTTGGCGGAGTTATCGTTCCGTTCATTGGAATTAAGGTAATTGATATGATTGTCGGCTTGTTTATATAAGGAAGAGGGGAAAAAGATGGAGAAGAAACAAAGTATACTATCACCAATTATCCGTATTACTTTTACATTTCTAGTGTTGTGTGGACTTGTATACCCACTTATTGTTACTGGTATTGCACAAGCAGTGATGAAGGATAATGCGGATGGAAGTCTAATATATAATGATAAAAATGAAGTGATTGGTTCTAAATTAATTGGTCAAAACTTCACGGATCCACGTTATTTTCAAGGGCGTGTTTCTAGTATTGAATATAAGGCTGAAGCATCTGGTTCAAATAACTATGCACCATCTAATCCAGATTTAGCAAAACGGGTAGAGAAAAGTATTGAAGAGTGGAAGAAACAAAATCCAACTGTTCCAGTTACAGAAGTGCCGATGGATTTAGTAACGAATTCAGGTTCAGGGCTAGATCCTGATATTAGTCCGAAGGGGGCGTCCGTACAGGTAGAGCGCATCTCGAAATTAACGAGAATCCCGAAAGAAACGCTGGATCAGTTGATTAAAGATCAAACAGAAGGTGCAGCACTTGGTTTATTTGGAGAAGATCGAGTGAACGTCTTAAAGCTAAATTTGGCATTACAGAAATTAATGAAATAGTAACAGTGCTACCTCAATCTAATGGATTGAGGTAGCGTTGTTTCGAATGAAAGGTAGTGTTTATTTTGTATGCAGATGATTATGAACCGAAGTTTCAAAGGCGAACGCCAGAGGAATATTTAGAATATATTCGTCAGCAAAATCGCGGAAAGTTAAAGCTATATGTAGGAGCAGCTCCAGGCGTAGGAAAAAGTTATAAAATGCTCTATGATGCTAGAGAGATGAAAAAGGATGGTACGGATATTGTAATTGGTTTAATTGAAACGCACGGGAGAAAAGAGACAGAAGACGCAATTGCTGATTTAGAACAAGTTTCTTTAAAAGAAATAGATTATAAAGGGAAAGTGTTTTATGAACTCGATGTGGAAGGAATTATAAAACGGGCACCGCAAGTCGTTGTTGTGGATGAACTTGCGCATAGTAATGTTCCTGGTTCTAAACATAAGAAACGTTATATGGATGTGCAGGAATTGTTAGATGCTGGTATATCCGTATTATCAGCGTTTAATATTCAACATTTAGAAAGTGTTCATGACATTGTTGCTCAAATTACGAATGTTAAAGTGCGAGAACGTATTCCAGATTTTATTTTACAAAAAGCAAATGAAATTCAGCTCGTTGATGCAACGCCGGAAGTATTAAGGAAGAGATTAATAGATGGAAAGATATATAAGGAAGAAAAAATTCAACAAAGCTTACAAAATTTCTTTACGCTCAATAATTTAGGGGCACTAAGAGAATTATCACTTCGTGAAGTGGCAGATGATATGGACGAGAAAATTAGCCAAACAGTAATAGAACCGATTGGTGTAAAAGAAAAAATTCTTGTTTGTGTACAATACAGTTCGACAGCGGAGAAATTAATACGACGGGGATGGCGCATGGCTGATCGGTTAAATGCTGAATTGTACGTATTAAACGTTGAGAGGGAAAATATAGATTCTATTTCAGCTGGAAAAAAGCAGACGATTGAAGAGTGGAAGTTGCTAACGAATCAATTTGATGCAAGCTTTGTATTAGAAGAAGCAAAAGGAAGAAAGCCAGCAGATGTTATTATTGAAGTGGCAAAAAGATTACAGGTGACGCAAATTTTACTTGGACAATCGGCAAGAACAAGGTGGGAAGAAATACGAAAAGGCTCTATTGTAAATGAAATTATGAGACAAACAAAATTTATTGATATTCATATTGTTGCGGATCAAAGAGGGTAAAATAGAGCTGACCTTTTTGGGGCCCTATTTTACTTTTTGTACAGCATGAAAGCGTAGCATTTTCATTGCATATAAGATTACAAGTAAAAACATAATTGCGCCTAGGAAGAAAATCCAAAAGTATTTTTGGTTAAATAAAAGAAATCCACCTATAAGTGGCCCTGTACCCATACCAAGATAGCGGATGAAGTTGTACATACCGATAGCTGTTGCGCGTTCTTGTACAAATTCTTCTGTTAATAAAGTAGTATGAGTTGGCATAGAAAGTCCCATACTAAAACCGTACAAAGATGTAACGATAATGATGAACGTGATATTGATGTTATATGTGAAAGAGAATAAAGTGACACATATAATATTGAAGAAACTTGTAATGAATAAAGCTTGCTTTGTTGTGAGGCGTTTTTGCAAAAACTTGTAGCAATAACTTCCTAGCATAATAGAAAGAGACATCGGTACAAACATAAGACCAATTTCACTTGCAGTTAAGTGAAATGAATTTGTTAAAATGCTCGGTAAAAAAACGAGGAAGCAAAAGTAAATACAAAATTGAATGAAGCCAATAAGAGTAATAGAAAATCCAGTTTTATTTTTTAAGATAAACCAGTAATTCTTTTTTGCTTGCGGTTGTTTACTTACAGTTGGTTTTGTTTCTGGAAGTAGTGAAATATTTATCGTTAATAAGAGAATGCCAAGTATAGATAAAAAGAGAAATACGGATACGTGGCCATTTATACTGCCTAGATAACCACCAATGAGAGGGCCGATCGCAGGTGCAAGAGCAAGTAACATTTGATACAGGCTCATTGCTTCTCCTCGTTCTTTTCCTTCAAATAAATCGCCGATAATCGTTGCTGCTACTACAGGTATAGCTGCTATTCCTATAGCTTGAACAGCTCTGAAAAATAGAAATACATATATGTTCGCTGAAAAAGCACATCCGATTGAACCAATTGTACTAATGATCAAACTAGGGATAAGGACAGATTTTCTCCCTTTTGTATCAATGAAAGGTCCATATATGAGCTGCATAATCGCAAGAACGAATGTGAAAAGGGAAACTGTTACATTTACAAGATAAAGAGAAGTGTGAAAAGAACCTTGAATCATGGGCAAGATAGGCGTGTAAATATTTTGAGCGAAGGAACCGAGTAAGGCACTCATACAGACGACATATAAAATGAAATGTATTTTGGATTTTTTCATTATGTTAACCTCCTTGTCATTTAGTTTCCTCGGAAACTAAATTTATTTTAACATGATTTTCTCACTTGTAAATATGAAAAAATGATTTTAAAATGGTATATAGTTAATTTGTTTCTTTAGAAACTCAGGAGGCGAACGGATTGGATTATGCAACGAAACAAATGGAAATACTTTCGGACATTCGTACACTTTTGCATAAAAAAGAAGAACATTTGAAAGGGCAAAATGAGAAATTTCTTCGTGAGACAGGTATAAGTGGTATGTCTTTATCTGAGTTACATGTGATCGAGTGTATCGGGAAAAATGGTTTGATGAATGTAACTGCTATTACGACAGAAATGGGAATGACGAAGGGTGCAATCTCTAAAATTTGTACAAAGTTGTTTCAAAAGAAATTCGTTGAGAAGATGCAAATGTTAGATAATCAAAAAGAAATCTTCTTCCGTTTAACGGAAAGCGGAAATGAAATATATAAAGCTCATGATAAATTACATAAACAAGCTGAAGAAAAGTGGCTGTTATTTTTAGATAGATATACGAAAGAAGAGCAAGATTTTATTCAAAGATTTATAAAGGATGTCTCCAACCATTTGGAAATATAATTGGAAGAAAAAACTCCTTTTTCTCAAGTCTTTTGAATATAATTTCTGAAAGAACTCATATATAATAGAAAAAGATACTTAACATGGTGAATAATTAAAGAGTCAATATATATAGAGGAGAGAGTAACATGCTTGAAAATACGGGGTTAGTATTAGAAGGCGGCGGTATGCGTGGTGTGTACACGGGCGGGATATTAGAATACTTTATGGAACAAGATTTATATTTTCCATATGTAATCGGTGTATCAGCTGGTGCTTGTCATGCAGCGTCGTATCTTTCCAGACAAAGAAATAGAAATAAAACAGTAAATATTGATTATGCATCACACCCAAAATACTTATCGTATAAAAATTTATGGAGAAAACGCCAGTTATTCGATATGGAGTTCATTTTTCATGAGATTCCAGAAAAGCATGTTCCGTTTGATTTTGAAACATACTTTAATAGCCCGGAACGTTTTCTTGTAGGAACGACAGATTGTGAAACAGGACAGTCTATTTATTTTGAAAAAGAAGGAACGAATGATGATGCACTAAATTTATTACAAGCATCTAGTTCATTGCCTTTCATTGCACCTGTAGTAAATTACCGTGGTAAGCAATTATTAGATGGCGGGATTTCGGATCCAATTCCAGTTCGTAAAGCACAGGAAGATGGTTTTAAAAAATCAGTCGTTATTTTAACGAGAAATCATGGTTACGCGAAGAAAAAATCAAAGTTTGGATGGGTTGCAGCGAAAGCTTATAAAAAATATCCGAACCTTGTTAACACGATGCTGAATCGTTATGAAGTGTATAATGAAACACTTCACTACATTGAAAAAGAAGAACAAGCTGGGAATTTATTTGTTATTCGTCCAGAAGTGCCGCTTCAAGTAGATCGTATGGAAAAAGATACAGCAAAACTACAAAATCTATATGAGCAAGGCTATGAAGATGCAAAGAGACAGTTTGCAGATTTGCAGGCGTTTTTGCAAAAATAATAATTAGGCTGTGGAGATGGAGTTCTCTGCAGTCTTTTTATTATTGGTTTCAATACCGAATGTTGGTTATACACGTTTTTAGATTATGGTATAATATGGATAAAAGTATGTGAAGAGGTGATACATATGGAAAATGTATATAAAGGACTTAGACATACTGGATTTATTATGATGTTTATTTTTGGTAGCGTATTTTTACTTCGCTGGTTTATTCATGATGAAATGTTATTAGATCAACTTATTAGTTTTAGTGTGGGCATAGTAATGGTTATTTCATCAGTTTTCATTCAAAAGTATAGTAAAGAATTACAGGTAGAAGAGAAATATTAAAAGGTTATAAGCTCCTTCATATTTTGGAGGGACCGTTATAGTTTGAATGATTGTTATAAAAGAAAAGTAGAGCATCGGATTTCGATGCTCTACTTTTTTAATGTGGTAAGAATATTAATTGATAAGCAAACAAAATTCCAAATACATATACAAGTGGGTGAACAGCACGGAATTTACCTTTTGCTACTTTCATAAGTGGGTATGAAATAAATCCAAGTGCGATACCTGTTGCGATACTTGATGTAAGTGGCATGCTTAATATTACTAAGAATGCTGGGAATGCTTCATCAAATGCGTCCCAATCGATGTGGCGAACTGAACCCATCATAAGACTACCAACGATAATTAATGATGGGGCAGTAATAGCTGATACACCAGAAACGGCACTTACTAATGGTCCAAAGAATGCTGCTAGTGCGAATAGAACAGCTACTGTAACAGTTGTTAAACCAGTACGACCACCAGCTGCAACGCCAGCAGAAGATTCAATGTAAGCTGTTGATGGTGTTGTTCCGAACATAGAACCGATTGTTGCCGAGAATGAGTCAGATAGAAGAGCTCGTCCAGCTTTTGGAAGTTTCCCATCTTTCATAAATCCACCTTGTTGAGCTACCCCAAGTAATGTACCTGTTGTATCGAACAATGTAACAAGGAAGAATGAAAATACAACGCCGTACAATCCGTAGTTAATTACATCAGATACAGCAGTAATTGGATTTGAAACGATAATTCCTTCTGGTAATCCAGGCATTGATGTAACACCATTTGAGAATGTTAATTGTCCTGTGAAGAAAGCGATAATACCAGTTAATAGCATGCCGATAAATAGTGCGCCATTTACATTTAAAGACATAAGGATAATAGTAATTCCAAGTCCAGCTAATGCTAGTAGAACTGGAGCAGAGTGAAGATCACCAAGTCCAACTAAGTTTGCATCATTTTTTGTAACGATACCTGTTAAACGTAAACCGATAAAGGCGATAAATAGCCCGATACCAGCAGTAATTGCATGTTTTAAGTTTTCAGGAATTGCTTCCATTAATTTTGTACGGAAAGATGTAAATGATAGCAAAATTAAAATCATACCTGCTACGAATACAGCAGAGAATGCAATTGCGAAAGTCATGCCTTCATGTGCTTTTACAACAGAGTAAGAGAAGTAAGCATTTAATCCCATACCTGGCGCGATTGCGATTGGTAAGTTTGTAAAGATTGCCATAAATAATGTTCCGACAACAGCAGCAATAATTGTTGCTGTAAATGCTTGTTCAAATGGAACACCTGCATCCCCAAGGATGACAGGGTTTACGACAATGATATATGCCATTGTTAAGAAGGTAATAATACCTGCCATAATTTCAGTTTTAATAGAAGTTTTATGTTTTGAAAGGTTAAACATATAAACATCCTTTCTGTTTACGAATAATTTTCACAACAGTTATATATAATATTCGTTTTTTAACTATTTTGCAATAGTTTTGCATAAAAAGTTTACAACAATTCATATTTTGTGTCTTAAATTCGAATATTAATCGTAATATGATGTGCGAATTCCAGTTTTTATTATGCACATTATAAGAAAAAGGAGTTGAAAGAAGCTATGCCACAGCAAAAAAACTTTGTAACAATGCCGGCGCAACATCAAAATAAACAGCCTGGCATTGAATCATTAATGAATCCTCTACCGCAGTTTGAAGATCCCAATTATAAAGGAAGCGAAAAGTTAAAAGGAAAGAATGTATTAATTACAGGTGGAGATAGCGGAATTGGACGAGCTGTTTCCATCGCTTTTGCGAAAGAGGGAGCAAATATTGCGATTGCGTATTTAGATGAGGAGGGGGATGCTAATGAGACGAAGCAATATGTTGAGAAAGAAGGTGTAAAGTGTGTATTGTTGCCGGGTGATTTAAGTGATGAACAGCATTGTAAAGATGTTGTTCAAGAGACCGTCCAGCAGTTAGGTAGTTTACAGGTTTTGGTAAATAATGTCGCGCAGCAATATCCGCAGCAAGGCTTAGAGTATATTACAGCAGAACAGCTAGAGAAGACTTTTCGTATTAATATTTTTTCTTATTTTCACGTTGCGAAAGCCGCGCTTTCTCATTTAAAGCAAGGTGATGTCATTATAAATACAGCGTCTATCGTTGCATACGAAGGAAATGAAACTTTAATTGATTATTCCGCAACGAAAGGGGCAATCGTAGCTTTTACAAGATCACTTTCCCAATCGTTAGTGCAAAAAGGGATTCGTGTAAATGGTGTTGCGCCAGGACCAATTTGGACACCACTTATTCCATCAAGCTTTGATGAGAAAAAAGTATCACAGTTTGGGAGCAATGTTCCGATGCAAAGACCTGGTCAACCATATGAATTAGCGCCAGCATATGTATATTTAGCGTCTAGTGATTCATCCTATGTTAGCGGACAAATGATACATGTAAATGGGGGAGTTATTGTAAATGGATAGTTTTCATTTATAAGAGCAAAGTAATGTTAATTCCACTTATTATAGTGAGCACTAGGGGGGATATAGCTGAAAAAGTCATGTTTCGTCATACTATTATTTTTCATCCTACCGGTTAGTGCTTTTGCTAATACAGATCATTTAATATTAGTAAATCTTACGACAAACCAGTTGTCTTTTTTTGAAAATGGAAATTACACAAAAACATTTCCAGTAACGACTGGAAGAGAGCGTACACCTACGCCTGAAGGTAACTTTTGTATTATAACTAAATTTAAAAATAAAGAATACCATCGAAAAAAAATACCTGGGGGTGCACCGAATAACCCTCTCGGTACGAGGTGGCTGGGACTAGATAAGAATGAATATGCGATTCACGGGACAAATCGGGAATGGACGATTGGAAGTAGGGAATCAAATGGTTGTATTCGCATGCATGACAGGGATATACAATGGTTATATGACCGAGTACAATTACAAACAAAAGTAATCATTTCTCGTTTTCATACGAGTCCCGAATATGAAGCGAATAAGCTTGGTTATCGCGTTGTGAGCTGGAATGGTCGAAAAATAGAAGAAGAACAAATTGGAGTACTTACGCTAGTAGACCGCGCGGATATATATTGGCAAGAACCAAATGGACAGTTAACGAAAGTGAAAACGGTATTGCCAAATGAAAGATATCCAGTGTACTCAAAACGAAAAGATGGAATATATTATATAGGAAACAATTCGTATATTATAGATGAAACAGGAGAGAAAATTCGTTACGAGCAAATTCCTTCTTCGATTTTAAGTAATATATATAAACGGAAATACAATGTTCCGTAATGGCTACCGTATTATAGACGGTAGCTTATTTATACTTGGAGTTTAACTGCAACTATTGTATTTTGCTGAATATAATACAGTACAGATAGGGGGCGGTTATATTATGAAAAGTGAATTTGCGTTTAAAGTTTTCTTAGTAACGACCTGTTTATTTATCGTGTATTTATATGCGTTTCTCGTCTTTTCTTTTTATGTTCCATATGTTGATTTAATATTGTTCTTCGGATTTATTTGGGCGTTTGTGAAAGCAAGGGAAGGAGAGAAGAGTATATATCGGCGCATTACCCTATGCGGGACGGCCGTTCTCGTTATTTTGTACTTTTTTATTATGCATGATTTTTGGAGAGGAATGTAAAAAAAGCATACGATTAATCGTATGCTTTTATATCTGTTAATGATGGAAGAGAGGCAATTGCACCGTAATTTGTACATGTGATAGCGCCTACTTTATTTGCAAAGGAGATAAACGCTGTTAAGTCTTTGAAATGATACGAAAGTGTATGTTCACTTTGGGCAATCTGATATAACATTGCTCCAACGAAAGCATCACCAGCACCAGTTGTATCGACTTGTTGAATGGAAATAGAAGAGACAATGGTTTGACCTTCATTTGTCGCAAGAAGGGTACCGTCTTTTCCAAGTGTAATAGCTACTACTTTTGCGCCATAATTTAATAATTTGAGTGCAGCTTGTTGTAAATCACTTTCTTTAGAGAGCATAGTAGCTTCCTCTTGACTTACTTTTACGAAGTGTGCATGTTTTATAAAGGTTAGACAATCTTGAGAGAATTGTTCTGTATTTGTAATGAGTGCACTTCGATAATTTGGATCAAAAGAAATAAAATGGCCGTTATCTTTCGCATATTGTAACAACTGGAAATACGTTTCTTTTAATGGGCTTGATAGTAAAGCTGTCGCTGAACCGAAATGTATTAAATCATTTGTTTGTATTTTTGATAAATCAATGCTATTGAATTGATATTCACCATCTGCACCACGCATAAAAGTAAAATCACGTTCGCCATCTTGATCGATGGATACGAATGCAAGTGTTGTTTGTTTATCTTTTATGAGCATGGATGTATCGACTTGCGCACGCTGTAAAGTTTGTTCAAGAAACTCACCAAATGGGTCGTTTCCTACTTGCCCCATAAATGTAGCGTGTCCACCTAATTTTGTAATCGCAGCAGCAACGTTAGCGGGTGCTCCACCAGCTTTTTTTTCGAAATCTGAACCGTTTACTAAAGAAACGTTAGTATTTCGGCACACAAAATCAATTAATAGTTCACCTATACAAAAGACATTTCTCATACAATCCCTCTTTTCAGCTTATATTGTGTGATGGTAAAGTTTAGTTTTGCATCTGAAAAGATTGCGATATGATGTTTCATGTCTTTTCGAGGAAAAACTCGGGACGTAAAGACTGTTGAACCATCGTATAAGAAAATTTCCACGATGCTTTTATCTACAAATATTTGTAGTTCTATCGTATCTTGAATATCGATTTTTTTACAGCGTTCAAATCCATATTCTCCGCCAAATTGATGGTAGAAGTTGCCCCTGTCTATAGAAATAGTACCTTGTTCCCGATTAAATGTAATGGGGAAACATTCCTCCTCATTGTGGAAGAGAGAAAGCCCAAAACGCTTTGCATCTTCTGTTTTAAGTGTAACAATTAATTCATAGGAGCCTTCATCATCAAGCGTTGATAATACATTTAATCCAGCTGTTATATCTCCTGAAATGTCTTTTTTTGTTGTTCGTAGTTTTGTTAATTCTGAAACTGGTTTTTGTTTTATGATGTTATCTTCTAATGTTAATTCACGTGGAAGTGTTAGGCAATGAGCCCACATATAATCATCAGAAGGATATGTGATTTCACTTGATCCTGCCCAAGCAAATAATAGGCGACGACTAGTAGAGTCTTCTAAAGTTTGAGGGGCATAAAAATCGAATCCTTTATCAGCTTCGTAATAGGAATCAATATGGAAATATAAATTTTTAATATCGAAATGACCTATAGCATAAACGACATTGTATACATTGTGAAAGTTTTCTCCGTCTTTTTCAATTCCTTGCGGTGAAAAGAGAAGTACATCTTTCCCTGATAATTGGAAGTAATCGGGGCATTCCCACATAAATCCAAATTCTTTTAAATTTGTTGTAATTTCGCCTTGGAAATGCCAATTGTATAGGTCTTGTGATTTGTATAGTAATAGAGTTCCTGTTTTATTTTCACGTTGGGCACCGAGTAACATATAGTACATATCATTATGTTTCCAGACTTTTGGATCACGTACATGTTTTGTATATCCGTCAGGAATTATATCAATAACAGGATTATTACTATATTTCGTCATCGTATATTGTGAATCCATTGTTGCCATACATTGTTTTGCATCACGGGAATCATCAGGATTTTTTATATTCCCTGTATAAAGTAAATGAAGAAGGCCATCTTTTACAATAGCACTACCAGAATATGCACCGTGTGATTCATAGCTTTCAGTAGGGATGATGGCTACAGGCATACGCTCCCAGTTAATAAGGTCTTTTGACTTCACATGCCCCCAATGCTTCATTCCATGAATGGGACCAAATGGATACCATTGATAAAAAACGTGATATTCATCATTGTAGTATGATACACCGTTAGGATCATTCATTAATCCAAATGGTGGATGGATATGATAAATTGGTTTCCATGAATCTTGGTTTGCAATTTCATATAAAGAATGTAATTCGTCTTTATTAGATTGCAGTATTGTTTTATATTTTGACATAGGTTTTCACCTCGTTATTATTTACTTTCTTTATATAAAATGAATGTGGCAACAAAAGCAGTGATAACTGCAATAGCGAAGCCAATTATATAGTGAATCATGTTCATCATGCCAAGAGGTGCAACAATTGTAAGCATCGGAATACCTGTTAAACCGTATGCGTTAGCTGCTACTTGCATCCAAACAACGTAAGCGCCTCCAATTGCGCCGCCAATAGCTGCTGCAATAAATGGTTTACCTAGTTTTAAATTGACACCAAAAATAGCTGGTTCTGTAATTCCTAAAAATGCTGAAGCTGCTGCCGGAATTGCAATTTCTTTCGTTTTTTTGTTTTTTGTTTTGAAATAGACAGCTAAAGTAGCGCCGCCCTGTGCAACGTTCGCCATTGACCAAATAGGGAGTAAGAAATTGACACCGATATCTTTATTTGCGAGTAAGCCTGCTTCAATAGCATGGAAGCTATGATGTAAACCAGTAAGAACAATTGTTGAATATAGACCACCGAATATAAGACCAGCTACTGGTCCTGCAAATTGATAAATTGTATTTAAAAGGTACGTAATACCGTCACCGATTTTATATCCAATTGGTCCAATAATAATAAGTGATAAAAAGCCAGTTATAATAATTGTTAAGAATGGTGTAACTAATAAATCTAAAGAGTTCGGAACACGTTTTCGAAGTTCTTTTTCAATTGTACTCATAACGTATACGCATAATAAAATAGGTAAAACAGTACCTTGATAGCCAATCATATCAATATCCATGCCAAGGAAATGTAAAACAGTTGGTTTTGCATTTGAAAGAGTCCAAGGATTTGTTAAGCTTGGGTGAGTTAATATACCACCAACAACTGCCCCTAAGAAAATATTTCCACCAAATTCTTTAGCGGCACTTACTCCAATTAAAATAGGTAAAATAATGAAAGCTGCACTTGAGAACATATCAAGTAATTGGATAAGTGAGTGATCTCCAGGAACTAATTTAAACGCTTTCAACATTCCGAGTAGACCCATAAGTAAACCGCTTGCGACGATAGCTGGAATAATTGGAACGAAAATATTGGATAGTGTCTTTGCTAGGCGGGCGATAGGATTCATTTTTTTCTTAGGTATATCGTTTGATGTTGTAGAATCTAGTTCGGCTATTCCAATTAGTTTTGAGAATTCATCATATACTTTGTTTACTATGCCAGTTCCAAAAATAATTTGATATTGCTCGGTCGTTGCGAAAGCACCTTTTACTCCATCGATGTTTTCGATTTCTGCAGCGTTTATTTTCGTATCATCCTTTAATATAAGACGAAGGCGAGTCGCGCAATGTGTGGCACGAACAATGTTTTCCTTTCCACCAATGTTCTGTAATACTTGATTTGCAATTTGTTTCATATCCATAAAAATTCCCCCTTACTATAAATTTCTCTTGTGGAACCGGTTCCGCAATAAGTTAAAATAAAAAACAGGGAAATGATGTTGAAAATCCTGTTTTTAAAATGTGGAACCGGTTTTAATTTTATTATAGAGCGCCTTTATATTTTGTCAACGCTTTCTTGGATTTTTAATGTATAACGAGAGTGTAATATTTTTGGTATAGTTTTGTTTTCAACAAGCTGTGAAAGAGAAGTGGCAGCAAGCTTTCCAGCATACTCATAGTCAAACGCAATTGTCGTTAAGCTAGGGTGTACCATTTCTGAAATATCATATCCACCGAATCCTGTTACAGAAATATCACCTGGTACAGAAAGGGAGTGGGAGTGAATCACTTTCATTGCGCCAAGAGCGATGTTATCTGTAGCACATACGATAAGAGTTGGGCGATTATTATCTAAAATATGTTGTACTTGTTTCATGGCATCTTCTATGCGGAAAGTTGTTTCGTAATATGAAACGTTGCAAGCCGGTTCTAAATTTTCAATTGCTTTTTGAAAACCATTTTTTCGATTTATTCCAACAGAAATATCATCTTTTTCTATCCCTAAATAGGCAATATGTCGATGACCTTGTGATAACACGTATGCCCCTAACTCATAAGCTGCATCATAATCATCGTGAACGAGGCAATATTGATCTTTATATTCTTGCCCGACGAATAAAATAGGGATGTTTGAATTAGCCATAATTTTTTGATGTTCATTCGTTAATGTTTTTGTTAATAAAATAATGCCAGCTACTCTTTGTTTTATAAAGTTTTCCATAGCTTGTATTTCAGTTTCGGTTGTTTGATTTGCATTTGCTACAAGCATTTGATAGTTATTTTCCTGTAATGTTTTATCAATCCCGATAAGTGTTTTCATTGTAGCGAAGGAGTCTAATCGGGGGATGATGACACCAATTAAATTTGTTGTTTTTGCTTTTAAACTTTGAGCAAATGTATTGGGAGAGAAATTTGTTTCCTGAATAATACCTTCGATTTTAAGTTTTGTTTTATCACTTACATATCCGCCGTTTAAGTAACGAGAGACTGTGCTTTTTGCAACTCCAGCCAATTTGGCGATATCTGCAATTGTTTTAGCCATAGTATTTCACCTTCGTATTCATAAAAATGTTAACTTTATTATAGGGAGAATTAGAGATGACGTAAACAAGAAGAGGGAAAGAAAAAACCACCTCACGTATATGAGGTGGAATAATTGTTAATATCTAGGCTTAAATGTATGACAACAAGTCTCTACACTCGTTGCTACAGAACTTTCTAGCGTCTCGTTTGTTAAAACAGCAGCTGTATATGAATCATTTTCAGTTTGACCAGTTTCATCTGCATCAGGCTGAACGATGATCGCACTTGCTTGACAAAAGTTACCTTGTCCCCAAAAAGAACAGTTGGAAACAGAACATCTTACTTCTGGCATAAAACCCCCTCCTTATACATTAGTTTGGGATTTTACGCCCATTTCATGTGTAGAAGGAGTTTCCTTTTCTCGTTACTTTTTCGTTTGCTCAAGCCATTCTTTTAATTTGTCTTTCGGCTGTTCACCGCTAATACGGCTCACTTCTTTGCCATCTTTAAAATGAATGATTGTTGGTGTACCTTGAATTTTATATTCATCCCAAGGAGCATCTAATTTTTCAATATCCATAACTTTCATATCAACGTTCAAGTCTTTAGCCATTGGTACTACGACAGGAGATAATTTTTGACAATGAACGCAAGATGTTTGATAAAAGTATACTGTTTCTTCTTTTTTCTCTTTTAAGTTCTTTTGAAGATCTGAAAGAGAAATTTTATTTGTGTAGTAGTCAGAACCGTTTGTCTTACTTTCAGTAGGATTATCAATTTTTTGGCTAGTAGCATTTTTTTCTTCCATTTGTGTTACTGCAAAAATTGCCACGAACAAGGCGATAATAATACCACCAAATATAAGCATTTTTTTCATTCTTTCATCTCCTTATTTGTTTTTGATGACAATAAAGCTACAAACAGCGATTGTAATAAAGCCGATAAGTGCTAAAAACGGGATTGTCACAAAGCCGAACCAGTTTATGTATTCTCCCGTACATGGTACACGTCCACAAGCTGCCCCAGCAGCTGAAAATGCTGCGACTTTTTGAATTGCATAGTGATATAAAGAAATACAAGCGCCAATAGTTGCGATTGGTAAAGAATAACTTGTGATGCGATAGTCTTTTTTTGCTACAGCAATACCAAGCCATAAAACGAATGGATACATAAAAATGCGTTGATACCAACAAAGGACACAAGGCTCAAATTTCATGATTTCGGAAAAGTACAGACTTCCTAGTGTAGCAATAAAAGAAGCTCCCCATGCGGTAAGTAAAGCATATTCTTGCTTTTTTTCTCGTCCCATATTTTATACCTCTCTTATAATAGTTACATACTAAATTATAGTATGAAGTGGTATGGAAAAGAAAGAAAAAATATGTTTATCAATAAAAGTTTTATAAGAGGAAACTTTTATTAGTATTAATATTTTAAAAAAGCGCCATTCTCTGGAAGAGAATAGCGCTATATTTTACATTTGAATTTGTTCTACTTCTTCTACATGCGACTTTTGGGATGCGTGGTCAATATATTGAAATAGGAGCTGCAATTGTTTATCAACTTCTGGCAGTTCTTTACTGTATTGATAAGCGTGTAAAAAATGCTCAATACGCTTAGAAAATAATTGATCGTTCGTTTGAACCATGAGAACGAGTAATTTATCCCAATTACAGCAATACGTGTAATAGAGAGCTTTATCATAGTCGTTGTATGTTTGCACTGTGTACCCTCCTTACCGAGAGTTATATATAGTGTGTGATAAGTAAGGGGAAATACACTTGAAAGAATTTGTTAAGAAAAAAAGTGAATGAAAAGAAAAAACGAGGAGTTTCCTCGTTTTTTAAGCTTTTGGCATTGGCGTAGGTGTTGGTTTGCCATAACCTTCTTTGTATTTATTATCGATATAGTTACGAATTTCAAGCGTTGATTTTCCTTTTTGTTTCATGGAAGCAGATTCAACTGCGATTTCTAGGCAATTGACGCAAGTCGTTGCGTGGGAATCCCAAACAACTTCACCATTCTTTTTAATTTCACGAATAAAGCAGTTTTTATTATTTTTATGTCCTACACTTTCACCGCAACCACAATAGCATGGAATCCAATCTAATAGCTCTGCATTTTGTCCAGCGACGGTGTAGATATCTTTCATTTGTGGATCAAGCTTATCTAGGAAGGCCGGAAGTGTGTCGACTCCTTTTGTTTTCTCTTGAATGTCAGCTTGCTGAGTGTGCGATGCATGGTCATGTTCTTCTTTTTTTGATTCAGAAGATTTTTGGTCATTTGTACCAGTACTTCCGCATCCAGCAAGAATTAAACTTAGTACTGCAAGTAAAGAAAATACATACTTTTTCATTCGCTTGTCCCCTTTACAAATGTATTAATCAAATTGTATCAGAGATTACGGTGTATCGGTTGAAGATTTTTTTGACTGATTTTTGAAGCGCCATCTTAGCGAATGAAATAGAAATAAAATTGGGATATAAGCGTATACAATATATAAACCAGCTTGAGATAGTATGGTATTTAATGTGTTGATACTTTCACGGTTTGTGAAAAGCAGAGAAGCTGAAAATATGATGAAAATAAAAAACGGTAATGTAAATTTAAATGAAATATGAAAGGAGCGCTTCATCGTTTGACATGATGACCAAATAGTTAAGCAAAGGTTTGGTAAAATAATTAAAAACCAAACGAAAATAATAATATATTCAAAACGCTGAATAAAAGGAACTTTAATTATTTTTAACATCGTTAAAGTAGGCCAAATAGTACGGTTTAATTGTCCCTCGCTATAATACATAAAAGATACGATAGCTAAAATTACATAAATTAAGGTGCTAAAAGCAATTCCAGCATGGGCCCATCTTTTTAAGGATTTTCCTTTTTTAATAAATGGATAGAAGATTAAGATTGTCTCGAAACCAAGAAACTCTAACGCAGAGTGTTTTGCTGATATAAGCATGTCAAAAGGTGAATGTGTAAAAATAGGTAAAATATTGCGGAAATGTGCATATTTCATTGGATAAATTAAAAAGAATACAACGAAAATAGGTAGAACGACTCCCCAAAAACATATTCCGGTTACAGAGCGAAATCCACCCTTTATAATATAGCAAGTCACTAATAAAAACATAAAGGTTAGTTTCCATAACTTAATGGTAGGGAAAATCCAAACTTGTATTACTTCCATATATGTACGAAGAACAGTAAGGCAAAATAATAAGCAATAAAGAGTGAAAATTACAGAAAATATAGAGCCAATCCATTTTCCAAAGGTGGTTGTATGAATGCTAATTAAATCTCCGTCTTTTTCAAGCATTTTTAACATACAAAACAGTACAATATGAGTTGCAATCCCCGCAATAATAAGAGAAATCCAAGCATCATAACCTGCATTTTTCAAAATTACACGTTGATAGCCGAGAATTCCTATGCCGATTTGGAGAGAATGCAATAAAATAAATGCAAAATATGGAGAGACAGTTTTTGTCTTATTCATTGTATTCATTGCTCATTTCACCTCACTATTCCCCGATTCCAGATTGTACAATATTAAGATCTAAATTTATATCCACCGCTACGTTTTTATACATATTTCGAATTTGTTTTATATTCCATTTTCTCGTATGGCTTCTAATTTCATCTCGTATTCCTAAAGGGTCAATTTCCTTTTCTTGAAATTGTTTTATTAAATCTTCACAGTCTTTTTCAACATTTTGTTCAATTTGTTTTTTTATATAATTGATATTTGTTTTTTTTCTTAGATCAATCCAATTAGGAGAGTTTTTAATTAATCCATTTAATTTTAAATGAATTTTTACTTTTGGTATGTCGTCAGTTTGATCTATATCATACTTATTTTCTCCAGCTAAGTTTTGTATAACAACCATACCTTTATGCTTATCCTTTTTTATTACTGCTTCGTAACGTCCATTTTTCGTAGGATTAATAAGTAATTTTGCTAAAACAGAATGTCTTTTATCTGTATACATGACTACTTTATCGCCTTTTAAAAAGGCAAGTCCTTTGACAGCGATAGAATGATTATCGTCCATTTTAATATAAGGAACATAGGCATCACATACAGAAGAGTAATAATTATATAAAAAAATGTTTAATGTGGTTTGTGGGATGTTCTCATTTCTTATATTTTGCTCGAGTAAATCAGCGATATATAAAGACCCATTTTTTTTTCCGTAATTTAAAAGCTCTTCAGCCGATCCATCTACAATTGCTAGTTGTACATCACGCCCGATATTTGGGTCACGTTGTAAGTTAGTAATAATCTCTCCCATTCCGCGTTCTCCTAGAGCCTTTCCAAATAGGACAACACGCATTTGACCTACAACAACATTGTGAGGAGATTTCGCATTCAATCGTGAAGCAATTGTTTCAAGTGAACGGGCAGATGTTGTTTGAGTCTCTGGCTTAGACTTTACACCATGTGTGTACTCTGGGAATAGAATAGTTCCTTGGAATCTTTTGTTTTTTGTGATATCAAATCCAGCAATATGAATAATACGCTGTGCATCTACTATATACGTTTGTGTACAGCCAGTTTGTAAAACGAAGAAGATAATGATAAGGTGCAATAAAATTTTCTTCATTCATTCTCACCATCATGTTTTTGCTTCGATTTGTTTGGATTATAGCGCCATTTTGATTTTGGTCTCAGAAAAGAAGGTCTTTGAGCCGTTTGGCTAAATGGTAATCGAAGAAAACCTTCTGCTGTACCTAAACCACGAAATGGATATAAAGGTAATAAATAAGGTGATCCAAGTGATTTTAATTTAATTAAATGAGCTAAAATAAATACAAATCCGACAATAAGGCCTAATCCTCCAAATGCACCGGCTAAAAGAATAAGCGGAAAGCGTAATAAACGGATAGTAGAAGACATCTTTACAGTCGGTGTTGTGAAAGATGCAAGTGCGGATAAAGCAACTGCAATTAATAAAATTGTACTTGTTAAAGCTGCTTCAACAGATGCTTGTCCAATTACAATCCCCCCAACAATCCCAATCGTTTGTCCGACTTTCGTTGGTAAACGTGCTCCTGCTTCACGAAGCAATTCAATTGTAATTTCTAAAAAGAGTGCTTCTAGAATAGGAGGGAAAGGTACGTTAGCTCTCGAGAAAATAATAGGACCTAGTAAATCAGCAGGAATCATTTGATAATGATATGTTAAAGCCGCTGTATAAATAGCGGAGGAAAAAAAGAGAAAATATAGCTCCGAAAAAACGAATAACACGAAAAAAAGATCCAATCATCCACGGTAAATAATAATCTTCTGGTGAAATGAAAAAATCCAGTAACGTTGTTGGTCCTGATAAAGCATATGGAGAGCCATCTGTTAAAATTAAAACTTCTCCGTTAATTAATGCAAATACAGCTCGATCTAATCGTTCTGTAGGTAATAGAACGGGAAAAGGTGAATTGCTATTATCACTAATAAATTGCTCAATCATAGTTGCATCAAATGGGACATCAAAATCAATGTCTTCTAGCCGTTGTATTGCGGTGTTGATAAATTGTTCATTTGTAATTCCTTCTATATAAGCAACTGCTACTTTCGTTTTTGATATAGATCCGACGGTAACTTCTTTAAAAATGAGTTGCTCCGTTACGATATTTCGGCGCAATAAGTGGATATTTGTATCAAGGTTTTCAACGAAACCGATTTTAGGCCCGATTACACTATACTCATTTTCTGTATCGTTATATAATCGTTTTCCTAAAACAGTACTTTCGGCACGAATTAAAGCATATTGATCAGGATTCGCATTGTTTTTTAAGCGTATTAAAATATATCCACCTAATAATTTTTCACGAATATCATCAATAGAAGGGGAGGTAATAATGTCTTCAATAGAGATGATATTACATAAATCAGAGATGTTTTGGATTTGTTCCGATTCCTTTTTTAGAGGAGTTAAAATAAATTGTTTAATAATAAGTGCTTCCACGACAGATTTATAATAAAACAAGCACAACGTTTCATCTTTAAGTATGTTATAAGAGACAAAATCGCTTGATTCTTTCATGGTTTGTATAAATTCTGGAATAGAACAAAGTGTTTTCGTATTAGTCTTTTTTGATTTCTTAGATGATAAACCGAACATTTTCTCACCCCTAACTTACATCATTTACTTGTGTTAGTTTTTGGGAAATCCGGGAATTTATACTTGAAAATTGAAAGTTCATACGAAAAAGGAAGAGCATTGAATCCCTCTTCCTTTTTGGGGTGTTAATTTGCTTTCTTTTCTTTAATAGACTGCACTAACTTCATCATTTCCGCTCGTATATCTTCTCTTTTTACATTTAATTTTTCGGCAATTTGTTTCATGTCCATTCCATCTTTTTTCATCTTTAGTACATCATCAAGTGGGGTATTGCTTTTTTGAGAGATGATTGTTAACACAGTAAGATGACGCAATTTTATGTTATATTCATTCATTTTTTGCTTTAGCTGATCAGGTGTGGATTTTTGCATAGTTGCTAACTGTTGTAGCAGCGCTTGCTTTGTTTCTTTATTTATATGATGCTTTTTCAGCTTACTTGGATCTACACCGAAATGCTCGGCTGTTTTCTCCCAAGATTTATTTTGCTTATAGTAAGCTAAAACATCTTTAATTTCTTTTTTACTCATTCTTGCAATGTGAGCAGCTTTCCAAATTTCATGTTTGTTATAGCTGAGTTTTTCTAGCGATTGCATTTCTTCTTCTGAAATTGGGTTATGGTGATGCATTGTTACTTCTTTTGGCGTGGCAGCGGAAGCGGGGAAGGTAGATATCCCGCATAATAATGCTGTCATAGTCATACAAACAGCGATTTTTTTGTACATGTAAACTCCTCCTAGATGGATAATGTAGAAAACTGTACACATATCATTTCCATAAAATGTGAAATACTTGTGAACAAGTTAAGTTTTTTTATTCACAGTATGGAATGACGTTTTTTAGAAGTTTTCCAACATAAAACATTGATTAATAGTAAAAAACTAAGGTATAATCGAAATTGAAAATCAATATCAATAATAAACGTATACATATAGATAAAAATAAGGGAGAGAAAAATATGACTACATATACTTCCATCGCAAATGTGATTAAAGAAAGACGCTCTGTTCGTACATTTACAGACAAAGCAGTAGAAAAAGATTTATTAATTGAACTATTAAACGATGCAACATGGGCACCTAATCATAAGCACCGTGAACCATGGAATTGTAAACTATACATCGGAGAAGGCCGCAAGAAATTAGTAGATGCAGTATTAAACTCTTTCACAGAAGAAGAAAGAGCGAAACGCGGTAAAATTTTATCAGATCGTTTCTTAAGCACGCCTGCACAAATCGTTGTATATATAAATGAAGATCCACGTCAAATTCAGCGTGACGAAGATTACGCTGCAACATGTGCATTTATGCAAAACTTCCAACTTCTTGCTTGGGAACGCGGATTAGGTTGCGTTTGGAAATCAGGCGGATTAAACTACAATCCATTATTTATAGAAGGAATCGGTTTAACAAGAGGCCAACGTATCGTTGGAATTCTTCATATCGGTTATTTTGATAAAGCGCCTGAAGGAAAAGCGCGTACTCCGATTACGGAGAAGATGGAGATTATTGAAGGTTAATAGATGAGACATTCCCGTTTTTGCGGGGGTGTCTTTTTATTATGCAATCAATCCTCATGAAAGCTTGTTCTCCATCATACACTTTCTTAAGGGAAAGTGTAAGGAGGGAAAATAATGAGAGCAAGTGACGATAAAGCACTGCAATATGCGATTGCGGAAATTACGGAAATTGCGACTGGATTTGGGCTTGATTTTTATCCGATGCGTTATGAAATATGTCCAGCGGAAATTATTTATACATTTGGTGCATATGGGATGCCAACAAGGTTTTCACATTGGAGTTTTGGAAAACAATTTTTCAGAATGAAATTACAATACGATTTAGGACTTAGTAAAATATACGAACTCGTTATTAACTCTGATCCATGTTACGCCTTTTTATTAGATACGAACTCGTTAATTCAAAACAAATTAATTGTAGCGCACGTTTTAGCACACTGTGATTTCTTCAAAAATAATATTCGTTTTTCAAATACGAAGCGGGATATGGTAGAAAGTATGTCGGCGACAGCTGAACGGGTGAAAGCATATGAGCATAAGTACGGAAAAGAAGAGGTAGAAACATTTTTAGATGCCGTACTTGCCATTCAAGAGCATATTGATCCCTCGCTTATGCGTCCGAAACTCACATGGAGTATCGATGATTTAGAAGAGGAAGAAATAGAAAAGAAAAAGGTGTCGCAATACGATGACTTATGGAATTTAGATAATCGCAATAAAAAACAGGAACGTTCCAATGTGCGTAAAAAGAAGAAAATCCCACCAAAGCCAGAGAAAGATTTACTTCTCTTTATTGAAGAATATAGCCGTGAGTTAGAAGATTGGCAGCGAGACATATTAACGATGATGCGTGAAGAAATGTTATATTTCTGGCCGCAGCTTGAAACAAAGATCATGAACGAAGGCTGGGCGTCCTTCTGGCATCAACGCATACTTCGCGAAATGGACTTAACATCTGATGAAGCCATCGAATTTGCGAAATTAAATGCAGGTGTTGTACAGCCATCAAAAACGAGCATTAATCCATACTACCTCGGTATTAAAATGTTTGAAGATATTGAAGAACGCTACAACAACCCGACAGAAGAAATGAAACGAAGAGGCGTCAAACCAGGATCTGGTCGTGACAAAATCTTTGAAGTGCGCGAAATCGAATGGGACGTATCGTTCTTAAGAAACTACTTAAATAAAGATCTCGTAATGAGAGAAGATATGTACTTATTCCAGCGCCAAGGAAAAGAATATAAAGTAATAGATAAAGAGTGGGAACATGTACGTGATCAGCTCGTAAATATGCGTACAAATGGCGGCTTCCCGTACTTAGTAGTAGAAGATGGAGACTACTTAAAGAACGGGGAATTATACATTAAACATAGTTACGAAGGAATCGAGCTTGATTTAAAATACTTAGAAAAGGTATTACCATACCTTCATCAGCTGTGGGGAAGAACAGTGCATATGGAGTCGATTGTGGAGAGTAAGGGCGTTGTGTTTTCTTATGATGGGAAGATGGTGCATCGGAAGTATGTGTGAGGGGAAGAACGGACATAGGATACTGTGTCCGTTCTGTTTATTTGTTTCAAATTTGTGAAAGAAAGCCATATATATTGAAATTAGTTTTTTTATATTCTATCATATACCCATACAGGTATAGGTTATTTGTGATGTGTTAGAAAATTAAATAATCAATAGGATGGAGGTTTGAAATATGTTCAGAAAAATTGTTGTAGTAGGCGGAGTTGCTGGCGGGGCCTCAGTAGCTGCAAGGCTTCGTCGTTTAAGTGAGGAAGATGAAATTATTATGGTTGAACGCGGTGAATACATTTCGTTCGCAAACTGTGGATTGCCATATTATATTGGCGGTGTCATTACAGAAAGACAAAAGTTATTAGTACAAACTGTTGAAAGGATGTCAAAGCGTTTTAATTTAGATATACGTGTATTGAGTGAAGTGGTAAAGGTTAATAAAGAAGAGAAAACAATTACGATAAAGAATGTAACTACAAATGAAACATATAACGAGGAATATGATGTTTTGATTCTTTCACCAGGGGCGAAACCAATTGTTCCACCTATTCCGGGCATTGAAGAAGCGAAGGCGTTGTTTACGTTACGAAATGTACCTGATACAGATCGTATAAAAGCGTATATTGATGAGAAGAAACCACGTCATGCGACGGTTATTGGTGGAGGATTTATTGGAGTGGAAATGGTTGAGAATTTAAGAGAACGCGGGATTGAGGTTACTCTTGTAGAGATGGCAAATCAAGTGATGCCACCAATTGATTACGAAATGGCGGCATATGTACATGAGCATATGAAGGTGCACAATGTTGAGCTTGTTTTTGAAGATGGTGTAGATGCGTTAGAGGAGAATGGGACTGTTGTACGTTTAAAAAGTGGCTCAGTTATAAAAACAGATATGATTATTTTAGCAATTGGTGTACAACCAGAGAGTAGTTTAGCGAAAGATGCAGGATTAGCATTAGGAGTTAGAGGAACGATAAAGGTAAATGAGAAATTTCAAACATCTGACCCATATGTATATGCAATTGGTGATGCGATTGAAGTGAAAGATTTTGTTATAGAAACAGAAACGATGATTCCTTTAGCTTGGCCAGCTAATCGTCAAGGTCGCATGTTAGCAGATATTATTCATGGTCATACAGATTCTTTATATAAAGGTACGATGGGAACTTCTGTGGCTAAAGTTTTTGATTTAACAGTTGCTTCGACTGGAGTAAATGAGAAAATATTAAAACGATTAAATATACCCTATGAGGTAGTACATGTACAGGCAAATTCTCATGCAGGATACTATCCAAATGCTACGCCAGTGCTAATAAAATTAATTTTTAATAAAGATAGCGGAAAGATTTACGGAGCACAGGCTTTAGGACGTGACGGGGTAGATAAGTGTATAGATGTTATCGCGACGGCAATGAAGGCAAACTTAACAGTAATCGATTTACCGGATTTAGAATTATCATATGCCCCGCCGTATTCTTCTGCAAAAGATCCAGTAAACATGGTGGGGTATGCTGCAAGTAATATAGTAGATGGTTTTGTGGACACAGTGCAATGGCATGAAATAGATCACATTGTTGAAAATGGTGGGTACCTTATTGATGTTCGAGAGCCTAATGAACTAAAACAGGGAATGATTAAAGGCACTATTAATATTCCATTAGATGAATTACGTGATCGATTGGATGAAGTGCCAATGGACAAAGAAATATATATCACTTGTCAACTTGGTATGAGAGGGTATGTTGCAGCGCGTATGTTAATGGAAAAAGGATATAAGGTAAAGAATGTAGATGGTGGTTTTAAATTGTATGGGACAGTATTGCCAGAACGTGTTGTATATTGATATTTTTCATTTTCTACTTCAAGATTTAGTGGAAGATGAAAACCTATAGATTAAGGTTTTACTTTTTGTTTTGTGAACATATAAGGTGAAAATTAAAAATAGGGTTTACAAAATACCCTATAGGGTATAATATATTGTCATAGGTTATAAATAGTGACATAATGGTAATGAGGTGATTATACAATGGAATATAATCAAGACATGAAAAATAGATTAAAACGTATTGAAGGGCAAGTTCGCGGTGTGCTTCGTATGATGGAAGAAGGAAAAGATTGCCGAGAGGTTATTACACAGTTAACGGCATCTCGTTCTGCACTTGATCGTACAATTGGACTTGTTGTTGGGACAAATTTAGAGCAATGTTTGCGTGAGCAGTTTGAAAGCGGTAATGGTTCAAATGAAGAATTAATTAAAGAAGCTGTTCAATTACTTGTAAAAAGCCGATAATCTGTCAAACATAATTGTTGACAGATTTTCAAAAACACTTTCATATACCCATACAGGTATATGTATATAAATTATGGAGGAATCGACTATGAGTATAAAAGTGGATATGAATCTAGATTGTAAAGGTTTGGCTTGTCCGATGCCGATTGTAAAGACGAAGAAGGCGATGGAAGGATTGACGTCAGGGCAAGTGATTGAGGTTCAGGCAACAGATAAAGGGTCTATTGTGGATATACAAAGTTGGGCGAGTAAAGTAGGTCATCAATATATCGGGACGAAACATGAAGGTGATGTATTGATGCATTACGTTAGAAAAGCAAATGAGCATGAAATGAATGAAATAGTGAAATATCCTCATACAATTACGAATTCGGAAGTGGAAGAGATAGTATTAAGTGGTCAAGAGTGTATTGTAGTAGATGTTCGTGAAGCGGCGGAATTCGCTTTTGGTCATATTCCATCGGCTGTTTCCATACCGTTAGGAGAATTAGACAGTGCAGTGTTAGATCAAACGAAGCAAATTTATGTTGTTTGCCGAACTGGCAACCGTAGTGATGTAGCTTGCCACATGTTGAAAGAGAAAGGTTATGCAAATGTGAAAAATGTCATTCCAGGCATGTTAGAGTGGCAAGGGAATGTGGAAAAATAAAGTGAAACTTTAATCAGTGGGGGCTTACTGCCCATTAAAGCGGGATAAAATTTTTTAAACAAAAACATACCTATGGGGGTAATTAGATGAGTGTTAAAGCATTACAAGCAAAAGATGTTGCAGAGAAAGTTTTATTCGGGGAGTTGTTTATTTTAGATGTTCGTAATGAGACGGATTATGAAGATTGGAAAATTGAAGGAAAAGAAATTACTTCAATAAATGTACCGTACTTTGATTTATTAGAGGGGGTAGATCATATTATCGGTGAACTACCTAAAGATAAAGATGTTTTAGTAGTATGTGCAAAAGAAGGATCTTCTATATTTGTGGCAGAGCAATTAACAGAGGCTGGATTAGAAAATATTTATTATTTATCTGGTGGTATGAAGGCTTGGAGTGAATATGTAAAGCCTATAAAAGTGGGAGATTTAAAAGATGGCGGAAGTATGTATCAGTTTAACCGCCTTGGAAAAGGTTGCTTATCATATATGGTGATTTCAAACGGTGAAGCAGCAGTTATTGATGCAGTAAGAACAGTTGAAGCGTACGAAGAGTTTGCGAAAGAGCATGGCGTTACGATTACGAATGTAATGGATACACATTTACATGCAGACCATATTTCTGGCGGACGTAAGTTAGCGGAAAAAGTAGGTGGTACGTATTGGTTGCCGCCAAAAGATGCAGAGGAGGTTGTGTTCTCATATAAACCGCTTGTTGAAGGATCTGTTATTACGGTTGGGGGTACTAAAATTGAAATTGACGCATTATACTCACCGGGGCATACGATTGGGAGTACGTCATTTATTGTAGATGATTCCTATTTATTATCAGGTGATATTTTATTTGTAGATTCAATTGGACGTCCAGACCTTGCTGGGAAAGCTGAAGATTGGGTAAGTGATTTACGTACTACTTTGTATAGCCGATATAAAGAACTATCTCAAAACTTAGTTGTGTTACCGGCTCATTATTCAAAAATAAGTGAAATGGACGAGAGTGGTATCGTTAGTGCTAAATTAAAAGATTTATTTGCGTATAATGCAGGATTAAATATTGAGGATGAGGGAGAGTTTCGTAAAGTTGTAACGGAGAATTTACCACCTCAGCCAAATGCTTACGAAGAAATTCGTCAAACGAATATGGGTAAAATTCATCCGAGTGCAGAGGAAGAACGTGAAATGGAGATTGGTCCAAATCGTTGTGCAGTTCATGAATAATAAAATAAATAAAACATGGAGGAATAGATGATGAATGTAAAACAAGTATTAGATGCGAAAGGATTAGCATGTCCAATACCGATTGTAAGAACGAAGAAAGCGATGGATACTTTACAAACTGGAGAAGTGTTAGAAATACAGGTAACGGATAAAGGATCAGTGAAAGATATTCCAGCGTGGGCAAATAAAACTGGTCATGACATCGTAAAGCATGTAGAAGAAGCTGATGTGCTGAAGTTTTGGATTAAGAAGGCGTAGTGAAGCAATAGTTTTGTAAATATAGAGAGGTTGGTTATATGAACACAATATTAAGTACGCTTTTCATTGTACTTGCTGCATGGTTTGTTATTTCACGATTTTTACCAGTGAAAGGTGTTCAAAATATAAATGGCAAAGAATTGAAAAGTATAGTGGGAAAAAAGGGGAAGTATTTTATTGATGTCCGTACAGTAGGTGAATATAGAGGGAATCATATGGAAGGCTTTCAAAATATCCCCCTAAATGATCTAGCAAGCAAGGCGAATCAATTAGATAAGAATAAGGAAGTAATCGTTATTTGCCAAAGTGGAATGAGAAGTAAGCAAGCAGCAAAGATATTGAAAAAACTAGGGTTTCAGCAAGTAATAAACGTTTCAGGTGGTATGAATAGTTTGTGAGGAGGGACTTTAAAATGAAAGAAATGACTACAAAAGAATTAGAAGAAAAATTGTTGCGTAAAGAAGTGGTAAATATTGTGGACGTACGTGAAGTAGAAGAAGTAGCTGAAGGGAAAATTCCAGAAGCATGTAATATTCCACTAGGACTATTAGAGTTTCGTATGCATGAATTAAATAAAAATCAGGAATATATTATCGTTTGTCGTTCAGGCGGGAGAAGTGCAAGAGCTGTTCAATTTTTAGAAAGTTACGGTTTTCGAGTAATCAATATGGTAGGCGGTATGTTAGCTTGGGAAGGAAAAGTAGAATAGGGAGAAACAATTTTTTATAAATAAAAAAATACCCCTATAGGTAATTGGAGGGAGAACAATATGGAACAACAGAAGAAAACGACAATCGTGTTATTTAGCGGAGATTACGATAAAGCAATGGCTGCTTATATTATTGCAAATGGTGCAGCGGCGTATGATCAAGAGGTAACTATTTTTCATACTTTCTGGGGATTAAATGCTTTAAGGAAAGATGAACATGTGAATGTAAAGAAAACATTTATAGAAAAAGTATTTGGAAAAATGATGCCACGCGGTGCTGATAAGATGGGGTTATCTAAAATGAATTTTGCTGGTATGGGACCAAAGATGATTAAAGGCATTATGAAAAAACATAATGCAATGCCTTTGCCAGATTTAATTGATTTGGCAAAGGAACAGGGGATTAAACTTGTAGCTTGTCAAATGACAGTAGATTTATTAGGGTTAAAAGAGGAAGAGATTATGGAAGGGGTAGAGTTTGCAGGTGTAGGGGCATATTTAGCAGATGCTTCGGATGGGAATGTGAACTTATTCATTTAAATCACCTTCTTTTTAGAAGGAGGGGGATGTAAGGTGAGTTTAGTATTATTACTTTTTATAATTGGGTTTATAGGATCGTTTATATCAGGAATGGTTGGAATTGGCGGTGCGATTATTAACTATCCAATGATTTTATACATTCCAGTACTGTTAGGATTTACTGGCTATACGTCTCATGAAGTGAGCGGTATTACAGCGGTACAAGTATTCTTTGCAACTTTTGCAGGTGCGTGGGCATATCGGAAAAGTACTGATATGAATAAAACGTTAGTTGTGTATATGGGAGCTAGTATATTAATAGGAAGTTTTATAGGAAGTTTTAGTGCAAATCTATTAGATGAACATGCTGTAAATGTTGTTTATACAGTATTAGCGACCATTGCAGCTATGATGATGTTTGTACCGAAGAAAAATAATAGCGGAGCAATTAATTATAATAAATGGTTAGCAAGTGTGTTAGCGTTTATTGTAGGAGGTGTTTCGGGCATTATTGGAGCTGGCGGTGCATTTCTTTTAGTTCCTATTATGCTAGTTATTTTAAAATTACCATTGCGCATGACGATAGCAACATCTATCGCTATTACGTTTATTTCTTCAGTAGGGATTACGACTGGAAAAATGATTACTGGACAAGTAGTTGTGATTCCAGCTCTAATTATTGCGGTTGCAAGTATATTTGCTGCGCCACTTGGAGCACGAGTCGGGAAGAGGATAAATCAAAAAGTACTACAATATATGTTATCGATTTTAATTGTCGGCACTGCTGTTAAAATGTGGATTGATATGATATCGAAATAAAAGGATGGCGCTGCTTGCAGCCCATCCTTTTATTTATGCCCAAATAACTTTCATTAAGTTTTTATACTCGTCATTTGCTAATTTATATAGCATTCTTGTATGTTCAAAGACAAGTGCTGGATTAAAATTTGGTTCTGAGAATGCAAGAGATGTTGAAATATCAATTGCATTTTGCTTGTTTAATGTGAATTTTGCAAAGCGATAAGATGTATTTAATTCATTGATGACATGTAAAATATCATTTGTTGATGTTGCATCAGGCACGTGAGCAACATTGAAGCAGTATATATCCACCGTAGGATGTTCGTTTTGGAAAGCAGCGATAAGTTGAATTTTTGCGCCAGCTTCAGTCTCTAATCCTACTGAAAAATGAACAGAGCCATCATTTTCATCTATATTTTCTTCCATGTATATATCGTTGGATTTTAAGTAGTCTTTAAAATCTGAGATGTTATGTTTTACTGCAGCTTTCATATGTATGAGCCCCCTGATAATTGGAATAGATTGCTACTATTTATTATAATTTAAAAATATTAAAAAAGATAGTTAGAAAGTTCTGATTTTTGTATTTGGAAGAATAAAAGAAGCGGTTCTCTACCTCCATAGAGAACCGCTTCTATATTATTCATTGTCATTAGACGATGTTTCTGTACCTTCACTACTATTTTCATTTTTGCTTGATTTGTGCTCGTTCTTATTTTCAGACTTAGATTCTTTTGTCTTTTTCGAATCAGAGTCTGAGTCAGACTTTGTATATGCAGGTAGTCCAAGATGAGTACGAAGTTCATTTGTAACATTAGCTAATTCTTTTTTATCTGGATTGTAATAGTAAGTTCGACCACCACCAGCAGATTTGCTACAAGTATCGTCACCTTTTGCCATATAGCAATCATCACCTTGGATTTGTAATTTCTCAATTTCCGAATCCGATCCATATTTATAGAATGAAAGCATATCATCAAATGTTAAGTTTGTAACGAATTGTCCGTTAATATCATCAATGATGCTGCCAACTTTTGTTACAGAACCAACACTTGTTAGTTTCTTTAAAATAGCCTCGATAACGAGTTGTTGACGTTGTCCACGCATTGCATCACTATCGATGTGTCTTGTTCTAGCAAGAGCAAGAGCTTCTTCGCCATTTAACTTTTGAACACCTTTTTCTAGGTGAATTGCCTCAGCATTATCATTGCTATCTTGCTCAGTAAATTCAACTGGTACATCAACTTCAACACCGCCCAAGTCATCGACGATTTTTATAAATGATTTAAAGTTAAATTTCACAAAATAATCAACAGGAACATTCATTAATTTTTCAACTGCATCAATGCTTGCTTGTGGTCCACCATTTTTTCCATTTTTAGCAGAACCGAATGCATGAGCGTGTGTAATTTTATCTTTTTTCTTTTCTATTGGAATATAAGTATATGTGTCACGTGGGATACTTAATAGTTTAACAGTTTTGCTATCTTTATTAAATGTTGCAAGTAAAAGCGCGTCTGTTCTTATAGCTTCACCATATTCTTTTCCACGGACATCGCTTTCATCAACACCCATTATTAAAACAGAGACATTGTTTGTAATAGGTTTTACAGCTTTATCTCGTAAATCAGATTTATCACCGCGTGCTAAATCGTGTGCGGCATTTCGAACAGCAGAAGATGCTTTATTTACTAAAAACCAAGTATAACCGCCGCCTATTAATAAAACGAATAGTATAGCGCTTATAATAATTTTTATTTTTTTCTTATTTTTTTTCGGTTTATTGCGTGTATTTTCTTGCAAAGATGGGTTTTGCTCCATTTCCTGTACTCCTTCATTTGGATTGAAATACGACACTCATATCCACTTATTATAATGAAATTTAGCGAAAAAAAACATTACAAATCATTTACATTTCGTAAAAATTCAATTTATTTATAAAAAGTCAGATTTTCTATATGTTATTTTTTAGATGTAGAATAAGTATAAGGGCTTTTAGTAGAAATGAAAATATATATTATGAGAAAGTGATAGGGAAGTAAGATTTGTTGAAATATAGCCAAGAAGAAATGAGTAAGCTTACTTATTTCTTCTATATAATAAAGAAGAATTTGACGGATAAAGGAGAGAGCATAATGAATCATACATCATTCCGAGCAATCATTGTGAACGAAAAGGAAAATCATCAGTTTGTAAGAAAAGTTGTTGAGAGAGAAGTAAGTAGTTTACCTGAGGGAGACGTATTCATACAAGTTCATTATTCTTCATTAAATTATAAAGATGCTCTTTCAGCTACTGGTAATAAAGGTGTTACGAGAACATATCCTCATACGCCAGGAATTGATGCAGCAGGAGTGGTTATAAGTAGTAAAGATGCTACCATTAAGGCAGGAGATCAAGTCATTGTAACGGGATATGATTTAGGGATGAATACTTCTGGTGGTTTCGGAGAGTATATTCGCGTGCCATCATCTTGGATTGTCCCTTTACCAGAGGGAATGTCATTAAAGGAAAGTATGATGTACGGAACAGCAGGTTTTACAGCGGCTTTATCAGTATATAAGCTTATGAGAGCAGGTATAACCCCTAGTATGGGGGATGTTTTAGTAACGGGTGCTACAGGCGGCGTAGGGAGTGTAGCTGTAAGCATTTTAAGTAAGTTAGGGTTTAACGTAGTAGGAGCGACAGGGAAAATGGAAGAGGAAGATATGCTACTACGTCTAGGCGCGAAAAAAGTGATTCATCGCGCGGAATTGAATGATGAATCAGGAAGACCAATGTTAAAAGGGATATACGCGGGGGTTATCGATACTGTAGGTGGACGTATGTTAGAAACAGCTTTAAAAACAGTAAAGTATGGTGGTTGTGTAACGACATGCGGTAATGTGGCAGGTCAGCAATTACAAACAACGGTATATCCGTTTATTTTACGAGGCATAAGCTTTTTAGGGATAGATTCTGTGCAATGTCCAGCAGATGTGAGAAGTGATGTGTGGACGCTTTTAGCGAATGAATGGGGAAATAAAGAGTTACTATCTTATACAGAGGAATGTACATTAGAAGAACTAGAGAAGAAGTTTGCACTTATATTGCAAGGAAAGTTAAAAGGAAGAACAGTTGTTAAAATATAATGAAAAAAGAGACGCTTAAGTTAGCGTCTCTTTCTTATCATAATGATTGTTTTAAATTGATTTTACCTTGTTCACCTAAAACACCATCAGCAATATTTACAGCGTGATCACCAATGCGCTCTAAGTTACTTACCATATCAACGAAGATGATACTTGCATCACCTGAACAGCTACGTTCGTTCAGACGTAATACGTGACGTTTACGAAGAACACGTTCCATTTGATCGATTTTACGTTCTTTTGCAATAACAGTTTGAGCTAGTTCAGTATCGAAGTTTGTTAAAGCTTCAACTGAGTCTTGCAGTGTTGAAATAGTTAATTTTAGCATTTCGTTTAATTCAGCTAATGCTTCATCTGATAGTGAAACACGGTTTGAAATTTGGAAATCTACAAGTTCTACAAGGTTTTCTACATGATCACCCACACGTTCAATATCTCCAACAACACCTGCTAAAACGGAATGTTTTTCAGAATCCGTAGGTGAAAGTGGCTTTTCTGATAGTAAAACTAAATACTCGGTAATTTTTTTATCTAAATTGTTAATAGCTCCTTCTAATTGAGTAGCCATGTCAGCGTGTTTTTTATCTTGTGTGTTCAAAAATTGGTTTGCTTCTTTTAATCCATGTAATGAAAACTCAGCCATACGAATAATCTCTTTTTGTGCTTCTGTTAATGCGATAGCAGGAGATTGTTCAATAAAGATTGGATTTAAATGTTGCGGTTTGAAGTCAATAGCTGCATCTTCCCCGCGAATAATTTTTGTTACAATCCATGCTAATACTGCAATAAACGGAAATTGAATAATAGTATTCGTTACGTTAAACGTTCCATGTGCAAATGCAATTGTCATTTCTGGATTCAAGTTTAATGACGTTTGGAAGTATAGAATTAAATTTGTAAAAGGTATTAATAAAATTGTAAAGATGATTGTACCGACGATATTAAAGATAACGTGAACTAATGCTGCGCGTCTTGCAGCAATTGAAGTACCGATTGCTGCTAATACAGCTGTAATTGTTGTACCGATGTTATCACCAAACAATACAGGAAGGGCAGCTTGTAAATCGATTGCACCTTGACCGAATAGTTCTTGTAAAATACCGATTGTTGCACTTGAACTTTGTACAATTAAAGTAAAGACTGTACCAACAACAATACCTAAAATTGGATTATCACTCATGCTAACTGTTAATTCTTGGAATGATTCTAAAGAGCGAAGAGGTTTCATGCCTGTGCTCATTAATTCTAAACCGAAGAATAACATACCAAAACCGAATATAACTTGACCTAAAGAATGTACTTTTTTATTTTTAAAGAAGAATAGTAAGATTGCTCCAACTGCCATAATTGGAAGAGCATATTCTCCGATTTTAATTCCGATAATAAATGCAGTAACCGTCGTACCGATGTTTGCACCCATAATAACACCGATTGCTTGTCTTAATGTCATAAATCCGGCACTTACAAGTCCGACTGTTAAAGCGGTTGTTCCTGAACTGGATTGGATTAATACAGTAACTAACATACCAGCTAGTACACCCATTAGTGGGTTTGTTGTAAAGCGATCTAGAATATCGCGAAGACGATCTCCAGCTGCTTGTTGCAGTCCATCGCCCATGTATTTAATCCCGAATAAGAAAATACCTAATCCACCAATGAACTGGAAGATCATATCTTGAACATTATATTCCACGCATTCCACTCCTTAAATTTCATGTACGATGTAATTATTAACTGAACCTTGAGTTACTGTAAACGGTTTGCTAGTAAAATTTACACTAAATTTACAAAGAGAAGAAAAGTTTACAATCCCTTAAAGAAACAGCTGTATTTTATTGGTTTACATCTTATTTAAATCTTAATTTTGTAAAGAAATCACACTTTTTAGAATAATATTGTTCAGTCGAATATCAAGGAAAGCGTCTGCGAGTTCATCGTATATTTTTTGAGGAAAGTTAAAAAAATATGTAGGAAAATGCATGTAGTTTTATAATAGCAAAGCGAGGAAAAACAATTTTTTTAACACGATAAAAAAGCCACTGAATTATCCAGCAGCTTTTTCCGTGTTTTTATCGCCATGCTTTTGTTTTCTTATGCTTGTAATGTAAATGAAGAGAAAAGCAATAAGTAATAGAGAGGAGTAACGATATACAGTTGCATAGTTTGTAAAGTGAGCAATAAATCCAAATATAATTGCTCCAGCGCCTATTCCAAGGTCAAATGCGGAGAAAAATGTAGCAGTTGCTACGCCGCGTCGATGGGGTGCTACGCGGTCAATCATCCATGCTTGTAGTGCAGGTTGGATCGCTCCAAAACCACTTCCGTAACATGCTGCAGCAATAATTAAGCTCGGAATTGTCGTCGTATACGACAATAAAATAATGCCTGTAAACGTTATAATAACTCCCGGAATGATGACGAATGTATGCCCTTTCGCATCATATAGCTTTCCAGAGAATGGACGAGTCACAGCGATTGCTAGTGCGTTACATAAAAAGAAGAGACTAATATCAGCTATGCCGACTTCTGTAGCAAATAGTGTGATAAAACTTCCGATTCCTCCGTACATTAATGTAATACATAATATTAATAATGAAGGAAGTAAAGCTTTACGCTCAATAAATCCATCGAGAAAAGTACTAGATGATTGTTGTGGCGGCTGTTTCGTTTTTTGGATTTGAAGTAGCTTTGTTAATATTAATGAAACAATTGTGCACGATAATGCACATAAAAAAAGAATTGTGAAATTATATGTTTGCATAAGCCATAGTCCGATAAGTGGACCGAGGGCCATTGCAATTGTTCCAGAAAGGCCAAAATATCCCATGCCTTCTCCGCGGCGAGCTGAGGGAATTAAATCAGAAACGACAGTTCCATATGTAGTCGTTGTAACACCGAAACCAGCTCCGTGTAAAATACGAACAGCAAGCAAGAGAAAGATTGTTGAGGCGAAAAGGTAACTGCCCATAGCGAGTAAACAAATAGCAGTACCGATCATTAAAATGATTTTTTTATTAAATTTTTGCAAGGCGTTCCCAGTTAGCGGTCTAACAAAAAGTGCCGCAACGGTAAACATGCCGACAACAAATCCGATATTGGAACTTGTGCCACCAATTTCTTTCACATAAACAGGTAAGGTTGGAATTAACATTTGAAACCCTAAAAACATACATAAGTTTGCAAAAATTAAAGCAACAAACTCTTTTGTCCATAACGGCTCTCGTTTTACGAGTATTGCTTCTCCCATATATTCATCCCCTATATAAAATTTTCCCGCTATTAACGGGCAGTAAAACTCCCACCTCAAAATCGGACTGGAGCAAAGAAGTTAGGTGGGAGATCAACTGCCCGTAAATGCCCGATTGGTTCAACTAATAATCAGTGGGGGATGAACCCCCCCCTCACTGATTAAAGTTTCACTTTATCTCTTTTCTTTCGAGTATATGTATTGGCCAATGAAACAGTCAAGGAAGGTGTCTTGAAAACGGATAACAATTTTTAAGATGAAAAACTGACAAATTTGTGTAAAAGCTACACAACTATGAAAAAAAGATGTAAAGTATAGATGTATAGACTTGTAGGTGTTAAGAATGATAGAAATTATTTTTTCTTTAAAGAAAGCGGATTCAAAAGAGTAGTGAACAAGAAGGGGATATATACTTTTTCACTACATATATTTGAAAAGGTTTACAATATGATGAAGAAAGAGGCGTGTACATATGAGACGATTAGGTATTTCTATTTATCCAGAACATTCAACAGTAGAGAAAGATAAGGAGTATTTAACATTAGCAAGTAAATATGGATTTACACGTGTGTTCACATGTTTATTATCTGTGGATGGAGAAAAAGAGAAAATTATAGAAGAATTTAAAGAAACGATCTCTCATGCGAATTCATTAGGGTTCCAAGTATTAGTTGATATTAGTCCATCTGTTTTTGAACAATTAGGTATTTCGTATAATGATTTATCATTCTTCCATGAATTAGGTGCGTACGGTATTCGTTTAGATGTCGGTTTCTCAGGATTAGAAGAATCAATTATGACTTATAATCCGTATGGTTTGAAAATTGAGATTAATATGAGTAATGGTACGAAGTATGTAGATAACATTATGAGTCATAGACCAAATCGTGAAAATTTAATTGGTTGTCATAATTTTTATCCGCATCGTTATTCAGGGTTATCATACGATCATTTCATTAAATGCTCGAAACAATTTAAAGATTACGGTATGAGAACGGCTGCTTTTATTTCATCATTTGATGCAACATACGGACCTTGGCCAGTAACAGAAGGGTTATGTACATTAGAGCAGCATCGTGAATTATCGATGACAACACAGGCGAAGCATTTATTCGCGACGGAATTAATTGATGATGTTATTATTGCAAACGCATATGCGTCAGAAGAAGAATTACAAGCACTAAGTGCATTAAATAAAGAAAAACAAGCATTTGATATAGAACTATATGATACAACGACAGAACTAGAAAGAATTATCGTATTAGACGAACCACATTTTTATCGAGGAGATGTATCTGAATATATGATTCGTTCTACACAAAGTCGTGTGAAATATAAAAAAGAAGAGTTTAAACCTCATAATACGCGCGAAATTAAGCGTGGAGATTTATTAATTGACAATGAGCAATATGGCCAGTATAAAGGTGAATTACAAATTGCATTAAAAGATATGGTGAATACAGGAAAAACAAATGTAGTTGGTCGAATTGTAGAAGAAGAGATTTTCTTACTAGACTATTTACAAGCATGGGATAAATTCGGATTCACATTAAAGAAATAGAGAGAATATAAAGGGGAAAAACTACTGATTTCAGCAGCGTTTCCCCCTTTATATATAAAGAGCGAGAGGAAGAGCTATGACAAAGGTGCATCAGCGATTAATTTCTATTTTAGAGGAATTTTTAGAAGAGAAATCGATGTTAAATCGAGCTTTTTTAGCGGGCCGTTTACATGTATCAACGAAGACGATTCAAAAGGATATAAAATTATTAAATGATATATTGGAAGAAAACGGAGCGAAAATCGAATCGCAAAGAGGGAATGGGTACGAATTAGAAATTATACAAAAGAAGAAATTTGAAGACTTTTGTGTGAGTCTATTTCAAAAACAGACGGAAAAGATTCCAACTTCTTATGAAGAAAGAATAGCGTACATTCTGCAGCGTGTTTTAATGACAGAGGAATATGTGAAGCTTTCAGAATTAGCGGAAGAGATGTATGTGAGCAAATCAACGGTCAATTTAATTATGAAAGATGTTACAGATATATGTGGTCGCTATAAATTACAAATTGAGAAGAGACCGTATTATGGTATACGTATTGTTGGAGAGGAATTTAATATTCGTTCTTGTTTATCACAATATGGTTTCCCGCGTTATGACCATACTCCGTTTCATGAGCAATTTGAGCAGACGGAGACATATTTATCGCTACCTCATATATCACTCATTCGTTCAATTATATTAAAGTATATTGAAGGCGGAACAATATATTTATCTGATATAGAAATTGATAATTTAGTCATTCATATTGCAATTGCATTAAAGCGTTGTCAAAGTCAACATTATATGAAAGGACTACATGCGGAGCAATCAGAACTTATAATAAAGAAAGAATATACAATTGCGAAGCAGATTTTAGGAGATTTAGAGAAAGAGTTAAAATTTTCATTTCCAGAAGAAGAAGTATTATATGTGACGATGCATTTATTAAGTACTGCTGTTACAACGAGAGGTCGCTATGAAAATGTAGAAGAGCTATTAGGGAAAGATATATATGCATTTATGCAACATATTCTTTTTAAAGTAGCGGAAGAACGGAATCTTATTTTTTATTATGATGAAGAATTATTATTTGGATTTGGTATTCATTTAAAAACGTTATTAAATCGTTTGAAGTATAAGTTAAATACGAGGAATCCTCTTTTGGCAGAAGTGAAAAAGAATTATCCGTATGCTTTTGAAGTTGCGGTTCTTGTTGGAGATATCATTGGTGAATATATGGGTGAATCGATTCCTGAAAGTGAAATTGGTTATATTGCAATTCACTTCGGCGGAGCGATGAGCCGTTTGCAGGAGCAGAATCAAAAGAAAAGATGCTTATTAGTTTGTGCGACTGGTCAAGGAAGTGCACAACTATTAAAATATAAAATTTTATCACAGTTCCGAGATAAATTAGAGATTGTAGGTATTACAGGCTATTATCAATTGAAAGTAGAAGATCTTTATAAAGAAAAAATAGATTGTATTATTAGTACGATTCATATACCGAGTGGCTTGCCTGTTCCAGTTATAAAAGTGAATTCAATATTTGATGATAAAGAGATTAAATCGATTGGTCAGCGATTGTTTACGCATGTGAATACTAGTGTGCAGCCTTATATTAAGGAAGATTTAATCTTTTTAAATCATAGTGCTTCTACGAAAGAGGATGTTATTCAGTTTTTATGTGAGAAAGCTGCTGAGAAACGCTATGTACCAAAAAACTTTTATGCTTCTGTTATGGAAAGAGAAAATACGTCTCCGACAGCGGTTGGGAATTCAGTTGCAATCCCGCATCCGATGCAGTTATTAAGTGAGGAAACTTTTTTGATGTTTTGCACACTTGAAAAGGCTGTTGATTGGGGAGATAAAAAAGTACAAGTAATTATTTTATTTAGTGTAAAGCGCAATAATAATGAAGATTTGCAAAGGCTTTATGATTTTTTATATGATATTATGTCTAGTCAAACTACGATAGAGAAACTTACTCAGACCGAGTTAATTGAAGATTTTCAAGAGATTTTATTATCATTTTGAAAAAGTATATAAAAACTTCCGTTACATAACGGAAGTTTTTTATGTTTAATTGTATGCGTTTTCATAATAAGATAAAAACATAGAAAACATATAGCTTGGGGGAATTTAAAATGGCTGATATGCAAACTCCATTTGCATTAATTTTACATGGTGGCAATGCGAGAAGTGCGGCGCTTGAAGCAATTGCTTTTGCAAGACAAGGAGATTTCGGGAATGCCAGTGAAAAGATGAAACTTGCTAGTGAGGAAATTTCATCAGCTCATCGCATTCAAACGGATTTAATTCAAGAAGAGGCAAGAGGAAATCATGCAGAAATCAGTTTACTGTTAGTGCATGCGCAAGATCATTTAATGAATGCAATTACAGTAAAAGAACTGGCTGAAGAATTTATTGCTCTTCATAAACGAGTAGAAGAGAAAGTGACAGTATAAGATGTACATTTTATTATGTTGTGCAGCAGGTATGTCAACGAGTATGGTCGTAAGAAAAATGCAAGAAGAGGCAAAGAAACAGGGGAAGAATTATAAAATTAAGGCAGTTGATTCAGAACTAGTGAAGCTTGAAATTAAGGAAGCCGATGTCGTTTTAATTGGCCCACAGGTGAAATATTTATTTCCAGCTGTAGAGTTTCTTGCAAATTCATACAATATACCAGTTGCGATCATAGACCAACGAGATTATGGAATGTGTGATGGTTTGAAAGTGCTTAAGCAAGCGGAACAATTAGTTTTAGCATAATTATATCTTTTTAAATATAAACATTATAATGTTATAAAGTTTATTTCATTCTTTTATAGTAGAGAGGAAGAGGAGGGCTATTGATGAATGGGTTTATGAGTTTTATGGAACAAAAGATTATGCCAACAACGCAAAAAATTGCAGGACAACGACATTTATTAGCAATTCGAAACGGGGTTATTTCTACATTACCGTTAACGATTGTCGGATCATTTTTCGTTATCTTTTTAAATTTACCAATTGATGCATATATGGAGTGGATTGCACCGTTTCGCCATATTTTAGATATTCCGTTCCGATTTACAGTAGGTTTAATGGCGTTATACGCAGCATTTGGGGTAGGAGCTTCACTCGCAAACTTTTATCAGCTCAATCAGTTAAGTGCAGGGTTGTTATCTGTACTCGCCTTTTTACTAGCATCAGTTGAACCAATTCAAATTACAAAAGCTGTACCAGGTGTTATTGATGCAGGTAGATACATTTCAATAGGAACATTAAGTGCAACGTCTTTATTCGGCGCAATCGTTACAGCTTTAATTGCAGTAGAAATTTATCATTTTATGATTAAGCATAATATCTCGATTAAATTACCAGATAGTGTACCACCAGCAGTTTCAAATTCGTTTGCAGCATTAATTCCAACTTTAGTCGTTATTCTTTTATTCTGGGGTATTCGTTACGGTTTAAAATTTGATGTAAATACAACAATCACATATTTAATCGCACCACTAAAATCAGTATTAGTAGGAAATAATTTATTCGGCGGTTTATTAACAGTATTCTTAATCGTGTTCTTCTGGTCATTCGGTATACATGGCCCTGCGATTTTAGGACCGATTATTCGTCCAATGTGGGATTCAGCAATTCTTGAAAATATGGAAGTATTCACAGCTACAGGAAATGCACATCAATTACCAAACTTATTTACAGAGCAATTTATTCAATGGTTCGTATGGATCGGCGGATCAGGTTCAACGTTAGCTTTAGTTATTATGTTTATGTTCTCTAAATCTAAGTTCCTAAAAGAGTTAGGGAGATTATCATTCGTGCCAGGCTTATTCAATATTAACGAACCAATTATTTTCGGGGCACCAATTGTAATGAACCCAATCTTAATTATTCCGTTCGTTATTACACCGTTAGTGACAACGACAGTATCATATTTCGCAGTTGTTTCAGGTATGATTCCACTTATGATGGCGAAACTGCCATTTACGATGTTAGCACCGATTGCAGCGGTGATTAGTACGGACTGGACAATTATGGCTGGTGTACTTGTACTTGTTAACTTTGTTATCTCATTCGTTATTTACTATCCATTCTTCAAAATGTATGAGAAACAACAATTAGCAGGAGAGGAGAAAACAGAATGCTCGGAGCAATTATCATCTTAATTACATTCGTGGTCGGACAGTGTATTGCCCATTATTCGAAATGGGTACAAAGTAAATCTTTATTAGTGTTACTACTCGTATCAGTTTTATTTATCGGTTGTTCAATGGGTGCATATGTAATGTTAGGATTGCAATCACCGTACGTAATTATTGTACCAACGATTTTATGTGCAACTTGTTTATCTGCAAAATATAGATTTACGAGCATAGCATTAATACAACGTGTGAAGGAGATGCAAAAGCATGGAGCGTAAATTAGGAATTTCACTTTATCCAGAACATTCAACGAAAGAAAAAGATATGGCATACATTTTGGCAGCGGCACGCCACGGTTTTTCAAGAATATTCACATGTCTATTATCTGTGAATCGTCCGAAAGAAGAAATTGTAGCTGAATTTAAAGAAATTATTAATCATGCAAAAGATAATAATATGGAAGTTATTTTAGATGTAGCTCCGGCGGTATTTGATCAACTTGGTATTAGCTATAGCGATCTATCATTCTTTGCAGAGTTAGGTGCAGATGGTATCCGTTTAGATTTAGGTTTTGACGGACTAACTGAAGCGAAAATGACGAATAATCCGTACGGTTTAAAAATCGAGTTAAATGTAAGTAACGATATTGCATACTTAGAAAATATCCTTTCGCATCAGGCAAATAAACCAGCTTTAATTGGTTGCCATAACTTTTATCCGCAAAAATTCACTGGTCTTCCGTATGATTATTTCATTCGCTGTAGTGAACGCTTTAAAAAACACGGTATTCGCACGGCAGCATTTATTACGTCACATGCAGCTAACATCGGTCCATGGGATATTAATGACGGATTATGTACGCTAGAAGAGCATCGTAACTTGCCGATTGAAGTACAAGCGAAACACTTATGGGCGACAGGGCTTATTGATGACGTTATTATCGGAAATGCCTATGCGAGTGAAGAAGAGTTAGAGAAACTAGGAAACTTAAATCGTTACATGTTACAGCTAAAGGTAAACTTTGTAGACGAAGCGACTGAAGTAGAGAAGAAAGCGACACTGCAAGAATTACATGTAAGACGCGGCGACATAACAGAATATATGGTGCGTTCTACAGAAGTACGTAAAAAGTATAAAGACTATGACTTCCCAGTGCGCGAAAGTGTATTACAGGAAAGAGGGCAAGTTGTAATTGGAAACAACTCATTTGGTAAGTATAAAGGTGAACTTCAAATCATTCTAAAAGAAATGCCGATAGATGAACGGAAAAATATTGTCGGTACAATTGCAGAAGAAGAGTTATTCTTACTAGATTATGTAGGAGCTTGGACACAGTTTACTTGTGTGGAATAGGGTAGGGCAGGAGAGGATGCTATGACATCCTCTTTTTTCTGTTGAAATAGTAATCTCTCGTATATAGAATGCAAAGAGATAGATTTAATTTAGACGGGAGAGAAGGAGATGGAAGGGTATATAGATGATTTATTAAGGCGGATAGCTGATGAAGAGACAGATATATGGCATCGTGCGTATGATGAAGCAAAAGCGTTAAATGACTTATTAATTTTTCCTTATTTACAGGGGAAGTTAAGCAAAGCAAAAAAGGTATCTATGAAGAAAGATATTTATTATTTAATGACGAAACTTGCTATTAATACGAAAGAAATTTGTATTGCAGATTATCTTATAGATTGTTTGGAATATGAAGACAGTCCGACTTTGTTAAGTGAATTGCTTAGTAATATTTATACATTACCAGTAGTAAGTAGTACAAATAAAATTATTCCTTATATTTATCATAAAAACGATAGTGTTCGTTTTTTACATAAGTTTGTTGATCGTGAAGAAGTTTTAAAGACATTTGATAAAGTGTACAAAAAACGAGGGAATTTATTTATGTCAGAGCGAAAGTGGCTTCGAGACAACATTGCTTACTTTCAAGAGAAAGATAGAATGTGAGAATCATAAAAAAAGAGTCAGCCTCAATAATAAGACTGACTCTTTTTTATATGGTAACTAGTTTAATACTTTAACTGTAACTGTTTTACGTCCCCAGTTACTAGATGTGCCTTTATCTGGCATTAAAACATCGATTTTATTTCCTTTAATAGCTCCACCAGTATCACCAGCGATTGCTACTCCGTAACCTTCAACCCATACTTTTGAACCTAATGGAATGACACTTGGGTCAACTGCAATAAGTTTCATGTTTGGATTAGCTGTTAAGTTGTGACCTAAAGCTGATTTTACTTGGTCGCCTGCTTTATAACCATTTTCAAGTGGATCTGCTGTGTAAGCAGTTGCTACAACGCGTAGTTCACGAGAAGATGATGGTGCACTTGTTTCAGTTTCTTTTGCAACAGGTTGTTGTGTAGCAGGTTTTTGAGCTTTAGCCGCTTCACGAGCTTTAGTTGCCTCTTGAGCTTTAGCTGCCTCACGAGCTTCAGCTGCTTCTTGAGCTTTAGCTGCTTCACGAGCTTTAGCTGCCTCTTGAGCTTTAGCCGCTGCTTGAGCTTCAGCTGCTTCTTGAGCTTTAGCTGCTTCACGAGCTTTAGCTGCTTCTTGAGCTTTAGCTTCTGCTTGAGCTTCAGCTGCTGCCTGAGCTTTAGCTGCTGCCTGAGCTTTAGCTGCTTCACGAGCTTTAGCTGCTTCTTGAGCCTTAGCTTCTGCTTGAGCTTCTGCCGCTTCACGAGCTTTAGTTGCTTCTACTGCTTTAGCTTTTGCTTGAGTTTCAGCTACTTCCTGAGCTTTAACTGCTTCACGAACTTTAGCTGTATCTTGAACTTGAGTTGTTTTTTCAACTTTAGCTACTGGTTGAACTTTAACTGGTGCTTTACCTGTTAAGTAAGGAACATGAACATAAGCTGTTTTTCCGTTATATTCAAATTGAATCCAATCATTTTGTACTTGGTGTGTTGTTTCAATTACATCATCTTTTTTCAACTTACCAAGAATCTCTGAGTCTGTGTTTGCTCCAGCACGTACGTTTAATACGTTTGCTGTTACGTAGTAAGTGTCTTTTGTATAGTCAGCGCTTATGAAAGCTTCTTTACCGCTATTCAATTGAACTTTTGACCAACCATTTTCTGTATGTAAAACATTTACTTTATATCCATCTAATAATTTTCCTACAACTTTTGATTCAGTAGTTGGGTTTTCTCGTACGTTTAGTACGTCAGTCGTTACGATTGTTTCTGCTTTAGCAGATGTTGTGAAAATCCCAAGACCAAAAACCGCTGCTGTTGCTATACCCATAAATTTTTTCATAATAGCCTCCATTGCATTTGTTTTCGTTGACCTCATTATAGCAACCATTATTTTCTTATTTGCGAAAAACATAAAATTACAAAGCTTTCGTAACGGGGCATTAATATTCTGTAACAATTCCATAAATATCCTGATAGCGCTTCCTTGTTGTTTTTTGGCGTATTAGGGCATATGAAACACAAAATGAGTAGCATTTCAATTACTGTAACGTTAATAATGTTACAGTAATATTTCTTGATGATATCTATGGTATTACAAAAGTAGCGTATTTTACTGTTTGAATGGAAATTTAGTTATGAAACGATAATCTTTTTAGGCGTGAAAATATATAAATGAGGTGAAATTTAATAAAATATCGATATAATTGTTACAAAATCAGTCGAAGTATGGAAAAAATTACGCCTTGATTTTCGTCTGTTACATAGTATTTTTGCAATAATAGAATTAGATAATAGCCTTAGTACCTATAAATAATGAAGAGTATTAGAATGATAGTTGTAACGTGAAACATATATAATAGAAGAAACTCAGTTTAGTAGATGAATAAAAAACGTAGGAGTTTACACTCCTACGTTTTTTATTCATATCGTAAACATTCAATTGGATCCAGTTTTGCAGCTTTGTTAGCTGGTAGTAGACCGAATATAATACCAATTAACATAGAGATACCTACTGCAAGAAGTCCAAGTTCTTTTGAGACAACGAGTGGCCATCCGGCAAAGATGGAGACGATCCAAGCGAAGAAGATGCCGAGCATGAATCCGATGAAACCACCTAGTCCTGTTAAAATACAAGATTCAATTAAGAATTGTGTTAATACTTTACCACGCGTTGCACCAAGTGCTTTACGAATACCAATTTCACGTGTACGTTCTGTTACAGATACAAGCATGATGTTCATTACACCGATACCACCAACAAGTAAGGAGATAGCAGCAATACCACCGAATACCATTTTCATCATACCGATAGATTCGTCTAATTGCTTCGTAAATTCACCTAAGTCCTGTGCTTTGAATTTATTTTCAAATTTAGGAGATTTCATTTCGTTTAAAACAGAAACGGCTTGTTTTTCTACACTTTTACGCTCTGTTGGGGAGGTCATTGTTAATTTTACAGAGTCATACTCAGTTACTCCTGAAATGACAGGGACATTTTCAAGTGACGTATACCCTTCAGCCATAGCCATTCCGAATTCATTTTTCGTTTCGTACACACCGACTACCTTATACGGCTTTCCTTTTATATCAGTGTATAAATTTGATTCCCACCCATTAAATAATTTATTGAAAGCTTCTTCATTTAATATAACAGCAGGAATTGCTTGTGTTAATTCGCTGTCGTTTAATTCGCGACCGTGAACTAATTTTATTTTCGAATCTGTCATGAAGTCGCCTGTTCCACCTATTAAATCAAGCGAGACATCTTTTGAACCAGAAGCTGCTTTTACTTTCATACGTACATCTGGATACACATCCTTAACGCCTGGAACAGTTTGAAGACGTTTTAGCATATCAGCTGTAATTTTGGCAATATCTGTTCCATAGTCAGAGTTATCGTAGTAAATCGTTATTTCATTATCTTTTCCTTGGCCTAATTCTTTTTTAAACTTTGCGTTTGTACCATCACCCATTGAAATGATAGTAATGATAGCGCTAATACCGATAATAATACCTAACATCGTTAAGATAGAACGCATTTTATGAGCAAAGATAGAGGAAAGGGCCATGCGTATATTTTCACTCGTGTTCAAAATTAACCTCTCCAATCTTGGACGATATTTCCGTCACGAATTACAATTTGACGTGCTGCAGCTTCTCCAATTTCACGATCGTGGGTAATCATAATGATTGTTGAGCCTTGTTTGTTTAATTCGTAAAAGAGGTCCATAATTTGTGTACTCGTTTTCGTATCAAGTGCTCCCGTCGGTTCATCGGCTAAAATGAACTTTGGATTATTTACGATTGCACGTGCAACTGCGACACGCTGTTTTTGTCCACCTGATAATTCGTTCGGTAAGTGAGTAGCACGATCAGCTAAACCTACTTTTGTTAAAGCTGCTAGTGAGCGTTCACGTCGCTCTTTTTTATCAACACCTGCATAAATAAGAGGCAATTCAACATTTTGCATTGCTGTAAGTCTCGGTAATAACATAAAGTTTTGGAATACGAATCCGATTTCTTTATTACGGACATGTGCAAGTTCTGTTTCAGACATATTTGAAATGTTTTGTCCAGCCAGCTCGTACGTACCTGTCGTCGGTTTATCTAAGCAACCGATAATGTTCATTAATGTTGATTTACCAGAACCAGAAGGTCCCATAATAGAAGTGAATTCTCCTTGGTTCAGTGTTACGTCAATTCCATGTAATATTTGAACGGATTCTGTACCATTTTGGAAGGATTTCGTGATGCCTTTTAAGTTAATCACTGGGCGACAACCTCCATACCATCTTTTAAGTCTTTTTCAGGTTTAGAGATAATTTCCTCGCCTTTTTTCACTCCAGAAACTTTTGCTTCGCTATCAGTTTCGAATTCAACAGTAACTGCTTGTTCTTTCGCTTTACCGTCTTTTACAACGAAGACAACATTTTTATCACCTTTTTTCACGATACTGCTTTTCGGAACAATTGTACCAGTTGCTTCGCCAGATTTACTTGTTACGTAAACGTGGAAGCCGTTTTGTAGTTCGTCACTATTATCTAATGTGACAGTGAATTGATAGTTAGAAACAGTTTTATTTTCATCCATGCTCTTTAAAGGTGTAGAACCGATTTCTGTTACTTTTCCTGTCCAAGTCTTACCAGCGACAGTTTTTGATGAAACAGTTACTTCTTGCCCAACTTTCATACTAGCAAGCTCATATTCAGAAAGTTGACCTTTTACTTTAAATTGACCAGCGTGACGAAGAGTAATTCCGCTCATACCTGTTTTTTCGTCAGCAGTTTTTACGATATCATCAATTACGCCATCAGCAGGACTTGTTACAGAAAGAGTGTTTACTTTCTCTTTTGCTGCTTTAATCATTTCATCAGCTTTTTCAACTTCAAATTTTTTCATTTCAAGTTGTGATTCTAATTGCCCAACTTCAACTTCTGATGCTTTTAATGCTTCAGCAGGAAGGCCTGCATTTTTATCTTTTTGTAATTTTTGTTTCGCTGCATCAATTTGTTTTTGGAACAATGTTACTTCTTTTTGTGCGATTTTCTTTTGCATTTCTGCTTCTGTTATACCTTGTTTCGCAGTCGGATCATTGTATTTAAATAGAAGCTGACCCTTTTTCACTTCATCGCCTTTTTTAACAGCTAATTCATATGTTCCTTTTGTTGGATCGAATGAAATAGTTTCAATTCCATTTGGAATAACTTCGCCACCAAATTTTTGCGCGTTTTGGATTTGTTTTTCAGTTACTTTATATCCGCTATATGCCATTGCTACTTCTGAACCGCCACCAGCAAATGCAAAGTATGATCCAGCTGCAATTCCGATTGCTACTACACTAGTAATTAACACTTTATTTTTCTTCTTCATCTATTTATCACCTTTTCGTTCGTTTTAGTATCTACATTAAGTATAGAAGAGGTAAAGAATCTGACAAATCGTTTTAGCTTACAATAACCTTACAGTTTTGTAAGGTATGAATATGTAAATGTAAGGTAGAGGTTGTCCTAGTGTAAGCAAATGAATTGACTCGTCGTTTCTTTCTTACAATAATATTGTATGGAGGAAAGGAGGAAGGAAGATGGAAGCTTATTTTAGCGCGCATCCATTAAAACCGTTTATTCCCTATTCAAGGCAACATGCCATTATATTATTTATTATGTTGGTGGGGATATTTTTCCTATATCAATACCAAGATGTATTACGTCAAAATGAGTGGAATATAACGGTTCGATATGCGATTGCATTTCTATTTATAGGGAGTGAAATTGGACTGCATATGTGGGAGTGGAAAGCAGGGATTTTTGAGCTAGCCACTTCATTACCATTCGAGTTATGTACGATTAGTTTGTTGTTAGCATCGATTATGATTGTAACGAAAAGTTACCGTATATATGAGATTGTATTTTTTACGGGAATTATTGGTGCATCACAAGCCATTTTAACACCAAATTTGCAATATGCTTTTCCGCATTTTCGTTTCATTGAATATTTTATCGCGCATGTATTGCTCATTTGGGCACCACTCTTTATGACTTGGGTGGAAGGCTATAGACCGACCTTGCAATCTATTAAGTGTACGATGATATTTTTAAACATATTAATTCCGCTTGTTTCGTTTGTAAATTACAAAACAGGCGGTAATTATATGTTTTTAGCTCATAAGCCAGAGACTGCTTCATTACTCGATATGTTAGGACCGCATCCTTACTATATTATTTCATTAGAGCTTGCAGCGCTTATTGGATGTTTCATTTTATATATGCCGTTTGCGAAAAGAGAAGGGCATACGCATAAAGAATCACTAGGATCATAGCCTAGTGATTTTTCGTCTTTAAAATATTTACAATTCAGAAAATTAAGAATAGAATTAAGGGGTAAATTATATATAGAGAGAAGGGAAAACGTGGTCAAAAAAGTTTTTCTAAATGGAATGGAAGTGACGATTCAATTTCTTATTTCGATTTTGGGGATTATTATGTTAGGGGCTCTGCCGAAATTATTTTATGGATTTAAGCTGGATGTATCAAAGTACATACAGAGTTTAAAAGAAGTGTTTGTGAACTTAATGGATATTTCCAATTTGCAATATGTGAGAGGTAAATTTTTATTTCCGCAGCTGTTCGTCCATTATAAAGAAACGATTATTATTTTTTTAGCTGCTTTTTTTATTTCATTATTTGTAGCATTTTGTATTGTTTATGTAATTATGAGTAGTTCACCGCGTATACAACATCGAATTAAATCATTTCTTATCTTCCTAGAATCCATTCCAGATATCCTTCTTATTTTAGTATCACAAATTTTAGTTGTATGGTTTTTTAAACAAACAGGTTTTTTACCTTTTCAAATTGCTTCAATTGGAGGCGAGTCGATTAGGGGGTTGCCAATATTGTGTTTGAGCATTCCGACTACGATTATGTTTGTAAAAATGGTCGTGCTTCGTTTTGAAAATGAACTAGAAAAAGATTATGTACTATTTGCTAAGGCGAAAGGGCTGGGGCGCTTTCATATTTTAAATCGTCATATTTTACGAAATGTGTTGCTTAGTACATTATTCTTTGCGAAAACGAACATCTTTTTTATGTTATCTAATTTATATATTATAGAATGGATTTTTAATACGGGTGGTATTTTTATGTTTTTGAAATCGTATTTCGGTATTAGAGTTGAGGTTTTCATCGTTAGTGTGCTTCTTATATATATTCCGATTTTTATTTTATTTAAATTGTTTCATTATCTCATTCCGGCTGCGATGAAGGAGAGATTATAATATGTGGACGTATATAAAACGTGATAAAAGATTTTGGATAAGCATTGGGTTTCTTCTCTTATTAGTTCTTTTGAGCATCGGAAATACGTTATGGAATGATGGACATATTAGACAAGTCACATTGCAATATGATGCGGATGAAAATCCACAAGTGCCACCGTTTCCACCTTCATTACAATTTTTACTCGGGACAGACCGGAAAGGGTATGACCTGTTACATTTAGTCATTGAGGGCGCGAAGTGGACGATTGGTATATCTATTTTAATTGCGGCACTTAGAATGGTAATAGGTGTGTTTTTCGGTGTCGTACTCGGAACGTATATAAAAAGAGGATTTTCAAAAATTGAGGCTTTCTTTGATAGTTTTACAGTTATTCCGACAGTTATGATTGCGTATTTTTTTCTTCAATCTGCAAATGCATTTGGAAGCGGAGAGGAGACAACAACCTTTTTTGAAAGGGCTTCGTTTCAAGTGGTATTACTTGTACTGCTTGTAATGCCAGTTATTGCACTGTATGTTGCGAAGGAAGTTCGTAAATTGCGAACGGAAGAATTTGTTGATGCCGCGCGCATATTAGGTGGATCGAGAAGACATATTGTTATAAAACATATTTTTCCGCATCTCTATATGCCATTTATACTCGTATTTCTTCAGCAGTTTACGCAGACTCTTACTATTTTACTGCACTTAGGATTACTTGAAGTGTTCTTTGGTGGGACTGTTACGTTTGGTGGACCTATAAAAGAGGTGGAATCTTATACGCATGAATGGTCAGGTTTAATTGGAGTATACTTTAGATCATTAACAGTGCATCCATGGATTCCTCTCGTCCCAATTACATTTTTCGGGCTTACTATTTTTTCAGGAAATATGATTGTAAAAAGTATAGAAGAGGCGATGTTGAAGGTAAGGTTAGGAGGAGAG
>NZ_JBVYHY010000028.1:0-2275 GCF_056033865.1 Bacillus sp. FAU20
AAGCCTTTACCGTTTCTTTCTCTTTTACAGTTTCATCACCTAAGATGTATAACGTGCCGTCCGCCTCAGGGAATGCATTGAATGTGATATTTGCGATACGCTCGTTGTCAGGATCGAACGTATAATCAGGATCAGCTGACGCCGCTGCGTTTGGTACAGTGATCCAGTCATTCGGCGTAGTGTCAGGCGCAGTCGGTTTAATAACCATTTTCTTCGCAGTCGATAACATATCGAATCCCGCTTGCGCAGATACGAATAACGCTTGCTTCTCCCCGCTCTCTACGAATTTAGAGTTTGGCATTACTTTTGATAATCGCTTTAGATCGTGTAATGCGAATGGTACAGTTGTTTCAGCCTTACGACCTTTCATGATCGATTTCACAGGCGTCTCACCGTATTGATCGACCGTAACTTCTTGTACAGATGTAGATACACCGAAATAGATGCCCACCTTCGTGATATCGAATTTGACCATCTCTGTCCTTCACCGTATTCTACGATGGCAGCACCAATCGGTACATTGATTGTGTTTGATTTAGCCATAATTATTACCCCCTGATAGTTAGTTGAAAGTTTAGCGAAAAGATAGGACGTTTTGCTTCGTCCGTTCCCCATAGGCCATATCGGTTGGGATTGTAATGCTTGTATTTTCGAGACCGACCAATCGCCGATCATAACGTCTTTTTTATACTTGAATTCTTCGTACAACTCGTACGCTTTCGTTTCTGCCGTTGCTACATCGCCAACGCTCCCACGCACTCAAGAACTGTAATGTCGGCTGCCTTCGCCCGTCTCTCGTGTATACACTCCGCCATGTAGTACGATCAAGACGCATTCATCTTTCGACTTCGTAGGATATGTGTAGGCGTAGTATGTATTCGGTATGATCGATTCGACGTACGTTTTAACGTCTTGTGCTCACATACTACCTCAATCCTTTCTGAACACCTTCGCCCAACCACTGTAAGTACTTTTGTGACTCACCTTTAATTCGTAGCTCTAAATACTTTCTACCGACCGCATAACCGTTAAAAGATCCCGTAGAACTCGGCGTATACGACCATTCGTGCATGGCTATTGCGTAATTAAAAATACCGCGTCCAAATGCCTAGAACGAAACTTCTCCGATTACTTGATCGCCTTGTTGTTTGACGGTCTTTTTATGTGATTTAGGTCAGACTGCTCGTATCGATAGGCGCAATATTTGACGAGATCCTAGCGAGATCATCTACGCAATCCTGCATAGCTTGTTTAGTCGAATGTTTAACGTCGTTTGCGATCCGATTCATCTTTTAATTCGAAGCTGCTAAAATCGATTGTGAATACCTGCCATTAAATAAACACCACCGTCAGCAACAGCTTACCAGTGAAATCCCGCTGAATTGTATGTTTTTGGATTGCCTTTGTAAATCGTTCCTGCTTCGTTGACGTACTCGATTTCATCTTCGTAACCGATATCACTACTTGTCTAGCAATAATTTCAGATCGACAACGATCGTTGGTTTGTGCACTCGACTATTCCGATCGTTGTGGTGTGGAATGCTTCAAGCCGCACGACGGTTACGTTCGGCTTCTTCGATCCCTTCGGGTTTTCCCCCACATGTAAAGATCTCCGACCGCTCTTCGTCTAGTGACTGTTTGTTTTAATGGTACAATTGCCATTACGTAAGCCACCCCACATTACGACCTGATACATGTAGATCGTCGTTTACTTCTTCAATAAGCTAAACTACACTATCAGGAATAAGATCATTTAGTGGCTGCCCTACCGCACTAGATACATTGTTTTTCTTAAACATTGAAAGACCTACTCCCGTAACACTGAATAAAAAAATACCATGCTGCTGCATTTTGTTCGTGTCGTTGTAAACAATAGCTAAATAGGCCGCGAATTCGTATATTGCGTTATCAGGGATTGTATTACCCTTGAATTTTTTCTTTAGCGTTCTATCTGCCGCATTCATAAGACGAACCCTTTTGTCGTCGTCAGCGTCGTGCCAGTCCTCATTGCTGATTACGTAAGCATCGATGTGCTCCGTTGCTTCTGCAATTCGATCCATATACCACGACCTCCTATATATGAAAATCGACTAGAGCCGAAGCCCTAGCCGATCAGTTTCGATTATTTTCTTTTAGTAGAAAGACCCGTAATCTTAGCGTGGGCTGCTTCTTGTAACATTTCTAGCGTGTACTCACCGACGATCATTCCTTGCATGTAGTCGCCTTTCTTACCTAAGTAAGTGTGAGCAAATTCACGCGTTTGTAATGGACGGAT
>NZ_JBVYHY010000029.1:0-19116 GCF_056033865.1 Bacillus sp. FAU20
CGTTATTTAAATACCCTTTACTTAATCCGTCTCCAGAAATACATAGTTCTCCAGGCACACCAAGTGGAAGCAGGTTAGAATTTTTATCTACTACAAAAACCGAAGTATTTGCTAACGGTTTTCCTATTGGGATAACCTCAGTTACTTCATTAACAAAATAATAAGTAGCATATACCGTGCTTTCAGTTGGACCATAAACATGAATAATTTTATCTTTGCCCAATTTCTCAAGGGCTTTGTTCACATGTGAAACTGAAACTCTTTCACCACCGAATAATATTTTTCTTATTTTATCTAAACAATCTATTTCTAAATCTACAAGCGCATTAAATAAAGCTGTGGTAATAAACATAATACTTATCTGTTCTTCCTTTATTAACTTAGCTAGTTTAACAAGACTTAATACAGTGTCCTTCTCAACCATTATTAACTTTGCACCATTTAGAAGCGCACCATAAATATCAAATATAGACCCATCAAAAGCATAATTCGAAAGTTGTAGTATCGTATCATTCTCATTAATTTCAATATAATTTGTATTCTTAACTACTCTAATTGCACTATAATGCGGAATAACTACTCCTTTTGGTGTTCCTGTTGATCCTGAAGTATAAATGATATAAGCTGTATCACTTGAATGATTTATCAAATTCAAATTATCTGTACTTAGCCTTAAAAAATTCTCTTGATCTAAATTAATTAACTCCACATTCAAATTAAGTTGACTTATACATCTATCTTGAGTCAATAAAACTTTTACATTACTATCTTGTAACATGTAGTCAATTCTCTCTTTAGGAGTCTCAGGATCAATTGGTAAATACGCCGCTCCGGATTTTAAAATCCCCATAATTCCTATAATCATTTCTAAAGAACGGTCCACCATGATTCCTACAATTGTGTTTGATTGAACACCTTTTTCTCGCAGTAGTCTAGCTATTTGATTTGATTTTTCATTTAATTCCCTATAAGTTAGGTTATTACTTTTAAAGCTAACTGCCACACGGTCAGGTGTCTTCTCAACCTGTTCCTCAAACAATTGATGTATCAACCTATCTTTAGGATATTCAACGGTTGTTTCATTAAATTTATAAAGAAGGATGTTTCTTTCCTCTTCTGAAATTAAATCTATATCGATCAATTTCTTAGCATCATTTTCGATAACTTGCTTCGTTACATTTTGAATATGACACTCTAAATTGTTGATTAGTCTTTCTTCATATACATTTTCATCATATACAATTGTTAGTTTCAATTTCTCTCCTATTCCTACAGTAAGGCTTAGGCTATAATTACTTCTCTCTTCGTCGGTTACAGATACAACTTCGAACCCTAATCCACTTTCCTTTTCTTCCAATCCTTTTTCATCAATAGCATAATTTTCAAATACTAATATATGATCAATAAGATTACTTTTTAAGTTGCTAAGAGCTTGAACTTCGGCTAAATTAATATAATTATAATCATTACCCTCTATTGCATCATGTTGAGTTGCTTTTAAAACCTCTTTAAATGATTTTTCACTTTGCAACTTTATTCTAGTTGGTATTGTATTTATAAATAAACCTAACATATTCTCTATACCTTCTACAGCTGCATCTCTGCCTGAGACAACTGTTCCAAAAACAACATCCTCACTATTGTTATACTTCGCTAGAATAAGCCCCCAAATACTCTGCATCACTGTATTTAAGGTGACGTTATTCTTATTTGCCAGTTGTGTAATCTTATCAGTTAACTCTTTTGAAAACTCTATCACTTTTTCTCTTCTCTGATACTTTCCAGCACTAGAGTTATTAAATTTAGGGAGGGTAGCAGTTGACTCATACCCCTCCAGATACTTACTCCAATACTTCAATCCTTCTTCATTATCCTGATTATTTAGCCAATTTATATAATCACTATAGGGTCTAGGATCTTCTAATTGATGCTCTTCACCTTTCATTTTATGTGAATAGATAGTAAATAACTCATCTAATATAATCCCAATACACCAACCATCAAGTAATATATGATGAAAGCTCCAAATTACTTTATATGAGTTATCATTTGTTTTGATCAAACAAATTCTCATAAGGGTTTCTTTTGTTAGGTCAAAGCCCTTCACCTTATCATCTACTATATATTTTTCCACATATAAATCTTTAGTGTTTAAATCTAAATTACTTACATCATTGTAGCTAAACTTAATTTTTCTATCCCTTAATATTACATGTAATGGCTCGTCCAATTTATAATTAAATGATGCTCTTAACACTTCGTGCCGTTTCATAATCTCGTTGAAACTTTCCTCAAAAATAGTTTCATCTACATAACCTTTTATATCTAATATAATTTGTTCAAAATATGCATCTGAATTTTTATCTTCAATAGCATGAAACAGTATCCCCTTTTGCATATTTGACAATGGATAGATTTTCTCAACTTTATTAACTTTCATAAATTTATCCCCCTAAATAGTTTCCGTCGGAAAAGGCACAAAAATTATAAATATGATTTGTACAATTAAGTAGTCGCTATGATTGTGTTTTGCCTCCAGGCTTTAATTATCGATGAATTCATATTCACCTAGTAACTCATCAAGCTCTTCTAGTGACATTTTATTGTAACCATAATCGGAAGCTGTTTTTTCTGATTCCGTTTGATTAATACAATGATTGATTATCATTTCAAGGTTCTCTTTATACTTTTGGTTAAAATCAGCGATTAAAAATTCAGAATATTCCCCTTCATTGAAGGTAGTGTTTATTATTAATGTATCCTCTACAATTATTGAATTAATTTCTATAGAAGCATCTCTTGCATTTTCGCCACCTATACTTTCGCCAGGTGATAGCCATGATGCAGAAAATTCTTCATCGGTCGCTTTTTTACTCATTTCTCCCAAATAATTAAATAATATAGGTGCCGTTTCATCATTTAACAAATCTTGATCCTTTTTTAGGTATTTTAAAACCCCATATCCTATTCCGTTATTAGGAATTTTTCTTAAAGTCTCTTTTACCAATTTTATACTCATAGAAATTTCTTTTTCTTTACCTAAATCAAAATATACAGGGTATATTGTAGTAAACCACCCAATAGTCCTACTAACATCTATGTTTTCAATGACTTCTTCTCTTCCATGACCTTCCATGAGAATTTTCAGCCTGTTTTCTCCTGTTAAATCTCTTACTGTTACTAACAAAGCCGCTAAAAGGATATCATTTATTTGAGTATTATATGTTTTGTTTGTTTCTCCCAATAACTTTTGAGTGTTCTCCTTATTTAGTGAAATGGTTAAGGTCTTGCTATTTTTATAATCGGTCACATCTATTTCTTCATTTTTTGCTAAAAAATCTACTTTCATTTTAGATATGTCTGCCCAATATTTTTTTTCTTTTAGAAGTTTATTACCTACCGCATAATCCATTAAATTTTCTGAAAACTCCTTAAATGAATCCGTTTTAAAACCTATATCAAGTTTTTCATTGAGATATGCTTGTTTGTATAACATTTCGAAATCTTCGAATAATATTCGCCATGATACTCCATCTATTACAAGATGATGGATAGTAATAAGCAAATGATCACCCTCATTTGTTCTAAAAATGCAAAGTTTTAACATTTTACCGTCAGTAATCGAAATTTCTTTTTGTATATTTGTTGCTAGTTGACCCACTATCTCCTGTTGATTATCTTGATTCTTAATATCATGGACATATAAATCAAAGAAATCCCCATTTAAATCACGATTATATTGAATAATTTCACCATTTTCCTCTTTATAAATCATTCGTAAAGCATCGTGTTTTTCACAAATTTTACGAAACACCTTTTCTACAATCTGTTCTTCAAATCCATTTTTTCTATACAGCATAAATGATTGATTATAGTGATTTAGCTCTTTATTATTTAATGCTTCGTTTAATACAAAATGTCTTTTCTGTATTGGCATTAAAGGAACATTTCCCTGAATTATTTCATAGTTTTTCTTTACTCTCGATTCATTTTTTACATACTTACTAAGATTTTTAATTTTCGGGTTTTCAAATAAATCTTTAATTTTGAGTTTAAGATTCACTTTCGATAGTTTAGAAACTATTTGTAACGCTTTTATAGAATCTCCACCAACCTCAAAAAAACTATCGTTAATTCCAATTTCTTTAATACCCAAGACATCCTGCCAAGCTGATACAAGATGTTCTTCCACTTCATTTCGAGGCGCTTCATAATCTGTTCCCTTAGAAAGGTCCCCCTCTTGTACAAGAGGCAATGCTTTTCTATCTATTTTTCCATTCGGTGTAAGAGGCATTTTATCTAATTGAATAAAAAATGAAGGAATCATATAATCTGGTAAATAATTTGACAAGTAGTCTCTTAATTCACTTGTAGTTAGCTCCTCTTTAGCTATTATGTATGCACATAAATAGGTAAAACCAGCATTATCTTTCCGATCAATTACTACCGCCTGATTTATATTTTGATTACCTAATAGTTTAGCTTCAATTTCTCCTATTTCTACCCTAAACCCTCGAACCTTTACTTGATTGTCTATTCTTCCTAAAAACTCAATATTTCCATCTGAAAGCCATCTTGCCAAATCTCCTGTTTTATACATTTTTTCACCAGGTATAAAGCCATTTGAAACAAACCTTTCATGAGTAAGATCTGGCTTGTTTAAGTATCCTTTTGCAAGACCTTTTCCACCAATGTACAATTCACCATACACCCCTATAGGTTGTGGTTCTAATAAAGAGTTTAAAACATAATATTTTGTGTTATTTAACGGCTTTCCTATAGGAGTATTTACCATTTGTGGTATATAATCGTACTCTTCTTCATAATAGCTAGAATCAATAGTTGCTTCTGTAACTCCATAGCTATTAATTACTCTCATATTCTCCCCATATCTTTTAACCAAATTTTTGTACTCATGTATAGGACAGCTATCAGAACCTAATATTAATAATCGTAATGTCGTGAGATCAAAATTATTTTCATATACATAATTCATAAAAGGTATAATAAGACTTGGAGTGGATTCAAAAATATTAATCTTATACTTCTTAATTATCTTATATAATAAATCTAGTTCTAGCTTGATATGACTCGGTACTATATACATTGTCCCGCCATTTAATAAACTTCTACATAAGTCCCCTGCAAATACATCAAACGACATACTAGCCATTTGTAATAAATTCACTTCATACTTTGACAATTCATAGTGATCTCTCCAAGTGTAATGGGCATTAACCAAATTTTTATGCTCTACTAACACACCTTTAGGGTTTCCAGTTGTTCCTGATGTATATATGATATACACTAAATCATCTGGTGAATTGATATGATTCAAATTATCTTCATCGATATCATATATATCTATATGATTTATATTTACTACTTCACCGTAGGAACCATTTTTATCCGTTAGATGTTCTTGGGTAATAATAATGTCCGCACTACTATCCTCAAGCATAAATTCTATTCTCTCTGTAGGGTATTCTGGATCTATCGGCAGATATGCTCCTCCAGCTTTTAGAACCCCCAATATTCCTACAATCATTTCTACTGATCTATCCACCATTATTGCAACTATACTATTTTGTACAACACCTTTTTCTCTCAAAGTTCTAGCTAGTTTATTTGCTTTTTTATTCAATTCTTCATAGGTCAACTGCTTTTCTTCGAACACTACAGCTATATGATTTGGTGTTTTTTTAACCTGCTCTTCAAAAAGTTCGTGTATAGTACCTAGTGGATATTCAACAGCAGTATCATTATACTTGTTTAATATCATTTCTCTTTCTTCTTGTGAAAGCAAATTTATTTCACTTAATTTTTGTTCAGGATTATTAACAATTTCTTTTAAGATATTAACTACATGATTTCCAATTCTTTGTATTGTTTCTTTTTTAAATAATTTTGTGCAATACTCTAAAATAAATTCTATATGATCTGTATTTTCAATTGCCGATAAACTTAAATCAAACTTTGCCGCTTTAAAATCAATGTTATACGGTTCGATTTTTAAGCCTTTTATATTCAACTCTAGATTATCTAAATTTTGAATAGAAAACATCGTATCAAACAATGCGTTTCTACTAATATCCCTTTTTAAGGCTAGCTTTTCAACTAATTCATCAAATTGATAATCTTGATTTTCATAAGAATTTAAGGTGTTTTCTTTTACTTTCTTCAAATAATCAATGAATCTACTGTCTGCTTTAGGACGATTTCTCATCACAAGAGTATTAACAAACATACCAATAGTATTTTTCAAATCATCATGTTGTCTTCCTGCAGTTGGCGAGCCAACTATAATGTCTTCTTGTCCCGTATATTTCGAAAGTAGCGTTGTATATGCTGCTAAAAGTAGCATATACATAGTAACTCCATTTTCCCTTGCAAACATTTTAAGCTTGTTTGTTAGTTCAGGATCTATTTCAAAACTTAATCTATCTCCCTCGCTACTTTGTATTTGTGGTCTTGGAAAGTCAGTTGGCATATTCAGAACTGGTATCTCATCCTCAAATACTTTAAGCCAATATTCCTCCTGTTTCTTTATATTATCACCGTTACAAAACTTTTCTTTCCATTCTGAATAGTCTTTATATTGAATTTCTAATGGCGCTAATTTTTTTTCTCCAAATATATCTGTTAACTCTTTCATCAAAATGCTCATTGATACTCCGTCTGAAATAATATGATGCATATCAAGCATCATGATATGCACATCCTGACTAACTTGTACGATTTCTACCCTTAGAAGAGGAGCTACCTCTAGATTAAAGGGTCTTATGAATCGCGCCACTCGTTCTGATACGTTCTCTTTCCCTAATTCACTATATTCAATTTTAAAATCTATTTCTTTTTCTATCTTTTGAACTGGTTCTCCATCAATCATTACAAAAGAAGTTCTTAATGCTTCATGTCTATCAATTAATGCTTTAAAGGCTTTTTCAAAAGTGTCCAATTGAAAGCGCCCCTTCATTTGTATAACAACTGGTAGATTGTAAGTAATTCCACTATCCTCTATTTGATTTAAAATATATAGCCTTTTTTGAGCCGATGAAAGATTATAAAATTGCTTTTCCTCAGCTTTCTTTATTTTTGAGTAAGTACTCGTTTCTTTCCCTTTTATATATTCGCCAATGCCTTTGATAGTAGGAAAATTAAATATTTGTTTTAATGGTATTTCAACATTTAATTCTTTGTGTATCTTTGATACCAATGAAAAAGCTTTTAGTGAATGTCCTCCAGCTTCAAAGAAGTTATGATTTATTCCAATTTTCTCTATACCCAAAACGTCCTTCCACACTAAAGCCAACTTCTCTTCTACTAGATTTCGAGGTGCTTCATAATGATTTTCTATAAATTTATTGAAATCTGGTTCCGGTAATGCTTTCACATCCACTTTTCCATTAAGTGTAATCGGCAATTTTTCCATCTCTATGAAATGCAAAGGAATCATGTAACCAGGAAGCTCTTTGGCAAGCAACTCTCTCACTTTATCTATGTTCAGTTCTTCATTCAAATCATTAACTGTAATAAATGCGCAAAGATATCTGTTTCCATCTATCCCCTCTTTATCAATTACTTTAGCTTCTTTTATGTTCGATTGTCTTAATAAGTGATATTCAATTTCTTCCAGTTCAATTCTAAAACCGTGAATTTTTACCTGATTATCTATTCTACCTAAAAATTCAATATTTCCATCAGGTAGCCATCTTACTAAATCTCCAGTCCGATACACTCGTTCTCCTAAACTAAAAGCATTAGACTTGAATTTTTCTTCAGTTAATTCTTTTTTATTTTTGTATCCTCGCGCTACACCTTCTCCACCTATATATAATTCACCAGGTATTCCTATCGGCAGTAATTGAGCGTTATTATCCAAAACATATAATTTATAATTGCTTAGTGGTTTACCTATAGGTACACTCATTCCCATACAATCATTGGAACTGACCTTATAATATGTTGCACAAACAGTTGTTTCTGTAGGACCATATGAATTATAAACATCGGCAATCTCAATAATATTTTTTATATATTCATACTTTAAAACATCTCCACCACTAATAAATTTCATATTTTTATTAAGTATTAAATGCTTATTTTTATCAATTTCATTGAGTAACAGTGGTGAACAGCTTACTAAAGTCACATTATATTTTTCAATATTTTTAACTAGCTCATCTATGTTCAGATCACCAATTTTTTTACTAATAATTAATTTCCCTGAATTAGCCAAAATAGGAAATGTTTCTTCCGTAAAAGCATCAAATGAAAATGAAACTACTTGTAATATAGAATCTTCTTCATTTAAAGTAATTTGTTTTGAAAATGCATAAATATAGTTAATGACGTTACGATGTGTAGTCATAACCCCTTTAGGCTTTCCACTAGAACCTGACGTATATATTAAATAAGCTAAATCAGATGAATGATTTAAATTTTCTAGGTTGTCCTTATTTAAAGAACTAATTTCTTCATCATTAAATAAAATACTTGGAACTATTCTTACTTTGAATTGTAAGTGCTCCTGAGTAACAACTGTTTTGCTTCACTATCTTTTAGCATATATTCAATTCTTTCTTCAGGATACTCAGGGTCAATTGGTAAATATGCTGCTCCAGCTTTTAAAATTGCCAATATGCCAATTATCATTTCTGGGGATTTATCCGCCATAATTCCTATTACAGTATCCGGCTTTGCACCATTTTTTCTAAGCAACCTTGCCAGTCGATTTGCTTTTTCATTTAGTTGTTTATATGTTAATTGTTCCTCTTCAAATATAACTGCAATATGATTTGGTGTTTTTAGAACCTGCTCTTCAAATACATGGTTTAAGGTCTTATTTTTAGGAAATTCGGCCATGGTATCATTAAATTTGTGTAATATGATTTCCGTTTCTTCTTCTGAAAGTAAATTTATTTCTCCTAATTTAAGCCCCGGATTATTGGTAATTTCCTTTATTACATTTACTAAATGACCTGCAAGTCTTTTGATTGTTTCTTTTTTAAATAATTTTGTGCAATATTGCAAATCAAATTTCAAATGATCTGTATATTCTATCGCCGTAAGACTTAAATCAAATTTCGCCACATTAAAATCAATATCGCAAACCTCAGTGGTTACTCCATTTATATTAAACTCAAAATTATTTTGAGTTTGTATATCAAACATCGTATCAAACAATGCGCTTCTACTTGTTTCTTTCTTTAAATTTAGTTTCTCTACTAATGTATCAAATTGATATTCTTGATTCTCATAAGCATTTAATGTGTTTTCTTTTACTTGTTTTAAATAATCAATGAATTTAGTATCTGCTTTTGGATAACTTCTCATTGCAAGGGTATTGACAAACATGCCAATTGTATTTTTTAAATCATCATGTGTTCTTCCCGCAATTGGTGAACCAACTATTATGTCCTCTTGCCTTGTATATTTAGAAAGAAGCGTTTTATATACTGCTAAAAGAAGCATATACATAGTAACTCCATTTTCCCTTGCAAGAAATTTAAGTTTATTTGTTAATTCAGAATCTATTTCAAAACCAAGCCTATCTCCCTCACTACTTTGTATTTGTGGTCTTGGAAAATCAGTTGGCATATTCAGAACTGGAATGTCACCCTCAAATACCTTGAGCCAATATTCCTCCTGCTGCTTTATGTTATCTCCTTTATAGTATTCTTTTTGCCATTCCGAATAGTCTTTATACTGAACTTTTAATGGTGCTAATTCTTTTTCTCTAACTAAATCAGCTAACTCCTTCATTAAAATCCCCATTGATACTCCATCTAAAATAATATGATGCATATCAAGCATCATGATATGCTCATTCTGATTAACACGTAAAATCTCTACCCTTAGAAGCGGCGCTATCTCTAAATCAAAAGGTCTTATAAATCGTGCCACTCGTTCTGATACGCTATCTTCTCCTAATTCACTATATTCAATTTTAAAATCTATTTCTTTTTCTATCTTTTGAACTGGTTCTCCATCAATCATTACAAAGGATGTTCTTAATGCTTCATGTCTATCAATTAGTACCTTAAAAGCATTCTTAAAAACTTGCATTTGAAAATCGCCCACGATTTTGATAACTAAAGGAATATTATATGTCGTACCTTTAGATTCCAAATTATTTAAAATAAGCATCCTTTTTTGTGCCATTGATAAGGTATAACAATTATTTTCTGATTGTTTCGCTTTTGGAATTTCATTCTTTTTTTCTATATCTTCATTTTTTAAAGCTATAATAATTTTTTCTTTATATAACTTTATTTTTCCCTTTAATTCAGCTGTTATTAGTTCACGAGGTCCAATAATTTTTATCTTCCCTTGATTCTGATATAAGAAAATGTTTGATTTTTTCAAATCATTTATAAACCCTTTAATATCCATAACTAGAATCATTCCCTTCGCGGTGCCCATTCAATTTCTCACACTATTAGTAAATAACTAAAACAACTATCAAATTCCATATACATCTTTGAAATTCAAACCATTGGGCCTAGCTTAACTGCACAATCTATTCCTTTTTCTCTGCTGAGAAGAAGTATAGATTGTACAGTTTTCCTAGGATAAATCCCCTTTTCTTATAATTAAATCTGAAATCTCAAAACAATCAACATTATAGAAAATCTGCCTTTTTACACCTATTACTAATATCTTTTACCTCCAAAAGAAATGAATTTCATTTTAAACCGTTATACCTCTTCCTCAACATAATCATAAGAACTATTTTGACGATCATGTTCAGTTGATAGGATATAATTTGCTAAACCCATTACACTTGGATTCTCAAAGAAATTGTGAATGCTTATATCTGTATTTAAAACTTTATTAATAGCAGCAACAGCACTCATTAACTTCAGTGAATTTCCTCCTATTTCAAAGAAGTTATGAGAAATTCCAATAGATTTGATGCCTAGGATTTCTTCCCAAATTGAAATAATAGTCTCTTCTACAAAATTACTTGGTGCTACGTACTCTACCTCAGTTGTTACATTCCCATCAGGCTTTGGTAATGACTTTCGGTCTACTTTCCCATTTGTAGTTAGCGGTAGCTTATCAAGTTGAACAAAAAATGCAGGAATCATATACTCTGGAAGCTTTTTAGTTAGATACTTTCTAATTTCTTGAATTATTAATTCATCTTTCCATGTTTCAGAAGTAAAGTAAGCGCATATATATTTTTCACCATGAATATCATCTCTTACGATAACAATAGCTTCCTTTACTTTTTTATATTTAAGTAGCTGACTCTCTATCTCACCAAGTTCAATCCTGAAACCACGAACTTTCACTTGATGATCTATTCTACCTAAGAACTCAATATTTCCATCAGGCAACATCCTAACGAGATCCCCTGTTCGATACATTTTTTCTTCTGGTATAAATGGATTTGAGACAAACTTTTCTGCTGTCAAATCTGGTCGGTTTAAATATCCATGAGCCAATCCTGCTCCACTTAAACAAAGTTCTCCAGCTACGCCGATTGGAAGTAGTCTCTGATTTCCATCTACTATAAATGCTGAAGTATTTGCTAATGGCTTCCCAATTGGTATTGTGTCGAATTCTTCATTGATTTCATTTATACAATAATACGTAGCAAAAACAGTACTTTCTGTCGGACCGTATACATGAATCAGCTTATCTTTCCCTAAATACTCCAATGCTCGTTTTGTATGTGATACTGAAATTCTTTCACCACCAAAGAGGATTTTTCTTATATTAGATAAACACTCTATTTCTAAATCAACCAATGTATTAAATAAGGCTGTAGTTATAAACATAACACTAATTTTTTCTTCTTTTATTAATTTTGTTAGCTTACTTAAATTCAATACTGTATCTATTGATACCATCACTAATTTTGCACCATTTAACAATGCACCGTAGATGTCAAATACGGATCCATCAAAAGAATAATTTGAAAGCTGTAAAATAATATCATCTGCATCAATCTTAATATAGTTTGTGTCACGAACAACCCTTACTGCATTAGAATGTGATGTTACCACACCTTTTGGTACTCCAGTAGAGCCCGATGTATATATGATATAAGCTATGTTCTCAGAATCATTTATAGGAGCTAAATTCTCTTTACTCAATTGAAAATTCTCACTCTTATCTAAACTAACCATCTCTACATCCAATGAGGAATCATTAATGAACTTCTCCTGCGTTAATAGAATTTGAATATCACTATCTTGTATCATAAATTTAATTCTATCCTGAGGAGATTTAGGATCTATCGGCAAATAAGCTGAACCTGATTTTAAGATACCCATTATTCCAATTATCATCTCAGGGGATCTCTCAACCATAATTCCCACAATTGTATTTGCAGTAATTCCTTTATCTCGTAACCATCTAGCAACTTGATTAGACCTTTCATTTAATTCTTGATACGTCATTTTAGTGCCTTCAAATTCAACGGCAATATGATTAGGCGTTTTCTCTACCTGTTCCTCAAACAGCTGATGTATAGTCTTATCCTTCGGATAATTCGTCTTTGTATCATTAAATCTATACAATAATACATCTCGCTCTTTCTCTGGGATTATGTCTATCTCATTTAATTTCTTATCCTCATTTAAAACAACTTGTTCCGTTACCTTTTTAAGATGCATTTCTATATTGTCTATTATTTCCTGTGGATAAATCTTTTCGTTATAAGTTAATTTTAATACTAACTGTTCTCCAGGAATTGCTACAATGTTGAATCCATAATTGGTTTGCTCTTCTCCCCTTATATTTTGACACATAAAACCTGTATTACTTTCTGCATGATTAAAACTACTATCATCCAGTGAATAATTTTGAAATACCATTACATGATCAATTAGATTTCTTTTTAGATCATGTAAAGATTGAATTTCAGCTAAATTTATATAGTTATATTTATTATTTTCTATTGATTCATCCTGGACATTTCTTAAAACCTCTTTAAAACTACTATCTTTTTCCAGTTTAACTCGAGTCGGAATTGTATTAATGAATAATCCTACCATCGCTTCAATTCCTTCTACTTTTGCCTCTCTTCCTGATACGACTGTTCCAAATACAACATCTTCTATATTATTGTACCTCGCTAAAAGAATGCCCCAAATTGCCTGCAGTACGGTATTAAAAGTAACTTGATTTCTATTTGCGAGTTGAATAATGTTACGAGTCATTTCTTTTGAAAATTCTATCATTTTTTCTTTTCTTTTATATTCATTAACTTTATTCAAGATTTTAGGAACCTGTGCTTGTTCTTCATATCCATCCAAATAGCTCTTCCAATGTGCTAATCCTTCTTCTTTATCCTGTTCTTCCAGCCATCTTATATAATCACTATATGGTGTTGGCTCCGCTAAATGGCTATCTTCACCTTTCATCTTTCTTCCATAAACATCAAAGAACTCACCTAATATAATCCCAAGACACCATCCATCTAACAATATGTGATGATGACTCCATACCAATTTATATGAATCCTGATTCATTTGAATTAAGCTAATTCTCATTAATGTTAACTCTTCACTTAAATTAAAGCCTTTTTGTTTATCATTTTGTAAATAATTCTCTATAAACTTTGTTTTCTGCTTAATGCTTTCGTCTTGAATATCATAATATTTGAAACCTACTTTTCTATCTTGAAGTATGACGTGTCTTGGTTCCTCCACTAATTCATACTCAAATGCTGCTCTTAATATTTCGTGTCTCCTCATTATTGTATTAAATGATTTTTCTAAAATATCTACATCTACAGTCCCTTTTATATCCATTACAATTTGTTCAAAATACATACTAGAATTTTTATCTTCTAATGCGTGGAATAACATCCCTTTTTGCATATTTGCTAACGGATATATTTTCTCAATAATAAAACCATTGTATTTTTCTTTTATTTCTTCAAGTTCTTCTAATGTTATATTTATATCTCCATAATCAAAAGGTGTTTGGTCTGGTTCTACTTTATTCGCACAGTGATTAATTATCATTTCAAGACTTTCTTTATATTTCTGATTTAAGTCCTTTATCATTTTTTCACTGTATTCTAATTTATTAAATGTTGTATGAATAACCAATTCACCATTTAAAACCATTGAATTCATTTCTATAGATGTATTCCTATTAATTTTCTTACCCACTGTTTCACCTATAGACCATTTCGATGCAGAGAATTCTCTCCTGTTAATATCTTGATCCAATTCACCTAAATAGTTAAATGAAATTGGTGCCTTTTCTTCATTCATAAATCCCTTATCTTTTGCTAAATGTTTTAATACCCCATAACCTATTCCTTTATTTGGTATTTTTCTCAAAGTTTCTTTAACTGTCTTTATGTTGGTCGAAAGTTCATTTTCATTCCCTATATCTAAAAGCACTGGATACATCGTCGTGAACCAGCCAACAGTCCTATTGATTTCGAAATTCTCTATTACGTCCTCTCTTCCATGCCCTTCCATATTTACTTTTAGCTTGTATTTCCCCGTCAATTCTCTGGTTCCAACTGCTAAAGCTGTTAATAAAATATCATTTATTTCTGTGTTATATGCCCTATTTGTATTTCTAAGTAAAGATGTAGTGAGTTCTTTATCTAATGTAATACTTACTGTACTACTATTTTCAAAGTTGTTTTTTGTGATTTCTTTCTTTTTAGGGATAAACTGTACATTCTCTTTTGATATACTTGTCCAATATTCCCTTTCTTTCATTAATTCCCTACTCACACTATAAGCTTTTAACTTTGATGCAAATTCTTTATAGGAATCTGTTTTGAATCCTATTTCTAGCTTTTCACCCTTTTCTAGTTGTGAATATAAAGTCTCCAAATCTTCGAGTAGGATTCTCCATGATACTCCATCCACTACAAGGTGATGAATCGCAATCAGAAGATGATCTCCTTCATCAGATTTAAATATACAAAGCTTTACAAGTTTACCTTCTTTAATATCCATCTCTTTTTGAATATTTGTAGCAATTTCATATACCTTCTCTTCCTTATTCTCAACACCCTTAACATCATGAATATATAAATCAAATAGGTTCTTGTCATAACCTCTATTATATTGAATTATTTCTCCCTCTTTTTCTTTATATATCATGCGTAAAGCATCATGATGTTCCATAATTTTATTAAATACTTCTTCTATCTGTTTTTCATCAAATCCATTTTCTCTAAATAGCATGAACGATTGATTAAAATGATGTTTCTCTTCTTGGTTTTTCTCAAAATACCAACTTTGTATCGGCGTTAATTCTACTTCCCCATTTACTATTTCATGAACCTTTTGTTCTTTCTTTTCTCGTTTTATATATTTTCCAAGATTTTTAATTTTTGGATTTGCAAATAAATCTTTCATTTCTAGTTTAAGACCAATTCTAGATAATCTAGATATAATTTGGATTGCCTTAATGGAATCTCCTCCAGATACAAAGAAATTATGATTAATCCCTATATCCTCTATCCCAATAATACTTCTCCAAATTTCAACGAGCTTTTCTTCCACTTCATTTCTCGGTTCCTCATACTCTACCCCGGTATTAATACTTCCATCTGGTTCAGGAAGTGCTTTTCTGTCTACTTTCCCGTTCGTTGTCAACGGAAGTTTATCTAATTTCACAAAATATCCAGGAATCATATAATCCGGAAGTTTCTGTTCTAAATATTCTCGAATTTCCCTTGCATGTAATTCTTTTTGTGAAACGATATACGCACATAAATATTGATTACTTTCCTTATCTTCTCTAGCTATAACAATCGTTTCTTCGATATCTTGATGAGTTGACAGTTGACTTTCTATTTCTCCAAGTTCAATTCGATAACCACGTATTTTCACCTGATGATCTATCCGTCCTAAAAATTCTATATTCCCATCAGGTAACCACCTTGCAAGATCTCCAGTTCGATACATAGATTTACCGTTATTAAATGGATTTTCAATAAACCTTTCAGCTGTTAATTCTAGATTATTCAAATATCCTCTTGCTATCCCCTCACCTGATACACACAGTTCCCCAGCTACTCCAATTGGCTGAAGATTATTTCCCTTGTCTAATATATATATATTAGTGTTTAAAATTGGTTTTCCAATCGGAATTACCTTATCACCGCTTATTTGATCAAACTCAATTCTATAACTTGTGGAATCTACACAACACTCTGTAGGCCCATAAACATTTGTGATATTAGGTTTAAAATCAGCAAACTTTCCAAATAAACCTTTGATTAAATAAGGCGTTAATGCCTCTCCTCCTACAATAAATTCTTTAATTTCTAATTCTTGTTCTATTTTATTTACATAGCTAAGCATTGTTAAATGTGCCGGAGTAGCATCGGATACATGTATTTTATTTGTTGCATAATACTCAATTAAACTCATTGCATTCCAACATACTTCCTTTGGCACAACAAATAAGGTATGTCCTAAAAGTAATGTGGCAAATATTTGTTTCACCGATGCATCAAATATAAATGGTGCTAGCAACGCGACATTAACATTAGTATTGAACCTTTTATAAATTACATTATTTAACCCATTGACTAAGTTATTTACACTATTTTGTTCTATCATTACCCCTTTAGGATTCCCTGTAGAACCTGATGTATATATTACATAAGCTAAATTTCGAGGACTATTTATTTTACTGATATTCGTTCTATTTTCTTTATATTTTAATTTATCTAATTGTATAATTTGTCCATGAAAAGATATATCGCTATGAACCTCATTCGTTACGCATAGTATCTCTATATGGCTATTACGTAACATATATTCTTTTCTTGTCCTAGGATAAGTTGGATCAATCGGTAAATAAGCTCCTCCAGCTTTTAAAATCCCCATTATACCTACTATCATTTCAATAGAGCGTTCCACCATTATTCCCGTTACTACGTCAGGACCAACTCCTTTTTCGCGAAGTATATGCGCAAGGCTATTTGCCCTTTCGTTTAGCTCTTTATATGTTATACTTTGATTTTCAAAAACAAGTGCCACATTATTAGGTGTCTTCTCTACCTGTTCTTCAAAAAGCTCTGGAAGTGTTTTTTCTTTAGCATATTTTCCTTTTGTATTATTAAATTCGTTTAATAACTTACTTTTTTCTTTCTCTGTTAATATATCTATTTCACTTAATTTCTGTTCTGGATTTTCTACTACTTCTCTTAAGACGTTTATAAAATGCTCTAAAAACCTCTCTATTGTTTCCTTTTTATAGAGAGCCGTACAGTATTCAATTTCTAATCCTAATCCATCCTCTAACTCACTTACATGTATAGTAATATCAAACTTAACTATTTCCCTCTGATCTTCTAACATGCTAACCTTTAGTCCATCCAAATTTAATAGCATATTATCAGTGTGTTGAAATACCAGCATCGTATCAAATAATGCACTTCTACTCATATCTCTTTTGTAAAAGTCATCTTTTCAACCAGTTCATCCAAAGGATAATCTTGATTTTCATAAGCCTTTAATGCATTTTCTTTTACTTCTCTTAAATAATCTACGAAATGTTTTATCTCTCATTTGGATAATTTCTCATCGCAAGGGTATTCACAAACATTCCGTTGACAATATTTTCAAAATCATGATGGCTTCTTCCTGCAATTGGAGATCCTACCACAATATCATCTTGACCCGGTATATCTTCGAAAGTAAAGTTGTATATCCAGCTAACAGAAGCATATACATGGTAACCCCATTTTCTTTTGACAATTTCTATTAAGGTTCTTTTTGTCAACCTTCACTATCTGATTTCAAAACTTTCTTTTAGCCCCTCTAAGACTTTGTGTCGGGCGGGCCTTTTATAATCTGTTGGCATATTTAAAAATAGGTACTTCTTCTTTAAAAACATTTATCCAATATTCTTCTTGCTTCTTTCATTTCCTCTTGAGTAAACAAGTCTTTTTGCCATACTGCATAATCTTTATACTGTAGGTCCAATGGGGATAACTTTTTCCCTTCATACAGTTTACAGAGCTCTCTATTTAAAATGTTCATTGAAACTCCATCTGAAATGATATGGTGCATATCTAGGACCATCACGTGCTCATCATCTGTGACATGTATAATTTCAACCCTTAAAAGAGGACCTTTCTCCAAATCAAACGGTTTAACAAATCCATTAATCATATCATCTAGCTTATTGGTACCCATTTCTCTATACGTCACTTGGAAATCTATCTCTTTTTCAATCTTTTGAACTGGTTCACCATCTACCATTACGAAAGAAGTTCTTAAGGCCTCATGTCTTTCGATTAGTTTATAGAATGTATTCTCAAGCTGATGAACATCCAAATCACCTTTTATTTTCATAGCGAAAGGCATATTATAAGATACTCCGCTACCCTCTATTTTGTTTAAAATGTAGAGTCTTCTTTGGGCAGATGAAAGCGGATAATAATCTTGTTCTTCTACTTTTTTGATCGATGCATATACACTTTCTTTCGTAGAGTCAATATATTCTCCAATTCCTTTTATAGTAGGTGTTTGGAAGATTTGTCGTAAAGGTAGCTCCACCATAAGTTCCTTATGGATTCTAGAAACCATCGTAGTCGCTTTCAGTGAATGGCCTCCAATTTCAAAAAAGTTGTGTTGAATTCCTATGTTTTCTATATCTAAAATATCTTGCCAAATGGATACAAGCTTTTCTTCGACTGTATTCCTTGGTGCCTCATACTCTACTACTCCTGCAACCGAACTTTCATCAGGACTTGGTAAAGCCTTTCGATCCACTTTCCCATTTGTAGTAAGTGGTAGCTTGTCTAGCTGAACAAAAAAAGCAGGAATCATATACTCTGGTAACTCTTTTGCCAAAAACTTTCGAATTTCTTGAACCCTAATCTCGCCCTTCGATGATTCGGAAGTAAAGTACGCACATAAATATTGATGATGACTATTATCTTCTCTTGCGATAACAACAGCTTCTTTTACTTCCTTATGTTTTAGAAGTTGACTCTCTATCTCACCCAGTTCAATCCTGAAACCACGAATTTTCACTTGATGGTCAATTCTTCCTAAAAACTCAATATTTCCATCAGGTAACATTCTCACAAGGTCTCCTGTTCGATACATTCTCTCTCCTAGAATGAACGGATTTGGAACGAATCTCTGAACTGTTAATCTC